>NZ_CAMFKM010000005.1 GCF_945957355.1 uncultured Reyranella sp. | reverse complement strand
TCGGCATCATCGCCGCCCGACAGCGCGTCGGCGCCGAGGCCCCCCACCAGCACGTCGCTGCCCGCGCCGCCCTCGAGCAGGTCGTCACCGACGCCTCCATAGAGGGTGTCGTTGCCCGCCAGGCCGAGAAGATCGTTCGCCAGGTCGTTGCCGGTCAGGACGTTGTCCAGCTCGTTGCCGGTGCCTTTGGTCGCGTCGACACCAGCAAGAATGAGATTCTCGACGTTGGCGCTCAGGGTGTAGTCGACCGACGCGTAAACTGTGTCGATACCCTCGCCCACCTGTTCGACGACCTGATCGTCCACATGGTCGACGTAATAGGTGTCGTCGCCGCCAAGGCCGGCCATGTAATCGTCGAGCTCCCGGCCATCGAGCACGTTGTTGGCCGAGTTGCCTTCGAGCGTATCCTGATTTGAGCCACCGATCGCATTCTCGATGACGACGTCTTTCGCGATCGAGTAGCCGCCGTGAACGGTGATGCCATTGCCCTGCACATAGGACCAGACGCCGGTTCCGTACGGCACCGTTGTCGACAGGTAAATCGATGCCATGAGCGACGATCCGGCATTCGAGATCGTGTCTATGCCTCCGGTGTCCCAGATACAGGACCAGTGCGTCCCCAATCCGTCGGTCGTCGGCAGGTAGTAGGTGTCGTTGCCGGACGCGTAGGTCGTGTTCGCTCCGTAGATCGTCTGAATGGCGGCGATGTCCAGCGCCATGGGACCGTACTGAAGGCCGTATTCCTCAGAGTAGAAGCCCGGGTCAAAATAGGGATACCCGTCATTGTAGGTCATCGTCGTGTAGAAGCCGACGTTCCACCCATATCCGTCGTCCCAGGGCCAGACGACTCCAGGGAACGCCGTCGCGTCCGGAGCAGATCCGCCATCGTGTGGATGGGCTAGTCCCAGCAAATGACCAATTTCGTGGACCAGGGTTACGGACGCATACGATCCCGGCGTGAACGCGTTGCCGTACCACCCCCAGTCCCAGGACGAATCCTGGGCGTTGAACAGGGTATTGAGAACCTCGGTATCGTTGTAGCCGGGGATTTGGCTCCATCCGAGGATGCCGCGTCCGCCGGCCTGCGACTGCGTTCCGGCCCAGAACAGGACATCCGCCTCGGACGCCGTCACCTTGACGAACTCGATGTTCGCCACACTCGCCCAAAGCGCCAGGGCGCTGTCGAGCCCCACGAGAGCTTCCGCCGACCAGCCGACCGTATCGGCGCCTTCATACTCTCCGTTGGCGGCGGCATAGGAAATCGTGACCTTGCCGCCATCGCCATCGATCCATCTGCCGCCCCAGACCAGGCTGTCGATATATTTGTCCGCGCCGTCGGTCGGCGTGCCGTCGATGAGAATGGTCGTGGCGGTGCCGGGCATGGGTATGTCCTACGCGACGAAAGCGAAACGGGAATGGGTGAGGTCGAGGGCCGGGGCGATGGCGAGGCGGCAGGTGGCGACCGTCGCGCGGCGGATCGGCCGGTTGCCCGGCCTGCCGCCGCAAGTCGCCCACTCAATGCACGCCGGAACCGCCACACTGCCTCCAAGACCGGACTGGCTCTTATTCAGCCTGTACTTCCGGCATTGCGTCGGCAGCGAACTGCTCCCCAACAGCGGGCCGACGTTCGACACATATCGCGCTGTAGATTTGCCTGCAATCTGTGAGTGTATCGTTGTGCCCGGTTTCGCACTTAACGAAAGCAGCGTCGTGATGTGCAGGGATGCACGTTGACAGGAATCCGCGCACGATCACGCTCGCATGGTGCATGCGGGGAGAGGCCAGTGACGACCACCGTCTATTTCGCCACCAACAGGATCGCCAACCATCCGGCGGACCGGCCGGAGAACTACACGTTCTTCATGACCGCGCCCGACAATCCGCTGCAGGTCACCTACGGCACGGCCTTCGTCGACAGCGCCGGCCTCACGGCCGACACGGTGGGCGCGATCCGCTCGCTGAACGACCTGCAGAAGGGCGGCTTCAGCCCGGCGGCATTCGACGACCTGGCCGAGGGCGGGCGCAACATCCTGGTCTTCATCCACGGCTTCGCAAACAGCTTCGAGGATGCGCTGACGCGCGCCGCCTTCAACCGCGAATGGCTGGCCGCCTCGGGCGTGAGCGATGCGGACACCGCAATCGTCACCTTCAGCTGGCCCTCGCGCGGCCAGTTGCTGACCATCCCCTTCCCGACCCTGCCCTATCGCTCGGACCAGCGGATGGCCGGCGGCTCGGGCCTGCCGCTGATGCGCTTCTTCGCCAACCTGCTGCCCATCCTCGAGAAGGCGCGGGCGAACGGACGCCGGACCTTCCTGCTGACCCACAGCATGGGCAACCTCGCACTGCAGGCGGCGGTGCAGGCCTGGTTCGACAATGGCAACGGCGATGCCGGGATGTTCGACCACATCTTCATGGCCGCGGCCGACATCGTCGACGATGCCTTCGACGCTTCCGTGACCAACAGCCTTGCACCGCTCTGCCGGCTGGGCCGCCGCATCACCTTCCTGCACAACCGCCACGACCAGGTGCTCGACAAATTGAGCGAGACGCTGAACTTCTGCCATCGCCTCGGCCAGGACGGGCCGCGCGGCGGCGGCGATGCCGTCCTGTTCCCGCCCGCCACCTACCGCCTGGTCGATTGCAGCGGCTTCACCGACTACGACACGGGCTTCGCCGGCTCGCACCAGTACTACCGCCGCTCGGCCGGCGTGCGCGCGGAGATCGCGGCGCTGATGGGGTCCTGATCAACCGCGCCGCATTTGTGGAAGATGCGGCAGACGATGGCCGCCCGCTCGATTCAGAGCCGCAGCAACTCGTCTGCCTTGCGACGAATGTGATCGAGCACCCGGCGGGCCGTCGCCTGTTCGTCTTCGCCGACGCCTTCGACGAGGCGGGATGTCGCCGCGGAGACGGCGGCACGGCCCGCAGCCAGTTCTCCCGTTCCCGAAGCCGTCAGCGAGCCATCGTCATGGACCAGACCCGCGGCGCGAAGTTGTGCGACCAGGCCATCGACTTCGCCGACCTCGACCTTGAGAGCGTCGGCGACGGCAGGCTTCCAGTTTCCGCCGGGCGGCGGCGCATCCGCTGCGCTCGCGGCATTGAGGACGACCCACGCCTGATAGGTCTTTATCCGGGTCGTCGACAGGATTCGGGCGAGCAGCGTGCGCAGGGCGTTTTCCGTTGGACCGATCACCGTTGGCAAAGGACGTGCGATCGACATGGCTCTCTCGTATAATATTGGTGTTACCAACATTATATTGGTATCACCAACAAAAAGGCAATAGGCGATGTCGCTGCCCCTGGCTTCACTCCCGACCTGGATCCTGAGTTCTGCCGCGACGCGATCGCATCAGATCCTGCACCGGCACCTGGCCGAGGCCGGAGTCGATGGATACGCGTATCGCTGCCTGGCGGCGCTGGCCAGCGCGGGCCAGTTGAGCCAATCCGAACTCGGCCATGCCGCCGCGCTCGATCCCCGCGACGTCACTCATACCGTCCGGGCCCTCGAGGACCGGGGACTCGTATCGCGCGAGAAGGATCCCGGGCACGGCCGGAGAGTCCTGGTCTCGTTGACGGATGAAGGGTCGAGAGCCGCGGACCGGCTTTCCCGCGTGATGGATGATGTTCAGGCCGAAGTATTCGGGCGCTTGAGCCGGGAGGAACGATCCACGCTTCTCAGGCTTCTGGAGCGCGTCGCCGTCTAGTATCGGAAGCGGCGTCGCCATGGCGTCTCACCCGGCGGTCCGTCATCATGCGGAGACGCCCCCCCCCCCCGAGACAGGAGACACGCCATGACCGCGCCGCGCCCGTCCCGCACCCATATCGGCAACCACAAGCTCCACCCCGAGACGCTGATGCTCTCCTACGGCTACGACCCGGCGCTGTCGGAGGGCGCGGTGAAGCCGCCGGTGTTCCTGACCTCGACCTTTGTCTTCGGCTCGGCCGAGGAGGGCCGCGACTTCTTCGACTACGTGGCCGGCCGCAAGACGCCACCCGCCGGCAGCGCCGCCGGCCTCGTCTATTCGCGCTTCAACCATCCCAACAGCGAGATCGTCGAGGACCGGCTCGCGGTCTACGAGGGCGCCGAGACCTGCGCCCTCTTCTCCTCCGGCATGTCGGCGATCTCGACGACGCTGCTCGCCTTCGCCCGGCCGGGCGACGTGGTGCTGCATTCGCAGCCGCTCTACGGCGGCACCGAAACGCTGCTCGCGAAGACCTTGTCGGGCTTCCGCATCGCCGCCATCGGCTTCGTCGACGGGGTGAGCGAGGCCGCGATCCGCACCGCCGTCGCTCAGGCGCGCTCGAAGGGGCGCATCTCCGTCATCATGGTCGAGACGCCGGCCAACCCGACCAACACGCTGGTCGACATCGCCCTGCTGCGCCGCCTCGCCGACGAGATCGGCGCGGCGCAGGGAACGCCCGCGCCGGTGCTGGTCTGCGACAACACCCTGCTGGGGCCGGTCTTCCAGCGCCCGCTCGACCACGGCGCCGACGTGTCGGTCTATTCGCTCACCAAATATGTCGGCGGCCATTCCGACCTGATCGCTGGTGCGGCGATGGGCCGGAAGGAGATCATGGCCCCGATCCGCGCCCTGCGCGGCAGCTTCGGCACCCAGCTCGACCCGCATTCCTGCTGGATGCTGGGCCGCTCGCTGGAAACGCTGGGGCTCCGGATGGAGCGCGCCAACACCAACGCCCGCCTGGTCGCCGAATGGCTCGCGGCGCATCCCAAGGTGGCGAAGCTGCACTATCTCGGCCTGCTCGCCGAGGGCTCGCCCGAGAAGGCGCTCTACGACCGCCAGTGCACCGGCGCCGGCTCGACCTTCTCCTTCGACATCAAGGGCGGTGAGAAGGACGCCTTCGCCTTCCTGAACGCGCTCAAGATCTTCAAGCTCGCGGTGAGCCTGGGCGGCACGGAATCCCTGGCCAGCCACCCCGCCGCCATGACGCATTCCGGCGTCCCGCTCGAAGTCCGCGACCGCATCGGCGTCCTCGACACGACGATCCGACTCTCGGTGGGGATCGAGCATCCGGATGATCTGATCGCGGACCTGACGCAGGCGTTGGCCGCGGCGGCCTGACGATGTGTAAACGGCGCCCCGCTCGCCCCGCCTTCGACGGGCTGCGCGCCGTTTCCGAAACCGGCCTGGTGACGTTCGACGGCGTCGACCAGGCGACCGTCGCCTGGTCCAGGGTGATGCGGGTCACAGCGCAGATGGGCCAGCAACAGTACGACATGACCCGCTGCCTCCTAATCGAGAGCGATCGGCAAAGATCGATCTTCCTGCCTGAAAGCAAAGAACTCTGGACGCCTTTTCTGACGGCGATGATGCAGCACCTGCCGGACGCCGTCCCGTTGGAAGCCTGGGGCTCGCGCCTGCTGGCCGAGCCGCAAGCGACGATCACCGTCTACGGACACCCGGACCTGCCGAAAAAATACAGCGACTACAAGGACGCCTTCGAATGGTTCCGGCAACGTCATCGCGACCGCCGGCGCTGATCACCGGGATGGCATCCATGCGGCCGCTCGCCCGCTAGTTTTCTGGTCCGGTGGCGAGTGACGGGAGCTCCGCCACGATGGAGACCAAGGGGACGAAAGCCAGCCCCCACCCTCACCGCTGCACCGCCCCCTCCCGCGTCTTCCACAGGGACCAGGCGATGCCGGCGGCGATCAGGCCGAAGGTGACGGCGAGGCTGGCGACCGGCGGGAACTTCGCGTCGCCCAGGAGGAAGTCCGAGACGAAGATCTTCGAGCCGATGAAGATCAGCACCCCGGCCAGCGCGTGCTTCAGGTAGTGGAAGCGGTCGATCATGGCCGAGAGCGCGAAGTAGAGCGCGCGCAGGCCCAGCACCGCCATGATGTTCGAGGTGTAGACCACGAACGTGTCGGTGGTGATGGCGAAGATCGCCGGCACCGAGTCGACCGCGAACACCAGGTCCGCGAGATTGATCACCACCAGGGCGAGGAACAGCGGCGTCGCGGCCAGCGCCCTGCGGCCGGTGCGCTCGTCGGCCCGGAAGACGAAGAACTTGTCGCCGTGCAGCTCCTTGGTCACCCGCATGCGTTTCGAGATCCAGCGGATGGCGGCGTTGTTGGCGAGATCCGGCTCGGAATCGGTCGTGAAGAACATTTTTATGCCCGTCACGATCAGGAAGGCGGCGAACAGGTAGAGCACCCAGTAGGCCTCGCTCACCAGCGCCGCGCCCGCCGCGATCATCAGGCCGCGCAGCACGATGACGCCGATGATGCCCCAGAGCAGCGCGCGGTACTGGTACTTCGCCGGGATGGCGAAGAAGGTGAAGATCAGGCTGATGACGAAGATGTTGTCGATCGACAGCGCCTTCTCGATGAAGAAGCCGGTGAAGTACTGCATGCCGAGCTCGTCGCCCTTCTCGACCCAGACCCAGACACCGAAGGCCAGCGCGATCGAGATGTAGAAGGCCGAGAGCTTCAGCGATTCGGCGATGCCCATCACCCGGTCCTCCTTGTGCAGGAGGCCGAGGTCGAAGGCGGTCAGTGCCGCCACCAGCGAGACGAACGCCAGCCAGAACCAGACCGGCGTGCCGAGGAAGGGCTGGACCAGAAGCTCGGTCATACCAGGGTCCAGTGGGTGGGGCGGCGCATGTTCGTTCGTCCTCTGCGGTGAGGCCGGCAAGATGCGCGACGGCGGGCGATTGCAGAAATAGATTTGACGCGCCTTAATTGATAGCCACAGACTATCATCAGCATGACCACGCTGCGCCAACTCTCCTACCTGGTGGCCCTGGCCGACTCCCGGAACTTCCGGCGGGCCGCGGATGCCGTGCATGTCGCCCAGCCCACCCTCAGCCAGCAGGTGCGGGCGCTGGAGGCGCGACTCGGCGTGACGCTTGTGGAGCGCAACGAGAGCCCGGTGCAGCTGACCCCGATCGGCCGGGACCTGGTGACGCGCGCGCGGCGCATCCTGCTCGACGTGAAGGATGCCGAGGAGATGGCGCGGCGCTCGCGCGCCGGCATTGCCGGCACCATCCGCTTCGGCGTCACGCCGACGCTCGGCCCCTACCTCATGCCGCGCATCGTGGCCTCGCTGCACCGGCGCTTTCCCGACCTGCGGCTCTACATCCGCGAGGGCATTCCCGACGAGCAGGCGCGCGAGCTGGCGCGCGGCGAGCTCGACATGGTGCTGTCGCCCCTGCCCGTCTCCGGCAGCGACCTGCACATCGAGCCGCTGTTCCGTGAGCCGCTGCACATCGTCTGCCCGCCCGAGCATCCGCTGGGCAAAGCGGCGAAGGTGCGCCGCGGCGACGTGGCGGGGATCGGGTTCCTGAGCCTCGACCGCCGCCACCATGCCCACCGCCAGGCCCGCGAGATCTGCGAGGACCTCAAGGCGACCCTGCTCGAGGACTATGAGGGCACGAGTCTCGACAGCCTGCGCCAGATGTGCGGCTCGGGCCTGGGCTTCGCGATCCTGCCGGAACTCTATCTGCGCTCGGAGGTCGGCGGCAGCGACATGGTCACCCGCCTCCCCATGACCGGCTGGAGCGCCAGCCGCTCCCTCGCTGCGGTGTGGCGCGATGGCTCGGCCTATGCCGAAAGCTACGCCACCATCGCCGAGACGATCGCGACGGAGGCTCGGAGCATTCTCGCCGGGCCGGCGCTGTAGCGTCCGTCGACCAAGGGTCCCTCACTGCGTTCGGGATGACAACGGGGCCCGGGTTGGCACGATGCGTCTATGCAGCCATCGCTGTCATCCCGAGCGCAGCGAGGGACCTTTCCTCTTCGCGGATTCTAAATGCCCTCGTTGGGGATCTGCAGGACGATGCCGCAGTGCTTGCAGTGGACCGCGTCGATGTCGTGCACGAGCAGCGCGCAGGACGGGCATTCGAAGCGGACCTTGTTGGGCCGGAAGATGGCCTGCAGCAGGCGCAGGAAGAGGCTGACGCCCACGACCATGATGATCACGGCGAGCAGCCGGCCGCCCGGCCCGGTCAGGGTGATGTCGCCGAAACCCGTCGTCGTGAGGGTGGTGATGGTGAAGTAGAGCGCGTCGATGTAGGTGGCGAGGTGAGGATTGATGTTGTGCTGGGTGACGTAGACCACCGACGTCACGATGAAGATGAAGACGCCGAGATTGACCGTGCGCTGGATGATGTCCTCGTTGCGGCGGAACCACTCCGAGTCCCGCCGCAGGTCGCGCAGCAGGTGGTAGGAGCGCAGCAGCCGCAGCGCCCGCGCGATGCGCAGGAAAGCCAGGTTCTCGACGAAGACCGGCAGCAGCAGCGACAGGATCACGATCAGGTCGGCCGCCGAGGAAATACTGATGAGATGGCGCAGCGGCCGGCGCTGCACCCAGAGCCGCACCCCGAACTCGACCGACAGCAGGATGCCGAGGGCGAGATCGAGGGCGATCATCCACGGCTGGTGCCCGCCGAACGGCGCGATGAAGAAAAGACCGATGGTGGCAAGGTCGAAGCCGACCAGCCCGTAGCGGAACCGTCGCGCTTCCGGACCGTCGCCGAAATAAAGGCCCTGGAACTTTTCCCGCATTCCCGTCGTTGCCATGCCTCCAGATACCACGGCCGCGGCTCCCCAGCATCGAGACAGCGATGGACGGACCACCGGTTCCGACCCGGACCAGACAGGGAGCGTATTTGCTTGGCGGCGGTGTCCGCCCGTGCGAGAGGACGAGCGTGAGTATGTCGATGCGGGCGACTGGCATCGACGAGCGTTCGGCTGTTCGAGAGGGCGTAACCCATGCGACGTATCGGCCTGCTGGCACTGGCCGGCGCATTCGTCCTGGGCACGAACTCCGCCCGGGCGGAAGACTTCCGACGGCCGGGCACCCTTTCACGGATCGATTCGACGTTGCAGAACGCGCTGGCCTCTCAGGGTCTGCCGCCGCGGGATGCGGCGATCGTCGCCGACGTCGTCATCGCGGCGACGATGATCACGGCCTCCATGGGCGCAGGTGGAACGACCGGCGCGGCCGGGGCGGCGGCGAGAACGGCCGCCGGCGCCGCGGTTTCGCCGACGCAGGGCTTCAGCTGCCCGGTGTTCGCGGGCGGTTCGCTCCTGCTGACCGAGGATGGCTGCCTGTGGGGCACCGTTTCCGGCCAATGGACCAGCCAGGGCGCAGGCGATGCCGCCGGCACGTCGCAGGCCGCCGTCTTTCGCATCGGTGGCCAGAAGCAGGTGGCCGAGGACTGGTTTCTGGGCGGCTTCCTGGGGATCGGTTTCTCGTCAGGTCAGGCAGGGGGCGGATACGTGTCGAGCACCGCCCAGACCTACGACGGCGCCCTCACGCTCAAGATGGTGCGCGGGCCGTGGCTTCTGGCGGCCGGGCTGGCCTTCGGCACGAGCGTCACCGGCCTGCAACGCGAGGCGGGCCAGATCACCGGCTCGACCACCTCCTATGGCGGGAGCGCGCGGCTGCGCGGCGCCTACGAGTTTCCCTTCGAGGGCTGGTACCTGCGTCCGCGCCTCGACCTCGAGCTGCGCTATTTCAACCGGCCGGCGTTCCAGGAGTCCGGCGGGTCCGGACTGGCGATGGGCTTCGGCGGCGAGAGCACGATACGCCCGGCGATCGAGCCAGCGCTGGAGGTCGGCGGCCGGATCGACTTTGCCGAAGGCACGATCCTGCGGCCCTATCTCGTGGCGGGCGCCACCGTGATTCCCGACAGCAGCTCCAGTTTCCAGACCTGGTTCGTCTCCGGTCCGCTGTCGACGCTGGGTTCGTTCCAGGCGTCGGTGAGCGGACCCAACGTGCTGGCCACACTCGAGGCCGGGCTGCAGGTCTATCGCGCCCATGGGTTCGAGGCCAAGGCGGCCTACGGACTCTCGACCGGGACATCGTACCTGAACCAGAGCGCAACGCTGCGCCTCGCCTGGCACTTCTGAACCCGCCTGCTCCTTCCTCCCTCACGCGGCTGCCCCATGCGCTACATTGACCGGATGGAAGCGCAAGAAGGCAACGACAGCGCTCTTTTCTGGCGGCGGGAGAAAGCGACGCGCGCCGGATTGATCGTCGACGCCAAGGCCTATTTCGAGGTCGGCCGCAAGGCGATGCTGAAGGCGCGCAAGCGCATCATGCTGATCGGCTGGGACTTCGACGCCCGCATCGAGCTTTCCGACGAGCGGCTGCCGGGCGAGCCGCGCACCCTGGGCGAGTTCGTGCTGTGGCTGGTGAAGCGCAATCCCGAGCTGGAAGTCTTCCTGCTGCGCTGGAACATGGGCGCGGTGCGGACCCTGTTCCGCGGCACCACGATCTTCACCCTGATGCGCTGGATGGCGCACCGCCGCATCCACACGCGCCTCGACAGTGCCGCCACGCTGGGCGCCTCGCATCATCACAAGATCGTCGTGATCGACGACTGCCTGGCCTTCTGCGGCGGCATCGACATGACCAGCAATCGCTGGGACACGCCGGAGCATCGCGACCACGACCCGCGCCGCGTCGGCCCCGACGGCAGTCCCTACGCGCCCTGGCACGACGCGACCACCATCCTCGAAGGCCCGGTCGCGGCGGCGTTGGGCGCGCTGGCGCGGCATCGCTGGCGGAAGGCCGGCGGCGCGGAACTCGCGCCGGTCGAGGACTGCGGCGATTGCTGGCCCGATGGGCTCGGCGTGCAGTTCCGTGACATCGCGGTGGCGATCTGCCGGTCGCGCCCGGCGGGCGATGGCGAAGAAGCCGTGCACGAGATCGAGGCGACGTATCTGGCGCTGATCGCCCGGGCGCGGCGCTACGTCTACGCCGAAAGCCAGTATTTCGCGTCGCGCCGTATCGCCGAGGCGATCGCGCACCGGCTGGAGGAACCCGACGGGCCGGAGATCGTCCTGATCAATCCCTTCAGCTCGCAGGGCTGGCTGGAGCCGGTCGCCATGGACACGGCGCGGGCCCGGCTCTGCGGGGCGCTGCGCCATCTCGACCGGCACCGGCGCCTGCGGATCTATCACCCGTTCACCGAACAGGGCGCGCCGATCTACGTGCACGCCAAGATGACGATCGTCGACGACGAGGTGCTGCATGTCGGCTCGTCCAACATGAACAACCGCTCGATGCGCCTCGACACGGAATGCGATGTCACGATCGATGCCGCCCATCCCGGCAACGCGGGCGCCGCGGACGAGATCCGCGCGCTGCGTGACAGCCTGCTCGCCGAACATCTGGGCGTTCCGGCAGACAAGGTCGCCGCTGCGATCGAGACGAAGGGCTCGCTGATCGGGGCCGTCGAGGCGCTGCGCGGCGACGGACGTTCGCTGCGTCCCTACGAGATCCCCGACCTCGAGGATGTCGAGAAGTGGCTGGCCGACAACCAGGTGCTCGACCCGGAGGGTCCCGATGACGTGTTCGAGGCGATGTCCAACGGCGGCCTGCTCCGCGGTCTGCGCCAGCGGCTGCGCAAGCGCGCCGGTCAGATCAGGGGCCGGCTGAGCCGGCATCAGAGCTGATAGTAGAGCCCGCCGCACAGGCCGATGACGACGAGCCCCAGGCCAAACAACCTGAAGAAGCGGGCCGACTGGTTCGCAAGCGACTGCTCGTGCTGCACGGAGAGACGCTGCTCCTTCGACAGGCCGCGCTTGGCCTCCATTTGCGCTGCAAGGAATCCCGGATTGAGGCCGTTACCCACCGGCGCATTCCCATCCAGTTCGAACTGCGTGGCGATCCAGCAAATGGCGAGGCCGATGACGGCGATACCGAAGAAAGTCGTGTAGGTGACGAAAAGAAAGACCACCGCCGACGCCAGCAGCCAGGCCGAAACTCCGATCGTGATGAGGACGGTTCTCGCGGACACGCGGCACCTCCCGGTGGAGCAGCAAGCACGGCAGCTTAACGACGGCGTCCTCGCGCGACAATCTGCTCCTGCCTTTCGGGCGAGGCCAACGTGACTCCCTGCAAGTCGCCGTGCGCGCGGTGACGTATCAGCCTTGGCGCTTCTCCGGACGCTTCAGACCGCGGAACAGCTTGCGCAGCAGTTCGGGCACGGCCCGACGCATCTTCTCGAAGGCGACGTAGAGGCCCGGGATCACGAAGATCCCGAGGCAGGAGGCGGCCAGCATGCCGCCGAACACGGCCGTGCCGACCGCGCGCTGGGTCGCCGCGCCCGCGCCCGAGGCGATCACCAGCGGCACGAGGCCCAGGATGAAGGCGAAGGAGGTCATCATCACGGCGCGGAAGCGCTGGCCGGCGGCCGAGGTGGCGGCCGTCACCGGGTCGCTGCCGCCCGCGCGCTCGTGCATGGCCACTTCGATCACCAGGATCGCGTTCTTGGCCGCCAGTGCGATCAGCACGACGATGCCGATCTGGGCGTAGATGTTGTTGGCGAGGCCGGTCAGCCACAGCGCCGCCAGCGCGCCGAACAGGCCGACGATCACTGACAGCAGCGCCGCCACCGGCAGCGCCAGGCTCTCGTAGAGGCCGACCAGGAACAGGTAGGCGAACAGCACCGCGAGAGCGAGCACGAAGCCGGTCTGGCTGCCTGCCTCCTTCTCCTGCTGTGCGGTGCCGGCCCATTGGAAGCCGTAGCCCGGCGGCAGGCTGGCGCGCGCCACCCGCTCCATCGCCGCGATCGCCTCGCCCGAGGAATAGCCGGCGGCCGGCGCGCCGTTCAGCGTGACCGAACGCAGGTTGTTGTAGCGGTTGATGGTGGCAGGCGCGGTCGTGAGTTCCAGCGTCGCCATCGCCTGCAGCGGCACCAGGGTGCCGTTGGACGAGCGCACGCGCACGCGGTTGACGTCCTCGATGGTTCGGCGGTCGGCGGCGTCGGCCTGCACGCGCACCGTCCAGGTGCGGCCGAACATGTTGAAGTTGTTGACGTTCTTGCTGCCCATCGCGGTCTGCAGGGCGGCGAAGATGTCCGGGATGGCGACGCCCAGCGTCTCGGCGCGGTCGCGGTCGAGCTCGAGCCGGATCTGCGGCGTCGAGGCGCTGTAGGTGGTGAAGACGCCGGCCAGCTCGGGCGCGCTCTGCGCCGCGTTGATGACGCCGCGCGCCACCGCCACGATCTCCTCCGGCGGGGCGCCGGTGAGGCTCTGCACCTCGAACTCGAAGCCCGACGAGTTGCCGAGCCCGGCGATCGGCGGCGGGTTGAACGCGTAGATGTTGGCTGCGGCCACCCGCTGGAACGCCTTGTTGAGCCGCTCCAGCACCGCGAAGGCCGACATCTCGTGACCGGGCCGCTCGGCATAGGGCTTCAGCGACACGATCATCATGGCGCGGTTGGGCAGGTTCAGCCCGTCGAGCAGACTGTTGCCGCTCACGGTGAAGAAGTTCTGCAGCCACGGCTGGCCCGTCAGCATGGCCTCGACCTCGGTCACCGCCTCCAGGGTGCGGCTGGTCGAGGCGGCGTCGGGCAGCTGGATCTCGGCCATGAAGGAAGACTGGTCCTCCTCGGGCAGGAAGCCGGTGGGCACGATGCGCAGCAGCCCGCCGGTCGCCAGCGCGAACAGGACGACCAGCCCGACCGCCAGCACGCTGCGTCTGATCAGCGGCGCCGCGAGCCTCAGGTAGCCATTGCGCGTGGCATCGATGCCGCGCTGGAGGCGGGCCATCAGGCCGCGCGGCGCGCCGCGACGGGTGAGCAGCAGCGCGCATAAAGCGGGCGACAGCGACAGCGCGTTGATCGCCGAGATCACCATGGCGACCGAGATGGTGAGTGCGAACTGCTGATAGAGCTTGCCGGCAATGCCCGGCATGAAGGCCGTCGGGATAAAGACCGAGAGCAGCACCAGGGTGATGGCGATGATCGGTCCCGTGACCTCGGCCATCGCCTTCTCGGTGGCCTCGGCCGGCGTGAGATGCGGCTCCTTCTCCAATGTGTGCTCGACCGCCTCGACCACGACGATGGCGTCGTCGACCACGATGCCGATGGCCAGCACCAGCGCCAGCAGCGACACAGTGTTGAGCGAGAAGCCCATCATCTGCATCACCGCGAAGGTGCCGATCAGCGCCACCGGCACGGCGATGATGGGGATCAGGGTCGCGCGGACGCTGCCGAGGAACAGGAAGACCACGACCGCGACCAGCACGAAGGCCTCGATCAGGGTCTTCACCACGCTCTTGATCGTCGCCTCGACGAACACGGTCGTGTCGTACATCACCTCGAAGGCGACATCCTCGGGCAGCCTGTCCTGCAGGTCCTTCAGCACCTGGCGCACGCCCTCGGCGGTCTCGAGCGCGTTGGCGCCGGCCAGCTGGTAGACGTTGATGCCGGCCGCCGGCTTGCCATTGTAGCGCGTGGTGACGTCGGCATTGGCCGAGCCCAGCTCGACCCGGCCGATGTCGCGGATGCGCAGCAGCGCGCCGTCGGGGTTCGCCCGCACGGTGATGTTGCCGAACTCCTCGGCCGAGGTCAGGCGGCCCTTGGCCGTGATGTTGAGCTGGAAGTCGACGCCGTCGAGCAGCGGCGCGGCGCCGACCCGGCCGACGGCGGCCTGCATGTTCTTGGCCTCGATCGCCTTCACCACGTCCTGCGAGGTGACACCGAGGCTCGACATGCGGTCGAGGTCGAGCCACACGCGCATGGCATAGTCGAGCCCGCCGAACAGGCCAGCCGAGCCGACGCCCGGCACCCTCTGCATGGCGTCGAGCACGTTGATGGTGGCGAAGTTCGACAGGAACAGCGCGTCGCGCGTGCCCTTCGGCGAATAGACGGCGACCACCTGCAGCAGCGCCGAGGACTGCTTCTTCACCAGCACGCCGTTGCGCTGTACCTCGTCGGGCAGCTGCGGCATGGCGCGGTTGATGCGGTTGTTGACGTTGACCGTGTGGTCCTGCGGATTCGAGCCGACCTTGAAATAGACGCTGAGGCTGTAGCTGCCGTCGCTGCCCGAGGTCGACTTCATCGAGATCGAGTTCTCGACGCCGTTGACGTTGCGCTCGATGATCTGCGCCACGCTCTCCTCGACCACCTGGGCCGAGGCGCCGGGATAGCTGGTCGTGACAGTGACTTCCGGCGGCACGATGTTGGGGAACTGCGCGATCGGCAGGCTGTTCAGCGCCAGCAGGCCCGCGATGACCATGATCGCGGAGACGACGAAGGCGAGCCGCGGGCGGCGGATGAAGACGGCGGCGATGCCCATGGGATCAGCGCTTCGGCTGGCCGGCGACGGCCGGCGCGGCCTGCGCCTCGACCGCCATGCCCGCACGCACCCGCTGCTGGCCCTGCACGATGACCCGGTCGCCCTCCTTGAGGCCGCCCGTCACCGCGATCATGCCGTCGCGCACGAAGTCGACGGTGATGCGGCGCTGCTCGACGACGCCCTTGCCATCGACGACATAGACGTAGCGCCCGGTCTGGTCGATCGCCATCGCCGCCTGCGGCACCACCATCACCTTTGCAGGCTCGTTGCCCTCGACGATCACCCGCACCGTCTGGCCGTCGGTCAGCAGCTCGTCGGCGTTCTCGAACACCGCGCGCGCCATCTGCCCGTCGGTGGTGGGATCGACCGCGACATCGATGAAGTCGACCTTGCCCTTCTCGGGGTAGAGCTTGCCGTCGGCCAGGCGCAGCCGCACGGCCAGCGCCTCGCCCGTGCGCAGGTCGCGGCGCACGTTCAGCAGGTCCGCCTGCGGGACCGAGAACAGGGCACGGATCTGGCGCTCGTTCACGATGGTGGCGAGCACGCCCGATTCCGGACCGACGATGTTGCCGGGCGCCACGCTGGCGCGACCGATCAGGCCGGCGATCGGCGCGGTGATCTGCGTGTAGGAGAGTTGCAGCTCGGCATCGTCGAGCTGCGCCTGGGCATCGTCGAGCGTCGCCTTGGCCTGCAGCTGCTCGGCCAGCCGCTGGTCGTAGGAGACCTGGGAGACGTTGTTGGTGCGCAGCAGCTCGGCCGCGCGCTTCAGCTGCGCGTCGGCGTTGATCAGCGCCGCCTGCGCGCCGTCGCGCAGCGCCCGCTTCTGGTTCACCGCGATGCGGTAGGGCGTGGGGTCGATGGTGAACAGGAGCTGGCCTTCCGCCACCTTGGCTCCATCGGCGAACTCCCGCTTGCCCAGCACGCCCTTCACGCGCGCCCGCAGCTCGACCTTGTCGAACACGGCGAGCCGGCCGACATATTCCGACTGCGGCGCCAGGGTCCGCACCTCGACCGGCCGCACCAGAACCACCGGCGGCGCGTTGTCTGTGGGTTTGGTCTGGGCCCCGGCCGGCAGAGCGGCGGCGAGCGCGAGAAGGAGACCCGGCACCACGCGCCGCAGGCCGAAGGAGAGGTGTGAAACACCGCGCGGCCCGTATCTCATCTCTCAACTCCAGATCTTATCGAAGCCACGTCAACCCGGCTTGGGAGGCTTCGCAATACTAGTGCCCAATGCGGACAAACTGCATGACGCCTTCAATAACCTTTGGCGATGATCCAGATCAAGCGGTGCGTCGCCACCGTTTCCGGCGTGGCTTTGCATCGGCCGGCACAAGTCGATAGGTGTCACGCGCCATGAAACCAACGGCGATCCCCACGTTCGAAGAACTGCCCGTTCCCCTGCTGCTGGGATCGACCTTTTTCAGTCCGGCTATCGAACAGGTGCGGAAGTTCGCCTATGCCGTCGAGGACGAAAGCGGCTGGCTGGTGGGCGATCCGGCGGACGCGCTCGTGCATCCGCTGTTCCTGTCGACATACATGTGGTTTCCATCCGGCTTCTACCTGCGCGCGCCCGGGGAGATCGGGCATTTCAGCCTGTTCCGGCAAAGCCACGGCCATCTGGTCGGCACGCCGTTCCTGCACGGCAAATCGGCGGCGCGCTTCCTGCGGCCGTTCCGCCTCGGCCGCCCGGTCCGGGCCGAGGTTGCGGTGACGGAGAAGTACCGGCGGCGCGGGCGTGATTTCATCGTGATGCGCGCGTCGTTCTTCGATGCCGACGGCGCAGCGCTCGCGGTCTACGACCATGGTTGCGCCATCCGCAGCGACGAGGTGCAGCGCGCGGCGGCTCCCTCTCCCGCACCCGATGCGGCATCCCCCAGCGAGCTTCCGCCCCGCCGCATCGAGATGTCGCTGGAGAAGTCGCGCCTGTTCAGTCTGCCGGCCGAGAATTACCACACCCATGACCGGCTGGCGCAGGCGATCGGCGCCCGCGTCGCGATCCCGGCGGCGATGATGTCCTTCGCCTACCTGTCCCGCTTCGCGCAGGACATTCTGGGCAACGATGCGTGGATCGCGCGCGGAAGTCTCGACGCTACCTTCCCCCGCATGCTCCAGCGCGACGACGTGCTGAGTGTCGAAGGCCACCGTCTGGACGGCGGCGCACTCGCCCTCGGCATCTACAATGCCCGCGGCGAACCCGTGGCTGTCGCTACGGCCCGCCTTCTCGACCGGCCTTGAGGAACCAAGGGCCGGGTCATAATGCCGAAGCCGTTGGCCTGGACATCAGCGATGCCACGATCGCCACGAGCGCGAAGGCCGCCAGGACGAACAGGCTGCCGGCCACCGCCTCGACGAAGGCTGGCCCCATCCGGTCGGCGCTGCCGGACAGGCCGAGACGCCACGACAGGGTCGAGGAAGCGGCCGACACGCCGATGCAGCTTCCCAGCACGCGGCCGAGATTGACCAGGCCGCCGGCCGACGCGGCATGGGCCTTCGGCGCCGCATCGATTGTGGCGTGGCTGTTGGGCGCCAGGAACAGGCCGAGCCCGGCCCCGAACAAGGCAAGTGCGACGAGGCGCACCACCAGCCTGTCGGGCCCGAAGGCGATGGCGACGAGCGCGAGGATCGCCACCAGGCACAGCGCCATCCCCGTGATGCCGATCCGCCGCGCGCCGAAGTGCGCGCCAAGCCGCGCGGCGAGCGGTGCGACAAGACCGAGCAGGATGGGAATGGTGGCGAGCTTCAGTCCGGCCACGTGGGCCCTGTTGTCGAGCCCCTTCACGAAGGCGAAGGACATCAGGAACAGCATGCCGTAGAGCAGCGCGTAGCCCATCACGACGCCCACGAAGCCCGTCGCGAAGTCGCGCGTGCGGAACAATTCGACGTCGACGACCGGCCAGCGCGTCTTCTTCTCGCGGCGCAGGAACAGCACGAGGAACAATAGCGACGCGGCCGCGCTGCCCAGCATCGCGGGTGAAGCCAGCGGCCAGACGGAGACCTGCGTAAGGGCAAGCACGCCCAATCCGACCGCCGGCACCAGCAGCACCGCGCCCGCGAGGTCGAAGGTCTCGTCCCGCTTGATGTCCTCCGCTCGAGACCGTGGCAGCACCAGCCAACCCAGCACGAAGGCCAGCAGACCGAAGGGCACCGCCGCCCAGAAGATCCAGCGCCAGCCCAACAGCTCGAGCAGGAAGCCGCCGACGATCGGTCCTGTGCTGACGCCCACGGCCTGCGCCGTGGTGAACCAGCCGATCGCGTGGGGGCGCCTTTCCTGCGGCACTGCGGTCACCAGGATGGTCATGCTGTTGGCCCCGAGCAGGCCGCCACCGACGCCCTGCAGCGCCCGCAGCACTACGAGCTGCTCCAGCGTCTCGGCCCAGCCGCAGAGCAGCGAGGCCAGGGTGAACAGGGCGAACCCCAGGAGATAGGGCAGCTTGCGGCCCATCATCTCCGAGACCCGGCCCGACACGGCGAGGCTCGCGGCGAAGGCCAACAGATAGGCGATTGCCACCCAGCGCACCGCGTCGACCCGAACGTCGAACCCGTCCGCCAGCCGCGGCAGCGCCAGCTGCACGATGCTGGCATCGAGCTGCCCGATGAACGCGCCGGCACAGGTGACCGCGACGATCAAGCCCGGGTGGATGGCCAGTCGTTCGAGGGAGCGCAGCGGCGCAGGTTCGAGGGAGCGCATGGTCGCATCGTGTGTAGCCGCCACGGACGCCCCCATGGAAGGAGTCGCATGGCCGCAACCGCATCCGGCGGGCGGAACGCCGATGTGCGCGGCGATTGCGACCTCCCTCCACTGTCGATAGCACTGGCAGGCAAGACCAACGCACCGCCGGCTGGGCCGGACGAGAAAGCGGGAATGGAAAGAGGAAACGCTTCATGATGTCGCCCGGCATCCGGCGGCAGGCCGTGATCATCGTGGCGACCCTGGCGACCGCCTATGTCGCCAGCCATTTCTTCCGTGCCGCCAATGTCACGATCGGGCTCGACCTGATGCGCGACCTCGGCATCGGGCCGGAGGCGCTTGGCGCCCTCACCGGCGCGTTCTTCTTCGGCTTTTCGGCCATGCAGATTCCCTGTGGCTTCCTGTTCGATCGCTACGGGCCGCGCCGCACGGTGACCGGCATGCTGGTGCTCGCGGTGATCGGCGCGACGCTATTCACCCTGGCCTCGGGCTGGCCGCAGCTGCTCGCGGGCCGGGCGCTGATGGGCGCGGGCTTCGGCGTCATGCTGATCGGCAGCATGGTGGTGATCTCGCGCTGGTTCCCGCCCGACCGTTTCGCGACCCTGGCAGGAATCGTGCTGTCGGTCGGCCTGCTGGGCAACCTGCTCGCCACCACGCCGCTCGCCTGGGGCACGGAGATGATCGGCTGGCGCGGCGTGTTCGGACTGATGGTCGCCTTCACCGCGCTCTCGGCGCTGGGCGTCTGGGTGATCGTGCGCGATGCGCCGCCCGGCCATCCCTTCCTCGACCGCAGGACCGAGACGGCGGCGGAGATGATGCAAGGATTGGGCGAGGTCCTGAAGAACCCGCAGCTCAAGTTCATCATCGCGCTCAATTTCTGCAACTACGCCTGCACCTTCACCGTACAGGGCCTGTGGGGCGGACCGTTCCTGCGCGAGGTCCACGGGCTGACGTCCGTCGAGTCCGGCAACGTGCTGCTGGCCGCGGTGGTCGCCTACCAGATCGGCATGCTGATCATCAGCCCGCTCGACCGCGTGTTCGACACGCGCAAGCGCATCGCCATGGCCGGCACCCTGTCGGTCGCCGTCATCCTCGCCGTGCTCGCCCTGTGGGCGCGGGCGCCACTATGGGCCGCCGTCGCGGCGATCGTCGGGATCGGCTTCCTCAGCCCCTGCAGCACCATGGTGATGACGCACGGCCGGGGCATCTTCCCCGACCGGCTGATCGGCCGCGGCATCGCCGCAATGAACACCAGCGTGATGCTGGGCGTCGCCTGCATGCAGACCCTGTCGGGCGTGATCGTCGGCGCCTTCGCGCCCCTGCCGGACGGCGCGCGCTCCGAGGAAGCCTATCGCACGCTGTTCGGCTTCATGGTCGCGGTGCTGCTGGTGGCGATGACCATCTACAGCCGGTCGAAGGACATCCGCCCCAGCGACGAGCTGCGCGCCCGCCAGGCGGCGCTGAAGGGTTAAGCCAGTCCCAGGCCCATGCCGCCGTCGACGCGCAGGATCTCGCCGGTGATGAACTGCGCTTCGTCGGAGGCGAGGAACAGCGCGGCATAGGCGGTATCATAGCCGGTGCCCATCTTGCCCCGTAGCGGCACCATGGCATTGCGCTCAGCCCTTACCTCCTCCGTCGATCGGCCGGTCGCCTGGGCGATGCCGGTAACGGCCATCGGCGTGTCCATGAAGCCCATCATGATGGCGTTGGCGCGGACGCCATAGCGCGCATTGGATTGGGCGACATGGGTCGTCAGTCGGTTCACCGCCGCCTTCGACACTTCATAGGCCATCTGCGTCGCACCGCTGGTCGCGGCGAGCGACGAGATGTTGACGATCGAACCGGACTTCTGCGTGCGCATCACCGGAATGGCCGCCTTGATCGTGTGCCACATGCCCTTGAGATTGACGTCCATGATGCGGTCGAACACGCGCTCCTCAATGCGGTGAGCCGGCGCATCGCCGCCGCCGCCGATGCCGACATTGTTGATCAGAATGTCGACGCGGCCGTAGCGCGACATCGCCAGCTTGATGATGCGATCGCAATCGTCGGCGACCGTGATATCGGCCTCCATCGACGAAACCACCGCCCCGGTGGACGAGATTTCCTTCGCCGTCTTCTCCGCGCGTTCACCGCTGCGGTCGACGCAAAGCACCGTCGCGCCCTCGCGCGCGAGCAGCTGGGCGATGGCCACGCCATTGCCGATCGTCTCGCCCGGGGTCTGGCCGGCGCCGACGACGACGGCGATCTTTCCTTCAACGCGCTTTGTCATGTCTTATTCCTTTGGGACAGCATCTCTACATGTTCGGCGAGGTGGCGATGAAAGTGCCCAATCGCCTGTTCGTAGTGGCCGAAGGTGAAATGGGTGTTGGCGCCCGATGCCAGGCCGGCCTGGATCTCGCGGGCGGCGTGGCGGTCTTCGAGGATGCCACTTTCCTGCACGAAGTTGGCGTCCTTGCGCGCCTGCTCGATGTCGAGTGGCTTGCCGTTCTTGATGCGCGGCGCCAGCTGGTAGACGACCCAATGCGTCTCCGATGGCGAGACCGGCTCCAGGATGATCAGGATCGCGTGGCTCGACAGCACGCTGACATGGGTGTTGGGGAAGAGCTGGTGGACGTCGGTGATGCGTCCCTGCGTGCTCCACTCCTCGCGCGGAACATTGCGCAGCTTCTCGATGCGGCGGAACGGGAAGACGATGCGCGAATTGCGGCCGTGCAGCTCGACCACGTTCAGATTGTCGTAGCCGTAGGGATAGAAGGACTGATTGTGCAGCGCCTTGATGTGGTAGCCCTCCATCGAGGTCTCGCCCAGCACCTTCCAGTTCGCCCTGTCGTCGAACTCGATCTTGTTGAACAGCACGTAATCGTCGGTCAGCACCTCGGGCAGGTCGCCGAGCGGACCGTCCGACAAGGGCTCGTCCTGTGTCACGAACACGATGCCGTTGCGCTCCTGCACTTCCGCCACCGGCACCAGCCCGTGCGCTGCCTTGTCGAGGCCGGGGAAGCCGTCCTCGCCCGGAATGTGCCGCAGCGCGCCGTCGAGCCCGTAGGTCCAGGCGTGATAGGGACAGGCGAAGGCGCGCTTGCAGCCCTCGCCCTCCTCCAGCTTCATGCCACGATGGCGGCAGGCGTTGCGGAAGCCGCGCACGACGCCGTCGGTGCCGCGCACCACCAGCAACGGCGTGCCGACCGTTGTACGCGCGATGTACGAGCCGGGCTCGGGCAGCGCCGCCGACGGGCAGAAGGCCATCGGCACGCGCCGCAGCACCTCGATCTCCGCCGCGAAGCGCTCGGCCGAATGATAGTTCTCGACCGGCTCGCGCCAGACCACCGTTCCCTTGTCGGTCGTCTTGCCGTCGATGTGCGCGAGGATACGATCGATGAGATCGGTCTCATTCAGCAACGCCGTCATTCTTCTTGTTTCCTCTGCAAGCGGGCGAGCGATACTAGCCCGCAAGTCATCGCGTGCAACAAACGCCCGAACCGCGCAGCGAGACGCGATCCTGCGCCTGCGCCCTCTTACCACCGCTCCCGCGTCGGCTTACCCGGAAGGCTCGAGGCGTCGGCCCAAGGAAGTTTTCCTTCCACACCATAATTGTGGACGGGCGTTACACGCGTGGGATCGTCGAGGCTGCCGGCACAGAGCGCGATATCGTCGCGGCCGTCATAATCCAGAGCGAGCGATGTGCCGCAGCGTCCGCAGTGGCTGCGCACGGCGATCGGCGAAGAGCGATGCAGAGTGGCCGCGTCGCCTTCCCAAACCACGTCGGTGCCCCGGAACCAGACAAGGGTTGCGAAAGCCGCGCCCGTCCATCGCCGGCACATTCCGCAATAACAGTGATGCACGTTCCGAGGCGGAGCGAGCGCACGCCATCGCACCGCACAGGCAACCACCGGCGCTCGAACTCGCGTGGGTCAGTCCCATGCGTCGGCGAACGGTCGCGGCGCTTCCACGTTGCGCTTCCCGGGCGTGCCCTAAGGAAGGACTGCAGGAAGCACACACTCCGTTCGACGGGGAACGCAACGCGCACCGCAGTCCACAGCGCCGAATGGCGTAGATCATGCTACCGACTCGTGACGAACTGCGGGGGCAGAACGAACATGAAGAAGGACAAAGGCAGAATCGCGCACCGTCTCGACTTCCTCGAGACCGAACTGTCGGCTATCTACGACTTGGCGCGCGACGTCTGGCAGGTGATCCAGGAACTCCGCCGCGACCGTCGGGCCACGCCGGGCTGACGGTAGAAGGGCCCGGTCAGTCAGCGAACCGCGCCCTTTTTCCGACGCGACTTCACGCGGACGCGCGTTTTTCCGACGACCTGCCCGCGTCGCGTTCCTTGACGCGGATGTTGTTCTGCACGTCCTTCACGCCGCTCACCCGCTCGATCATGTCCTCGGCGTGGCGCTTGGCGAGGCGGTCGGACACCGTGCCGGACAAGGTCACCTCGCCGTTCTTGACCTGGACCTCGATCTCGCCGGCATCGAGCATCGGATCGTCCGTGAGGCAGTCGCAGACGTCCTCACGTATCCTGTCATCGGATCGCGTATAGCCCTTGGGACCCTTGCCACGATGGTGTTCCTGCCCGGAAGCCCCGATCCCATAGCCGCCGGCCATGCCAGCGTGTTCGCTGCCGTACCGGCCGGCGCCACCCGGGCGACCGCTAAACCATCCGCTGCGGCGCTGATTCTGGTCGTAGCGACCCATGCCCTGCGAGTGGCTGCCGCCCATCTCGTCGCTCACGCCACCGAGCGAGCCGCCCCGGCCGGCATACCGATCGCCGCCATGGCCGGGGCCTTGAGCGTAGCCGTAGCCGCGCGCCCCGCCGGCGACACCGCCCGAGGACATGTCGTCCTGTTCGTAGTTACCGCGACCATAGGACGAGCCGCCGCCATAGCCATAATCGCTTCCGCGCCGGCCACCGGGTGCATAGTGGTAGATATCGCCGCGCTCGCCCTCATAGCCGCCGTAGCGGCTCTCTTCATCGCGCGCGCTGCCGCCGTAAAGCCGGCCACGATTCTCGTCCTCGTCATAGTCATCGTAGGAGCGCCGGCCGGCGCGGCCGGTCGATATCGAGTCGCGATGGGAGCCCCGATCGTCGCGGGAGGCATTGCTGCGGAAGCGATAGTCGTCGTCGTGGCGTGCCATTTGAGTTCCTCCGTGGGGTGAGGCCGGCCTCTCTCTTCCTCGCCGGCACCGGAGGAATGCACCGACGCTAAACCAGTTGCCGGCGACCGCAACCGATCGGCCGTACGTGCATTGGTCGAAGGCAGGGGAGCCACACGTTTCGTTGGCGATGGTCGAACGCTTCGTCCCTGGCGTCTCCGGCGGAAAGCCCGCACCCTTCGTTCATCCGGAAATGTGCAAAGGGGGGTCGCGGGCTTTCTTCTGTGCTTCTCCCGGGAATATGCAGCCAATGCGCGACGGTTGCGTTAGGCGCTGAACCGTCGAGGAGGATTCATGGCAAAATATTCCCGAAGCGCCAGCAAGGATGTCGAAAGCGCGATGGAGCGTCGCAAGAAAGGCACGCTGAAAAGCGGCCCGGGCGGCAAGGGCGGCACGGTGAAGAGTCGCAAGCAGGCCATCGCCATCGGCTTGTCCGAGGCGCGCGCTAAGGGCAAGAAAGTGCCGGCGAAGAAGAAGACCGCAGCCAAGAAGAAGAAGACGAGCACGAAACGGAAGACCACGGCGAGGCGCAAGAAGAAGGGCTGAGCGAGCGGCGCACGTAGCACGCTCCTACGCTAGCCCGAGCAGGCGCATCATCCGCGACGGCCGGGCTTCCCGCGCGAGCTGATCGAACGAACAGTCGCGCGGCGCCTTGTCCGGGCGCCAGCGCAGGAAGCCGGTGGCGTGGCGGAACCGGCGCCCGGTGACGTGGTCGTACTGGACTTCGACGACGAGCTTCGGTTTCAACGGCGCCCACTCGGCTGTCCGTTCCGTCGACCAGCGGCTGGGACCGCCCGGCGCGTCGCCGGAGAACCCGTTCCCCTTCAGCCTTTCGAGCTTTGCCGTCAGCGCATCGCGGTCGAGACTGCCGAGAGCGGAGGTGAAGCCCACGTGGTCGAGCAGGCCTGCTTCGTTGTACAGGCCGAGCAGCAACGAGCCGACTTCCTTCCGGCCCGCCTTGCGCGCCGTTGCATAACGGAAGCCGCCGACCACGCAGTCCGCGCTGCGCAGGTTCTTGATCTTGAGCATCGCGCGCTCGCCCGGCCTGTAGGGCTCATCGAGGCGCTTGGCGATGACACCGTCGAGGGCCCCGCCGCCGGCGCGGCTCAGCCACCGGCGCGCATCGCCGATGTGCGTCGTCTTTGGGGAGAGACGCAGCGCTTCGCTCGGGCCGAGTGTCGCGAAGAAGCGTTCGAGCGCCGCGCGGCGAGTGGACAGGGGCTCCGCTCGCAGGTCCCGCCCCTTCTCGTCCTCCAGGAGATCGAAGGCGATCATCAGCGACGGTGTCTCTTCGGCGAGGCGCCGGATGCGACTGGCCGCTGGATGCAGGCGCATCTGCAGTGCCTCGAAGGACAGGTTCTTGCCCACCGGGATGACCAGTTCGCCATCGAGAAAGAAGCGCTCGTGTTTCAGTCGCGCGAGAGCCGCGATCATCTCGGGAAGTAGCGCGACAGGTTCTTGCCGGAGCGGCCCAGCAGCTCGACCTCCTCGCCGTCCCGCCGGGCGAGGCAGCGGAACCCGTCCCACTTGGGCTCGTATTGCCAACCCTTGCCGTCGGGCAGGCCATCGATCTGCCTGGCTTCCATCGCCACGGTGCCCGTGCGCACCACGCTAGATCGCGATGTCGGCGATCACCGGCAGGTGATCCGAAAGCTCGCTCGCGCGGTGGTCGACGCAGCTGCCGATCAGGGCCGAGGCCGGGAAAAGATAAATGCGGTCGAGTTCGAAGAGCGGCAGCCGTGCGGGAAAGGTGCGATGGCGGCTGAAGCCCGGCAGGGCACGCCCGAGGCTGCGGCGCACCGAGCCTGCCCAGAGCCAGTCGTTGAAATCGCCCAGCGCGACGGTCGGACGATCGAGCCGGCCCAGCATGCTCGCCAGCGCGATGGCCTGGCTGCGCCGCTCGCGCAGGGTGAGGCCGAGATGCGTGGCGATCACGCGCAGCGGGCCGAAAGGAGTAGCAACATCGGTACAGATGGCGCGGCGTGGTTCGCGCTCGGGATAGGACAGATCGTGGATCTGCGTGCTCTCGAGCGGCCACCGGCTGATCAGCGCCTGGCCGTACTCGCCATCGGCTGTCACCACGGTCTTGGCGCCGATCCCGTGCGAGCCCAGCGCCGCCTGAAGCACGTCGAAGGGATTGCCAGCCTGGGCCTCGCGGACGCGCCGCGAATCGATCTCCTGCAGGGCCACGATGTCGGGTGCGTGGCTCTTGACCAGCGCGATCACGCGATCGAGGTCGAAACGCGGATTGCGACCGAAGGCACCGTGAATGTTCCAGGTCATCAGACGGACGGAGTTCAAGAGGCCCGTTCCCCGAACCGTGACACGATGGCCTGCGCCCCGAAGGAGAGCCCGATCCAGCCAGCGACGCACAGCGCCAGCACGCCGAGCTGGCTGGCGCTGGGGTCGGCCAGCACCTTGGCGATGCGGTCGCCCATCAGCGCGATCGCGACCAGCCCCGGGCCCATGCCGATCAGCGTGCCGAGCCCGAAGTCGACGAAGCGGATGGAGCCGGCACCCGCCGCGAGATTGATCAGCGAGAACGGCGCAACCGGTATGACGCGCAGCGCGACCACGGCGAGCAGGCCGCGCCGCTGCAGGCGGTCGCGCAGTCTGTCCCAGCGCTGGCCAAGAAGGCGCCTGAGCACCTCCTGCCCGAAGCGGGCGCCCGCCGCGAACATGATCCCGGCGCTCGCCGCGACCCCGGCGCTGGCATAGAGCATGCCCCACCACGGGCCGAACACGGCGGCCGTCGCCAGGATCAGGATGGTGACGGGGAAGGCCACCGCGCCCCCGACCACAAACAGCGCGACCACGACTCCAAGGGCCCACGGTTCGCCCTCGGCGCCCTCGAGCAGCTCGCGAATATGGTCGGGCTGGGCCAGCTCCTTCAGTCCTGTGAACTGCCAGGCGAGGGTCAGCACCGCGATCAGTGCAAGAGCTCCGCCTACAACGAGGCCGGTGCGCCCCAGCAGGCCCTGCTCGCTTTCGCCGCCTTTTGCCGGCTTTGGCGGAGATCCGACGTGCGCCTGTCCGGCGGCTCGCCGATCCGCGCGCTTTGCCAGCCGCCGGCCGACGGTCCGGCTGCCATGGAACAGCAGGCGCGGCAGGAGTCGGCCGGCCAGGCGGCCCAGCCGCAGGGGCCGCGCCGGATCGGCGATCCGTTCGGCCAGTCGGGCGAAAATCGTGCGATCGGGCTGGCCGTCATCGATCGGACTCAGGCAGTGGCCATTGCCGCAGAGTTGGTCCGCCACGCGTACGAGCGAGCCCAGCCGCGCAATCGCGGCTGCGACTTCTTCTCCGGACGCGCCGCAATGCTCGCCGAGAAGGCGATTGCGCAGGGTTGTGATGGCGACGCGCTCCCGATCCGTCGAGGCCTCGATCGCGAGGTCGCACTCGGTGTCGGCGCCCATGGACCGGTTGTTGAGGTTGGCCGATCCCACCCGCAGCAACCAGTCGTCCACCACCATGATCTTGGAATGGACCATGGTGTAGGTGGACCGACCGTTCTTCTCTATCGACGGAAACAGTAGGCGCACGCGATCGCCGCCCGCCGCCTTCACGGTGCGCCAGAAGCGGATGCGGCCGTTGCGCATGGTGCGCCGCTCGACGAAGGAGTCATGGCTGCGCGGGGCTACCATCACGATCTCAAGACCCGCCCGCTCGCGCAGTCGGCGGGCGAGCGCGGCGGCGACCAGGCCCGAGGTCATGAACTGGTTCTCGATATAGATCGTGCGCTCGGCGCGGGCGATGCTGTCGACGAACAGCGCCTCGGCCTCGCGCACTTCCTCCTCTCGATGATAGCGCGGCTGGGTGCGGGCGATCGCGATGTCGACGTTGGTGAAATCGGGTTTGACGCTTTCCGGCCACGGCTGCCCTTCGGGCCGGGCCTCCGGTTCGCCGCCGTTGGCATGGCACCAACGCGCCCGCGCGAGCAGAGCGAGCGAGCGCGCCGCCTCGCTGTCGACCATCATCTGCACGTCGTGGAACGGCCGGTAGGGCTCGCCCGAATGATCGACGCGCCGCTTGTTGTCAGGCTCGTGACGGTTGGTGTCCCAGCGCCGGATGGTAAGGTCGAGGCCACCCGAGAAGGCCAACGCGTCGTCCACCACCACCAGCTTCTGGTGCTGGGAGGAGCCGAACGGCACGGTCGAATCGAGGCAGAACGTGACCTGCGGCGGCATTTGCCAGTTCAGAGAGAGGCGTGGCAGCGGCTCGCGCTCGTGCGCATAGACGAGTGAATAGTCCCAAAGCAGCAGGTGGATCTGCAACTCGGGCCGGCGGCGGGTGAGTTCGGTGAGGAAGGCCGCCAGGTTGGTCGGGAATCCGTCGGTGGGAGGGTGGTCACCCACCAGTTCGGTGCGGCTGTCGATGTCCCAGCCCACGATGAAGATGGTGCGCCGCGCCTGCAGAAAGGCTTCGCGCACGGCCGCAAAAAAGGCGGCACCATCGATCAGCACGGCCGCTCTGGCGGCGTGCTCGACCCTCCATACGGTGCGTCCGGGCTGAAAAAGCAGCGACATGGAGCCTATAACGCCGATGCTCCCGCTGCGATCCGCCGTGCTCGCACGAAAGGGGGAACAAGGCGACGCCGCGCTCGTTCAGAGCTCATGTTGGATTTTCTGGGCGGCCTCCTCTGGCCGGTCGTCATCGCGATATCGACCGTGTCGATCGCCGTCGGCGTCGGCGTGTTCATAGCGACCCGCAAGCTCGATTAGGGTATCTCTGCCGGACCAACCCTCCGGTCACGAATGAACGCGCCCATCGATACGCCAAGTCTGACGCCCGACGACATCAAGCGCTTCGGTCCCGATCCGCTCGCCATGTTCAGCCGCAACCTCGCCTCCGTGGAGGAGCGGATCGTGCGGGCCTGCGCTCGCGCCGGACGGGCGCGCGAGACCGTGCGCCTGCTGCCGATCACCAAAACGGTGCCGGCGCACATCCTGCGCTTCGCCTACGCGGCCGGCATCCGCGACTTCGGCGAGAACAAGATCCAGGAGGCCGTGGCCAAGCGGGCCGAACTGGCGAACCTGGCCATCGACTGGTGCATCGTCGGGCACCTGCAGACCAACAAGGTCAAATACCTCACCCGCTTCGCGCGCGAGTTCCACGCGCTCGACAGCGTGCGCCTTGCGGAAGCGCTCAACGCGCGTCTCGACCGTGAGGATCGATCCCTCGACGTCTACGTGCAGGTGAATACGTCGGCCGAGGAAAGCAAGTACGGGCTGCAGCCCGAGGAGCTCCTCCCGTTCCTCGACGGGCTCGGCCGCTTTCCGCGACTGAAGCCGCGCGGGCTGATGACGCTCGCGGTGTTCAGCACCGACCTCGACAAGGTGCGCCCCTGCCTCGAACGCCTGCGCGAACTGCGCGACGTGGCCGTCAAGGACCATCCCGCGATCCGGGAACTGTCGATGGGCATGTCGAACGATTTTGAGGAAGCGATCGTGCAGGGCGCCGACGTCGTGCGCGTCGGCGAGGCGATCTTCGGCAAGCGCTCGACACCGGACGGACATTACTGGCCGGTTGCGGCAAAGCCGTAGGCGGTCCTCTACGTAGAGTTCCAGAATCGCGCTCGCATCGAGACGCGATCACGCGCCCCAGAACCTCTGCAGCTCACTGGCATCGCCGTTGAACAGGTTGCGGTCGCAGTGGCTGACGCCCTGCACGATGTTGGTCTGGCCGTAGGCCGGCTTGGCCACGCTTTCGTCGCCGGCATATTGCCAGAGGCGCCAGCCGGTCGTTTCCCAGCCGATCGGCACTTCAGGCGAGTCGTGATAGTCGGCGATCCACAGACCGCAGCGGGCGACGAGCGAGTCCGGCGTGATGCGCGCGCCGAGACTCAAGCCGGAGTTCGGCAGCGGATCACCGTTGGCCCAGGTCGGATGCACGTAGACGATCGGCAGCCGGCCTGTTGACGCGGCCACGGCCTGCACGAACTCCTCAGCCTGGTCGAGCCGCATCGAGTTGTTGGGATTGTTCTCGTTGGCTTCGAGATCGAGCGCGAGCAGGGTACGCGGGCCGGGCCGCGCGACGGAAAGGAAGTAGGCGGCCTGCCGAGCGCCCGAGGTCTGGCCGGTGCCGAAATGATAGGCGCCCCACAGCAGCCCAGCCGCCTCGGCCTGCGGTCGCCGGCCGGCATAGGCCGTGTCGAGATAGTCGCCGCCTTCAGTCGCCTTGTGGATGACGCCGATCATGCCGCTGCGGCGGACCGCACGGAAATCCGCGACCGTGACGCTGCGGCTGAGGTCGATCACCGCATCCAGACCCATCGTCGCCCGGTCCGGCGGCGGCGGGGCGATCGGATAGGGCATGGCGGTCGATACGGGCCGTTGGGGCGTGCATCCGGCCGCCGTCGTCGCCGCGAGGCCGGAGAGGATGGTTCGGCGAGATATCATGGCGCGACAGTACGACGTTCCGGGCTCCCGGCAAGCCGGCCGCCCGCCAGATTATCGATATCCCCCTGCCCTCGTCCCGGGATTCGTGCAACGTCTGTCGGGACATCGACAGAGCGAGTGAACGGTATGAAGAACGGTAGCGTGGCGATCGGCATCATCGGCGCCGGCATCATGGGTGAGCGGTTGCTGGGCGCGATCCTTCGGCAGGATCCTGCCCTGGTCGGCGTGTGCGGCATCTGGGACCCCTCGCCCGATGCGATGCGGCGCATGGAGCGGAACTTTCCCGAGGTGCCGCGCCTGGCCGACGCCGCGGCGGTGATTGCGGCCAGCGACTGCGTCTACGTCGCCTCGCCACCGGCCTCGCATCTCGGTCACGCGCGCGCCGCGCTCGCCGCCGGCAAGACCTTCTTCGGCGAGAAGCCGCTTGCGGTCGACGTCGCCGACGCGCGCGCCTTCGTGGCCGAGGCCGGCAGCCGGGGCGCCGTGAATTTTCCCTTCGCCTCTTCTCTTGCCGTGGCAGCCCTCCGCGACTGGATCGACAAGGGCGAGATCGGCACGCCGCAGCGGATCCACGTCGAGGTAGGCTTCAAGAGCTGGCCACGCCCCTGGCAGGCCGACGCCGTGGCCTGGCTGGACGGTCCCGCGCAGGGAGGCTTCACGCGCGAGGTCGTCTCGCACTTCCTGTTCCTGTCGCGCCGCGTCGTCGGTCCCCTGCACGGCTTGAACGGTGGCGCATCGTTTCAGCAGGCGGGCAAGTCCGAGCGGCGCATCTCGGCGTCCCTGCGCGCCGGCGAACTGCCGGTGACGCTGAGCGGCGGCGTCGGCGAGACAGCGAAGGACGATCACAATGTCTGGGTCCTGGAGGGCGATCGCGGCGCCGTTCGCCTGTGCGACTGGTCGATCGCGGAACGTCGCCTGCCCGACGGCAGCTGGCAGCCCGCGCCGGACGCCATGCCCAACGAGCGCGCCCGCCCGCTGGCCCTGAAGCGCCAGCTCGAGGGCGTGGCCCGGCTGGCGCGTGGCGAGGCCCATCACCTCGCGACGATCGAGGAAGCGTTCAACGTACAGGAAATCGTCGAGGCGATCCTCGCCGGGTCGCTCCCCTCTCAACGCGGATAGAAAGTCGAACCGTAGTCGAAGGTGATCTCCTCTCCCTTCGCGATGCCTTCGATACCGGCCACGAGCCAGATCCGGCCCTTGTCGCGAAGAATGAAGGCATTGGGATTCCGGCGGCGGTGATTGGCGTAGCGCGCCTCGTTGCCCCGGGAGGAGCCGTCGATATTGGCGTTCGCTCCGAGTTCGAAGATGCTGTCTGCCCCCTCCGCGATCCGCGCCAGGGCTATGTCATCGGGGATCCGCTCGCCCTTGTACTCGATGATCTTCGTGCCCCATGGGATCTCCTCGGCGGCAAAAAGCCCGTCGCCGTGAATTCCCGATTTTCTGACGACCACTTTCACCGCGCGTCTCTCTCCGATCAAGCAAGACCGCCTTAGCATTCCGGGCGATACGGAAGAATACTGCCGTTGGGTCTCGCGTCATGGTGAAAGAAAAGAACTCGAAATATGCCCTGTCGCCCCGGCTATTCGGTTTGTTTGCCGTCGACGATGGCCTATGCTTGCCATGTCCGAGGCTAGTCTAAATTCGTCATACGATTGGGAAAATTGGGATGGATTCGACCGCACTCCCTGGTGCGACGCCATCTAGAACCGCTTTCCGGGGCATGCGTTCTTGCGGGTTCGTGAAATGAGCGCGAGTCTCCGCAACGCCAGCCTTCGCCAGCTGGCCTTCCTGGCCGCCGGCTTCGTCACCCTCGTCTGCGTGGCGCTCCTTACCCTCAGTTCCCTGCGCGAATGGGGATTGCGACACGAGGCGCTGAAATCCGCTGAAGTCGATCTCGCAAACGTTGCCCAGTCGCTGGTCCAGCATGCCGACGATTCGTTCGAACTGGCCGACAGCCTGCTCATTGGCCTGGTGCACCGTCTGGAGACGGACGGCATCGGGCCTGGCGCCGTCCAAAGGTTGAAAGACGACATCGACCTCCGGAAGGGTACGATGGGGCGCGTCCGGGCTTTGTTCGTCTATGACGCAGCCGGCCGCTGGCTGGCGACAACGGAGCCCGTCAATCCGGCATTGTTCAACAACAGCGACCGCGAATATTTCCAGCAGCATCGCGCATCGCCGGACAAGGGTTTGCTGATCGGTAGCCCCATCAGGAGCCGCTCCGGCGGACAGTGGGTCATCACGGCGTCGCGCCGCTTCGATCATCCGGACGGGTCCTTCGCCGGTGTCGTGCTGGCCACGATCGATGCCAGCTACTTCTCGAGCTTCTACAGGCGCTTCGACCTCGGCTCCACGGGTACGGTCACCCTGCTCGACAAGAGCGGCATCATCCTGGCACGAAGCGTCGACAATGAATCCTCAGTCGGCCGCGATGTCTCGAGCACGCCGCTCATCCAGGACATGGACGCCCGCCGACCGGCGGGTCTCTACTATTTCAGGTCGCCCTTCGACCAGACATTGCGCCTGAGTTATTATAGGCTGAGTCATCGGTTTCCGCTGCTTATCCTGGCGACGGAGGCAAAGGACGAAGTCCTCGCGCCCTGGCGCCAGGAGGCAATGGTCCGCATGGCTCTCGTGCTGGGCCTGGTGACGTTGATCGCCGGCACAGGAATCTATCTCGTGCGCCAGTTGCTGAAGGGGCAACGCATTGCCGCGGTGCTGGCCGCCAACGAGGCCGACTTCCGGCTGCTGGCCGAGGAGTCGAGCGACATGGTCATGCGCATCGGCCTCGATGAGAGAATCATCTACGTGTCGCCCTCGTGCATTCGCCTCTTGGGGTGGAGCGCGGCTCAGCTTCGCGGGACGCACGCGCTGGCGGGCGTCAACGCCGAGGATCTACCGCATGTGCGCCAAACCGTACGGGCCCTGAAACAGGGCGAGGTCGAGGAGACCAGGCTCGTTTACCGGACCCGGCAGCGGGAGGGTGGCGAGATCTGGCTCGAGACTGCCCTGCGCGCGACCCGCGATCCGGAGACCGGCAAGGTCAACGGAGTCGTCGCGATTTCGCGGGACATGACCGCGCAGAAGGACCTTGAACAAAAGCTGGCAACCCTGGCGATCAAGGATGGATTGACGGGAGTTGCCAACCGGCGTCACTTCGACGACACGCTGCAGCAGGAGTGGCGCCGGGCCGGGCGCGACGGCACCCCCGTCTCGCTGCTGATGATGGACGTCGACAATTTCAAGAAGTTCAACGACCAGTACGGGCATCAGGCTGGCGATTCGTGCCTCAGGACCGTCGCCAAGGCGATTGCGGCGGAAGCGCGCCGCCCGGGCGATCTTGCCGCCCGCTACGGCGGCGAGGAATTCGTGCTGCTGCTTCCCAACACCGACGAGGTGGGCTGTGCGCTGGTCGCCGAGCGGATTCGTCAGTCGCTGGAGACCCTCAACCTGGCGCACGCCCTGAACCCGCCGACGAAGCGGGTGACGCTGAGCATCGGTGGCGCGACGAGCTGGCCAAATGCCGAAACCCACGGCAACCATCCCTCGCTGATCGCAGCCGCGGACCGGGCACTGTACGTCGCCAAGCATGAGGGTCGTGACCGCTTCGTCATGTCAGGCCAGGTCGTCGCCTGGCGGGGCGCCGAAAGCGCCTGACCGGAGTACGCCGCAAACATGTCGATGTCGGTCGACGTCCTGACGCTCTATCTGCTGAATTTCGTGGTCGCGTTCGTGATGGCCGGGATCTACTTCTTTTCCTGGTCCCATCATCGCGACGTGCCCGGCGTGCGCGGCTGGGCCATCGCCCTTGCGCTGGGCGCACTGGGCTCCCTGGAGCTGAGCCTGCGGACCAGCAGCTCGCCCCTTCCACTGGTCATCATGGCCAATTCGCTGGTCGTCGCAGCATACGCAACCGTGTGGATGAGCGTGCGGCGGTTCAATACCGGCGAGCGCGTCCTCAACTATGCCGTTATTCCCACAGTCCTGTTCTGCGTCATCTTCACGATCGCCCTGGTGAACGGCACCGACGTCAATGTACGCGTCGCGCTCTGCTCGCTCGCGATCGCTATCCTGTCGCTGCTCGCCGGATGGGAAGTCCTCAGGGCCAGGATCAGCGAACCGCTGATCAGCCGGATTCCGACCGCGCTTGCGCTTTTCATCATGTGCGTTGCCATGATGGTGCGCATCGTCTTCTCCCTGCTCGAAGAGCCGCCGCAGGAGCCGACGACGCCTTTCTACGATCCGACCCAGGGCATAACGCTGCTCATCAATACGATCTGCGTCGTGGCCATGACGCTCGGTTTCCTGATGATGACGCACGAACGCCTGAGGCATCATTTCGAGAGCCTGGCGAAAACCGATGAGCTGACGGCCCTGCCGAATCGCCGCTTCCTCCTCGACGAAGGGAAGCGGCTGAGGGACCCGGCCTGCGTGCTGATGATCGATCTGGACCATTTTTCCGAGGTCAACAGGACGTTCGGCCATGCCGGCGGCGACCGGGCGCTCGTGGCCTTCGCGAACCTGGCCCGCCGCGAGCTGCGCCCCAGCGACCTGGTCGCCCGCTACGGCGGCGAAGAATTCTGCGCGCTGCTGCGCGACGTCGACGAGCCGGAAGCGCGACGCATCGCGGAACGGCTGCGCGCGCGCATTGCCGAACTGTCGATCGACGTCGACGGCCACCCCCTTCGCATCACCGCCAGCATCGGGCTGGCGAAGTTCGATGGAGACGTAGAGTCGACGATACGCAAGGCCGACGCGGCCCTCTATCGTGCCAAGGCCCTCGGCCGCAACCAGGTGCAAAGCGCGAAAGACCTGTCCAGCACCGGCGCCTGATCAGGAAAGCCGATCGGCACGATCTCGTGGACGATCAGGGCGCCGCCCGTGGCGGCCAGAATCGTCCGGCCTTGGCCATACTCGCGATCCAGACCGGCACCTCGTGGGCCGGCATCGGCCGGGCGATCAGGAAGCCCTGGGCGAAGTCGCAGCCGATCGCCTCCAGCGCATCCCATTGTTCCTGCGTTTCGATGCCTTCTCCGGTCAGGCTCACATCCTCGCGGGCCGCAATGGATGCCAGCATCGACGCAATGTCTCTTCCCTCCTGGTCGTTGGGCAGTCGCGCCACCAGGCCACGGTCCATCTTCAGGTCGCTGAACGGGTAATATTGCAAGCGCCCGAGATCGGAATAGCCCACGCCGTAGTCGTCCATCGATATTCCGACGCCCGCCTCGCGCAAGCGCGTCAGCAGGCTCCGGGCGACGGCGGGATAGGGAGCCCTCTCCGTTTCCGTGATCTCCAGGATCAGAGAGCGCGGATCCATTCCCCGGGCGTCGAGCAGGGCGCGAATGTCCTCGGCGGTCTGCAGCGAGGTGAGCACGAGTGCCGAGATGTTCACGGAGACCGCAAGGGGCAGCCCTTCCTTCCTCCAGGCCACCTGCTGCTCGACCGCGCGCGTCAGCACTTCCCATGTCAGGGGGACGATGGCCCCGGATTGCTCGGCGAGGCCGATGAACTGGTCTGGACCGATCAGGCCATGCTCGGGATGTCGCCAGCGCACCAGCGCTTCCATTCGGCTGACCACCCGATCGGGAATCGAAACGATAGGCTGGTACTGCACCTCGATCTCGTCGCCTGGGATCGCATCGAATTCCCGCCCGGCCAGGTCGTTGTTCGGAACCTGCTTTTCCCGAGCGCCGAGGGCGGACAATGTCAGGGTCACGGTCGAAAAGAAGGACGGCTTTGCGAGAATGCGAACGACGTCGAGGCCGGCACGAATGGCACTCCGTCGAATGATGTCGCGGTCCGCGGCGTTGATGGCCCCGACCAGGACGGTGCGCGGACGCCAGCCGGCGCCGAGCATCTCGATGATGCTCAGGCACTGGTCGCGGCCAAGATCGACGTCGAGGAACAGCCAGTCGAAATGCCGTCCCTGCAGAAAATCCGGAAGCTCGTCCGCCGAGCGTATGGCTCGGACGGAAAAGTTCAGGTTGATCGCCTCTTTGACCAACTCTGCCTGGAACTTGGCATCATCGCTGGCCACGAGGGACCGGAACTTGCGCGGCATCAATCGAGCTCGATCAGGATTGGCCACAAGGCAGTCACCGGACCACGATCCCCAAAGTATCGGACTGGAACGTCCATGTCATGGCAGATCGCATCCCGACAGCGCATACAACCTGCGAGAGAAGTCAGCCGTTCAGGAGCGTTTAGCACGGGGTGCTTCTTGACCAGCCAGATTCGAGAGCAGCTTCAGGCTGGCCGAATAGTAGTCGTCTTCGTCGCCGATCGCGGCAACCGGCGCCGGCTTCTTGAAGCCGTCGGACACGAACTGCGTGACCGCCGCGACCGCCGCGTAGCCGCCGCTGGACGGAAACGGCGCCACGGCCCCGTTGTCGAGGTTGATCCAGGCGGGAGGGCGCCCCCCGAACCTGGGCGTTCGCCAGGCCGTCACGAAGCGGTCGAGGCGGGACGCTTGATTGTACCAGGCAAGGTAGAGCGGAATGCGTATGGCATCGAAACCGAAATACGGCTTCCAGTCGTCGGCCACCCGGAACGCCTGCTGTCCGAACAACAGCCAGTCCGGCGGCAACTTGTAGTCGCCGAAGGCCGCATTGTCGCAAAGCCACAGCCCATCGGCTTCGAGCCGTCGCCATTTTTCCCGGTCGCCCGCCCCCTCGGAAAAATCATGGATCGCGGGCCACACATAATATGAAAGATTGACCACGTAGCGACTGCCGCGGGCAAAGCCCTGATGGCCCGGCAGGAGGATCAGCCGCCCCTGGAATTCGATCGCAAGCCGCTCGAGGACAGCCGACTGGATGCGCCGGGATGGCTGCAGCCAACGGGGCTCATTCCATTTCGCGGCGGCACGCATGAGCGCCCAGGCAATCAGGATGTCACCGTCGGCCGCGTTGTTCTTGTCGGGAACGGGATCGGCCGTGTTGGGCGACCAGCGCCAGGAGAAGAGCCCGTCGCCCCGCTGCAGGGATCTGGAAGTCCACTCCCAGATCCTTTCGAAGGTCTGCCTGTCGTCGAAACTCTGGGCGAAGAGGAGCCCCCAACCCTGGCTCTCCGAGTGGCTGACGTTGTTGTTGCCGCTGTCGATCACACGCCGGTCCTCGACGACGAAGCGGCGCTTGAAGGTCTGCCAGTTCTGATCCGCCCGTGCGGCCGAGGGAAAGAGCGAAAGCGCCGCCAGGCCGACGCCCGCTTTCAGGAGGCCCCGGCGCGAGCCATCGTTCACCCGACGCGGGCCCATCGCTAGAGACCGGACCGTTCGTAGCGGAAAACCAGCGGCGGATAGGATCCGCTGCCGCGTTCGGTAAGGCGCATCGCCAGGCCCTGACGGGCCGCCTGCTGGGTCAGCCAGCCTTCGAGAAGCGCTTCGAGGATGGCGGCGAAGGCCGTCTGCGCCTCGACTCCTTCGAAGTATGGATAGCCGACGATGACGAACTCGAGCGCCTTCTCGGCTTCGTAGATGTCGACTTCCCCCCAGTCGAGGGTCTGCAACCCGGCGTTCATCGCCGCCTTGAGTTCGGGGAGGGAGTTGGACGCCGGGATGGCGTGTTCCCGGGCGATGGCCGAACCGGCAGCGGCCAGGATGCGCAGCGCCTGCTCGTCTCCGGCGACCTCGGCCAGCGCAGTCGCGAGCCCTTCCATGAGAACCCGCAGCGGCTCCGGACAGGAGCGGCGGGCGGCTACCGCAAGGGTCGACGAGTCGAATGAATTGTTTGCCGGGCGGACAGCCATCGAAAGTCCGTTCTGGAACAAGGCTAGTTAAACGCGCTTTTCAGGAATAGCAGAATTGTGCCCTGGTCGTACTGATAGGCGTTGTCGAAATTGGCCTTGGCACCGATCGAAGTGCGCTCGGTGGCTGCATATTCGAACCCCAGGCGCAGGCCAAAAGCAATGCCCGTGTTGCTCTGCGCCGGGAAGACCGGCGCGAAAGCCGCCGCTCCGGACGCGGCCAGGATGTTCGCCGCATTCTGGAAATAGTAGTTGGTGGGGAAGAACAGCGACGAACTCTGCTGGATGCTCTGGACGCCGAGAGTGGCGCCCGCGCTGTACGTGAACTTGCCCGACGTCTCTGTCCAGTCGATGGGGAACGTCAGGCTGTAGAAGCTCTGCGGGCTGAAGTAACCGCCCTGACCATAGGTGAAGTAGCTGAGATTCTGGTTGAAGCTCAGATAGGTCGCGGAGATACCGACCTTGAGTTCCTGGTTCTCGTCCTTGATGGGCCGGAAGTAGGCGCCCGCCGTGAATTCGTAGGACTGGTTGCTCGCGACGTTCGTGCCCATGTAGTAGCCATAGGCGAACTTCCCGTAGATACCCAGCGTCTGATCGTCGTAGCTGATGATCGCTTCGCCACCATTGCGGGTGACGCCGCCCCAGGTCAGGCCGGTAATCGGGTCCGTCACGCCCGCGTAGGACAGTACGGAGTCGGTGACCGACCGGCGCGAGGCCTCGAGCTTGATGTTCATCTTGTCGCCGAGAGGCTGATTCCAGACGAGGCCGCCCACGATGGTCGTGAGCGGGAAGCCGAGCGGCGTGCTGCCGACGTCCAGCGTGAGACGCCCCCATTCGAGCCCCATGCCGAAGGCGATGCCCGTCGCCTGTGCATTGTTGGGCTGCAGCGTGCCGGCCAACCCCGCGAGGGCGTTCGCGCCATACCGCGACAGGGTCGACGGGTCTCCCCCGATGGTACCGGCGTTGATCGTGACGGGCATGATGGTCGGAACCAGAGCGGCATTGCCGATGGGAATGCGTGCCTTGATCGGCACGGTGATCTCGTTGATGCGGCCGAGGCCCGATTCGCCGGACCGGCCGCGGAAGCCGATGCCGCCGTCCACGATGATCGCCGTGGACTTCTTTAGCGAGGTGAGTTCGCGTTCGATCTCCCGGCTGAGCGGATCGGTGTCGCTCATCGAACCCGACGGCGCGCCCGGCGTGCCCGGCAACGGCGGTGGCGTCATGGCCGTCACCGAGGTGCTGGCGCTGCTCTCGCCGCCCGGCCGACGCAGGGGGACCAGGGGATTCTGCGCCACCTGGACGGGCGGCGCGGCACGCACCGGCCCCGCCTGGGCGGTCAGGATGGCGGGCGTCGCCAGGGACGGCCGATCCAGGGACATCACGTCGGCCGGGCCCGGCGCGCCATCCTTGCTGGTGACCGAAGCCTTCTTCGCGGCGACCCGCCGCTCGAATTCGGCCATGAACTCCGCGTCTGCGCTCCCACTGGGTGGCCGCAGCGACGACCGCTCTGGCGCCTCGGCGCCGGTGCTGCCGGGCGACACGACCGCCGCTCGCTGAACGGGAGCAACGCCAATCGATGAAGGGGCCGGTGCGGGAACCAGCTCGGTCTGCCCCAGACCGCGGTTGAGCTGCTGGGCGGTCTCGAGGGCGCGCTTGGCGCCCGTCGTATCCCCCTGTGCGCGCAACAGGCGTGCCTGGACCATGTAGAGGCGCGGGTTCTGCGGCTGCAGACGCAGCGCCTCGGCGAGCCACACGTCGGCCCGCTCGTACCGCCGGAGATCGATGGCGATGTTCACCGCCTGCTGGAGCGTATCGGCATCGGCCGGGGCCGACACCATGATGCCGTCGAGAACCTGGATCGCCTGCTCGCTGAAGTTCGAATCCTTGTAGACCCGCGCCAGTGCCAGGCGGGCGCCGACGCTGGGCGACGGGCCCGAGACATAGGGCAACAGTACGTCATAGGCGGCCGTCAGGTTCTTCTGCGTGCGCAGCCGGTCGGACTGCTGGATCGCCAGCGACTCCTGGAGGCTGGCCACGTCGCGGCCTCCGGTGTTCTTGGAGATGCGCGCCAGCAGCGTGCTGGCCTCGGCGTCCTGGCCTGCCTCTGACGCTGCATAGAACATCGTACGCAGCGTATCGGCGCTGAGGTCCTTGCGGGCCGCGAGTCGGCGGACGACGGCCATCGCCTGCGCCCGGTCGCCGACCTTGGCCAGCGCCAGGGCCGCATTGGCCTGCTGCGAAGGCGTCGCATTCGGCGCATTGGCGCGCGCCGCCAGGGTTGCCCGCGCGCCGGCATCGCCCGCCTTGGCCGCGGCGATGAGCTGATCGGTATCGCCGGCGTTGCGCAGGTCGTTGCGCAGAGTGTTCATGCGCGCCGAGCGCTGGTTGACGGGGATCCGGTCGAGCAGGGCGACGGCCTCACCGGTACGCGATTGTTCGGAATAGTAGACGGCCGCCGCGTAGATGCTCTCCGGCCGGCCGCTGGCGACCAGCTCGTCGATCAGCGGCTGGGCTTCGGCGACCTTGCCCTGCCTGGCCAGGAACTTTGCGAGGTCGTAGCGGGTCCACGGGCTGGACGGATCCATACGAATGGCCTCGCGGTAGAGCTGTTCGGCCCGCTCGGGCTGCGAACGCTCGAGGCCGGCTGCCTGGGTCCGCAGCCGCTGCGCGGCCTGCTGGGCGCCGTCCGACTGGACGCGGGTTCGGACGGAAGGATCGAGATTGGCGAGCAGCGGCTCGCTGCGCGTGTCGCGTCCCTGGGCGGTCAGCACCTGGTAGAGGCCGGCCTGCGCTTCCTTGTTGCCTGGATCGCGGCTCAGGGCGTCGCGATAGTATCCCTCCGCCTCGCGCTGCTTGCCCTGGCGGCGCAGCAGGTCGCCCATCAGGGCCTGGGCCGTGCCACGCTCCTTGGGCGTACCGGTATGGTCGGCCAGCGGCCGGACGATCTTCTCCGCCTGGGTGAGGTCGCCACGATCCCGCAAGGCGACGGCTTCCCGGTAGGACAGCCAGAAGTTTGCCGCCTCGAGCGCCGGTGCCCAGTCGGCCGCCCGGCTCGGGGCCATCTTGATGGCCTTGTCCAGCTGGTCGCGCGCGTCCGCGAACCGCTCCTGCCGCAGGCGCGCGATACCGATCCCCGCGACCGCGTCTGCATTGGAGGGATCTGCCTGCAGGACCCCTTCGAAGCGCGAAACCGCCTGATCGTTCAGGCCCTGGTCGGACAACCGATAGGCTTCGGCGAGGGCAGCGCCCAACGGGTCCTGCCGCACGGGCCGTTGCGCGTCGATGAGCTTGTCGCGGACGACCGTGTCGCCGGGGAAGCGCTGGAGATAGGACTCGAAGAACGGCTTGTCCTGCGGCCCGACCGTGAGCCACAGCATGCCCTGCCGCATGGCCTCGAACGAGGCCTGCGCGACGGCGGGATCGCTGGCCAATTCTGCCAGCAGGACAATACCTTCGCGGCGCGTCTGCTCGTTGTAGGTGAGGATGCGGGCATAGGCGAACTTGGTTCGGGACGTGGCATAGCTGCGCTCGGCCAGGGCCTTGAGCCGGATCCGCGCCTCGTCCCAGCCCGCGCCCGTTCCCGCCAGCGTCTCGTAATATTCCACGGCCAGGTCGAACGGCGGCGGGCCACCGCGAAAGGCGCGTTGATACATCGCGATCGCACGATCGTAGGCACCCGCGGCGGCAAGCCGGCGGGCTTCGGCGAGCGCCACCTCATCGGTCTGGCCCAATGCCATCGCGCGCTCGAGTTCCGCCGCGCGTGCATCATTGGGATCGATCTGGCGCAGCCGCGCGATCGTCGCGCGAACCTGATCGAAGCGCTGGTTCTGCAACTCGATCGAGCCGAGCTGGAACAGCGCCTCCGTATTGTCCGGCTGGCTCTCCAGGATCTTCCGCAATGATTGCGCCGCGAGGTCGGGACGATTGCGCTCCCGCCACATGGTCGCCTGCTCGAACAGGAGGCCGTAGATCGACGATGACGAGGAATCCGCGGCCGTCGTCGGCGGCGCCGCAAATCCGGGGTTCGGAACGAACAGCGCAACGGCCGCGCTGGCGAGAACGCTCGTGATGGTCCCGCTACGCTCCGAACGCTCCGTCCTTCCCATTAGACCCCAAACCCAGTCAGCTTCCGTCCGACGACGTCCGGGAAAGAAGCCGGTTAGCCCTGTTTGCCGAAAACCTTTCGATCGTCGCCGCGAAGATTAATATAACACAAATCACGCAAATGAATGCAGCAAGTTCAAAAGATCCGGCAAGCCATTGAATTCGCCACCAGATTGGCAATCCGCCCACGAATTTCCTGATCCCGGACGTGTAGAACTCGCCCTTACTGCCTGTCAGATAATAAAAATCGCCCTGCACATTGGTCGACACTTCAGGATCGCCGAGATGGCCGCTCATCTCCACGAGGGCCGCCGGCTGGGTGCTGCCGACCATGACGACCAGCCGGTTCTCATTGAGCGGCGACCAGAAGCTTGAAAGGTAGGCGTAGGGCTTGCCGAGATTGGCCTTTGCGAGCTCCGGCGCCGCCCCCCGATAGTAGGGCGCGCGCGGATCGGTCGGTTGAAACTGACGTTGCAGGAAGCTGAGGCCGGGCGCGGCCGTGACGCTGGTGGGCGTGATGTGGACCGAGTTGTGGGACTCCCATTGCTTGAGCAATGGCTGGTTCGAGGTAAGCCCGATAACGATCAGGTCCCGGTCAGCCACCTGGTCGACCTTTGCGGCGTCGACGATCTCATAGCGGGTCGGCGGCACGCCCGTGGCGTCCGCCATCATTCCCAGCAGGTTCAGGAGCGCCTGCACCTCTTCCGGCGACGGCGTTTCCGGCATCACGAACGCCGTGGTCGAGAGATCAGCATAGCGGGTGAACGGAAATCCGGCATTCGCGAACATCGCCAGGTTCGGGAACGCGGCAAAATGGGCGACACGACTGAGGTCGATCGTCGAGTCGGGGTCTATGCCGGTACGATCGCTCCAGTCGAGCATCTCGCAATCGGCGTCCGCCTTGGCGCGCAGCTCGAACCGGAAATCGAGGTGGTTCTGGCTGGCGAGCTGGAACCCCGGAAGCAGCACCTGGCTGACGCGATCCTCGGCGTTTCCCGGGAACAGCCACTCCTTCAGGCGCGACAGCACCTTCAGCTTGGGTTCGAGCGGGATCTCGCCGACCGTGCGCTGGTTGAGGTCGACGAAGACGCGTGAATTGCCGGCATCGACCCAGCTGTCGTCGGCGCGGCGGACGTGCACGTACATCTTGCCGCCGGACAGGGCACCGAAGAACAGGTCGGGCGCCGTACGGAACGTGACCCGGGGCGTATCCAGGAGACGGCGACCGCTGATGCCCCCGCCGTCTGGAACTTCTCCGAGACGCACCGGCCGATTGCTCGGAATCCATTTCGGCGCATCGTAGGCTTGGCGCGGTGCCGGGAGCGGCTCGCTGGCGGCCGACCAGCCGCCGGTGAGGCGCGATGGCGAGGTCGCGAGCGTCCCCGCGGCCGCCTGAAGCTGCTCGGCGGTATCGCCGATGACCAGCAGGAGCTTGCTGTCGACCTGGGAAGGATTGGCCACCACCGCGACGCGCGGTCCGTCACCGGGAATGGCCGCGACACCGGGCGGATAGTTGCCGCCCGCGACCAGAACGACGGCGCTGCTGGCGGGCAGGCCGGTATACTGGACCGGGAACGTCGCGCCCTTGTTGCCGGCAACCAGGCCGAAGTAACCGGCCACCATGCCGGCCGCCTGCAGCACCCCGGGCTCGGGATCGGGCGGCAGCACGAACGGCAGGTTGAGCGGCAGGGGGTCCTTGGGATCGGCAAAGGGTCGCGGCAGCGAAGCCAGGTCGTCGGCAACCGGCAGCCGCGTCGTGCTGAGATAGATGAAGGTCGCGGGCTCGATGTTCACCCAGATCACCCTGTCGCGATCGAGCGTGCAGGCCTTCGCGCCCTGGCCCTTGAGGGTGAAGCGGAACTGCAGGCGGTTGTCGGTCGAGAGCAGGGCCGGCGTGAAGGTGAACTCGGCGCGTGCCTTCGGTCCGCTTGCCTTGCCCAGCGTGACCGAGCCGATCGGCTCGTTGTTGAGGAACACCTGGAGGACGCCGTCGTCTCGGGCGACGGCGTTCGAATAGCTGAAGAGGAGGCTGATGCGCGCGGCGACGAAGGCGTCGTCCTGGCGGGTCGTGAAGGCAATACCGGTCTCGGCCGCGGCGCCCTCGAGATGGAGCGCCTTGGTCCGCAGGTCCCGCAGGCGGATCAGCTGGCTGCGACCGTCGGCCGTTCCGGTGAACATCGGATAGTTCGCCATCGGGAGCGGCGAAGGGGTCGGCAATATGTCGGGCCGGTTCGAACCGGGCGATGGGACCGGCGTCGTCGTCACGGCGGGAGCCGAGGGCGGAAGGCTCGCCGGCGGCGCGACAGGAGCCGACACGGACGGCGTTGGAGCCGGCGCGGGCACAACGGGTGGAAGGGCCTGGGGTGCCGGCGGTCGCTGGGCGCCGGCCGGCACGGGCGGGCTGGAACTCGGCGGGATCGTAGGCGGGACGATGGGCGTCGCGACATTGGCCGGCGGCATCGGCGTGGTCGTCGGCAATGGCGCCTGCAGCCGCGGACTTTGCGACTCCGGAGGCGGAATGACGGCGACGCCCGACGGGATGGACGGCAGGCTGGACGGCAATTCGAACTTCGGCGTGAGCTGCGTCGGCTGCGTGAGCTGGACCGCGGGGCTGTTTGCCTGCGGCGGAAAGAACGTCATCGGCTGCGACCCCGCCCCTGACCGCGGGCCGAGATCCTGTTGCGCCGCGGCAGGCGCGACGATCGTGAGAGCCAGAACCATCGCGGCACGACGGACCGCCGCCGACATCACGTCGGCCTCGGCGCCGCCGGTAGCGGTTGCTGGACGGGCTGCCGGGACCGGCGGACATTGCGCGCCGCCATGCCGACCAGGCCTCGAATGGCGCCCGAGAGATCGATCAGCGACTTGCCGACAGTGTCCGGCGGGCGGTCGTCCCAATTGAGCCAGGCATCGGCGCGCCCGAACACGGCACTGACGATCGTCCGCTCTTCCTCGAGATTTGTCGGCATGAACTCGAGACGCACTTCGCGACCCTTGACGGCAACGACCCGTGCCGGAACGGCAGAGATGTCCTCGATCTGCTCGAAGTTGATCACGACCTCTTCGTTCACCGTTACGTCGGTCGCGAGGTCGTCCATCCGCAGCAGGCCGCCGCCCAGCGACAGATCCTCGGTCCTTCCCATCAGCGAGCGCCTGCCGTCGAAATAGAGTGCGATCGGCTGTCGGACGCGGACGCGCGGCTGGGCCCTCACCTGCCGCCTCTCGCGACCGACCGCGAGGGCCGCGACAACGGTGAAGGCGCTGTAGAAACACCAGAACAGGTTCATCCAGAGCACCGGCGCATCGCCCGGGAACAGCTCGGTGAAGAGAAGACGATAGAAGCCGACGCCGATCGCCGCCGTCAGCACCACGGCCAGGATCATCAGCGGTCGCATGATGGGTGTATCGTAAAGTTCCTTCTCCAGCACGCCGCCCTTGCTGGTGACGTTGAAGCTGCCCGCCTTGGGATTGATCAGCGCCAGCAGCGTCGGTCCCATGATGTGGAACAGCAGCACGTTGTCGTAGATCTCGCCCCAGAACGAATAGCGGTACCGCCCGTCGAGTCGCGATTGCGTCGCCAGCGTGTGGAACAGGTGCGGCCCGGCATAGGCCATCACCATCAGGGCGCTCGCCACGATGATGTTCTGCGACGTCACCAGATACGCCACCGGTGCCGTGAGGAACACGAAGCGAGGCACCGGGAACAGGAAGTACATCATCGCATTGAGGTAGCAGATGCGCTGGCCGAAGCTCAGGCCGCGCCCCAGCAGCGGATTGTCGGTGCGGAAGATCTGGATCATGCCGCGCGCCCAGCGCATGCGCTGGCCGATATGGATCGAGAGCCGTTCGGTCGCCAGGCCAGCGGCCAGCGGCCAGCGGAGATAGGCCGTGTTCCAGCCCTTGCGGTGCATGCGCAGAGAGGTATGCGCGTCCTCGGTCACCGTCTCGACGGCGATGCCACCCACCTCGTCGAGCGCCTCGCGGCTCAGCACCGCACAGGAGCCGCAGAAGAAGGTCGCGTTCCAGAAGTCGTTGCCGGGCTGGATCAGGCCGTAGAAGAGCTGGCCTTCGTTGGGCACCCGGCCGAAGGTGCCGAGATTGCGCTCGAACGGATCGGGCGAATAGAAGTGATGCGGCGTCTGCAGCATGCCGAGCTTGCGGTCGCGCAGGAACCAGCCGACTGTCATCTGCAGGAAGGCGCGCGTGGGGATGTGGTCGCAGTCGAAGATGGCGATCAGCTTGCCCTTGGTGATCGTCAGCGCATGGTTGATGTTGCCGGCCTTGGCGTGCTCGTTGCTCGGCCGGATCAGGTAGCCGCAACCCGCCTCCTCCGCGAAACGCTTGAACTCCGGCCGACGCCCGTCGTCGAGGATGTAGACCTTGAACTTGTCAGCCGGATAATCCATCACCATCGCCGCCAGCACGGTCGGCTTAACGACGTCGAGGCTTTCGTTGTACGTCGGGACGTAGACGTCGACCGTCGGCCATTCCTGGACATCGGCGGGCAATGGCGCCGGCTGGCGCTCGAGCGGCCACAGGACCTGGAAATAGCCGATCATCAGCACGATCCAGGCATAGACCTCGGCCGCAAAGAGGCCGTAGCCGAACATCATGTCGAACGGATCGACGAAGCCCAGCGTCTCGGTCGTCCGCCACCACAGGTAACGGGTCGACACGAGCGCCGACAGCACGACGATGATCAGGGTCGCCATGCGGCTCTTGAAGCGGTTCACGATCAGGAAGATGAAGGCCGTGAAGACCGCGAAGATGGCCTGCGTCTGAAGATCGAAAGGCGTGATGATGACGAAGGCGGCCGGCCCGAGCGCCACGATCGCGACGAACAGGTAGAAGAGCCTCGTGGCGAGCGGGACGCGCCGGTTCGGGGTCGGCTCGACGGTGCTGAGCGAGGTCATGGCCGTCCCGGCTCCGTACCGTCGAGGAGCAGCCCCTGCACGGAAGCCGCAAGGCCCCGCACATCGGCCGCCGCCTTGCTCGTCGGCGCGCGATCGATCACGAGCTGCTGGTGGGCCACGGCTTCACCGAAGCTGTCGTCATAGTTCACGATGCCGAGCATCGCCTGCCCCAGCCGGCGCCGCAGCAGGGCGATCACGTCGCGGGTCAGCTTGCGACGCATGTCGACGAGATTGAAGACGTACCGCACCTCGCGCCGCACGCCCTCAGGCGCACGCCCGAGGAAATTCTGCGATTCGACTGTCGACAGCAGCGACACGGAGGTGGCATCGGCCTGCAGGACGACGATGTCGAGGGTCGAGATCGGACGCGTCTGATCGAGGAAGACCGAGGGCCCCGGCGGCGTATCGACGACCACGACGAAACCGCGCTCGATGAAGGGGGCAAGCGTGTTCGCGAGCCAGTTCTCGTTGCGCGCCAGATGGTCCGACACGGCATGGAGCTGCGCCCCGGTCACCTGCCCGAACGGCAGGACGAGGAGATTGGCGCCGCCCGGCAGGACGCCTTCACGAATCGAACGCCCGTAGACCAGGCAGTGCGCCCAGCCGCGATCGTCGGCAAGCTGGATGCCGGCATGCAGGCGCATTGAATTCTGGACGTCGAGGTCGACCACGAGCACGCGCAGGCCGGAGCGGGCCAGCACGCCCGCGACATTGATGCTGAGTGAGGTCTTGCCTACCCCGCCCTTGGGCGAACAAAAGCAGACGACCGACATTAACGTGCCAGTCGGTCGAAGAGTCCATTCAGGCCGCCGGTCGAGGGCGCCGCCGCCGCCTGGCCGACCGGCTGGCTGATGATGCGACGGATGTCGGCCAATGTCCGGTGGGGTCCGCGCGCGGCCGGCAGCGACGACCGCCCCGCTCCGGCGGCATGCTGGAACGCTTCGTCCCGCCACGCTCCGCGGTCGGCGGGCCTCGGCTCGCCGATACCGGGCGAACGGTCGAAGACATCGGCCAGCAAATCGTTTCCCGAGGCGGCACCGACTGCGAGCGGCATTTCCTCGCGCCCGGGCGAAGGCGGATCCTTGCCAAAGATGGCATCTATCAGGGGTGCCGACATTTGATCCGTCGTGCTGTCGAATTCGCGATAGGGCGTGCCGGTACGGCCCGTTGCACTCAGGAGATGGGCGACATCGTCGTTGTTCTTGATGGCCATGTCCGTACTCCACCCACCCAGTCTGATACACTAACGATCGCGGCCCGTCATCTCTACATGCACCATATAGGCGATCAAGCCGGCGAGCCTGACGCCCGCTTTCATCTGCCGGAATCGGCACCTGCCGGGAGATTGCGGAAGCGTCGGGTGCCTGACGCTCTGAAGGGCCGGTCGCGGCCCTGCAGGCCGCGTCGGCACTGTCCCAAGGACATGAAAAAGCCGGCGACCAGGAACGGCCGCCGGCCTCTTTCAGGATCGGTTCAGCAGAACCTCTAGGCGACGGCCTTGATGGTCTTGGCGGTGATCTCGACGATCTCGTCGATCTGCGCCTTCTCGATGACCAGCGGCGGCGACATGGCGATGGCGTCGCCGGACTGGCGCACCATGAGGCCGAGATCGAACGCCTTCACGAAGGCCTTGTAGCCGCGCGTGCCGACCGTGCCTTCCGGCGCCAGATCGATGCCGCAGGCCATGCCGAGATTGCGGATGTCGGTGACGTTGGGCAGGCCCTTCAGCGAGTGGATGCCCTCCTCCCAGTACGGCGACAGCTCGGCAGCCCGCGCGAACAGCTCCTCGTCGCGATAGATGTCGAGCACCGCGGACGCCGCCGCGCAGGCCAGCGGGTGCGCCGAGTAGGTGTAGCCATGGAACAGGTCGATCGCGTTTTCCGGCCCGTTCATCAGACCGTCGAACACGTGCTTGCGCACGAACACGCCGCCCATCGGCACAGTGGCGTTGGAGATGCCCTTGGCCACCGTCATCAGGTCCGGGATCACGCCGAACTTCTCGGCGGCGAAAGAGGTGCCGAGGCGGCCGAAGCCGGTGATGACCTCGTCAAAGATCAGCAGGATGCCGTGCTTGTCGCAGATCTCGCGCAGCCGCTTCAGGTAGCCCTTCGGCGGCGGCAGGAAGCCCGTGGAACCGGCACAGGGCTCGACGATGACGGCGGCGATGTTGGACGCGTCATGCAGGCCCACGATGCCTTCCAGCGCATCGGCGAGGTGCGCGCCGTGCTCCGGCTCACCCTTCGAGAAGGCGTTCTCCGGCAGGTGCGTGTGGGGCAGGTGATCGACGCCCGGCAGCATCGCGCCGAACCACTTGCGATTGTTCACCATGCCGCCGACCGAGATGCCGCCGAAGCCGACGCCGTGATAGCCGCGCTCGCGGCCGATGAAGCGGGTGCGCGTGCCCTGGCCGTTGGCGCGGTGATAGGCCAGCGCGATCTTGAGCGCGCTGTCGACCGCCTCGGAGCCCGAGTTGCAGTAGAAGGCATGGTTGAGGTCGCCCGGCAGCAGGGCGGCGTGCCGCGCCGCCAACTCGAACGCCTTGGGATGGCCCATCTGGAACGACGGCGCATAATCCATTTCGTCCAGCTGCTTGGCGATCGCCGCCTTGATCTCCTCGCGACCGTGGCCGGCATTGACGCACCACAAGCCGGCAGTGCCGTCGATGACCTTGCGGCCTTCCGGAGTCCAGTAGTGAACCCCCTTCGCCCGGGCCAGCATGCGCGGGTTCTTCTTGAACTGCCGGTTCGCGGTGAACGGCATGAAGAACGCTTCAAGGTTGTTCGCGGCTGGCGCGCTGTTCGACGACATCCCCATACTCCTCTGAAATCTGGAGCCCTATACTGGACCGCTTTCTATCCAGAACAAGATGATATCTGCCGGAAGCGCAATTTGCGGTAATTTGCGCACAAGCGACCCTAACTGCTCACTATACTGAACACAGTAAGCACCATGGACATCACCACCGGGGAAAGACTGAAGATCGCCCGCCAGCGGGCCGGGCTCTCCCAGCGCGCGCTGGCCAAGAAGGCCGGCGTGGGCAACGCCACCGTGTCCCTGATCGAGAGCGACCGGATCAACCCGTCGGTCAGCGCGCTCAAGCGGATCCTGGACGCGATCGCCATGCCGCTCTCCGACTTCTTCGCGATCGACGAGAAGGCGAGCGAGGAGAAGGTCTTCAAGGCGAGCAGCCTCACGGAGATCGGCCGGGGCGGCATATCGTTCCGGCAGATCGGCAAGGACCTGTCGGGTCGCGCGCTGCAGCTTCTGTACGAGACCTACAAGCCAGGCGCCGACACGGGAAAGATCATGCTGCGCCACGACGGTGAGGAAGCCGGCTTCGTGATCTCGGGGCGCATCGAGCTCACGATCGGCTCGACGCTGCACATCCTCAACGCGGGCGATGCCTACTACTTCAAGAGCGCCGAGCCCCATCGCTTCAGGAATGCGACGGCCAGGCCGGCGGTGATCGTGAGTGCCTGCACGCCGCCGACATTCTAGCAAAACGAAGAAAGATCTCGCGGGCCGGGCGCCACTCCGGCTGACCATGTTGGGCTACCTACGCACCGTGAGGTCATGGTCGCTGCTGTCGGATATCCGCTTTGGGCGTGCCCCCGCTCAAGGTGGACCCTCCCCGGCTCCCGTGCGTCGAGCTGCGTGTCTGCGTTCCACGCCGCCGCGAGTATCATCGCCCTTACACGCGTTGGGATGCGCTCACCAGACGGGTTATCAACAGACGTCTATCCTGGCGAAACGGACGAGAGGAGCGCTACCGGGATCTCGTTCCAGAGACCGCCGAGACCGGGTTGCGGCGACAGCTCCATGCTGCGATCGCGAAGTACATCGTGCACTGGTTTGGCGGAGCCGCCCGCGAGCCTGAGTGAAGTGCCCGACCACGCATCCGGTCGAAAGGCGAGATCACCCTCCTCCAGCATCATCGGCGCGACGAGCCGCGGGACGGCGACCAACAGCCACTCCTCGCCAGTCTGCCGCAGGAAGGCGACGACGGAATCGCGCAACGGCCCTTCGACCTCGACCGCACGGTAGCGGCCCTCCGCGAACAGGCGAGGCGCGCGCCTGCGCAGGGAAAGGGTGCGCCGGATCAGCGCCTGCTTGATGCGGCCGTCGCGCCAGTGCGTCATCAGCTCGGCCAAGCGCGCGTCCTGCATCGTGGCACGCGCAGCGAAATCGACCGGCCGGCGGTTGTCGGGATCGACGAGGCTGAAGTCCCAGAGGTCGGCGCCCTGGTACAGGTCCGGCACGCCCGGCACCGTGAGCTTGAGCAGGCACTGCGCCAGGCCGTTCACGGCGCCGGCAGGTGCGATGCGGCGGACGAATGCCAGAAGATCGTCCAGAAGGTCGGGCATGGCGGCTTCTGCCACGAGTCGCATCGTGAAGGTCCGGGCAGCCTCTTCATAGGGTTCGTTGACCGCCGCCCAGTCGCTCTCGAGTTTGGCCTCACGCAACGCCTTCTGCTGCCAGTTGCACAGACGCTGGGCGAACGCCTTACGGCCCGCCTCGTCGCCCCGGTCGAGATCGAGAGGCCAGGCGCCAACGATCATTTGCAGCAGCATTGCCTGGTCGCCCTGGGACACGGGCGACGACGTCGGATCGATCCAGTGCGACACGAGACCCGCCCACTCGGCCGCCAGCTCGCTCACCACCGCGAGCCGCGCCCGAACATCCTCCCCGCGCTTGTGATCGTGGGTGGCCGTCGCCAGCATCGTATGCGGATAGTCGGCCCGGCGCCGTTCCATGCGTGCATGGAAAGCATCGATGTCGAGCGCAAAAGTCTCTATGTCGAAGCCGACATCGTTGCGCGAGAGAAGCCGTCCATACCGATAGAAGCCGGTATCCTCGACCGATTTGGCGGCGACCGGCGCGCTGAGCTGCTGGAAACGCGCCATGGCGCGCGGCCACGAGCCTCGCTTGGAGTCCGGCGTCAGCATCGCCTCGAGCAGGGGCTCGACCGCCCAACGGTCGGTGGCGAGGCAGCTCTTCGCGACCTTCCCGGCCACCTCGCGCAAGATCTCCAAATCGTGGTCGGAGAGGAGCGTGCCAGCTCCATAGGTACGATAGACCGGCACATGGGCGAGGAACTCGATCAGCAACCGCCGCAGGGTGGGCCGCGGAATGAGGTCTGCGACGATGCCTTGCCAGGCCGCGGCGCAGGCTTCGAGCTGCGCGGAGAAACTCCGTGCAACGATCTCTCGTCGCGCCATGAGCTCTTCGTCGGCAAATCTTGCGGGGCGCCCGCTGACGCGCGTCCAGCTTTTCGTGAGAGTCGCCTCACCGGCCGGATCGTGCTGAAGCGCGCTCACCTCATCCATGAAGTCGTAGCCCGTCGTGCCGTCGCAGCCCCAGTCCTTCGGCAGCGTCTCGCCCTTCAACAGGATCTTCTCGACGACAAGCCAGGCGCTAGGTCGCCCATGCTCCCTCGCCAGCGCATCGAGCCGTTCGCGAAGTTGACGGCAATAGCCGGCCGGATCCGTGAGCCCGTCGACATGGTCGATGCGGAGGCCGTCCACCACACCCTCGGCATAGAGTCGCAGCGGCAGGGCGTGGACGGCCTCGAACGCTTCCGGCTGCTCCATGCGCAGGCAGACCAGTTCGTTGATGTCGAAGAAGCGACGCCAGTTGATGCGGTCGCCCGCCACCCGCCAGGAAGCCAGCCGATAGTGCTGACGGGCAAGAAGGTTTGCGAGACTGCCGCGCCCTTCCGCACTGCCGTCGCAAAGCGGGAAGGCGTTTTCGAAGTAGCGCAGCTCCGGCCGACTTCGGTCGTCGCGCACGACAGACAGCTCGCCGGCCGCGATGACCTCCGGGAGAGGGCGCCCGAGGACCGGCAGCAGGATTTTCGCCGTCCCCTCTTCCGTCGTCTCCCAGTCAATGTCGAACCATTCGGCATGCCGGCTCGCGCGGCCCCGGCGCAGAACATCGCGCCACCAATGGTTGCGGGTATCGGCCGCCATGTGATTGGGCACGATGTCGAGGATCAGGCCGACACCGACGGAGCGCAGAGCCCTGGTAAGCGAGAGCAGCCCCACTTCCCCGCCAAGCTCCGGGTTGACTGCCGTGGGATCGAGCACGTCGTAACCGTGCCGTGAACCCGGCCGCGCGACGGCGATCGGGGAAGCGTAGACATGGCTGACGCCCAATCTGGCGAAGTAGTCGGCGTGGTCCGCTGCATCGGCGAAGCTGAAGCCGCGGTGAAACTGCAGCCGCAACGTGGCGCGTGGGATCATGGGCGGCGCGCGACAATGGTCGCCGCGCGACCGGCGACGGCGGGATCATCGAAAAGCTTCGCGGCCGGCGGTTCGAGCCGTCGTCGCCAGTTGGGATGCTGATCGATCGTACCGGGGAGGTTGGGCTGGTCGGCGAGTCCCAAGAGATCCTCCAACGGCGCGAGCATGAGCGGCGCCGGCGAACTGGCAACGAAGCCCAGCGCCGCATCGACGGCCGGCACAGGATCGTCCGGCGCCGGCAGCGGACCTTGGGCGGCTCCGGCAACGGTGAAAGCCTGCCATAGGCGACGCCGGTCGCTCTGCCGCTCCTTGGCCTCGCCGGGAGCCGACAGGCCGAGCGCACCCCTGACTTCGATGTCGCTGCCGCGCCACCAACCGGCAACGGTCGGAAGGTCGTGAGTGGTCGTCATCGACACCGCGTCACGCCGCCAGCGGCCAGGCGTTCGGAAACTCCCGCGGTTTCGCTCGAACCACATCACGTCCATACCGGCGATGCCCGCCTCGGCGAGGCGGCGGCGGAAGCCGCGCGGAACCGTGCCGAGATCCTCCCCGATCACCACTGCGCCGTGCCGGTGTGACTCGAGAGCGAGCAGACGCAGGAAATCATCCAACGGATAATCGAGATAGGCACCGTCAGCAGACGACGCACCCTCCGGCACCAGCCACAGTCGCCGCAGCCCCATGATGTGATCGATGCGGACGCCGCCAGCGTATCGCATGGCCGCCCGCAACGTCGAAAGGAACGGATCGAACCCCGTTGCGACGAGTGCCCGTGGCGAGAAACCCGACAGGCCCCAGTCCTGTCCCGCGCGATTGAATTCGTCGGGCGGGGCGCCGATGTTCAGCCCCAGCAGCAGATCGCCCTGCCGGGACCAGGCGTGGCTGCCGGCGCGATCCATGCCTATGGCGAGGTCGCTGATCAGGCCGATTTTCATGCCCGCGCCGACGGCCGCCTCTTGCGCCGCTTCGAACGAACGCGCCGCTAGCCACTGCAGGAAGAGGTGAAAGCGGATCGTGGAAGCCTCGGCCGCCCGAAAGGCTGCCATTTCAGGATTCTCCGCTCGCGTAAGGCCGTGACGGAAAGCGGGCGGCCAGTTTCGCCAGAAGCCGAGCGCGGGCTCGGCGCGCAACCACTTGCCGTGCAGCGCCTCGAAGAGCGCGTGGCCCTGCAGCAGCTCGCCGCCCTCTCGCACGAACCCGTCGAAAGCCTTCGCGAGCCCGGTGCCTCTCGCCAGGTCCCGAGCCTCGAAGTCATCGAAGAGGCGGCGCATCAAGGTAAGCTTCGCCTCGCCCGCCGGTCGCCAGTCGACCAAGGTCGCGTGTTCCACTCCCTCGCCATCGTGGCGATGCTGGGCGACCCGCTCCGGTCCGAAAACGATCTCGGGGTCGGCGAACAGCGGATTGAAGAAGAGACGGTTCGACGGAGAATAAGGTCCGTACCGGCCGGGATCGGCGGCGAAGAGGCTGTGCACCGGACTGAGCGCGACGGCATCTGCGCCATGACGCGCCGCGCCCTCGACGAGGTGGCGCACGGCAGTCGCATCGCCAATGCCACCATCGCCGGGCCGGCGCAGGCTGTAGATCTGGGCCGCAACACCCCAGAGATGCTTGCCTTGAGCGCGATCTTCTATCGTAAGACAACGCGGCGGAGCGACCGCAACCGTCACATGACGTTCGCCGAACTCCAGCCGGTGATAGCCGACCCTGTCGAGTGTCGGGCCCAAGAGCTTTTCGCCGCGTATCGAAAATCTGAGCGTCGCGACGCTGCCATCCTCATAGGTGATCTGTCCACGGGCAGCGCCGCCGGCGCGAGCCGGAAGCGTGAGGCGGCTGCCGACCTTCATCGTGACAAGCGGTGGTAAGGTGTTGGCTGGACCGAGTTTCCGTCGACTCTCTTCGATGTCCCCGGAGGTGGCCGCGGGAAGGCCAAGGGCGCTTAGGATCCGACGGAGGGAATCGATCGAAACCTGTTGAGGGATGCCCAGCGCGTCCGTCCAGGTCTCGGCGAGGCCGGCTGCGCGGGCGAGCCCGCGGATCTCCTCGTCGCTCACGGAGCCGGTACCATCAGCGCGACCGTAGTGGCACCGGAAATCCGACCGCCGCGCGCCGCATCTGCTGCTCCGGGACGCGATTCGTACAGCAGGTCGCCGTCCACGCGCTCGATTTGCGCGGGCTCGCGTCCGAGATTGCTGGCCAGAACCAGCGTCGCACCGTCGCCGAGTCGCCAGCGAGCCACGACGGTCGACGGCTCGACGGACGATGCGCCTAGCGATCCGGTCCCTTCGAGCCTGGGCACCAGCCACTCGCGGCGAATGCCCAGGAGCTCGCGGTAGAGACGATGCCGCCCGGTCCCGCGTTCGGCGTCCGGTACGAGCCGGCTTCGTTCGAACGTCGTCGGTTCGTTGGGATCGGGAATACTCGACGTTCCCTCTCCTGGCGCGAAGCCTTTGAAGCCCGCGAATTCACGGCGGCGTCCCTCGCGGACTGCCTCTGCGAGATCGCCCGCGTGATCGGTGAAGTAGAGAAATGGTGAGGTGGCCGCGTCCTCTTCGCCCATGAAGATCATCGGCACATGCGGGCAGAGGAGCTGCAGCGCGATCGCTGCCTCCAGCAGATCCGGCTCGACACGCTCCGTCAGGCGGTCGCCGAACGGCCGGTTGCCGATCTGATCGTGGTTCTGAAGGAAAAGGACGAAGGACGTGGGAGGAAGATCGCTGCTGGGCGTCCCACGCGTCTCGCCGTTGCGATAGGCAGAGGGATCGCCCTGGTAGACGAATCCCTCGGCGAGCGCGCGCGCAAGACGCTTGGCCGGCTTGTCGGCGTAGTCGGCATAGTAGCCGTCGTTCTCGTCGGTCAGCAGCGCATGCAGGACATGGTGCGCATCGTCGTTCCACTGCGCATCGAAGTCGCGCCGCAGGTGATCGGCCACGTTGCCATCGTGCTCCAGGACGAGATGCACTTGGCGACCGGGCTCCGCCGAGCGGCGCACTTCGGCCGCCATCTCGTCCAGCCAGTCGGCCTCCGAGATGGCATGCACGGCATCGAAGCGCAGCCCGTCGAAACGGTATTCGTTCAGCCAGTAGAGCGCGTTCTCGGTAAAGTACCGGCGCACCTCGGGGCGGCGAAAGTCGATCGCCGCGCCCCACGGGGTCGCGATATCGTCGCGGAAGAACTGCGGCGCGTAGGCGGAGAGATAGTTCCCGTCGGGACCGAAATGGTTGTAGACGACATCGAGGAACATCATCAGCCCCAACCCGTGGGCTGAATCGACGAGCCCTTTCAGTTCGTCGGGCGTGCCATAGCTGCGGTCGGGTGCATATGGAAGCACGCCGTCGTAGCCCCAGTTTCGCTTCCCCGGAAAATCATTGATTGGCATCAGCTCGATGGCCGTGACACCGAGGTCGGCGAGGATCGGCAGGGCAGCCTGAACACCGGCGAAGCCACCGAACGCACCGACGTGCAGCTCGTAGAGTACCGTTTCGTGCCACGGCCGTCCGGCCCACCCGGCGTGGCGCCAGTCGTAGCTGCGCGGATCGATCACGAGGCTCGGCCCGTGCACATCGTCCGCTTGCGCGCGCGAAGCAGGATCGGGCACCGCCAGACCGTTGGCAAGACGGTAGAGATACTGCGCTCCCGGTCCGCAGGAAACCTCGGCCTCGAACCATCCATCGCCGATCGCCCGCATGGATACCGGAGCAACGCCTTCGACTTCGACGCTTACACGTGTCTGCGCCGGCGCCCAGAACCGGAAACGCGCCGCACCCGAGAGCAGGGGCGACGCGCCGAACGACAGATCCTGCATGAACTGCTTCTTCATCCCTTCGTCCTCGTGGCCAGCGCCAGCACGACGCTGCGCGGTGCGACCACGATTTCCACTCCTTCAAGATCACGCTCCGGCCCATCAGGCGCGGCGCTGTCCAGCACAATGCGCGTCGGCCAGTGCGGTTCCGGTAAAAGAAAGTGGCAGTCGGACGTTCCGGAGTTGAAGAAGGCGGTCAACATGGTGACCGAGCCGTCGTCATTGGGCCCAACCCGCCGCAAGGCGAGGCAGCGATCCTCGGCATTGTTCCAGGACTCGGCCGAGATGATCTCACCCGAAGCGTCGAACCAGGAGATGTCGGGCACGCCTTCGGCCGGAAATTCCCTGCCGTGGAGGAAGTACGGTGATCGAAGCACGGGATGACGATGGCGCAATGCCGCAACGCGCGCGACGAAGGCTGCAAGGCTCTTGCCTTCCGGCTTCTCAAGCGAGCTCCAGTCGATCCAGGAGGTCTCGTTGTCCTGGCAATAGGCGTTGTTGTTACCGTGCTGGGTGCGACCGAATTCGTCGCCGCCCAGCAGCATCGGTGTCCCCTGAGCGAGGAACAGCGTCGCGAGCATGGCCCGCTGGAGTCGTTGCCGCGTGTCGAGGATGGCGGGATCCGCAGTCGGCCCCTCCTCCCCCCAGTTGGCCGAATAGTTTTCGCCGTGCCCGTCCCTGTTGTCCTCGCCGTTCGCCTCGTTGTGGCGCTCGGCATAGCTCACCGTGTCCAGCAAGGTGAAACCGTCGTGCGAGGCTGCATAGTTGATCGAGGCCCAGGGACGGCGATGGCGCCGGTCGAAGAGGTCGCTGGATCCCGCGAGGCGAGCGGCGAAATCCGCCCGCTGGCCCGGATCGCCGCGCCAGTAGCGCCTGACGCCGTCGCGGAACCGGTCGTTCCACTCGGAGAAGCCCGGCGGATGATTGCCGAGCTGGTAGCCGCCCGGCCCGATGTCCCAGGGCTCGGAGATCAGCTTGACCTTCTGCAGCACCGGATCCTGGCGGATCGCGTCGAAGAACCCCGAGCCCGGATCGAAGCCGTGCGCCTCGCGGCCGAGGGTCACGCCGAGATCGAAGCGGAAGCCGTCGACATGGAACGCCGTCACCCAGTACCGCAGCGAGTCCATGACCATCTGCAACACGCGCGGTGTCGACAGGTTGAGCGTATTGCCCGTGCCCGTGTCGTTGATGCAGTGCCGCGGATTGTCCGCAAGCAGCCGGTAGTAGCTCGCATTGTCGAGGCCGCGGAAGGACAGCGTCGGCCCCAACTCGCTGCCTTCCGCCGTGTGGTTGTAGACGACGTCGAGGATCAGCTCGAGGCCCGCCGCATGCAGACGCCGCACTGCGATGCGCAGCTCGTCGAGCGTGCCGTCGGACAGGTATCGTGGCTCCGGGGCGAAGAAACCGATGCTGTTGTAGCCCCAGTAGTTGCGCAGCCCCTTCTCGAGCAGGTAGCGATCCTGAACGAAGGCGTGGATCGGCAGCAGCTCGACCGTCGTCGCGCCCAGCCGGCGCAGGTGATCGATGAACACCGGATCGCCCAAGGCCGCGAAGGTCCCTCGCTCGTTGGGCCGCAGGTCGTGCCGCAGCATGCTGAGTCCACGAACGTGCACTTCGTAGATCACCGTGTCGGACCACGGGACCGCGGGTGGCCGGTCGTCGGCCCAGTTGAAGCTCTCGTCCGCGACCACCGCCTTCATGACGCCCGGCGCGCTGTCCCGCCGGTCGAACGACAGGTCGGCGCGGGGCGAGTTGATTCGATAGCCGTAGAGCGCATCGGCGTTCCGCATCTCGCCGGTCAGCCGCCGCGCATAGGGATCGAGCAGGAGTTTGTGCGGATTGAATCGGTGCCCCGCCTGGGGCTCGTAGGGACCGTGGGCCCGATAGCCGTAGACCAGGCCCGCACGCGCGTTGGGCAGGTAACCGTGCCAGATCTCATCCGTGCATTCCGGCAGGTCGAAGCGTGCGATCTGACGTCGACCGGAGGGATCGAACAGGCACAGCTCGATCCGGGTTGCATGTGCCGAAAAGACCGCGAAGTTCGTGCCCAATCCATCCCAGGTCGCACCGAGCGGATAGGGCGAGCCTGCCAGCAGCCGGTCCGGCCAGGGAGATGTCGCCATCCTAGTCCTCGCCACGCAGGATTACCGCCGCAAGGGGCGGCAGGGTGAGCTGAACTGAATGGGACAGACCATGGGACGGGTGGTCCACGGCCTGGACGGCGCCGTCATTGCCCAGATCGCTGCCGCCATAGAAACGCGAATCCGTGTTCGCCACCTCGCGCCAGCGACCGGGCCTCGACACTCCGATGCGATAGCCGTGCCGTGGGACCGGCGTCATGTTGCAGACGACCAGGAGGGGCGCCCCCGACGTGGACGTGCGGAAGAAGGCAAAGACCGAGTTGGCGCGGTCGTCGCCCACGATCCAGGCAAAACCCGACGGATCGCTGTCGGATGCATGCAGCGAAGGTTCCGCCGCATAGAGACGGTTGAGATCGCGCACGAGCCGCTGGATGCCGGCGTGGGCCCCATCGTCCAGCAGATGCCAGTCGATCTCTTCGTCGTGGTTCCACTCGCGCTCCTGCGCGATCTCGCTGCCCATGAACAGGAGCTTCTTGCCGGGATGCGTCCACATGAAGCCGAAATAGGCGCGGAGGTTGGCGAAGCGCTGCCAGCGGTCCCCGGGCATCTTGCCCAACAGCGAGCCCTTCCCGTGCACGACTTCGTCGTGGGAGATCGGCAGCACGAACCGCTCCGAGAACGCATAGACCAGCCCGAACGTGAGTTGGTCGTGATGATAGGCGCGATGGATCGGCTCGTGCTCGATGTACTGCAGCGTGTCATGCATCCAACCCATGTTCCATTTGAAGGAGAAACCGAGCCCATCGGGCAGCGGCGCCGAAACGCCCGGCCAGGCGGTCGACTCCTCGGCGACCATGATCGCGCCGGGACAACGCTCGGCGACCACGGCATTGAGGTGTCGCAGGAAGCCGATGGCTTCGAGATTCTCGCGGCCGCCATGGATGTTGGGGATCCATGCGTCGGCCGCCCGGCTGTAGTCGCGGTAGAGCATCGAAGCCACGGCATCGACCCTCAGCCCGTCGACATGGAAACGCTCCAGCCAGTGGAGAGCGCTGGCGATCAGGAAGCCCTGAACCTCGCGCCGCCCGAAATTGTAGATGTAGGTGTTCCAGTCGTGATGGTAGCCCTCGCGCGGATCGAGATGCTCGTAGAGCGCAGTACCATCGAAGCGTGCCAACCCATGGCTGTCGGTCGGGAAATGAGCCGGCACCCAGTCCAGCAGTACGCCGACGCCGGCGCGATGCGCGGCATCGACGAAGCGGGCGAATGACTCCGGTGGCCCGTATGTCGCCGCGGGTGCGAACAGACCGAGCGGCTGATACCCCCAGGAGCCGCCGAACGGATGCTCCGTCACCGGCAGCAGCTCGACATGGGTGAAACCCATTTCTTTGACGTAGGGAATCAGGCGCTCCGCCAGGAAGTCCCACAGCGGACGCTCCCCTGCCCCCGCGCCGGTTTTCTGGTGCATCCACGAGCCGGCATGGACTTCGTAGATCGAGATTGCGGCCGTCGCCGACTGGCGCTCGGCGCGGCCGGCCATCCAGGCCGCATCGCTCCATTGCAGGCCGGAGGCCGGCGCGGCAACGATGGACGCCGTGGCCGGTGCCAGCTCCGCCTGCTGTGCGACGGGGTCGGCCTTCTCGGGCAGGTGCACGCCGCCTGGTCCCACGATGTCGAACTTGTAGCGCGTTCCGGCGCCGAGGCGCGGGATGAAGATCTCCCACACCCCCGCCGAGGGACGCAGGCGCATCGGATGGCGGCGCCTGTCCCAGGAATTGAAATCGCCGATCACCGCGACACGCTGGGCATTCGGCGCCCAGACTGCGAAGCGGACGCCGTCCACGCCCTCCATCGACGCGACGTTGGCGCCCAGCGCCTCGGCCAATTCGAAATGACGGCCCTCGTTGAACAGGTGGAGGTCCAGATCGCCCAAGACCGGCCCGAAGGCGTAGGCGTCCTCCGTTTCCTGCACGGCGTCCGGCCAACGGATTCGCAGGAGATACGCACCGGATCGCTGGATCGGGCCTTCGAACAGGCCAGCGCCGGCACCCGGCGTCAGCGCGCCCCAGGACGTGCCGTCATCGCGGCCGATGACCTCGACGGCCTCCGCACCCGGGACGAAGACGCGGACGATCCGGCCCGCCTTGTCTTCGTGCGGACCCAGGATGGCGAACGGATCCAGCGGACGGCATGATTCCAGCGCCTCCGCCATTTGGCGGTCGAGCCTGCCTTCCTGGGTCACCGCGTTCATGCGTTCTCCTGCGGCGTCGTCTCCCGCAGCAGCCGCGCGGCCAGGCGAGACAGGCCCGACAGCGGGATCGGCACCCAGGCCGGCCGGTTCGCCGCCTCGTAGCAGATCTCGTAGGCGGCCTTCTCAGCCAGGAAGAAATCGAGCAGCTCGCCGCGGTCCATGCCTGACAGCCCGACCGCTGCTTCGCGATAGCTTGCGAGGAAAGCGCGCTGCGCGCCCCTGCGCAGGCGGGTGACCAGCGTCAGCCGACGCGCCGGAGGGAGGCGATTGACGATCAGGTTCTTGGGATCGAGGGTCGCCGCAGCCGCGTAGTCGAGCGACCGCAGGAGGCCCGCGACATCCCGCATCGGACTCGCCTTGCGCCGCCGCTCTTCCATGGGCCGCGCCGGCTCGCCCTCGAAGTCGATGATGTAAGCGTCGGCGCTGGCAATCAGCACCTGGCCCAGGTGGAAGTCGCCATGGATGCGCGACACGATCGAGTCGAGGCCGCTTTGCGCGAGCTGCCGCAGCAAGGCCGTCAATGCCTCGCGCCGGTCGATCAATCGTTCCGCATCTGCCGCCGCCGCCTCATTGTCCCAGCTCTTGACGGCCGCAACCGCATCGATCGCCCGCGCAAGCAGACCGGTCGCCCGTTCGGTCCAGGCGGCGACGTCGTCCGCGTCCGCCCGGCGTGGCGAGAAGGCTTCGTCGGAGGTCGGTCGCGCCAGTACCTGGTGCATCGCTCCGAGCTGGCGGCCAATCGTGCCGGCGAAGGTATGGTAGTCCTCCATATCGTCGTCGCGCGACTCCGCCGTGGCCTCCCGGCTTGCAAGATTGTCGAGCGCACGGTTGAACTGGTTCAGCGTCCAGGTCCAGGCATCACCCTGGTTGCGAACAAAGGCCTGCGCCACCGCCAGCGCATACCGCTCGCCATTGGGCGAAACGCGGATAGCCTCGCCCAGCAGCGCCGGCGCATTGGCAAAGCTTTGGCTGGTCAGATAGCGGCTCATCTCGGCCTCGGGATGCTCCCCCGGCTGGATGCGGCGAAATATCTTCAGCATCACCGCTTCGTCGACGATCAGCGAGCTGTTGGATTGCTCGGCCGTCAACCAGACGACCTGCGCATCGGCCGGACGCTGCAGCAGCTCCACCTTGTCCGGTATGGCTTCGAAGACGATCCGGCCTTCAGGTGCCTGCAGCGTGACGCCCGACGCCATTGCAGCCAGCACCTCGCGCGCAAACTCCGGTACGGCGAAGGCGTCCGTAAGCAAGCCGATCCGGCGGCCGCGGCGCACGCGCGCGAGGGCGAGCTGCGCGGGCAGAGCCACGGCCTGCTTGTCTTCCCAACTCACGGAGAGCGGCAGCAGCCAGCGGCTCGTCTCGTCGCCTGCGGTTACCTCGACCTCGCTCAGCAGCAAATCGCGGGTACCGCCCGCGGGCAGCCGCGCCAGATAGGCGAAGCGGGACGATTTGAACGCCTTGTCCTTGGCGCCGAACCATCGACGTTTGGCGAGATACGGCGGCAGCGACTCGCGCTCCAGCAACGCCGCCGATGCCCACACCCCGTCGGCGAGCGAATCACGCAGCACGACGGTGATGTAGTCCGGCAAGGGTTCGGGGGCAGGCGTGTGCCACGACGGCGCATCGGTCTCACTGGCCAGGATGAACCAATAGAAACCGTAAGGAGGCAATGTCAGGAGATACGTCAGCTGACCGACGGGCGGGAATAACGAGCCGCCGTTGAGCTCGACGGGCACCCGCCCCGCAAATTCGGAAAGATCGAGCTCCACCGCCTGGGGTGTGCGCGAGACGTTCGCGACGCAGAGGATCACCTCGCCGTCGAGTTCGCGCAGATAGGCCAGCACCTTGCGGTTCTTCGGATAGAGGAACCGCAGGGTGCCCCGACCGAAAGCGGCATGGGTACGCCGCACGGCGATCATCTTCCGCATCCAGTGCAGGATCGAATGAACGTCGCGCGTCTGCGCCTCGACGTTGACCGTCTCGTATCCGTACAGCGCGTCCATGATTGCCGGCAGCGCCAGCGCGGCCGGATCCGCGCGCGAGAAGCCGCCATTGCGATCAGGAGACCACTGCATCGGGGTACGCACACCGTCGCGATCGCCGAGACGGATGTTGTCGCCCATGCCGATCTCGTCACCATAGTAAATGACCGGCGCACCGGGCATCGACAGCAGCAGGCAGTTCATCAGCTCGATGCGCCGTCGGTCGCGCTCCAGCAGCGGCGCGAGGCGACGGCGAATGCCGAGGTTCAACCGCGCCCGGCGATCCGTGGCATAGGTCTCCCACAGATAGTCGCGTTCCGAATCCGTCACCATCTCGAGCGTCAGCTCGTCGTGATTGCGCAGGAAGATCGCCCACTGGCAGTTGTCGGGAATCTGTGGCGTCTGGCGCATGATATCGGTGATCGGGAAACGATCCTCGCGAGCAAGCGCCATGTACATGCGCGGCATCAGCGGGAAGTGGAACGCCATATGGCATTCGTCGCCCTGGCCGAAATACTCCTTGGTATCTTCCGGCCACTGGTTGGCCTCGGCCAGCAACATGCGGCCGGGATAGGCGCGGTCGATCTCTGCGCGGATCTTCTTCAGGACCTCATGCGTCTCGGGCAGGTTCTCGTTGTTCGTGCCCTCGCGCTCGACCAGGTAGGGCACGGCATCGAGCCGCAGACCGTCGATGCCCATATCGAGCCAGAATTGCATCACCCCCAGGACCGCCTCGAGCACCGCCGGATTGTCGAAGTTGAGATCGGGCTGGTGCGCGTAGAAGCGATGCCAGTAATAGGCCTTGGCTTCCGGATCCCAGCTCCAGTTCGAGCGAAGCGAGTCGATGAAGATGACGCGCGTACCCGCGTACTTCTGATCGCTGTCGGACCACACATAGAAGTCGCGCTCGGGCGAGCCCGGCGGCGCGAGGCGCGCGCGCTGGAACCAGGCATGCTGGTCGGAAGTGTGATTGATGACCAGCTCGGCGATGACGCGGATGCCGAGCTTATGGGCCTCTTCGATCAGCCGTTTGACGTCGTCGAGCGTACCGTACTCGGGATGCACCGCCGTGTACTCGGCGATATCGTAGCCGTCGTCGCGGCGCGGCGACGGATAGAACGGCAGCAGCCAGATCGTGTTGACGCCCAGGTCGGCGATGTACGAAAGCCGCGAAATGAGGCCGGGAAAATCACCGATGCCGTCATTGTTCGAATCGAAGAACGACTTCACATGCAGCTGGTAGATGATCGCGTCCTTGTACCATTGCGGATCGGTCGCGACCGGTAGCGTAGCCGGAGCATCGGCGACGGGGGCGTTCATGCGGCGCTCCGGGGCGACAGGCGCCAGATGGCAAAGGGGATGACGGATGGATCGAGGCGGAGATGCTGGTTCTTGCCGTGCCAGGTGAAGCGGTCGCCGCGTACGAGATCCTCGACCTCGATGGCGCCGTCGTCCGGCAGCTTCCATTCCCACAGCGGGATCTCGAAGCCTGTCTCCTGGGCGTGATGGGGATCCAGGCTGATTGCGACGAGGACCATATCCTCGGCGCCCGGCGCACGCTTGCCGTAGACCAGCATCCGGTCGTTGCCGGCATTGTAGAAGGTGACGCCGAGATGGCTCTGCAGCGCAGGATACGACCGGCGCAGCCGGTTCAGCATCGTGATCTCCGCCACGATGTTGCCGGGCGCCGCGAAGTCACGCGGCCGGATCTCGTACTTCTCCGAATCGAGGTATTCCTCGCGGCCCGGCAGAGCTGCCGCTTCACAGAGTTCGAAGCCGGAATAGACGCCCCACAGTCCCGAGAGCGTGGCCGCCAGCACGGCACGGATCAGAAAGCCGGGGCGGCCGGAATTCTGCAGGAAGATCGGGTTGATGTCGGGCGTATTGACGAAAAAGTGCGGCCGGAAATAGTCGACGACCTCGGTCGTCGTCAGCTCGCGCAGGTAGTCGATGATCTCCTGCTTGCCGTTGCGCCAGGTGAAGTAGGTGTAGGACTGGGAGAAACCGACCTTGGCCAGGCGATACATCATCTTCGGGCGGGTGAAGGCCTCCGACAGGAACATCACGTCGGGATGGCGGCCGCGGATGTCGTCGATCATCCATTGCCAGAACGGCAAAGGCTTGGTGTGCGGGTTATCGACCCGGAAGATGCGGACACCTTCCCCCACCCAGTGCCGGACGACGTCGCGCAGTGCCAGCCAGAGCGACGGCACCGCGCCGTCGGCGTAAAAGTCGACATTGACGATGTCTTCGTATTTCTTCGGCGGATTCTCGGCGTACTTGATGGTGCCGTCCGGCCGCCGGCGGAACCACTCCGGATGCTCGCGCAGCCACGGATGGTCGAGCGAGCACTGGATGGCGAAGTCGAGGGCGATCTCGAGGCCTTGGTCCCGGGCCGCCGCCACCAGCCGGCGGAAGTCTTCGGGCGTGCCGAGCTGGCGATGGATGGCGTCGTGCCCGCCGCCCTCGCCGCCAATCGCGTAGGGGCTGCCGACGTCATCCGGCCCCGCCGTCAGGGTATTGTTGCGCCCCTTGCGGTTGACCTTGCCGATCGGATGGATGGGGGGAAAATAGAGAACGTCGAAACCCATCGCGCGCACGCGCGGCAGAGCATCGATCACATCGTCGAACGTGCCGTGCCGCTTCGGATCGTCCGTCAGTGATCGCGGGAACAACTCGTACCAGGAGGCAAATCCGGCCTGCGGCCGCTCGACATCCACCGGGAAAGGGCCCACGTCGAGGCGGAAGCGGCGTTCGGCGGCACCCGCAACGATTTCGCGAGAGGCTGCCGACGTGAGAAGGGCGACAGCATCAGCCGGTTCCGCCGCCTTGGCCTCGGCCAGCAGCGCCTTGATTCCCGGCTCCTTGACCAGTACCTCGAGAAAGAGAGCAACCTCGGTCAACTCGACGGCAACATCGATACCAGCGCGATGCTTCACCTCGAGGCCGTGCGACAGGCTGCCATACTCGTCACGCCAGGCCTCGACCGAAAAGTAATGCCGTCCGATCCGGTCCGGCATCACCGTGGCGCGCCAGCGATCGTTGGTAATGTGGGTCAGCTGCACGGCCTTGCGCTGGTCGTCGTCGGCCGACCACCACAGGACTTCGGCGCCCAGCAGGTCGTGTCCGTCGGCGAAAATATCGGCCTCGATCACCAGCGGCTTTCCGACAACGTGCTTGGCGGCGAACGCGCCGCCATTCACCGTCGGAGTCACGCGCTCGATGACAATGGGCGATTGGGCTGCCGCGGCATTCACTTCGCGTTTGCCCGGCTTCTTGCCGCTACGCACGGGCCGGGTTGGCATCACATCGAGCACGCGAATCTCTCCCGGTTCCAGGCTGGCACCCGAATCGGGTTCGGCCACACGCAGCGCACACCCTGCTGCCGGGGGCAGGATCGCGATGTCGAAGGGCAGCGCGCGTGCACGGAACAGATCGTTGTTGATCGCGATGGCTACACCTCGCCGTGGACTGCGAGCGTCCGCGCCGTCCGTCCTCAACAGGACAGACACCGGCTCCGCAGGACTGGTGAGCGACCGCAGGCCGCCGGAAACGCCCTTCGAGACGATGATCTCCGCCAACGCGGCGGCTTGTTGCAGCGCCCCGCCATGATCCGTCCCCTCTGGCACCAAAAGCCCATCGGCTGTGGCGGCTGCCAGCATCAGCGACCGGGCGGTTGCGGCGCGGCGCTCCATATCGAACGGCACGCCGGCGACACCCAGCACGGGCGCGATCCGGCGCAGCGATTCGTATTCCTCGACGAACCACGCAGCCCGGCCGTCCCACCAGCAGGTCGAGGCGAAGACGGCGGAGAGGTCCGCTCCGACGAGTTCGCCATGCCGGTGCCAGGGCAATCCAAGCGTCCATCCCCAGAAAGCGCACGCCGTTTTCATCCGGACGCGATGAATGATACGGCGCAGCGCATGCGGCGGCAGACCGTCGAGACCGAGAAGACGAAACCCCTGCGCGCCTGCGGTCACCAATTCGGACAAGAGCTCCGCCCACCAGTCGGCCGCAGCTTCCTCGGCGCCACTGCGCAACATGGCGGATGTCGCGACGCGACGATCGAGTCGGGGATCGAGCGGATTGAGGCCGGGCAAGCCCTCATAGAGGCCGGCCAGCGCCCTTGCCGACGCGCTCTCCAGGGCGAAGCGGTCGAGGACTATGTCCACAAACAGTGCAAGACCAGCCTTCTCGCAGACCTGACGCAACCCCCTGATCAGAACGAACGGCGCGCCAGCGGAGTTCAGATTGGCAATCGAGCGGCCGTGATCGGAGACAAGGAGGGGATCTCCCCCAGGTCCGAGATCGAAAACGGGACCGACGCAGACGTGATTGAAACCCGAAGCGACGGCGCTGCGTACGGCAGCTTTAAAGGCATGGAGGTCGCTCAGATGCCGCAAGTCTACATGCAGCACCTTTATCGCGCGCCCCTTCACCGTGGCAGGCACGATCGCCCCCGAGCTCGAACTCTCCCTCATGCGAAGGAAACTCCGCGGCTGGAACTTGGTTCCACCCCAGCGGAGAGCGCGGAAGAATGCCGAGGCTTCGGATCGTCAGGTGCCGGCGTAGACGGCGGGCGCGCGTTGCCGCCAATTGAAGTGTCTCTCCCAGGCGGCGCAGAATTGCAGCACGTGCTCCTCGGCGAAGCGCCGCCCGATGACCTGCAGGCCGACCGGCAGGCCCGACGATGACCAGCCGCACGGCACCGACGCGGCCGGCTGCCCCGTGATGTTGAAGGGATAGGAGAAAGGCGTCCAGCGTGCCCATGGCACCGGCCGCGTTCCCTCCATGTCCTTCGGCCCGTCGTCCTCCGCGGCGAAGGGCTCGATCGGCACCATCGGCATGATGAGCAGGTCGAATTGCCCGAACGCCTCGGCCACCGAACGATTGAAGGCGGCGCGCGCCTGCAGGGTCCGGAAATGATCCTCGAGCCTGATCGACGGCGCCCGCGCCACCATGCGCGCGAATCCCGGATCGATGCGCGCGATGTCTTCCGGCTTCAGGCCGCCATAGAGCGCGCCGCGCGCCACCCAAAGCGCATCGAAGATGTCGATCGGATCGGGCCAGTCGATCTTCGCCTCGACGATCTCGACGGGGAGATGCGCCTTGATCTCGTCGAAGGTCCTCGCGATCACGCCGGCAATGCCAGGCGCCACGGACGCACCGAACAGGGTTGGCGCCAGCACGCAGCGCAGCTTCGGCAGCTCGCCCAGCGTCTCGAGATAGGAGAGCGAGGCTGCCGGCAATGCCTGCGGATCGCGCGCATCCGGCCCCTGCAGCACGTCAAGCGCCAGCGCATAGTCCTCGACGGTGTTGGTCATCGGACCCGCGTGCGAGAGATGCTCGGTGGGGCTCAGCGGATAGGTCGGCACGCGCCCGAGCGATGCCTTCAGCGAGAAGATGCCGCAGAACGAGGCCGGCACCCGCATCGAGCCGCCGCCGTCCGAGCCCAGCGTCAACGGCACCGTGCCGTCCGCCACGGCGACGGCCGAACCCGAGCTCGACCCGCCGGCGGTCCTGGAGACGTCCCAGGGATTGCGCGTCACGCCGTAGAGCGGCGAATTGGACGCCGCCTTCCAGCCCAGCTCGGGCGTCGTCGTCTTGCCGACCATGACCGCGCCTGCGGCGAGCAGGCGCTCGACCGACGGCGCCGTCTCGGTCGCCACCGAATCGACGTACAGCCTCGAGCCGCGCTGCGTCTTGTACCCTTCGACCAGGAAGAGGTCTTTGATTCCGACGGGCACGCCATGGAGGGGACCGCGGAACGACCCGGCCCGCGCCTCCTTCTCCAGCTCCGCCGCCCGCCCCTTCGCGTCCTCGGCAAAGACGGCGCTGTAGGCGTTCACCCGGGCCTCGGTTTCCTCGATCGCATCCAGCGACGACTGGACCAGTTCCACGGGCGAAACCTCGCCCTGCCGTACGAGACGCGCCATCTCGACCGCGCTCAGGGCTGCGTACTGACGCAGTTCCATCGTCTTCCTCCCGATCCTGTCTTGCTAGAGGCGATTGCCTGATTTGGCGTCGAACGCGTGCACGTCCTTGCCGCGCACGATCACGCCGTGTTGCGTGGCCTCACCCACTTCCGTGTCGGGCGGCACCGCCACCACGAATCCCCCCCGGCCGTCGTCGAGATGCACGAGCTTCACGCTGCCCAGATCCTCGACCAGCTCGACCCGGCCGCCGAGGCCGCCGGCCTGCGGCGGTGAGAGCGTGAGCGCATCGGGCCGGACGCCGACCACGACCTGCTGGCCCGGCGCGCCGATCCTCCCGGACTCCCCCGCCGCGACCGACGGGCCGCCCGCAAGAACGATCGTGCGTCCGTCGCCGGCCACGGCTCCCTCGAAGAAATTCATCGGCAGCGAGCCGATGAAGCCCGCAACGAACAAGGTCGCGGGCCGCGCATAGACCTCGCCGGGCGAGCCCACCTGCTCGACCCGGCCGGCGTTCATCACGATCAGGCGGTTGGCGAGCGACATCGCTTCGACCTGATCGTGCGTCACCAGGATCGAGGTGGCGTCGAGCCGCAGATGCAGGCGCTTCAGCTCGGTACGCATCTGGTGGCGCAGCTTGGCGTCGAGGTTCGACAGCGGCTCGTCGAACAGGAAGACCTTGGGCTCACGGATGATGGCGCGGCCCATGGCGACCCGCTGGCGCTGGCCGCCGCTCAGCTGCGTGGGCTTGCGGCCAAGGAAGTCACCGATGCCCAGGATGCCGGCAACGCCCGCCACCTTGTCGCGAATGGTCGCCTTGGGCGCATGGGCGATCCGGAGCGAATAGGACATGTTCTCCGCCACGCTCATGTGCGGATAGAGCGCGTAGTTCTGGAACACCATGGCGATGTCCCTCTCGCGCGGCTCGAGCCGGTTGACCACCCGGCCGTCGATCGCGATCTCGCCGCCGGTGATCTCCTCCAGGCCCGCGATCATGCGCAGGAGCGTGGACTTCCCGCACCCGCTCGGCCCCAGGATGACGGCGAATTCGCCGTGGCGGATCTCGAGGTCGACGCCGTGCAGGACCTTCGCGGGCCCGTAGGATTTCTGGACTTTGCGTATGTCGACGGTGGCCAAGGAATGCTCCGCTATTTTTCCGAGTCGACGAGGCCTTTGACGAACCAGCGCTGCAGCACGATCACCACCACCACCGGCGGCAGCGTGATCAGCAGCGCCGAGGCCATCAGCGTGTTCCACTTCGGCACGGCTTCCGGTGCGGCGGAGATCTGCTTGGACAGGCCGATCACCGCGGTCGTCATGCTGGCCTCCGTCGTGATCAGCAGCGGCCACAGATACTGGTTCCAGCCGAACACGAAGAGGATGACGGTGAGCGCCACCACGTTGGTGCGCGACATCGGCCACAGCACGTCGATCAGGAAGCGCATCGGCGACGCGCCGTCGATCTTGGCCGCTTCGAGCAGTTCCTCGGGGATGGTGAGGAAGAGCTGGCGGAACAGGAAGGTCGCTGTGGCCGAGGCCATCAGCGGCAGGATCAGGCCGGCATAGCTGTCGAGCAGGTTCCACTTCACGACCGCTTCGACGTTCCATCCCGTCAGGCTCTCCAGCGGCCCGCGCAGGCCGGTCTCGTCGAGCAGCCAGCCCAGCCCCTGCAGCGGATGGGCGGCCACGGCATAGGTCGGTACGATGCGCACCTCGATCGGCAGCATCAGCGTGGCGAAGATCAGCCAGAAGGCGGTCATCCGGAAGGGAAAGCGGAAATAGGTGATCGCGAACGCGGACAAGATCGACACGGCGATCTTGCCGACCGTGACGCCGATCGAGACGACCAGCGAATTGACGAGCTGGCGGCCGAGGTCGCCGCGCTCGATGGCAACCTTCAGGTTGACCAGCAGCTCCCTGCCCGGCGTGAGCGGCATCGGCACCTGCAGCACGTCGGGCAGCGTATGGGTGGCAGCGATCAACGCGTAGTAGAGCGGCAGGCAGACGGCGATCACGCCGGCGATCAGGAGCAGGTGGCAGAAGAGGTCGAGCTTGGGGGTCCGTTCGATCATTGGGCGTACTTCACCCGCCGCTCGAGGAAGCGGAACTGGACTGCCGTCAGCCCGATGACCAGGATCATCAGGATCACCGACTGCGCCGCCGACAGGCCGAGATCGAGGCCGAGGAAGCCGTCGGCATAGACCTTGTAGACCATGATGTCGGTGGCGCCGCCGGGCCCGCCCTGGGTCAGGGCGTGGATGATGCCGAACGTGTCGAAGAAGGCGTAGACGACGTTGATCACCAGCAGGAAGAAGGTGGTGGGCGAGATCAGCGGAAAGACGATGCTGACGAACCGCCGGATCGGCCCCGCCCCGTCGATTGCCGCCGCCTCGATCAGCGAGCGCGGGATCGCCTGCAGGGCGGCGAGGAAGAAGACGAAATTGTAGCTCACCTGCTTCCACGCGGCGGCCACGATGACCAGCAACATAGCGTCGCTGCCGTCCAGCAGGGGATTCCATGGAATGCCGAAGCCCTGCTTCAGCATCAGCGCGATGGCGCCGTAGATCGGATGGAACAGGAACAGCCAAAGGACGCCGGCCAGCACCGGCGCCACGGCATAGGGCCAGATGATCATCAGCCGATAGACGGACTTGGCCCGCACGACCCGGTCGACCAGCACCGCGAAGGCGAGACCGGCCAGCACGGCCGAGACGGTCGTGCCGGTGCTGAAGATGGCGGTGCGGTAGATCGAGTTGAAGTATTCCGGACTGGTCAGCACGTCGCGGAAATTGTCGAACCAGACGAAGGTCGAGTGCTGGCCGAACGGATCGGTGACGGTGAAGGCCTGATAGAGCGCCTGTGCCGCCGGCCAGAACACGAAGATGGCCAGCACGAGCATCTGCGGCGCGAGCAGCAGGAAGGCCAGCGGCTTGTGCCGCTGGAAGTTCACCCGCTTGATCATGGCATCAGCCCGTCGCGCCGCCGCCGCTCAGTTGCCGCGCTGGCGTTCGAAGCGACGCAGGATCTCGTTGCCACGCCGCACCGCGTCGTCCATCGCCTGCTGCGCGGTCTTCTTGTTCGCCCAGACTGCCTCCATCTCCTCCTCGAGGGCCGCGACGTACTGGTTGGCGTTGCCCAACCGCACGGTCATCGTGTTGAGCGTCGGCGTGCCGCGCTGGACCTGGGTGATGGCCACTTCCTGCTGCGGGTACTTGTCGTAGTAGCCCTCGGCCTTGACCTTCTCGTAGGCGGCCTTGGTGATCGGCATGTAGCCAGTGTCCTTGTGCCACTTGGCCTGCTGGTCGGGGCTGGCGAGATGCGCGAGGAACGCGGCCACGCCCTTGTACTCCTCCGGCTTGTGGCCCTTCAGCACCCACAGTGCGCCGCCGCCGATCAGGCTGTTGTGCGGCGTCGTACCCGCTTCGTAGGGCAGCGGCGCGGCCTCGAAGGCGAACTTGGCGCTGGCCTGCAGCGAGGAGAAGACCGCCGAGGAATGGGTCATCATCGCGCAGCGGCCCGAGGCGAAGGCCGGTGTCGCGCTGCTGCCCTGGCGGCCCGAATAGGTGTAGCGCCCATCGGCGACCCACGACTGCAGGCGCGCGATGTTCTTCACCACGTCCGTCTTGTTGTAGGTGAAGACCGCGTTCAAACCATCGAGCCCGTTGTGCAGGGTGGCGATCGGCAGGTCGTGGATCGTCGAATAGTTGTCGACATGCACCCACTGCTGCCAGCCCGAGGTGTAGCCGCACTCGAAGCCCGCCGCGCGAAGCTTGGTCAGGTACTCGCCCATCTCGTCCCAGGTCGCGGGCGGCCGGGTGAGGCCCGCCTTGGCGAAGCCATCCTTGTTGTACCAGAGGATCGGCGTCGAGACGCTGAAGGGCAGCGACAGGAGCTTCATGTCCTTGGTGCGATAGTAGTTCAGCACCGGCTGGATGTAGTTGTTCCAGTCGATCTTGTAGCCTTCGGCTGCCAGCAGATCCTGCACCGGATAGACCGCGCCCGACAGCAGCATACTCTGCGTGCCCTGGCCGATTACGACCAGCAGGTGCGGGCTCTTGTTCGCCCGGAAGCCCGCGATCGCGGCATTGAAGGTCTCGTCGTAGGTGCCACGGCCGGAGGCCACGACCTTGTAGGCGGTCTGGGCGTTGTTGAAGCTGTCGATCTGCTGCTTCAAGGCATCGTCGATCGGTCCCAGGGTCGGATGCCAGAACTGGATTTCGATCGGTGCAGCCGCCGCCACCGAGGCGGCAAAGGCGGCGACCATTCCGGCGAAGGCGCCGAGCAACCTGTTCCTCATGATGGATTCCTTCTCCTGATCAGGGGCGAACGTGGAGGCCGTTGGACGAAACGTGCATGCCGGTGAAATCGCGGGCGCTCGAAACGATGCGCCACGACAGCATCTTCTGCGCATAGGACAGCATCGCCGGGGCTGCGGCGGGATCGCGCGACAGGTCGTTGAAGCAGTGCGGATCGGCGGCGAGATCGAAGAACAGCGGTGGCAGCGCGGCGAAATGGACGTATTTGAATCGCTCGTCGCGGATGACGGCCAGAGAGCAGGCGTCCATCGGCACGCCCAGCGCCGTCTCCGAATCGGCGGCGCCAAGCCCGCGGAAATCGAATTCCCAGTGCACTGCGCGGCGCCAGTCCTCGACCGGTTTTCCGTGCAGCAACGGGAGAAGCGAGCGGCCGTCGCACTGGCGCGGGATGTCGAGGCCGAGCCAGTCGAGGACGGTCGGCATCACGTCGACCGCCTCGGTGAAGCGCTCGATCGCCGTGCCGCGGCTCGCTTTCGCCGCGGAGCGTGGATCGCGCACGATCAGCGGCACGTTGTAGGCCTCGTCGAAATAGCCCTGCTTGCCGAGCATCCAGTGGTCGCCCAGCAGCTCGCCATGGTCGGCGGTCACGACGATCAGCGTGTCGTCGTAGAGCCCCCAGTCCTTCAGCTTGTCGATCAGGCGGCCGACCTGGTCGTCGACCTCCTGCACCATGCCGTAATAGGTCGCCCGTAGCTGCGCGAGATCGCTGGCGCTGAGATCGGCGACCAGCCCCTGCCCGGTGACGAAATAGTTCGCCTGGCTCTGTGAGCGCAGGTAGCTGGCGAGGAGCGGATGCTGCGCGGCCTCCGCCTCCACCGTCGCGGCGCGACGCGGCAGCGGCATGTCGGCCGGATCGTAGAGGGTGTTGTAGGGCTCGGGCGCGATGAAAGGCGGGTGCGGGCGAATGTAGGCCGCGTGCGCGAACCAGGAGGCGTCGCGCCGCACCGAGATGTAGTCGAGCAGCCGATCGGTCAGGAAGGCCGTGATGCTGTCCTCGGCCTTGAAGCGTGCCGCCGGAAAGGTCGGTCCACGGTCGCCCGCCGGGGTAGCCGGCCGATAGATCTCCGTGACGTCGTCGGCGAACGGATATCCCTTGGCCTTCAGGTCGGCCATCCACGGATAGGGCAGTTCCGGCAGGTGCAGCTCCGGCGCGAAACCGGGCATGACCGACTCGTAGGTCCGAAGCGCCGGATCGTCGGGCGGGAGGCCGGTCGGATCGGCCGTCGTGTCGGTGTAGCCGAACAGCGCCGGATCGTAGCCTGCCCTGCGGCATTCCAGGGCGATGTTGGTGAAGCGGCGCGCCAGCGGCGTGCCGTTCCGCATGACGCCGTTATTGTGCTGATAGGTGCCGGTCAGCAGCGCCGCGCGCGACGGACCACAGGGAGCCGCCTGCACGAAATGGCGGCGGCAGAGCACGCCATCGGCGGCCAGCCGGTCGAGATTCGGTGTCTTCAGGACGGGATTGCCAGCACAGCCGAGTGCGTCGGCCCGCCACTGATCGATGACGATGAAGAGGATGTTCCTCCGCGCGACCATCAATTGTCCCCCTTCCCCTTGCATGATCATCGGGTGCGCCAACCGATAGGACAATTCAATATTACTTCTGTAACTTAAAAATTATTAATATAGACGCATGCTGCACACACAGATCCGCGCCTTCGACGCCGTCGCCCATCACGGCAGCTTTTCACGCGCCGCCGACGCCCTGGGGCTGACCCAGCCCGCCGTCACCATCCAGGTGAAGGCGCTGGAAGAACGCTACGGCGTGAAGCTGCTCGAGCGGTCGCGCCGGGCGGTGCGCCTCACCGAGATGGGGGAGCGCCTGTTCCGGATGTCGCGGCGCTACTCGAGTCTCGAAGAACAAATGCGGGAGATTCTGACCGAATCCGCGGAGCTGGAAAGCGGACAACTCAGCCTCACCGCCGACGGGCCGCACATCGCCATGGGCGTGTTCGCCCGCTTCCTGGCGCGCTATCCCAACATCGAGCTGTCGGTCGCCATGGGCAACACGCGCTTCGTGCGCGAGCAGTTGATGGAGCGGCGCACCGACCTCGCGATCCTGCCCGGCGTCGAGCGCCATCCGCAGATCCACGCCATGCCGCTGTGGAAGCACACGGCCGTGCTGATCGTGGGCAACGACCATCCCTGGGCGAGCCGCGAGAACGTGCGGCTGGCCGAGCTTCAAGACCAACCGATGATCTCGCGCGAGGAGGGGTCGAACACGAGACGCGTTACTCATGCCGCGATGGCGAAGGCCGGCGTCCGGCCCCGCACCGTGCTGGAGCTGGGCAGCCGCGAGGCCGTCTGCGAAGCCGTCGGCGCCGGCCTGGGCTTCAGCATCATCTGGGAGCTGGAAGCGAGCGCCTCGACACGCTTTCGCACCCTGCACTTCCGCGACGCCAGGATCACCAGCAGCGACTACGTCGCCTGCCTGAAGAGCGAGAGCATGCGCCGCAGCATCAAGGCCTTCTTCACGGTGGCGGCAACCCTGTCGAACCAGCGCGAGGCGGCGCGGCGCAGCCTGCCGTGAGACGTCAGTTCTTCTCGCCGAACAGCTTCAACCTGAACTCGACGAGGTGGAAGCCCATGCGGCGGGCTTCCACCTCGATCATGCGGGCAAGGCCGCCCTCGTCGTCGAGCTCGATCACCTCGCCGGTCGCAACGTCGATCAGGTGCGGATGGACCGCCCGGCCGGCGCGCTCGTAGCGCGCCTTGCCGTCGCGGAAGACATGGCGCGTGACCACACCCGCCGTCGCGAGACTGTTCAACGCCCGATAGACCGTGGCCACGCCGATCCGGCGCCCGACCGAGGCGCGGCGGTGGATCTCGAAGGTGCAGGGATGGTCGGTCGCGTCCTCCAGCACCTCCAGCACGATGCGTCGCTGTTCGGTCAGCCGGACGCCGCGCTCGCGACAGAGATCCTCCAGCCGCCCCATCCCTTCACCTCCTGAGGAAGAACTGGATGGGGACGACGATCTCCAGGTTCTCGCCGGGCTGGTCCTGGGGCAGCGGCGGCAGCGGCTGGGCGCGCTGCAACAGCTCGAGCCCTTCCTGATCGAGCGCGGCATGTCCAGAGGGCCGTTCGATGCGCGCCGCGAGGATGCGGCCGTCTCGGCTCATCGTGAATCGCACATAGGTCACGCCCTCGTGCCGCGACCGCTGCGCCTCGGACGGGTAGCGCTTGTGGCGCTCGAGATGGCGCAGCAGCAGGCCCTTCCACGTCGGCAGGGTCGCCGACGGCGGCTCGGCCGAGGCGCCCGGCATCGGTGCCGCGGCCGTACGCGCCTGCTCCGGCGCCGCCTGCGGCGCCGAGACCTTGGGCTGCGGCGGCTTCTTCTCGACCTTCTTCTCGATCGGCCTGGGCTTGGGCGGCGGCGGCTTGAGGTCGAGCGGCGGCGGCGGCTCGGGATCGGGCAGGGTCACCTCCGCCAGTACCGGCGGCGGCATTTCCACCGGCGGCGGCTCCTCGGGCTCAGGGATCACCTCGCTCAGCTCCGGTCCCGGTGGTGCCTCGTTGGGCACGATCTCCGGCGCGGCCGGCAGCGGCGCCAGTTCCAGCATGATCGCGGCCGGCGGCGGCGAATACGGCACCTCGGCGGTGGCCCAGCCCAGCGCGATCCGGATCGCACCCGCGTGCAGCGCCAGCACGAAGACGAACGCGCCGATCCAGCGGGCCACTTCCCTCATTGCTCCAGCCCGACCAGGGCCACCTTCAGGTAGCCCGCCGCCCGCAGCACGTTCATCGCCTGCATCAGCTCGCCATAGGGTACCGCTTTGTCCGCCCGCAAAAAGATGCGCTCGTCCTTCTTCGCGCCCGTCGCCTCGTCCAGCGCCTTCGCCAGGGCCTCGCGACTCACCGGCGTGTCCTTCAGCGTGAACGACAGGTCCTCCTTCAAGGTGAGATAGAGCGGCGTGTCGGGCTTCGGCTGCCGCTCCGCCGTCGACACCGGCAGGTCGACCGGCACGTCGACCGTCGCCAGCGGCGCCGCCACCATGAAGATGATCAGCAACACCAGCATCACGTCGATGAACGGCGTGACGTTGATCTCGTGGTTCTCCGCCAGCTCATCGTCGCCATGGTCCAGCTTCACCGACATCGCGCTACCTCCGTCCCAGGTCGCGCGACACCAGTCGCAGCACCGCCGCCGACGTGTCGCCGACCAGAGCCCGGTAGGCCGTCACCCGCCGCGAGAAGTGGTTATAGATCACCACCGCCGGAATGGCCGCCGCCAGGCCCAGCGCGGTCGCCAGCAGCGCTTCCGCGATGCCAGGTGCCACAACCGCGAGGTTCGTCGTCTGTGAGCGCGAGATGCCGATGAAGGAGTTCATGATCCCCCACACCGTCCCGAACAGCCCCACGAACGGCGCCGTCGAGCCGATCGTGGCCAGCACGCCCGTACCCTTCAGCATGCGCCGACCCGTCGCCGCTTCGAGACGCTCCAGCCGCGACGCCACGCGTTCCTTCAAACCGTCGCGGTCGTCGACCGTGTCGGCGCTCAGCCTATGCTCGGCCTGTGCCGCCGCCACGAGGTCGCTCGACGGGGCCTTGTCGAGCGAGGGCGCGGAGTCCAACGCGGCCAGCAGGCGCCGCTGGCGCCGCACCGCCATCGCCAGCTCGAAGGTCTTGGCCACGAACACCGTCCAGGTCAGGACCGACGCCACGACCAGGCCGACCATCACCCCCTGCACCACCCAGTCGGCTGCCCGGAACATCCCCCACACCGACAGGTCCTTGGGCAGGACCGTCTGTGCCGGAGCGGCAGCCGGCGGCTGGCCGGGAGGCGTCACGGCCGACGGAGCGGCGTTGGTGGACGTAGCGGCATCGGGCGCCGACGCCGGTGCCGCAGGGGCCGCCGAGCCAGCCGGCGGCGCAGGCTCCGTCATCCCTGGTGCTTGCGCCAATGCCAGCGAAGGGAACAGCAGAAGAAGGACCAGCAGACGACGAAGCAGCATTACGCGATACCCTGAAGAGTGCGAACGACGGGGCGCAGCCAGTTGGCACGCCAGGTGACAGTGCAGGTCACGGCGATCGCGCCGACGCTCAGCATGGTCGCCCAGACGAGCGTTCCGAAGCTTGCACCGTCGCGCCACACAGCGAGCGCGAAGGAGGCCAGCAGGAAGGCGTAACCCGCGATCCGCATCGGAAGCACCAGCCGCGCCGGACAGTCACGCCCCCCGCCGGCACGCTCCCAATGGCGATCTTGGCTCAACGCCAGCAGGGCAAAGCCGAAATAGCAGGCGAGCGCCAACGCGATCAGGAGAGCGGGCGCCATCTTCAACCCCCTGCTGTCAGGCGCAGGAGACCCCAGGCGCCGCCCCACGAAGCGATCCCTGCAGCGACCATGACCAGGCAAAGACGGGCCAGGCGCCGGTCGGCGAAGGCCCAGATCAGCAGCGCCAGATAGACGAGGAAAGCCAGCATCGAGGCCAGGACCACGGCCTCGCTGCGCGCCATCAATCCACCGGCCGGCAAGCCGACGGCCGCCAGTGCGGCCAGACCGGCAGCCACGGCGTAACCGCCGCCGATGGCCGCGACGAGGCGGACAAGGACGGAAAAACCGGTCATGACGGAACCACGCTGCAACTCCCTCTCATTCATAAGACGAACGAGAAGGCCCGATTTCTCCCTGCCGGCGGCGTCGGCGAGCGATTTATTTTGCGCCGCCAACCTACCAGCTGGTTCGCTTCTGGTGCCCTGTGCCTTGACCGTCTTTCGCGCCGGCATGTCCGGCCAAGCGGGTCAATTCCTGCAGCGTGTCCAAGCGCTTCGAGGTCGGGACAGCGTGAGCTTGCAACGGACGCTGAGGCCCCACTCCCATCGACCGGTGGCCGAATCTCATCCGGCCGCGTCTGGCGGCCGCTTGAGGAATGATCCCGGCGTGGAGTCTGAGCCCGACATGAAATCCCATTCGGCGCGAAAGTGAGGACGCCTCACCGTCCGAGACTGGCGCTGGTCGTGTCCCTCGGCGGGAAGTGAAAAATCCCGTGGGGTAGGTTCACGGTCGGACCTTCTTCGGCAAGCCACTGCCGTGCAAGGGTCTCGTCGGTGAAGAGGCGCAACCGGCGGCGGTGGCCGATCCGCTCCTTCATCAGGATCGCCATGTCCACCAGGAGAGGCGGCGGGGTCTTCCCCAGATAGATTGCGATCGGTCCTGACTTGATGATCCCGCCAAGGCGCGTACTGGCGACCATGGTCTGCAGGTCCTGGTCGCTGAGCTTGATGTCCGCCCGGCTCAGGTCGAAAAGCTTGCAAAAGCCGGCGGCACCCTCTGCCCGCATGGTCTGGCGAAACGACGTGGCGAAAGACAGGTCGAACACGCCGATGCCGCGAATAACGACCAGGCTTTCCGCCGTGGAGACATTCCAGGCCAACACACACATGACGCTACTCCCCCGCTGATTGCTCTGTACCCGTAGAGCGCTCTCCCCCAAGAGCATCCTGCTATCAGTCTCAGAACAGAGTCATCATCTTTCGCGGAATTCTAGCAATTTAACTCTAGATGTCGGACAGGGCGGCATTCTTGTTCTTTTCACCAAAATATCATTTCGTCATCGCTGCGATTATCTGCGGCGGGAACGACAATTCGGTTTCTTTCTTGAAACGTCAGTGCAGGCTTCAGCGCAGAGACCTCGAAGCGCGGGGTGCTCGCGCTCCTTCGCCGGAACGACACAGGCCGTGGATCAAGAATTGACGGGCGAGACGCCAAGGCCCCGACTGCTCTCTCGATCCAACGCGAGAGAGCTTCCGCCGGAAAACCGCGCCATCAGACGGCGTCCAAAAGAAAACCGCCCATTGGGGGGCGGCTCAGGTTTCCCTGCTCAACTTGCTGATCTGGTTGAGAAACGGAATGGTGCCCAGGGGCGGAGTCGAACCACCGACACTGCGATTTTCAGTCGCATGCTCTACCAACTGAGCTACCTGGGCATGCCGTCCGTTGGAGGCGGGGCTTATAGGACGCGCTAGCTCGGCTGTCCAGACGATCCCGCTCCACCTGCAGGATCGTCCTCGCCGGGCCCCTCGTTGGTTTCGATGCGGTAGCCTTCCTTCAACCAGCGACCGAGATCGATGTCGGCGCAGCGCTTGCGACAGAACGGCCTGTACTTTGGATCGGCTGGACTTCCGCAGGTCGGGCATTTCGCTTCGATGCGCACGGCACGCAGCGGCGGGGATCGGTCAGTCATCACTCTTTTCCAGCGCTTCGAGCTGGGCCGCCAGGGTCGGGCCGCGCCGCGCGCGGGTCAACTCGAACAGGCCGAGCCGGGTGAAGCCATAGATCTGGGTCGGCACGGGGTCGCTCGCCAGATGCTCGGCCAGCACCGCCTGGACCTTGTCGCGATCGTAGGCGCTGCGCATCGTGACGAAGTCGATCACCACCGCACCTGCGATGTTGCGCAGCCTGAGTTGCTGGGCGATCGCCGGCGCCGCCTCCAGGTTGACGTCGACCGGCCGCCGTGGCGCGCGGCCCTGGCGGCCGCCCGCCCCCGCACTGTCGACATCCACGGCGCACAGCGTCTCGCCGGGCTCGAACAGCACCTCGACACCGCTCTGCAAGGCGATGCGCGGCGCCAGCGCGGTGTCGATCTGGCCCGCGACATCGTCGATGTCGAAGACCGGCATCGTCCCGTTGTGCCAGCGGACGCGGATCCTTTCGCCGAGCCGGTCCATCCTGTCCTGCAATGCGCGCGCCATGGCGCGGTCGTCGAGGATCACCTCTTCGAGGCCGGCACCATGATCGCGCAAGGCCCGCGCGATCGGATCGCGCTCGCCCGGGATGCGCGCCGACAGGTCAGCCGGCGGCTCGACGTCGAGGGCCAGTCGCCGGATCTTCTCCCACCGTTCGAGCACGCGGCTGGCGTCGGCCTGCAGAAGCTCGGCCGCGGTACCCGCGGCAGCCGTGCGCAGCACGATTCCGCCGTCGAGCAGGCCCTCGACGTGACCGCGCAGGCGGTCGCGTTCCGATTCGCCCTCGATGCGACGGGAGAAGGTCACGCCGGTGCCGTTGGGATGGTAGACGAGGTAGCGGCCACTGATGGCGACGTTCATCGAAAGCCGCGGACCCTTGTCGCCCTCGCCGTCGTTGCGCACCTGCACGAGGACGGGAGCGCCAAGCGGCGGCCAGCCGTCGATGGCCGAGCGGTCCTCGGCGCGCAGAAAGCCCGCGCGTTCGATGCCTATGTCGACGAAGGCAGCATCGAGATCGGACATCACGCGCTCGAGGCGGCCGAGGAAGATGCTCTCGACCCTCGTGGGCCTGTCGCGGCGAACTACCTGAAGTTCCATCAGGCGGCCCTCCGCCACCAGCGCCATCAGGAATGCCTTGGGAAGGACATGGCAGACGAGCCGGTCGACGCGGCTCATGGGGCTGCGGCCTTGAGAAGCGCCATGGTTTCGAACAACGGCAATCCGACGACGTTGCTGTAGGAGCCGGACAGGAAGGCGACGAAGGCGGCGGCGCGGCCCTGGATGGCGTAGCCGCCGGCCTTGCCGTGCCATTCGCCACTCGCGAGGTAGGCGTCGATGTCGGCCGCCTCGAGGCGCTTGAAGCGCACGATGGTCTCGACGAGGCGCGCGCGTACGCGGCCGTCGGGACCGGCCACGGCGACGCCGCCCAGCACGCGATGGCGGCGGCCCGACAGTCTCGCGAGGCAGTCGCGGGCCTCGGCCTCTTCCTCCGTCTTCGGCAGGATGCGGCGACTGCAGACCACGACGCTGTCGGCCGCCAGCACGAGCGCGCCGGCATGGCGCTCCCTCACGACCGCAAGCTTCGCCTGCGCCATGCGCAGCGCATAGGCGCGTGGCAGCTCGCCCGCTTGGGGCGTCTCGTCGATGTCAGCGGGGTCGATCGCGGCGGGCTCGAGTCCGACCTGCCGCAGCAGGTCGAGCCGTCGCGGCGACGCGGAGGCCAGTACGAGTGGAGGGATCGGCGAGGCGCGCAACGCCTACTTGAAGCGGAAGGTGATGCGGCCCTTGGTCAGGTCGTAGGGCGTCATCTCGACGGTGACGCGGTCGCCTGCCAGAACGCGGATGCGGTTCTTGCGCATCTTGCCCGACGTGTGAGCGAGAATGACGTGGTCGTTGTCGAGCTTCACACGGAACATCGCGTTGGGCAGCAACTCGGCCACGACGCCCGTAAATTCGATCAGGTCTTCCTTGGCCATCCGGCCTCCGGCTGGGGTGAAATTCTGGGAAAGCGGCCGGAAAATGGGCCGCAGGAAGGGCTAAGTCAATGGCAGCGCGGGCGACGGCAGAGGTTGGCCGGCCTTCTCACGAGAGCCCGCCTCGCCTATACAGGGCGCGGCTGCGGACGCCCGGGAAAGAAGGACCAGCAAAAGATGAACTCAACGTGCATGTCGGGCCTTGTGGCCGCCCTGCTCCTGGCGCCGGCGCTGGCATTCGCCCAGGCGCCGCCGGCTCCCGCGGCGGCGCCCAACGCCATCACCCATCCGGCCCAGAAGACGATCGGCAAGCCGGCCAAGCGGCAGTATTCGACGGCCCTGATCGTCATCAATGCCCGCGGGGCGAAGCTCGACGGCCAGAAGCTGGTCCTCGACGGCGTGTTGCCCACCGCAACCCTGTTCACCAGCCGGCCGAAGCGCTCGGTGGGTCACATGGTGACTCCGGACATGGCGGACATCTGGCGCACCGGCAGCTTCGCCAAGGATCCGCCTAACGCCACGGTCTCCGTCTTCAGCAAGGATGGCAGCAACGTGTCGGACCTCGTGGTGACCCTGAAGACCGCCAAGCTCGAGGGCGAGAAGCTCACTTTCGACGTCGATGTGCTGGAGGGTAGCCTCGGCGCCGCCGACGGTCCGGCCTCGGTGTTCATCGACACGATCTGGTTCGGCATCGGCTCGCACGGTGCGCAGTACTACGGCCAGAGCCAGACGACCGGTGGCGAGACGCCGGCGATCGGCGATCCGAATGGCACGAGCACGTTCAGCGGCTGGTCCAATCCCTCGCCGACGGAACCCGTCAATCCGTATCCCTATGCTGGTGGCGGAGGCGGCGGCTACAACAGCGGCGCCGGTGCGCCGCCGCCGCCCGACATCGATCCGCGCTATCAGCAGCGCTACAACGCGCCGACCTGCGGCAAGCCGCCCCTCCTGCCCTGCTACTGAGCCGCACGGTGATGATCATGCAATCCTTCCGTCTCTCCGTCGCCCTCGCGACCGCCGCCGCCACGCTCAGCCTCGCCTTCGGCGCCGCCGCGCAGACCCAACCGGCAGCGCCCGCCGCCTCGTCGGTGCAGGGCCTGCCCAAGGTCGTCGGCGCCGCGCGCCATCCGCGCCTCATCCCCTCGATGTTCGTGCTGAATGCACGGGGCGCCAAGCTGCAGGACAACAAGCTGATCCTCGACGGCATCGCGCCCAGCGTCATCGTGTTCGCCGACCGCCCGGTTCGTTCGGCCGGCCATGCGATGCTCGCTCACGTGCTCGAGGAGTGGACGCTGAAGGCGCCTAACTCTTTCGCCAAGGATCCGCCCAACGCCACGGTCTCAGTGCTGAACAAGGCGAAGGCCAGCGTGGTGGATGCCGTCGTCACGCTGAAGTCGCCGAAGCTCGAGGGTGACAAGCTCACCTTCGAGGTCGACGTGCTCGAGGGCGACCTCGCCGGTGCCGATGGCGGCGCGTCGGTGTTCATGGACCTCATCAATCTGCCGGTGCCGCGTCACAGCTCGCATCGCGCGGCCTGGTATGCGGGTTCCGACAGCGCGCGCTGACACTGTCCTTACACGCGCTCGTGCACGGCGGGAGGCTTGCCTGCGGGCACGAGTGCGCTCCCGCCACAATCGACCCACAATCCGGTCCGGAAATGATCCCGGGCGAAGGCGCTCCAGTGTGGCAGCGCTTCGCACCTGAGGAGAGACATCATGAACCGGACATTGCTTGCATTTTCCCTGGTCGGCGCCGCGGTCCTCGCGACGAATGCAGTCCAGGCGCAAGGCATGCCCACCGGTCGCGAGCCCGGTACCGAGCCCAACAGGATCTTCACGCCGACGACCGCGCCCAACTGGACGCCGACCGCCGAAGGCGCCATCGCGCGGCAGCAGATCCACGATGCCGGCTACAACGGCGTCACCATGCTCCTGCGCAACAAGGACGGCAGCTGGGAGGGCCAGGCCCTCAAGGGTGACACCTACTATCTGATCACCCTCGACCCGGCCGGGCACGTCACCCAGCGCTGAGCCGAAACGGTCAGACCGAGGGCGTGATCGGAATCCCGAAGCGCGCCTTCAGTCTGGCCAGGACCTGATCGCGGGTGTGACGGTAGGCATCGAGCCGCGTCTCCCGCGATCCCTCCACCGCGCTGGGATCGGGCATCGGCCAGTACTCGACCTCGGCAGCCGTGCCCCGCGTGAACTCCAGCGCACTGTGATGCGCCTCCGGCGACAGGGTGACGATCAGCTCGAACGACGCCGCATCGACGTCATCGAAAGTCTTGGCATGGTGACGGTGGACGTCGATGTCGATCTCGTCCAGCGCGGCGACCGCGAACCCGTCGACCTCGCTGGCGCGCACGCCCACAGAATCGATATAGACCCTGTGGCCGTAGAGCCGCTTGGCCAGCGCCTCGGCCATCGGCGACCGGACCGAATTCTCGCTGCAGGCGAAGAGCAGGCTGGACGGCAGTCCGATCATCGCCCCTGTCCGCTCACGATTTGATGTGCAGGGCGCAGATCAGGGTGAACAGCCGCCGGGCCGTGTCGTGGTCGACCTCGATCTTGCCGTCGAGCCGCTCCCGCAGCAGTTCCGATCCCTCGTCGTGCAGGCCGCGCCGCCCCATGTCGAGCGCCTCGATCTGCGACGGTCCCAGCTTCTTGATGGCGGCGTAATAGCTCTCGCAGATGAGGAAGTAGTCCTTCACGACCTTGCGGAACGGCGTCAGCGACAGGACGATGTCGCGCAGCTTCTCGTCGGACTCGCTGCGCACGTCGAATACCAGGCGCTGTTCGAAGATGCCGATCCTCAGGCGATAGGGTCCCGGCTGGCCGCCGACCAGATGGAAGTCGTTCTCCTCGATCAGGTCGAACAGTGCGACGGCCCGCTCGTGCTCCACCTCCGGCGTGCGGCGGGCGACCGAGTCCTCGTCCAGCACGACGTCGATGATGCGCCGCGTCCTGTCGATCGTTCCCGCCGGCACGGCTAACGACCCAGCCGGAGCGAAACCGACCGGCCATGGGCGCCGAGCCCTTCAGCATCGGCGAGCGCCACGGCGGACGGGCCGAGGGCGGCCAGCGACTGCGGCGTACAAGCGACCAGCGACGTCCGCTTCAGGAAGTCGGCGACGCCCAGCCCGCCGGAGAAACGCGCGGCGCGCGAGGTCGGCAGCACATGGTTCGTGCCGGCCACATAGTCGCCGATCGCCTCGGGCGTGTGGCGGCCGAGGAAGATCGCACCGGCATGGCGCAGCTTCTGCGACAGAGCCTCGGCCTCCGCCATCTCCAGGGCGAGCTCGACATGCTCGGCGGCAATGGCGTCGACGATGGGCGGCGCGGCCGAGAAATCCGGGACAAGGATCACGGCGCCATTGTCGCGCCAGCTCGGCCCAGCGATGCCCGCACGCGGCATCGTCTTCAGTTCGACCTCGACGGCGCGCACGACCGCATCGGCAAAGGCCGCATCGTCGGCGATCAGCACCGACTGCGAGGACGGGTCGTGCTCGGCCTGGGACAGGAGGTCGGCCGCGATCCACTGCGGATCGTTGTGCCGGTCGGCGACCACGAGGATCTCGGAGGGGCCGGCGATCAGGTCGATGCCGACCTGGCCGAACACGCGGCGCTTGGCGGCGGCGACATAGGCGTTGCCGGGTCCGGTGATCTTGTCCACCGGCTTGATCGACTGGGTGCCGTAGGCCAGCGCCGCCACCGCCTGCGCGCCGCCGATGCGCCAGACTTCATCGGCACCGGCAATCTCCGCCGCCAGCATGACCAGCGGATTGAGCGTGCCGCCCGGCGTCGGCACAACCATCACGATGCGCCCAACGCCCGCCACCTTGGCCGGCACGATGTTCATCAGCACCGACGACGGGTATGCCGCCGTGCCGCCCGGCACGTAGACACCGGCGGCGTCGACGGGCCGGTAGCGCGCGCCCAGTCGCGTGCCGGTGGCGTCGGTGAAGTCGACATCCTTCGGCATCAGGGCACGGTGAAACGCCTCGATGCGCTTGGCGGCGAAGGTCAGCGCCTCGCGCTGCGCGGTCGGCACCTGTGCCGCCGCCGCTTCGCGCTCGGCGTCGGAGATGCGCATGTTGGCGGCGGTGATGCCCGCCCAGTCGAATTTGGCGGTGTAGTCGACGACAGCCGCGTCGCCACGCGCACGCACGTCGGCGACGATGCCGGCCACGACGCGGTCGACATTTTCGTCGGTATCCCGATTGCGCCCCAGGAAGGCCGAAAATTCCTTCTCGAAACCCGGCGCCGAAGCGTCGAGCCTAAGCGGCACGGGGCACCCCGAGGGCGACTTCGCGGAAGCGGTCGATCCAGTGGCCGACCCGCTCGGGCCGCGTCTTGAGGGCAGCACGATTCACGATGAAGCGCGAGGTGATATCGGCGATGTGCTCGATCTCGACCAGGCCGTTCTCCTTCAGGGTGCGGCCGGAATCGACGAGGTCGACGATGCGGTGGCTGAGGCCGAGCGACGGCGCCAGCTCCATGGCGCCGGAAAGCTTGACGCACTCCGCCTGGACGCCGCGCGCAGCGAAGTGCCGGCGCGTCACCTCGGGATACTTGGTGGCGATGCGCACGTGGCTCCAGCGCCGCGGATCGTCCTTGCCGGCCATCTCGACCGGTTCGGCGACGGCGAGACGGCACTTCCCGATGCCGAGGTCGATCGGGGCGTAGATTTCCGGATAGTCGAACTCCATCAGCACGTCGGCGCCGGCGATCCCGAGATGGGCGGCGCCGAACGCCACGAACGTGGCCACGTCGAAGGAGCGGACGCGGATGATGTCGAGGTCTGGATGGTTGGTCGCGAAGCGGAGCTGGCGGGCATCGGGATCGGCGAAGGCCGCCTCCGGTTCGATGCCGGCACGCGCGAACACAGGGGCCGCTTCCTTGAGGATGCGACCCTTGGGCAGCGCCAGGATGAGCTTCTCGTTAGCCTCGCTCGACACGACAGGTTCTCCAGTAACGAATGCCCGCCCCTCGCCGGAGCCGAAGGGCTATTCGACCGGGTGGGCGGGCTTCCACGGGGTGGGCCAAGGCTCCCCGACATCTCCCAAATGGCATGCGAGACGGCCGATTTCCAGCCGTATGGCCCGGCCGGCCGAAAAGCGCAGCAGGACTGAATGCTCATTTTCCAGCACCACCGCGAGCAGTTCCAGCATCCGGTCGGGTTCAGCCGTGGGGATGTCATGGTGCCGCACCGTCGTCACCTCGTTGAAGACGAGGGCGGAATGGGTCCGGGTATGGCCAGTTGCCTGCCCCGGATCAGCTTCCCACCGGAACCGGTTGAGCAGCAGGATGAAGCGGCTTTCGTCCTTCAGGTAGGCGCAGTCGCGAACCGCCACCAGCGCGTCCTGAACGGCGGCCGAAACGATGGCCAGGTCGTCGGCGTCGAGCGCGGACAGCTTCAGCTTCGCCGTCATACGTTCTAGCCCTTCAGCCGCTCGATGTCGGCGCCGCAGGCGCTGAGCTTCTCTTCCAGGCGCTCGAAGCCGCGGTCGAGGTGATAGACGCGGTGGAGCATCGTGTCGCCTTCGGCCGACAGGGCCGCGATCGCCAGCGACACCGAAGCGCGCAGGTCGGTGGCCATGACCTCGGCGCCGCGCAGTTTCGGCACGCCGCGGACCAGGGCCGACTGGTGGTGGATGGTGACGTTGGCGCCCATGCGCGCCAGTTCCGGCACATGCATGAAACGGCTCTCGAAGATCGTCTCGGTGATCATCGAAGCGCCTTCGGCCCGCGTCATCAGCGCCATCATCTGAGCCTGGAGATCGGTCGGGAAGCCCGGGAACGGCTCGGTCATCACGTCGACGCCGTGCAAGGCGCCGTTGGTCCGGTGCACGCGCATACCGTTCTCGGTGTTCTCGAGCGTGACGCCGGCAGAACGCAGGCTGGCGGCCACCGTGTCGATCAGGTCGACCCGGCCGCCGATCAGTTCGACGTCGCCCGCGGTCATGGCGACGGCCATGGCGTAGGTGCCGGTCTCGATGCGATCCGGGATGACCGCATGCTCGATCGCGTTGAACGAGGTCACGCCCTCGATGGTGAGCGTCTCTGTACCGATGCCCCCCACCGGCACGCCCATCGCCGACAGGCATTCGGCGAGATTGGCGATCTCGGGCTCGCGGGCGGCATTGTCGAGGACGGTCGTGCCTTTGGCCAGAGCGGCCGCGATCATCAGGTTCTCGGTGGCGCCGACCGACACTTTCGGGAAGGTGTAGCGCGCGCCCCTGAGCCCCTTGGGCGCCCGCGCGACCATGTAGCCGCCGTCGATGTCGATCTCCGCGCCCATCGCGCGCAGGCCGGCGATATGCAGGTCCACGGGACGCGCGCCGATGGCGCAGCCGCCCGGCAGCGACACCTTGGCCTGGCCCTCGCGCGCCAGCAGCACGCCCAGCACCAGCATCGACGCCCGCATCTTGCGCACGATGTCGTAGGGTGCGGTGGTCGAAGTGATCTTCGCGGCCTTCAGCACCATCGTCGTACCGTGGCTGTGGCCGTTCTCGCCAGCGGTCGCCTCGATCTCCACCCCGTGCTGCCGCAGCAGCTGCATCATGGTGGTGATGTCGGCCAGGCGCGGCACGTTGTGGAGGGTGAGCGGCTGGTCGCTCAGCATCGACGCCACCATGAGCGGCAGGGCCGCGTTCTTGGCGCCGGAGATACGGATCTGGCCCTTCAGCTGGCGGCCGCCCCTGATGCGAATTCTGTCCATGGTCGCCTCCGCTCAGATTTTCGGCAGGGTGACGCCGCGCTGGCCCTGATATTTGCCGGCCTTGTCGCGGTAGGAAACCTCGCAGGGCTCGTTGCCCTGGAGGAAGAGGAACTGGCAGGCGCCCTCGTTGGCATAGATCTTCGCGGGCAACGGCGTGGTGTTGGAGAATTCCAGGGTCACGTGACCCTCCCACTCCGGCTCGAGCGGCGTCACGTTCACGATGATGCCGCAGCGCGCATAGGTCGACTTGCCGACGCAGATCACCAGCACGTCACGGGGGATGCGGAAATACTCGACCGTCCGTGCGAGCGCGAAGGAATTGGGCGGGATGATGCAGACTTCGGTGTTGCGGTCGACGAAGCTCTGCTGGTCGAAGTCCTTGGGATCGACCACCGACGAATTGACGTTGGTGAAGATCTTGAAGTCGGTGCCGACACGGGCGTCGTAGCCATAGGACGACAGGCCGTAGGAAATGACGCCTTCGCGCTTCTGGGCGTCGACGAAGGGCTCGATCATGCCCTTCTCCTGCGCCATGCGGCGAATCCAGCGGTCCGAGAGAATGCTCATTGGGGGCGCTTCTAAACGAGGGAGGGGGGCGGCTCAACCGCCGGTCTTGCCTGCGGTCGGATGACCCTGTCCCGCGCCCGACGGCTTCGGGACCTCCCCCTTGGCGCGCGCCTGCGCCTTGCGCCGCTTCAGGTTCTCGCGCAGGGCGGCGGCAAGCCGGTCTGCGCGTTCGTCCTTCTCCGGGACCTGCTTCGAGGGGGCGGTCATCCGCTCAAGGATACACTATTGTGGGGCGGCCGTGGCAGTCCCGTCTGCCGCCCCGCGTCGCCACCCCCCGGTCCGGCGGTCAGTCGCCCGCCGCCGGCGCCTCGATGTGCTCACCGGCACCGCGCTTCCTGGAATGGTCCGCCGCCAGCATCACGTAGACGGCCGGTACCACGAACAGGGTGAACAGGGTGCCGACCGCGAGGCCGCTGGCGATCACCAGCCCCATCGAGAAGCGCGACAGGGCGCCGGCGCCGGTGGCGACGATCAGCGGCACGACGCCCAGGACCATCGCCGCCGTCGTCATCAGGATCGGCCGCAGACGGATCGAAGCGGCGTCGATGATGGCCTCGCGCCGCGACTTGCCGGCCTCCTGCAGCTCGTTCGCCACCTCGACGATCAGGATGCCGTGCTTGCTGATCAGGCCCATGAGCGTGACCAGACCGACCTGGGTGTAGATGTTCAGCGTCGCCCCCGGCATGCCCACCGTGCTGAGCGCCATCAGGAAGATGAGCGCGCCCGCGATCGACATCGGCACGGAGAAGAGGATGATCAGCGGATCACGGAAGCTCTCGAACAGCGCCGCCAGCGACAGGTAGATGATGATCAGCGCGAATCCGAAGGTGACGATGAAGCCGCCACTTTCCTGCACGTACTGACGTGACGCGCCGCCATAGTCGATCGAGTAGCCCTGGGGCAGCGTGCGCTGCGCCAGCTCCTTCAGGGTCTGCAGCGCCTCGGCCTGGGACACGCCCGGGAAGGCCACACCCTGGATGGTGGCGCTGTTGAGCTGCTGAAAATGGTTGAGCGACTGCGGGATCGCCTTGGTGGCGATCGACGCGACCGTGGACAGCGGCACCGTCGTGCCGTCGGCGGCCTTGATGTGATAGTCGAGGATCTGGTCGATGTTCTGTCGCGACGACTGCTGGACCTGCGGGATCACCTTGTAGGAGCGGCCGTCGAGCGCGAAGTAGTTGACGTAGCCGCCGCCCAGCATCGAGCCCAGGGCGCCGCCGATGTCGCTCATCTTCAGGTCGAGCGCCGAGGCCTTGTCGCGATCGATCACGACCGTCGCCTGGGGCGCGTCGATCTTGAGATCGGTATTGAGGAAGATAAAGCGGCCGGTGGCGAGCGCCTCCTGCAGGAACTTCTGCGCCACATCGTTCAGCGCCTCGAACCCGCCCGTGGTGTTGATCACGAACTGGACCGGAAGGCCGGTCGAGCCCGGCAGCGGTGGCGGCTGGAAGGCGACGACCTGCGCACCGGCGATTCCCGCCAGCTGCTGCTGCACGATCGGCTGCAGCTGGTTGGAAGTCATGGTGCGCTTGTCCCACGGCTTCAGTACATAGCCCGCGATCGACTGGCCGGGCACGTCGAGCTGGAAGACGTGATCGGTTTCCGGATGGCTGGCGCCGATCTTGTAGATCTCCCGCGAGTAGATCTGGCGCTGGTCGATCGTCGAGTTTGGCGCCGATGTCGCGAAGCCGATGATGATGCCCTGGTCCTCCTGCGGCGCGAGCTCGCTGCTGGTCGCCGTGTAGAGGAAGTAGATGCTGCCGAGCACCAGCACGGCGAAGGTCGCCGTGACCGGGAGATAGTTGAGACTGCCGGTCAGCCAGCGGGAATAGCCGCGCCGCAGCCGGTCGAACACATTGTCGATGCCGCGGATCAGGCGCGCCTCCCAGCCGCGATCGTCGTCGCTGTGGGGCTTCAGCATCCGCGAGCACATCATGGGCGAGAGCGTCAGGGCGACGATCGCAGAAATGGTGACGGCGCCCACCAGGGTGAAGGCGAACTCGGTGAACAGCGCGCCCGTCAGGCCGCGCTGGAAGCCGATCGGCACGTAGACCGCGATCAGGACCACGGTCATCGCGATGATCGGGCCGCCCAGCTCGCGAGCCGCCTGGATTGCGGCCGGGAATGGCTTCTGCCCCTCCTCGAGATGGCGGTTCACGTTCTCCACCACGATGATAGCATCGTCGACCACCAGGCCGATCGCCAGCACCAGCGCGAGCAGAGTGAGCAGATTGATGGAGAAGCCGAAGGCCGCCATCATGGCGAAGGTGCCGATCAGCGACAGCGGAATGGCGATCACGGGGATGACCACAGAGCGGATCGATCCCAGGAAGGCGAAGACCACCAGGGTCACGATCACCAGCGCCTCGATCAGGGTGCGGATCACCTCCTCGATCGAGCTGTTCACGAACTCCGTCGAGTCGTAGATGATCTGGCCGTTCAGCCCCTGCGGAAGCTGCGCCTGGATCTCCGGAAAGACGTCCTTCACGCCCTTGATCACGTCGAGCAGGTTGGCGGCCGGAGCCACCTGGATGCCGATATAGACCGCCTTCTGGCCGTCGAAGCTTACTTCCGATTCGTAGTCGTCGGACCCAAGCGTCACGTTCGCCACGTCGCTCAGGCGGACGATCGCGCCCTTGTCCTGCTTCAGCACAAGGTTGCGGAACTCATTGAGCGAGCTGAGCGCCGTCGAGGCCTTGAGTGTGACCTGCACCATCTGGCCCTTGGTCGTGCCGAGCCCGGCGATGTAGTCGTTCGCCGTCAGCGCCTGGCCGACATCGGCCGCCGTCAGGCCATAGGCGGCGAGCTTCTGCGGATCGAGCCAGGCGCGCAGCGCGAAGTTCTTGGCCCCCAGCAGCTCCGCCGTCTGCACGCCTTCTACCGCCTGCAGCCGGGGCTGCACGACGCGCACCAGATAGTCGGTGATCTGGTTGGGCGCGAGTTCCTTGCTGTTGAAGCCGATATACATCGCGTCGATCGTCTGGCCGACCTTCACCGTCAGCACAGGTTGCTGCGTGCCGGCGGGCAACCGGTTCAGCACCGAGTTCACCTTGGTGTTGATCTCGGTGAGCGCCTTGCTCGAATCGTAGTTGAGGCGCAGGTAGACCGTGATGGTGCTGACGCCGCTCTGGCTGGTCGACGTCATGTAGTCGATGCCGTTGGCCTGGGCGACCGCCTGCTCGAGCGGCGTCGTGATGAATCCGGCGATCACGTCGGGGTCGGCGCCGTAGTAGGTCGTCGTGATCGTCACGACGGCATTCTCGGTGCGCGGATACTGAAGCACCGGCAGGGCACTGATGGCGCGCAGGCCGACGACCAGGATCAGCAGGCTCACCACGCTCGCCAGAACCGGGCGGCGAATGAAGATGTCGGTGAACTTCATGGAACGATGTCCTGCAGGCTGTTATTTGTCGACGATCGTCGGTGCGGCGTCGTTGGTCGGCACTGCGCGGTTGTCGACCACCACCGGCACGCCGTTGCGCAGCTTGATCTGGCCGGAGGTGACCACCGTGTCGCCCTCGGAGACTCCCTTCAGGATCGCCACCTGGTCGCCACGCGTGGCGCCCGTCGTGACGAAGACCTGTCGGGCAACGAGTTCGGACTTCGCTTCGGCGCCCTTGCCCTTGTCGTCGACGACATAGACCAGCGAGCCGTAGGGATTGTAGCTCACCGCCGTCTGCGGCAGCGTGACCAGCCGCTGCGCCGCGCCGGTGTCCAGCTCGACCGCGGCGAACATGCCAGGCATCAGCTTCTGGTCCGCATTCGGCAAGGTGGCGCGCACCTGCACGTTGCGGCTGCCCGTCTCGATCTTTGGATTGATGGCGGTGATCTTGCCTTCGAACGTGTGCCCCGGGAAGGCATCGATCTTAGCCCTCACCCTGTCGCCGACCGCGATCTGCGCCACGGCCTGCTGGGGCAGCAGGAAGTCGACGTAAATCGGATTCAGCGACTGCAGGGTGGCGATCATAGTGCCGGCCGCGAGGAACTGGCCGAGATCGACCTGGCGCAGGCCGAGCTTGCCGTCGAACGGCGCCCGCAGCGTCTTCTTGTCGAGGATCGCCTTCTGGACGGCGACCTGCGCACGGGCATTGCGGAGATTGGCTTCGTCGTTGTCGACGATCGCCTGGCTGATCGCCTGCGCCTTGAGCTGCTTCAGGTCGCGGTCGTAGGTGATCTGCGCGAGGGACGCCGTCGCCTCGAGCGACTGAAGCCGGGCTTCCTCGTCTTGCTTGCGCAGGGTCAGCAGCACCTGCCCTTCCTTCACCTCGTCGCCAGACTGGAAGGTGATCGCCTCGACCACGCCAGGCACTTCGAGCGACAGCTCCGCTCCGCGCACGGCGCGCAGGGTGCCGACCGCATCGATCTTCGGCTGCCAGTCGCTGGTCTCGGCCTTCGTCGCCGACACGGTCTGGGGCATGTTGGCCATGCCGGCCATGGCTTCCTTGATCTTGCCGTTGACGACGGTCTTGAAGCCGAACAATCCGCCGAGCACCGCGCCGACGAGAATGAGCATGATGAGCATTCGCTTGATCATCGTCTGCCTCTTGAGCTGATCAGGATGACTTGATTCCGATTGAAGGGAGCGCGGCCGATCAGTGACCGGCGCGCGGCAGCTTGATGTCTTGAACGGGCGGCAGCGCGAAGCGCGTGGGCTTGCCCATCGATTTCGGATCGACGTCGGTCCGGTTCCACCAGCCGCCGCCCAGAGCCTGGAACAGCGCGGCGGTATCGGCGTAGCGCGCGGCTTGGGCGCGCAGCCGGTTGATGATGGCGGTCTGGTAGGTCTGCTGCGCATTGAGCAGGATCAGGTAGTTCACGGCGCCGAGCTGGTACTGCTGCTCCGAGAGCCTGAGGCTCGCCGCCGCAGTCTGCTCAGCGGCGACCTGGGCGCGCAGCGTATCGGCATCGTACTGCACGGCACGCAGGGCGTTGGCGACATCCTGGAATGCCGACAGCACGACGCCGCGATACTGCGCGGCCGCCCGCTCATAGGCGGCGATCGCGGCCTGGCGCTGATGGTCGAGCTTGCCCCCGTCGAACACGGTCTGCGCGATGCCGAAACCGATGCTCCACACGCCCGCACCCGGCACGATCAGCGAGCCGATGCCCCCGGACGTGAAGCCCAGCAGGCCGGTGATGGTGAACTGCGGCATCTGGTTGGCGACGGCGACGCCGATGTCGGCGCTCGCGGCTTGGAGCTGGGCCTCGGCCGCCTTCACGTCGGGCCGCTGCTCGACGAGCTGCGAGGGCAGGCTGAGCGGCAGCTCCTGCGGCAGCTTGAGCTTGGCGAGATCGAAGCTCTCGCCGCGATCCTGGTCCGGCGAGCGGCCGACCAGCCGCATCAGCTGGTTGCGCTGCTGGGCGAGCTGCTTCTGCAGCGGCGGCAGGGTCGCCTGGGTCTGCGTGAGGGCGGCTTCCTGTGCCAGCACGTCGGCGCGCGAGGCACCGCCCAGGTCGAACTGGCGACGCACGACACCCAGCGAGTTGTTGAGAATGTTGATGATGTCCCGGGTCGCGCCGATCTGGGCCTGCAGCGACGCGAGGTTGATCGCGGCAACGACGACGTTGGAGGAGAGGGTGAGATAGGTCGCCTCGAGCTGGAAGCGCTGGTTCTCTGCGGCCGCCTCCCGGGATTCGACCTGACGCCGCACGCCGCCGAACACGTCAGGCGAATAGGAGATGCTGAGCGACGCCGAGGTAACGCCGAACACGGCCCCGGCGCCCGTCTGTCCCTGGGAGGCAGGAGAGGCGAGCTGCTGCTGGCCGGAGGCATTGGCGCCCAGGGTCGGAAACAGGCTGCCCTGCTGGGCGAAGTAGAGTTCCCGGGCCTGCCGCAGCGCCGCCTGCGCGGCATCGACATCGGGATTGGCCTGCAGCGATTCCTTGATCAGCGAATCGAGCTGCGGCGACTGGAACAGAGTCCACCATTCGCCGGGAATGTCCTGCTCGGGCGCGAAGGTCTGCGCGGCGCCGCCGGGACCGGCCGCGGAACTGGTCTGCAGCGCTAGCGGCTCGGGCGTGTAACCGGTCGAAGCAGGCTTGGCCGGCTTCACGAAGTCCGGGCCAGCGGTGCAGCCGGCGAGCAGGAAGGCCGTGAAAGCCAGGAGAAAGGGTGACCGCCTGTGCATGCTGGTACTCGCGACGCTATTTTTCGGGCGCGACGGCGCGGCAGATAGCGAGCGTCTGCTCGCGCACGATCTGCTTCATCAACTGGACGTTCTCGCCGTCGAGACCGACCGCCTTGAGGATGGGGCGCTTGTGGTTGTTGCAGAAGATGACGACCTGCCCGATCAGCGCCATCGTGCGCATCGTCATCTCCGGGTCGCCCTCGGACTTTCCGTGGATCCGGGCAAAGAGTGCGAGACAGGGATTGAAGATTTGCTGCATGCCGTTCTCGTGCATCCGGTCGAGTCCGGGCGTCTCTTCCACCTCGGCCCGCGCGAAGATCAGGCGGCGGCTCTCGACCTGGGGGCCGCTCGTCACCACGGTGACGAAGGCTTCGAGCGTCTGGCACAGAAGCTCCGTCAGCTCGGCCGACGTGGCCTCCGGATCGTCGAGCGCCGCTCGGACGCGGGGCAGCACCGTGGACATGTGCCGCTCCGTGTCGGCCACGATGTCCTCGATGATTGCCCGGTAGAGGCCTTCCTTGTTGCCGAAATAGTATTGGATGGCCGGGAGATTCACGCCCGCGCCCTCGGCGATCTGCCGGGTGCTGGCGCCCTCGTATCCGTGGGCGGCAAAGAGATCGAGCGCCTTTTCCAGGATGCGCCGACGCGTATCCTCGCCCCTCGCCTGGGTCCCGGGACGGCCACGTCCAGTGGTCTGAATATTGATCATCGCTACCCTGAGCAGTGCGGACCCGAGCCAATTACTATCAGTCGATACACTGTGTCAATCGATAGATATTATCCTGGTGCACGCGAATTCAGGGAGGCCGACAAGAGCAGGAAGGTGATGTCATGCACGCGCAGTCGCGCTGCCGCCGACGCCCGGGCGATGGACGGTGCGCCGCTCCAGACGGGCGGGTCCACAAGCCGGTAACAGCCGGACTGATGCTCTTTTCCGCGACGCCGCGAGGGGCTTAAGTGCCGAACGTCGCTCCCAGCGACTTCGGCACGCGCACCGGCATGTCCAGCAGCATCTGCGCGAAGGCCTTGGCCAGCGGATCGGCCTTGAGCGAGGCCATGCCGCCGCCGCCCAGTGCCTTGCGCAGCAGGAAGTTGAAGCCCTTGATACCCGGCAGCCGCCAGCGCGTGACCGGTCCCTCGATGCGGTGGGCGAAATACTTCGCAACCGCCTCTTCCGTCACCTCGGCGTCGAGGATGGGCTCGTACTCCGGCTGGCGCGCGAAGATGCCGATATTGGCGTTGTCGCCCTTGTCGCCGGAGCGCCCATAGGCCAGCGCGATCAGCGGCACGGTCACCGTATCGCCGGCCGGCAAGGGTTGGGCCGCCGGCGCTTCGACGGGAAGCTGTGCCAAGGTGAAGCCGCCGCTCAGCGCACCTTCCTGCATCGCGATCCGATGGCCATCGACGTCCACCGTGACCGGCACCATCGACTTCGGCACCAGGCAGGAGAACATGCGGATGACGGGCGACGGCGAGACGCGTCCGGCGCCGAAGCTGCCGGTCATGCCGACTACGCCGCCGGTCGACATCGGCGAGATCTCACGGCCGAGCAGCGCCAGCGCCTCCTTCTGGTCGTGCTTGGCGGCGATCTTGACGACGACCTCGCGCGCATCCGGCACGCGGCCGTGCGGCCCGTAAGTCGCCTCGCTGCCGATCACCTCGATGCTGACGTCGCGATAGTCCGCCATGCCCTTCTCGCCGAACAGGCGGCGCGTCTTCTTGATGATCGACTCCGCGCTGTGGCGGCCCTTGGCCACCGCCTCGCGGCCGCCCAGCATGAAGATCGAGCTGAACTTGTAGCCGTCGGGCCAGGTCGTCGAAACCTTGTAGGTGTCGGTGGGCGGGCGGCCGCGGGCACCGCTCACCCGCACGCGGTCCTTGCCGACCTGCTCGTAGGTCGCCTGCGTGAAGTCGCACACCACGTCCGGCACCATGTAGGCGCGCGGATCGCCGATCTCGTAGAGCATCTGCTCGGCGACCGTCGCGGTCGTGATCAGGCCGCCGGTATCGTCGGGCTTCGAGAGCACGAAGCTTCCGTCGTCCGACACCTCGGCGATCGGGAAGCCCATATTGTCGTAGTCGGGCACCAGCCGCCAATCGGTGAAGTTGCCGCCGTTGCACTGCGCGCCGCATTCGATGATGTGGCCGCACAGCGTGCCGGCGGCGAGACGATCGAACTCTTCCGGTGTCCACGAGAACGCGTGGATCAACGCGCCCAATGTGACGGCGGAATCGACGCAGCGTCCGGTGATGACCACGTCGGCGCCTTCGGCCAGCGCCCGGGCGATCGGGAAGCCGCCGAGATAGGCATTCATGCTGGCGATCTTCGAGGGCAGCTCGGCGCCCGTGTCCATCTCGCGGATGCCGGCGGCGCGGAATTCGTCGGCGCGCGGCAGGATGTCGTCGCCCAGCACGACCGCGACCTTGAGCGTCACGCCCGCAGCCACGCAGGCTTTCAGCACTGCATCGCGGCACGCGAGTGGATTGACGCCCCCGGCATTGGTCACGACCTTGATCTTCTTCTCGGCGATCTCGCGCGCCAGCGGCGCCATGACGACCGAGACGAAGTCGATGGCATAGCCCGCCTGCGGATTGCGCAGCTTCTGCGCCGCCATGATCGACATGGTCACTTCGGCGAGATAGTCGCTCACCAGATAGTCGACGTCGCCGTGCCGCACGAGCTGCACCGCGGCGGTCTCGGTGTCGCCCCAGAAGCCCGAATGGCAGCCGATGCGGACCGTCTTCTTGCTCATCGCGCAGCCCCCTTCGACACCTTACTTCTTCTTGCGGTTGACGAAGGCGCCCATGCGCTCGATGTGCTCGCCCTCGGCAACCGACTGGGCAAAGGAATCGATGCCGGCCTGAACGGCCTCGTCGAGCGGCAGCCGCTCCCAGCGGCGCATCAGCCGCTTCTGCGCCCGCACGGCAAGCGGCGTCGCATCAACGATGGAATGCACGCAACGCTCGACGGCCGCGTCGATCTTCGCCGTCTCGACGACTTGCTCGACCATGCCCCAGGCCTCGGCCTTGGCGGAGTCGATGTTCTCGCCAGTGAGAAGCATCCACGACGTGCGGCCCCAGCCGATCAGGCGGGGCAGCAGCGCCGCCTCGACGACGGAGGGAATGCCGACCTTGACCTCCGGCATGCCGAAATGCGCCGTGTCGGTGGCGATGCGCAGGTCGCAGGCGGCCGCCACTTCGAGGCCGGCACCCAGCGTGTAGCCTTCCAGGCGACAGATCACCGGCACCGGACAGTCGCGGATGGACTGGCAGAGCTTGTGGACCATGGTGATGAAGGCGCGACCATCCTCGGAGGTGCGCATCCCGGCCATGTGGTTGATGTCGGCGCCGCCGATGAAGGCCCGGCCGCCAGCACCGGAGAAGACGACGACGCGCAGATCCTCCTCGGTCGAGAACGCGTGGAAGGTCGCGGTGAGATCGTGCAGGGCGGACGGGTTCAGGACGTTGAGACGCCGCGCATTGTCGAACACCAGATGGGCCACCGTTCCGGCATCGCGCTTGTCGCGCCGGACCTCGATCTTGTGGGTGGCTTCGCCCATGGCGTTTCGCTCCGTGGCTCTTTGTGATTGCGCGATTCTCCCCTATTAGAACCCGCCCACGACGCTTCACAAGAGCCAATGCCCGATACGATCGACCTCTCCCGCTACACCGTGTTCGTGCCGCCGGATCCGTTCGAGGATCATGTCGGGCCGTTCTATTTCGACCTCCAGGGCGATGCCCGGAAGGCTGGCACGGTGCACTGCGTGCTGCCGACCCTGCCACGCCACAGCAATTACATGGGCGGCGTGCATGGCGGCGGCATCCTGACCTTCGCCGACTATGCGCTCTGCCTCGTGGCCGGCCGCGCCGCCGACGGCGGCACCAACACGTCCTTCGCCATGACGGTGAGCATCGCCGTCGAATTCCTCAACGGCGCCGTCATCGGACCGCCGCTGGAAGCGCGCGGCGAGCCGCTTCAGGTGACGGGCCGCCTCGCCTTCGCGCGCGGCTCGATCACCCAGGAAGGCCGGACGATCGCGCTGTGGTCCGGCGTCTGCCGGCACGTCGCGCGCGCCAAGGCGATGGCGCGCAAGGACGAGCAGGCACCGTCACGGATCGACCTGCCGCCGCAGCTCGTGCCCGAAGGCTTCGAGCCGTTCAAGGCGAGCCCCTACTCGACCCATATCGGTCCGGCCTTCGTGCGCCGGGAGGCCGACGGCGCCTCGCTGGTGCAGCCGACCCTGGCGCGCATGTGCAATTCCGGCGGCGCACTCCATGGCGGCTACATGATGAGCTTCGCCGACACCGCCATCACACGCGCCGCGGCCATGTCGACCGACATGGCACCGACCACCGTCTCGTTCGCGGCCGAGTTCCTCTCCGCCGGCGACATCTCCGCGCCGCTGGTCACGCGCGTGGAAGTGCCCAAACGCGGCAAGTCGATCGCCTTCCTGCGCGGACTGCTGGAACAGAACGACCGCGCCCTGCTCTCCTACTCCGCGACGGTGATGCTGCGGCCGCGACGCTAGTCGCTGTCCGACATGAGGATGGCGACCTTCGTCACCTCGTGACTGAAACTCTCTTCCAGTCGGCGCACAGCCGTAAGGCCGTGCGTCTTGGCCGCTTTTTCGACGGCGGCGGCGACCTGGCTCAAGGCGTTGGCGCCGATCATGCCCGACGCGCCTTTCACGCGATGCGCCGCCTGCGCGATTGTCTCCAGATCATCCGTGTCGCGGATCTCGCGTTCGGCGCCGCGCGCCGTGTCGAGGAACTCGCGTTCGATCTCGGCCAGCGTGACAGGGTCGTCGCCGAACAGCTCGGCCAGCCTGCCGCGATCATAGGCCAGATTCATGCCACACGTCTCCCAGTCGCATCCTTCAGCCAGACGTCGAGCGTCGCGCGCAATTGCTCGATGCCGACCGGCTTGGTGATGAAACCGTCCATGCCGGCTGCCCGGCTGCGCTCTTCTTCTCCCTCGAGCGCGCTGGCGGTGACGGCGAGGATCGGCAGGCGCGCACGGCCCTCCCGGGCCTCGCCTTCGCGGATGTGCCGCGCCAGCTCGAACCCGTCCATGTCCGGCATCTGCAGGTCGGCCAGCACCAGGTCGTAGCCGCCCTTGCGCCAGAGACGCAGGGCCTCCTCGCCGCTCGCCGCCACGTCGGTCGAGGCGCCCGCCAGTTCGACCTGCCGTGCCAGGATCCTGCGGTTGACGGAATTGTCGTCGACGACGAGGACACGCCCATCCAACTGTCCAACCGGATCCGGTGTTCTGGCGGAAGCCGTCGGGCAGTTGATCCTGCCGGCAGCTCGCGCGATCGTGCGCACGACGACATCGCGCCGCCACGGGCGCTTGAGGTCGGCGAGGGCGACCAGGTTCTTCGTGCCATCGATGCCCACGGCCGCCAGGTTCGACACCACGACATCGACCTCGGCGCCGGCATCGCGCAGGTAGTGCGCGATCGCGGCGCTTTCCTCCGGATCGGGCAGCGACAGGACGAGCGACAGATCCTTCAGCGGCAGATCGGCCGCAATCGGCTCGGCTGGCGCAGCGCCGAGCTGCACCGTGACGGTGAAGGTCGAGCCGACGCCCGGCTCGCTGTCGATCGCGACGCTGCCCTGCATCGCCTCGGCGAGGCGCCGCACGATGGAGAGACCGAGGCCGGTACCGCCGAAACGGCGCGTCGTCGAACTGTCGGCCTGGACGAAGGGATTGAACAGCCGGTCGCACTGCTCGGCGGTGAGGCCAATGCCGGTGTCGACGACCCGGATGCGGAGTCTGAGTCCCTGGCGAAGATCGGCCGGCGCGCGTTCGAGCACGAGGCGGACGGAGCCCGTCTCGGTGAACTTGATGGCATTGCCCAGCAGGTTGAACAGGATCTGCTGCAGGCGCAGTGGATCGCCGATCACCCGGGCGGGCACGTCGGGCGCCACGAAGGCCGACAGGAGCAGTCGCTTCTCGGCCGCCTTCGCGGCCAGCGTCTCGGCCACGCCTTCGATCAGCTCGACCGTCGAGAGCTCCAGCCGCTCGAGATCGAGATGCCCCGCCTCGATCTTGGAGAAGTCCAGGATGTCGTCGATGATCCGCAGCAGCGAGGCCGCCGAATGGCGCACGGTGCCCAGCTGGTCGCGTTGGTCGGGCGAAAGCTCGGTGCGCTCCAGCACGTCGATCATGCCCAGCACGCCATTCATCGGCGTGCGAATCTCGTGGCTCATCGTGGCGAGGAAGGTCGACTTGGCCTGATTGGCTTCCTCCGCCTCGCGCTGAGCCACCAGCGCGGCGTCGTAAGCGACCTGCAGCCGGCGCGCGAGATCCTCCTTCTCGTAGGCCAGCGCGATATTGTCGTACTGCCAGCGATGCACGTCGCGCACATAGGCCATGAGGTGTGCGACGTAGGCCGCGCCGGCGATGCCAACGAGCTGATAGAACGGCCCGCCCGAGGTGATCAGCACCAACAGCAACGGCGCCGTCGTGGCCACAGCGAAGGCGTAGAAGGTCGGCGGATGGGCGGACCGGATCGGCACCGCCGTCGTGATCGTGGCCAGCAACACCAGGCCGAGCAGCATGCGCTGCAACTCGAAATCCTTGGCAGCCAGTACGAAGCCCGCCCATCCCCAGCAGGCGCCGGTCAGGAAGGTAAAGCCTGCGAACCACCACCCCCAGTGCAGGGTCTGCTCGTCGCCCGGACGAGCCCGCGCGAAATTGCGGCGCAGGACGTCGAAGCCCAGGGTCACGGCCAGGTACGCCACGAAAGGTCCAGCCAGCTCGCTCGGGTCGATCTGCCGCCAGTAGATCGCCGCGATCACCGGCCACAGGACGAAGGAGAAATAGCGCGAGGGCGCCGATCCCTCGAACAGGCGCCTGACCAGCTCGGCGCGGACGAAACGGTCCTGCTGGGCGGCCGGGTCGGCAACGGCGAGCGACATTCAAATCCTGGAGACTAGGGCTTGGGGCGCCGCCCATGGAACGCGGCTAGGAATTGCGCGGACCCAATCGTATCAAAAATATCAAGAAAACGATATAATTCGTTGAGAAATAGTGTTATTTTGAAGGCATTAAAAGTCATTTATTAGGTTAAGATATGCAGCTACCGTCCGTATTATTGGTCGAGGACGACGCATTTCAGCGTAAGGCCGCCGAGACCTATCTTTCAAACCACGAGCTCAAGGTGACCGCCGTCGAAAACGGCGCCCAGATGCGCCGCCAGATCGCGCGCGCCATGCCGGACCTCGTCCTGCTCGACGTCCAGCTCCCAGGTCCCGAAGACGGGTTCGCGCTGGCCCGCTGGCTGCGCGAGAGCAGCGCCCGCGTCGGCATCATCATGCTGACGGCCGCCAGCGATCCGGTCGACAAGGTGCTGGGCCTCGAGAGCGGCGCCGACGACTATGTCGCCAAGCCCTACGAGCCGCGCGAGCTGCTGGCCCGCTGCAAGAGCGTACTGCGCCGGTCCGTGAACAAGGCCACACCGTCGCGGCTGGAGCGGGTGAAGATGGGTGGGCACATGCTCGACCTGTCCAAGCGCCAGCTCCTGGACGGCGAGAACGGCGACGTGCCACTCACCTCGGGCGAGTTCGACATCCTGAAGACCTTCGCCGAGAACCCCAACCGGCCATTATCGCGCGACTGGCTGCTGGAGACGACCAGCCACCGCGCCCGGGACCCGTTCGACCGCGCGATCGACCTCCGGATCACGCGCATCCGGCGCAAGATCGAGCCGGCGCCGGACAAGCCGACGGTGATCCGCACGGTGCGGGGTGTCGGCTATATGTTCGTGCCCCCCGCCGAATAGCCGGGCTATAAGGTCCCGCCCCGGTGCACCGGGGCGCGGCCGTGCCGGCCGATGCCGGTACTGGGGGCCCGTAGTTCAGCGGTTAGAACGAGCCGCTCATAACGGTTATGTCGCAGGTTCGAATCCTGCCGGGCCTACCACCGCCGAAAATTCTGCAGTCATTTCAGATACTTACACTCCGAAATCTGGCAAACCCTACTTGGGTTTGCCACTGGTTGTTCTCGTTGTGAGCTTGTGCACGGCCCCTTCAGCCAACCGGCGACGGTTGACGCTGCGCGTGTAGCGCTGAACCTCGCTCAGCGAGCGCCAGCCGCCCCAGGCCATGATTTCGTGATCAGTCCAGCCAGCTTCAGCGCCGCGCGTCGCGCCGGCTTTCCGCAGCCCGTGGGTGCTGTAGCGGGTCGGGAGGCCCGCCTCGATCGCCCAGTCGCTGAACAGGTTGCCGAAGCCGGCCGACGTGAACGCCTTGCCCTGCCCTGTCACCAGGAACGTCATTTGCCCGGCAGGCAGCTGGTCCAGCTCGGCTTGCAGCTCAGGCAGCACCGGGATCTCGATGACCGTCCCTGTCTTTTCCTGCCGGATTGTCAGCACGCCGCCTTGCAGATGCTGCCGCCCCATCCGCACCAGGTCGCCGCGCCTCTGCATGGTGCACAACGCCATTTCCATCGCGAGCCTTGCCCGCGTCCCGGACGGATGCCGACCCCGAAAGGCCGCGATGTGCTCAGCCGTCCAAACAGGATGACCCAGCGAGCGAATCGGGAGCGGCTTCACGCCGACGGTGGGATCGTCGACCCGCATGCCAACGTCGATCGCCAGCGCCATCAGCTGTCGCAGACGCTTCAGGAAGTTGTTGGCCGCTGTCGGCGTGCTGGCTTTCTTCGCCAGCATGTCTTTGACGTGGTGACGCTGGAGCAGCGCAACGCGCTTGTCGCCATGGTCGGCCCGGAACGGCTCGATGATGTTCCGATAGGTGGCCCGCGTGCTCGCCTTCAAGCCCAGGAACTCAGTGGAGCGGTAGTAACGGACGACCAGGTCGCCGATCGTGCCGGGAAGGACTTTCGAGGCGCCGACCTCGATACGCGCCGCCGTCTTGTCGTCCAGTGCAAGGCGATAGGCTTCGACGAACTCCGGACTTCCAGGATCTCCAGGCAGCGCAACGCGCTTGAAGCCAGGACGCCGCACATAGCGCCGCGTCTTTCCGTGTCGGTCCTTGAACTCGTGAATGTACTTCAGGAGCATCTTGGTCATGCCGCGTCCCATTCGTTTCGCTCGCCCGCGGCGGCGCCGGCGAGTTGGTCGAAAGCGCGGTCGAGGGCCAGGCGATCCCACACCCGCCGACCGTCCACGGCAACCGCCTTGGGCATCCGCCCATCGGCAACCAGCATGTCGAACTTGGAAGCAGAGACGCCGACATACTCGCTGGCGGCCTCGCGGCTCAGGCCTCGAGGCGGAAGGTTTGGGTGAAGGGCAGCACCGACGCGACGCATGAACCGCTCCGCTAGACCCGAACGCCGTTCGGTGCAGGCCGCAGCCTTTCGATGTCGGCCGCGCGCACGACCAGCAGCGAGTTGGCGAACGGTCCTTCCTTGATCGCCGGGAGCAGTCCTTGCCGCACCCAGCGCGAGACAGTTTTTTCCGAGCGCCGCAGCTCATGAGCGATACGCGCTCGGCCGATGACGATCGACGGATCAGTGCCATCGATCGGGCGATTTTCAGCCCCTCCAGCACAGAGGCTGAGCGCCTGGTGCCGGGCTTCCATTATTCCTCGCCGTCTTGGCCCAGCGTCATCAATTCCGCGTCGACGCGCTCGCGGATGATCTCGCGGAAGTGGGCCAAGTCGATGTTGATCGAAAAGAGGATCTTGCCGCAGGCCTCGAACGACTGGCCTTTGTGGTTCATAGCCGGGTCGAATCGGCTCGCCGGCACGAAGAACGACCGGACTTGCCCGACCACCAGCACGACTTGGTCCTCCGCGTAGGGAGTGCCAACGGCCTGATGGTCCTGCAGATAGTTCATTAGCCTGCAGGCGAAGTTGCCGGCCACAGCGGTTGTCATGCCCAGGCCATGCTCGCTGTCCATCAGCTTGGCGAAGAGGCACAGGCCCACCACGTCGAGTTCCGAGAAGGTGCGGGGCTTCCCGCGATGCCCGGCCGGGGCGCACGGATAATTCCCTGCGTTCACCGCCTCATTGAACCGCAGCCGGTCGATGCCCGCGATCTCCATCGCGAGTTGGCTGCGGATCCTGATTTTATCGTAATTCACCATTTCAACCGCTCCAGTTATTGCCAGTCGCCATAATACCGGGATTATGGCGACTGGCAATAATCATCTGGCCTACAGTCGAACGCCCGCCCTTTCCCCCTTCGCCATGGCTTCTTTCAGGTTCTGAAGCACCGCCCTGCGCAGAGTGTCGGTGTCCATCTCGCTCACGCCCTTGGCCGGCGAAAGCGGCTTTCCTTCGATCACCTGCATCAGCTCGCGGGCGCCGTCGAGGGCATCAAACACCAGCGCCGACCGCGCGCCGTCGATCTCCTCTTGGCTGATATTGGTGTTGGTACTTTCCATGGCTGCCAACGCCACCAGTTTGTCCAGCACTCGGCCAGCGGCACATTCGATTGGAATCATTGAGGTTTGCATGGTTGGCTCGTCAGGTTTCGGCTGTTCAAGGCCGGTTCGCCAGCGACGGGCTGGCAGCCGGGAGTTGAACACCTGCCTGACGACAGGCCGGAGCGCTTTTACCTTTCGGCTGGACATGGCGCACCGCTCCCGGCCATATGGCCAGGTTGGTGCGCCCGCCAAGGCGCCCACGAAGCGCTATCAGCCTGCCAAGGCTGGTCGCGCATCGGCCGCAGACCTCGCCAAAGGTCAGCCAGCCGTGTCAGGTCCGGGTGTTCAAGCCCACGGACACGCTACATGAAATCTTCGCAATAAGCACCACCCTCGCCAAAGGGTGGACGCTTGCGCGTGCCGTCGAAAAGAAAGAGCCCGGCGAACATCGTTCGCCAGGCTCTCTAAGCGTCACGCGGCAGGACTCGGTCCGCTACGCTTCGACGGGGTTTAGGGGGAACATGACCCCGGGCACTCGCCGTCTTATCCCAGTCCGATGGCGCCGAAAGCCCCTGCAGGGAGCGCCAGGGTCGGACCAGCCCTATTCCCAATCCATCTTCGCGAAGATGCCTGTCAGCGCCGCAGGATCGAGGCCGGCCTCCTTCGCCTGGGCGGCGGCCTGCACCAGCGTCGCGACCGCCCTTGCGCTGCCGCCCTGGTCGAAGGCTTGCAACGGCGTCAACACGTCGATCTCGATCGCCGCGCCCAGTTTCTCCTTGGCCTCCTCAGCGATCAGCTCGGCGATCGGCTGCAGCGTCCAGGTGGCGAGGTGACGTTGCGCCTCTCGAGTCATCGGCCCCGTGGTCGCCGGGTTGAACAGCGCCGGCAGGATGCCAAAGCATCCGCAGACTGCATCGCGTGCCGCTGCGATCATCTGAGCGGGCATGACACTTTCGAGATCCGGCGAAAGGCTGGCCGGCTTCCAGTCCGATGCCGGCGCTGGCCCGCCCGCCGCGCTGACCGTTACCGACTCTCTCAGCAGCACGCGCCCGCGCTGCCCCCGGAAAGAGCGGCCAAGCTTCGTGGAGTCTTGCTCCGGCTGCTCGGGCATCGGCACAACCTGCGAGCCGATCGGCGCCAGCTCATACACTTCCGACAACGCGCCCTCGACCGCGTTCAACATGCCGGCCGTGAGGCTCGCGCGCTTCAGTGGCGCCGTCCCATAGTAGGGCGCGGCAGGATCGCAGCCGATTCGAACGTGCAGCACCTCGCCGGCAAGCGCGGTCTGCGTCGTGCCGCCGCCGGCCTCGCTGACGCTGACACGATAGGCAGTCGGCCGGCCGTCGCGCGTGCGCAGATCCCAGTCGGCGCACGGCACCAGGCCATCGCCCTTGATCAGGAAGACGGCCTCGCCGCGAAGCGCGAGCGATCGGCCGACCAGCGCCATCGTGCGGCGATCGAGGCCGCTCGCACCCTTGACGGTCGCCAGGGCCAAGCCGTTCTCCCACAGCGACACACAGCCTTGCGCCGTCGCCGTGAGCTCGGCAACGCCACGCCGACCGGAAATGTAGGCCTCGCGCGCGGCGATGATCTCGGCCGTGAAGCCGGAACTGGCCGACCGTTTCTCAGCTCGCTTGAAGGGCCAGAGGTTCCACATCGGCTAAACCCTCCGAAACCTGCGCAGGAGGTCGGCCGCGCCGCTGTCCTGGAGCGCCTTCGCCACCGCTCGGTTGTCGTATTCACCCTGCCATACGTCGGGCACGCTTTCGGTCCGCACGCCGGGTTTGACGACGACGGCCGCCAGGTACTCCGCGAGACGCCGCCACGCTTCCTGCACGATCGCCGGCACCTCCGCGTCATCCTCGCCGACAGTTCCGATGATGCGATAGGGAGCGCAGCAAGGCAGGACGAACCCGCCCAGGGGCGAGGGAGTGAGCGGGACCGTCGCCCATGCGTCATTCTGCCAGACTTCAGTGGACGTGATGGTCGCGGGTCCCAATGGCGGCGACCAGGCGCCACGCCCCTCGACGATCCATTCGACGGTCCGCAGACTGAAGCGCCAGGCAATGTACGATTCCATGCGCTGCCAGATAGCGTCGGCGTCGAGCGCCGATGCCTTGGCAGAGAGACCGGATGGCGCGGCCGGATACCCTTCGTGCAGCATCTCCGTCTGCCTGATCAATTCGGCCATCACGCGCGCCACCGGAACATTGCGATACGCGAGGCGAGCGACCGCCCCCGAACGCCGTTCGGGAGATTGCGGGTCGCGATCGTCGTGTCTGGATAGGCCGGCCAGGCCTGGACGATCGAGATCTCGCCAAGGTCCAGCGACCGCAACTCACGATGCCGGCCGGTCCAACGCTCACCATCGGGCCTGACCTTGAAGGCGAACGACATACCGCCCAGGTCGCCGCGCTTCGCCAGCTCGAGCAAGTCGCGACCCAGCTGCGTATCGGGCACGTCCAGGTCGAAGGCGAGGCCTCGGCTATCCTCGGCGAGCCTCAGCGTGCCACTGCGCGTCCGCGCCAGCAGCCGGCCCGGGTCGTGGTCGACCAAGGCCAAGATGTCGTGACCATCCGCGAGCGTCGCCGTGAAGGCGCCAGCCGCGACGGTTTCCGTGAATGAGCCTATCCGGGCCTCGCTGCCGAAGATGGCCGCGTGCCCTTCCAGTTTCCGGCCGGCGGCGCGCAGCTCGAGCGCCGCCGAACGCCGTTCGGCTTCCATCGATCAGGCCAGGCGAACGCCGGTCAGGATCTCCAGCTGCGCGGGCCGCGCGACGGTCACATCCGCCGTCACCAGGCCCGTCAGCCGTAGGCCGCCCGACGTGGCGTCGCTATAGGGATCGCGAATCAAATCGACCCCACCCCAAAGGCCAACGAAGATCGGCGCCACACCGCCGGCCGTCGTCGTGAGTAGCGAAGTGGTCGCAAGCGGCGATCCGGTCGGCGCCGCGAGAGCATTTGCCGACATAGCGATACGATCGAGCGGAACATTCATGAGCATCTTGTCCCACTGCGTCAGAGGAGCGCCCGCTTCGAACAGGATACCGTCCATGGCGTTGTAGACTTCGGGGCGCAGCAGGATCTTCACGTCGGTTGGCCCCTTCGCCGCGTTGGCTGTCAGGAACCTCGTGATCGCGGCACGATAGGCGGCCCAGGACGCCGCGGCATTGATCGCGGTCGACGTGATGCCGTAGGAGCCGACCAGGACCCCAGACGGCTGGCCGTTGGCGCCCGTGCCCAGGAAGATCGCCTTGTCGAGCGCGGCCTCCGTCGCGGAGTTCATGTCACGTCGCACCGCCTGCTCCAGGGCATCGCCGCTCTGCTTCAGGGACTTGCGCGTGATCTTCATCGTGATGCCCAGGGTCTGATTGGGACCCAGCGCCTTATCCGTCGTGGCGAACGCGGTAGGGCCGGCGACAGCAGCGGTTTCGCCATCCGCCCAGCCAGCGGTCACGCTGCTCGTGACGACGGGCCATTCGACCAGGCCCTGGTCGATGTTGATCATCTGCGCGCCCATGTTGCCCGCGACGGACGCCGGGAACAGACGATCGATGATCGGCCGCGTCTCCTTCGGGTCCGGCACGCCGCTCGCGACGGTCTCGCCGGCACGCCGCTCCAGGGCCATCCACGGAATCGGCACGCCACGATAGCCGCCTTTGCTGCGCAGCTCCGACACGACTTCGGCCGTGGCGCCGCTCAACGCGGACCCTTCGTCCAGCGACAACACGACCTGCCGCAGCTCGAAGCGGCCGACCAGGTCGGACCATTGCTTGTCGCCCCCCGTCTCCAGCTCGTCCTTGGCCGAACGCCGTTCGCCATCCTCCGCAATGAGGGCGGCCCGATAGCGCGTTTCGTTGGTCTGGTACTCGCGATCGAGTTCCCCCATCGAACGGGTCTCATCGTCGCTCGGCTTTTCCTTGCCGACCAAGACGGCCAACGCCGCCCGGATCTCGGACTGGCGGCGGGAGATCTTCACGGACTCAAGCATTTACGTTTTCCTTTCGGTTTTGAGAGGGAGTTTCAGCAGCTCGCGCCAGGCCTGCCGGCGCGGGTCGGCATCGCCGTTGCGCTCGGCCCGCGTCTCCTCGATGTGGCATTTCCAATCGAGGGTGCGGACGTTGCTCAGCTCGTAGGCCAGGTCTGGCCGCGCCTTCGCGCTGATGATGTGTGCGACCTCCAATCGGAAATCGGCCGCCACACTTCACGCACTTCCATCCGTCGCGGCGCTTCGCGGCCAGCCTAAGCGGCGGCCATCGCCGATCATGGTGAGCCGCGCTCATGCCCACACCGCCGCGCGCGCCGGCCGGGCAACGCGACCCGACATGCGCGAGCCTTCGGCCACGGCCAGGACGGAAGCCGAGGCCGCATCGATGCGGCCGTTCGACCTCGCCTTCGCCAGCTTCAGGTTGTTTGCTGGATCTCGCAGCGTCACCGCGTCCGCGAAAGCGGAGCGGAGCAACAGGGACGGCCGGGAGCGCACGCGGCCGTCGAAGCACGCGCGCCGGAAGCGCTCGCAGTCCTCGCCGCCGTCACGAAAACCCATGCCGCGCCACACGATGTTGCAGCGGATACCCGCCTTGTCGATGCCTTCGCCGACCTCCGATTGCTTGAAGCGGTCCGCGACCAGGGCGCCGATCGGCTGGCCCTCGACGACGCGCAAGGCTTCCTCGACGAACTTCGCGACGGGCACCGTTTGATCGCCCAGGGTCGCCAGCTCGCCCCGCCCGTTCATCTGGCAGTAGCGGTCGCCGACGCCATCGGACTGCCCTCGATCCAGCAACGTCGGCCGGCTCGGAAACCAGCCCAGTGCCTCGAGGCGGCCGGTCTGCGGCCAGTAGTAGGCCGCTGCACTCATCGATGCGGACCCGCCCAGGTCCAAGCCGACGACGACAGGCCCGGCACGCTCGGCGAAAAACATGTCGTCGCTTTCACAGGCCAGCCACTCGTCGACCGTGAGCAGTAGGTCCCGCGTCTCGCCGCTCACGCGCTCGTTTCTGTTGAACAGCCTGAACGCCGTGAGCGTCGAGCCACCGCGCGCGATAGCTCGCCGGGCTTGCGCCTGGAGCCATTCGAGGGATGCACCGATGCCGGCGACGGCGCCGGGATTGGCGAGCAGCAGCGAGTCGAGATCGTCCGCAGGCAGGCCCGGCGCGGGTCGGTGTTCCTGCCGATAGACGCCCTCCTGATCTTCGTCGAGCCACCTGGAGAAGGGATGCGCGTCGCTTGCGGCCGATGTCGAGATGATCAGGGCCTTGCCACCGCGCTTGCCCAGGCCGGAGAGAAGCGCGTGCTCCAGCTCGTCGCCCTGCGCTTGCGCCCAGTGGCCGCGCTCGTCGAGCAGCGCGAACGTCGGCGATCCGCCCAGGGCCGACTTGCCATCGGCCGCAAGGGCGCGGATCAGATGGCCGCCGCCGTCGCCCGTGTACTCGATCTCGAACCGGGGCTGGCGGCGAAACTCCAGTTTCTTGGCCTTGTCGTCGGGCAGCGACCGCGCCAGCGTCGCCACGAAGTTCCAGGCGACGCGGGCCTGATCTCGCGTTCGCGCCGCGAGCGGGATTTCCCGGCGCGGTTGATGATCCCACACGCCCAGCAGAGCGCCCAGGGCGAGACCGGATGACAGCGCCGTCTTGGCATTGCCGCGCCCGATCGACAGGGCCGCCACCGACACGTCCCCGGCCAACGCCCCCTCGACGAACTGCTTTTGGAACGGCGCCAGGACCAGCTTTTGCCCGGCCCGGGGTCCCTCCGGGATCTCCAGCGTCTGCAGGAAATCGATGGCTTTGCCGGCCGCCGTCACTGCCCGCCCCCGGTCAGTGTGTGTGGAAGGAAGACTCCCACAGCGGTTACAGCCTCCCTAGGGATGCGCGGGCATTGGGACCATGTGAGCGCGAGCGCGACCATGGCGACATACGACACGAACGCCGATGCGTCAGGATAGGGACAAGCGGGGACATTTGCCCGCTTCGACGACGCTTGTGACACGTGTGACGGATGTGACGCTTCTCCGCTTATCAGCGTCTATGCGCGCACGCGCGCACGCGCGCGTAGGATGGGGATATGGCAACAAGCGTCACATGCGTCACAAGTGTCACCGGTGTGACGCATGTGACGCTTGTGACGCTTTCTCGCCGGTTGATTAGACGGGCAAACGCCCTGTTTCAGGCTTCAGGGTGAGCCCTGCGAATCCGCGCGCGCCCCTAGTCCGCTGCGGCGCTATGCCGTGCGCCTGCAAGTCTTGACTGAAGCGCTTTGAGCTTCCCGGATGCTCGCCGTTCTGCTCGGCCCACTTGCGCCACGATCCGAAGAGCTTGGTCGTGCCGGTCCAACTTGCCGGATCAAGGTCGCAACACTCGTCGATCCAAGCTGCCATCGCATCCTCGGCAGCCAGGTACTCGGCAGACGCCGCAACCACGGCCGAAGGTGGGGCGAGCCCCTGCTGCCGGTACTCCAGAGCTCCCTCAACACACCACTGGAGAATCGCCGGCCATTCACGCTTCAGCTTCTCGCGCAACTCCGGGTCGCGCGCGTGCGCCGGAATGGTGACGCCGAAGTTGATCATGTGCAGGCGCCGCCGCATCGCTTCATCGACGCTGCGCAAGACAGGCTTGTGATTGCCCAGCAAGATCAACTTGAACTGCGGCCGATACTCGAAATAGTCACCTCGCATGAAGCGCGCCGGGATCGTGTCGCCGCCCGTGATGGCCTTGATCTTCGATTCGGCCCAACGTGCGCCCGCCTCAACTTCGGATGCCGTCACCATGCGCGCTCCCTGAAGCATCGCCAGGTCGGTCGGATGCCGCTCGCTATGTGACGCCATGAACGTCTCCATAGGCGCCCGGCGATGATACTCGCCCAGGATGCCGGCGATCGTCTCGATCGCCACGGACTTGCCGTTGCCGCCCAGCCCGTAGAGGAAAAACATCGCGTGCGCCGACACGTCGCCCGTGAGGCAGTAGCCGAACACACGCTGCAAGAAATTCTCGATCTCCCGATCGCCGCCCGTGACCCTGTCCAGAAACTCGAGCCATAGCAACGGCCGCTCGCCGCCATCCGGGCCAACGGCCGTGATCTTGGAGAAGTGGTCTTCCGGCCGATGCGGCCGCAGCTCGCCCGAACGAAGATCGACGACGCCGGCAGGCGTATTCAGCGCCCAGGGATCTGCATCCCACTGGTCGACGGTCGCGGCCAGCCGTTGGTCGGCACGGCATAGCCGCTCGATCGCCCCGATCTTCTTCGCGCTCGAAATCTCCGCCGACAGAGGCCGCGCCTTGATGTCTTCGGCGATAGCCCGGCAGAATGAGCGCACATTGCCCAGCGCCGCGAGCGTTTCGTCTCGCCGCCAGTGTGTGCCGGTCCAGATGAACCAGGCTGCCCATTTGGCGACGTACCGCAGCTCGCCCAGGTGCATGCCAGCGAACTGCAGGGCCAACGCCTCATCGGAGGCGAAGAAAAGCCCCGGCTTCTCGTCGCCCTCATCCGGCGGCACCGCGTCGACGGCGAAATCGTCGTCGCTCATCGCTCGCCCCGCTCGCGTCTCCGAATGAGCCTGCTCGCCGCGCCCCATACCTCATGCAAAACGTCATGGCCCCTGCTACTGGCAATGGCCTCCAACTGCCGATCGCTTAGCCAGCCGAGCGCTTTCCCGACGCGCCGCCGCGCCGTCTCAAGGTTTGCATCGCGAAGGGCCTTGGTCAGGGCGCGTCGTGTCGCTGGGTTTGCCAACGCCTCAGAAAAGCGTTGAGAATCAATGGTGGCGGGAACGCAGGTTTGACAGCGGAAACCGTTGCGATCACACGTTTCCGACACTCCTGCCGGGCCTACCAGCCGCTCGCCGCCGCGAACACCGGCGGCGGGCGGTTAGCGCAGAACATCCGTTATTGACGTCGATCCGTGCTGCAGTGCCTCGGCTGCGCGGGCGACCTAAACTGGAGCCTCTAGGAGGCCCCTGGGCGGCCTAGGCCTGGAGAAATACTCGGCAAGCAGGCGCGATTTGTTAGGTCGACTTGCGGACCCTCGTGACGGCAAGTGTTTGGGCCCATGCCGCATAACTCGAGATCACCTTAGTCAGAAACTCCCGGGATTCTGCCGAGACCAGGGCCCCACGTTCATCGAGCATACCCGCGACCTCCGGCAGGTACGCTTCCGGTTGCTGCATTACCGGCATGTTCAGGAACACCAAACTCTGACGAATATGATGGTTCGCGCCGAAGCCGCCCAACTTGTACGGAGAAACGCTGACCACAGCGGTGGGCAGGCCATCCCAGACGCTGCGGTAGGGCGGACGGGAACCAACGTCGATCGCATTCTTAAGGCCGCCAGGGACCGAGCGATTGTACTCCGGCGTTACGATCAGGATCGCGTCAGCTCTTTGAATCTCGGCACGGAAGCGCGTCCACGACGCCGGCGGTGTCGGGTCCAGGTCTTCGGTATATAGAGGCAAGTCAGCGATCTCCACGATGCGGCAGTCGAGGGTCACCGGCGCGAGTTCCATCAAAGCATGTGCAATCTTGCGGCTGTAGGCATCTTTGCGAAGACTGCCGACGAGTACGGCGACGTTCAGCGGCGTTTCCATGGCGGTTTGACCTCCTGATTTACGCCGGCCCGATCGGACCAGCAGGCAGGAAGAGAGAAGGCTAAGCGGCTTCACCGATCCATTGGACCTGGGTGTCGGCGATACTTAGGTATCAGGATGCCGCAATGTCGATAACAGCTTGCGCAAATGCGTCAGGGGCTTCCTGTGGCAGATTGTGGCCAATCCCGCCGTTAATTTGCCGATGCTGGTACTTGCCCGTAAATCTGCGGGCGTAACTTGTGGGGTCGGGATGCGGTGCCCCATTGGCATCACCCTCCAGCGTGATGGTCGGCGTAACGATGGAAGGGAACGACGCGAGCTTCCGCTCGAGATCATCGAACCGTGCTTCACCGGGCGCCAAGCCGAGTCTCCAGCGGTAATTGTGAATGGCGATCGCAACGTGATCCGGATTGTCCAGGGCGACAGCAGATTGCCGAAACGTCGCCTCGCTGAATTCCCACCTGGGTGACGCGAGCTGCCAGATCAATCGCGCAAATTCATGCGTGTACTTGCGATAACCGGCTTCTCCCCGCTCGGTCACGAAATAGTACTGGTACCACCATTGCAGCTCGGCCTGGGGTGGCAGCGGTGCTCGATTGAGTTCCTGGCTCCCGATGAGATAGCCGCTGACCGAGACGAGCCCGCGGCAACGTTCGGGCCACAGGGCGGCGAGAATGCAGGCCGTCCTTGCGCCCCAATCACAGCCGGCCACGATCGGCCGCTCGAGGCCCAGCACGTCCATGAGCGCAATGGCATCGGCGGCAAGGGCCGCCTGCTGCCCGTTGCGGGGCGTCGACTCTGAAAGGAAGCGCGTGGCGCCGTAGCCTCGCAGGTACGGGACGATCACGCGATGGCCAGCAGCTGCAAGGCGCGGCGCCACATCGACATAGGTGTGGATGTCGTAGGGCCAGCCATGCAGCAGCAGGACCGGTATGCCCGATACTGGCCCTGCCTCCGCATAGGCGACGTCGAGGTCTCCAGCCTTTATCCGCTGCAGCGGCCCGAAGCCACGGCCGAGGGACGATTGCCCGAACGCGGATGTCGTCCCGACCGCACTAATCGCTGCCGCGCCCAACACCGTCGCGGCCAGCACCTGTCGACGTCGAACGTTCACTGGTTCCATGGTGCTTTCTCCGGTGTCGTCGATAGTCTCCGAATACGCCGCACAATGACGCGCCCGGAAGCTTCGGCACAGCTATGCGAAGGTATACTTGGCCGGACACTTCCCTCAGAAGTTGATCGACGTTGTGAATCCCAGCACGAACGCATTGGGATTGGCGCCGGTGCCGCCGGGATTGATCACGTACTGGATGCTGGGACGGAACAGGAGGCCGTTCACCGGCCGAAACGTGTAGTGCAGCTCGAAGGGAAACTCCGCGCCCTGCACGGCGACCGGACCGAGTCCGAGACTGTTTGCCAAGGCCTGCGACGCAGCGATGCGGCTGTTGACGCGGGTCATGCCCACCGCGAATCCGATATCGTCGTCCGGCCTCGATCGAAACGGGCCGGTATAGACCAAGCCGGCAGCGACCTGATTGTCGGTGGTCGAGCTCCTGTCGCTGGCCACCACGGCGTTCAGGAAAACATTGAGCCCCCTTCTCGTCTCCCATGCGGCCAGCGGCGTCAGTTGCTGGACGATGCTGAGGTAGCCGCCTGCCCGCCCCTGCTGGCGGCGAGGTCGCAATCCGGTCAGGGCATACGGGTTGCCGTTGATGTCGCTCACCACGTCGTTCACCGCGGACGTGTCGTACCATGCCCCGATCTTGTAGCTGCCAGGCAACCCGCCGGCGAGGCGCGGCAACCAGGTCAGCTCGATCGGGATGAGCACGCCCGTCGAGCCCTTGAAGAACACGGGCAGCAGCGTGTCGTCGGTCGACGCATACTGCGGATTGACGTCGTACGCGCCTGCCTGCACGTAGCCGAAGCCGTCAATATTATAGCGCAGGCGCGTCGCCCACTGGCTGACCGGCCAATTGTAGATATAGCCGGGAACGAGGTTGCCGGGCGCAGCGCCACAGAAGGTCAGGTTCTCGAACTCGCACGGGAACGAGGCGAAATCCTCGCCGAACGTCATGCGGCCGAGCTTCCAGTCGATCCTTCCGGAGAACAGGCTCTGGTTTACCCAAAGCTGCGTCAGTCTGACCGTTTGGCCGCGCCCATATATTTCCTGAACTTCCTGCAAAGTGCCCAGGGTGACATCGTCGCTGAGGTTCCGCCCGGTACGGGCCGTGAAGGTCAGCTGGAAAGTCGTGCCCCTGAGGCCCGCCAATCGCTCCAGATCCAGTGTCGCTCCAGCGACGTACTGATCGGCATACGCAGCCTCCTGCCGAATACCGCCCGTTGCGTTGAACGCGAATTCTCCGGTGTATCCGAGCTGCAGATCCAGGCCGCGATCCTGGAGCCAGAGGCGATGTCCGCTCCAATCGCCGAGAAGCCACGGAACGTCTCGTGTCCTGTCAGGCTCATACGACAACGGCTCCGTAGCCTGAACAACATCCCCACTCATCACAAGTGCCGCCAGCAGCACAGACCAGCCCACGCGCCGCCAAAGCGACGCGATACGCAGACTTCGTTTCCGCCGGCGCATTGTGTGGGACACCCGTCTCCTCGCACCCAGACATTCCGGATGATCTCATTGATGGCGGCCGCATCGGGGCCAAGCGATTGAACGAAGGTGTCGCCGATACTTTCGTTCAATGGAGCGCAGGCCATCCGCGCCACATCTATTCGCGGTCCCCAACGGTGAGCGAAGGAACTCTGCAGATGTCCCCATCCAACCGAGCGAAAGTCCGTGTCACGCGGAGGAGCGCCGCCTACTGGGTCGTCACGCTCGACAACCCGCCCGTGAACATCGTGGGCCCTGCCGAAATGCGCGAATTCATGAAGGTGCTGGAGCAGCTCGAGGCCGATCAAAATGTAAAAGTGGTCGTCTTCGACAGCGCCGTGCCCGGCTTCTTCATGGCACACTACGACCTTCTCAAGCCGCTCGAGGAGTCGACCAGCATGGAGCCCGGACCGACGGGCATGCATCCCGTGCCCGACTTCATGGTGCGCCTCGCCCGGCTCAAGGCGATCTCCATCGTCTCGATTCGCGGCCGTGCAAGCGGGATCGGCAGCGAACTCGCGCTCGCTGCAGACTTGCGCTTCGCCAGCCGCGAGAAGGCGATCCTCTCGCAGTTCGAGGTCGGTGCCGGCTTCGTGCCGGGCGGCGGCCCGATGGCCCGCCTGCCGCGCCTTCTCGGCCGCGGGCGCGCGCTGGAAATCCTGATCGGTGCCGACGATTTCGACGGTGCACTGGCGGAGCGGTACGGCTACGTGAACCGCGCGCTCCCCGATACCGAGCTGGATGGCTTCGTCGACGCGCTGGCGATGCGTATCGCGGGCTTCGATCACCAGACGATCGCCGAGACCAAGCGGCTGGTCGATGTCGCGAGCCTTCCGCCCGACGCCGAGATGCAGCCGGGCTGGGACGCCTTCATCGCCTCCGTGCAGCGGCCAGCGGCCCAGGCCCGCCTCAAGATACTGGTCGAGAAGGGCCTGCAGCAGCCCACCGACGTCGAGCGACAGCTCGGTCGCTTCACGGCGCAGTACCGCGAGGCCGGCGCGGGCGAGTAACGGTCCCGTTCCTTTTTTTCACCCTAGCATCAGCCACTCCGATCTGATGCCTCTGCCTGGAGACGGACGATGAAGATCCTGATGGTACTGACCTCGCACAACCGGCTGGGAAATACCGGCAAGCCGACCGGCTTCTGGCTCGAGGAGTTCACCGCGCCCTACTACGCGTTTCGCGATGCCGGCGCCGACGTCACCCTGGTGTCGCCCAAAGGCGGGCAACCGCCGATCGATCCCAAGAGCGACGATCCTGCCAACCAGACCGGTTCGATGACACGCTTCAAGCAGGACCCCGCGACGCAGAAGATGCTGGCGAACACGTCACTCCTGATCGACGCCACGCCGGACGGGTTCGACGCGATCTTCTATCCGGGCGGTCACGGTCCCATGTGGGACCTGGTCGACAACGAGAAGTCGATCGCCCTGATCGAAGCGTTCTACGGGAGCGGCCGGCCTGTCGCCGCAGTGTGCCATGCGCCTGCCGTCCTCCACCGCGCCACACACAAGGGCGAGGCGCTCGTCAAAGGTCTGCGTGTCACCGGTTTCGCCAACAGCGAAGAGGAGATCGTCGGTCTCACCAACGTCGTGCCCTTCCTGGTAGAGGACGAGCTGCGACGCCTGGGCGGCCTTTACGAGAAGGCGGCCGACTGGGCCGACTTCACTCTTGTCGACGGACACCTGGTGACCGGCCAGAATCCGGCCTCGTCCGGGTCTGGCGCCCGCAAGCTCCTGCAGCTGCTGAACGCGTGAGATCAGTGCAGGTTGGACGGCCGGCGGCGCACGAGCAGGCTGCCGGTCGCGACCTGCACGGTCTCGCCCGCCTGGTTGCTGGTCGTAAAGCGCACCCTGATCACGCCGTGCTCCGGCCGCGACTTCGATTCCCGCACCTCCAGGATCTCGCTCTGGACACTGAGCACGTCGCCGGCACGCACGGGAAGCGGCCAGCGCAGGTCGTCGAATCCCATGCCGATCACACCGCCGGCCGGCCTGAGGCGCCCCTCGACCAGGAGCCGCATCGTGAGCGCGGCCGTGTGCCAGCCACTGGCGGCAAGGCGGCCGAACACCGTGCCGGCGGCGCCCACTTCGCCAAGGTGAAACGGTTGCGGATCGAACTCGGCGGCAAACGACTTGATCCGCTCCCCTTCGACCCTTGCCGTCGCTGATCCGTAGACTTGGCCGACCTGGTAGTCTTCCAGATAGTGCTCGCTCATCCTGCCCTCCCTCGGACACGATCGAAGATGGCGGCATGAACATGCAATGCCGCACAGACCTCGAAGCAGAATCCGCCATCGGGATCGAACCGGCAGATGGCCCGCATCAATCCGACCTGGCCTTCGGCGATGAGATCGGAGCACGGCCTGCCGTTCGCCGCATAGCTCGCAGCGATGTCGACCACGAGCTGGCGATGCCGGCGCGCCAGCCCCACGGCGGCGGAGATATCGTGTCGCTCGTACCATTGCCGGCAGAGCGCCGGTGTCGGAGCGGCAGGAAGCGCGATGGAGGAAATAGTCATGCCCTACTCCTTCCCGCTGCGGCGTGGATCATCGTGAGGGTCGACATAGTCGAGCCCGAGCGGTCCGATGGCGCTCACCTGGCTGACGTACTCCCCCGATCTCGCCCAGTGGAAATGAGAGGTGCCGCCGGGCAGGACGATGACGCTTCCCGGCGGGTAAGCCCGCAGGCGCGATTCGTCGAAGCGGTCGCCGAGGCCGATGTAGAAGACGCCGGAGATCACCGTGTAGACCCGATCCTCGGGATGCCGGTGCGGCGCGAGCTTCACGCCGCCCGGAACCTTCACGCGAATCGTATAGGGTCCCTCCTTTCCGGGGGTGCCGACGATGACTGCGAGACGCACGGAGGGCGGAAAGGCCGGGAAGGCGCGCCACTCGACCGTCTCCGGCAGGACGGCGAGAAACGCAGATTCTCCTGGTTGATGTGGCCGCGGCGCCGCCCCCTGCTGCTGCGCCTCGGCCTGGGAGGCCGCCATCAAGCTGCTCGCGGCGACGACAAGAGTAGACAGGCCGTGCCGGCGATTGGAGCGAGGGGTCATGATCATGCCCTCGAGAGATCGATCGGCATCTTGCGCAGGCGCCGGCCCGTCGCGGCGAAGACTGCATTGGCGACGGCCGGCACGGCAGCCGAGGTTCCGGGCTCGCCCATGCCTCCCGGCGCTTCGCTGCTCGGCATTATGTGCACCTCGATCGAAGGCGCCTCGTCGATGCGCAGCATCTGGTAATCGTCGAAGTTCGACTGCTGGACCTTTCCGCCTTTGACGGTGATCTCGCCGTACAGAGCCGCGGTGATGCCGAAGTTCACGCCGCTCTCGATCTGCGCGCGAACGGTATTCGGATTGACGACCATGCCGCAATCAACCGCCGCCACGACGCGACTGACCCTCACAGACTTGTCGGCTGCGACCGTGACTTCAGCCACCAAAGCCAGGTAGCTACCGAACACTGATTGCAGGGACACGCCCCGGCCCGAGCCGGCCGGCAGATTTCCTCCCCAACCGGCCTTGTCCGCGGCGAGCTTGAGAACAGCCTTGGCCCGTGGCGACTTGTCGAGCAACGCCAGTCGATAGGCAACAGGGTCCTGCCGCGCGGCCGTAGCGAGCTCGTCCATGAAGCTCTCGACCACGAAGACGTTGTGCGACGGTCCCACGCTCCGCCAGAAGGCGGTGGGAATGCCCGGCGGCTCGACGCGAAGGTACTCGACCCGCTTGTTGGGCAGCTCGTAGGCCAGCTTCACGGCTCCATCGATGCTGTCGGGATCCAGTCCGTTGGCGAAAGCGGGCGGCAGCCAGCGCGCGATGACCGAGGATCCGGCGAAGCGGTGGCTCCAGGCGACCGGCCGGCCCTTGTCATCGAGACCCGCCGAGAGGCGATCCAGCCAGTAGGGCCGGTACATGTCCTGGCGGATGTCCTCCTCGCGCGTCCACACCACCTTCACGGGTCCGGCCACCTTCATCGCGATCTCGGTCGCACGCGTAACGCCATCGACCTCGAGGCGGCGGCCGAAGCCCCCGCCGATCAGGTGCTGATGCAGGACGACCTTCTCGAGCGGTAATCCCGTCACCTTGGCCGCCGCGGCCTGAGCTCGCGCAGCCACCTGGGTTCCCACCCAGACATCGCAGCCGTCCGGCCTGACGTGGACGGTGCAGTTCATGGGCTCCATGGTGGCGTGGGCCAGGAAGGGCACCTCATACACCGCGTCGATTTTCGTCCGTGCAGAGGCGAGCGCCGCGCCCGCGTCCCCTATCTGTTCGGCGACCGGCCCGGCGGCGAGCGTTGCCTGTTCGAGCTCGCGCACGACCTGACCGTTGCTCACCTGCCCGTGCGCACCGTCATCCCACTGGATTTCGAGCGCCGCCAGGCCCTTGAGCGCGGCTCCCATGTGATCGGCTACGACAGCAACGGCGTCGTCGAGGCGTACGATCTGGCGCACGCCCTTCACCGCTCTCGCAGCCCGATCGTCGACCCACTTCAGGCGACCGCCGAACACCGGCGACTGCGCCAAGGTCGCGACTTTCACGCCCTCCGGACGCGCGTCAATACCGAAGACGGCCGTGCCGTTGACCTTGCCGCCGGAATCGAGCCTCTTGGCCGGGGTGCCGATGAGCTTGAAGGCCTTCGGGTCCTTCAGGGGAACGTCCTTGGGAACCGGCAGCCGAGCCGCCGCAGCGGCGAGGGCACCGTAGGAGGCGCGGCGGCCACTCGCCATGTGAAGGACTTCGCCTGCCGAGGCGTGGCAAGTGTCCGGCGCAACCTTCCATTGTTCGGCAGCCGCTTTAATGAGCAGCGTACGCGCCACGGCTCCGGCTTCGCGAAGCGGCTTCCAGGACGCCATGATGGCGGTCGATCCGCCGGTTGCCTGCACACCGGCGAGCAGCGGGTTGCCGTAGGCCTTCTCGTCCGGCGGCGCATGCTCGAGGCGAACGCGGCCGAGCGGGATTTCGAGTTCCTCCGCGACGAGCATGGGGATCGACGTGTAGGTTCCCTGGCCCATCTCGACGTAGGGCATTGTGAGCGTCACCTGCCCGTCCTCGCCGATATGCACGAAGGCGTTTGGCGTGAAGCCTTTGGCGGAGGCCGATGGCGGAGCCGCAGCAGCCGGCAGGTTCACGCTGAGCAGGAGCCCCGCCGCGGCACTGGTTGTAACGAGGAAGTCGCGTCGAGAAAGTGCGGTCATGTCAGCCTCCCTGGCTCTTGCGGGCGGCGGATTGCGCCGCCTGCTTGATGGCCGCGCGGATGCGCGGATAGGTGCCGCAGCGGCAGACATTGCCCGACATCGCATCATCGATATCGGCGTCGCTCGGACTGGGATTTCCAGCGAGCAGCGCGGCCGCGGACATGATCTGTCCCGACTGGCAGTACCCGCACTGGACCACCTCGACATCGAGCCACGCCTTCTGCACGCGCGCGCCCGCGTCCGTCGCACCTACCGCTTCGATGGTCGTGATCTCCGATGTTCCGACGCTGGCAACCGGCGTCACGCAGGAGCGGGTCGCAACGCCATCGACATGTACGGTGCAGGCGCCACAGAGCGCCTTGCCGCACCCGAACTTGGTGCCGGTCATGCCGAGCACGTCCCGCAATACCCAGAGCAGCGGTGTGTCATCGTCCACGTCCACACTGTGCTTCTTGCCGTTCACCTTGACGCTCAGGCTCATGTTCGCCTCCTGCTGCAGAGGCCGGAACGATGGACCGGAGACGGCCACAGATCGATTGAACGAAGGTATGATCGATACCTTCGTATGGTTAGTAGACGCGCTTGCTCGGAGGGATCGACGACACGTCGTTGCTCAGGGGCTGCAGGTGTACCGGCCGGTAGGCGAGCCGCACTTTGCCGTCGAACTCGAGCCAAGCCAGCGTATGCTTCAGCCAGTGCGCATCGTCGCGTTCGGGAAAATCCTCGCGAGCGTGAGCGCCCCGGCTCTCGGTCCGGCCAATTGCCGAATGCAGGCTCACGAGTCCCTGGGACATCATGTTGTCGAGTTCCAGTGCCTCGACAAGATCGGTATTGAAGATCATTGAGCGGTCAGCGAGCCCCAGCTCATTGTGCAGGCTGCCGAGCAGGCCATCGAGCGCCTTGGCCCCCTTGTCGAGCAGCGGACCGTCGCGAAACACCGCACAGTACTGCTGCATGGCTAGCTGCAGGGCCAGACGGATTGCACCAACTGAGCGACTGCCCTTCGCCCAGCGCAGCCGGTCGAGGCGATCTAAGGCCCGCTCCGTCGCCTGCGCCGGCGGCGCGGCAAGCCGTTCGCCGGGACGGACGCAGGCGACGGCGCGATGCGCGGCAGCGCGGCCGAACACCACGATATCGAGCAGCGAGTTCGACCCCAGCCGGTTGGCACCATGGACCGATACGCAGGCCGCCTCGCCGATCGCCATCAGTCCAGGCACGACGGCTTCCGGATTGCCGTCGTGCAGGGTCACCGCCTCGCCGTGTATGTTGGTCGGGACGCCGCCCATGTTGTAGTGGACGGTCGGCAGCACGGGGATCGGCTGGCGGGTGACGTCGACTCCCGCGAAGATCTTGGCGGTCTCGCTGATACCCGGCAGTCGCTGGTTCAGCAGCTCCGGCGGCAAATGCTCCAGGTGAAGGAGGATGTGATCCTTCTTCGATCCACAGCCTCGCCCTTCGTTGATCTCGATCGTCATCGCCCGGCAGACGACGTCGCGGCCGGCAAGATCCTTGGCTGTCGGCGCATACCGCTCCATGAACCGCTCGCCCGTCGCATTGGTCAGGTATCCGCCCTCGCCGCGCGCTCCTTCGGTGATCAGGCATCCCGAGCCATATATGCCCGTCGGATGGAACTGCGTGAACTCCATGTCTTCCAGCGGAAGCCCCGCGCGCAGCGCCATTGCATTGCCGTCACCGGTACAGATGTGGGCCGCCGTACAGGAGAAGTAGGCGCGGCCATAGCCGCCGGTCGCCAGTACGGTGCGGTGAGCCAGGAAGCGATGCAGGCGGCCGTCCGCCAGGTCCCAGGCGAGCATCCCATGACAGACTCCATCCTCGTCCATCAGGAGATCGAGGGCGATGTACTCGACGAAGAACTGTGTGCCGTGCTTCAGGCACTGCTGATAGAGCGTATGCAGGATTGCGTGACCGGTCCTGTCGGCGGCCGCGGCCGTGCGCTGGGCCATTCGCTTGCCATACTCCAGCGTCTGGCCGCCGAACGGACGCTGGTAGATCCTGCCATCCTGCGTCCGCGAGAACGGCACGCCGTAATGCTCGAGTTCGACGACCGCCGAGATGGCTTCACGGCACATATATTCGATGGCGTCCTGATCGCCGAGCCAGTCGGAGCCCTTGACCGTGTCGTACATGTGGAAGCGCCAGTGATCGCCATCGCCCATGTTCCCCAGAGCGGCCGCCATGCCGCCTTGCGCGGCGACCGTATGACTGCGCGTGGGAAACACCTTGGTCACGCAGGCCGTCCTGAGGCCCGAGGAGGCCATGCCCAGCGCGGCACGAAGGCCGGCACCACCGGCGCCGACGATCAGGACATCGTACGCGTGCTCGACGATTTCGTAGGGGGCGACCATTCACTTACTCTTCGTTGCCTGATCGCCGCCGCCGCCGTCGGAACTCGGCAACCGGCAAGCCGCCCCATCCCCAGTTCTCGAGCGCCACTTCCTCGATGACGACGAAGGTCGCCTCGGGCGGCTTGTTCAGCACCCTGGTCAGCAGCTCTGTCGCACCTGCGATCAGGGCCGCCTTCTCGGCGGCCGTGACGGATTCCGCGCCGGGCGTATTTCCTTCTCTCGTCACCTGGATGAGGACGATCGGCATGGCAATGCTCCTCAGCGGCCGGCGCTCTGGCCACCGTCGACATGCAGGATCTCGCCCGTGACGAAGGGCGCTCCCTCCAGGTACAGAACGGCGCCGACGATGTCGGAGACGTCGCCCATATGCCCGACCGGATGGAGCGCATCGAGGGCGGCATGGCTCTCCGGCGGATGCATGGGCGTGCGGATGATGCCGGGCGATACAGCGTTCACGCGTATGCCGCGCTTTGCGTATTCGATCGCGAGGGAACGCGTCGCGGCGCTCAGGCCGCCCTTCGACAGGGAGGCCAGCACCGACGGCACGTGCGAATCGGCGTGTTCCACCAGCGTCGTGGTGATCTGTACCACGAGGCCGCTGCCCTGCTTCTCCATCTGGGCGATCGCGGGCCGGGTAATGCGGAAGAAGCCCGCAACGTTCACCCCCATGACGGCCTGGTAGTCGGCTTCGCTGTAGCGCGTGAACGGCTTGGCGAGAAAGAGGCCGGCGTTGTTGACCAAGGTGTCGATCCGGCCGAACCGCTTCATGCCCTCCGCGATGACCCGTTCGCCGGTGCTGACGTCCGAGATATCGCCCGACACCGCGAGGACATCCGGATCGCTCGTGGATCCGATCGAACGTGCCGTCGCGACCACACGATAGCCGCGCTGCCGATAGGCCTTCACCAGGGCCTCGCCGATTCCCTGGGAGGCTCCCGTGACGACCGCAACCTTCTTTTCCGATTCCATCATTTCTCTCCTTCGCAATGCCAAGGAGATGAAATCGATCGCCGCCCAAGTCGATTGGACCATGGTGTCGACGACACCTTCGTTCAACGTTCGACCTGAGACGGATGGACTACAGTCCAGCCCGGTCTGTTGGATTTCGTACCCAGGGCGGTGTTTCCAGTGTCTCTGTGCCACACGGCAGGGACGGCAAGGCCCGTAGCTCCCTGGAGAAAATCCAAACAAAAGGCGTACTTTATCGCAGGGCGCGCGCGGTTGATAATCAGTGACTTCAGCATGGATCGTGGATTTGCCAGCGAGTGCGCCGCCCGACGTCTCGAGCCAGCATAAAGCGCGCGAGATCACCTTCGGACCCTTTCGGCTGCAGCCGGAGCGTCAGCTCCTGCTGCGCGGGACGGAGGAAGTGCGCCTCGGGAGCCGTGCCCTCGAAATCCTGATCGCATTGACCGAACGCCCCGGCGAGTTGCTGACGAAGGACGAACTCCTGACGCGCGTGTGGCCCAGGATCGTTGTCGAAGAAGGAAATCTTCGTTCGCAGATCGCGGCCCTTCGCAAGGCACTGAACGACGGCCGGGAGAATGCCCGGTACATTATCTCTGTCCCAGGCCGCGGTTATCGCTTCGTGGCCCCCGTCACGCAATCGGGGGCGACGGTAGCGCCGACGATCGAAGTCGCGTCGGTAGCGGTCGAACGGATGCTGCAGCTCCCCAAGCCGGTCACGCGGGTCATCGGCCGAGCCGGTGTCGTTGCCGAGCTGAGCAGGCGCCTGCAGCGTCGCAGGCTGATTACGATCGTCGGTCCCGGGGGAATCGGCAAGACCACGGTCGCGCTGAGTCTTGCCGACGGAATCGCTGACCTCTATCCCGACGGCGTCGTCTTCATCGATCTCGCCCCCGTTTCGAGCTCGATCATGCTGTCGAGCGTCGTGGCCTCAGCGCTCGGCCTGGCGGTGGTCGCGGACGATCCGATTTCGGAACTGATCACTTTCCTGCGCGACCGCCGGCTGCTGCTCATCTTCGATAGTTGCGAGCACGTCTTGGGGACGGCCGCGGCGCTTGCAGAAGCGATCCTGCGCGGAACCAGCGAGACGCGCGTCCTCGCCACAAGCCGCGAACCGCTGCGAGCCGAAGGGGAGAGTGTCCTGACCCTCGATCCGCTGGAAACACCTCCCGAGACCGCCGTGCTGACCGCCCACCAAGCGATGGCATTCCCGGCCGTCGAGCTCTTCATCGAACGCGCCTTGTCGAGCGCCGAGTCCTTCGAAGTCACCGATGAAACCATACCGATCGTCTCGAATATCTGCCGCAAGCTCGACGGTATGGCGCTCGCCATCGAATTGGCCGCAAGCCGCGTGCACACCTTCGGCTTGCATGAGCTCGCCACCCAACTGGACGATCGCTTCAGGCTTCTGATGCAGGGCCGGGGCACGGCGCTTCCCCGGCATCGCACGCTGACCGCCGCACTCGACTGGAGCTACCAGTACCTGGATGCCACGGAGCAGGCCGTACTGCGAAGGCTCGCCATATTCGTCGGCGGTTTCACGCTCGAGGCCGCCCAGGCCGTCGCCATCGGGCACAACGACATGGCCTCGGATGTTGTCCGTGCCCTGGCCGACCTGGTCGCCAAGTCACTCATCTCGGTGAAATCCAATGAACGAACGCCGATCTATCGCCTGCTCGACACCACGCGAGCCTATGCGATGGAGAAGCTCGTCGTAAGCGGCGACTTCGCGGCGGCAGCCCGTTCCCACGCCGAGCACTATCGGGTGGTTCTGGTGCGCGCCGGCGGCGACGCGGAGACCATGGAGCTAAGGGACTGGCTCTCGACTTATGCGCGCCAGATCGACAACGTGCGAGGGGCCCTCGACTGGGCATTCTCCGCGGAAGGTGATCCAATGCTTGGGGTGGCGCTTACCGAGGCCGCATTGCCGCTCTGGATGCACCTGTCGCTCATGAACGAATGCCGGTCGCGCGTCGCACAATCCTTGTCGGTGCTGACTTCGCGCGCCGCGCGCAATCCACGCCTGGAACTCCAGTTTCAGCACGCGCTGGGGGCGGTGCTCCTGAACATCGAGGCGTCCGGCCCGGAAATCGAGACTGCGCTGAACGAAGCGCTGAGGATTGCCGAGGATCTCAACGATACCGACTACAAGCTGCGTGTCCTCTGGTGCCAATGGTGCCTCGCCCACAATTGCGGCGCCTTTCGCGAAGCCCTCGCGCTCGCCGACCGGTTCTGCGAAGTCTCCAAAGAGTCACGCGATCCTGTTGATCCCCTGACGGGGGAACGCATGCGCGGCTTCACGATCCACTTTCTCGGCGACCAGCGTACGGCCCGCAGGAAGATCGAGTACATGCTCGACAATTATGTTGCGCCCGTTCATCGCGCCCACATCATCCGCTTCCAGTTCGACCAGAAGATAACGGCGCGTAATTTCCTGGTTTCGATTCTGTGGTTGCAGGGCTATGCCAGCCAGGCCTTGGCCATGAACGCGACGAATGTCGAGGAGGCCCAGGCCTTCGACCACACAATGACGCTTTGCAATTCACTGGCCAAGGGAGCCTGTCTGCTGTCGTTGCTGGCAAGCGACCTGCACGGCGCCCAGCAGTATATCGACCTGCTGCTGAAGCGCTCGGCGCGCGATGGCCTGCCGATCTGGCATGCCTGGGGCAAGTGCTTTCAGGGAATCCTGCTCGTCAAGCAGGGCAACATCACCGAAGGTCTCGACCTGCTGAAAGTGACCCTGGCTGGTTTGCCCGAGAACCGCTTCTCACTTCGGCACACCTGGGTGTTCGCCGAGTATGCCGACGGCTTGCGTATCGCGGGCCGAATCGATGAGGGTCTCGATGTGATCGAGAAGGCTCTCGGCATGTGCCGGCGGGACGAGGAATACTGGTGCATCCCCGAGGTCCTGCGGATCAAAGGTGAACTTCTCCAGGCCAAGGGCGGTCCGACGGAGGAGCGCGCCGCCGAGGAACTGTTCCTGGAATCGCTCGACTGGGCCCGTCGACAGGAAGCCCAGTCGTGGGAATTGCGGACGGCTCTCAGCCTGTGCCGTCGGTACCATCGCGCCGGACTTCAGCGCCAGGCTCGTGCGCTTCTCTCACCGATCTACGGCCGGTTCATCGAAGGATTCGAAACGTTCGACCTGCGCCAGGCCAAGGCGCTGATCGAGGAACTCGAGGTGGGCGACGCCGGCTGAACCTGTTTCACGCGGCCCTGGCCCGTGTACGGCTCTAGCTTAAGCCTGCGGGCGCAGTCCACGAGAGCCACAAGGGTTCGGACGTTCATCTTGCGCATCACTTTGCCACGATGCGCCTTAACCGTGATTTCACTGATCCCCAGTTCGCCGCCAATCTGCTTGTTCAAGAGGCCGGATACGACCAGCGACATGACCTGACGTTCCCGTTGGCTGAGCAGGGCGTAGCAGCCTTGCAAGGTCTTTTCCTCCCTGCGCCGCACCAGCAGGTCCTTGCTCCGTTCCAGGGCCAACTCGACCGACGCGATCAGCGCGTCCTGGCGGAGGGGCTTGGCCAGGACGTCGACGGCGCCGGCCCGCATGGCTTGAACCGTGCCCAGGACGTCCGCGTGACCGGTGACGCAGATGACCGGCGTTTCCGCGCGCTCGTCCGCGAGATGCCGCGGCATGGCCAGCTCGTAGAGCACGAGGCAACTTGGGACGCTGCATTCCGGCTCCAAAAGCAGGGCTTCGGCAGAGGCAATCTCCCGAACCTGCCAACCCATGTCGTCGAGCGCGGCGGCCATGCCCCGGCGGGCGGAGGTGTCCTTTGCGACAATGAAGACGATGCACGGCGCGACGGAACGGATATTGCCCGCCATGGCCGAGGGGCGGCCCGCACTGGACGCCGGATAGGACGAGAGTCGCATCATGGGTACTCCTGGGTTGCGCAGCACCGTCTCCCGGCCATCCCGAACCCCGGTAACCACGACGGGCCGGGACCGTGGCTCTTGCACGGTGTCTGCGCAGCCTGCGTCTCCCGAGGCCGAACAGCGAATCAATCGTCGTCAAAAGTTGTTAAATCGAGCGGCCCCCTCCGCTGCAATACCTTCGTGCAATAGCCCGCCACTCGTCGCCGCCACATCTTTTGCCCACCAACACCACAACGGGAGCGGGCCATGAAGAAGTTGCTGGCGCTGACCTTGTCGATCACCGCGGTCGGGCTGCTCGTCTTTGAAGGCCGCAGCCCCATCGCACAGGACACAGGGGCACAGAAATACAGCCTGCAGGTTCCGGATGGTCTGCGGTTCGACGAGTTCAGGGGATACGAGGACTGGCAGGTCATCTCGGTCAGCCAAGTCGATGACCTGCTCAAGGTCGTCGTTGGCGACCGCGCCATGATCGACGCCTACCGGGCGGGTGCGCCGGCCAATGGCCGCGCCTTTCCCGATGGTGCCCGGATGGCGAAGATCATGTGGAAGTCGGTCCAGAACCCGGACTCGCCCACTCCGGCGCAGGTCGCGGGACCACTCCAATTCATCGACTTCATGGTGAAGGACAGCCGGCGCTTCGCCGCGACGGCGGGCTGGGGTTACGCCCAGTTCAACTACGACGCGACCTCGGGCTCCTTCCAACCCGACGGGCGTGGCTCTGATTGCGGCGCTGCCTGCCACAAGCTCGTGGAGGCCAAAGACTCGGTGTTCACCGCATACGGCCGGCGCTGAAGGTTCGGCCATGACAAAGCACCGACTCTCACGGCGTACCCTTCTCGGCAACGCATCGATCGGCCTGTCGATTGTGGTTGCGGGTGTCGACCGCCCCGGCCTCGCGTTCCAGAAACTCAGCCAGGCCGATGCGCGGTACCAGGGCACGGCCAAGGGCGGTCAGCATTGCGTGAGCTGCCTTCACTTCCAGCCGCCGCAGAGCTGCAGGTTCGTACAGGGCGAGATCAGCCCTGATGGCTGGTGCCAACTTTTCACGAAGAAAGCCGGATCATGACCCAGGAGACCGCGAACACCTATCCGCCGGCATCGACCGCAGTGCTGCTGGTGGATCCCTACAACGATTTCCTGTCGGAGGGTGGCAAGTACTGGCCCATGGCCCAGAAGGTGGCCGAGGAAGTCCGGCTGCTCGATCATCTGCGTGCGGTCGTTGCTGCTGCCCGGAAGGCCGGCATCAGGATCTTCTTCGTGCCGCATCGCCGTTGGCAGCTTGGCGACTACGAAGGGTTTCGGCATCCCACACACACGCAGCTTCGCACGGCCAAGCGCCAAGGCTTTGCCAAGGGCACCTGGGGCGGAACATTCCACGACGATTTCCAGATCCAGCCCGGCGACATCCTGATCAAGGAGCATTGGAATTCGAGCGGCTTCGCCAACACGGACCTCGACTACATGCTGAAGCAGTTCGCCATAGAGCGCATTGTAGTGATCGGCATGATCGCCAATACCTGCGTCGAATGCACCGGCCGCTTCGGCACCGAGCTCGGCTACCACGTCACCCTGGTGCGCGATGCAACCGCGGCCTACAGCCAGGAAGCCATGCACGCGGCCCATGAGATCAACGGCCCGAGCTTCGCCCACGCGATCCTGACGACCGACGAGCTCGTCGCCGCTTTCAGTCGCGCCTAGCGGACGCCCTACCTCCCCAAAGGCAGTGGCCGTCATGAGGTTCGATCCATGAGCACCGCGTATCGCACCCGGCAGATCGGCGACGTCGAGATCTTCTATCGGGAAGCCGGCCCTCTCGATGGGCCGGTCGTCGTCCTGCTTCACGGGTTCCCGACCGCGAGCCACACGTTTCGCGATCTGATCCCCATTCTGGCGCGCGACTATCGCGTCATCGCGCCCGACCTGCCCGGCTTCGGCAACACTTCGGCGCCTCCGCGCGGCCAGTTCGACTACACGTTCGACAATCTGGCCGGCGTGATCGATCGCTTCCTGGAGGCGCTGGAGCTCGATCGCTACGCCCTGTACATCTTCGACTACGGCGCACCGGTCGGCCTGCGGGTCGCGTCAAGACACCCCGAACGCGTGACGGCCCTCATCAGCCAGAACGGCAACGCCTATCTCGAAGGGTTCGGCAACTCGTGGGGCCTCTGGCAGGCATACTGGCGCGAGCCGACCGCTGCGCATCGCGAAGCCTGCCGCTTGTCCCTGAGCCCGGACATGATCCGGAACTGGCAGTACTTCGACGGTTCCGACCGGACGGGCGTATCTCCCGACGGTTACACGCTCGATATCGCCTACATGGCCCGTCCCGGCCGGTCGGAGATCCAGCTCGACCTGATCCTCGACTATCGCAGCAACGTGGCACTCTATCCGGCCTTCCAGGCCTACTTCCGCGAGCATCGGCCGCCTCTGCTGGCGGTGTGGGGCCGCAACGACGCACACTTCATACCGGCGGGGGCGCTCGCCTTTCGCACCGACGTGCCCGACGCCGAGATCCGCTTCGTCGATGCCGGCCACTTTGCCCTGGAGACGCATGCGGCGGAAATCGGCGCACTGATGCTCGGTTTCCTCGGGCGCACGCTGGCGCACCACCGACGTTGAGGGCCGACCAGGAGGCCGCGCTTCGCCTCTTACTCCTCTCACACCAAGTAAGGAGCCGGTCCATACCTTCGCATAATGGATCACGCTCCGGCGATGCCCCAGTCTTCAAAGGGCAGGGCGTGACCGGCTCGATCACCAGCCTTCAAGGAGCATCCGATGACCCAGTCCACCACGAAGACCGTCTACACAGCGAAGGTCCACACCGTCGGCGGCCGCGACAAGGGCGAGGCGCGCAGCAGCGACGGTCGCCTCGACATCAGGCTCTCAGTGCCGGATGGTCCAGGCACCGGAACCAACCCCGAGCAGCTTATGGCCGCCGGCTGGTCTGCCTGTTTTGAGGGCGCCGTCATGCTGGTGGCCCGCGAGAAGAAGGTGCGGATCGAGCATCTCGCGATCGACGCCGAGATCGACCTCAACCTGGGGAGCGACGGCTACTCGCTAGGCGCGCGCCTCAACGTCAGCCTGCCGGACATCGATCGCAAGCTTGCGCAGGAGTTGGTGGATGGCGCCCACGAGGTCTGCCCGTACTCGAAGGCATTGAAGGGCAAAATCGGCATCGCTACGACGATCGTCTAGCTCGACAGCATCGACCATTCAGGAGGCCATCGATGACCGAGGCTGAAAGACTCCGGACCGAGATTCGCGACCGAGAGAGGAGGCTGCGCGCGCCGAAGCAGCGGCGCGATCATACCAGCCGCGACAAGCCCGCTGCCACTGGCGAAACGCCCGCCGAGACGATGGATCGCAAGCTCGACTCCGCCCTGTCCGACAGTTTCCCCGGAAGCGACGCGGTTTCGTTCCTGCAGCCCACGCCAGACAAGCCGACCGGCTTGCGCTGATCCATGCGCCCGGTCTTCCCCGTCGTCGCGCTGTTGGCCGCCCTGTCTTGCCTCTCCGCAGGCCACGCCAGCGCTGATGAACTGGGTCGGGGCTGGCAACTCGAACGCGACGTCGATTCGCCGACCTATGCTTTCATCGAACCCGCGATCACCGACCTCGACGTCGACGTCATGGTGTTGTCGTGCGAGCCGACTGAACGGAAGAGCGGCTTGCAGCTAAGACTCTATCCTCCGGAACCCGGTCCTTTCCGGTCGGCGCAGTCGAGTCCCGTCGAGTTGGCCCCCGATGTCGTTATCGACATCGACGGAAGGCGATACGCCGCTCGGCTTCTGTTCGCCGATGATTTCGTGGTGGTGGCGAACGCCGCCGACGGGGCTGTGCCGGTCCTGTCGGCGTCGCTTGTGACCTCGTTGCAGAACGGGAGGCACTTCACGATGAGGCTGCACACGATGGAGGCCTCTCCCTCCTCCCGCACGACGCCGGCGTTCGAGATCACCGCCGACCTCCAGGCGGGCATCGGCGGCGCGGCCATCGCCGTACTGCGTCGTTGCGGTACGCCGAACGACACCCTGGCTTCCGGCCCGGCCAGAGCACGTTGAGCCGCGAAACGGATCTGGCCCCAGGCGACCGGTCGCCCCCTGTCACTCGGCCACTGCTTTCCCGAGGGAGAGCTCGATGGCGGTTCGCCGCTGAAGACCTTGGGCCAGCAACCTTGCCATGCGCGCCTGCGCGCCGGGACGGGCGACCGACTGGAAGAAGGCCGCCAGGGCCGGCGGAAAGGCTGCATCTGGCGGTAGCGATGCTAGGTCGAGCAGCGACTTGGCGTGGACGATCCCATGCTTCTCGAAGCCGGCCAGGCGTTGGGCGAGGCCATCTACGAACGCAGACAGCTCAGCATCGGGCAGGGCACGATTGACGTATCCATAGCGCTCCGCGACGGCGCCCGAAAAGTCGTCCGCGCCCAGCACGACCTCCATCGCGCGCCCGCGTCCCATCAGGCCGGCGAGCCGTACCATAGGATTGCCGCCGGGCACGGCGCCGACGCCGACCTCGAACTGGCCGAGGATCGCGCGCTCGAGGCTGGCGAAGCGCATGTCGCAGGCCAACGCGAACTCGCTGCCCGCTCCCCGCGCGCGCCCCCGGATCTCGGCGATCGAGACGACGGGTGCGCGGGAGATTCGGACGAGGACATCCAGCCACGGATGGAGGCCTGACGGCCCCGGTGGCATCTCCGCCGTCCGCCTCTTGTCGGCCAGGACATCCCAATGAGCGAGGAAGAAGTCGTGATCGGCGCTGCGAAAGACGATGACCTTCACAACGGCATCGGTCTCCAGCTCCGCCAGCAGCGCTTGCAGCTCGACGATCGTGTCGGGGTCGATGAGGTTTATCGGCGGATTTTCGAATGTCGCGATCCAGAGGGCCGGGTTGTCTCGTTCGATCCTGAGCTGCGCCATGCTGCCTCCTCACTGGCTGTTGCGAGCAATGACGTGCCGATCGATGGCAGGAGATTCGATGGCACGAAGGTATCGACGACACCTAGGTGCAATACCGGCGCACTCCCCACCCCTTCACTTTCGACTCGGCAAGCGACCTCCGAGCCGGAGACCGCCCCTCACATTCCTATCGTGGAGCTGCACCATGCCCGTTCAGGGAACCATGTTGATCGGACAGTCGGCGCTTCATGGCGCCGCCCCCTCGCTCAACGCCTTCGATCCCGCGCTCGGCGCGCCTATCGAGCCTTCCTTTGGCGGTGCCACCGCAGCCGACGTAAATCGAGCCTGCCGCCTGGCCGACACCGCATACGACTCCTACAGTCGAACCGATCCGGAACTCAGGGCAACGTTTCTCGAGGCGATCGCCGCCAATCTCCTGGAACTGGGCGACGAGTTGGTCGAAAGGACCATGGCGGAGACCGGGCTTCCCAGGGCACGGATCCAGGGCGAACAGGCACGAACCGCCGCGCAGGTTCGCCATTTCGCCTCGGTCGTGCGCTCAGGCCTGTGGCGCCGCGCGACGATCGTCTCCGCCGACTCGAGGAAAGCCGTGCCAAGCCCGGACATGCGACTACATAAAGTTGCGTTGGGACCGGTTGCGGTTTTCGGTGCAAGCAATTTTCCCCTGCTCTACTCGGTGGCAGGCGGCGATACCGCGTCGGCCCTTGCGGCCGGCTGTCCGGTAATCGTGAAGGCGCATTTCTCGCATCTCGGCACGTCCGAACTTGTGGGGCGCGCCCTCCAGAAAGCCGTCGCCGACTTCGGCATGCACGAAGGCGTGTTCTCCCTCATCGTCGGAGCCGGTAACGCGGCTGCCGAAGCGCTCGTCGATAATCCCGCCATCAAGGCGGTGGCCTTCACCGGCTCGCAGGCCGGCGGCATGGCGCTGGTCCGCCGGGGACAGCAGCGCCCCGAACCGATCCCCGTCTTCTCCGAGATGACGAGCGTCAATCCCAACTTTGTGTTGCCGCACGTGGTAGCGACCCGGGGCGAAGCGCTTGCAGTCCGCTTCGCCGAACAGGTGGCTGCGGGTGTCGGCCAGATGTGCCTCAAGCCCGGCGTGCTCATCGCCCTCGAGGGAAACGGCTTCGGGGCCATGCGCTCCGCACTACAGGACGCGGTGTCGGCCAAGCCGGCAGCCACCATGCTCAGTCCCGGCATTCACGACGCCTATGGGCGGCGCACCGAGCGACAACGCGCGGCCGCCCCGGTCATTGCCTCCGGTGGGCCGCCCACCGGGAAGAATGACGGCCAGGCGCTCCTGTTCGAGATCAATGCCGACGCCCTGCTGGCCGACCTCACGCTGGCGGAGGAGATGTTCGGCCCAGCCGCCTTGTTGGTCCGATGCAGCCAGTTCAGTGACATGGTCCGGATCGCGGAGCGCCTGCCCGGCCAACTCACGATGACGCTTCAAATGGATGCTGAGGATGCCGCTTTGGCGAAGGCGCTGATGCCGGTCCTGGAACGCAAGGCTGGCCGCATCATCGCGAACGGCTTCTCCAATGCCGCGGTCGAGTTCACCTCAGCCACCAATCACGGCGGCCCGTTTCCGGCAACAAGCGACAGCCGCTTCACATCGGTGGGCAGTTCCGCGATCGACCGCTTCCTGCGGCCCGTGTCCTATCAGAACGTTCCGGCCGTACTGTTGCCGCCGGCTCTAAGGGACGAGAACCCGTACGGGCTGACGCGCCTGCGCGATGACCGCTTCGAGACGGTCCGCCAGAAGCGCGAGGCGGTCCGTTGAGAGACCGCAACGTCCGATACTTTCGGACAGGGTCGTCGATGCCTTCGACCAAGCGACTGCCGAGTGCCTCCCTGGTAGGACGCACGGATGGATCCCGCCTATATCTCCACCTTGGCTGCGTTGACCGGATCCGCGATCGGCGCATTGCCCTCCTTTGCTACCACATGGACCACACAGGCTTTACAGGCGCGTGCCGTCAACGGGCGTAGGAGCGCGCTCACCGAGAAGCGCTCTATGACGAGTTCACTCAGGAAGCTTCGCGGTTGTTCGTCGATGCCTTCGAGCATGAACTGGAAGACCCGGCGAAACTCGTGTCCCTCTATGCGATCGTGCGCACCATTCGCCTTTTCGGCGGACCAAGGGCTCTGCGCGAAGCTCAGAAGGTCATGTCGCAGATCGGCTAACTCCCAGATTGGTACCGTTGCGGGGGATCAGACCAGTCGGCTAAGAAATCTTCATGGTTGATATATGCACCGGCCGTCCGGCCACCCTCGCGCCCAACGGTATGGTTACATCCCCGCATTCACTGGCGTCACAGGCCGGCGTCGATGTGTTGAGATCAGGCGGATCGGCGGTCGATGCCGCCATCGCCACCAGCGCCGCGCTTTCGGTGCTCTATCCGCATATGACGGGCGTGGGCGGTGACGCGTTCTTGCTTGTCCATGAAGCCAAGACCGGTGCCGTACGCTATATCGACGGCGGCGGACGCGCTACCGCGGCCGGCACGATCGAAGCCTTCGCCCGGCGCGGCCTAGCCGAGATACCCTATCGTGGCGTACTGCCCGGCACCCTCACTGTTCCAGGCGCGGTCGCAAGCTGGGGCATGGCTCACGCTGCCTATGGTCGCTTGCCTTTGAAGCGCTGCCTGGAGAGCGCCATCGGCTACGCTCGCAATGGCTTCCCGGTGACGGCGCGGCTCGCCTACTGGCGCGAACTGGCGCGCGATGAATTGGCAAAAAGCCCCGAAGCGGCGGCCATCTTCCTGAAGGACGGTGCGATTCTCACCAACCCCGATCTCGCGAGGACCCTGGAGGCGATCGCCAGTGACGGCTGGCACGGCTTCTATGAGGGTGAAGTAGCGGGCGAATTGGCGCGTTGGTCGAGAGCCAACGACGGCTTCTTTACTCTGGACGACCTGAAGACGCAGAAGGCGCACTGGGGCGAACCGCTCAAAGGCAGCTACCGCGACGTCACGATCTACGAAACGCCGGCGCCCACGCAGGGCTTCGCCGTGCTGGAGATGCTGAACCTGCTTGAGCCAATGGAGATGCATAAAAATCCCTTTCTGGGCCCCGACTATGTGCATTTGATGGTCCAGGCCAAGCAGCTTGCCTATCACGACCGCGACCGCCATCTCGCCGATCCACGCTTCGTGTCTGTCCCGATGGAGCGCCTGATATCGAAGAAATATGCCGACGAGCGGCGCGCTCTGATGGATCCGGCCCGAGCCTTGCCGTGGGACAAGATCCCCTCCTACGGCAGCCTGGCCGGTGACACGGTCTATATCGCCGTGGTCGACGCAGAGGGCAATGCGGTGTCGATGATCCATTCCCTTTATGGCGGCTTCGGCGCCGCGGTCGTGGCGGGTCGCACCGGAATCGTCTTGCAGAATCGCTCGGCCTATTTCTCGCTCGATCCCAAGAGCCCCAACCGGGTCGAGCCCGGCAAGACGCCATTGCACACGCTGATCGCCTCGATGGCGTTCCGCGACGACAGGCTGTGGGCTGTGGTGGGCTGCATGGGCGCCGACGGCCAGCCTCAGATCCATCTGCAAACCTATCTCGCCCTGATCGACCACGGTCGCGACATCCAGGAGGCGCTTGAGACACCACGATTCCTGTCCGGCCGCTTCGCGATCGGCGAGCCACGCGATACGCTGCACCTTGAGGGACGCATTCCGGCCGAGACCATTGCCGAGCTCGAACGACGCGGCCATATGGTCAATCGCTGGGGCGCCTGGAACGAACTCGCGGGCCACGCCCACGGCATCACCGTGGACCCGGTCAGCGGCCTGCGCGTCGGCGGCTCGGATCCGCGCAGCGATGGCGCTGCGATCGGGTATTAGCTGGCTGTGTCAGCGTCCCGCAGCGACACCGTTGGGAGCAGCTAGCATCGGGCCCGCGCAACCAGCCGACGCCTGCCAATGTGCTTTACCGCTTAGCTGCCATTCAGCCGCCACCCGATGATGCAGAGCGGGGAGAGCTGTATTCTCATCAGCGCGGCGGCGTACTCAAGGTGGCCATCGCGATCTGACGAAAATCCTTCTCAAATCCTCCGCCAAAGCGGCCAGGTTGCGACGAGCGCCAGCAGGCCCATCAAGCCGGTGATCGCCGTGGCCTCGGGCGCTCCGATGAGATCGGCGAGCCAGCCCAGCCAGACGAAGCCGATCGGGCCGGTGCCGATGCAGACCGAGAGCACACCCAGGATGCGCGAGCGCATTTCCATCGGCGCCGCGAGATAGACGAGCGTGGCCTGCAGGGTGGCGAAGGTGGCGCCGGCGAGGCCGGTCACCAGCAGCGCCAAACCCGCCAGCAGCGGCGTGGGCGCCGCCGCAAAACCGATCAGCCCGACCAGGTAGGCGGCCGTGCCGCCGACATACGCGCGGGCATGCCAGCCCGGCGTCAGCCACAGCGCCAGCAGCAAGCAGCCGGCGAAGGCGCCGACGCCGTCGATGCTGGTGAGCAGGCCAACGCCTTCGGGGCCGAGCAGCAGCCGGTCTGTGCCGATCACAGGGATCATACTGGTGAAGGGCCAGGCGAAGACATTGTAGATGACGGTGACCGCCATGATCGCACCGAGACGGCGGTCGGAAAAGATGAGCGTCACGCCCTCCCAGGTGCGGGCGAGCACGGCCCCCGCACCGGGCGAGGACGGGATGTGGCTCTGCACCATCAAAGTGGCGGCGACGGCCGACGCGTACATTGTCACGCCCAGCAGGAAGGCGCCTTCGATGCCGACGCCCGCCAGCAGCAGGCCGCCGACAGCGGGCCCTACCATGCGACTGACATTGCCGGCGCCGACATCGAGCGCCATGGCGATGGCCATGCGATCGCGGCCCATGACTTCGCCCATCATCACGCGCCGGAGCGGATTGTCGGTGGCCCAGCCGCAGCCGTTAATGAAACTGGCGACGGCGAGGTGCCAGACTTCCAGGGCTCCCCTGAAAGCGACGACGGAGAGCAGGGCCGAGGTGACCATCATGAGGCCGACGATGCCGGCCAGGGTCAGGCGGCGGTCGAACCGTTCGGCGAAGGCCCCGAGGAAGGCGCCGAACAGGCCCATCGGGACCATGCGGAGCATGGTGATCATGGCGACGACCAGGGCGGAGCCGGTCTGCTGATAGACGACGATGCCCATGGCGACCGTTTCCAGCCAGCGCACGGTGGTGACGACGAACCCGACGTACCACAGGCGCCAGAAATCCATCGGGCTGGTCCGCAGCACCTGCCGGAATGAACTCGCCGTGTTCTTGTTGGTCTCGCCCATGCCGGCGCAGACTGTCGCGCAAGGCCGCGCCAAAGTCTCCTGTCCTGACACTGGAACCGCTACCAGGCTTTCCGGCAATTGGGCGTAACCTTGAACATCCCCGTCACGCACCCAACTCATGCGACACTTTTCGGAAGTCCGACCCCTACGTAGGAACTGACGGCTCCAAAGCGGACCCGCTCGATCAACCGACGCCTGCCGATGTGCTTCAGCGCGCCAGCCGTTCAGCTGTCGCGCAATGACGCAATGCACGTAAGCCGGTGCTCATGCGCGGTGGCACGTGCCAGGCCGAACTTCCAGCAGATTTCCTTCCACCTCATCCCGCTGGCCCGTATGCCTTGCTGCGGGGACTGTCGAAGGGCCGACATACCTCATCGTGCTCGATCCACCACGAGCGCGGTACGTCTGGCGCAACAAATAGTCTGGCACTACTTCCCTGTTCAGGTCGGCAAATTTCCCTGTTATCGCGCCAAAATTTCCCTGTTCCGATCGGCCAGGTTACAGCGACCCGAGGCCGGAAATCGCTGCCAGATGAGGACTTTTCGCGCCTCGCTCGCCGGGCCGATTGGAATTTCCCAGTTGTTTTCCCTGTTAGCAGGGAATTTGACCTGAGACTGGTTAGCGGTCGACTGGCCCCACTACCAACCGAGATCGAAGCGCGAGAGGTGCAAAGCCGGGCGGCCGGATTATCCTCAATCCCGCCGTCGACCTACGCGACGATGACCGCGTCATGGTTTCGCCCCGCTCGGCTGTTCGACAACCCAAGTAGACGATGGCTTCGGCTGCCCCGTCCGCGAACCTGCTCCGTGTATCGAAACACGTGTCGGTATCTCCGATACCGTGGGACAGGGTCGCCGATGCCTTCGACCAATCGACCGCCGTGCACCTCCCCGGTAGGAAGCACGGATGGATCCCGCCTACATCTCCACCCTGGCTGCGTTGACCGGATCCGCGATCGGGGCATTGGCCTCCTTTGCCACTACGTGGACCACGCAGGCTTCACAGGCGCGTGCCGCGCGACGGGCGCAGGAACGCGCTCACCGAGAAGCGCTCTATGGCGAGTTCATTCAGGAAGCTTCGCGCTCGTTCGTCGATGCCTTCGAGCATGATCTGGAAGACCCGGCGAAACTCGTGTCCCTCTATGCGATCGTAAGCACCATTCGCCTGTTCGGCGGGCCCGGGGCCCTGCGGGAAGCGGAGAAGGTCATGTCGCAGATCGGCGCGGCGTATTTTGCGCCGAACAAGGATGTCCGCCTGTTTGCCGAAATTGCGCCCGCTGGTGAACTCGACCCTCTCTTCGCCTTCAGCGCGGCCTGCCGGGACGAACTCCAGGCCCATGGCAAGAGATACCCACGGGGGCTGACTCGGAGGAGAGGCTGATGCCCGATATTCTCGCGGCGCTATGAGCTCGTCAGTGCAAAAGGCAATGAAGTGCGGCCGGAAGGCCGCACCCCGCATCCATCCTGGTTGATTCAAGCTACAGCCTTGATGTCCTCGACCGGGTGGATCGCGCGCAGGCCAATCTGCACCCGGTTCCAGACATTGATCGCGCCGATCAGCACCGTGAGATAGGCGATCTCCGTCTCGTTGAAGTACTCCTTGAGCTGTTCGTAGTCGTCGTCAGGCGCTCCGGTGTCCGCGACCCGGGTCAGCGTCTCGGTCCAAATGAGCGCAGCGCGCTCCCGGGCGGTAAACAGGGGCGATTCCCGCCAGGCGCTCACCAGGTGAAGGCGGATGTCCGCCTCGCCCTGCTTCAGGGCATCCTTCACGTGCATGTAGATGCAGTAGCCGCAGCCGTTGATCTGCGACGCACGCAGCCTCACGAGCTCGAGCAGGCCGTGCTCTAGGCCACTCTTGCCGATGGCGGTTTCCACCGCGACCATGCCCTTGATGGCATCGGGTGCGACCTGGAAGATGTTCATACGGGGCTTCATCAGACTTCTCCTTGCAGTTGGTTGAGACGAGCGGCGGGGGCGGCACGACCTGCGTGAACGGCCCAGAAAGTCAGGGCCACTCCGATGAGCGCGGGGAAAGAGACGGCGGGAAAATCCCGAGCGAGCGCCGATGGACCGCAGATGCCGACAGCGACTTCCCAGAAGTGGAAGAGGGCATGACCGCAAAGCCAGAGTGTGGGTGTCGCCCAGAGGATGACGCGGTGCCGGGGCAGAAAGGCACCGCTCAGAAAGGCTGTCCCGACGAACAGGAAGATCAGACCGATGTCGCGGACGAAGTGCTGGTTGAACGGACCCGTGGTCGTCACGCCCGGTACCGACAGATACCAGGCCTCGGGCGACCAGAGCATGAAGACTCCGTTCGCCTCTGCGGCGACACCGATAACGGCGGCAACGCCGAGACAGGTTGTCCGAAGCATCTTTCTACTCCTTGTCACTTGTTCGGTGGCGGCGGAACGTGGGTCAGCCACCAGTCGAACGAGGTACTGCCGAGCTGCGCCTTCGGACCGGGCATGAGCGAGCGATCGTCGACCTTCACGCCGAAATAAAGGGCTCCGGGGTCCGCGACGATTCGGCGGGGATCCTTGTCAAACGCGAGTACGCGACCGACCAACTCGTCGATCGGGAACGGCTTGGGCCCGGCGATCTCGATCATGCCGTTGACCGGCGCCGCCTGCGCAGCCTCGGCCACCGCCGCGGCGACATCCTGGGCAGCCATGGGCTGGAACAGGGCATGCGGCAGCCGCACGTCGCCAGCGCTGCTCCCCGATTGCGCGATGCTGCGCAGGAATTCGAAGAACTGGGTCGCGTGCAGCAGCGTGTAGGGGATAGGAGAAGTCTTGATCAGGCTTTCCTGCGCCTGCTTGGCGCGGAAGTAGCCACTGGCCTGCAGACGGTCGGTCCCGACGACGGAAAGCGCCACGTGATGCAGGACGCCGGCCTTCAATTCGGCCGCTGTCAGGTTCTTTCCAGCGGTCTGGAAAAACTCCATAGCCGCCTTGTCCTCGAAGGACGGAGAGTTCGCGACGTCGATCACGACCTGCGCACCGGCGAGCGCCGCATCCAGGCCTTCGCCCGTGATCGTATTCACACCCGTGTTCGGGGCGGCGGCGATGGTCTCGTGTCCCCTGCCCTTCAGGATGTCGACGACCTTCGAGCCGATGAGGCCGGTGCCGCCGATGACGACGATCTTCATGGTGATTCCCCTTCGATGTGTTGATGCGTTTGCGGTTCAGGTGAGTGCGAGGCCGCCATCGACGCCAATCACCTGCCCGGTGATCCAGTCCGAGGCGGGATCGGCAAGCCGGACGATCCACCGCGCGACGTCTTCGGGCTGGCCACGTCGTCCGAGCGGAATCTGCCGGCGCTCCTGCTCCTCGACGGCCGCGGCTTGCTCGGTCGACAGTCCCATCATCCCGGTCAGTGCGCCCGACTCCGTCGGGCCGGCCGCGACGGCGTTCACGCGGATGCCTCGCGGCGCGAGTTCGAGCGCCCAGCAACGCGTCAGGTGCTCGAGCGCCGCCTTGCTCGCCGCGTAGTGCGAGAGACCGGCCCCCGACTTCTGGGCGAAGGTGCTCGAGACATTGATGACCGCGCCCCTCGCCATTCCGAGGTGGGGCAACGCGGCAGCCGTCAGGAGACTGGGACCGACGACATTCACCGCGAAGATGTTCGCAATGACAGCTTCTGTCGCGTCGGCCAGGGGAAGTATTGCGCCTGCACCGGCATTGTTGACCAGGACGTCGAGCCGACCCCACTTCTCGATCGCCGCCGCAATCGTCCGCTCGGCGTCCTCGGGCACCGCAACGTCGGCCACCAGCCCCTCGATATTGGAATGCAACGCGGCCGCCTCATCGAGGAGCGCGCGACGTCGACCCGTGACGAGCACCATGGCGCCTCGTTGGGCACAGTCGAGTGCCGTAGCATGGCCAATGCCCGAGCTTCCGCCGGTGATGACCACGACCATGTCGGTCAAGGTTGGCATGAGGTCGCCTCCGGCTTTCGCATTTCGCCTCCTCGACGGCTCGACTGGCCGACGGGATGGAGAATGGCCGAACGAGTCCTGGGCGCCCATTCATCCTGGGATTCGGTTGCCTAATCCCAAGGTTTAGAACGGCCGGGGATTGACCGGCTGGCCTCCGATTGCCGGAAGGGTGAACGAGACTCGCGCGCCGCCGCCAGGCTGGTTGGCCGCCCGAATACACCCACCATGAGATCTGATGATCGACTGGCAGATCGCCAATCCAATGCCGACGCCACCCGGCTTGGTCGTGAAGAAGCTTTCGAAGAGGCGGCCCATGGCCTCGGTGGCGATGCCGGGGCCGGAATCGCGGACCGAGAGCTCGACCAGACTGTCTTCGACCAACGCGACCGCAATATTGATCCGGCGGGCCGCCCGATCTCCCTGCGAGATCGCCTGGATGCTATTGACGAGCAGGTTCACGATCACCTGCTGGAGCTGGACGCGATCCCCAAGCACCGTCGCAGGACCAGGCGCGGCATCGATGGACCAGGCAATGCGCCGGAATTCGATGTCGTGACGGACAAAGGTCAGCGCCTCCTCCGCAACCTCATGAAGGTCGAGCGCCTTTCGCTCGGGCTCCTTGCGCGCGGCGAGACTTCGGATACGTTGAATGATCTCGTTGGCCCGGTAAGCGCTCGATACGATTCGCTTCGTGAGCTGCTTGACCTTCTCCGAATTCAGATTGTCGCGCTCCAGCCACCGCAGACTCGTCTCGGCATTCGTTACGATCGCGGCAAGCGGCTGCTTGACCTCGTGGGCGATGGACGTGGCGAGTTCGCCAAGGGTCGATATCCGGGCTGCGTGGGCATAGTCCGCCTCGAGGCGCTGGAGCTGCGCCTCGGTGCGTAACCGCTCGGTGATGTCGAGCATGGTGAGGAAGGTCGTATCGAGCTGCTCGGGCGGGGTGGAAAAAGTCACCGAGAGAATTACGTCCCTGAGTTGTCCATCGAAGGTGAGGATTTTCGCCTGCTCGCTGAAATTTCGCCGACCCTCGAAGTGCGCGATCATGACCCGCTTCGCCATATCGGGGGTCGCCGTGAACAGATATCGGACCGGACGAATTAGGTCCGCGGCACTCCTGCCGCGAAAGAGCGCGACGGCCTCTCGGTTGACTTCCGTCACGCGGACGACGTCGTTGGAGAGCTCGATCAACTCCTCATGCGCATCGAGAAAGCTGGCGATGTCGGTCACGCCTTCCGACCGCAAGCGGTCGAAAACCTCGCCGGACGCGCGCGCGTCGACCTGCCAGAGCGCGGTCGGCATATGGTGGATCAGCTTGCGATAGCGATCCTCACCGACGTGCAGTTCCCGAACAGAGCGATCGTCGCTCAGGATGCCGCTTATCATCAGATAGATCGTGTTGGCGCGGCTCTGATCCAGCGAACGCCAGGCGGCGGCGGAGGCATTTTGAAGGGGGCCGTCCGAATGCATGGCGCGCGTCTGGGTGATCCGCCATGACTGCTGGGCCAGAACCATCGCGAGCAGCTCCACCAGCATCGGACGGCACTGCGACGGCCAGAAGTCCAGGATCGGTCGCGCAATCAGCTTCATGCGGTCCGCGGTGCCGCCAAATATACGAACTGCCTTCTCGTTGACGTTAACGATCCGGCAACGGGCGAGCAGGCGGTCCAGCCCATCGGGATCGCGGGCAAGCAGCGCGCCGGTATCACCGTCCGCCAGCGCGATGCGCTCCAGGTCATCTCGCACTTCGGAGACGTCGAGTTCCCAGCATGCCGCCGTGGCGCGATGCGGCGCGGCGCATTCTGCATCGCCGGACTTTGCGGCGCCCGTACTGATGCCCTTGCCGTATTCCACGATGTCATGCGGTAGGCCCGATGCCTTATATCGAACTGTCTGCGTGACGGATGCAGTCGTCAGCGCTCCCGCCGCGGTCTGCCGGCGGACGGTACCTTGCCACGTTCCTTCCCGCAGCAATTGGCGCCAATGGCCTTCTTCAAGCTCATAATCCGGAAAGAATTCGTCCAGTCGATGGCCGACGACGGCGAGCGCCGGCCAGCCGTAAAGCGCTTCGGAGGCAGGGTTCCAGTACCGGACAATGCCTTGGGCATCGCAGACGATGACGCTCTCGGACGCCAGATCCGCAAGCCCGGTCTGGGTACCGGCACCCATGGTGCCTTCGCCCGTCAGATCCGTCGTGTGGCGTTGAAGAGAAATCCCCCGATTGTGCAACATGTCGCCACCCCCTGCTCGCGACGGGAAAACTTCCGTATCGCGATCGCTTGATGAATCCGTTCACGCACACAAGCACGGAGCCCCCCCGGGCAACTGGCACTACCGCACTAGAGCCGCGTTCAGGGTCCGGGTCAGAAGCTCCTCGCCGACCGGCTTTGTGAGATAGGCAAAAGCGCCACCTGCAATCGCTTCCGACCGGCTTTCCACCTCCATCGACGATGTGATGACGATGACGGGGAGTCTCGATCCCAAGACCATCAGTTCCCGGATCAGCTCCATGCCACTCATCCCCGGCATGCGCAGATCGGTGATCAGGCAGTCGAAGGAATTCGGCGAGTACGCCGCAAGAAATGCCTCCGCTCGCTCGAAGGTGCGGCATTCCATGCATAGCACCTGAAGCAACTCCGACAGAGCATCACGCATTGCTTCGTCATCATCGACGACCGCAATCACGGGCGGACTGGACAAGCGATTTTCCTCGTTACTGGGGCCACGCGAACCCGTTGATGCCGCCTGAGAGGTTGCCGGCGTTCAGATGGGATGATCGGCGTTGTGGTTGTGACCGGCGCGGAGTTGGACCGGCAAAGCTTCCCAGGCACGGACGAGTTCGCCGACCGAGGTCGCCTGCATCTTACGCATCATGTTGGCGCGATGGACCTTCACCGTGATCTGGCTGATCCCCAGATCGAACGCGATCTGCTTGCTGAGGCGACCGCGCGCCACCTCTTTCATGACCTGGCGCTCGCGCGCCGTCAGCGTGCCGAAACGGCTGGCTTGCATCCTGGCGATACGGGCCATGGCGCGCTGGGCGATGTCACGCTCGATCCCGAGCTTGACCGCGTCGAGCAGCGCCTGGCCACGAACGGGCTTGGTCAGGAAGTCGATTGCTCCGGCCTTCATTGCCTGGACCGTCATGGGAATGTCGCCATGGCCACTCACGAATACGATCGGCTTCCTATCGCCGCTCGAAGAGAGGTGAGTCTGGAGATCAAGTCCACTCAGGCCGGGCATCCGCACGTCCAGGACGAGACAGCCAGGCCGATCGGCCAAATCGGCCTCCAGCAACTCGCTTGTAGAGCCGAAGCTGACCGCGTCGAGCCCGACCGATTCCATCAACTCGACGAGAGCCAGCCGCAACGCCTCGTCATCGTCGACGACGATGACGAGCGGCGTCTCCGCGCCAGAGGGCAACTCCCTGGATGCGGGCCGCACCCTGACGCGGCCCTGCATCCGCAGGACGCGAGCCGGTCCCGGACCGGGTTCCCGCGACGAAATTAGCCGGCTATCCGAAGAAGTTTGCGTGTTCCCGGGCATGGCGCATCCTTACCTTGGTGCCCGGAATCGACCGTACTTGCGCGTCCAGTCACGCGGGCTGGAAGTGAAACTAGAGGAACCGCCCGGCGAGGTCGCTAAGGACATCGCTAAGACCTGCTAAACCGGCCGCCCGCGCCCTGTCACCCTTGCGGCACTCCGAGTAGTCCCAGTCCGCGGTGCATGCGATCATGACAGGCAAGATAGGTCGGATCGTCCGAGAAGACCTGCGCGCGCAGATGATCGATGGTGAGATTGAAACCGCCCATTGCCTCGCACCATGAAACCAGCGTCCGGCGTGCCTCCGTCAGGCGACCAGCGTGAGCGAGCGCCGCGACCAGGAACGCCATGGGATAAACCAGGCTCGGACAAAGGTCCGTTCCCTGCACGAAGTAAGGGATCGCCTGCTCATCGCGTGCGTGGCAGAAGTGATACTGACCGAGGAAATGGTGCCACAGGCCGGCGCCGCGATCGCGCGGGCAGAGTGTCAGCGCATCCTCGAGCGGCGCCCTCATCTCCTCGAGCCGCCCGGCCAGGAATTGAACATGCCCGACATAGGCCAGGCACTCGGCATCGCAGGGATCCAGCGATAGACCGCGCTGAAACGCAGTGAGGGCTGCCTCGAACCGTCCCTGGCGCAACCTGACATATCCCCGGCAGAACCAGGCTCGCGGCCAGTCCGGTGCCCGTGCGACGGCCTGCATCGACAGTACGTCGGCACGGCGCACCTCTGGGGCCATGGCGGCATTGGAACGTGAGGCTCGAAGATCGGTGGTCGCCCGGATGTTGCCCGCAACAATCGCGTAGGCCAGCCCCGCCATCGCCGACGCATTGAGTGGTTCGTCAACTAGCACGCGTTCAAACCACTGCCTCGCCTCGTCGAGGTCATGACGGACCAGCAGACCCCGGTTCAGCGCGCTCCACCCGCGAAAAACCGATTGGGCAACGTGGGCGGAGCCTACCTGCTCGAGCGACCGGGCGGCTTCGCGGTCGATCAGTTCCGTAACGACGCCGTGGCTTAGCCTGCTCGCGATCTCGCTCTCGATCGCGGCGAGTCCGACAAGGCGGTGTTCGAACCGATCCGCCCAGAGGGTGGCGCCGCTGGAGGAGTCGTCGATCATCACGACGAGCTGCGCATCACGACGGCCCGGCCGGACGGCTGTGCGGAGAACATAACGGGCGGTCGGCTCGACCGCCGCTGATGTCGTTGTCGCATCGCTCAGGGCGTCGGAACCCGCCGGCATTCCGACCACGGCGACGCCCGGAATTCGGGACAGGTGGACGGCGAGGTGCCTACGGATCTCGGCCGCAAATGCCCGGGACCTGTCGTCATTGGGCAAGCACTGCACCGGCATTACGAGGACGGACAGGCCATCTACGCCGGGGCGGCCCGCCGGGGCCAGGGTATCGATCAGGCTTGGCTCGGATTGCGTTGTCTCGACCGGCATGACGAAGCGGTACCCGCGCCCATGTTCGGTTCGGATATACCGGTCGGCGTCGTCGTCCGCGCGCAGCACGCGACGCAGTGCGGCCATGTGAACGGTAAGGTTATTCTCCGCGACGACCCGGTTCCCCCAGGCTGCCTGCAGGAGGTCGTCCTTCGTGACCAGTTCGCCCGCACGCCCGAGCAGCAGCAGCAACAGCTCTGTCGCCCGGGAATTCAGGACGACAAGGTCTCCCTGTCGCTCGAGGCGGCGGCTGAGCGTATGGAAGACGAACGGGCCGAAGGCGAAACTCGACGGCTTCCCCATGAACTCGATCCAGTTAGCAGATTTTAGCAACTCTATCGCAGCGTCCGGCGACTACACCATGGAAAGTACCGGCAGAATGGCCCCCTGCACGCGAGGCGAACGATGAGTGACGAATTGCGGATCAGATCCATGATGCGCTCGGATTTGCCGGAACTGCTGCGGTTGATGGAGGGCATCGTCAGCTACGAGCGCGGCACGGGATTCCGGCTGACCGAGGCCGAATTGATGCGTCGCGGATTTGGCGAGCGACCGGAGTTCGGGGCCTTCGTCGCCGACCGTGGCAATGGGCGGCTCGGCGCCATGGCCGTGCACTACGAGATCCCGTTCATGCATACGTTGCAGCCACTGCTGATGATGAAGTGGCTGTTCGTGGATCCAGACCTGCGCAGGGCGGGCGTGGGTCGCCTGCTGATCCGGCGCATGGCAAGTCATGCATGCGAGATGGGCCACGACAAGGTCTGCTGGTTCGTGCTGAAGGACAATGCGCGCGCCCAGGCATTCTACCGCGGTGTCGGCGCAATGCCGGATCCGGAATGGGACAGGTGGATGCTCGGAAGCGAAGCGATCGCAGCACTCTCGAAGGAGGAAGTGCCGCGCGTCTAGCAAAGACATGAGAGCGCAACGGCCAAGAGACTCGCAAGCCGTTTGCGGGCTCGCACACCCTACGCCAAAGGCGGCCGATAGTGTCCACGCACCATCGGCCGCCAAGGGTCTGTCTTGATGCTCTCTCACTGAGCGTGGGACGGCCCCGTCGAGACTGGGCGCGGCAGCCGAACCGAGCACAGCCTGGAAGGCTGCGCCGTGTGTCGGCTCCGGCCACGGCTGGGCTCAGTAGTCCCAGAAAGCCGGCACCCAGCGAAACGCATCGCCGTCGGCAGCCACTCGACCGACCGACGGAAACGGCAGGTGGGTGGCCACCAGCTGGTCGCCGGACGCGGCGAGGTCGCGCAGCAATCGAATGCGAACGCGAGCGGCCTCCTCGGGATCGTGCTCGAAGCCGTTGTACCAGCCTGGGTGCTCGAAGCCGACCGTGAACACGGCGTCGCCGGCGAACATCAGCCCCTCGCCTCCGGATGCGACGCGGACGATGCTGTGACCGGGGGTGTGACCGCCGGTGCGGCGCACGACCACCCCCGGCGCCACCTCGTGCACCTCGTCGAACTGTCGCAACTGGTTGCTATATGCCTTCGCGAATCGATCGGCCGTAGACCGCAGGGCGTCCGGGAATCCCGGCGGCATGTGGACACGGGTGAAGTCGGGCGACTCCCAGAACTTCACCTCGGCAGCCGCCACGTGGATCCGGACGTCCGGACGTAGCTGGTCCTTGAATCCGTCCTCGAGGAGTCCACCGATATGGTCCATGTGCATGTGGGTCAGCACCACATCGGTCACGGAGGCCACGTCGATCCCGGCAGCCGCCAGCCGGTGGATCAGCTTACCCGCTCGCGGCAGGTTGAGGTTCGGATCGGCCCCCAGCCCGGTATCGACCAGTACGGTTTGATCGCCGCTGCGCACGACCATCACGTTGAGCGCCCAGTCGAAGGCATCGGCCGGCAGGAACATGTCGTTTAGCCAGGCCGAGCGCACGCTCGAGCCGACATTGTGTCCCAACATCTCGGTCGGAAGCGGAAGCACGCCATCGCTGATCACCATTACGTCGATCTCGCCGATCCGCAGGACGTAACGCGACGGAACCAATTCGTCTGAGCCCGGCCTTCCGGGATGCGGTGCAATTTGCAAGCTCATGTCTGTCTCCTTTTGACCGCCGCTCTACACACGGCATCGACGACGCTAAGGTCAGGCGTCATTGCGATCGATTGGGTCAGGGAATAGGACGAGCGATACCTTGATTTAGGTCGTTTTCGTCTCGCAAGTTATCGACGATGCTTACAAGAACAATGTTGGCTCAGCCTGGCAATTCCGTGTTCTGGCGCAAGAATTCCCTGTTCTGGCGTCCAGCTTTCCCGGTGTTTCATCGGCCACAAGTCGGCGAGATGAGCTCGGAATTCGTCGGCAGACGTAGACTTTCTTGCGCCTATGCCCACCCTATCGGTGGAAATTTCCCGGTTACTTTCGCTCCTAGCAGGGAATTCGCTCGGAGACTGGTTCGTATCGGACTGGCTCCACTACCAACCGCTCGCCTCCGCCAACACCGGCGGCGAGCAATTGGTCCAGAGATTTTCGACGGGCCGTGGCTGCGTCGGCCACAGAAGCAACGCCGATGAAACCCCAACATGTTGCGGCGCTTGCCTTGCGAGGGACAATATGGGCCTGAGAGTTCTGAAGGCGGCGCTAGTCGCTCTCCTCGCACTGGTGGTCGGCTACGCCGCAGCGCTCGGGGTCGGCCTGGTCGCGTTCGATGTCTTCGAGGTCTCGCAGCGCGAAGGCGCCAATGCGATGGCACTGGCGTTCGTCATCTGTCCGTCCGTAGCCGTCCTGGGCGCCGTCGGCGCATCACTCTGGTACTGGATCGCCTCCGGTAGGCGCGCGGCGACCAGCCACCCCACCGCCGCGGTGGCGCACCGAGGCAACGGCGCGCGTGTTGCCGCCATTGTCGCGTCCGCAGTCATCGGCTGGCTCGCCGGCACTCTCCTGCAATGGATGTTGGCAGGTCGTTCCTACGATGCGTTCATCGTCGCGCTCGCAGTGTCCACGGCGCCCTGGATCGGCGCGATCGTCCTGGGTGGCCTCACATGGTGGCTGACACGCCAGTCCAATTTCCCCAACGCGGATCGAGGCGATTCTTGATCGCAACTTGGTCCTGTGCGTCCTGGCACGATAGCCTGCCGGCCGAATGCTCGCGGCCAACTGCAACCACGCAGCAACGGGTTCGCCTTCTGCGCCCCTGCATACAGACGTTCGGCTAGACGCCGACGAGCTTCCTGAGTTTGGGTTGCAGCCGCTCCGACCAACCTTTCACGCCGGATTCCCATATGACGAGCTTACGTGTATCCGGCAGGCCGACCAGGAAGCGTGGCGAGTAGAGAGCGTTAACGGACCGTCCTGACGGCGTTTCGAGATAGGCCTCGATCAGCCAGCGTAGATCTTCCGGCCATTCGGAAGGCAGCCGTATGAGGCGCTGGCTGGCCACTTCGACGCGTCTGTAGGTAACTCGCTTGAACTGCTCTGTTTCACGCCACTGAGGTTCGATCTGGGCACGCCAGAACAGGCAGGGCCCTCAATTTGTATGATGCGCGTTGGCGAGAACCGGCTTTGTCGATGCGGCGGCCCTGCTGGCGAGAAGAGTGAGTCCAGCGCTGCCGGAAAGTTGGAGCATGGCACGACGTTGCATGGATACCTCCGCCCGATTTCGTTCCGATGAGATCACATCCCTCAGGAAGTCGCCAGATGGTCAGAGCGACGATTCCGGGTGGCGGCAGAAGCGGTCCGATCCGAGCCCACTGCTCTTCGCCTGGCCAATACAAATTGCTCCCGCTCCGGCTTCGTCAAACTGCCACCGCCCCGGCTGCGAAGATCTGCCATTCGAGCAGGTGCCGAAATGACTGCGCCGGATCGAAGGCCGACGAGTGGGCCTGCGCCAGCCGCGCGGCCTCCCCGACCGGCACGCCACGACTGATTGCCCCGACGAAAGCCGCGTCGCCCGGATCGAGATCTGCGAACACGGCGTCGTCCTCCTGACGCATCACCAGCAGCGAAGCACCTCCAGACGCGAGATCGACCTCGGCGTCGGGCGCGCCCGGTTGGCATGCCTGCCAGATGCGCCCGAGCGGGTAGGCCGAAGTCAGCAGGGTGACATCGGCCGCAAGGGCCAGCGTAAAAGCGACCAGCCGTTCGGGTGTCATTCGCCCGAGATCCGCCGCTTCCAGGCGCGGACTGTGCGCCGCATGGAAGGCATGGTTGAGCGCCCAGTCGAGGCGCGCCGCGTCGGCGAGATAGGGTAGCCCGCGCGCCGGTGCGAAGGCCTCGATGAAGGCCGCAAAACCCTCGCCATACTCGGCGAGCACGGGGCCTTCCGGCGGGCTGTCCGCCACGAACGCCTTCGCCATGGCGTCGAAGAACGCGCCGCCGACCAGACTGGCCACCGTCGGGAAGGTCGCTGCGAGTGCCGCGACGAGGCTTTGCCGGATGTGATTGCGATGTATCCGAAGCCGCGCGTCGGCGGAGATCGAATCGCCGGCGATCAGACCGAGCAGGCGGTCGCTGCCTCCGACGACAAGGCCGTCGGCAAACGCCGTCTGCAACTCAGGCAGCGCGAGCATGGGCCCTCCCCGCCTCCAGCATGCGCGCGGCCCGACGCGCCTCACCGAGCAGGACGTCGAGCGCCGGAATGTCAGTGTCCCATTCGACGAGCGTCGGCCGGCGTCCATATCGATGCACCATCTCGCCGAACAGCTCGAACACGCGGTCGTCGATACGGCTGCCATGATCGTCGATCAGTACCGGCTCGCCATCCGCGTCGTTCACGGCATGGCCGGCCAGGTGATACTCGGTCACCGCATGGACCGGCAGGTCCTCGAGCCAGCCCGCCGGATCGAGCCGCAGATTGTGTGCCGTCACGACGACGTTGTTGGCATCGAGCAGGAGGCCGCAACCGCTGCGCCGCACCACTTCCGCAAGGAACTCCGGCTCCGACAGGGTCGAATGCCGGAAGCCGAGATAGCAGGACGGATTCTCGATCGAGACCCGGCGGCCCAACCGCTCCTGCAGCCGCTGGACGTTACGCACCACGACCGCCAGCGCCTCCTCGGTGTACGGCAAGGGCAGCAGATCGTTGTAGTAGCGGCCCCCCAGGCTGCTCCACGACAGGTGATCGGACACGAGCATCGGCTCGACCCGTTCGACCAGCGCCACCACGCGGTCCAGATGGGCTTCGTCGAGACCGTCGACGGAGCCGAGCGACAGACCCACCGCATGGATGGAGAGCGGATAGTCGCAGCGCAAGCGCTCCACCGTGCGGAGCGCGGCCGTCGGCGCGAGATAGTTCTCGGCATGGATCTCAAGGAAGCCGATCGAGGGCCTGTCGTTCGAAATCTCGGCAAGGTGCGGCGCGCGCAGCCCGATGCCGGTCATGGCTAGATTGCCGTTCATGGGTTCTCCCTTGCAAGGCAGCAGGAGCCTACTCCGAAGCCCTCCCGTTCCGCCCTCACACGCCGGCTATCGTTCCAATGCCGACTCGATATTTCAGACCGGAGCGTGCCGGCGGCATGGTCGGCCATCCCGAGAGGGAGACCAACCGAAGGAGATGACCATGAAGACCACTCTCACCATCGCGGCCGCCCTCAGCACCGCCCTGCTGTTCGGCGCGGCGGCGCAGGCCCAGGGCAACGTCGAGAAATGCTACGGCGTCGCCAAGGCCGGAAAGAACGACTGCCAGACGGCCACGTCGTCGTGCGCCGGCACGTCCAAGAAGGACGCCGAGGCCAGCGCCTGGCTCGGCGTGCCGAAGGGCACCTGCGAGAAGATCGTCGGCGGCAAGCTGACAGCGGCAAAGAGCTGATCGCATCGGCCGCCGCCAGGGAGGCGGCGGCCGACTTTTTCCGAGGAGAGAGCAACCATGACGACGGACACCTTCACCCGTGAGACCGACGGGCTTCGTCCCATCGTTTCGCGTCTCGCCGCGCTGCGCGCCGCCGGCAATCGCTTTCCGCTGTCGCTGTTGGAATTCGGCATGCGCATGGCCGTCGGCGCGACGTTCTTCCGCTCGGGCATGAACAAGTTCGAGAGCTTCGACACCGCGGTCGAGCTGTTCCGCGAGGAATACCGCCTGCCTCTGTTGCCGCCGGAGATTGCCGCCACGATGGGAACCGCCGTCGAGCTGGGCGCGCCGGTGCTGCTGGTCCTTGGCCTCTTCGCCCGACTCGGCGCCGCGGCGCTGCTGGCGATGACGCTGGTCATCCAGTTCCTGGTCTATCCCGGCAACTGGCCCGAGCACCTGATGTGGGCCTCTATTCTCGCCTATGTTCTGACACGCGGGCCAGGCACTCTGTCGATCGATCGCATCATCGCGTTCAACCTGTTCGGACGCTCTTAACTCCAGAGAGGTTCGCCATGGCCCGTCCGCGTATCGTCATCGTCGGCGCGGGCTTCGGCGGCCTCAGCGCCGCGCACAACCTCGCCGGCGCCGACGCAGACGTCACCGTCATCGACCGGCGCAACTACCACCTCTTCCAGCCGCTGCTGTACCAGGTGGCCACCGCTGGCCTGTCGCCAGCGCAGATCGCCTCGCCCATTCGCGCAATCCTGCGCCGTGCGCCCAACGTGCGCGTGGTGCTGGGCAAGGTGACGGGCGTCGACCGGCAGCGCCGAATCGTACGGCTCGAGGACCGGGAGATCGCCTATGACCAGCTCGTGCTGGCAACCGGCTCGCGCCACTCCTACTTCGGCCATGACGAATGGGAGAAGGCAGCGCCGGGCCTCAAGAAGATCGACGACGCCACCAGCATCCGCCGCCGCATCCTGACGGCCTTCGAACATGCCGAGGCGACCGACGATGCGGAATCGCGCCGGCGCCTGCTGACCTTCGTGGTGATCGGCGCCGGCCCGACCGGCGTTGAGATGGCCGGCGCCATCGCCGAGCTCGCCCACGTCGCGCTGCGTCACGATTTCCGCACCATCGATCCGCGCGATGCCCGCATCGTCCTGGTCGAAGCAGGTTCCCGCGTGCTGGCCGCGTTCCCACCTGTCCTCAGTGCATCCGCCGGGGCGGCACTCGAACGGCTGAAGGTCGAGGTACGCCTCGGCACACCCGTGTCGAATTGCGACGAGAGCGGCGTCACGGCCGGCGCGGATCACATTCCCGCCGCCACCATCGTGTGGGCTGCCGGCGTGGCGGCATCGCCGGCCGCGCGATGGCTGGGAATCGAGAGCGATCGCGTCGGCCGCGTACCCGTCGGCCCGGACCTCACCCTGCCCGGTCATCCGGAGATCTTCGTCATCGGCGACACGGCGAGCGTCGGGCGCGGCGACGGCACGCAACTGCCGGGGCTGGCGCCCGTCGCCAAGCAGCAGGGCGCGTATGTTGCGCGCGTCGTCCGGGCGCGTCTTGCCGGCCGGCAATCGCCGCCGCCCTTCCGCTATCGCGACTATGGCACCATGGCGACCATCGGCCGGCGCTCCGCGGTCGCGGATTTCGGCTGGCTGCGGCTCGACGGGACCCTCGCCTGGCTGATGTGGGGCCTGATCCACGTCTCGTTCCTGATCGGGTTCCGCAACCGCGCCGTCGTGATGCTCGACTGGATCTGGGCCTACGTGACCTTCCAGTCCGGCGCGCGGCTGATCACCGGCTCAGAGCCGGACTGATCTCGCGATCCTCTACCAGCCAGGCCGCGAGCAACGCTCCCAGGGCAAGCGACACGCCGATGCCGATCACGCAGGTCGTCCAGCCCCATCGGTCGAAGACCTCTCCCAGGACGGCGCTGCCGGCGAGGCCGCCCAGGAAATAACTGGCGAGATAGAGCCCGCTGGCCGCGCCGCGATCGATCGTGGCGGCGCGCCCCACGAAACCGGTGGCGGTCGCCTGCGCGAAGAATGTGCCCACGGCAATAAGGGCGAGTCCGAGCAGCACCGAGGGCAGGCCGGTGCCCAGCAGGAGCGGCAGCCCGGCCGCAGCCACGGCAAAGGACAGCCAGAGGGTTGACCGCGTCCCCAGGCGTCGCACGACCATACCGGCCAGCGGCGTGGTGACCACCGAAGGCAGGAACACGAAGTAGATGACCCCGAGCATCATCATGCCGATGGCGAAGGGCGGGCCCACCAGCACGAAGTTCACGTAGGTGAAGGTGCCGATGAAGGCGAACAGGATCGTGAAGCCGGTCGCGAAGGCGGCACGCAGGCCGGGATGCCCGAGGTGACGGCGCCAGCTCGAGAAGGGAGAGCCGTAGCTCATGTCCGCCGCCCTCATGGGCGGCGTGCGTTCGACCGTGAACCAGACCAGTACGGCGCCGGCAAGGTTGAGGGCTGCGAAGACCCGGAAGTTCGCGGCGAGCCCCAGGTGATCGACCACCCCCGCCGCCAGCAGACGGCCGAACAGATTGGAGGCGACGTTCCCTGTCACGTACGCGGCGAAGGCGTTCGCCGTATCGGCAGGCCCCGTATGCTCACCGAGATAGGCCAGCGTGAGACCGAACGCCGTCGACATGAAGAGGCCCTGGACGATACGCAGGGCGGTGAACGCCGGCAGAGACGGCATGGTCGCCAGAAGCGCGGTCGGCACCGCGAGCAACGCAAGGCTGAGAAGGATTCCGCGCCGGCGGTCGAGGCGCCTTCCCAGCAGGGCGACGCCCAGCCCGCCAGCGGCCATCCCGACGGTACTGGCGTTGACGGCCAGTCCCATGGCGGCGGGCGTGACACCATAGGCCGCGGTCAGGGCCGGCAGGATGGCCTGCGTCGCGAACAGATCGACGACGGTCAGGAAGGCGGTGAGGCCGATCGTGAACGCGCGCAGGACACCCGACATGATGCGATCCCTCGATTCACCGGGATCCGGTCACATGTGCTTGTCGTTGGGGTCGCTCTGGATGTCGAACGACAGCAGGACGACGGTCGCCTTGCCGTTGTTCTGCCACCAGTGCGACGTGGCGTGCGTCTCACGGGCGACCTCGCCCGCCTTGTGGACGATCGGTACGACGCAATTGCTGGCATTCTCGACGATCTCGCCGGTCACGACGTAGATCAGCGCCGGTCGCTCGGCATGGCTGTGCCAGGGCACGATCCCACCCGGCTGAATCTCGAGCTTGCGAACGCGCATCATGTGGCCGTTCAGCGAGACCTTCTCCTTCGAGAGATCGATGGCGGCCAGCACCTTGTCGGTCACGCCCTTCGGGCCATGGCTCACGGGCTTGACGGCGTCGGCCTTCATCTTGTCGGCCGGGCATTCGCCGGCGAAGGCGGGGGCGGACAGGCCGGCCACGATCAGAGTGGAAGCAATCAGGGTTCGAGCGAACATCGGTATCTCCGTGCAGTTGAGCCGCGACGTAAATGCCGCGGCGATGTCGACAGCATCGGAGCGACGGGCTTCGTGTTGAAATGCCGAGTGAGGATCGATTCGATAGCCGCGCCGTCAGGCGCTGGCGTTCATCCACGCAAAAGCGAGGATCTCCCGGACGAAGGCGCCGACCGCCGGCACGTGTGGCCGCCCACGCACGGTGACGACCTGGATGCTGCGCACGATCTCGGGTTCGATCAGCGGCCGTACACGCAGACCGGGCATGGTGACGGCAAACTCCGGGATGAAGGTAAAGCCCAGTCCCGCCATCGCCATGCTCTGCACCCAATCGTCGCGATCGGAGCGGAAGACGATGCGCGGCTTGCCGCCGTGCTCGCGGAAGATCCGTCCCGCATGACCGAAGAACTCGCACTGCAAGCGATTGACATAGGCCTGATCGTGCAGGTCCCGGACCCTCACGGCATTGAGCTTGTCGAAGGAATGTCCCGGTCCGACTCCGATCACGAACCTCTCGTCGTACAGTCGGCGGGCATGGAAACGCTCGTCGATCTCCTCGGGCTGTCCATAGACGGCGACATCCAGCTCACCCTGAACCAACCGCTCCTGCAGCATCGTATTGGAACCGTCCTGCACGACCAGCCGCACCTTGGGATGCCGCTCGCGGAACGCCTGGAGGAAGGGCACGAAGCGGCGCGGGCCGATGGTGCGCATCATACCGAGCTTCAGCTCGACATCGTCGAGCCTTGCGAAACTCTTGGCACGTTCCTTGGCGGCATCGGTCTCGATGAGGACCTGGGTGAGATGGGGGCGCATCATCTCGCCGAGCCCGGTCAGGTGCGTGTTGTTGCGCTCGCGGCGGAACAGCGGGCCACCCAGTTCGTCTTCCAGGCCCTTGATCGCGCGGGTGAGCGACGGCTGCGAGACATTGCAGGACTCGGCCGCGCGCGTGAAGTTCAACGCCTCGCACACCGCGAGGAAGTAGCGGATCTGATGCATTTCCACGGCAGCGGTCCCCCGGAATCGCAGCCATTATGCCTCGCGCGACCATAGCCTGTGGCTATCGATTGCAAAACCGGAAGGTATTTCCGAGGCCTGGAGAGGGGCGCCACACTGCAGCCCGCATGAACCTCGTCCAGACCCTGCGCGACCTGAACGACCGCCACCGGGCGGCGCTTCCGGCTCGCGACCGGACGGATTTCGAGGACGAACTCGACCGGCTGCGCATGATCCGGCTGGTCGAGGAAGGGCTTGGCCTCGGCGATCATTTGCCCGACTTCAGCTTGTCCGATGGCGCTGGCCGGCTATGGACGTCGCAGGAACTGCTCGATCGCGGCCCCCTCGTGCTGGCGCTGTTCCGCGGCGGCTGGTGTCCCTACTGTGACCTCACCATGGCCGCCCTCGAGGAAGCCCGTCCGGCGATCGAGGCTCTGGGCGCCCGGGCCGTCGGCATCATGCCCGAACGGGTGGAGCACATCGCCGCGACCGTCGAGAGACGCGGCATCGGCTATCTCATGCTGAGCGATCCCGCCAACGGCTTCGCGCGGACCTGCGGACTGGCCTACGATCTGTCGTCGGCGCACATCCGCATCCATCGCGACCGCGGCCGCGATTTCCCGGCGCTGCACGGCGACACGCACTGGCGCCTGCCGGTGCCCGCCGTCTTCGTCGTGGCGCCCGATGCGCGCGTCGTGTTCGCCTTCGCCGACGTCGATCCAGCATGCTGGCCCGATCCCGAGGCGCTGCTGACGGCCCTTCAGGCGTTGCGCGATACGCACGCCCTATCGAATCGGTAGGGATACGGCATTTCAGCGCCGCCCGCGCCGCGGGCAGAGTGGGATCGTCCACCAGGAGGAATGATCCCATGCTCAACGGCAAGACCGCCATCGTCACCGGCTCCACCAGCGGCATCGGCCTCGGCATCGCCGAGGCCTTCGCGCGCGCCGGTGCGAACGTGGTGCTCAACGGCTTCGGCGACACGATAGAGATCGAGCGAACCCGCGCCGATCTCGCCCATCGCACCAATGCGATGATCGCCTATTCGCCGGCCGACATGAGCAAGCCCAGGGCGATCGAGCAGATGGTGCGGCAGACGACCGATGCCTTCGGCGCGGTCGACATCATGGTGAACAACGCCGGCATCCAGCACGTCGCGCCGATCGACGAGTTTCCCGAAGACAAGTGGGACGCCATCATGGCGATCAATCTCTCCTCGGCCTTCCACGCCACCAAGCTCGTGCTGCCGGCGATGCGCCGCAAGGGCTGGGGCCGCGTGATCAACGTGGCGTCGGCGCACGCCCTGGTCGCCTCGCCCTACAAGGCAGCCTACGTGGCCGCCAAGCACGGCGTGCTCGGCCTCACCAAGGTGACGGCCCTGGAGACCGCCGAGGACGGCATCACCTGCAACGCCATCTGCCCCGGCTACGTGCGGACGCCGCTCGTTGAGCAGCAGATCGACGATCAGGCCAAGGCGCACGGTATCGACCGCGAGAAGGTGATTTCCGACGTGCTGCTGAAGAACCAGCCGAACAAGCGCTTCGTCGAGGTGGCGGAACTCGCGGCCCTGGCGCTGTTCCTGTGCAGCGACAACGGCGGCTCGGTGACGGGCGCCGCGCTGCCCATGGACGGCGGCTGGACCGCGCACTGAGGAGGCCGTGATGGAGATCAAGCGCATAAATCTCGCCCTTCAGGGCGGCGGCGCCCATGGCGCCTATACCTGGGGCGTGCTCGACCGCCTGCTCGACGAGGAGCGCCTGGAGGTCGAGGCGATCTCCGGCACCTCGGCCGGCGCCATGAATGCCGCGGTGTTCGCCGATGGCATGGGCCGCGGCGGACGCGAAGAGGCGCGCCGCGCCCTCGACAATTTCTGGACCAACATCAGCCGGGCCGCGCAGGCCGGTCCCCTGCAGCCCACGCCCTTCGATCGATATTCGAGCGGATGGAACCTCGACCATTCGGCGGCCTTCGTGGCGTTCGACATGCTGACGCGCATGCTGTCGCCCTACCAGCTCAATCCGATGAACCTGAACCCGCTGCGCGGCGTACTGGAGCGCTCTATCGACTTCCGGCGGCTCGAGGGTTGCCGGGCAGTGAAGCTCTTCATCAGCGCAACCAACGTGAAGACCGGCAAGGTCCGGGTCTTCCAGTCGGGCGAGATCACGGCCGACGTGCTGCTGGCATCGGCCTGCCTGCCCTTCCTCTTCCAGGCGGTCACGGTCGACGGCGATCCCTACTGGGATGGCGGCTACATGGGCAATCCGGCGATCTTCCCCTTGATCTATGGCACGCAGAGCCAGGATGTGGTGATCGTCCAGATCAATCCGCTGGGCTGCGACCGCGTTCCGACGACGGCGGCCGAGATCATGAACCGCGTCAACGAGATCTCCTTCAATTCGTCGCTGATGCGCGAGATGCGCGCTATCTCCTTCGTCACCGACCTGATCGACGAGCAGAAGCTCGACTCCAACAGCTACAAGCGCATCAACGTGCACTGGATCGAGGCGGAGAAGCAGATGCGCGGCCTGGGGGTCTCCAGCAAGCTCAACGCCAGAATGGATTTCCTGCTGCACCTCAAGGCAATCGGCCGGAAAGCGGCGGACGACTGGCTCGCCGGGCACTTCGACCATATCGGCCACCGTTCGACGATCGACATCAAGGAGAAGTTCCTCTAGCGGGCCGTCACAACAGCCGGAGACGGCAAGGATAAACGAAACAAACGAAATAAACGAATCAGACCAACCAAAAAAACCTATTCCGACAGCCTGCCAGCAGGCGATTCCGCCGATTGCCGCCCCCTTATCCATTCTGCCACGATCTCCGCGATCTCCTGGAGAACCTCCTCAGGGCTTCGGCCCGACCGAACGAGGACACCGAATGAATGGTCGGCGTCCTTCACCGGTCGGAAAGTGGCCCGTTTCCCCAGCCTCTTCAGGACCTTTCGCAGGAGCGCGGGCCGGGCCAGGCCATCCCGTGTGCCCTGGATGAACAACAGGGGAATACCAGTGGCGGACAGATGCGCCGCACGGTCCGCCGAGGGCTTTTCCGGCGGGTGCAGCGGGAATCCCAGGAACACCAGGCCTCGAACGTTCGGCAGAGGTTCCAGCGCCTGGGCCTGGGACGTCATCCGGCCACCGAACGACTTGCCTCCCGCGAACAGAGGCAGTGCCGGCGCGAGCTTCGCCGCTCTTTTAACGGCCGCGCGTATCGCCGCGTGGGCCACGGCCGGCCGGTCGGGCCGCCCGGAGCCGGCCTCCATGTAGGGAAACTGGAACCTGAGGGTGCTCACACCCGCTTCCGCCAGCCGGTCGGCCATGGCGACCATGAACGGGTGTGTCATGCCCGCCCCCGCTCCATGTGCCAGCACGAGCAGCGCGATGGCGTCGGGAGCCTCCCGATAGAGCGCCGAAACGGTCGATCCTGGCGCAACACGCAGTCTGAAGCGCCGCGCTTTCGCAGAAATTTTCATCGATCAGGGCTAAAATGCTGAAATCCGGATAGGATCAATCGGGGACGAGGCTGGGGGAAGTATGCGTAAGCACATCGCGTTGATCTGTGGGCTGGCAATGCTGGTATGCTGTGAATTCTCATCAGCCTTCGGCCAGTCTTCCGCCGATATCCCCCTGAGCTACGTCTTCGACGCCCAATCCGGCGCCGCGCGTCTCTCGATCAACATCGGCATCAACGGCGGCGCGCCGAGGCCTTATCTGTTCGACACCGGGTCCTCGCTGTTCAATGCGGCCTTCGATCCCAAGACGTGGGGCAACTTTTCGCAATATACATCGTATGTTCCGGCTTCTCCCCTTGCCAACGGCAACAACATCAAGCTCTGCTATTCGGGAAGCACCAGCAGCGACTGCCGGGGCTACATAGGCAACATCCAGCTGATACCGACGCTCAGCTTCTATGCGCCAGCGGTAACGACGACGGAAACGGCACCGGCCGCGACGCTCACCACCCCCAGCGGGACAGGGCAGGGATTTCAGGTCAATGCCGCCTACATATACTCGGATCCAAAGACCGACCCGCCGACGTTGGACTTCTTTCCGCAGTATTTCCTTGACCCCGCAACGAAGGACCTGCCGGTACAGGAAGGGCTGTTCTACGGCGTGTTCGGCTCCAGAATCTCCGTCGACCTGCTCAACAAGAATTCCTGCAGCGGCTCGAATTGCTACGTTGCCGGCGGCGTGCTCGGACAGGCGATCATGCCGGGCGCGGCGCGCCAGGGTTTCGTCGTCGCCGCCAACGGCCAGGGCGATCCGGCAGATCCGTCCGCAGCTCCGAACGCTAAGGTCTCGATCGGCGGCACGACCCGGAGCCTGACGTCATGTAATCCGTGCGTGACGGTGGGCCTGACACCGGAAATCATCGGCCAGTTCGCGCCGGTTGCGATGCCGACGCCAGGTTCGGCTCCCGGCTTGATCCCGTGGGTGACGCCGACGTCATCCAGCCCGGCGCCTGCCTTTCCCAATCCCTACGGTGGTTCGACCGGAAACAACTCGGCACCGACGGACGCCATGTATTTCAAAGTGACCGTGTCGGACGGTGGCACGACGACCGCGAAGACTTTCACGCTGTTGGATACCGGGACCAAGTATTATTCCCTGACCAAGGAATTCTCGGAAACGCTCCGAGGCACGATCTCGATCACGGGCCTGACACCGGACGAGATGCCGATCGCCGGCCTGCCGACGGTGAAGGCCCCCCTCGTCGGCAAACCCAACTTCTATGTCGACGGGAAGGGAGAGACCAACACGATAGGCATCCCGTTCTTCATGCAGAATTCGGTGATGTTCGACCTGACCGACCAGGTGACCGGTTATACGCGGTTCTTCGTCACGGCCACCAATCTCGAGACGACAGCCTCAGGCCCCCTCGTCGTCACCAAGGACAACGTTCCACTGGGACTGGCCGGCGTCATTTCCGGCGCCGGCGGCATCACCATCGACAAGGAAGCTGCCGTACAGCTCAGCGCCACCAACACCTATACCGGCGAGACGAAGATCAACGGCACTGGCGACAAACTGGGGATGCTGCTGATTTCCGGGCCGGGCAGCATCGCCGCTTCGAACAGCGTGGAGAGCAACGGCGTGTTCGACATTTCACGTGCATGGGCATCGGTCAGCATCAAGGACTTGAGGGGCACCGGATGGGTCAATCTCGGCGGCCAGAATCTCAAGATCACCGACGGCAGCAGCACGTTTTCCGGCAACATCCTCGACGGCGGCGAGTATCCGGGAATTGGTGGCAGCGTAACCATCGCCGGCGGCACGCAGACCTTCGCCGGCGATAATTTCTACACTGGCGGCACGTCGGTCCTTGGCGGCAGCACCCTCAACCTCACCGGCACGATGATCGGCAACCTCACGATCGCGTCTGGCGCGTCGTTCAACACGACCGGCGGTTATTCGGTCGCCCGCGGGTCGATGCTGAGCAACGCCGGCTCCTTCAAATCGTCAAGCGGCGCCGGATTCCTGAACCATGGCATCGCCGTCAATACAGGCGCCATGACCAGCGACGTACTCAACACCGGCTCGTTCCTGAACAACGGAACCCTTGCCGGCGCGTTCGCGAACCTGGGCACTCTGTCGGGCACCGGAAGTTTCACCGGCACACTTGCCAATACCGGCACCGTGGCGCCGGGCACGCCGTACGGCACGATGACGGTGAACGGCAGGTACACGCAGACCCCGACCGGCGCGTTCCAGGTCGCGGTGTCCTCCTCCGGCCAGGCGAGTCGACTGAACGTCACCGGCGCGACGGGCACCGCCTCGCTCGCCGGCTCGGTCCTTGCGCAGGTGCAGGGCGGAGGCTATGCGCCGCGTACGACCTATACGATCCTGCAAGCCGCCGTCGGACTGAGCGGCGGCTTCTCCAGCGTCACGAGCAGCTCGCCGTTCCTTCTGCCGAGCCTGAGCTACGACGCCAACAACGTCTATCTCACCCTGCAAATCGGCGGCTTCGCCACCGCGGCGCTCACGCCGCAGCAGCAGGCGGTTGCGAGCGTGCTGGACAACACGGCCGCCACCGCGACCGGTGACTATGCCACCGTGCTGGGCGCGCTGGCCGCGCTGTCACCGGCGCAGGTCCAACCGATCCTGACGGCGCTGTCGGGCACCAACTATGCAGGCTTCTCCTCCGCCATGGTGCAGGGCGCGCAGTTCTTCATGAACAATTTTGCCAGCCAGGCGACCGGCGGCGGTCCGTCGGGCAGCGCCCGCGTGGCGCTTGCCGAGGCATGCGACGTTGCATGCGATGAGGCGGCTACGCCGCGCTGGGGCGCCTGGGGCGGCGCGATCGGCGGCCTCGGCACGATTGGCGCCGGCACCCCGCAGGGCGCCGTCACCTACAATGCGGGCGGGTTCGCCGCCGGCCTCGACCGCGCCTTCACCGAGAATTTCCGCGCGGGCGTCACCCTGGGCTACAGCGGCGGCACACAATGGGTCTCGGGCTTCAGCGGCCAGGGCAACAGCGACACTGTGCAGGCCGGTCTCTACGGCAACTATGCCAGCGGGCCGTTCTATGCCGACGGCCTGATCGGCTACGCCTACAGCAACAATCGCATGACGCGGCAGATCCTCATCCCGGGTCTGGCGGCGCGCACTGCCTTCGGTCAGACGGGTGCCAATCAGTTCTTCGGCCAGCTCGAGACCGGCTATAGCTTCGATATCGGCACCGGGGCCGATGCCTTCATCAAGCCGTTCGCGCGAGTGCAGGCCTATACCGGCACCCAGAACGGCTTCAGCGAGACCGGAGCGCAGTCGCTGAACCTCTCGGTCGCACAGCAGACGACCAACTCGCTGCGCTCGGTGATCGGCGCGCAGTTGGGGGCGTCGATGGACATGGGCTGGCGGGACAGGCTGGCGATGCGGTTCCGGCTGGGCTGGAGCCACGAATATGCCGATGTCGGCCGACCGGTGACGGCCGCGTTGGCGGGCGCGCCGGCATCGGCCTTCACAACCTTCGGCATCTCGCCGGTCCGCGACGGCGTCCTGCTGGGCCTCTCCGCCAGCACCGCCATCGCCGACGCGACCTCGCTCTACCTGCGCTACGAAGGCACGCTGGCCGGAACGGACGGCAGCCAGGGCCTCACAGCCGGCGTGCGCATGACCTGGTGAGTCGAGGGGATCTGGCCGACCTGCAATTGCCGCCGGGCGTCACCGGCGCTTGAGGTCGGCGGCGGTAACCCTGGGTGGCGAACCCAGCTTGCCGGTGAGCAACGGCTGCAACCGACGGCGCAGGCTGCTGGGCGGCTCGCCGGTGAGGTCCTTGGCCACTTCGTGGCTCATGCAGTCCAGCACCTGCTTCGCCAGGAGGCCGCGCAACTCACCGAGGCTGCGGCGGGGCGCCACCAGCATGAGATCGTCGAAGTCACCGCGGCCGCGGGCTTCCTCCAGCACCCCCGCAAGTGTCGCCATGAATTTGTGTTTCTCGAGCTTGTGGTAGTCATGCGGTGGCTCGAATGCATGCCGGGCACCGCTGCGCGCGGCACTGAAACCGCGGCCGGGCCGGTCGCTCTTGAGGTCGCGCGTCCGCTGCCGGCTCGCCGGTGCCACCAGGTCGGAAGGGCCGACGGGAACGAGCTTTCCCAACTTTCTGTCCGGACTGAAAATGCGGGCGCGGGCGCCATCCGCGACGACGATCCATGTCTTGGTGATTCGCGTGGCCATGATCATTCGCCTCTCAGTGAATGGCGGAAGAAGCGGTTCTCGCGAAAGACTATGCCCGCGGGGACCGATGTACTTGATCTGCGTCAATCGTCGACGCGAGCCGATCACCACGGGCACCGACGGTCGGCACCGAACAGCGCGGCGAAATCCTGCTTCGTACAGGTCAACGGCCGGGCGGCCGGCGGTTCGCCGACGGCCCGCGAAAACTCGATCGTCCAGGCCGAGAAACCAGCCATGAAAAATCGGCCGACGCCCCCGACCATGGTATCTCCGTCCCCCTCTTCCAACCCGACGGCCTGCGGATACCAGGCGCCACCCCGCACGATCTGCAGCGGCCGGCTCCAGGATTCCGGATCCGCCAGATCGCGGCTCAGGCTGACGTAGATGCCCTCCTGCACCAGATCACCGGCGCCGCCGGCGGTGTGGTTGAGCAGCATGACGAAGGCATCGAGCGTGCGATTGTAGTGCAGCGCCGGCCCCCAGAAACCGTCGGGATCGGCGTGACGCCAACCGCGCCGTATCGGCCAGATCGGCCTGGGCGGCAGCCTGTCGTCGGCCGACCAACCCTTCCCGGTCCAGAGTTCGGGCCACGCCGCGAGGTCCGAGGTCGGCAGGCGCAGCACGGCTATACCCTGCGCCGACTCGTTGGGATGGTAGCTGGAGAAGAAGACATAGATCGATCGGCCGGCGCGATCCGGCAGCGCGCTGAGGTCGCCGTAACCGCCGGCGAAGAATCCGTTCCGCCACGAGCAGTCGGCACGCTCGGAGGGCAGGCGCAGGAGATCGCCGCCATGGCGCCACGTCAACCCACCATCCTCCGACCTGGCTCGGCCCATATGGGGCATGAAGTGCTTCCCGGTGCCGCAAGCCGGCGTTTCGGCGTGGAACCACCCATGAAGGAGGCCGCCCGGCTCCTGCCAGACGGCTTCGATCCACTTGCCGATCCGAGGCTCGGGATCGTCACGGAACGTTACCGCAACGGGCGGCTCGTCGAATACCAGGTCCCGCCGACCGACCCGCCTCAGCGTGTGCCCGATGGGGTCGTAATGGGAGAAGAACGCCACGGCCGAGTCCCGGGCGAGCCGGACCGGGCTGTTGCCGTCGGTGCGCCAGCATGTCCGATCGTGCAAGGTGATGGGAGAGGCCGCATGAAAGCGGACGTGCAGATCGGCGTTGCCCGTTGCGGCTACGCCCATTGCGGCCACGCCCGTCTCGTCCACGAGAGACGTCACCTGCGGAGCCCTACATCAAGCCGGCCTCGACTTCCCGTTCGTGTTCCTTCTTCGGTTCGGCGATCTCGGTCATGGTCGCCTCGCTCAGCAGCAGGATGCTGGCGACCGAGACGGCGTTCTCCAGGGCAATGCGCACGACCTTGGTGGGATCGATGATGCCGGCCTCTACGAGATCGACATACTGCTTGCGGGCCGCATCGAACCCCTGGTTGCCCTTCGATTCCAGCATCCGTGCGACCACGACACCGCCGTCCGCGGCCGAGTTCTCGGCGATCTGGCGGGCGGGCGCCTCCAGGGCACGCTTCAGGATCTGGATGCCCGTCCGCTCGTCGCCTTCTGCCCCGGACTCCTCGGCCGCGACGGCCTCGGTGCAGCGCAGGAGGGCGAGGCCGCCTCCCGGAACGATACCTTCCGCCACCGCCGCCTTGGTGGCGCTGATGGCGTCGTCGAGCGCTTCCTTCTTGGCCTTCATCTCGGACTCGGCGGGCGCGCCGACCTTTATCACGGCAACGCCGCCCGACAGCTTGGCCAGCCGCTCGCGCAGCTTCTCCTTGTCATAGTCGCTGGTGGACGCCTCGATCTCGCGCCGGATGGCCGATATCCTGGCCTCGATGGCCGCCTTGGCGCCGCCGCCGCCCACGATCGTCGTGCGATCCTTATCAACGACGACACGCTTGGCCATCCCGAGATCCTCGATCGATGCGCTTTCCAGCTTGAGGCCGAGTTCCTCCGATATGACCTTGCCGCCGGTCAGGACGGCGATGTCCTGGAGTATCGCCTTGCGCCGGTCCCCGAACCCCGGCGCCTTGACCGCGCAGCAGCGCAGCGCGCCGCGCAATCCGTTGACGATCAGCGTGGCAAGCGCGTCACCTTCGATGTCCTCGGCGATCACCAGCAGAGGCCGTCCGGTCTTCACCATCTGGTCGAGAAGCGGAAGCATGTCCTTCAGCGCGGCGATCTTGTGATCGCAAATCAGGATACGCACATCCTCGAATGCCGCCTCCATCCTCTCCGGATTGTTGATGAAGTAGGGCGACAGGAAGCCCCGATCGAACTGCATGCCCTCGACCACCTCGAGAACCGTCTCCGTCGTCTTCGATTCCTCGACCGTGATGACACCGTCATTGCCGACCTTCTCCATGGCGTCCGCGACCATCTCCCCGATCGCGACGTCGTTGTGGGCGGAGATGGTTGCGACCTGCGCCTTCTCCTTCCGCGTCGTCACGGGCCGCGACATCTGCTTCAGCGCGCCGACAGCCGCGCGGACAGCGCGATCGAGTCCACGCTTGATGTCGATGGCACTCGCGCCGGCGGTCACGTTGCGCACGCCGTCGGCGAGCATCGCGTGCGCCAGGATCGTCGAGCCCGACGTGCCGTCGCCCACCACCTCGGCGGTCCGCTCCGCCGCCTGCCGGAGCATCTGCGCGCCGAGGTTCTCCTCCGGGTCCTTGAGCTGGATTTCCTTGGCGATGGTCACCCCGTCGTTGCAGACCAGCGGCGCTCCCCAGCTCTTCTGGATGAGGACCGATTTCGACTTGGGTCCGAGGGTGACGCGAACGGCATCGGCCAGCTGGGTGGCGCCGCGCAGCACTTTCTCCCGCGCGGCCGCACGGAACATCACATGCTTGAAAGCCATGACTGTCCTCCGGTTCGAACCTGCTTGTGGGTACAGGCTAGCCCCGATCGCCCTGGCCCGACCTGATCCATGTCAACCCGCGCCCGCCTCCGGCGGGATTGATCCAGGTCAAAAGGCGAGTTTCCCAGCCACGATATCATTCTATAGTTGCAATCGGGAGGATCGGGACATGTTCAAGCACATCCTCATTCCCACGGATGGCTCGGCACTTTCCACGACGGCCATTCAGAAAGCCCTGCAATTGGCTCACGACGCTCACGCGAAGGTCACCGTGATCACCGTCATGGAGCCATTCCACGTCTTCTCCATGGACAGCACACAGCTCGCGGACACGCGGTCCGCCTACGAGAAGCATGCCAGGGATGCCGCTAGACACTACCTGAACGTCGCGACGGAGCAGGCCGAGGCGCTCGGCGTGGAATGCGAAGCCATCCACGTCGAGCATGCCATGCCGTACAAGGCCATCACGGAAACCGCGGCGGAGAAGGGCTGCGATCTGATCGCCATGGCCTCGCACGGTCGCCGTGGCGCCGCTGCCCTGCTTCTGGGAAGCGAGACCGTGAAGGTGCTCACCCACAGTTCCATACCGGTCCTCGTCTATCGTTGAGGATCGGCTGCCGCCGCGGCCCAGGCTGTGGCGGGCGGAGGATGCTGCGATGAAATGGATCAATCCGTATCTCGAGGCCCGCGAACGCATGGTTCGCGACCAGATTGCCGGCCGGGGCGTTCACGACAGGCGTGTCCTCGACGCCATGCTTCACGTTCCGCGGGAAGCCTTCGTGCCCGAGGCATGCCGTCCGGCGGCCTACTCCGACCAGCCACTCGCCATTGGCGAAGGGCAGACCATCTCGCAGCCCTACATCGTCGCGGCGATGCTCGAGGCGCTGGGACTGGAGGGAGGCGAGCGCGTGCTGGAGATTGGCACGGGCTCCGGCTACGGTGCCGCCGTTCTCGCCCATATCGCCCGCGCCGTGCACACGATCGAGCGCATTCCGGCCCTGGCCAAGGCAGCCCGCGAGACGCTCAGGCGATTGGGATACGGCAGCGTGGACGTGGTCGAAGGCGATGGCACGCTGGGTTTGGAGCGTGCCGCCCCTTACGATGCGATCGTCGCCACCGCCCACGGGCCCGGCATCCCACCCTCGCTGCGGGCCCAGCTCCGCCCGGGCGGACGTCTGGTCATGCCCGTGGCCGACAAGGACAAAGGGCAGATGCTCGTTCGGGTGATCCGCGCAGGCAACGGCCACGACAGGATGGATCACCTCGAGCCGGTCCGGTTCGTTCCCCTCGTTGGCGCACAGGGTTGGCCCGAAGGCGACACGCGAGGCTCCGTCGACCTCCCCTGAAGGGTCAGCGGCGCGGGCTCGCGAGCGCCAGGTTCTGTGGTGCCGGCCCCGTGGCGCAGCGGCGCACCGCGGCAACGGCCTTGCCGCGTGTTCCGGCAGGGCCGGCCCGAAGGTCGACCACCGCCTCGCCCTCGAAGGCAGCAGGCTGCCCGGCCGGTTCGGCGACGAGATCGAACTTCAGCCTCATCGTCGTTCCCTGCTCGATCGCGTCGAGCAGCTGCTCCGAAACGCCCGGGAACATCTCCCGGGTCTCGTCGCTCAGCACGACATGGTCTTCGGCGAACAGCAGGCCGACCGGAAAGACATGATCGTCGATGACGATCTCGGCACGAGGGTCGCGCTTCGCCCGTCCCGCCGTCACGCCATCGGGCATCAGGGGACCGTCGTTCGTCAGGTAGAGCTGGAGCTGCAGGATGCGGCGGTCGTCCGCCTGTTCGCAGGCCAGCACCACGACGTCGAGATTGAGGTTGCGGCTGCGCGGCTCGATCATCGCGTAGCTGGGCGGGTCGACGCCCTGCTCCGGGGTCCAGCCGGCGCTCGCGTCGATGTCGCCCGCAAGAGCCGGGGAGAAGCACAGCCCGGTGACGATGCCGGCCATCAGGGCCGTTCGCACAATCCGCCGCAGAGCCTGCATGATGAAGGATCCTTTCCGCGTTCGATCCCACGTTAGCCGGGAACGGCGGGACCAGAGCTGATCCAAATCAAACCGACACCCGAACGGCGGGTGGCTTCATCGGTTGATGCAGGTCAATGAAGCGGCCCGAAATGCAGGCAGGCTGAGGCGTGGAATTCCGCCATTCGCCTGCTGAGGGGCGCCCAATGTTCATCCAACGGCTTCTCCCCGCGGTGCTCGCCGCTTCCATCGCCCATTCCGCGCTGGCGGCACCGGAGGGCGACATCTCCACTCCGATGCTTTCCCGGTGTGCGGGGAAGGCCGGTCTGGAGACGAGGCAGTCGGACGCCGCCTTCGGCCTGCTCGCCCTCGACGGTCTTCCCTGGCTCTCGATCGAACGAACGGACGAGGCGGTGGGCGTCCAGCCGATCATGACCACGGTGACGGGAACCGGATCCCGGCACCGCCGGAACGGCACCTCGGTCCCGTTCCGCTTCACGTGCGTGCTCGATGCCAATGGCCAGGCCCTGATGTTCTATGCCAGCCACCTGATGCCCAAGCTGGGCGATGCCCTGCCGCCGGCGACGATCGTCAGCGGCGCGGCAACACTGGCCGAAAAGACCCCGCTACCGCGGGGTGTCGAGCTGCAGATCCAACTGTACGACATCGCGCATTCGGCGGAGGGTGAACTGCTCGCCGAGCAGGTGGTGCGCAGCGGTTGGCAGGTCCCGATTCCCTTCTCCCTGCGCCTGCCCGGGAAGTTCTCGCCCGAGGGGCGCAAGCTGGTCCTCACGGCGCGGCTGATCGCGTCCCATCAGGTCCAGTACCGGCTGCCGGGTCCTCGCATCCTGACTGACCGGGAACTCCTTGCCCCGGTCGTCCTCGTCCTCGAAAAGCCCTGAGCCAAGGCGCCTGGCGATCCGCCCTAGACGCCCATGCCAACGGAGGCGGGAATCGAGCGCAGGTGACTCCTGACCTTCTTCACGCCAGGAACGTTCTCCGCGGCCACGCGATAGGCCTTGCGGACTTCCTCACCTTCGACGAAGCCCCAGAGATGGACCACGCCGTCGCTGACGACGACATTCACAGGCCACCGCGACTTCCAGGCCTGCTTGTCGAACTCAGCCACCACGGCCTGGCGGAGCTGCTTGTCGTCGGGCAGTCCGACGGTACCCTCCGGCTCGCGCGACAGCAGCGCGCCGAGCAGGTTGGCGCGGCTGACGATTCCGACGAGCTTGTCGTCCCGCACGATCGGGATGCGCTTGACGTGGTGCTTCTCGATCAACTCGACCAGCTCGCCCAGCGTGGCTTCGTCGCTGGCGGTGACGACCTCGCGGGTCATGACGTCCGCGACCTTGCGGGCGTGCGTGGAGACAAAATCCCGGGCGGCCGCCGCTTCGCTGCCGAGCAGACGCTGCAGCCAGGACTTGCGCGGGGCCGTCTCGATCTCCGCGCGATGGATGAGGTCCGCCTCGCTCACGATGCCAAGGACGTTGCCCTGGTCATTGACGACTGGCGCCGCGCTCACCCCGGCCCCGAGCAGGAGTTCGGCGGCGTCGAATACCGTTTCCTTCACGTTCACGCAGACGATGCTCTCGGTCATGATGTCCTTGGCGCGCATATCCCCGTTCCTTTCTCTCGAACTGATGGTGCAGGGTCTGTCAGGGTGCGCACGGTCGCATTGCGCCAAGTCAAAGGCCTGCGGCCGCCGCCGGGACCTCAGGGCACCAGCACCGCCGCGCCCTGGAAGGCGCCCGAGCGGAGGTCGGCAATGGCTTCGTTGGCAGCCGACAGCGGGTAAACCGTCGTCGTCGTCTTCACCGGCACCATCGGTGCCAGGGCGAGAAACTCCCTCGCATCCTCGCGCGTGAGGTTGGCGACCGAAAGGATCTGCCGCTCTTCCCAGAGCAGGCTGTAGGGAAAGGCCGGTATGTCGCTCATGTGAATGCCGCCGCAGACCACGCGCCCGCCCTTTCGAACGGCCTTCAGCGCTGCCGGCACCAGGTCGCCGACGGGTGCGAATAGGATGGCCGCGTCGAGAGGCTGCGGCGGGACCTGATCCGAGCCCCCGGCCCACGCTGCCCCCAGCGAGCGCGCATGCGCCTGCGCCGGGCAATCTCCCGGCCTCGTAAAGGCGAAGACCTCCCGGCCCTGCCATCGGCAAACCTGGGCGACGATGTGGGCGGCGGCGCCGAAGCCGTAGAGGCCGATGCGGTGCGCATCGCCGCAAAACTTGAGGGAGCGCCAGCCGATCAGTCCCGCGCACAGCAGGGGTGCTGCGGCCACCGGGTCATCGAAGCCCTTCAGCGGAAAGGAGAAGTCCGCACTGGCCACGACATGGGTCGCGAACCCGCCATCCCTGCTGAAGCCGGTAAAGACCGGGCGATCGCATAGATTCTCCCTGTCCGACGCACAGTAGGGACAATGGCCGCACGTCCCGCCCAGCCACGGCACGCCGACGCGGGTGCCCAGGCGCATCGCCGGCACGCCGGTGCCCACGGCTTCGACGATGCCCACGATCTCATGGCCGGGCACGATCGGATGCCGGATTCCCGAGAGGTCGCCATCGAGGATGTGGAGGTCAGTGCGGCATACGCCGCAGGCCTCGACCCTGATCAGCAGGTCGCCGGGGCCGGGCCGGGGGTCGGGCCGCTCCTCGAGCTGGAGCGACCCGCCAGGGGAAGAGAGAACCATGGCCTTCAAGGACGGACTCCCTCTTCCTTCGGAGTGAACGGAGCCTCAGGCGCCCTTGATGGCGACCTGCTTGACCTGGGCCGGCGGATTGGCCGTCTTGGCGATTTCCAGCTCCAGCACGCCCTTGGCGAACTTTGCGGAAATCCCGTCGCGGTCGGCATCCGCCGGCAGCGTGAAGGCGCGCGTGAAGGAGCCGTAGCTGCGCTCCGTGTAGTGCGTCTTGTCGTCGGTCTGCTCGACCTTCTTCTCGCCGGAGATGGTGAGGACGTCGTCCTCAACCTGGACCTTGACGTCCTTCTCGTCGAGACCGGGCAGTTCGACCGTCACGGTGTAGGCTTTGCCGTTTTCCTTCACCTCGACTTTGGGAACGTGATCGAAGACCTGCAGTGCCTTCGGCGCCGAGCTGGGCGCCATTTCGGGCCAGCCGAACGGCCAGCCGCGCATCATGCGGTTGAAAACCTGGTCAAAATCGCCGCCGAACGGCAGTGCGCTACGCGGCGTCGTCAGGGACTTTGCATCTGTCATAGGAACCTCCTTTCCGGCTTCGCTGTGGTTGCAAAACCACATTACCCGCCCGCAGGTTGCCAGCCCTTGACGGAGATCAAACGCGAGACCAACCGCCTGCCTAAACGGCGAGAACGCTCACCTTCATCGTGGCGAGCTTTCGATAGAGGCGGCCGTAATGGCGGACCGGCCACCAGTCGTAGAGGAATATCTGCAGCGGGCGCCACATCGCCACCCAGCCCAGGATCAACAGGCCTTCCCGGAAGACCTGCTGGAGGGGCGCGGGCGTGATCGAACCGGCAAGCTGACGGAGCAGGATGCAGGTCGCGAGGAACGCGAGGCCGATCACGAGGGCGAAGCGGCCTTCGCGAAGCTGGAACCGGATACGCCTCGCGCTCGCCACCGCACGGTAGGCAAAATAGTTGTGAACCGCCTGCTGGATATTCGATTGCCGCGCCTGGTCGAGCTGCTCCTGCGGGACACGGATGACGAGTTCGAGCGGGCTCTGGAGCGGATACTCATCCGCCCATCCCACGATGAACTCCTCGGCTTCACGGTCGAGATCCCTTTCATGAAAGGGCGACGGATCGAGGGAGTTGAAGAGCTGCCGGATATCGGAGATCCGGATGTCGATGATCTTTGAATCAGGCATGGCTCCCTCCGGTGGTGCATCGGGGCAGCACTCGATGAATACCGCAATCAGCCTATAGCGGGCCCAGGCACGTCCCCGGAAGGCCCTCGCCGAGCGAGACGGCGGCGGCAGTCTGCAGCCTGTAGAGGTCAGGATAGTCGCGCAGGCGGCCGTCATCGTCCGGAAATCGTGTGCGATAGACCAGCGCAACCGGAATGACTGCCGGCAGAAGCTCCCGGTGAGTCCCACCGCGTGCGATCGACCGGTCGATCTCGGCCTCCGTGACGTCGAGCGCCCAGGCGGCCAGGGTGCGCGCCTGTTCCACGCGCACGCATCCATGGCTGAACGCCCGGACGGGGCGCTCGAAGTACCTTCGATCATTGGTGTCGTGCAGGAAGATCAGCTGATCGTTGTCGAGTTCGAACAGGATGCGACCGAGCGGATTCTGGGGACCGGGCGGCATGTGACGCGCGCCTTCCCAGCGCATCATGGCCGGCGTCGGTGTCCAGGACGGGTTGAACGTGACCGCCCAGATCGCCGTCGAGAGTTCGGGCGTGGGAGTCGACGGCCGGCCGACGACGACGCGGCTGCGCAGGACCGGTTTCCCATCTTCGAGCGCCACGAGTTCGAACGACGGAATGTTGACCACGACCAGCTTGCCGCGCGGCGGCACCGTGATGCCGATCCCCTGCAGCGCCGCCGCGAGTTCCGAGACCGGCGGTACCGATGGTGATGGTACCACGGAAGAGGATGCCGGCGGTGGAGCGGTGGCGCAGCCTGCGACCAGCGACAGGGCGAGGACGGCGGCCAGCCTCGCTAGTGCGAGAGAAAAACGCATCGACTACCCGACAGGAGCTCGCTGGTGATCCCGCCAAGCGTCCAGCGCCCCTGGCGGTTGTGGCCGTAGGCACCGGCCACGATCAGGTCGGCGCCGTACTCCCGCGCCAGCCCCGTGAGCTGCGATGCGTTTGCCATCTCGGCGGGCACCACCTTCTGTTCCACGGCGATGCCGTGACGGGCGAGCCAGCCCGAGACCCGCGCCACGCCCTCCCGCGCCGCGGCCTCGTCGTCCGGCGAGAAGATCTCGGCGACGAGGACGTTCCGCGCCTTGATCAGGAGGGGCAAGGCATCGGCCACGGCGCGCCGGGCCTCCCGCGTGTCCTTCCAGGCAACGAGTATCCGATCGAACTTCGCGGTCCGGCATGACTCCGGCACCAGCAACACCGGACGCCCCGCCTGCATCACCAGCTCGCAGACGTCGGGTTGCCGCGTTGCATCGGGCAGCTCGCCGGCCTTGGGCACCCCCGCGAAGACGATGTCGGCCGCAGCGGCCTCGCGGGCGAAACGCTCCGGCAACGCCTCGATGCTGCTCTCGCCTTTCCAATCGACGGGCTTGTCGTACGGCGCCACCGCCGACCGGAATTCCGCTTCCGCCGCCTGAAGGTGTCGGTCGATCTGCTTCCGGTCTTCCTCGAACAGCGCCGCTGGCACCGAATAGTCTCCACAGATGCAGTGGATCGGCCGGCAGAACGCACGGCCCAGCAGGACGGAACCGAACTGCCGGCCGAACTCCATCGCCGTGCCGATCACGCCCCGGCAATCGCGACCGGGCGAGAGCGACACCATGACTGTCCTGTACGTCACAACCACTCCTCCTTGTGGCCAGGCCGGTCATGGGACGGGTTTGGCTGCCATTGCCCACCCGGCACGAGGTGATAGCGCTGCTTCACGGCCGCCCACGCCACACGGCTGGCATGCTCTTCGCGTCCCGCCTCGCCATCATGGAGAGCCCACGTTTCGTTGAAGGCTTCCCGGTAGATATCCTGTGCTCGCAGCGGAAGCTGCTGGCGAACCGAGATCGGCAGGTTGGCGTTGGAGAGGTAGAGCATATCCGTCGCGACCCGTTTGATGGCAGCCTGTGAACCATGCTGGCGACGACACCGCGGCGCCTTGACCTATCTCAACGTCGGGCAGTCAGCTCCGCAGACTGCGCCGCCACCACGGCTTCAGCGCTTCCAGGCCAAGAATAAGGCCCACGGTTGCGATCAGCGTCACGCCCAGATCGTCGGCGTGCAGCGGCCCGAACCGGAAGAGATCCATCGCCGGCGGCCACGTCAGCGCGACCGTCAATACCCCGGCGACCAGCGACAACAGTAACCACAGAAACATGTTGGGACGCCGCAGGGCCGCGGACAAGGACGACGAGAAGGAGCGGTTCACGACGATCAGCCCGACGTTGATCAGGACGAGGGAAGTGAACATCAGGGCACGGAGCTCATCGGTCGGCATGTCCCGGCCGATCCCCACCAGCAGTACGACGGCCAGGGCAACGAGGGCCAGCGCGCCCTGCAGCAGGCTGAAGACCATCATCCCGGGCGACAGCAGGCGGCTGGCCGCCGCCCGTGGTGGCCGCTGCATCAGATCGCGTTCCTCCGCCTCGGCCTCGAAGGCGATCGAGCAGACCGGATCGATGACCATCTCGAGGAATGCAATGTGGATCGGACTGAGCATGAACGGCATGCCGAACAGCAAAGGCAGCAGCGCGAGACCGGCGATCGGTATGTGTACCGCCACGATGTACGCGCTCGCCTTCCTGAGATTGTCGTAGATGCGACGTCCCAGGCGGATCGTCCGCACGATCGAGCCGAAATCGTCATCGAGAAGGACGATGGCGGACGCTTCGCGCGCGACATCGGTGCCGCGGCCACCCATCGCCACGCCGATATGCGCGGCCCGGAGCGCCGGTGCATCGTTCACCCCGTCGCCCGTCATCGCCACCACCTCGCCGTCCGCCTTGAGCGCCTGCACGAGGCGGAGCTTCTGCTCGGGCATGATGCGGGCGAACACGTTGGTTGTGCGGATGGACTCCCGAAGGGTCGCCTCGTCCAGCCTCTCCAGCGAAGGTCCGTCGACCGTCTGGCCGGCATCGAGACCTGCCCGCTCGGCGATCGCGCGGGCCGTTGCCGGGTAGTCGCCGGTGATCATGACGACCCGGACCTGCGCCGAGCGGCATTCGCGGATGGCCGGCGGCACGTTCTCGCGCAGCGGGTCGGCGAAGCCGACCAGACCCAGGAATTCGAGATCGAAGCCCGTCTGCGCGTCCGGCAAGAGGCCGTCCGGCAACCGTCCCCGCGCGACACCCAGCACGCGCATGCCTTCAATGGCCATGTCCTCGACCGCCCGGTGCAGCCACGCCTCCCCCGCTGGGTCGAGCCGACAGAGCGCGCCAACCGCCTCCGGCGCCCCCTTCGTCGCCACGGACCGGCCGCCATCCTCGTCCTGCCAGACATGGCTCATGGCCAGCAGCGTCGGTTGCAGACCGTAGCGGCGCAGGAGCTTGCCGCCCGCCGTACTGCTTGCCTCGGCCGCAATGGCCCTTTCCATCGGGTCGGAAGGCTCGGGCGAACTGGCGCGCCGGGCCGCCTCGATCAGGGCGACGGCCTCGGCGCCGGGCGCCCCCTGCCCGGTCCGCCAGGTCGTCCCGAGCGTGCGGACTTCCGCCAGGGTCATGCGGTTCTGGGTCATCGTGCCCGTCTTGTCGGAGCACAGGACCGTCGCGGCCCCCAGCATCTCGATGGCGGAAGCGCGACGCGTCAGGACCCGCACGCGCGACAACCGCCACGCGCCCATGACCATGAAGGCCGTGAGCACCAGGGGGAATTCCTCCGGCAGGAGCGACATGCCGAGCGCGATGCCGCCCAGCACGGCCTGCAGCCAGTCGTCCTTTGTCAGGCCGATGATGAGGACGACGGCCACGGTGGCAACGGCTCCCACCGTCGCGAAGATCCGCACGAGCCGACGGGTTTCCACCTGCAGCCTCGGGGGTTCCGGCGCGATCGCCTTCAGCGATTGCCCGATACGGCCAAGCTCGCTGTTCGGTCCTGTCGCCCGTACCACCGCAACGCCCTCGCCGTGTACGGCCAGAGTGCCCGAATAGAGGTAGGGCGTGTTCTCGCCACCCGGGCGCGCAATGGCGGCCCCTGTGTCACCGGCGGTCTTGCTGACGGGAACCGATTCACCGGTGAGCAGCGATTCGTCGACCACCAGACTGCTGGCCGACACGACGACCGCGTCCGCCGGAATGCGGTCGCCTTCGAGCACGACGATCGTGTCGCCGCGCACGACCTCGCGCCCCGGAATGCGTCGCCGCTCGCCGTCGCGGATCACCAGCGCGCGCGGGCTCGCCTGATCGCGCAAGGCCGCCAGCACGCGCTCGCTGCGGGTTTCCTGAACGACCGTGATCAGAACGGACAGCGTGGCGAAGGCGAGCAGCACGATCGCCTCGCCGAGATCGCCGAGCAGCAGGTAGATGGCGCCCGCCGCCAGCAGCAGCGAGAACATCGGTTCCTTCAGCACATCGGCGACGATGCGCAGGATGCCCCGGCCGTCGCCCGTGGGCAGTTCGTTGAACCCTTCTTCCCGCAAGCGCGCTTGTGCGTCCGCCTGCGAGAGGCCCGCCTGCCACGAAGCCCCCGTCGTCTCCATCTCAGATCGGGACAAAGATCATCTCCCGGACGCAGCCTCCGTCGCCACGGGCCGGCGCGGTGCGCCCAGCCGGTCGAACGCCAGCAGCAGGACGCCCACCCGGCTGGCCGATGACGCCCATTCCGCCAGACGCGGATAATTGTCGACCAGCCAGTTGAACGCAATCTGAACCGCCGCGAACGCCGCTGCGGCCTGGGTGACTTCGCCGAGCGACAGGGAACCGTCGATATACTTGGGCACGGAGAGGATGAGACCGATGATGGGCGCCAGCAGCGTGTTGCCGGATGAAACCAGCGTGGTCCGCACGTGCTGACCGCATAGCAATCGCCAATTTCGAATCACTTCGTCCAGCGCGAAGCTCACGGGCCTCGCCTGCGCGCCGGCACCCGTCGCACCGGCCGGCGCCGTACGAAGCCGGGCGACTGCGAATTTCAGCTCCGATTCGGCCTGGTTCTTCCGTTCGATGACGTGCGCCATGCGGCGTCCGACCAACACCATGGCTCCCGTCGTGAGCATGGCGTAGACGATGCTGGCGAACACCAGATAGCCCGGCAATTCCAGGCCGAGGCGCGCAGGCCCGATGGCAATCGAGCCGCCCACCGTCCACAGGACCACCACGAACGTCGCGGCCGTCAGCACCGACGCAAGCAGGCCAGTCACGAGATCGATCGGGGCGTCGGTGGCGATGCGCGCGTCCTCGGCGATTCGGTACTCCGCGAGCTGGGGCTCATCGCTCCCCGCCTCCAGACGCCGATAGTTGCCGTCCTCGAGCCACAGCCCGACCAGATGCGCGGTGAGCCAGCCGCGCCACCTTCGCTGGAAGGTCATGCGCGCCCAGACGGCGAAGGCGGCGAGGAAGATGCTGCAGGCCGCGAGACCGGGCAACAGATAGGTCTGGTGGCGGATCCCGGTGCCATTGCGCTTTTCCAAGGCGTCGAAGAAGTCGCGATTCCAGATGTTGAGTCGATACTGGACCAGAAGCTGCGCCACGACACAGAGGATGAGCAGCCCGATCAGCGTCCATGGCACCCAGGAGCCCTTGCCGCGGCCGAACCCGAGGGCGGTGTGCCAGAAGCGCCGGAGAGGCCGCGGACCGACAGCCGACACGCCATCGTCGGTCCTCATCAGTCGCCCCGGGCCGCCAGCGCCGCCAGGCCAAGGAAAGTTGGTTCCGGCCGGACGATGACGGCGATCGGAATCCGCTCGACGTAACCGGCGAAGCGGCCCTTCGCGGCAAAGCGCGTCCGGAACGACGGGTTGCGAAGAAGCGGGACGATGTGAGGCGCGATGCCTCCGCCGATCAGCACGCCGCCGCGGGCGGCAAAAGTGAGCGCCATGTCGCCTGCAAACGACGCCAGGAAGCCACAGAACAGTTCGAGCACGGCCCCATGGCGTGGCGCCGAGCCGTACAGGGCACCCCGGACGATATCCTCGGGCGTTGGCCAAGCCGGATCGTGGCCGTCCCTCGTCGCGAGCGCCGCGTCGAGATTCACCAGTCCGGCCCCCGACAGGACGCGTTCCGCAGAGACATGGTCAAAGCGCGTGCGCAGCATCTCCAGGATTGCGGCGTCACCCGCATCGCTCGCCGCGAGCGTCGCGTGCCCGGCTTCGCTGGCGATTGTCCGCGGAGTCGTGCCCGGGAAATAACAGGAGAGGCCGAGCCCCGTGCCCGGCGCGATCACTGCAACGGGCTCGCCCACGGGCGCACTTCCCTCGCCGACGACAGCCAAATCCTCGTCACCGAAGTGCGGCACGGCCCAGGCCAGCGCCTCGAGGTCGTTCACCAGACGCGCCGAGCGAAGACGCAGCGATTGGCGGAGGCTTTCGGCGTCGAGCGTCCAGGGTGCATTTGTGAGCTTGCAGCGCCCGCCCGAGACGGGACCTGCCGCAGCAATCACCGCGCGCTCCACGATCGTCCCGTCCGGCTGCCCGTTGAGAAAGTGATGCGCGGCATCATGCATGCTGGCATAGGCGCCGGTGCGCAGCGACTCGATAGGACCCACCTGCCCGTCCGTCAGCAAGGCGAAGCGGGTGCGCGTGCCTCCGACATCGGCGAGAAGGCAACTCATGGCACGATGCCGCGAACCTGGGCAGCGATGGTCGCCTTGTACCAGCGGGCCGAGGCCTTGGGGGTGCGCCGCTGCGTGGGGTAGTCCACGCGGACGAGGCCGAAGCGGTTGGCGTATCCCGCGCCCCACTCGAAATTGTCGAGCAGCGACCAGACGAAATAGCCGCGCACGTCGGCGCCGTAGGTGACGGCCTCTTCCAGAGCGTCCACGTAGCGCGAGAGGTAGTCGATGCGCTCGACGTCGTTCACGGCCCCCGCTGCGTCGCCGGTCTCGTCCGCACCGGCCCCGTTCTCCGTCACGTAGATCGGAAGCCGATACCGATCGCAGGCGTCGAGCAGCGTATCCCTGAAGGCGTCGGGATCTATCTGCCAGCCGATCGGCGAGCGCGGGACGTCGGCCGGCGCGTCGCTCCAGGCGAAGCCCAGTCGCGACGCGGCGTCGGCCCTGGCGTAGATCGGGGAGTAGTGATTGATGCCCAGCCAGTCGATGGGACGCTGGATCCGCTCCATGTCGCCGTCCTGGACGAAAGGCGCGACGCGCTCGGCGAGCGCCTTGGGATAGGCACCGCGAACCTGCGGATCTGCAAAGGCCCGGTTCCAGTACTCGTCCAGCAGGGCGGCCGCCGCCCGATCCTGGGCCGTCGGATCGACGGGGCGCACCGGCTGCATGTTGCAGATGGTTCCGAGCGACGCACCGGGAAGATAGGCCCGAAGCACGTCGATCGCCGCGCCATGCGCCAGGTTCACATGATGGATCGCGGCATGGTGCTGCGACGGATCGTCGACTGCCGGGGGATGCCAGCGGAAGGCGTAACCGAACAGCGTGAAGACGCCCGGCTCGTTGAAGGTCGCGAATCGCTTCACGCGATCGCCCAGCCGGCTCGCCACCAGACGGGCATAGTCCGCGAACCAGCCCGCGCTGTCGCGATGGACCCAGCCACCACGATCCTGCAGCGCCTGCGGCAGGTCCCAATGGTACAGGCAGACCCAGGGTTCGATCCCCGCGGCCAGCAGCCCGTCGACAAGCCGGTCGTAGAAGGCGATCCCGGCCTCGTTCACGGCGCCCCGTCCTTCCGGCAACACGCGCGGCCAGGCAATCGAGAAACGATAGGCGCCGACACCCAGGTCGCGCATCAGGGCGATGTCTTCGGCATAGCGATGGTAATGATCGCAGGCAACGTCCCCGGTGTCACCGTTGGCGATCCTCCCGGGCTCGTGGGAGAAGCCGTCCCAGACGCTGGGACCTCGACCATCCTCCCGGGCCGCACCTTCGATCTGATACGACGACGTCGAGACGCCCCACAGGAAGTCGGGTCGCAACAGACGTCGGCTCGCCACCGAAGGCACGGCCGGGCCGCCGAATGCGGAAGGAAGACTGACCATCTCGGGTCCTTCGGTTCAGGGGGTGAGCGCGACCTTCAGGACCCCATCGCGCTGATGGGAGAAGAGATCGTAGGCCTGCTCGATCTCGGCGAGCTTGAAGCGGTGCGTCACCAGCGCGCCCAGGTCGGCCCTTCCCGCGGCGATGACGCTCATCAGCCGCCGCATGCGCTCCTTGCCTCCCGGGCAGAGCGACGTAACGATCTTGTTGTCGCCGAGACCTGCCGTGAAGGCGTCGAGCGGAATGCGCAGGTCCGACGAATAGACGCCGAGACTCGATAGCGTGCCGCCCGGCCGCAACGCGCGAAGCGCGTTCTCGAAGGTCTGCTGCGTTCCCAGCGCCTCGATCGCGACGTCGACGCCACGGCCGCCCGTGAGTTCGCGGATCGCCGCGACGGGATCGCTCTTCTTGAAGTCGACGACATGGTCGATCCCCAGTTTGCGGGCGACGGCCAGTCGCGCCGGTACGGTGTCCACCCCGATCACCGTCGTGGCCCCCATCAACCGCGCGCCCAGCGCCGCACAGAGGCCGATCGGACCGAGGGCGAAGACCGCCACGATGTCCCCGATCCGGACGCTGCCGCCCTCGGCGCCCGCGAAACCGGTCGACATGATGTCGGGACACATCAGCACCTGTTCGTCGGTGAGGTTCGACGGCACCGGCGCGAGATTTGTCATTGCATCCGGCACCAGCACGAACTCCGCCTGGCAACCGTCGATCGTGTTGCCGAAGCGCCAACCACCGGCCGGCTTGAAGCCATGCCGCGTCGCCGGTCCGTCCTGCGAATGCGCGCCGCAAAGGCAGGCGTAGCTGTGCCCGCTCGGCGTGATGGCGCCTGCGACCACGCGCTGGCCTTCCTTGTAGCCTCTGACCTCGGATCCCAGCTTCTCGATGATGCCGACCGGCTCGTGGCCGACGATCAGCCCCCGGGCGACGGGATATTCTCCGCGAAGGATGTGTACGTCGGTGCCGCAGATCGTCGTCGTGCTGATGCGCACCAGCGCATCCAAGGGACCGACATCGGGCACCGGTCGCGACTCGAGGACGATCCGGCCCGGCTCGGCAAAGACTGCCGCCATCATCTTTGGCATGATTCCTCCGTTGTTCGACGCCACGCTAGGCGCGCGGGAACGTCGGGGAATTGATATGCCTCAAGCCTCCGCGCGAAACACGACCTCCATCGTCTGCGCGACGCTCTCGGGATTGACGCTGATCGAATCGATACCGAGCCTGGTCAGGAACGACGCAACCTCTGGGTAGTTGGCCGGCGCTTCGCCGCAGATGCCGACATGACGTCCGTTGCGATGAGCGCCTTCGATTGCCTGCCGCAGCATCTCCAGCACGCCCGGGTCGCGTTCGTCGAACTCGAACGAGACCATGCTCGAATCGCGGTCGACACCCAGGACGAGCTGCGTCAGATCGTTCGACCCGATCGAGAATCCGTCGAACAACCGGGAGAACGCATCGATCTGGATGATGTTGTTGGGAATCTCGCACATCACGTAGACCTCGAGCCCCTTCTCGCCGCGCTTCAGGCCGTTCTTCTCGAGCGCGGCGATGACCTGTGCGCCTTCCTCCACCCGGCGGCAGAACGGCACCATGATCCGGACGTTCTCCAGCCCCATGTCTTCGCGAACACGACGCAGCGCGGCGCATTCCAGGGCGAAGCCGTCCGCGTAGGCCGGATGCGTGTACCGGCTGGCGCCGCGAAATCCGAGCATCGGATTTTCTTCGCGCGGCTCGAAACCGCGGCCACCCAGCAACTTGGCATATTCGTTTGTCTTGAAATCCGACAGGCGCACGATGACGGGCTTGGGGTGGAAGGCTGCGCCGATCGTGCCGATGCCTTCCGAAAGGCGCTGGATGAAGAAGTCCTTCGGATCGTCGAAGTTGCGGGTCAGCTTCGCGATCTGCTCGCGATCCGCTTGATCGGTTACCCTTTCCGGACGGGCCAACGCCATCGGATGGACTCCGATGTGCTGATTGATGATGAATTCCATCCGCGCCAGGCCGACGCCATCGTTCGGTCGCATGGCCGTTCGGAACGCGAGGTCCGGATTACCCAGATTCACCATCACGGGCGTGCGCGGCCTCGGCAGGTCCGCGACATCTCGCGCGATGATCTCGATCGGCTGCTCGCCGGGATAGACGCGGCCGGTTTCGCCTTCGGCACACGACACGGTCACATGCCCGCCCTGCACCAGCCTCGTCGTCGCTTCCGCCGCGCCGACGATGGCCGGTATGCCGTGCTCACGCGCCACGATGGCGGCATGGCAGGTCCTCCCGCCCCGGTCGGTCACGATCGCGGCCGCCCTCTTCATCGCCGGCTCCCAATCGGGGCTGGTGGAACTCGCCACGAGCACGCCGCCCGGCGGAAAGCCGGCCAGGTCTGCGGGACTCGCGACGTGATACACCTTCCCGCTGGCTGCCCTCTCTCCAACCGCCCGCCCTTCGATCAGCGGAGCGACCGCGCTTCGGACCCTGTAGGTTTCGATAAGCGAAGGCGAGCGTCTCGAAATCACCGTCTCGGGTCGCGCCTGGACAATGAAAAGGGCTCCATCCGGGCCGTCCTTGGCCCATTCGATGTCCATCGCGCGCGGTTCACCCGCCAATCGCGAATAGTGCTCCTCGATCCGCAGGGCGCAGGCGGTCAATTCCAGTACTTCGGCGTCGGTGATACAGAATCGGTCACGCTTCTCGGCCGGCGTCTCGACGTAGAAGGTGGAACCGGCGTCAGCATCTGTCCCGTAGACCAGCTGCTGCTGCTTCCCGCCGAGGGACCGGCTTAGCACGCATCGCCTGCCGGAGCGGAAGGTCGGTTTGTGGACATGAAACTCGTCGGGGTCGACCTTGCCCTGCACGATGCTCTCACCAAGTCCCCAGACGCCCGTCACCAGCACGACGTCGCGAAAGCCGCTTTCGGTGTCGAGTGTAAACGCGACGCCGCTGGCCGCCCGGTCGGAGCGCACCATCTTCATGATGCCGACGGAGAGACCGACCTTGAGGTGATCGAAACCGTTGGCATTGCGATAGACGATCGCCCGGTCGGTGAAGGCAGACGCAAAGCACCTGCGGCATGCCTCCTCGAGATGGGTGACGCCCCGGACGTTGAGGAAACTGTCATGCTGGCCCGCGAAGCTGGCCGTCGGCAAGTCTTCGGCCGTGGCGGAACTGCGGACGGCGACCGCGACCCGCGCCCCGTATATTGCTTCGAGCTTCCGATAGTTCTCCACCAGCATCGTGCGAATCTGGTCGGTTCCCGTCGCGGCATAGACGATCGCCCTGGCTTCGGCGGCTGCTACGGCCAGGCGCCTGACGTCATTCGCGCCGACCCCGTCGAGCAAGGCCGCGAGTTTTGGCCAGGCGTCACTTGCGGCAAGCGCCTCGCGATATGCTTCCACCGTCAGGGCAAAGCCGTCGGGCACCTTCACGCCCTGCCCGGACAGCGCCGAGACCATTTCTCCGAGCGACGCGTTCTTCCCGCCGACCACAGCCACATCGGTCGCGCGGAGATCCCGGAACCACCGGACCTTGGAGGATGACATGGTCATCGCGCGCCCATGACCCGATCGTGCTGGGCGCCGGAGATGAAGAAGAGACCGAGCCGGCGACGCAGCATGTGTGCCCCCATTCCATCGCGGAATGCGAGGCAATCTAGGACTGCAGTCAAGACCGTCCTTGATGTACGTCAACACATACGGCGCCATACAGGAGAGCAGGACCGCCCCGGAGTCATCCTCCCGACCGACCGCCGAATGATTTTCGCCGTGCTTGATCTGGATCATGTTCCGCCGGGCAGGCGCTGGTAGCTTTCGGCATGGCCAAGACATGGACCTTTCTGGCGATCCTGTCGGGCGTGTTCTGCACGGCGGTTGCCGAGGCGCCGCGCGCGCAGGGCTACGAAGCGTTCTACCGGAAGTGCTACGAGGACGCGGCGTCCGACCAAGTGATCACCAGTTGCACGGCTGTCATCTCCCGAGGCCTCGTGGACAGGGACGACCTGGCCACGGCCTACAAGAATCGCGGCGACGCCTACGACGACAAGGGCCTGTTTGAACAGGCGTTGGAGGACTACGACCGGGCGGTCAGGACCAACCCGCTGGATGCTGAGGCCTTCAACAGCCGGGGTGCGACGTACATCGCGCTGGAACGCTACGAGCGGGCCATCGAGGATTTCGACCAGGCAGTCAGGCTCAATCCCTCGAGCGCGGTGACACTTGGAAACCGGTGCTTCGCAAGAGCCGTCCTGGGAGAACTCGAACAAGCCCTGTCGGACTGCAACGAGGCCCTTCGTCTCAAGCAGAAGTATCCCGGCGCCTATGCGTCCCGCGCAATCGCCTACCTGAAGCTGAAACGCTACGACGACGCCATCGCGGACTACACGATGCTGATCAAGAGCCAGCCCGACAACCCCTACGCACTGTTCGGCCGTGGCGTAGCCCGGCGCATGAAGGGAGACGTGGGTGGCGGCGACGGTGACGTCGCTGCGGCGGCATCGATCAAGCCGGACATCGCCGAACACATGGCCAGGCTCGGGATCTCGCTTGGGGATTCTCGATAACTACGGGGTCGTCCGGCCGAGCCAGTAGCCTACGCTCACGAGCAGGCCGCCGACTGCCGCCGCGAACCACCCGATCAACCATAGCAGGGCCTCCGCCTGGAGGTTCGGCCAGAAGGCCAGGGCCACCCCGAACAGAACCGCACCCGCTCCATCGAACACCAGTATCCAATGACCATCGACTGCCTTGCGCACCTCGAGCGCGGCCCAGACCTGCATCGCACCGGTCACGATGGCCCAGACGGAAATGATGCCGACCAGATGTGCGGATACTTCGTCGATCGCGACCAGCGTGCCGCCGGCACAGAGCAGCCCGGCCGATCCGATCAGGCCCAGCCAGAGGCGCGGTGCGCCGCTCCGGCCGCCGACCGCGGCGGCAAGGGCGAGAACGCCATCGACAAGCGAGTAGCCGCCCCACAGCATCGCCAGACCGGTTATGGTGAGCTTGGGCCAGAAGAAGACGAGGAATGCAAGGAGCAGCGCCACCATGCCCCGCAGCAACAGCAGCCGGCCGTAATCGGATGCCACGGCCTCGAGGGGCTCTCGATCGCGGCCTGCGATGCCCTGTCCCGGCAGGTTGTTCATGAAACGCCTTCCAGAGAGAATGCAGCCGACGATCCCGGCCGCCGCCAAGGCTAGGCTGGGACCAGTTGGCGCGCAAACGCGGTGCGGGGCCGTGCCTCCATCAAGTCACCGGGGTACAGGAAGCCGCCGGCGTGTGTTTGATTTGGAGCAAGTCCTGCGACGGGGAATCCAGTAGAGTTGATCTCGAAGGCAGGCGGGGGAATGGAAATGGGCTCCGGACGGGCATTGATCACCCTGTGGCTGGTCGGCAGCGCCATGTCGTGGATCGGCTGGATGCTCTTCGTTCGCATGTCGTGCGTCCAGCAGGTCGATGGGCGTCTGTTGTGCCAGACGGAGCATACTTGGCTGGCCTTCCTGTCGCGCTCGGCGAGGGATCCCCTCGAGGTCGCCTTGTTCGGATTGATCCCAGCGCTGTTGGTGCTGTTTGTCGGCATCGCGCTCTTCCGGGCAACGCGCCGTTCCTGAGCCTGCCCGATCGTCACGGACCTTTGGATCATGGAGAAGTCGATGAACCGAATGATCGCCCTGCTGCTCGTGCTCCTGCCGCTTCCCTCGATGGCGCAGGCCCCGGGCTATGGAGCGGCCTTGGCCGAACGCTGGTGCATGGCATGCCACATCGTCGAGCCCGCACCGAGGACCGCCAGCGCAAATGGCATTCCAAGCTTCTCCGCCATTGCGGCCAAGCCCACGACAAACGCCGAGCAACTCAAGGCCTATCTCTCGACGGGCCACACACGCATGCCTGATTTCTCTCTCAGCAATAGCGAACGTCAGGCCCTGGTGAACTATATCCTGAGCCTCCGATAGCCGGCGTGAACCGCGGGCCCGCGAGGCGACCTATCCCAGAAGCCGCGTCGTCTGCTGGGCCTCGGGCGTCGCGCCGGAAAGGGTCACGCTGGTGACCAACTCGGCCAGACGCTTGGCTTCCTCGGAATAGTCTTCGGCGGCGCGAACGCTCCAGGCGCTCTGGGCCTGCCAGACGCTCGCGACGTCGCGCGCGGACAGCAGCGTCAGCCAGGTCGAGAAATTGTCCTTGAGGCGACGCTCGGCAAATTGCGAAACCTCGCTCTGCCAGGCCACACCGGCCGCCGCCCATTCCTCGAAGGAATCGGCACAGTTCGACATCGCCGAATTCCACATATCTGCCGCCGGCAGTGACTCCACGCTCGGCAGCTTGTCCGCTTGCATGTCGTTCATCTCACCCTCCGCATCCGATGAAACCATAGGCGCAGACGGGTCACCGGCCGTTGATCTGCATCAACCCGCACGAGCTTGATGCAGATCAACGCTCTCGGGTTGGTTGCGCCCTAAACTACATAAATCGGATAGTTTTTCCGTCTGACCAGGAGACAAGTGATGAACATCTATGCTGCGGCCCTCACGGCGGCACTTTCCATTCTTCCCCTCGGTCTTGCGGCGCAGGCACAGACGCCTCCCAAGGGCGTCAATGTTGGTTCGCTGACCTGTACGGTTGCCGGCGGCGTCGGATTCGTGTTCGGGTCCTCGAAGGATCTCGATTGCATCCTCGCCAAGACCGACGGCACGGCCGAGCACTACACGGGCACCATCAAGAAGTACGGCGTAGATCTCGGCTTCACCAAGCAGGGACACGTCGTGTGGCTGGTCTTCGCGCCGGGCCAGGTCGCCAAGGGTGCGCTCGCGGGCGACTATGTCGGTCCGACGGCAAGCGCCTCGGTCGGCGTGGGCGCGGGCGCCAACGTCCTGATCGGCGGCGGCAACAAGCAGGTCAGCCTGCAACCGGTCAGCGTCGAGGGCAATGTCGGCCTGAACGTCGCCGGCGGACTGGCCGAGGTGACGCTCAAGGCAGCCAAGTAGGCAAATCTCGCGACAGGATGCGCCCGAAAGGGTTCGGGCCGCATCCTGCTTCCGCCATGGCCGCTATGGGCCGCCATTGCCCAGCGCGCGGCGCAGCTGCTGCAGGAGCCGATGCCGTGCCGCATCGTCGGGAGCGGCCTGCAGGGCCCGGCGTATGTCCAACAGCATCTGCGCATAGTCGTTGTGCCAGTCGCGCCGCACGTTGGCGGCGTCGGCCGGGAGACGCGGTATCCCATCCGCCTCGGGTGTCGCCATCCACCGGCCGTCGCGGTGGACGAACACGAACCTCTCGTCGAGGGTCGGCGCGATGATCCTGCGCCGTTCGACGCCGGCCACGGCAAGCGCGTCGCAGAGGCCGTCTATCCCCTCCGGCTCCCCGTGCACGAGCATGAGCGAGCCGAGGCCGTCCAGCATCGGCCTGCACCAGGCGGTCAGCTCCTCGCGATCGGCGTGACCCGAATAGGAATCGATCGACCGGATGCGCGCCCTGACTCCTATTTCCTCGCCGTGGATACGCACCTGCGCGGCACCGCCGCGGATCAGCGCCCCCAGCGTGCCGGGCGCCTGGTATCCGACGAAGAGGATGGTGGAATCGGTGCGCCAGAGATTGTCCTTGAGATGATGCTTGACCCTTCCGGCATCGCACATGCCGGAACCGGCCAGGATGATCGCGCCGGCATGGATACGCCCGATTGCACGGCTCTGATCGACGGTCTCGCTCAACCGGAACTCACCGCCGCTGAACGCATGTCCCCCCTCCGACCGGCTGAGGGAGGAGCGATGGGTCCGAAACACTTCGGTTGTCCGGCCGGCCAGCGGCGAATCGAGGAAGACCTGCGCGCCCTGCAGTTTCCCGCCGCGCTTCAGCTCCGCGATATCTTCCAGGATTTCCTGCGTACGCTCGACCGCGAAGACCGGCACGACGACATTACCGCCGGCTGCCAGTGCTGCCTCCAGTTCGCGACCCAGGACGGCCCTGCGGCCGGCCTCGGAGATGGGCTCGCGGGAACGATTGCCGTAGGTGGACTCGACCAATGCCACATCGGCGCGCCCGGGCAGCGCGGGATCGGGCTGCAGGGCCTTGTCGAGGGGCCCGACATCGCCGGAGAATACGAGTCGCAGCGGGCTCGGCGCGGCATCGACTTCGATCTCGATAAAGGCGCTGCCGAGAATGTGGCCGGCATTGCGCATGCGGGCCCGCACGCCGGGCAGCGGCTCGAACCAGCGATCGTAGGGCTTCGCGTCGATGAAGGAGAGTGAAGCCTCGGCGTCGGCACGCGTATAGATCGGCACGACCTCGGGCTCGGCCCGGCGGGCGTTGCGGCGGTTCAGGCGCTCGACGTCGTATTCCTGGATGGCGCCCGCATCGGGCAGCAGCCAGCGAAGCAGATCGCGCGTCGCCTCGGTGGCAAAGGCTGGGCCCTGAAATCCCGCGAGCGTGAGCTTGGGGAACAGGCCGCTGTGATCGATATGGGCATGAGTGAACAGCACCGCGCCGATCTCCGCAGGCGCGAAGGGAAAGGCCCGGTAGTTCAGCGCGCGCAGTGATTTCGGCCCCTGGAACATGCCGCAATCGACGAGCAAGGCGCCGCGCGGCGTCACCAGCCGGTGGCAGGATCCCGTGACGGTGCCGGCGGCACCATGGATATGGAGAGAAAGGGTCATGCGCGTCGTCCAATGGTTATGCCGTCGCCGGCAGCGGCCAACTGGGTGGCGAAGCGGAAGTCGGCTTCGAAAGCGGCGTGGATCCGGTAGAGTGGCTCGCCCTGCTGCACGGGATCGCCGATCCGCTTGAACAGGTCCACGCCCGCCCCCTTGTCCATCGGCGCGCCGGCGAGGCGGGCAATTCGCGCCAGGCGCAGGCAGTCGATCGCCGACACGACCCCGTCGTGGGCGGCCGCCACGTCATGCGTAAGGGTACCGAGGGTGACCTGCTGCGGGGGTGCCCCCTGCGCCGCCATCAGCCGCCGCATCTTCGCAAGAGCCGCGCCGCTATGCAGCAGTTCGCGCGCCCGCACGATCCCCTGGCCACCGCGCAGCGCGGGATCGAACTCGAGCACGTGCCCGGCCAGCAGGACGGCGCGCTCCTCCAGGTCCCGCGGTGCATCCGGATGCCGCTCCAGCACCTGCATCACGTCGCGGGCTTCCAGCCACGGACCGATGCCGCGACCGATCGGCTGGCTGCCGTCGGTCGCGAGGACATCCGTGCTGATCCCTACCTGGTCGGATACATATTCGAAGAGCTTGCGCAGCCGCAGGAAACGCTCGCGGTCGCGCAGTTTCGCCGTCGGCCCGACCGGCAGATCGAGCACGAGGTGCGTCGAGCCGGCCGCCAGCTTCTTCGACAGGATCGAGGCAACCATCTGCTCGGGCGTGTCGATCGCCAGCGGCCGCTCGACCGAGATCAGCACATCGTCTGCCGGGGACAGGTTGGCATGCCCTCCCCACACCAGACAGCCATGCTCGGCCGCCACGATCTCGTGCATCTCGTCCGAGCCGACATCGACCCTCGCCAGCACCTCCATCGTATCGGCGGTGCCTGCCGGTGATGTGATCGCGCGCGAAGACGTCTTGGGAATTGTAAGGCCATGCGCTGCCACGATCGGCACGACGATCATCGAGGTCCGATTGCCCGGGATACCGCCGATGCAGTGCTTGTCGACCACCATGTCGCTGCCCCACGACAGGCGACCTCCGACGGCCGCCATGGCCCGGGTCATCGAAAGGACCTCCGGTGCCGTCGTGAAACGCGCGCTGGCGATCAGGAAGGCGGCGATCTCCATCTTGGAATAGCGATGCGCAGCAAGGTCGAGTGCGATCTCCTGGTAGGCGACCGGGTCCAGTTCGGCGCCATCGATCTTGGCGCGCACATGGTCGAGGCTGGGCGGCGGTCCGGCCTGCGCAATCTCCACAAGCGTTCCCGCCGGAAGGCCGAGCTGACGGTAGGCGAGTTCGGACAGGCCGAGCTCGTCCCTCGCCATGATCGCCTCGTCATCGACGATATTCAGGGTGGCGACGATGCGGCGGCCACCGCCCCAGATCTCGATCCGGGCGAGGGCAACGAATTCCTGGGCGCGATAGTGCTCGCAGTGGCGAGCGAGATAGGCGACGGTTTCCTGGCAGGCGTCGATCCCGAGCTTCCGGACTTTGAGCATCAAGCCAGTCTAGCGACGGCGCACCAGCACGACGAGCGCGGAGATGAGTCCCGCCACCAGGTAGAAGCAGCCGACGATCAGGGGCGCATAGACATCGCCGACCGACGCGACGATGGCGCGATAGGCCGACAGGGTCAGGAAGGCGAGGCTGACGGCCAGCAGCACGCCGACCACGAGATAGCCGGCCACGGTGGCCGCGAGCCGCCGCCCCGAGGCGACGAGGACGCCTGCGCTCAAGGTCGCCGCCGACCGGGCGAGGGCGACCAGCAAGGCTCCGGTTTCCGAGGCCATGCTCATTTGCGCCGCATGAGAAGCGCCAGCACGAAGCCGGTGGCCGCTGCCACCCCGAGCGCGGTGAGCGGCTTCCGCCGGACGATTTCGGCAAGCCCTTCCTGCCCCGCTTCAACCGCCTGTGCCGCACCCTTGGCCTTGTCGGCCCATTCGTCGGCCAGCAGGGCCGCGCGCGCCAGTAGTTCCCGCGCTGCTTCGGCTGCCGCGGTGGCCGCTTCCGTGCCCTCGCTCTGCGCAGCGCGAGCAATCGCCGCGGATGCCTGGTCCAGATGCTCGCGCAGGGCAGCCGCCTCCGTCCCGAGGTAGCCGAACCTGTCCTTGGAAGCGCACTTGGTCATGAGCATTCCCCTTTGAGAATGAAGATCGTCGGCGGAGGCCGTCTCCGCTTTGACCTGAGTCAAAGCGCACCATGAGTGCGGAGACATAATGACATCGTGCGCACGTTCGTCTTTCGCTGCCCGACCACGGGCTACAATGTTCAGGGCCGCTACGAGGATCCTAACGGACCCCTGCCCGCATTCGTTGGCCAGCACTGCCTGGCGTGCAACGGGCTGCACGTCGTGGATCCGCGAACCGGCAAGGGCATGAGCGAACTACGCGCCACTGCCATACCGCGAAGGCCATCCGATCCGACCTCGTCGACCGATTGACCTGAATCAACGCATCGCGGCATCGACGGACGCAGGATATTTATATCGTTTTCGGGAGAAACCATGACCCACAGTCACGCCATCGTCTGGATGGACAGCAAGGAAGCCCACGTGTTTCGCTTCAACGCCGACGATGTGGAGCGCGAGAACATCAAGGCCCACAATCCGTTCCGCAAGGTGCACCACAAGGCGGGGGTCATCGGCGCGGGCCATGCGGCCCTCGACCTGAGTTTCCTCGACCATATCGTCGACGCCCTGCGCGGCACCCAGGAATGGCTCCTGGTCGGCCCTGCCCAGGCCAAGGAGGAACTCGTCCGGCACCTCGACAAGCATCTGCCGCACGTCAAGGCGATGCTGGTCGGCGTCGAGGCGATGGATCATCCGACCGATGGGGAGCTGCTCGCTTATGCACGGCGGTCCTTCAAGGCGATCGATCGATTGCGCCCCAACGCGCCGATCGGCGCCGTTTCCCACTGATCATCGTGGAGGCAAGGAGAGTCCGATGACCGACATCCCGATTTACTTGCTATTGCTTGCCTGCGGCTCGTTCATGCTGCTGAGCATTTCCGTGGCCTCGGCGACCGCACAATACCTGCGGTCGCAACCGGCGATAGCCGTCGCCGTCGTCAAGCAGCAGCCAGTCAATCGCTGACCGGCGCATCCGTAGAACTGCAATCGGCCGCCCATCAGGACGGCCGCGAACACCCTGAATATGATCCGGTGGATCCGCCCAGACGGTGAAGTGCCAGCAGGCGTCCCTGTCGCCGCGCCGTATCGTCCGCCCCGCCGTACCGGTGACGGCTCAGGCGTCGAGCCTGCGCAGGGCAGCCTTATTGCAGAGATCGACCGACCGGCTGCCGGCCTGCAGCCGGATCAGGCCCTGACGCGCAAAGCACGTCAGCGTGCGCGACACGGTCTCGATCGTGAGGCCGAGATGGTCGGCGATGTCGGAGCGCTGCATCGGCAGCTCGACGTGTTCATCGTCGCTCGAGATCCGGCTGGCCATGTCGAGCAGGAAGGTCGCAATCTTCTCATGGGCGGTCTTGCGGCCGAGCAGGAGCATGTGGTCCTGGGCACGGCCAAGGCACTTCATCATCGAAGCAAGGACCTGGTTGCCGAACGCCGGATCCGCTGCCGTCAGCTCGGACAGGCGCGAGCGGCGATAGGCCACGAGCGTGGCATCCCCCAAGGCCTCGGCCGTAAAGCGGTGGTCGGCACCCGCCTCCAGACCGAATACGTCGCCAGGAAGGTGAAATGCATCGATCTGCCGACGGCCATCACTCAGCAGCTTGCAAGTGCGGATCGCGCCGGAAACCACCTTGTAGAAGTACTCGGCCGGATCCCCTTCCGCGAACAGCTCCTCACCCTTGGTCAGCATCCGCGGCTGCCCGGCCGTAACCGTACCCGGATGCTGCATATTTGCGGCACCACGCAGGGCGACGGCGGCCGGAACACGGGCGTGAATGGCTGAATTCGTGTGCATGGCTGGCTCCCGACTGGGTTGTCTGTGGCGGACACAGGGATAGGCCCCCGGCGGGCGGCCAGCCATTTGGGTCTTGAACTAAGGGATTCTACGTAGGCTCCCCCGATTCCGGCGGGGTCACCAGATCGTCCAGGACGCCGGCGAACAGCCGGTACTTGATGCCCACCACGGCCAATTCCCGTGCCCAGTTCACGACGTCGCCCCAGGGATCGTTGAGCTTGCCGAGACCCGCCACCACGGCAACGACGGTTCCAACCTCAATCTTTCCCTGCAGGACCTGCCAGCCGCCGAAGCAAAGCGCCGAGGCGACGGACAGGTGGTGCATCATGTTCATCAGCAGGTTCATCGTGAACTTCAGCTTGTAGATGCCCATGTTGAGCACGAACACGCGCTCGATCGGATCGTGCGTCCACCCCCATTCGGCCTGGCCTTCCGGCGACCGGCGCCCTCCGGAGACCCGGCTGACGAGCCCGCCGCTGATGCCGCGTTTGACCAGAATGCGTGACTGGGCGCGGCGGTTGATGGCGCGTTGCAGGAAGGGAACGAAGACGACTTGCGGCAGGAAGAATGCAAGGCCGAGCAACGCCAGACGCCAGTCGAGATAGAACATGTAGATGATCACGCTGGCCAGCACGCCGCCCTGGAGCAGGGGTTCGGACAGGCTGACGCCTGTGAAACTGCCGATGGGCTCGGCCTCCTCGAGCACCATGGAAATCTCGACTCCGGCTTCCTCGCCGCTGACGTCACGCTTGGCCCGGCCGGCATATTCCCCGACGAGACTGCGCAGGCGCCGCACCGAATCCTCCGCGACCCAGCCGCGATAGACGTTGAGGCAGAGCTTCAGGCTCTGCTCGGAGAGCACGACGCCGACATAGGCGGCAGCCAGCCACAACACGGACTCGAAGGCGCCGCGGTCCACCAGGACGTTGATCACACGGCGCTGCAGCTCCAGGGGAGCCGCGCTCAGGAGGAAGACCAGGATCGACAGGACGGCCAAGGCCGCCTGATGGCGGCCCGACGAGCGGATCACGAATCCGAGGAGCGTCGCCGGCATCGAAACATGACGGTCAGGACCTCGCATCCAGGACTCGCCTGATGCTGCCGGCCAGATCGGAAAGCGGTTTCTCCAGCACATCGCTGATCCCCAGACTGGAGGCCCGGGATCGCAGGGAGCGCGTTACCCGGCCGCTGATCAGGAGGATCGGCAGGGCAACGCCCCGGCTCCGCAGCCGCTCCACGAGTTCGAGCCCGTCGATGTCGGGCATTCGGTAGTCGATGACAAGGCATGCGCCGGCGGGCAGGTCCTTCTCGGCCAGCAGGGCATCCGGCGTGGCAAAGAGCCGGACACTGAATCCCTCCATCTCCAGCGAGAACTTGAGCGCGTTGCGCACGGCAGCATCGTCATCGACGAGCAGAATGACATCGGGAGCCTTCGACATGCAGCAAAGTCGCCCAAAGCGGCCGGTGCCGCGTTGATCCAGCGCAAATTCTAGGATTCTCCCTCGGCCAGGAGGACCATGCGCACCAGTTCGGAGAGGCTGTCGGCCTGCATCTTGGTCATCACGTTGGCGCGATAGACCTCGACCGTGCGGGCGCTAATGCCGAGATCGTAGGCGATCACCTTGTTCGCCTTGCCGGCGGCGAGCCCCCGCAGGACGTCGCGCTCCCGGCCGGACAGGGCCTCGAGACGCTTGCGTATCGTGACCACGCGGTCCTCGCGCTCGCGATTGCGGGCATGGCTGTCGAGTGCCGACCTGATCGCGGAGAGAAGGGTTTCGTCGTCGAACGGCTTCTCGATGAAGTCGACGGCGCCGGCCTTCATGGCCTCCACCGCCATGGGCACATCGCCATGGCCGGTCATCACGATCACGGGAAAGCTCGCCTTGAGCTCTAGAAGGCGGCGTTGCAGTTCCAGCCCGTCCATCTCCGGCATGCGGATATCGGTGACCACGCACCCCGGCTGGGCGTCCGGCAGGACCTTCAGAAATGCGATCGCGGAATCATGCACGCGCACGGCAAGGCCTGCGGTGCTGAGCAGGAAGGCGAGCGACTGCCGGACGTCGACATCGTCGTCGATCACGTGAACGACCTGGCTAGGCATCGTCCGTCTCCCGGTCGTCTGCGGCGGCACGCAGGGTGAAGTGGAAGATCGTGCCGCCATCCGCAGGCGACTCGACCCAGATCTTTCCACCGTGCGCCTCGACGATCGTGCGACAGATCGAAAGGCCGAGGCCCATGCCCTTGCGCTTGGTCGTGACGAAGGGTTGGAAAAGCTGCCTCGCCACTTCCGGCGCGAGGCCCGATCCGGTGTCGGCGACAGTTACCTCGACCTGATCGTCGGGGCCCGCGACCGTGGCGATATCGAGCCGCCGGATCTCCCCTCCCTCGCTCATCACGTCTATGGCGTTGCGCATCAGGTTGACGAGCACCTGCTGGATCTGGATCCGGTCCGCCAGGACGAGATCGGCGCCGGGATCGAGCCTGAACGTGACCGCAATACCGTGCTCCCTCGCACCGACGAGCGCGAGCGTGCTCGCATCCTCGATCAGCTTGGGAAGACTCTCGATCCGCCGCTCGCTCTCCCCTCGCGCCACGAACTCGCGAAGGCGACGGATGATCTGCCCGGCCCGCAGGGCCTGGTCGGCCGCCTTGGAGACGGCATCCCGCAGCATGTCGACGTTCTCGCCTTCCATGCGCTCGAGCAGCCGGCGCGATCCCTTGAGGTAGTTGCTGATGGCCGTCAACGGCTGGTTGATCTCGTGTGCAAGCGTCGACGCCATCTCGCCGAGCGCCGTGAACCTCGACATATGGGTTACTTCGGACTGCAGCTCCTTCAGCCGGTCCTCCGTGAGCTGCTGGTCGGTCAGGTCGCGGATGAAGCCGGTGAAGTGATGGCGGTCGCCGGTGCGCAACTCGCCCACCGTGAGGTGCATCGGGAACGTCGTTCCGTCCTTGCGCTGGCCCACGACGATGCGGCCAATGCCGATGATCCGCCGCTCTCCGGTCGTGAGGTAGCGCTCGATATAGGCGTCGTGCTGCTCGCGATAGGGCGACGGCATCAGCAGGCTGACGTTGCGGCCGCACGCTTCGTCCGCGTCGTACCCGAACAGGCGCTCCGCCGTCGTGCTGAGCGATTCGATACGGCCACGCTCATCGATGATGATCATGGCGTCGGGCACGGTCTGCAGGATGGACCGCAGGCGCGCCTCCGCTGCCTCGAGCGCAAGCGCGATCGACGTATGGCTCATCGGGGCATCCGGCTCATCGGCGCATCACCATGACACGTGAACTATAGCACGCGCCGGAGCGCCGGAGGCAATCAGGGTCTTATGAAGGAGAGCGGCGCGTCCTCGTCGAGATTGTCGATGGCCGCCGTGAGTTCGGCCGCGATGTCGTCGTTCGGACGGCCCAGCCGGAAGATGCGAATCGCCTCCGAGAGCAGGCAGCGCGCGACCACGTCGTCGGCTATCCCCTGCTTCGATGCCTCGGCCAGCGCCGCCTCGACGTGCCGGGAGACCATTTCGTAAGTACTCATGACGATTCCTTCTTCAGATGCCGCGGGAATGCCGGCCGTCGACGTGGCCGAGATGGGCGTCGAACGCGGCGCACACGAAACGCAGCAGCGGGCGCCCGTGCTCGGTGACGTGCAGGGACTCACCATCGCGCCGGACCAGCCCGTCACTGACGAGCTTGGGAAGCGCCGCCACGTCGGAAAGGAACGATTCGGCCGACGCGCCGTGACGGCGACAGACATCACCGAGATCGACCGAGAAATTGCACATCAGCTTCTCGATGATCTCGCCCCGTAGCCGGTCCTCTCCCGCGAACTCGAGGCCCCGGACCGCGGCGAAGCATCCGGCCTCCATGTACGTGCGATAACGCGCCGGATCCGCCACGTTCTGGGTGTACCCGCGCGGCAGGCTGGAAATCGCCGAGGCGCCCAGGCCGACGACCGATGGCTGGTCGACCACGACATATCCCTGGAAGCTGCGCCGCAGCCGGCCGCGGTCCGCCGCGGTGGCAAGCGGATCGCTCGGGTGCGCATAGTGGTCGAGCCCGATCCTCGTATAGCCTCCCTCGACGAGGCGCTGCGCCACCAGCTCCGCCATGGCGGCGCGGTCGGCCGCCCCAGGCAGGCTCTCCGCGTCGATCAGGCGCTGGCGGGCCTTCATCCAGGGTACGTGCGCATAGGCGAAGACGGCAAAGCGATCCGGTGCCAGCTCGAGAGCGGCGTCGAGTGTGCGAGCCAGCGTCTCCGGCGTCTGCCGGGGCAGGCCATAGACGAGATCGATGTTTATGTGGCGGATGCCCGCGGCGCGGACCCTCGCAATGGCGGAAGCCGTGTCCTCGACCGACTGCATCCGGTTGATCGCCTTCTGCACGTCCAGGTCGAAGTCCTGCACGCCGAGACTCACGCGATCGACGCCTATCGCCTTCATCGTCGACACGAACTCGTCATCGCAGAAGCGGGGATCCACCTCCATCGAGGTTTCCGAGCCGCTGCGCCGGTCGAAGCGTCCGGCGAGCCGCTTCGACACCTCGACGAGGTTCGCGTGGCCGAGCTGGGACGGCGTGCCGCCCCCCCACTGGATCTGGCCGACCATCAGCCCGGGAACGGCTTCGGCGACGAGATCGATTTCCTTCGCCAATGCCTGGGCATAGGCGCCGAGCGAATCCACGCGGTTCATCGCCGCCGTGTGACAGGCACAGTACCAGCACAGGCGTGCGCAGAAGGGGACGTGGAGATAGACCGTCGAGCAGGCTCGCTCGAGGTCGGCAAGCCAGGCCTTGTGCTGCACCGCTCCGACGGCGCCATGGAACTGCGCTGCCGTCGGGTAGCTCGTATAGCGGGGGACCGAGCGGTCGTACGCGGCGATGGTCTGGGCGTCCATCAGTGCAGGGCCCTTAGTGGGAGATCAGCACAGGGACGGTCATGCTCGCGAGCAGCGTGCGGCTGACGCCACCCAGCACCATCTCGCGCACGCGCGAATGGCCGTAGACCCCCATCACGATCAGGTCGCTGCCGATATCCGCGGCACGAGAGAGAATGACGGCACCGACATCGCTGTCCGCGGCAACGTCGCGCTGCACCGTCACGTTGACTCCGTGCCGGGTAAGCCAGTGCGCAACATCCGCACCCGGCTCCGCGCCATGACCGTCGGGCGATGTCCGCGGATCGACCACGAGGACGACGACCTTCTTCGCCTTGCGGAGGAACGGCAGGGCATCGGCCGCGGCGCGCGCGCTCTCGCGGCTGGCATTCCAGCAGAGCAGCACGGACTCGCCAATCGGGGCGCGTACCCCGATATGCGGTACGACGAGGGTCGGCCGGCCGCTTGCCAGGACGACGGCTTCGGGCAGGTCCGACGGGGTGGGCGTCTGGGCATCGGGATCGGTCTGACCCAGGACGAGGAGGTCGGTATAACGCGCCTGGATGACGAGCTCGGAATCGATGAAGCCGTCGGTCACGCGCCATTCGTGGGACGGAACGCGGCGTTCCTTGACAGCCTTCTGGAAGGCCGTGAGCGCAGCGGCCTGGTCGGCGTCGGCGCTGGCTTCGTAGCTCGCGAACAGGGAATCCATGGCGACGCCACCCTCGAAGAAGATGGGCGCTTCGAGCGGCGGGCGGGCATGCATGCCGACCAGATGGGCGCCATAGCGCTCCGCCAGCTCCGCCGCAACGGTCAGCCTCTGGCCAACCTTCGGAGCGGCATCACAGTGAACCAAGATCGTCTTGTAGGTCATGGGCAGCCTCCTGTGGATCGAATGCCATCGTGCCGACCGCCGAAGGGCAGGACCTTGACGCAGGTCAATCGCCACCGGTGAAAATCGTGGTCCATTGCCGGCGATGGATATTTTCTCCCGGTTCCTTGCGATGTGCGGCGACGGCCTGATGGCCGCCGCATCGATGCCGTTTGGCCTGCCGGCGGCGCTGCTTCTGGCCGGCCTTGCCGGCAGCCTCGTGCATTGCGTCGGTATGTGCGGCCCGTTCGTCCTGGGTCAGGTCATGGCCGATGCCGAACGGCCAGCGGGCGGGCCTTATGGCGAGTGGCACCGCCTCGCCGGCGCACTGCTCGTGCCCTACCATCTCGGCCGTTTCACGACCTATACAGGGCTTGGGGCCCTCGCGGGCGGAGCAACGGCTGTCTTCGCCTCGCTCGAGATCTTCAACTGGCTGTCGGCGGCCCTGCTGGTCGCGGCAGCCGGCCTGCTGGCAGCCCAGGCCCTCGGCCTCGCCCTGAACGCCGCGTCGCCCGCGACAAATCTCGTGGCGCGGCTCGCCGCCCCCCTCTCTGCCTCACAGACTTCGGTTGCGCGGTATGGCCTGGGCATCGTCCTGGGGTTCCTGCCTTGCGGCCTGCTCTATGCTGCATTGGCCGCGGCGGCTGGAACCGGATCAGTCGTGACGGGCGCCTTCGCCATGTCGTGCTTCGCAGTGGGCACCGTGCCGGCGCTCATCGCCGTCGGCTGGGGCGGGTTGATCATGCGGCGACACCTGCGGACGATCGCCCGCTGGGTCAGCCCTCCACTCCTCGCCGGCAACGCGCTGGTCATGCTCGCCCTGGCGGGCCAGAGGCTCTAGCAGCCGGGTTTGTCGAGATTCAGCGGGTCGCGAGAGACTCGAAAGCGGCGCCCGCAGCCAGAACGAGCAGGATGGCGACGAACAGCCACAATCCAATGGCACTGACGTCATGGACGAACTCTCCGGAGGTCATCCTCTTGTCATGCTTGGTCATGTCGCCCTCCTGTACCCATGCCGTCACCGCGCACGGCGCTCCTTCTCTAGACAGGTGGCTAAGCGGACCCGCACCCGCCGGCAATTCAGGAATTGACCTAGGGGACTATACGTAGCCCACCCTGCCGCACTTCAGCATCACGCCGCAGGCTCCGGCTCGAAACGGATGACGTCACGGTAAGCATGCCACGTGGCATGCGCGACCAGCGGCAGGGTCACCACCAGCCCCAGCAATCCCAGAATCATACCGAGGCCGGTGAGGAACACGATCAGGCCGGCCCACAGCAACATGGGACGTAGGTTGAGGCGGGTCGCGGCTACCGAGGTCGCGATCGCCTCGAACATGTTCGAGTTCCGCCGGTCGAGCAGATAGGGAATGGAGAAAGCGCCGATCGCGAAGGCAATCGCCGCCAAAAATGCACCCAGGCCGATTCCCAGCGCCATGAACGGGAGGCTCTTCGAAGTCGTCCAGACGAGGTCGAGAAAGCGGTCCCAGGAGGGGATGGTGCGAAATTCGAAGAGAGCGAAGAGAAGCTGCGCCAATCTCATCCAGGCCAGATGGAAGAGCAGGAGAAGCACCCCCATCAGCGCGATCTGCTCGGGATTGCGACGCCATGCCATCAGGGTGGATATGCCATCGACGGGCTTTCCGGCCTCGAGACGGCGGCTGATCTCGTACAGGCCGGTGGCGATGAAGGGGCCGACATAGAAGAAGCCCGCGCTGAGCGGCAACACCAGGTACGGCAGATCGAACCGAAGCATCAGCACGATGGCCAGCCATCCCGCCGCCACCGGCACGACGCCATAGGCGAGGCTTGTGCCAGGTGCGGCCACAATGTCGCGCCACCCAGCAGCCAGCCAGGTCCACGGACGATCGACGGGAACACGCCGGATGAGTGGCCGGGGCGTCGGAAACACCGCAATGGTCTCGCTCATCGTGCCTCACAGTCGGTTTGCATGCGGCATTGTGATCCGCCATTCGTCGCAGCAGCCTTGACCCAAATCAAGGGCTCAACGTGCGCCACCTCCTAGGGTCCCCGCGACCATTCGGGGAGTGAGCATGTCGAGCCAAGCCGTATTGACAGCCGACCAGCGTCCGGCGCCGCGTTATGTAGAGGACGTGATCCGCGCGGCCGCCGTGCTGACCATGTTCTGGGGCATAGCGGCCTTCCTGGTCGGCGTCGTCATCGCAGCCCAGCTCGTGTGGCCGCAGCTCAGCTTCGACAGCCCGTACCTGACATTCGGCCGCCTTCGGCCGCTGCACACATCCGCCGCCATCTTCGCCTTCGGCGGCACCGCGCTGATCGGCACGGCCTTCCACGTCGTGCAGAGAACCTGCCGCGCCCGGCTGTTCGGCGGCGAGGCGCTCGGCTGGTTCGTGCTGCTGGGCTACCAGTTCTTCATCGTCGCCGCGGCGCTCGGCTACCTGTTCGGCATCACGCAGAGCAAGGAGTACGCCGAGCCCGAATGGTTCGTCGACCTGTGGCTCACGATCGTGTGGGTGGCCTACCTGATCGCCTACCTCGGCACGGTGCTGAAGCGCGAGGAGCCGCACATCTACGTCGCCAACTGGTTCTATCTGGCGTTCATCATCACCATTGCGATGCTCCACATCGTCAACAACCTCGCGCTGCCGGTCTCGATCACCGGGACCAAGAGCTACGGCGCCTGGTCGGGCGTGCAGGATGCGATGATCCAGTGGTGGTATGGTCACAACGCCGTCGGCTTCTTCCTGACTGCGGCCTTCCTCGGCATGATGTACTACTACATCCCGAAGGCGGCGAACCGGCCAGTCTACTCCTATCGGCTGTCGATCATTCACTTCTGGTCGCTGGTGTTCCTGTACATCTGGGCCGGCCCGCACCATCTCCACTACACGTCCCTGCCCGACTGGGCCCAGACCTTGGGAATGGCCTTCTCGGTGATGCTCTGGATGCCGAGCTGGGGCGGCATGATCAACGGTCTGATGACGCTCTCGGGCGCTTGGGACAAGCTCCGCACCGATCCGGGCCTGCGCTTCTCCGTGACCGCCGTCGGCTTCTACGGCATGGCGACCTTCGAAGGGCCGGTCATGTCCATCAAGGCCGTCAACTCGCTCAGCCACTACACCGACTGGACGATCGGACACGTGCATTCCGGCGCGCTCGGCTGGGTCGCCTTCATCGTGTTCGGCACGCTCTACTACCTGGTCCCGAAGATGTGGAACCGGCCGGCCATGTGGTCCACGCGCCTGATCAGCTGGCACTACTGGATCGCGACCATCGGCATCGTGCTCTACATCACGGCGATGTGGGTGAGCGGCATCATGCAGGGCCTGATGTGGCGCGCCTACGACGAGCTCGGGTTCCTCCAGTACTCGTTCGTCGAGACCGTCGCCGCCATGCATCCCTTCTACCTGATCCGTCTGCTGGGTGGCGTCTGCTTCCTGAGCGGCGGGCTGATCATGGCCTACAACATGTGGCGAACCATCCGCACCGAGACGGAGACACTCGCCACCCAGACCCAACCGGCACTCGCGGCGTAAGGAGCGTCCAATGTCTATCCGCCACGAGACGATCGAAAAGAACGCCATCCTCATGCTGGTCCTCACGCTGATCACGGTATCGATCGGCGGTCTGGTCCAGATCATCCCGCTGTTCACCGTCGAAACGACGATCGAACGCATCGACGGCGTGCGCCCCTATACGCCGCTCGAGCTGATGGGCCGCAACATCTACATCCGTGAAGGCTGCTACCTCTGCCACAGCCAGCAGATCCGGCCCTTCAAGGACGAGGTCGAGCGCTACGGCCACTACAGCCTCGCGGCCGAGAGCATGTACGACAAGCCCTTCCAGTGGGGATCCAAGCGCACGGGACCGGATCTCGCGCGCGTCGGCGGCCGCTACTCGAACGACTGGCACGTCGCCCATCTGGCTTCGCCGCGCGCCGTCGTGCCCGAAAGCGTGATGCCCGCCTATCCGTTCCTGGCGAACCGCCCGCTCGACTATGCCGACATCGCCCAGCATCTCCGCACGCTGCGCAGCGTCGGCACGCCCTACACCGACGAGATGATTGCCAATGCGCGCGCCGATCTCGAGGCGCAGGTCGATCCGGACCGCGACCCGACGGCCATGCAGAAGCGCTATCCCCGTGCGCCCGTCGCCAAGTTCAACGGCGAGACGAGCACGATCACCGAGATGGATGCGCTGGTCGCATACCTGCAGATGCTCGGCACGCTGGTGCAGTTCGGCGACATCCCGCCCGACCGGCTCAAGCAATAGAGAGGAGCCCGCCATGACCCTCGAAAGTCTGCACGAACTCCTCGCCTCTTTCTGGACGGTCTGGGCCGTCATCATCTTTCTCCTGATCGCCTTCTGGGCCCTGCGGCCGCGCAACCGGAAGCGCTTCGAGAAAGACGCCCGGATCCCCCTCGACGACGACCGCTGAAGGACTGGCCATGCCAACCAAGATCGAGAAAGACACACTGTCGGGCGAGAACACGACCGGCCACGAGTGGGACGGCATCAAGGAACTGAACACCCCGCTGCCGACATGGTGGGTCTATACCTTCTACGCCTGCATCGCCTTCGCCCTCGTCTACTGCGCCCTGTACCCAGCCTGGCCGTGGCTCGGCGGCCATACTGACGGGCTGCTGGGCTACTCCAGCCGCGCGGAACTGCGCCAGGAGCTCAGCGCACAGGCGAAGGAGCGCGCAGGCTTCGTCGACCGCATCCGCGCCGCGTCGCTGGCCGACATCCGCAAGGATCCGGAACTCTTCAACTTCGCCATGGCCGGCGGCCGTTCGGCCTTCCAGACCAACTGCATGCAGTGCCATGGCGCCGGCGGCGGCGGCAGCACCGGCTTCCCCAACCTGGTGGACGACGACTGGATCTGGGGCGGCAGCATCGACCAGATCTACGCCACCATCGAACACGGCATTCGCAACAGCGACGACAAGTCCCGCCAGTCGATGATGCCGCGCTTCGGCGCCGACGGGCTGCTGACGGGCGCCCAGGTGGCCGCCGTGACCGACTACGTGCTCAGCCTGTCCGGCAAGGCGAAGGCGACGCCGGAAGGCGCCAAGATCTTCGAGGAGCAGTGCGTCGTCTGTCACAAGGCAGGCGGGAAAGGCGACCAAGAGCTGGGCGCGCCCAATCTCTCCGACGGCATCTGGCTCTACGGCGGCAGCCGTGACGCGATCTACCGCTCCATCTTCTATGCCCGCAACGGCAGCATGCCGGCGTGGAGTGGCCGCCTCGACGAGGCGACCATGAAGATGCTGGCCGTCTACGTCCACTCGCTGGGCGGCGGTCGCTAGGTGTGATGCAGGTCGAACGATGGTCTCCCCCGCTCGCAAGACCGACAGGGCCACGCCGCGGCCGCCGGAGCCGGAGCCGCCGCCGCTGTACGCGCCACGGACCCGGGTCTATCCGCGCGCCGTCTCCGGGAAGTGGCGCCACATCAAGTGGGCCACCCTGGTCCTGCTTCTCGGCCTCTACTATGTCGTGCCCTGGCTGCGCTGGGATCGCGGACCCGGCGCTCCCTCGCAAGCTATCCTGATCGATCTCGACCATCGCCGCGGGTGGTTCTTCGACATTGTCATCTGGCCGCAGGAAGTCTACTTCGTCACGGGCTTCCTGATCCTGGGTGCATTCGGGCTGTTCTTCGCGTCGTCGCTGTTCGGCCGCGTCTGGTGCGGATTCACCTGTCCGCAGACCGTCTGGACGGACCTCTTCATGTGGGTCGAGCGGCTGATCGAGGGCGACCGTAACGAACGCATGCGGCTGGACCGTCTGCCGATGTCGGCCGGCAAGGCGGCCCGCAAGACGCTGAAGCACGCTGCATGGCTGATGATCGCCGCGGCCACAGGTGGCGCCTGGGTCTTCTACTATGTCGATGCCCCCACGACGCTGGTGAAGATATTCCGCGGCGAGGCATCGATGGAAGTCTATGCCTTCATCGGCCTGTTCACCGCCACGACCTATGTCCTGGCCGGCTGGGCGCGCGAGCAGGTCTGCACCTACATGTGTCCGTGGCCGCGCTTCCAGGCCGCCATGCTCGACGAGCAGAGCCTCATCGTCACTTACCAGAAGTGGCGCGGCGAACCGCGCGGCAAGCATAAGGCCGGCGACAGCTGGGCCGGCCGCGGCGACTGCATCGATTGCAATCTCTGCGTCGCCGTCTGCCCGACGGGCATCGACATCCGCGACGGCCAGCAGATCGAGTGCATCGGCTGCGGCCTGTGTATCGACGCCTGCACGCAGACGATGGACAAGGTCGGGCGCCCGACCGGCCTCATCCGCTGGGACACTCTCGCCGCCCAGCAGGCGAAGGAAACCGGGAAGGCGTCCGTTCCGTGGCGGCCCATCCGGCCGCGCACCCTGCTCTACGCCGGCCTGCTGAGCGTCGTCGCCGCCGTCATGCTGGTGGTCTTCGCCCTGCGTGCCGACACCGAGCTGACGGTACAGCGCGACCGCAACCCGAACTTCGTGCGCCTGTCCAATGGCGACATCCGCAACTCCTATACCGTCAAGGTGCTGAACAAGCGCCGCGCGCCCCAGCATGTGCGGCTCGAGATCGAGGGGTTGCCATCGGCACAGCTGGGCTTCGTCGGTGCCGACGTCGAGGGCAGCGGGCCGACGACGACGCTGGCGGTACAGCCCGACACCGTCGGCACCTTCCGCGTGTTCGTCACGATGCCGGCGCCCGCCGCGCCGTCGGGTGCCAAACCCATCACCTTCACCGTGCGCGACGAGGCGGGCGGCGGGCGTGCCTCGCACGATGCCGTCTTCGTCGGCCCGGGACGCTGAGGACAGGATCATGACTCCCACCGATCTCGCGCGCAGCCGGCACATTCCCTGGCTCTTCGTTGCCGGTTTCGCGATCGTGTTTGCGGTCAACGCAACGATGATCGGGGTGGCCGTCGGGTCCTTCTCCGGCCTCTACACACCGAAGCCGCGCGACCGGGGCCTGCACTACAACGAGGTCATCGCGGCGCAGCAGGCCCGTGATGCACTCGGCTGGCGGGTCGAACCCACCTGGCAGCCCGGCAGCGACAGGTTGGAGATCGCCGTGTTCGATCGCGCCGGCCAGCCTCTCGCCGGCGCGCAGGTCGCGGTGGCGCTGGTGCGTCCGGCTGAAAAGGGCGGCGTCCTGGGCGTTGCGATGACCGCCGTCGATATCGGCCGCCACGTCGGCCACATCGCCCTCCCCGCGCGCGGCAACTGGGATGTCGATATCTCCATCGAACAGGGCGGGCAGCGCTTTGCGCAGACGCGCCGGATGTTCCTCAGGTGACCGACGCGGTCCTCTACGCTCCCGGCGTCTCCGTTCCCGCGGGGCTGCGAACCTGCGCGCATTGCGGCGAGACGCTGCGAGGCGCATCGGACACGCTCTTCTGTTGCCCGGGCTGCGCCAGCGCGCACGCCATCATCGGCGCCGCCGGGCTCGGCGCCTTCTACCGGCGGCTCGAAGAGACGCGCGCGCACCGGCCCGAACCGCTCGACATCGACTTCACCGCCTATGCCAGGTCCGACGGATGCGGGGGCGCCTCGCTGGACCTGCTGATCGACGGCCTCGATTGCGCCGCCTGCGTCTGGCTGATCGAAAGCCTGCTGGCCCGCAATCCCACGGTCACGCGCGCGCGCGTCCATCTCTCCACGCGGCGCCTGTCACTCGCATGGCAGGGATCGACCGGCGACGCCAATGGACACGCCGGGCTGGTCGCAGCCCTGGGCTTCCGGCTGGCGCCCTACGACACCATTGCGGCCGCGGCCGGCGACGATCGCGAAACGCGCGAGCTGTTGCGCGCCCTAGCCGTGGCAGGCTTCGCGGCGGCCAACGTGATGCTGCTCTCCGTCGCCGTCTGGGCAGGCCATGACGGCTCGATGGGCGACGCCACGCGCACGCTTTTCCACTGGTTGTCGGCGGCAATCGCCCTGCCGGCGGTCGCCTATGCCGGACGGCCCTTCTTCCGCTCGGCGCTGAACGCACTGCGCGCCGGGCGCACCAACATGGACGTGCCGATCTCCATCGGCGTCACGCTCGCCTGCGTCGTCAGCCTGCACGAGGCCTGGGTCGGCGAACAGCACGCCTATTTCGATTCGGCCATCACCCTGCTCTTCTTCCTGCTGATCGGGCGCTATCTCGACCGCCGCGCGCGCGGCCGCGCCCGGGAAGCGGTACATGCCTTGCTGGCGCTGTCCAGCCGCAGCGCCACGGTGGTCGCCGCCGACGGCAGCACCCTGTCGCGCCGTGTCGACAGTCTCGTACCCGGCGACGTGCTGCTGGTCGCCGCCGGCGAGCGGCTGGGCGCCGACGGCATCGTGAGCGAGGGCGTCTCCTCCCTGGATGCTTCGCTGGTGACCGGGGAGAGCCTGCCGCTGCCGGCCTTTCCCGGCGTCAAGGCTTTTGCCGGCACGATCAATCTCGGCGCCGTCCTGCGTGTGAAGGTCACGGCGGCGGGCGACAATACCCTGCTGTCGGAGATCGTGCGCCTGGTCGAGGCCGCCGAACGGGGACGGTCACGTTTCGTGGCCATCGCCGACCGGGTCGCGCGCGCCTACGCACCCGTGGTGCATGTGACGGCCCTGCTGACCTTCCTGGGCTGGACCCTGCTGGGTGGCCTCGCCTGGGACCGTGCGCTGCTGATTTCCACGGCCGTTCTGATCATCACCTGTCCCTGCGCCTTGGCGCTCGCGGTGCCCGTCGTCCAGGTCGTGGCCAGCACGCGGCTGCTGCGGTCGGGCATGCTGCTCCTGTCGCCGACGGCGCTGGAGCGGCTGGCACAGGTCGATCACGTGGTCTTCGACAAGACCGGCACGCTCACTCTCGGCCGACCCGAGCTGGTCGCAGCACCGGACGATCCCGAGGTCTGTCGGCTGGCCGCCTCGCTCGCGCTCAACTCCCGCCATCCACTGGCCCGCGCCCTCGCGAGGGCCATACCGGAAGCGAGCCCGGCCGCGCGCGTCATCGAACATCCCGGCGCGGGGCTGGAGAGCGATGGCGTGCGACTCGGATCGGCGTCCTTCTGCGGCGTCATGGATCCGCCGGACGACGGAAGATCGGAACTGTGGCTTGCGCAGCCGGGCCGCCCGCCCCTGCGCTTCGCCTTCGCCGACCGGCTGCGGCCGGACGCGGCCACGACCGTAGCCGCCCTGCGCCGCAGCGGCCTCGCCGTCGAAGTCCTGTCCGGCGACCGGCAGGCCGCGGTGGCCGATGCGGCGGCGGCGGCCGGCATCGCCGAATGGCGGTCCGGCGTCACACCGGCGCAGAAGGCTCAGCGCCTCGCCGAGCTCGCCGCTCAGGGGAGACGCGTCCTGATGGTGGGCGACGGGTTGAACGACGCGCCGGCGATCGCCGCTGCCCACGCTTCCATTTCGCCGACCACGGCCGCCGAAGCCACCCAATCCGCCGCCGACGCGGTCTTCCAAGGCGACGCGCTTGGGCCTGTAACGGAATTCCTGGACGTGGCGCGCCGCGCCGACCGGCTGGTCCGCCAGAACCTGGCCCTGGCGCTCCTCTACAATCTCAGCGCGGTACCGCTCGCGATCCTGGGCAATGTCACGCCGCTGATCGCAGCCGTGGCGATGTCCTCTTCTTCCCTGCTGGTGATCGGCAACGCCCTGCGTCTCGGCACCGGCGGACCGAAAGGCCGGAGGTCCTGATGGACAGCCTGCTCGTCCTGGTGCCGGCGGCGCTGATTCTCGGCCTGCTCGCACTCGCGGCCTTCCTCTGGGCCCTGCGCAACGGCCAGTACGACGATCCCGACGGGGCCGCCGGCCGAATTCTTTTCGATGACGACGACACAAGGAGCAAATGATGTCCTACTGGATCATGGGAATCATGGCCGCGCTGATGGGCCTGGTCGGGCTGTTCATGGCAGGCGCCGCCAAGGACGGTGGCATCCTGGCCTTCGGGCTCGGCCTGTCGCTGTTCGGGGTCCTGTTCTGCTGGTTCATGATAAAGACCAGCTTCGACGAGGCCGAGCGGAAAGCCACCGAAGGCCGATAGCCGGGATTGATTTGGATCATGGGCTGTTGAATTCTGGCGGGCATAGTGAGTCATTGCCCAAGGAGAACTCATGCCCCTCAAGAAAATCATCCTCGAACTGGCCCGCACGCCGGAGTTTCCCAACGGCAGCTCGAACCATGGCTATGAATTCGTCGCCCCGCTCGATGCGCAGGGTCACCTGCAGGCGGAAGGTTGGGCGAAGCACAAGGCCGCCTGCACCGTGCGGCGCTTCTGGGAAGGGGCCGACGACGAGACCGGCCATTTGATTCACCGCCGCGACGGCAAGTGGGCCTTCTCCTACAAGCCGGGCGACGACGACGATGAGCCCATCTTCCGCTTCGACACCCACAGGTTCGTGGTCGGCGAATACGTGTCCGTCACCGAGCATGACGGCATCCAGCGGCCTTTCAAGGTCGTGAAGATCACGCCGAAGGTGGTGTGACGCTTGGTTTATCCTACCAGGTCATGCGCAAGCCGACGGTGAAGGCTTGGGCATTGTCCTGCCCCGAAACCTCGCCCTCGTAGCGCACATAGACGTTCATGGCCTCTGCGACGGTGGTGGACGCCGAAATTCCCAGCACGACGCCGTCGCGCTGCGGCGCCACCCCGTAAGTCGTGAACGGGGCGGCCGGAGCGCCGGCAAACGACGCCGTCACCGGCCGCGCCGTGTCGGCATATTCGTGGCTCCAGCCCAGGCGCATTTTCATGGCCAGACGATCGCGCCAACCCAGGTCCATCGAGCCGCCGAGTTGGGCACCCAGCACCGTGCGCAGCGAGTTCGTCGTTTGCTGCGCCACCGAGAGGTTGAGCGATCCCGCCCCCGTCTCCGTGAAGGCGTTCTGGGTGCCAGTATAGGCTTGCAGCCGCACAAACGGCGTCACGAAGGCCTCCGCAAGGCCGCCGATGTCGAAGCGATAGCCGGTCTCGACCTGGCCGTAGAATTGGTTGGCGCCGGTGAAGCCGGAGGCGGTGCGCGGCGCCAGACCCGGGATCGCGATGCTGCGCCACATCTGGTTGGCGCTGTAGGCATAGCCCGCGATGCCATCGGCGTAGACCTTGCCCTCGCTGTAGTTGGCGTAAAGACCGGCCTGAAAGGTATTGGAGTTACCGCTGCCGCTGAAGCCGCCGACCCACTGGTTGCCGTTCTGGTAGCCAGCCGTTGCGCCGATTCGGAGACCCTGTGCCACGAGGCGGTCGAGACCGCCCGCGAAGCCGACGACATTGTAGGTGAGTGCGCCGCTGTTGGTGCCCCCGTTGCTGATCGTGCCCAAGCCGCCCAGCGCCCCGCCCCACGCGCCCCATAGCGCAGGGGAGGCGGTCTCGCAGGCAACGCTGCAGGCCTCGGCGAGCGCGACGCGGCCCGAGTCGGTAAAGCCGCCGCCGCCGGCTTGGCCCGCGAAGTTGGTGAGGAAAAGCTGGGTTCCCTGCACCATCAAACTAGAGAAGCCCGAATAGTTCTGGCCGCTGATCGCGTTCATCGTCGCCTGGCCCTGCTGCGCCGAAAGCGACGCGAGGGCGCCGACCACCGTGGCGTAGTCGCCCGTCGCGGTGGGTGCCGTGGCATCGAGTACCGCGCCCACCGCCGACTGGTTGGGCGTCAGCGCCGCCTGGGCGAAGCCGCCGACCTGCAGGGTCAGGTACGCGTTGTTCGCGTCGTAACTCATCGTCGGGATGAGGAAGGGCGAGGTGCTGACCACCGACTCATATGATCCGCTCAATCCAGCCGTCGTCGTCACCAGTGTATAGGTCTTGCGTGGCGCAAAGCTGCCGGACTGGCCGATGACCTGCAGGCCGCCGGAAAGCCGAGCGGTGCCGTTCACTTCGAGCAGGTCCGCCGTGGTCGGCGAGACGCGCATTCCCATCGTGCCGACCGATGTCTGGACGAAGGTGCCGCTGATCTGGTGCACCCCGCCGGCTCCTGCAGGAGTGATACCCATCCAACCGCTGTTCTCGAACCGGGCATCGGGTCCCGCGAAGACCGACACGAGGCCGTCGATCGTGCCGCTGTTGACGACCAGCGAGCCCGTTGCCGTGCCATCTGTGCGAATCGCGTATCCATACTGGCCGGCGCTGATCGTGCCCGCATTCAGCAGTGAGCTGAAATCGCCCGTCATCTGGACGGCGATGCCGCCAGGACCCGTCACGCCGATCGTGCCGTAGTTGGTCACCACGCCATAGGTGCCATTGCTGATACCGATGGCGTTGCTGCCCGTCATCCGGATGGAGCTGTTGTTGACGACGTCGTCACCCGCGCCGTTGATCGCCACGGCGCCGGCAATGTTGCTCACCAGGTTCACCGAATTGGTCACGGGATTGTACAGGCCGGGGACGTTGACGCTGTAAGCCTTGGTCACACCCCCCTCGACATAGACGCCGATGATGGTGCCGCCATAAGTCGAATTGGCGGACGTCACATCGGCGCCCGGCACGGCAATCTCGGTCCAGGTCGCGACACCCGCCGCGTCGATGTGGACCGCCCACGCATGCTGCTTGCCGTCGATACCAAGGGAGTCGGCCACGAGGTTGTAGGTGTTGGCCCGGCCGCCGCTGGTGATGCCTTCGAAATGCGTGAAGACGGCGCCTGGCGCGTCATAGCTCGTGAAGACGCCCGTCGACTGATTGTAGATGTAGCCATGCTCCGTCGGATCGGCGTAGCCGCCCGCGATTCTGTTGCCGTAAACACCATAGGCGGTGGTGCTGACCGCACCCGGCTTGTTGTTGGTCGTGAACGTCCCCGTCGGGATGTCGTAGACGAAGGCGTTGCCGGTCGCGAGCATGGTGTCGTAATTGCCGACGACCTGATTGCCGAAGTTGCTATGGGCGATCGTGTACAGCGTGGTATTGCCGGGAGTGCTGGGATAGCGCAGCGTCGTTAGTTGCGATGCGGACGGCGCCGCCGCATCGAACAGATATCCGAGGTCGTAGGGGCTGGATGCCGCCGTTATGTAGCTTCCGACGACGCGCAGGATACCCGTGGACGATCCGAAACTCGGACCATAGGGTGTGCTGCTGATGGCGCCGGGATAGTTCGACTGATTGGCCGTCGCGGTCGGAAACGGGTTCATAGTGTCGGCGGGCACGCCGAACAGCAATCCCCCCGTATTGCCGCCGGTTCCCGGAATCGAGTAGTTGCCGGTCATGTTGCCACCGCGAATGCCGGTGACCGTCGTGATGGTACTGCTTCCGTACTGATAAGTCTTGAAGCTCAGTTGCGCCTGCGCCGTTCCGGTCAAGGAGCAGAGACCCAACATGCCGATCTGGACACCAACAATGACTGAGAAGGCACCAACGGTGCCTCGGGCCTTAGTCTCCCCCATGAACTCTCCTCGCTCCAGTCGGCCGCGCCCCTGTCGCCTGGCCGATAGCCGACACCGTACCGGTCCGCACGGCGCGCGCAAACAGAGTTTCTGACACGCCGGAGATTATACTTCCGTCGCGGACGATCGAGGCGATGCGGCGATCTCCTCTTCACTGAATCATTGATGCGAAGATTCGATGTATGAGCTCGGCGCGCACTGCCACGCTTGGCTCGCAATAACCGGTTCGGAGTCGTTCCGGAGCATTGCGAGTTTACCATGCGTAGGAGTTCAGTATGACCGGCAGCACTGCAACACGGCGCCACTTTCTCGGCGCCGGCGCCGCCGCACTCGCCACCGCGGCGCTGCCGTACCAGCTGCGCGCCGAGCCCTATCCGGGGCGCTCCATCACCTACGTCGTTCCTTTTCCGCCCGGCGCCACCAATGACAATTCCGGCCGTATCATTGCCCGCAAGCTCGGCGAGAAGCTGGGCCAGACGATCGTCGTCGACAACAAGTCGGGCGGCGGCGGATCGATCGGCGCCGAGTTCGTCGCGAAATCGAAGCCGGACGGTCACACGCTGCTCAATGCCTCTACCGGCAACCTGACGGTCGCGCCGCAGCTGATGCGCACCGGCTATGAGCCGTTCCGAGACTTCAAGCCGGTCGGCTATGTCGGGGCGTCCCGCTCCGTGTTTGCGGTCCACCCCTCCTTGCCCGTCAAGACGCTGCAGGAGCTGATCGCCTACGCAAAGGAAAATCCGGGCAAGCTCAATTTCGGCTCGGCCGGCAATGGCTCCGGTGGACACCTCGCCGGGGAATACCTCAAGCTTCGCGCAAACATCGACATGGTGCATGTGCCCTATCGCGGCAGCGCGGCCGCCGCGAAGGATGCGACCGCGGGCCTCGTGCAGTTGATGATCGATCCCATCACGGCGCCGCTCGTGCGCTCGGGGCAATTGCGCGGACTCGCGGTGTCCGGAAACGACCTGCGCGACGACCTACCCGGCGTGCCGAGTATAGCCGACGCGGGTATTCCCGACTGGGAACTGAGTGGCGGATTCGTCGCCGTCGCGCCGGCCTCGACGCCGGCGCCTGTTCTGGCGCGGTTGAACGAGGTCTTCGCCGAAATCCTTTCGGATGCGCCGACCATCGCATCGCTCAATGCGATCGGCCTGCGGCCGCTCGTCCTGACACCGGACGCTATCGTCGCGAACCTAAAGAAGGAAAGCGACACGAACCGGCGAATTATCCAGGCCGCGCACATAACAGCCGACTGAGATGCACGGTCGGGACGTTACCTTGCCTGGAGATCGACCGCTAGCGCCGCCGGCAGGCGGTCCAGACCGTAGGTGCGCACCGCGGTGCCGCTGTAGAGCGCCGTCTTCTCGGCCGCGCCAGCCTTCGCCGTCAGGCGCTTGAAGGCGTTCCACAGGACCGGGTAGCTGCATTGGCCCTTGTCGACCGGGAAGTTGCTCTCGAACATGCAGCGCTCGGCGCCGAACGCCTCGATACAGGGCTCGATATATGGCGCCCAGGTCTTCGCCAGCTCTTCCGAGCCCGGCGGCTTCGGCCTCTTGTGGAAGTCGAAGCCGTTCACGAACATGGTGAGACCGCCGAGCTTCACCCGCACATTGGGCAGCGCCGCCAGCTCCCTCATGCGCTGCTTCCATTCCGGGTAGACTTCCGCATGCTTGCCGCGGAATGGACCGATACCGAGCGGGCCGCCGACATGGTCGACGACGATGGTCAGTTCCGGCACGGCCTTCGCCAGCTTCACCACCTTCGGGAGCTGGGTGTGATAGGCCCAGACGTCGAGCGGGAGCCCCTGCTTCGCCAGTCGCCGCGCGCCCTCGGCGAAGGACGGATGCTCGAGCGGCCCCGGCGGCTTCATCGCCAGGTTCGACGTGACGTCCGGCGACGGATGCCAGGCGGTGCGATTGCGGATGCCGCAGAAGCGGCCGGCGGCAATGGCGCGGTGTTTCTCGAGCAGCGCTTCGACCTTGTCCCCAAGGGTCAGGTCGACCATGCCGATGATGCCGGCGCAGGCGCGCGTCGGCCCGTGACGGCCGCTCGCACTGACGGCGGCCGCGCCGGTCACGAACTCGGTCTCGCCCAGCGACCGTTCCTCGTCCGGCCCCGAGGCGCGATACATCTCCCCGCACTGCACGAATATGGTCGCGCGCACATCGTGGCCGCTCCCCGTATCGGCCAGGAGTTGCGGCAGCAGGTAGGAATGCCCGCCGTCACGCTCCCAGAGATGATGGTGCGGATCGACGATTGGCAGGCCAGGATCGAGGATCGGCTCCTCGGTCAGGCCAAGCCAGTCCTCGCGCACGATAATCTGCCGGCCATGGCCGAGCAGCGGATCGTTCTCGGACATGGTCTGCTCCCTACTCGATACGGATGTTGGCGCTCTTCACCATGTCGGCGAAGAAGGCGATCTGCTTTTCGCGGAAGGAAGTGAATTCGGCGACCGTGTTGGCCTGCGTCAGCGCGCCCAGCTCTGCGAGCCGCTTCGCCACGCTGTCCATCTTCATGACGGCGTTGACCTCGATGTTGAGGCGCGAGATCAGCGCGGGATCACTACCCGCCGGCGCGAACAGGCCATTCCATTCCCAGGTCTCGAAACCCGGAATAACCTCCGAAATCGCGGGCACGCCGGGCAGCACCTCGACCGGCTTCGGACCGGTATGGGCCATGCAGCTCACGTCCTTCGAGGTCAGCAGCGCCACGGTGCCCGGAACGTTGCTGAACAGAAGCGGAATGCGGCCGGCGAACAGGTCGTTCCGGACCGAGCCCATTTCCTTGTAGGGCACGTGATTGATCTTGATACCGGCCTTCTGGTTCAGCAGCTCGAGCGAAACATGCTGCACCGTGCCGACGCCGGTCGAGGCGCAGTCGAGCGCACCGGGCTTGCTCTTGGCCAGCGCGATCAGCTCGGGAACGGTCTTGGCCTGGAACTGTGAATTGCGCATCAGCGTGACCGGCGTCTGCATCGTCTGGGCGATCGGCAGCAGGTCGCGCTGCGTGTCGTAGGAAAGCTTGCCCGCGAACAGCGACGGGTTCACCGACTGCGCCGTGGCATCGTAGAGGATCGTGTAGCCGTCGTTGGGTGCGCGCGCCGCGATCTGGGCGGCGATGGTGCCCGCCGCCCCCGGCTTGTTGTCGACGGTGAAGCTCTGGCCGAGCCTCTCGCCCAACGCCTGGCAGTAGATGCGGCAGACGACATCGGCCGTTCCGCCGGCGCTGTAGGCGTTGACCACACGCACCGGTTTGTTCGGCCAGGCCTGGGCACGGCCGATCGCCGGCGCTGCCAGTGTTCCCGCGACGGCGCCCAGGAAAGTGCGGCGCCGAACGATTCCATCCTTGGACATGTTGTTTCCTCGTCACATGCAGTCTTCGTCGACCGTGACGAAGCCTTCAGCCACGGCGCTCCGCTCGACAAGGGCAATCCACGCCGATCCACTGCACGCCGGAACGAAAAGTCTTATGCCGGCTCGCGAGCAGGAGGTCCGCAGCAGCAGGATCCATCGGCAAATTCTCCGTGGACATGAATTTGAACGAGGCCCATGCTGGCTTCAATCAATACACAAGCAAGTACAGGGAGGAAAAAGATGGGAGTGCTGTCAATTCGTCTCGGCGTTGCTGGCGTAATTCTTGGTCTCAGTGCTACCTCGGCGCTTGCCGTCGACGGTCCCAAGGTTTCCTGGAACCTCTCCGTCTGGGGACCGCCCCGGGCCTTCACTGCCGGCATCGAGACCCTTGCCAACTACGTGAGCAAGGAAACCGACGGCAAGTTCACCATCAAGATCCACTACGGCGATTCGCTGTCGAAGGCATCGGACAATCTCGACAATATCAAGCTCGGCGCCTTCGAGATGGCGCAGATCTGCACCGGCTACCATCCGGGCAAGCATCCCGGCATCAATGCACTCGACCTGCCCGGCCTGCCGCTGGCCGATCCCGAGGTGCACGCGATGGTGCACGACGTCTTCTACAAGAACCCCTACATCGTGAACGAATTCAAGCGCTGGAACGCCATGGTCCTGATGTCCGTCCTGCAGCCGCAGTCGGAATTCATGGGCACCGGCGATGCACCGACCAAAATGGCGGACTTCAAGGGCATGCGCGTGCGCGCGCTGGGCGGCACGGGTGCGGCCATGAAGAATCTCGGCGCCGTCCCGACCTCGGTGCCTGCGCCGGAGGTCTATACGTCGATGGAGCGCGGCGTCTTCCGGGCCGCGGCGTTCCCGTACACCTACGCCTTCGCGTCGTACAAGATTCCCGAGATCGCGAAATGGTACACGACGAACCTGTCGCCCGGCGCGAACAACTGCCCGACCATCGTCGCTCTCGACGCCTTCGGCAAGCTGCCGCCGCAGTACAAGGAGCTGTTCGACAAGGCCCGGCCTCTCGCCTACCAGGCACTGATCAAGGCTCATAGCGAGACCGACAAGAAGAACCTGGCCGACTGGGAGAAGAAAGGCCTCAAGGGAATCGTCTATTCGCCGGAGGAACTCAAGATCTTCCAGGAAGTCGGCGCCGCGCCGGTATGGAAGGCCTGGGTCACGGAAAACGCCGCCAAGGGCGTGCCAGCGCAGGAGCTGCTCGATCTCATCCTTAACGAAGCCCAGAAGGCCAAGGCCAAGCTGAAGAAGAGCTGAGGCGGCAACGTCCGTGGCTGCAATGGCTTCTTCCGGCCGGGCAATGGGCGGTGCCCTCCTCGACCGCCTCGATCGCGCCCTGCAGGTCGTCGAATTCGTGACGGCCGTGATCGGCGGCGTCGTGATCTTCGGTGTGATGTGGCTCGGTGTCGCCGAAATGGTCATGCGCAAGGCGTTCAACGCGCCGCTCTATGGCCAACTCGACCTCATCGAGCAGACCATGGCGACTTATACCCTGCTCACAATCTCCTACTGCTACCGGAAGGCGGGCCACATCAGGGTCGACATCCTGGTCGGCCACTTCAAAGGACGCCGCAAATGGATCGCCGAGCTGATGGCATCCATCGCGGCGTTCGCCCTGATCGTCCTGCTGCTGCCGGGCGTCCTGCACTTCTTCGAGAACGCCTATTACATCGGCGATTCGACGATCAACACCCAGTGGCCGACCTGGCCTTCGAAGCTGGTTCCCGTCATCGGCTTCAGCATTCTCGCGCTGCGGATCGCACTCGAAATCTGGGCCTATGTGCGGCTGGTCGCCGATCCGCTGGCTGAACCGATCGCGGTACCCGTTGCATCACACCTGCCCGAGGACGCCTGATGGAGCCCATCACGATCGGCATCATCGGGATGGTTGCCCTCACCCTCATGATCGTGGCCGGTATCCGCATCTTCGTAGCGGCGGGGCTCGTCGGCTTTTTCGGATTATGGGCGCTGCGCGGCTTCGACAAGGCCGTCGGCATCGCTGGCCACATCCCCTACTCCGACACCACGAACTACGCGCTATCGGTCCTGCCGCTGTTCATCCTGATCGGTCACCTCGCCCACCACGCCGGAATCGTGCAGGGCGCCTATCGTTGCGCACGCGCCTGGCTGGGATGGATGCCCGGCGGACTGGCGGTCGCGACGATCTTCGCCGCGGCGGGTTTTGCCGCCGTGTCGGGCGCCAGCACAGCGACCGCGGCCGTCTTTGCCCGCATCTCGATCCCCGAGCTTCTGCGCTACAAGTACCAGCCCGGCATCGCCGCCGCGGTCGTGGCCGCCGGGGGAACCCTGGCGTCCCTGATACCGCCCTCGGCGATCATGGTCGTCTACGGCATCATCACGGAAACCTCGATCGGCGGCCTGCTGATGGCCGGCTTCATTCCCGGCGTCATTTCCGCGCTCCTGTACGCCTCGATCATCGTCGTGCGGTTCAGGATCAATCCGGCGCTCGGCCAGTCGGTCCACGGTATCCCGTGGCGCGAGCGGTTCGTCACGCTGCCCGACGCCCTGCCCATCGTGTTCGTGATCGGCGCCGTGATCGGAGGCATGTACACCGGCTGGGCAACGCCGACCGAAGTGGGCGCGCTGGGTGCCTTCATCGTCTTCGTCATGGCTTTGCTCAAGCGGTCCCTGACCGGGCGCGGCCTGCTCGATTCCCTGCTCGACACCGTGAAGCTCACGGTGATGATCTTCTCGATCATCTGGGGCGTCCTGATCTTCGTGCGGTTCCTGGCTTTTGCAGGCGTTTCCAGCAGCTTTTCCGACTGGATCGTCGCCATCGGCGTGTCGCCCTACCTCGTCCTGCTGTTCGTGATCGTGCTCTACACGGTGCTGGGCATGTTCATGGACGGCATCGGGATGCTGCTTCTCACCCTGCCGGTCATCTTCCCGGTGATGATGAAGCTCGACTTCGACCCCATATGGTTCGGCATCATCGTCGTGAAGATGGTCGAAGTGGGCCTGCTGACGCCGCCGGTCGGTCTCAACTGCTACGTCGTGAGCGGCGTCCGGCCCGACATCCCGCTTCAGGCGATCTTCCGCAACGTCTGGCCGTTCGTCCTCATGGACTTCGCCTGCGTCGGACTGTTCACGCTCTTTCCCGACATCGTCACCTTCCTTCCCAGACTGACGATGAGCGGGACGTGAGGCTGTCCCTTCAGACCGTTGCAGTGCCCCGCAAGGCTCGCACGACGTAGTCGTTGAGGCGGCGCGCGAAAGCGGCCGGATCGGACGGAATCTCGCCGTCGAGGATGCAGGCCTCGTCGAGCAGCAGGTTCGCGAGATCGTCGACGTCCTGCGTGCGATCTTCCTTCTTTGCCGCGCCCAGCGCCTTCACCATCGCGTGCTTCATGTTGAGCTCGAGGATGGGTCTGGCGCCGCTGCCGCGGTTCTGGCGTTCGAGCAGGCGCTCGAGCTCGCGGTCGCGGCCCTGCGCGCTCGCCACCAGGCAGGAGGCGCTGTCGGTCAGGCGCGTCGAGGCCTTCACATCCGCCACCTTGTCGCCGAGCACCTGCTTGGCGGCGTCCAGAACGGCGGCATCGTCCTCGACGGCATCGGCGGCGACGTCCTTGGCCTTCTCCTCGTCGACGAGGGGGATCAGGCCGAAATCGACCTCGCCCTGGCTCAGCGACTTGAGCGGCTTGCCCTCGAACTCCTGCGGCAGGGTCGTCCAGAAGGCGTCGACCGGATCGGTCAGCAGCAGCACCTCGACGCCGCGCGCCTTCGCGGCCTCCAGCTTCGGGTTCGACTTCAGCCGGTCGAGGCTGTCGCCCACCAGATAGTAGATCTCGGTCTGGTTCGGCTTCAGGTCGGCCACGTACTCCTTGATCGAGCGCGGCTTGTCGCCCGCCGTCGAGGCAAAGCGTGCGAGCCCCAGGAGCTGGGCCCGCCGCTCGCCATCTTCATAGAGGCCTTCCTTGAGGATCGGGCCGAACGTCTCCCAGATCTTGCCGAACGCTTCGGCATCCTTTGCCGCCGTGCTCTCGAGCTCCGAGAGGACGCGTCCGACGAGGCCCGAGCGGATCTGCCGGACCTGCGGATTGTTCTGCAGCATCTCACGCGACAGGTTGAGCGGCAGGTCCTCGCTGTCCACCACGCCGCGCACGAAGCGCAGGTAGGCCGGCAGCAGTTCGGCATCGTCGGTGATGTAGACTCGGCGGACGTAGAGCTTCACCCGCCCCTTGCGCGCCGGATCGGTAAGGTCGAACGGCGGCGTGCTCGGCACGAACAGCAGCACCGCATAGGACTGCCGTCCCTCGACCTTGTAGTGCAGGGTCAGTGCCGGCTCGTCGAAGGCCATGGCAATCGAGCGATAGGCCTGCGTGTAGTCCTCGGGCTTCACCCCGGATTTCGGGCGCTGCCACAGCGCGCTGGCGGCATTGACCTGACGCGCCTCGCCCTTGTCGTCGATCAGCTCGATCGGGAACAGCACGTGGTCGGAATAGGTGCGCACGATGCGCTCCAGCTCGTAGGGCTGGAGGTAGCGCACCGAGTCTTCCTTGAGATGCAGCACGATCTCGGTGCCGCGCGACACGCGCGCCGCCTGCTCGGCCGTGGCCGGCGACACCTCGAAGCCGGCGCCGCCCACCGAGGTCCAGGTCCAGGCCTCGGCAGAACCGGCGCGGCGGCTGGTCACCTCGATGCGGTCGGCGACCATGAAGGCGGCGTAGAAGCCCACGCCGAACTGGCCGATCAGGCCCAGCCCGTCCTTGGCGTCCTTCAGCCCCTTCAGAAAGGCCTTGGTGCCCGAGCGCGCCAGCGTGCCGAGATTATCGATCAGCTCCTGGCGGTCCATGCCGATGCCGTTGTCGGCAATGGTCAGTGTCTTGGCCGCCGCATCGGGCTTGATCCGGATCGCCAAGCGTTCGTCGCCGGACAGAAGCTCGGGCCGGGCGATGGCCTCGTAGCGGACCTTGTCGCAGGCGTCGGAGGCGTTCGACACCAGCTCGCGCAGGAAGACGTCGGTCTCGGAATAGACCGAGTGGATCATCAGGTTGAGAAGCTCGGCCACCTCGGCCTGAAACTGGTGCTTCTCCGGACCGCCCTGGGCCGCCGAACCGTCGCCGTTCATTGCGCTTCAATTCCTCGCGATGGATTTTCCGGCGGTGGATATAGGAAAAGGAGCGTGGACGGCAAGGGTCGGCAGCGACCCTACCATGTCATGCGGACACCGGCTGTGAAGGCGTGGGCATTGTCCTGCCCGGAGACCTCGCCCTCGTAGCGGACATAGACGTTCATCGCCTCGGCCACCGCCGTCGTGGCCGCAAGGCCCAGCACGACGCCGTCGCGCTGCGGCGCCACGCCGTAGGTCGTGAAGGGGGCGGCCGGCGCGCCAGCGAACGAGGCCGTCACCGGCCGCGCCGTGTCGGCATACTCGTGGCTCCAGCCCAGCCGCACCTTCATGGCGAGGCGGTCGCGCCAGCCCAGGTCCATCGAGCCGCCGAGCTGGGCGCCCAGCACCGTGCGCAGCGAGTTCGTCGTCTGTTGCGCCACCGAGAGGTTGAGCGATCCCGCCCCCGTCTCCGTGAAGGCGTTCTGGGTACCGGTATAGGCCTGCAGCCGCACGAACGGCGTGACGAACGCCTCGGCGAGGCCGCCGAGGTCGAAACGGTAGCCCGTCTCGACCTGACCGTAGACCTGGTTGGCGCCGGTGAGCCCGTAGGCGGTGCGCGGCGCCAGGCCGGGGATCGCGATGCTGCGCCACATCTGGTTGGCTGAGTAGGCATAGCCCGCGACTGCGTCGGCATAGACCTTGCCCTCGCTGTAGTTGGCGTAGAGGCCGGCCTGGAACGTGTTGGAGTTGCCGCTGCCGCTGAAGCCGCCGACCCACTGGTTGCCGTTCTGATAGCCCACCGTCGCGCCGACCCGCAGACCCTGCGCCACGAGCCGGTCGAGGCCGCCGGCGAAGCCGCTCACATTGTAGGTGAGCGCGCCGCTGTTGGTGCCCCCGTTGCCGCCCCCGTTGCTGATCGTGCCCAGGCCGCCCAGCGCCCCACCCCAGGCGCCCCACAGCGCCGGTGCAGCCGTATCGCAGGCCACGTCGCAGGCCTCTGCCAACGCAACGCGGCTCGAGCTGCCCAAGCTGCCACCGCCGCCCGCCTGCCCCGCGAAGTTGCTGAGGAAGAGCTGGATGCCCTGCACCATCGAGCTGGAGAAGCCGGAATAGTTCTGGCCGCTGATCGAGTTCATCACGGCCTGGCCCTGCTGCGCCGACAGCGACGCCAGGGCGCCGATGACGGTGGCAAAATCTCCGGTTGCTGTGGCGGCATTGGCATCGAGCACGGCCCCGACTGCCGCTTGGTTCGGCGTCAGGGCGCCGCGCGCAAACCCTCCGATCTGCAGGGTCAGATAGACGTTGTTCGCGTCGTAGCTGAGGCTGGGCTGCAGAAAGGGCAGAAGACTGGATACCGATGCATAGGCGCCGCTGACGCCGCTCGCCGCATTGAGCAGCGTGTACTTCGTGCGCGCCGCATAGATCCCGGACTCCGGAGCGACCGATAAGGTGCTGCCCGCCCCGATCGTCGCCGTGCCGGCGACGTTCAGCCGGTCGCTCTGGCCGGACGCATTGACCTCGGCCTGGTAGGTGCCGCCGGTCTGGCTGTAGTTGCCGGTGACACTCATTGTGCCGATCGAGTTGCCGGGGGCCAGCAGGCCCGCGTTGATCAGATCGGCACCGATCGTACCGGTGCCTGACAGCACCCCCAGGTTGGTGACGTTGCCGGTGATCGTGCCGTTGTTGGCGAAAAAGCCCATGTTGGCCACGCTACCGTCTACCGTCCCGGCATTGCCGAACACCCCCGAGCTGCCATTGATCACAGAGCCGGTCAGCGTGCCCGTGTTCACCGCGAAGCCTGCGTTGGCGAGGCTGCCGTTGAACGTGCCGTTGTTCGTGAAGCTGCCTGAATTTATCTGCCACTGGAGCGGCGTGCCGACCGTACCGTTGTTGACGAAGCTGCCGCCGGCATTGACGGTGAGCAGGCCGTTGCCGGCGATCGTGCCGTTGTTGACGAAGCCGCCGCCATTGACCGTCACGTCGCCGAGGATGGAGCCGCTATTGGCGATGGTGAGCAGGCCGCCGTTCACCGTCGTACCGCCTGTGTAGGAGCTGGCGCCGCCCAAAGTGAGGTTGCCGCGGCCCAGCGTCAGGCCGCCGGGTCCCGTGATCGAACCGTGCAGAACGCCTGAGCCGTCCTGCTGCACCGTGAGGTTGCTCATCAGGAACGTCGGGAAATCAGTCCGGAACTGGTCTGGCAGGTTCAGCGTGCCCTGCAGCGCCAGCATCGGGATGATGAATCCGTTCGTGCCGGGAGCGCCGGAAGCCTGGTAGCCGACGAAGCCATTCACCGGATCGTAAAGGTAATTGAGATTTTCGAAGTAGGTGCGCCCCAGATTGGTGAACCCCGAGCGGCCTTCCGTGACCTGCACACCGAAGGGCTCGACGCTCGGCTGAGGGTTGTTCCCTTCGGCGATCGACACGAAACTGTAGGCCGGCTGTGTCTGGCCGGGCAGAAAGACCTGCACCGTCGAGCCGGCCGGCAGGCAGTTGGTCTGGTTCCCCGGGCTATCGCTGCAATGGCTCGTTCCGACGGGCACGCTGCCGCCGTTCGGCGCCGTGACGATCATGTAGGAGATGCCACTGTCCGGCAGCTGGCTCATTGATCCAAGATTGTAGGTGGTGCCGCCGGTCGTGATGATGACTGACCCGTTCTGCGAGGTCCATTGCACCGGCTGTTGCACCCCGCCGATGCTGTACCAGGATTGCGAGCCGCCGGTCGCCAGCTGCTGCAAGGCGAAGCCACCGGTGTTCTGGTCGGTGAGGCCCAGCGTGACGCCGGGCTTGGGCCCGGTCATATTGATCATGTAGCCCGGCTGCATGGTGCTCACGCCGGGACCGCTCACCAGCGACAGGAATGTGTTCATGTTCCATAAACTGTTGGCCGGCGTGTTCACCGCGTTCGGGTCCGTCCCGACCATGATGCCGCCCCGGTTGAAGCCGACGCCGAGCTGGTGAAAATAGCCATTCGTGGAGGCCAGGATCGGCACACGCGCCGTCACTGACTGGCCGTTCTCGCCGTTGATCTGAACGTTCGTGAGGTAGAGCGGGCCCGTCGGATTATTGCCGCTGGTCGTGTAGGTGATGCTCGCATAGGGCGCGAGCAGCACGTCCGTACTGGGGTTGAAGGTGTAGAACGAGCTGGACGCCACGAGGCCGAGCGAGCCGGTATCCAGGATGAACTTGTTGGTCCCGCCACCATTGAGGGTCAACTTGACCATCGCCTGCTCGGGCCCGCCGGCGGGATAGGGTTCGAAGGTGATCGGCGCGAAGAACGACCCGCCGTTGCCGTACATGTTCCAGGATTGGGCCGCCGCCGCCCCATAGAAAAGCGTGCACGCCGACGCGGCGAGCATTGCCCGCCAGACACTGTAACGGTTCAAGCCTCTACCCCCCCAACTCCCACCGAGGGCGGCGATGGCGCCGCTCCATGCTCAATCCTGAACCAAGTCGGCCGAAAGCTAAAAAAAAGGCCTGCGCGTCGTGCATCTTCACAGTTGAGGGTGGGGAGACCGGAGCGCGATGCCCCCGTCGATCGTCACGCTGGCCGCGATCATGTCGCCCGACCCAAGAGACGGTAACCCTCGCCGCGTCGCTCAGCGCTTCTGCTTGGCCCGCTCGATTGCCTCTGTGATGAGCCGCTTCGCCTCGTCGACGTCGCCCCAGCCCAGCAGCTTCACCCATTTGCCGGGCTCGAGGTCCTTGTAGTGAATGAAGAAGTGCTCGATCTGGTGGCGCGTGATTTCCGGCAGGTCGGTGTAGTTCTTCACGTGCACGTAGCGCTGCGTCAGCTTGGGCGACGGCACGGCGATGATCTTCTCGTCGCCACCGCCATCGTCCTCCATGCGCAGCACGCCGATCGGCCGCACGTTGATCACCGCGCCAGCGATAATCGGGCGGGTGTTGGCGACCAGCACGTCGATCGGGTCGCCGTCGTCGGACAGGGTGTGCGGCACGAACCCGTAATTCCCGGGATAGCGCATGGGCGTGTAGAGGAACCGGTCGACCACCAGGGTGCCGGCCTTCTTATCCATCTCGTACTTGATCGGCTCGCCGCCGATCGGCACTTCGACGATGGTGTTCACGTCTTCGGGCGGCAACTTGCCGATGGGAATGGCGTCGAGGTTCATGCCGCGATACTTACCGGAGCCGTACTCAAAAAGAAACCGGCGGCCCTTGTGGGCCGCCGGTCCCTTCTTGTCGCAGACGGCGCGTTCAGTCGTCGGCGTAGATGTTGCGATCCTTGGTCTCCGGCATGAAGAGCAGGCCGACCACCAGGGTCATGCCGGCCACCACGATGGGGTACCAGAGGCCCGAGTAGATGTTTCCGGTCGCCGCCACGATGGCGAAGGCGGTCGGGGGCAGGAAGCCGCCGAACCAGCCGTTGCCGATGTGGTAGGGCAGCGACATGCCGGAGTAGCGGATGCGGGTCGGGAACAGCTCGACGAGCATGGCCGCGATCGGGCCGTAGACCATCGTCACGTAGATGACGAGGATCGTCAGGATGGCGATGACCATCGTCATGTTGACCTGCTTCAGGTCGGCCGCGGCCGGATAGCCGGCGGCGCGGATGGCCGCGGTCGCCTCGGTGTTGAACGCCTTCTCCTTGGCGGCGCCTTCGGCCCCCGCCTTCGCCTTGTCGAAGGAAGTAATGACCTTGTCGCCGATCTTGATCTGCGCCGGCGTGCCGGCCGGCGCTGACTGATTGCCGTAGTTCACCGAGTTGCGCGCGAGGAACGACTTGGCGATGTCGCACGAGGTGGTGAACGAGGCGGTGCCCGTCGGATTGAACTGGAACGAGCACTCGTTCGGGTCGGCGATCACGGTGACCGGCGACTTCTCGATCGCCGCGTTGAGCGCCGGGTTCACTGCATTGGTCAGCGCGTGGAACAATGGGAAGTAGGTGACCATGGCTAGCGCGCAGCCTGCCAGGATGATCGGCTTGCGGCCGATCTTGTCGGACAGCCAGCCGAAGAAGATGAAAAACGGCGTGCCGATCGCGAGCGACACCGCGATCACGATGTTCGATGTCGTGCCGTCGAGCTTCAGCGTCTGGGTCAGGAAGAACAAGGCGTAGAACTGGCCCGTGTACCAGACCGCGGCCTGGCCCGCGGTGCCGCCGAGCAGGGCGACGAGCGCGATCTTGGCGTTCTTCCAGACGCCGAAGGCTTCGCGCAACGGCGTCTTGGAGCCCCTGCCCTCGGCCTTCATGCGCTGAAACGCCGGGGACTCCTGGAGCTGCAGGCGGATCCAGATCGACACCGCCAGCAACAGGATCGAGACCAGGAACGGCACGCGCCAACCCCAGGCTGCGAACTGCTCAGGCGTCAGCGACAGGCGCAGCACCAGGATGACCAGCAGCGAGAGGAACAGGCCGACGGTGGCCGTCGTCTGGATCCACGAGGTGTAGAAGCCACGACGGCCCTGCGGCGAATGCTCCGCGACATAGGTCGCCGCACCGCCATACTCGCCGCCCAGCGCCAGGCCCTGCAGCAGTCGGCAGGCGATGAACAGGATCGGCGCCGCGATACCGATTGAGGCGTAGCCGGGCAGCAGGCCGACCACGAAGGTCGCGAGACCCATCAGGGTCATCGTGACGAGGAAGGTGTACTTGCGGCCGATCAGGTCACCGAGGCTGCCGAAGAACAACGCGCCGAACGGACGGACCGCGAAGCCGGCCGCGAAGCCCAGCAGGGTGAAGATGAAGGCGGCGGTCGGATTGACGCCGGCAAAGAAGTTCGCCGCAATGTTCGCGGCCAGCGAGCCCGCGAGATAGAAGTCGTACCATTCGAAGACGGTGCCGACCGAGGAGGCGATGATCACCTTTCTCTCTTCGCGCGTCATCGGACGCGAGTGGTCGTCTACTGTGCCTGCTACGGCCATGTGCGTTTCTCCCCTTGGTACCGTGGGTGCCCATACACGGACCCCATCTTGATTCTTGTGTAAATCGCACGTCCTGTGTGCTGCAATTCGACCAAGGTCCAAGGGCGCGTAGAGTGCACCGCAGCATTTTCTACCGTTGCGCAACAAAGATTGAACGATGTCCGGGGAAACGCTCTCCTTCCTGATCGCCGACGACCATCCGATGGTGCGGGATGCACTGGCATCGGCCCTGGCACAGTCCTTCGCCGGCGCACGGTTCAACATGGCCGGCACGCTCGACCAGGCGCGGGCGGTGCTGGACCGCGAGCCTGAGCCCGATGCGGTACTGCTCGATCTCGACATGCCCGGCATGGACGGGCTGGCCGGTCTCGCGCGCCTGCGCACCGAACATCCCACCGCACCGATCGTGGTCGTGTCCGCCGCGCGCGACGCCTCGGTGGTGCAGCGTGCCTACGAGTACGGCGCCTCGGCCTATATCGACAAGTCAGCCTCGCTCGAGGAGATTGCGGGCATCGTGCGCGCCGTGCTCGACGGCGAGATCTTCGCGCCGCCGGATGCCGTGGCGGGCGACAGCTTCGCCCAGCGCGCGGCACAACTCACGCCGCAGCAATGGCGCGTGCTGGCGCTGATGGTCCAGGGCGACCAGAACAAGCGGATCGCCCACAAGCTGGGCGTCGGCGAGGCCACTGTGAAGGCGCATGTCACGGTGATCCTGCGCAAACTCGGCGTCCGCTCGCGCACCCAGGCGGTGATCGAAGCCCGCGGGCTTGCGATGCCGACCGAAACGATCAGGCAGTAAGGCGTCCGGCCGCGGCGCTACGCAGCCTCAGCAGCGCGCGCAAAGACGCCGGCTTCACCGGCTTGTGCAGCAGCTCAACCTGTTGCGCTCGCGCCCGCAGGCGCAGTGTCGGGTCACGATCGGCAGTCACGAGGGCGGCTGGCACGGTACGGCCCCAGGTCTCGCGCAGGGCAACCACGGCCTCGAGTCCGTCGGCACCCTCGTCGAGATGCAGGTCGGCCAGGACGAGGTCGGGCAACCGGCCGGCGCGCGCCACCGCGTCCAGCGCCTCGCCCGGCGTCGCCGCCGTCGCGACGTTGCAGCCCCAACCGCCGAGCAGGGCAGTCATCGCCTCGCGCACCCGAGCCTCGTTGTCGAGACAGAGCACGAAGCTCTCGGCCTCGATCGACGGCAGCGACGGCTGCACCGGCAGCGCGACGGGCGCGGTCACGACGGCCGCGACCCTCGGCACGGTGACAGAGAAGGTCGAGCCCTTGCCGGGGGCGGAGGCGAGCGCGACGGGCAGGTCGAGCATGCGCGCAATGCGGTCGACGATCGCGAGGCCGAGGCCCAGACCCCGCTCCTCGCGCTGGCCCTCGTCCTCGGGCTGAAGCCGCACGAACTCGTCGAAGATCACGGCCTGCTTGTCGGGCGCGATGCCCGGCCCATTGTCCCTCACTTCGATGCGCAACGCGCCGCCCGCGCGGCGGCAGCCCAGCAGCACCCGCGCCGTCCTTCCCTCGCTCCGACCGTAGCGCAACGCGTTCGAGAGCAGGTTCTGAAGGATGCGGCGCAGGAAGGCCGGATCGGTGTTGACGAAGGCACCCGTCGGCACAGTCGTCAGTTCGACCCCGTACCGTGTGGCTGTCGGAGCGAAGGCAGTGGCGAGCGAGTCGAACAGGGGCTGGAGCGCGAACGGCCGCTTCTCCGGCTTGAAGGCGCCGGCATCGAGCTTCGAGATGTCGAGCAGCGCGTCGAGCAGCGACTCGACGGCGCCCAGGCTCGCATCGATCTTGCCGCCGAGATCGTTGCGCGGATCACGATCGATCATCGCCGCAGTAAATAGTCGCGCGGCATGCAGCGGCTGCAGCAGGTCGTGGCTCGCCGCCGCGATGAAGCGCGTCTTGCCGAGATTTGCTGCCTCCGCCTCCGCGCGGCTGGCCTCGAGCTCGGCGGTGCGCTCGGCCACCCGCTGTTCCAGCGTCTCGGCGGCGCGGCGCAGCTGGCCGTCGCTGTCCCGCAGCGCCTCGGCGGTTCGCACGCGGGCCGTCACGTCGTTGCAGGTGGCGACGAATCCGTCCTCCGGCAGCGGATCGAGCCGCAGCTCGATCACGCGGCCGTCGCGCGTGGCGATCTCGTGCGTCTGCGGCGTCCCGGGCCGGCGCAGCAGGTCGACGACGTCGGCGGTAGCGCCGAACTCGCGCGGCGCGGCGCCGACCGCGACGGCATCGTCGTCGAGCGCCAGCAGTGAGGTGAAGCGGTCATTGAAGATCTCCAGCCTGCCCTCACGATCGAAGGCGGCGATGCCCATGCCGACATGGTCGAGCGTGTTGCGCAGGATTTCGTAGTTGTAGCGGATCGCCTCCGACGCCTCGTCGATGATGGCGCGCGCACTGCGCGTCAGCAGCCGTCCGCGCCGGACCGAGGCTGCCACGATCACGCGCGCCGAGGCAGCGCCCAGCGTGCCGGACAACATGCGCTCGGTCCGGGCGAGCGCGGTTTCCAGCGACAGCTCCCCCGACAGTGTGCGGGCCGCGCGCTCGACGCCGACGAAGCGCGCGAGGAGCTGGCGCAGCTCCTCGATGCGAGTGGCGTCGGCCGGCGCGCGGCGCGACGGCGGCCGCGGTTCGGCACCCAGCACGAAGGCATCCGCCTGCTCGCGGTCGCGGCCCACGGGGCGCACCAGCAGGGAGACGCCGACCAGCAGCGCGCTGTTGACTGCGAGGCAAGCCAGGAACCCCTGCAGCACCGGATCGAGGGCGGCCAGGGGCGCAGGCAGGTACGGCATGAACGGGGCCACCGGCCCGTCGCCCGCCCCCTGGTGCAGGGTCGGCAGCAGCAGCGCGTAGAGCCAGACGACGAAGCCGCCGGCCAGGCCTGAAACGACGCCGTAGCGATGGGCGCGCTGCCAGTAGAGGCCGAGCACGAGACCCGGCGCGAAGTTGGCGACGGCACAGAAGGAGATCAGGCCGATCGAGGCGAGCGGCAGGTATCCCGAGATGATGCGCTCGTAGGCGTAGCCGGCCATCAGGATCAGCACGACGGCGGCGCGGCGCACCAGCACAACCACCGGACCCATGTCGCGCACCACGCCGGCCTGCCGGCGCAGCAGGTACGGCATCAGCAACTCGTTGCCGATCATGCCCGACAGCGCCATGCAGGCAACGATGACCATCGAGGTTGCCGCCGACAGGCCGCCGATGAAGACGAATGCCGAGAGCCAGCTCTTGCCACCGACCAGCGGCAGCTGCAGCACGTAGAGGTCGGGGCTGATGCCCGGTCCGAGCAGCAGCAGGCCTGCCGCCGCGATCGGGATGACGAAAAGGTTGATCAGCACGAGATAGACCGGAAACAGCCAGCGCGCCGTGCGGAGGCTCGCGGGATGGTCATGCTCGACGACGGCAACGTGGAACTGACGCGGCAGGCAGAGGAAGGCCATGCCCGAGAGCAGCGACATCACCACCCAGGTGAGCGGCGAGGCCTCGCGCGTCAGGCGCTCGGCCACGGCCGGGACCTCGGCCAGGCGCCCCACCATGTCGGCCGGGCCGTCGAACAGGAACCAGACGACGAAGGGGCCGACCGCCAGCAGCGCCAACAGCTTCACCACCGATTCGAAGGCGATGGCCAGCATCATGCCGCGATGCTGCTCGGAGGCCTGCACGTTGCGCACGCCGAACAGGATGGTGAACAGCGCCATCAGCGCCGCCACGATCAGTGAGGTGTCGGCATGCACCACGCCCGGCGCCCCGCCGCTCCACGGCAAGGGCGCCGCAATGGTGCGGAACGAGGAAGACACGGCCTGGAGCTGCAGCGCGATGTAGGGCAGCACGCCCACGGTCGCGAACAAGGTGGCGATGACACCCACCGCACGGCTCTTGCCGTAGCGTGAGGCCAGGAAGTCGGCGATCGAGGTGACGTTGTGCTGCTTGGCCACCCGCACCATCTTGGCGAGGATCGGATAGCCCAGGGTCACGACCAGGACCGGGCCGGTATAGATCAGGATGAAGTCGATGCCCGAGGTCGCCGCCCGCCCGACCGCGCCGTAGAAGGTCCAGGAGGTGCAGTAGATGGCCAGCGACAGGCCATAGACCACCGGCGCCACCGAGTTCCGCGACCAGTCGCGCGCATAGCGGTCGCCGAACCAGGCCACGGCGAAGAGCAGCCCCAGATAGGCCAGCGACAGGGCCAGGACAGCCGGTTCCACCAGCATGCGTGCGCGTTTCTCCCCGCCGTCATTGAACCGCCTGGGCGGGGCCGCTACAAGCTCCGCCACACAAGGATTCGGTCACAATGGCTTCTTACCAGTACATCTACGTGATGAAGGGTCTGAACAAGACCTTTCCCGGCGGCAAGCAGGTCCTGAAGGACATCTGGCTGTCGTTCCTGCCCGGCGCCAAGATCGGCGTGCTCGGCCTCAACGGCTCGGGCAAGTCGACCCTGCTCAAGATCATGGCCGGGCGCGACGACAATTACACCGGCGAGGCCTGGGCGGCCGAGGGCGTGAAGGTCGGCCTGCTGGAGCAGGAGCCGGGCCTCGACCCCAACAAGGACGTGCTGGGCAACGTCATGGACGGCGCCGGCGACATGGCGAAGGCCCTGGCGCGCTTCGAGGAGGTGTCCAACGCCTTCTCCGATCCCGACGCCGACATGGACAAGCTGATAGCCGAGCAGGCCGAGCTGCAGGAGAAGATCGACGCCGGCAACGGCTGGGACCTGGGCCGCACTGTCGAGATCGCCATGGACGCGCTGCGCTGCCCGCCGTCGGATGCCGACGTGACCAAGCTCTCGGGCGGCGAGAAGCGCCGCGTGGCGTTGTGCCGCCTGCTGCTCTCCAAGCCCGACATGCTGCTGCTCGACGAGCCGACCAACCATCTCGACGCCGAGTCGGTGGCCTGGCTGGAGCGTCATCTCGCGGAGTTCCCCGGCACCGTCGTGGCCGTCACCCACGATCGCTACTTCCTCGACAAAGTCGCCGGGTGGATCCTCGAACTCGACCGCGGCGCCGGCATCCCGTGGGAAGGCAACTACTCGTCCTGGCTGAAGCAGAAGGACAAGCGCCTCGAGCTGGAAGAGAAGACCGCCGACGCCCGCCGCCGTACCATGCAGCGCGAGCTCGAATGGATGGGCACCAGTCCGTCGGCCCGCCGCTCCAAGAGCAAGGCCCGTATCGCTGCCTACGAGCGCATGGTCGAGGAGGACAGCCAGCAGACGCTCGACCGGGCGCAGATCGTCATCCCGGCCGGCCCGCGGCTGGGCGACCACGTAATTCGCGCCGAGGGCATTTCCAAGGGCTTCGGCGACCGGCTGCTGATCGACAATTTGTCGTTCAACCTGCCGCCGGGCGGCATCGTCGGCGTCATCGGCCCCAACGGTGCCGGCAAGACCACGCTGTTCAAGATGATCACCGGCCAGGACAAGCCCGACAGCGGCACCTTCTCGGTCGGCCCGACGGTGAAGCTGGGCTATGTCGACCAGAGTCGCGAATCGCTCGATCCCAACAAGACGGTGTGGGAGGAGCTCTCGGGCGGCCTCGACATCATCAAGCTTGGCACCAGGGAAGTGTCCAGCCGCGCCTATTGCGGCTCGTTCAACTTCAAGGGCGCCGACCAGCAGAAGAAGGTCGGCCAGCTGTCCGGCGGTGAGCGCAACCGGGTGAACCTCGCCAAGATGCTGAAGAGCGGCGCCAACGTCCTGCTGCTCGACGAGCCGACCAACGACCTCGACGTCGACACCTTGCGCGCGCTCGAAGAGGCGCTGGTCGAGTTCGCCGGCTGCGCTGTCGTGATCTCGCATGATCGCTGGTTCCTCGACCGCACCGCCACCCACATGCTGGCCTTCGAGGGCGACAGCCATGTCGAGTGGTTCGAGGGCAACTACCAGGACTACGAACTCGACAAGCACCGGCGGATGGGCACCGATGCCGACCAGCCGCACCGCATCAAGTACAAGCCGCTGGTCCGCAGCTAGGCATCGGCAGCTTTGAAGCTCCGCGCGACGTCCAGAAGGGGCGTCGCGCTCCGGCGGATGCGCGCGATCACCAGCGCGCCTTCGACTGCCGCAATCAGCTGCTGCGCCGCCGACCGTGCCTGAGCCGCCGTCGCACCGGCACGGCGGAACACCGGCGCGATGATTTCGATCCAGCGATCGATTGCGTCGGCGCCAGCCTTGGTCAGCGCCTGTGAGTGCGGTGCCGTCTCCAGCATCGTGGTCGCGATCGGGCAGCCCGACCGGAAATCCGATTCCTTCATCCAGCCCGCCATCGTCGCGCAGTAGGCCTTCGCGAAGGCCGCCGGCGTCGCGGCGCGTTCGGCATGCGCCGCCAGCATCTCGCCCATCAGCTGGCCCGCAAGCCGCACCGCCGCCTCGGCCAGCTGCTCCTTGCCGTCGGGGAAATAGTGATAGAGCGAGCCCTTGGGCGCACCGCTCTCCACGAGGATCTGCTGCAGCCCCGTCGAGGCGTAGCCCTGCTGCCGGAACAGGCGCATCGCGGTGCGCACGAGCGCGTCCTTGTGCTTGGCGGCATTGGCCATCGAACTTTCCTCGCCGTTTGACTCTATGACGATTGGTCTATATCCATCCTTGAATTATAACAATTGGTCTATATGAGGGTTTCATGCTGACGAGTGTGACTTTCGAAGACGGCGTGACTCGCATCCTGCTCGACGACGGCAAGGTCAACGCCATGTCGCTCGAGATGCTGACCGAGATCGCGACCCGGCTGGAGGAAGCCGCCTCTCACGGCGGCCCTGTCGTCGTGCAGGGCCGGCCGGGAATCTTCTCGGCAGGTTTCGACCTCAGGACCTTCGCACGCGGACCGGACGCATCGCTCGCCATGGTGCGGGCGGGCGCGGACCTCATCCTTCGCTTCCTCAAGCATCCGAGGCCGATCGTGACGGTCTGCACCGGCCACGCCTATCCGATGGGTGCCTTCCTGATGCTGGCGGCCGACGTCAGGTTTGGCGTGGCCGGCAACTGGAAGATCGGGCTGAACGAGGTCGCCATAGGACTGACGGTGCCCCACTTCGCGCTCGCCCTGGCACGTCACCGCCTGTCACCGCCGGGGCTCGCGAGAGTGTCGACGGCGACGATGTTCGAGCCTGTGTCGGCACAGCAGCACGGATACCTCGACCAGGTCTGCGAGGCGGCAGACCTTCAGCCAGCGATCGAGGCCGAACTGCAGCGACTGAAAGCGCTCGACTGGCCTTCCTACGAAGCGACCAAGAAGCGCCTCAATGATCGCATCGCCGACGAGATCACCGCAGCGATCCAAGAATACAGGCCCGGCCGCGCCGCCGCCTGATGACTGTATCGCGTTGCCGGTGCCACCGGCGACCAGCTACGATGCGCCCAATGAATCCGCTGAACGAGGTCCAGTGGGGTGCCGACTGGGCGTGGGGCATCCCGCTAATCGCCTTCACCAGTGTCCTCCATGTCTTGTGCCTGGCGCTGTTCACGGCGCGGGTGGAGTACGCGATCGACCATGTGAAGAGCCGCCGCCACTTCTCCTTCACCTTCGCCTTGGTGATGGCGTTGGCGGTCACCCTGGTGACGGCACTGCACATCGTAGAAGGCGGCATCTGGGCGCTGGCCTACCGCTTCCTCGGCGCGATCCCCGACAACCGCTCGGCCATGCTCTACTCTCTGGGCGCGCTGACCACCTACGGAGACACCAGCATCCACCTCGAGCACAGATGGAAGATGCTAGGCGCGCTCGAGGCGCTGAACGGCATGCTGCTGTTCGGCCTCACGACCGCATTCCTGTTTGCGATGATCCAGCGGGTGTGGCCGGCGGCAACACGCCTAGGCTCTGACCGCCGGCGGGATTAACCCGGGCTGAAATCCACTCACGCAGCTTCTCTCCGACACAGACAGGAAGCCCGCACCGGGAACTCTGTCCGCGCCGAGGCCAGATCCAGCCGCGCCTTGATCAGAGGCGCCTCGACCGTCTCGCCCCGCCGCGTCAGGCATTCGTGGAGGCCGTGCAGGCTCCAGACGTTCTCGGGGTGCCAGCAGGCACGGTTGGTCTTGCCGTCGAAGCCGAGGTCGGCGCGATAGACGGCCTCGGCCTCGGCGAGATGGCCCTGCTCCAGCAGCAACGCGCCGAGCGCGTGGCGGGTCGGCTGCATCCACCCCCAGGGCTCGTCGTAGGGCAGCGAATCGTCGAGTTCGACGGCGCGGCGCAGATGGGCGAAGGCAAGATCGAAGTTGCCGCGGCGGTATTCCAGCTCGCCGGTTAGCATTTCCTCGGCGATGGCCAGCAGGTCGACCATAGTGTTGTTGTGCAGGCGCCGGCTCTCGGGCACGCGCGCCTTGGCGGCCCGGAAGGCCGCGCGCGCCTGCTCGGCCTGCTCGATCTCGCCCAGTACCGAATGCGCTACGCCCTTGGCGTAGAGCGTCATCGCCGTGGTCGAGCAGTAGAGCTCGGGGTCCTTGGGCAGCTCCTGCGCGATGATCTCGCGCCACTTGCCGAAGCGCACCAGCACGTGCTGCTTCATCGAGAGATAGCCCTCGACGAAGTCGGCCATCGGCGGCGACTGGATGCGCAGCAGCTCTTCCGGCGTGGTGTCGATCAGCTCCTGCGCCGCGGTGATGGCCGGCGTGTACTGGCCGAGGAACATGGCGCCGTAGACGATGAAGTGGTGGTCGTGGCTGCGATACATCGAATAGACGTTGAGGGCGCCCTCGCGTGCGAGGTACTTGCGGTCGACCACGACGGCCTTCTGGTTGTAGACGACGACGTCCCGATAGTTGCCGCACAGTACGTCAATATGGGTCGGCATGTGCACGAGATGGCCGGAGTCCGGCACCAGGTCGCGCAGCCGGTCGCCGGCGCGCAGCGCGCGCTGCGGGAACGGTGACATCTCCATCAGGTGGACATAGAGGTGCAGCAGGCCGGGATGGTCCCAGCTCGCGGGAATGTCGCGAAAGGCACCCTCCAGCACCTCGACCGCCTCCTCCGTCCCGGCGCCCGGCGTCGGCTGGCCGGTCTTGAGGTCCCACATCTGCCAGGGCGTCTCGTTCATGATCGCCTCGGCAAAGACCGAGCGCAGGTCGAGATCGCGCGGGTGGGCCTGGAACAGCTTGCGCATCTCGACCGTGAACGCCTTGTCCCAGGTCGTCTGGTCCTCGATCGCCTCGCGCTGCGGATAGCGCGCCGGCAAGGCGCGGATCAGCGCCTGCTCGACCGGCGAGGCGCTGGGCGCGGCAGCCAGTGCACGCTGCATGGCGTCGTAGGAGGCTTCGAGCGCCCGCTTCTTGCCGGCCGGATCGTAGCGGTGCCAGGGGAGATTGTAGTTCGGCCCGGCGGCGTAGGAGATGCCCCAGTGCGCCATGGCACAGCCGGGATCGGTCTCCAGCGCCTTCTCGAAGCACTTGATCGCTTCGGCATGATTGAACCCGTAGAGCCAGTTCAGTCCGCGATCGAACCAGAGCTGCGTCTGTGGCGAAGAGGTGGTGACGGTGCGCTTGTAGGCGCCGAGATCGTAATAGTCGTCCATGGTCCATGCCCCCGCTGCGATCCGGAGACATGGTGCCGTCGGGAACGGCCCGACGGCAAGCCCGGCCGTTCCTCGCGCGGGGAACGGCTCACCGGCAAGGCGGTGCCAGCCAAAGGCCTGTGCTCGACTACGAGGAGGCCGCTGGCTGCGTCAGCCGTCCGGCCTGTTCGTCCACCGCGGCGGCAAGAGCCTCGTGTTGAGCACGAAGGGCGCGCTGTTGTCGCTCAGGCGGATCGCGCCGATGAACGGCAGATCGTAGGAAGCATGGAAATAGATCTGCGAACGCTGCACGACGCCGTAGTCCTCGTTGAGCGGCGGCAGGCCGAACAGGGCACGGAACGGACACCGGAAGGTGGCCTGCTCGCCCGGTTTCAGCTCGGCGGCAGAACCCGCCGGAAAACGCACGTCGGTCGCCTCGATGAGAGTCGGCTCGCGGCCCGAGGCGCGCACATGATCGAGCACGCAGGCAAACTTCAGGCCCTTCATCGCAAACCACGGGCTCGTATTCTCCGCCGTGAAAATCGCGTCGAAGGGCGAGCCCGCTTTCTGCTCTTCCGACGCATAGCCCGGCACCGGCCTCATCGCCCAGGCGCCGATGCCGACGCCCGCGATCACGACCAGCACGGCCAGGAAGACGATCAGGCTCTGCAGCGACTGCATGCCGCTGCGCGCCATCATGTGCAGTTCCTGCTGCAGTGTCGTGCTCGGCGGCGGCAGCGGCCCCGGGGCCCGGGGCGCCTGCTTGCGTGCCCTTGTCTTCGGGCCGGAAACGGGAGGCCTGGCGCCGGAAGATGGCGGCTTGGCGCCTGAAGAAGCGCTCTTCCGGGACTTGCTCGGGGACTTCTTCTTCTGCGCCATCGTCCAGATAAGTAGCGCCTCCGGCAACTCTCATCCATCCCGCCGCTGGTCGCAGGTGGGTCAGGCGAAGGCGGCCTCCAGGGCGCGCCGCGTCGCCCTTGCGCCCTCGCTCGCGACATCGACGGCAGGCTGGGCCCAGTGGATGGGATTGGGCGCCTCGTAGCTCACCCAGCCGCGGTAGTCCTTTGCGGCGAGGAGCTGGAACAGCTCGCTCCAGCGCACGATGCCCCGTCCCGGCGGCAGACGGTCGACCGGCGGCGCGGTATTCGGCGCCGCATCGGGCACGTCGCTGTACTGCACGTAGAAGATCTCCGAACCCGGCACCTCCTCGAAACCGCGGCCAGGACGGCCGCCGCGCTGCAGGTGATAGGCATCGAGCAGAAGCCCGACGCTCTTCTGTCCCGCCTTGGCGATCAACTCCCGCAGGATGTCGAGGCGGCTCACGATCGGATGCTGGAACTGGTACTCCAGCGCCAGTCGCAAGCCATGGCGCGCAACGATTTCACCGGCGTGACGCACGTTCGCCACGGCGTCTTCCATCGATGCCGTTCCGGGGCCGATGCCGCTCATCACCGTCGCACAATCGAGCGTGACCGCCCTCTCGCACGCCTCCACCAGGGAAGCAAACAGCCGCTCGCGATCCTCCTTCGCCGCGAAGGCCCAACCGTATTCGCAGCCAACGGCACTGACGGACAATCCGTTCGCGCGCACGCGGCCGAGCACCGCCGTGTTCGAGAGCCCGCCCTCCCCGGCGCGCTTGAAGTCGACGCGGCGCAGTTCGACCGCATCGAAACCGCCGGCCTTCGCGGCGGCGAGCGCTTCCTCGAACGGCGTCGTGTCCACGGTCCAGAGATGGAGCGCGAGACCGCGGAATCTGTGACGCATGATTTGGAATCCCCCCAACCGATTATGAACGGTCGGGTGGGACTCTCAAGGCACCGGCGCCGAGGCGCTTGCTAGATGCGGTGATCCATGTCGAGTGCCGGCTCCGGGACGTCGACGCAGCCGATGATGCGGGCCGGGACACCGGCGGCGGTGCAGCCGGCCGGCACAGGATCGAGCACGACGCTGCCGGCCGCGATCTTGGCGCAGGCGCCGATCTCGATGTTGCCCAGCACCTTGGCGCCGGCGCCCAACAGCACGCCGCGGCGCACCTTGGGGTGACGGTCGCCGCGCTCCTTGCCGGTGCCGCCCAGGGTGACGCCGTGCAGCATCGAGACGCCATCCTCGACGACGGCGGTCTCGCCGATCACCACACCAGTACCGTGGTCGATGAAGATGCTCTTCCCGATCACCGCGGCGGGATGGATGTCGAGGCCGAACAGGGCACTCGACCGGCTTTGCAGGAAGTGGGCGAGCGTGCGCCTTCCCTGCGTCCACAGCCAGTGCGATGCGCGGTAGGTCTGTAGCGCGTGATAGCCCTTGAACCAGAGCAGCGGATCGAGATGCGAGGTGCAGGCCGGGTCGCGGTCCGCGACCGCCACGATGTCGGCGCGCGCCGCGAGGCCGATGGCAGGATCGGCCGCAAGCGCCTCGTCGAAGGTCTGGCGGATCAGCGCGGCGGGCACCTCGGTCGTGCCGACAAGCCGCGCGAGATGATAGCTGAGCGCGCTTTCGAAGCGGGGTTGACTGAGGATCGTGGCATGAAGGGTTCCGGCCAGCACGGGCTCGGCGGCCGCGGCCGACTGGGCGGCTTCGCGGATTCGATCCCACACCGGGTCGACCGACCTCAAAATCTCGGCCGGGTTCTTCGCAAACGCGCTGTCCATGGCGCTCTCCTCCGCTCCGCTCTCGTCCCCTGCGACGCCCGCGGGAGCGATCGACGCGCCTCCCTTGGAAAAAGACTACGCCGACCGGCCTACCGGTGCAATTCGCCGCCTCAGCGCGCGGCCCGGGCTTCCAGCTCGCTGACCAGCGGCTCGATCTGGCCGCCCTTGGATTGGATGTAGGAACTGAAATCCGCACGTCTAGTCATGACCATGCTCACACCCTCGACCCTCACGTCGATGATGCGGTCGTTACGGATTTCCCATTCGATCTTGATGGGCTGTCCGCTCGTCTGGTTCAGGCGGCTGTCGACCATCGTCAGCCCGTTGGCGCCCGGCGTCACTTTGCCGATGGTCAGGGTCTGTCCACCATACTGACCGAAGCGCTCGCTGTAGGCCTTGGCCTCGGCGGTGGCGACGGCCTTGAGGAAGCGCGCGCGCTCCTGCTCGGTCGCCTGGTTCCAGTACCGGCCCAGCGCCGAACGTCCCATGGCGGGCATGTCGAATCTGGTCTGGAGCACGCCCAGGATCGCCGCCTGACGCTCGGCACCGGTCTTCGTCTTGATGATCTCGATGACCTGCTGCGCCGTATTCTGCACGAGCTGCGCGGGATCCGCGGCAAAGGCAGGGTGCACCACGGGAAGGGCGGCGCAAATCGCGACAGTGGCGGCCAGTTGCAACACGACACGACGGGAAGCGAACTTCGACACCGTGGACTCCTATGGTGAAATTTCGGGGGTGAGCGTTCTAGCCCGGGCGCCCGGCCAACGCACCCTCCGCCGGGCGCGTTGCTTTAACGGACCAGTGCCAGGTTGTCGCGACGCTCCAGTTCGGCTCGGGCATTGGTCTTCTCGCGCTTCTCGCGGATCTGGTCGGCGCGGTTCTGGGTGTAGGCCGAACGCAGCGCCGCGTAGTAGTCGACGCTGTTCTTCTCGAGATCGTCGAGCGCGAAAATGGTGCGGGACCGGTAGTCGACGGCGTTCATGCCGTAACGGGCGATCTGGTAGTAGTCCCAGTTGACGGAGAGATTGAAGGTCAGGATGCGGAACGGATCGACCAGATAGTCCATCATCAGGCCGGTGCCGTCGCGCGCATTGGAGGGGCCATAGGCCGGCAGCATGAGATAGAAGCCGCCATTCTCCGGCTCGACGCCGGCCCACAGGCCGATCGTCTTGCCGAAATCCTCCTTGGTGCGCTCGAGGCCCAGGCTCGTCGCAACGTCGAAGATGCCGGCGACGCCGATGGTCGAATTCACGAGGAAGCGCGCCATCGTCGTCGCGGCGCGGTTCGGATCGCCCTGGAAGACCTCGTTAATGGCAGTCACCGGCTCGCCGAGATTGTCGAGGACGTTGCGCACCCCGGTCTGGGCCCGCTCCGGCACGAGGTCGCGGTACATGACTGCCAGAGGGCGGAAGGCCATGACATCGACGGCGCGGTTGATCGAGAAGATGAAGCGGTTGGGAGTCTCCAGCGGATCCCATACCTCGGCGGCCCCGGTATCGCCGGACGCGCAGCCACCGAGCACGGTCCCCGCAAGGGCGACCGCGACAACCGAGCGGCGAATGCTGGCAGCAATGGCTCTCGTCACACCGATCATCAACGCCGACCCCGGATCATCCCGCTGGCCCGGGACGCCGGGCCAAAAAGCGTGACGCGACGTTCACCCGTCGCATCAAGTCTAAGTGTTGCACACCCGCGCTGTAGATTGAAGTGAATCCCCGGTCAGAGCACTCGCGGGCCACAGTTACTTTGTTTCTAATTGTTCCGGAGGTCGTCGGGTCCTGGCGAGAACCCATTGCATACATAAAGATATGCTTATATTGTTCTTTTCATGGAACACCTCCTCACCCTGCTGCGGGCCGCCGCCGAGGATACCAGGCTGCGGATTCTCGCCTTGGCGGCACGCGAGGACCTGACGGTCAGCGACTACGTGAACGTGCTGGGGCAGAGCCAGCCCCGCGTGTCCCGGCACCTGAAACTGCTGGTCGAGGCGGGCCTGCTGGAGCGTTTCCGCGAAGCCCAGTTCACCCGGTTCCGCCTGACCAATGGCGGCGAGGACGCCGCCCTGGTGCGCGAATTCGTGCGCCGGCTCGACCCCAAGCACCCCCGGATCGCGACCGACCGCGCCCGGCTGGACGCCGTCCAGCAGCGCCGCCAGACCGCGGCTGCGCGCTTCTTTCGCGACAATGCCCAGCGCTGGGACGAACTGCGCGCCCTGCACGTCGCCGACCGCGAGATCGAACGGGCACTCAGCCATCACCTGCCGATCGGCGCGCGCCGGCTGCTCGACGTCGGCACCGGCACGGGCCGCCTGCTCGAAGTGCTGGCGCCCAAGGTTGAGCAGGCGATCGGGGTCGACCAGAGTCGCGAGATGCTGGCGCTGGCCCGCGCCAACCTGGCTCGCGCCGGCATCGACAATGCCGACATCCGCCAGGGCGACATGTATGCCCTGCCCTTCGAGTCCGACAGTTTCGACGTCGTCACGATCCACCATGTGCTGCACTACGCCGACGATCCGGCCGCGGCGCTGGCCGAGGCGGCGCGCGTCGTGAAGCCTGGCGGCTCGGTACTGGTGGTCGACTTCTCGCCGCACGACCTGGTCGAGCTGAAGCGTGAACATGCCCACGTCCATCTGGGCTTCGCCGACAACCAGGTGCAGGGCTGGCTTCGCAGCGCCGGCCTCACGCCGCTCGAACCGATCCACTTTCCCGGCCGCCGCCTCATGACGGGCATCTGGCGCGGCGAACGCGAGCTGCCGGCTCGCGCCACCCCGCGGCCTGCGGCCATTTCCGCCCATGGAGAATCATGATGAGCCCCGATACCGGTCCGATCGGCAATCCCCTAAGCTCCACTGGCAGCACGACCGCGACCGAATTCCCGGCCCGCGCGCCGCAGCGGCTCGCCGTGTCCTTCGAGTTCTCGCCGCCCCGGACCGATGCTGCCGAGCAGACACTCTGGGAGACTGTGAAGCGCCTGACGCCGCTCCATCCGTCGTTCTTCTCGGTGACCTACGGCGCCGGCGGCTCGACCCGCCAGCGCACGCATGACACGGTCGCGCGCCTCAAGAGCGAGACCGGCATCGATGCCGCCGCGCACCTGACCTGCGTCGCCGCCACCCAGGGCGAAATCGACGATATCGCGCGCGCCTATTGGGATGCCGGCATCCGTCATATCGTGGCGCTGCGCGGCGACCCGCCGGGCGGCATGGGCGGCCAGTACACGCCGCATCCCGGCGGCTACGCCAATGCAGCGGCGCTCGTCACCGGCCTGAAGAAGATCGGCGACTTCCAGATCAGCGTCGCCGGCTATCCCGAAAAGCACCCCTCCTCGGCCAACGAGAAGGCCGACCTCGAGAACCTGAAGGCCAAGGTGGATGCCGGCGCCGACCGCTGCATCACCCAGTTCTTCTTCGAGGCCGAGGATTTCCTGCGCTTCCGCGACCGCGCCGCCGCGATGGGCATCAACGTGCCGATCGTGCCGGGCATCATGCCGGTGTCGAATTTCGCCGCCGTCAATCGCATCGCCGGCCTCTGCGGCTCCAAGGTGCCGCAATGGTTCGCCAGCATGTTCGACGGGCTCGACGACGATCTCGAGACGCGCCGCATGATCGCCGCAACGGTGGCCGGCGACCTCTGCCGCCGCCTGCGCGACGAGGGCGTCGAGCAGTTCCATTTCTACACGCTGAACCGGGCCGATCTCACCTTCGCGATCTGCCACCTGCTGGGAGTGCGTCCCAAGTGACCAGTCAATCGATGACCCGCGAGCAAAAGGCCGAGCAGCTCCGCGAGATCGGCGCCGAGCGCATCCTGATCAAGGACGGGCCCTACGGCTCGATGATCCAGAGCTACAGGCTCGATGAGGAAGGCTTCCGCGCCGGCCGCTCGTTCAACCACGACCAGAAGGGCAACAACGACCTCCTGAACCTGACGCGTCCCGACGTGGTGGGCGAGATCTGCAACGCCTATCTCGACGCCGGCGCCGACATCGTGGCGACCAACACGTTCAACTCCAACGCCATCAGCCTGTCCGACTACGGCATCGCCGGCATGGCGCGCGAGATCAACATCGCCGCGGCCAAGCTGACGCGCGCCTGCGCCGATGCCGCCACAGCGCGCGATCCCGCCAAACCGCGCTTCGTCGCGGGCGCCCTGGGGCCGACCAACAAGACGCTCTCGGTCTCGCCGAACGTCAACGATCCCGGCTACCGCGCCGTCACCTTCGACGAGGTGAAGGACATGTACCGCGAGCAGATCGACGGGCTGCTGGATGGCGGCGTCGACTTCATCCTGGTCGAGACGGTGTTCGATACGCTGAACGCCAAGGCCGCCCTCGTGGCCGTCGACGAGGCGGGCGAGGCGCGGGGCGAGATCATCCCCGTGATGGTCTCGATGACGCTCACCGACCTGGCCGGCCGCAACCTCTCGGGCCAGACAGTCGAGGCCTTCTGGCATTCGGTGCGGCACGCCAAGCCGATCACCATGGGCCTGAACTGCAGTTTCGGCGCGACCGAGCTCCGTCCCTACGTTCAGACGCTCAACCCGCAAGTCGACAGCATGCTGTGCATCTATCCCAATGCCGGCCTGCCGAACGAGCTGGGCGCCTACGACGAACCGCCGGAAATGACCGGCAAGCTGGTCAAGGGCTGGGCCGAGAACGGCTGGATCAACGTGGTCGGCGGCTGCTGCGGCACGACGCCCGCCCACATCAAGGCGATCGCCGAGGCGGTCAAGGGCATCAAGCCGCGCACCTGGCATGTCCTGCCGCCGGCATTGCGTCTTTCCGGCATGGAAGCAGCGAGTTTCTTCTGATGAGCATTGAATCGAACACGGGCGAGAGCAAGCCCGAGAGCCGCGCCACCTTCATCAACATCGGCGAGCGCACCAACGTCACCGGCTCGGCCCGCTTCAAGAAGCTGATCCTCGAGGGCGACTATGCCGCCGCGATCGAGGTCGCCCGCCAGCAGGTCGAGAGCGGCGCGCAGATCATCGACGTCAACATGGACGAGGGCCTGCTCGACGCCGAGCGGGCGATGGACACGTATCTCAAGCTGATCGCGTCCGAGCCCGACATCGCGCGCGTGCCGATCATGATCGACAGCTCCAAGTGGAGCGTGATCGAGGCTGGCCTGAAGTGCGTCGCCGGCAAGCCGATCGTGAATTCGATCTCCATGAAGGAGGGCATCGAGCCCTTCATCGCGCAGGCCCGCAAGGTCCGCCGCTACGGCGCCGCGGTCGTGGTCATGGCCTTCGACGAGAAGGGCCAGGCCGACACCAAGGAGCGCAAGGTCGAGATCTGCGCCCGCGCCTACGACATCCTGGTGAACCAGGTCGGCTTCCCGGCCGAGGACATCATCTTCGACCCGAACATCTTCGCGGTGGCGACCGGCATCGAGGAGCACAACAATTACGGCGTCGACTTCATCGAGGCGACGCGCGAGATCAAGAAGCGCTGCCCCGGCGCCAAGATTTCCGGCGGTGTCTCCAACCTCTCCTTCGCCTTCCGCGGCAACGAGCCGGTGCGCAAGGCGATGCACTCGGTGTTCCTCTACCACGCCATCCAGGCGGGCATGGACATGGGCATCGTCAATGCCGGTCAGCTCGAGGTCTACGACCAGATCCCGCAGGAACTCCGCGACGCCTGTGAGGACGTGATCCTCAACCGCAATCCCAACGCCACCGAGCGGCTGCTCGAACTGGCGCCCAAGTACAAGGGCACCGGCGAGGTCGCCGAGACGCAGGATGCCGAGTGGCGCAGCTGGCCAGTCGAGAAGCGGCTGGAGCACGCGCTGGTCAAGGGCATGGACCAGTTCGTCGTCGCCGACACCGAGGAGGCGCGACTGCAGATCGCGCGGCCGATCGAGGTGATCGAGGGCCCGCTGATGGCCGGCATGAACGTGGTCGGCGACCTGTTCGGCGCCGGCAAGATGTTCCTGCCGCAAGTCGTGAAGAGCGCCCGCGTCATGAAGAAGGCGGTGGCGCATCTGCTGCCCTACATCGAGGCGCAGAAGACGGAAGGCTCGCGGCCCAAGGGCAAGATCGTCATGGCAACGGTCAAGGGCGACGTCCACGACATCGGCAAGAACATCGTAGGTGTGGTCCTGCAGTGCAACAACTTCGAGGTCATCGATCTCGGCGTGATGGTACCGTTCCAGGACATCCTGAAGAGCGCCAACGATAACAAGGCCGACATCATCGGCCTCTCCGGCCTGATCACGCCCTCGCTCGACGAGATGGTGACGGTGGCCGAGGAGATGACGCGCCGGGGCATGAACCTGCCGCTGCTGATCGGCGGCGCCACCACCTCCAAGGTCCACACCGCCCTTCGCATTGCGCCGCGCTACAAGGGCACGACGGTGCACGTCCTCGACGCCTCGCGCGCCGTCGGCGTCTGCTCGGCGCTGGTATCGGAGTCGGGCTCGCAGGCCGAGGATTTCGCCAGCAAGGTCGCGGCCGAATACGAGGCGATCCGGGTCGAACGCGCGGGCGGTTCCAAGGAGAAGGTCGTGCCGCTCGAAGCGGCGCGCGCCAACGAGTTCAAGATCGACTGGTCGGCCTACACGGCGCCCAAGCCGGCGCTCACGGGAACGCGTGTGTTTGCCGAGTATCCGCTGCACGAGCTGGTCGAGCGCATCGACTGGACGCCGTTCTTCCGCGCCTGGGAGCTGGCCGGCAACTATCCGGAGATTCTCGAGGATCCCGTGGTCGGCGAGAGCGCAAGGAAGCTCTATGCCGATGCGCGCAAGATGCTCGAGCGGATCGTGCGCGAGAAGTGGCTGACCGCCAAGGGCGTGGTCGGCTTCTGGCCGTGCCGACGCGAAGGCGACGACGTGGTGATCTACAGCGACGAGACCCGCACCAAGGAGATCTCACGCCTCTACTTCCTGCGCCAGCAGATCGAGAAGCGGGCGCCGCGGGCCAACATGTGCCTGGCCGATTTCATCTCGCCCGAGGCCGACTGGATCGGCGGCTTCGCCGTTACCGCCGGCCATGGCATCGAGGAGCATCTCGCCCGCTTCAAGGCCGACCATGACGACTATTCGGACATCCTGCTGAAGGCGCTGGCCGACCGTCTGGCCGAGGCCTTCGCCGAGCGGCTGCACGAGCGCGTGCGCAAGACCCTGTGGGGCTATGCGCCCGAGGAGGCGCTCTCCAACGAGGAGCTGGTGCGCGAGAAGTATCGTGGCATCCGCCCCGCGCCGGGCTATCCGGCCTGCCCCGACCATAGCCAGAAGCCCGAACTGTTCCGGCTGTTGAACGCCGGCCAGAATGCCGGCATCCAGCTCACCGAGAGCTTCGCCATGGTCCCGACATCGGCCGTCTCGGGCTACTACTTCGCTCATCCCGATGCGCAGTACTTCGGCGTCGCCCGCATCGGCAAGGACCAGGTCGAGGACTATGCCGCGCGGCGTGGCGTCTCGATCGAACAGGCGGAGAGGTGGTTGCGGCCGAACATCGGCTACTGAGCCGATGCTGAGCTACGCCCTCGTCCTGTTCGTCGGCCTGGTCGCCGGAACGGTCAGCGGCGTGGTGGGCACCGGCGCGACGGTCATCCTCTTGCCGGTGCTGGTCATGGTCTTCGGGCCGCGCGAGGCCGTGCCGATCATGTCGGTCGTCGCGCTGATGTCGAACTTCGCCAAGATCACCGCCTGGTGGCGTTTCATCGACTGGCGCGCTTCCGCGGCCTATGCGGCCGGCGGCATCCCCGCGGCGGCGCTGGGCGCGCGAACCTTGCTGGCGTTGCCCGAGAACACGGTCGAGACGGCGCTGGGCTTCTTCTTTCTCGCAATGATTCCCGGCCGTCGCTGGCTTGTCCGGCGCCATGTCGCGCTGGGCTATGGCGGCATGTTCGCGGCCGGGATCGTCATCGGCTTTCTGACCGGCATCGTGGTCTCGACCGGCCCGCTCAGCGTGCCGGCCTTCGCCGCCCACGGTCTGGTGAAAGGCGCCTTCATCGCGACGGAAGCGGCGGGCTCGCTCGCGCTCTACATCAGCAAGGCCGTCACCTTCCAGGCGTTTGGCGCACTGCCGACCGACATCGCGATCAAGGGACTGATCACCGGCTCCTCGGTGATGGGCGGCACCTATCTCGCGCGCCTGATCGTCGAACGATTGAGCGTCACCGCCTTCCAGCACCTGCTGGACATCGTCATGGCTGTGTCGGGTCTGGCTCTACTTTGGCAGGCGCTGAGGTAGACGCGCACAATATTGCTTGGCAAGGATGTCGCCCCTTCGAGGAGATGACAATGGCGATCACGAAGAAGCAGGAAGAGCGCGCGCTGAGCGCAGACGAAAAGGAACTGGTCGGCATGTCGGCCGTGCGAGCCTCGCGGTCGCTGACGGACGCCGAGCTCACCCGGCTGGTTAAGCGCCTGCGCACCAAGCGCGACCGCGCGAAGACGGTGGCCGAACGCCAACGCCGCGAGATGCGTGGCAAGGCATCTGCGCGGGGCGCCTCGCCGGCGAAGGATGACGACGGATCACAACTCAAGCTCATGATCCTGTCGGCGGCGCTCATCCGTCTCGACAACGAGACCGGGCGTCGTGCGGCTGCCAAGGCCAAGGAAACGATGGTCGCCAGCGCGAAGAAGGCATTGGCGCTCAAGGAGAAGGCGAAGCCCGCCAAGGCCAGGTCCAAGACGGCGTCGAAGGCCGCAACGGGTGGCCTTCGTGGCAAGGCGCGCATCGCCGTCGAGAAGCATGTGCCGGGATCGGTGCGCGGCAGTGTCCGCAAGCAGGGCGCACGCGCGCAGGCCAAGCGCGACGCCCGCTGAGGCCTGCGGCTCGCGCTGCAACTGGCAGCACGGCCCGTGCGGACCATCCTCCCTTCCCAGCGTCCGTCCGGCGTCGTAATGGCTGTCGCTGGACGGGCGCTCCTTCGGGCGGCCATTCCCTTACAGGAGCATCAATGAAGAACGTCGTCATGACGGCCGCCCTGGCCGCCCTCGCCCTCTCGACCGGCGCCTGCAGCATGCAGCAGCAGAGTGCGCAGCAGCTCAATACCACCAACGCCAATTCACGCATCTACATCGGCTCGCTGACCTGCAACGTCGGCGGCAGCACGGGCTATGTCCTGGGCTCGGCCAAGCCGCTCGACTGCGTGTTCCTCGGCAAGGACGGCGTCTCGACGGCGCAGTACACCGGCTCGATCGACAAGGTCGGCATCGACATCGGCTACACCAAGGCCGTGCACACGATCTGGCGCGTCTACTCGCTGGGCTCCGAGCGCGGCGCGACGCAACTGAGCGGTACCTATGTCGGCGAGCAGGGCACGGTCGCGGCCGGCAACCAGGCCGGCGGCAACTGGATCTACGGCGGCCCGAACGCCGAGATCGGCATGCTCTCGTCGGGCGTGATCAAGGACGCCGGCTACAATCTCGCGACCGGCGTGGCCGCGATGACGATCCGCCTGAAGCAGTAGCTTCGGCTTCAGACCCGAGCCGCCGTCGCCGCCTGCAATGCGCAGCCGGCGACGGTGATGCGGTGCATCAGGCGCCGCTCGCCCTGATAGTCGTTCTGGGCGCTGTGCCAGGTGGCGCGGTTGTCCCAGAAGGCGATCGAGCCGTCGCGCCACTGGAAGCGGCTGGTGAACTCGTCTCGCGTGACATGCGCGTAGAGATATTCGAGCAGCGGATTGCTGTCCTCGACGCTCCAGCCCTCGAAGTGCAACGTGAAGTCCGCATTGACATAGAGCGCCTCGCGGCCGCTCAGCGGATGGCGGATCACCACCGGATGCAGCACGTCGCCGACCTGGTCGCCATTGTGAAATACGAGGTCGCTGCCGCTCGCCTTGCGCGCCGCGGTGCCGAAGCGGTGTGCCGAGGAATGCACGGCGTTGAGCCCGCGCAGCGTCTGCTTCAGCCCTTCCGACAGCGCCTCGAAGGCGCGGTAGACGTTCGCGAACAGCGTATCGCCGCCCTTCGACGGCAGTTCGCGCGCCACCAGGATCGAGCCCATGGCGGGGATCTGGTCGTAGGTGTGATCGGTGTGCCAGCGCTCGCCGATGTTCTTCTGCTGCGTCGGCTCCTTGCGGACCTCGGCGATCATCGGATAGCCGGCGACCGGCGGGAAGTAGCGGTTGATGTCGATCTGGCCCCAGCGCTGCGCGAACGCGACGTGCTGTTCGGGCGTCAGATCCTGGTCGCGGAAGAAGATCACGCCGTGCTCGACGAAGGCGCGCTGCACCTCGTCCCACTGGCGGTTGCTCATCGACTTGAGATCGAGCCCCAGCACCTCGGCGCCGCAGCCCTCGAGTTCGCGAACCTGAACCGTCTCGTACGTCATGGGCATCCTCCAGTCTTGAGCTTAGCGCGCCTGCACCCCGAGCAACAACAGTGCCACGGACAGCGTGAAGACGCTGGCGGCGGTCGAGATCACCACGGCGTTGGTCGCGCGGGCGACGCCGATCCCGTACATCTGGGCGATCAGGTAGACGTTGGCGCCGGCCGGCAGGGCGGCGTTCAGGGTCGCCACGTTGAGCCACAGCGGATCGAGCGGAAAGACGTAGCGGCCGATCGTCCAGACCAGCACCGGCAGCACGGCAAGCTTGAAGGCCGACGCCACCGCCGCCGACTGCCAGTGACCTTTCAGTCCGACATGGGCGAGCGAGGCGCCGACCATGATGAGCCCGCAGGGCGGCGCCGCCGCCGCAAGGGCCTGCAGGATGCGGTCGATGACCGCCGGCGTCGCGATTCCGGGAACGTGGGTCGTTATCTCGCCCCACAGCAGGCCGGCGAAGATCGCGGGGATCACCGGGTGCTTCAGCATCGACAGCGCCGCACCGCCCAGGCGCTTCAGCACATTGCCGCGCCGCCCGCCCGCGTCGTCCATCTCCATCAGGAAGCAGGTGAAGGTGAGCAGGATCAGCGAGTGCACGCTGATGATCATCAGCAGCGGCACCAGTCCCTGCTCGCCGAAGCCGTAGCTGATGAAGGGAATGCCGATGCCGACACCGTTGGAGAAGGAACCGCTCAGCGCAAACATGGCCCGATCGCCGAGCCGCAGCCCTTGCAGCCGGCCGAGCACCATCAGCATGCCGTAGAGGACCATCACGCCGCTGAAGAAGGCGAGCAGCACCTGCGGCTCGAGCGCTTCCAGCCGCACCTTCGCCATGGAGCGGAAGAGCAGCGCGGGGAATAGGGCGTAGAAGGTGACGGCGGTGAAACCGCGCAAGCCCTCGGGACTGAGGAGCTTGCTGCGGCCGATCACCCATCCGACCAGCACCATGCCGAAGACCGGCACGATGATGTCGACGATCGCACTCATGTGCCGGGGGCGCGCCACTCCCGCGGCGCGTTCTTATTCGTTCTGCACGGCGCGGGCTGTCGCGCCTCAGAAGGCGCTGTCGCCCGCCGGCGCATGGGGATGCGCCTAAGCTGCCATCGCGAGGTTGCTGTAGCGGGTCAGGTGGTGCTGCTGGTTGCCGAACATCAGGTCGATCATCGTCAGCCGCTTGAAGTAGTGGCTGACCGCCATCTCGTCCGTGACGCCCATGCCGCCGTGCATCTGCACCGCGCTCTGGCCGCAGAACTTGCCCGACTTGCCGATCTGGACCTTGGCGCCGGACGCGGCCTTGGCGCGCACCGTCGGATCCTTGTCGTCGATCTTCAGCGAGGCCATCAGGGTCATCGAACGCGCTTCCTGCGCGTTGGTGAAGCAGTCGACCATGCGGTGCTGGAGCACCTGGAACTTGCCGATCGGCACACCAAACTGCTTGCGGGTCTTGATGTACTCGAGCGTCGCGGCGTTGATCGCGTCCATGCAGCCCGTCGCCTCGGCGCAGAGCGCGACGATGGCGCGATCGACCGCCTCTTCGACGATCGGGAAGGCCTCGTCGACCTTGCCCAACACCGCATCGGCGCCGACCGAGACCTTGTCGAAGGTGAGTTCCGAGGCGCGCAGCGCGTCCTGGGTCGGATAGTCGCGACGCGACAGGCCCTTGGCCTTGGCATCGACCACGAACAGGGTCAGACCCTTGGGCTCGCGCGCCGAACCGCCGGTGCGGGCCAGCACGATGATCTCATCGGCGGAGGCCGCGTTGTAGACCACGCCCTTGTGGCCCGAGAGCGACCAGCCGTTGCCTTCCTTGGTCGCCTTCAGCGACACGTCGGCCAGGTTGTAGCGGCTCTGGCGCTCCAGCCAGGCAAAGGCGAACTGCTTCTTGCCCTCGATCATCGGCGCCAGCAGGGCGGCCTTCTGGTCGGCCGAACCCGCACGGGCGATCATGCCGCCGCCCAGTACCACCGTCGGCAGGAACGGCTCGAGCACCAGGCCCTTACCGAACTGCTCCATCACGATCATGGTCTCGATCGGGCCGCCGCCGTAACCGCCATCTTCCTCGGAGAAGGCCATGCCGAGCCAGCCCAGTTCGGCGAACTGCGCCCAGTTCTCCGGCAGGAACCCGCGCTCGGTCGCCGCGATCTTGCGGCGGGCGTCGAACGCGTACTTGTCGCGAACGAAGCGCTCGGCGGCTTCCTGAAGCTGCTTCTGTTCGTCGGAAAGGGACAGATCCATGTTTCTCCTCCGGAATTCTTGGTTGCGGTTATAGCCCCCGTCAGAGGCCCAGCACCATCTTCGAGACGATGTTCTTCTGAATCTCGGTGCTGCCGCCGTAGATGCTGGTCTTGCGCATGTTGAAATAGCGCGGGGCGGCCGGCGGGGCGTGGTCGGGCCCAATCGGGGTCTCGTTGGTATCGTGGAACAGCATGCCGGGCTGGTAGGGCTGGGCATACTCGCCCACCGCCTCCATCGTCAGTTCCGCGATGCGCTGCTGGATTTCCGAGCCGCGCACCTTGAGCGTCGAGACCTCAGGCCCGGGCGCGCCGCCCTGGGCCATGGTCGAGAGCACGCGCAGCTCGCTCATCTCCAGCGCCTGGACCTGCAGGTCGATGTCGGCGATCTGCGCCGTGAAGGCGGGATCGTCGGCCAGGGTGCCGCCATCCTGCGGCTCGAGGCGGGCGATCTGGCGCAGCACCGAGACGCCGCGCTTGGACGCAGGGACCTCGGCAATGCCCAGCCGCTCGTTGGCCAGCAGGAACTTGGCGCAGGTCCAGCCCTCGTTCTCCTTGCCGATCAGGTTTTCGACCGGGACCTTCACATTGTCGAGGAACACGTCGTTCACGTGATGCGCGCCATCCGTCATGATGATCGGCCGCACGGTGACGCCCGGCGTCTTCATGTCGATCAGCAGGAAGGAGATACCCTCCTGCGGCTTGGCCTCGGTGTTGGTCCGCACCAAGCAGAAGATCCAGTCGCCCCAATGCGCGAACGAGGTCCAGGTCTTCTGGCCGTTCACGATGTAATGGTCGCCTTCCCGCACCGCGCGCGTGCGCAGGTTGGCAAGGTCGGAGCCGGCGCCCGGCTCGGAATAGCCCTGGCACCACGAGACTTCGGAGCTGCGGATGCCCGGCAGGAAGCGCTCCTTCTGCTCTTCCGTGCCGAACGTGTAGATCACCGGGCCGACCATCTTCGGGCCGAACGGCAGGATGCGCGGCGCGCCCTCCTCCGCCAGCACGTTCTCGAACAGGAAGCGCTGCGTCACGTCCCAACCCGGGCCGCCGTACTTCTTCGGCCAGGTGTAGGCGAGCCAGCCCTTCTTCCCGAGGGCCTTCTGCCACACGATATGGTCGTCCTTGTCGTAGTGCTTGCCCGAGAAAGTCTTCTCGCGGGTCGCCGGCGAGAGGCTCGCGCGCGCGAAGGCGCGCACCTCGTCGGCGAAGGTCTGGTGTTCAGGGCTGAGGGTGAGGTTCATTTCGGGGTCAGCTCGCAATTCGCATCTTGCCGAGAAAGTCGCGCTTTCCCAGCGGCACACCCTTCTGGCGCAGGATGTCGTATGCGGTGGTGGCATGGAAATAGAAGTTCGGCAGCGAGAACGACATCAGGAATCCCTCTGCCTTGAACGGGATCTTGCGGTCGCCGAGCGAGAAGATCACGTCCTTGCCCTCGAAACCATTCACCACGTCGGGCTTGATCGCCTCGAGCGTGGCTCTCGCGTCGCTCACCAGCTTCTGCAAGCCGACATAGTCCTCGCCTGCGGGTTTGGGCGGCGAGAAAGCGCCGGCCATTGCCCCCTTCACGCCGCCGGCGGCGTGGTGTGCCGCCGCGACGATCTGGAAGCGGAACGGCGCCATGTCGGGAAACAGCCTGGTCTCCACGATGTCGTTGGGATCGAGACCCTTTTCCTGGCAATGGGCAAGGCCTTTGGCGAGAAAGCCTTCGACGCCGCCCAGAACCTGCAGGAACGACACGACGCTGAGGTCATAGAGAGAGATGGCCACGAAGCGTTTCCTTCTTTACGGCGATGCTACGACTGGAGGAGAGGATCGGGGTGCTGCAGGATCCTGCTCACAGCCCCAGCACCATCTTCGAGATGATGCCTTTCTGGATCTCGTTGCTGCCGCCGTAGATCGTGGTCTTGCGCGTATTGAAGTAGCGCGGCGCGGCAAGGTGGGCGTAGTCGGGGCCGACCGGCTCCTCGTTCGTGCCCTGCCACAGGAGGCCCGGCAGGTACGGCGCGGAATATTCGCCGACCGCTTCCATCGTGAGTTCGGTGATGCGCTGCTGGATCTCGGAGCCGCGGATCTTGAGGCCGGAAACTTCCGGACCGGGCTGGCCGCCATGGGCCATCGTCGAGAGGACGCGCAACTCGGTGAATTCGAGCGCCGTCACCTGGATCTCGAGATCGGCGATCTTCTCGGCGAAGCTCTGGTTCTCGATCAGCGGGCGGCCGTTGTCCTGCTCGGCCCGGGCGATGTCCTTCAGCGCCTCGACGCCGCGCTTGGACTGAGGCACGGCGGCGATGCCCAGACGCTCGTTGGCCAGCAGGAACTTGGCGCAGGTCCAGCCCTCGTTCTCCTTGCCCACGAGGTTCTCGACCGGGACCTTGACGTTGTCGAAGAAGACCTCGTTCACCTCATGGCCGCCGTCGGCCATGATGATCGGCTTCACCGTGATGCCCGGCGTCTTCATGTCGATCAGCAGGAACGAAATCCCCTCCTGCGGCTTGGCCTTGGAATCGGTCCGCACGAGACAGAAGATCCAGTCGGCCCAGTGGCCCATGGTGTTCCAGGTCTTCGACCCGTTCACGACGTAGTGGTCGCCGTCCTTCTCCGCCTTGGTGCGCAGGCTCGCGAGGTCGGAGCCCGAGCCCGGCTCGGAATAGCCCTGGCACCACCAGACGGTGCTCTCGCGGATCGCCGGAAGGTACTTCTCCTTCTGCGCTTCGGTACCGAAGGTGTAGATCACCGGCCCAACCATCTTGGTGCCGAACGGGATGATGCCCGGCGCATATTCCTCGGCGCAGATATTCTCGAAGATGTAGCGCTGGGCCGGCGTGAAGCCCGGGCCGCCATGCTTCTTCGGCCACGTGTAGACCAGCCAGCCCTTCTTCCCGAGCGCCTGCTGCCAGCGCATATAGTCGTCGCGGATCAGGTGCTTGCCGTTTTTCACCTTGTCACGCACGTCGGCCGGCAGATTAGCGCGCACGAAGGCCCGCACCTCATCGGCGAATTTCTGTTCTTCAGGCGTGAAAGCGAGGTCCATGGTCCCCTCCCGAGGAGGCATTTTCGATTTGGCCGGAGTTTAGCCACGAGCCGGATCGGAACAAGCACCCATAAACCGACTGGCGAATGTCCGCGCCGAGATGCGGAACGAGTTGACGTAAGAAAATCTCACGTCATCGCCACCGGTCTCGCAACCATTGATCCAAGTCAATTCCCTACTCCGTGTAGTGGTGTTCACTCCTTCCAGCGCAGAGTGGGAGAGTATCGATGCGGAAGAGTTCGATTACAGGGGCGATGATTGCGGCAGCCCTGATGACTTGCTCGCTGGGGCAAGCAGCCAAAGCCGACGACACCCAGAGCCCCTGGCAGGTCCGCGTCCGCGCGCTGGGCGTCCTGCCGGCCTCGGGCGGCAGCACGGTGAACGTGCAGGGCGTGCCCGCGCTTTCGTCCCCGAATTCGGGCCTGTCGATCGGCAATTCGATCGTCCCCGAACTCGACATCAGCTACTACTTCACGCCCAACGTCGCGGCCGAACTCATCCTGGGAGTCACGCCGCACAACATCACGGGCACCGGCGCCCTGGCGAATACCAACATCGGCAGGGCGTGGCTCCTGCCACCGACCTTGCTGGCGCAATGGCACTTCACCGATTTCGGTCCGTTCAAGCCCTATATCGGCATTGGCTTGAACTACACGATCTTCTTCGGTCAGAGCGCCGGCTACACACCGACGAACGGGCTCGGGGTAACCAACCTCAGCCTCAACAACACCGTCGGCGGCGCCTTCCAGGTCGGGTTCGACTATATGATCGACAAGCACTGGGGTCTGAATTTCGACGTCAAGAAGTACATCTTGCGCCCGACGTACAATGCCACGGTCAACAACACCATCCCGGTGACCGGGACGGCCGCCATCGATCCGTGGATCATTGGCGCCGGCGTGACCTACAGGTTCTAGGTCCATCGGGCGAAGGCTCGATCGATATCGGCGTCGCTCAGGCCGGTTTCGCGCGGGACGGATCGTCCCGCGTCAGCGGGTCCCGGGGTACTCTCCGGGACCTGTTCCCATATTCCATCCCATGAGCCGTATCGCCCCGCCCGCCGAGAGCCGCCTCAGTGACTGGTATCCTGGCGCCAGCCTGACCGACAGTTTTGCCGTTGCCCTGCCGCCGGGTGCGCCCGCCGACGTCGACACCCTCGCCACCCTCCTCTTTGCCGACCCACCCGCGTGGTTCACGATCCTGCTGGCGATCCGCGATCGGGTGATGACGCCGTTCGGCGTCAAGGCCTCGCACACCTTGAGCGGCGGTGAACACATCGCCTTCTTCCCCGTCCTGTCGCGCTCGACCGACGAGATCGTGCTGGGCGCCGACGACCGCCATCTCGATTTCCGGGCATCCGTGCTCTTGCGTCGCACCGACAACAGCCTCGTCGCCACGACGGTCGTCCGTTGCCACAATCTGCTGGGCCGCCTCTATCTCGCGGCGATCCTGCCCTTCCACGTTCTGATCGTGACCGACTCGCTGCGCCGCCTGCGCCGGCGCCTCCAGCGTTCCTAAGGCACGATCAAGACCTTGTCCGCCTTGAGTTTCTCGATCGCCTCGTCGCTGAGGCCGGCCTCGCGAAGGACTTCGATGCCGTCGCCGCCGATCCGCGGTGCGTGCCGGCGGAATTCGACCTTGGTCTTCTCGAAGTCGAGCGGGCTGGCGAAGGTGGTGATCGGCCCCTCGGTTGGATGCTCGCGCTCGGTGAAGAAGCCGGTGGCCTTGAGGTGCGGATCGTCCTTCAGCTCTTCCAGCGTGCGCACCGGCATGGCGGGAATGTCGGCCTCGTCGAACATGTCGAGCCATTCTTGGGTCGGGCGATGCTTCAGGAGCTCGGCCAGCACCTGGTAGAGCTCGCTGAAATGCTTGGCGCGCTCCATGCGATCGACGAACCTCTTCTCCTGGGCGAGATCCGGCCGCTCCGCCAGCTCGAAGAACTTGACCCAGTGCGCGTCGGTATATGGTAGCGCGCAGATATAGCCGTCCTTCGTCGGGAACGGATGGCGGAACTTGTTGATGATGCGGTCGTAGCCCATGGGCGCGCGCTCGGGGTTCCAGGTGGCGCCGAACAGGTGCTCGGTCAACCAGAACGAGGCCAGCGTCTCGAGCATCGGCACCTCGATCATCTGCCCCTCGCCCGTGCACTTCCGATGGTAGAGCGCGCCCAGCACGGCGATGCAGAGATGCAGCCCGGTCGTCTTGTCGGCGATCAGGCTCGGCATGAAGCGCGGCGGCAGGCCGTCGACCCGGCTCTGCAGCGAGGCCGCACCCGAGACGCCCTGCACCAGGTCGTCGAAGGCCGGCTTGTGGCCGTAGGGTCCCTTGCGCGCATAGCCCAGCGAATAGGCATAGATGATCGACGGGTTGATCTTCTTCAGGTCCTCGTAGCCCAGGCCCAGCCGCTCGATCGCCTGTGGCCGGCTGTTGTGGATGAAGAGATCGGCGTCCTTGATCATGTCCTTCAGGACGGCGCAGGCGGCGGGCTTCTTGAGGTCGAGGCAGATCGAGCGCTTGTTGCGGTTGGCCGCCATGTAGATCGGCCCCATGGCCGGGGCGTTGCCGAGGCTGCCGCCCGAGGCGCGCAGCAGGTCGCCCTCCGGCGGCTCGACCTTGATCACGTCGGCGCCCATGTCGGCCAGATGCTGGGTGGCGAACGGGCCCAGAAGAACCGCCGTCAGATCGATCACCCGTACGCCCTGCAATGGTCCCGGCATTTCCTCGTCCCCGCTATGACGTTTTGATCTTGCCCGGACCGTGCCATCGCCCTTTGCGAAATGGTAGTCCTACAGTAACACCTCGTCCCGAGGCGCTTCGCGGTGCGAGGCGCGGGACATTTCTGGAAATTGGGGTCACGTGATGGCTGGAGCGCTGGACGGTCTGCTGGTGGTGAGTGTCGAGCAGGCGGTGGCCGCCCCCTATTGCGCCGCCCGGCTGGCCGACGCCGGCGCCCGCGTCATCAAGATCGAGCGGCCCGAGGGCGATTTTGCGCGCGGCTACGACGGCTATGTGCACGGCCAGTCGAGCTATTTCGTCTGGCTGAACCGCGGCAAGCAGTCCCTTACCCTCGACTTCAAGGCCAAGGATGACCTTGCCCTGCTGCACCGGCTGATCGCCAAGGCCGACGTGCTGATCCAGAACCTGGCGCCGGGCGCCGCGGAGCGTGCGGGCTTCGGCTCGGCCGCCATGCGCGCCGCCCATAAGAAGCTGATCACCGTCGACATCTCGGGCTATGGCGACCACGGCCCTTACCGGAACCGCCGTGCATACGACCTGCTGGTCCAGGCCGAAAGTGGCCTCGCCTCGATCACCGGCACCGAACATGCCCCGGGCCGGGTCGGCATCTCCGCCACCGACATCGGTACCGGCATGTACGCCCATGCCGCCGTGCTGGAGGCGCTGATCGCCCGCGGCCGGACCGGCGAGGGCCGCGCCATCTCGGTCTCGCTCTTCTCGTCGATGGCCGAATGGATGACCGTGCCGCTGCTCGGTATGGAATATTCCAACTACGAATGGCCGCGCCTCGGCCTCACCCATCCGTTCATCGCGCCCTACGGTGTCTATCCGACCTCGGACAAGGTGCCGGTGCTGATCTCGATCCAGAACGATCGCGAGTTCGAGCGACTGTGCCACGGCGTCATCGACCGGCCGGGCCTCGAGAAGGATTCGGACTACGCCACCGGCAAGGCGCGCAACGCGCGGCGCGACGAGACCAACGCCATCGTGGCGAAGAGCTTCGCGTCCCAGACCTTCGCCGATCTCTCCGCCCGCCTCGAAGCCGCACAGATCGCCTGGGCGCGGGTGAGCAGCGTGAAGGACCTGACGACCCATCCGCAGCTCCGCCGCGCCGGCTTCAACTCGATCGACGGCAAGGACGTCTCGATCCCGGCGCTGGCCGCCTCCTACACCGGCGAGCCCGAACGGCTGGGCGACGTGCCGGCGCTTGGCCAGCACAGCGAGGCGATCCGCAAGGAGTTCGCCGCCTGATGTCCGACCGGCCGACGGGCCGCCTGCTTCAGGGAGCAAGGCTCGCGGCCTACGGCGCCGCCTACTTCTTCGCCGCCGGCGCCTTCATGAGCTACTGGCCGGTCTGGCTGCGCGACCGCGGGGTCAGCGACACCGAGATCGGCACGCTGTTCATGTCGCGCCAGATCATCACCGTCATCGCCACGCTCTCGGTGGGCTGGATCGTCCACCGCCTGGGCGGCCCGCGCGGCGTCATCGTGGCGCTGGGCATCGGCGCCGTCGTGATGATGGTCGCCTACCAGTTTTCCTATTCGTTCCTGGCCATCTTCATCGTCACCATGATCTGGGGCTTCCTGTGGTCGCCGCCGATGCCGCTCTACGACGGCGTGCTGGTGACGGAGACCAAGAAGCATGGGCTCGACTATGCGCGGGTGCGCATGTGGAGCTCGGTCGCCTTCATCTTCGGCACCTTCCTCGCCGGCATCGCCGTCGACCGCTATGGCCCGCCCTGGGTGCTCTATGTCGGGATGGCAAGCATCGTCCTTCTGGCGCCCTTTGCCCTGCTCCTGCCGGCCACGCCGCCGCGCACCGCCGCCGCCGGCCACGACCACGCATCGTTCCGCGTGTCCGAGCTCTTGCGGCAGCCGCCGTTCCTGCTGTTCCTGCTGGCCTGCGGCCTCTGCCAGGCCAGCCATTCGGTGCTCTACAGTTTCGGCACCTTGACCTGGCGCGGCGCCGGCATCCCCGACGTGACCATCAGCGCACTGTGGGCCGAGAGCGTGGCCATCGAGATCGTGCTGATGCTGTTCGGCGGCTGGCTGCTGGCGCGACTGGGCGTCTGCGGCCTGATCGCGCTCGGCCTGACGGCCGGCCTCGTGCGCTGGACGGCCATGGCCTTCACCACCGACCTGTGGGCGCTGGTCCCGCTGCAGGCGCTGCACTCCTGCACTTTCGCCGCCTGCCATCTCGGCGCCATGGCCTTCCTGCAGCGCGCGCTCCCCACGCACGGCGCGGCGATCGGCCAGAGCCTCTATTACGCACTGGGCACCGGCGCGACGCAGGCGTTCGTCTACCAGTTCTCCGGCATCCTCTATTCCGAGTACGGCCAGCGCGCCTTCCTCGGCATGACCGTCGTCAGCGCCCTCGGAATGTGCGCGCTGCTGCTGCTCGCGCGCACGTGGAATGGCGGGCTGCTGGTGGGGCAGCCGAAGGCGGCGTAGCTACCGCGACCGGCCGCGCGCCGTTACCGGCCAGATCTCCACGAGCGTGTCGCCCTTCACCACGTGATAGCTCTCGTAGAGATTCACGGTCGGGTCGCAGTGCGGTGGGATCAGCACGACCTGGTCGCCGAGCCTGGGTGCCTCCTGGCCCTTGGGCGCGATCACCGCGAGATGCTCGTCGCCCATGAAGCGGGTCGTCGCGCCGTCGACCGCGCCTTTCAGGACCATCGGCGGGCCCTTCTCGGTGGCCATCGCCTTCAGACCGGCATCGACCGTGACCATGCCCGGCGTGTTGGCGCTGACGACGCGCGCGTCGATCTGCAGCGCCTGTTCGAAGGTCGGCTTGTCGAGGCCGCGCAGGTCGCAGACGTTGTAGTCGTGGTCCATGAACACGTAGGATCCGACCTGCAGCTCGGTGAAGACGCCGAGCTTGGCGTCGATGTAGTGCGTGCCCGTTCCTGAGCCGGTGACGATGCCGGGCTTCAGGCCCGCCTCCTCCAGCTTCGCCAGGATGCCCTGCAGGTATTCCGTGCGCTCCTTGATCTGGGCGGTGCGCTCCTTGAAGTCGACGATGTGCTGGTGGCTTCCGCAGTAGAACTGGACACCGGCATAGGTGAGCGAGCGGAAGTTCGCGACCTTCTGCACCAGATCGACCGTGGCCTCGGGCGTCGCCGTGCCGGTGCGGTGTATGCCGGGATCGATGTCGACGATCACGGTGAGCGGCTTGCCGGCTTTTGCCGCAGCAGCAGCCAACGCCTCGGCATTGGCGGGATGGTCGACCACGAGCATCAGGTCGGAGACCTTGGCGTTGAGCTCGACCAGCCGCTGGATCGCCTGCGGCGTCACTACCGGCGAGGTGATGTGCAGGCTCTGGATGCCGGCCTCGCCCAGCGCCTCGGCCTCGCCCAGCTTGGCGCAGCAGACGCCCAGCGCCCCGGCTTTCATCTGGCGGCGCGCGATGTCGGCCGACTTGTGGGTCTTGGAATGCGGACGCAATTTGACGTTATGCGCCTTGGCGAAGTTCGCCATCTCCGCAATGTTGCGGTCGAGCATGTCGAGGTCGAGCACCAGGGCTGGCGTATTGAGCGAGCCGCGCGATCCCTGCTGTCCGATGAGGTGGCCGTGCAGGCGCTGCGCTTCGCTGGTCATTTCTTCTGTCCTTCGGTTTGCAATGTGCGCACGACCATGGCTTCGCCGGTTGTGCCGTGGTTGACGCCGGCGCTCTTCATGAAGGTGTTGTCGGCGCCGGTGCCCCAGAGCGCGACGCCCTGGGCCAGCAGGCCGCCATCCACCTTCACCGTCTCGCCGGTGATGAAACGGGCCTCGTCGGAGGCCAGGAACGTCGCCACGTCGGCGATATGCTCGGGCTCGCCGCGCTCGGGCCAGGGCTGCTGGGCGAACTGCTTCTCGTATTTGTCGGGCCGGCCGCGATGGACGAGCGGCGTCGAGATGACGCCGGGCGCGATGCCGACCACACGGATGCGATCGGGCCCGAGCTCCGTCGCGACATTCTCGATCAGGCTGATGCAGGCCGCCTTCGCCGCCGAATAGGCATGGCTGCCGCCACCGCCGACCATGCCGGCGATCGAGGCCGTCACGAGGATCACACCACCGTCTCCCTGTTCCTTCATCGCCTGCGAAGCATGCTTCATGCCGAGGAACACCGACCGCGTCAGCACCGCGAACGTATAGTCCCAATCCTCGACGCTGGTCTGCGCGATCGGCCCGAAGGCACCGCCGACGCCGGCATTGAGATAGGCGATGTCGAGGCGGCCGAAACGGCTTTTAGCCTCGGCCACCATGGCCGCGACATCGGTCTCCTTGGCCACGTCGCAACGCACGAAACCGACCCTCTCGCCATGGCCCTGCGCCTTGGCAACGGCCAGAGTCTCCGCGCCATTGGCCTCGTTGAGGTCGGCCACCAGCACCTTTGCGCCCTCGGCGAGGAAGCGCATGACGGTCGCGCGGCCCATGCCGCTCGCGCCACCCGTGACGATGGCCACCTTGCCCGCCAGTCGATTCATGCCGATTTCGCCCTCCGATGCCATGGTGGTGGCGCCGGCATCGCGAGGCAAGCCTGACGTTTCGCTAACCGCTGTTGCGCAGGCCGGCCGCGATGCCGTTGATGCTGAGGTGGATGCCCTGCACCACCCCGGGATCGGCATCGCCGGCGCGGTGACGTCGGAGCAGCTCGATCTGCACGTGGTTGAGCGGGTCGATGTAGGGGAAGCGGTTGCGGATCGAGCGCGCCAGCGGCGGGTTGAGTTCCAGCAGCGTCTCCTGGCGCGTGATGGCGCAGACCGCGTCGATCGACGCCTGCCACTCCTGCCGCAGGCGGCCGAAAACCTGCGCCCGCAGCGCCGCATCGGTCACCAGCTCGGAATAACGCGAGGCGATGGCGATGTCGCTCTTGGCCAGTACCATATCCATGTTCGACAGGATGGTGCGGAAGAACGGCCAGTTGTCGTGCATCTCCTGCAGCATCGCCATGCCGTCGCCGGGCCGGGCGGCGGTCCACGCCTTGACCGCCGCGCCGAACCCGTACCAGCCCGGCAGCATCAGGCGGCATTGCGCCCAGCTGAACACCCAGGGGATGGCGCGCAGGTCCTCGATGCCCTGCTTCTTCGAGCGCGAGGCCGGACGGCTGCCGATGTTGAGCGAGGCGATTTCGTCCAGTACCGTGGACTCGCGGAAATACCGGTCGAACCCCTCGGTCTCGTAGACGAGGTCGCGATAGGCGCGGAAGGCGTGCGCCGACAGCCCCTCCATGACGGCGAGATAATCGGCGGGCGGCGGCGGCCGGTCCGCGTCGAGGAGCGAGGCTTCGAGGGTCGCGGCGGCCAGCGTCTCGAGATTGCGCCGTCCGACTTCGGCATTGGAATACTTGCCGGCGATCACCTCGCCCTGCTCGGTGATGCGGATGGCGCCCTGCACGGCGCCGGGCGGCTGCGCCAGGATCGCCTCGTAGCTCGGCCCGCCGCCGCGTCCCACCGAACCGCCGCGGCCATGGAACAGGCGCAGACCCACCTGATGGCGCCGGAAGGTTTCGATCAGGGCCAGCTCCGCCTTGTACAGTTCCCATGTCGAGGTGAGATAACCGCCGTCCTTGTTGCTGTCGGAGTAGCCCAGCATCACTTCCTGGATGTTGCCGCGCGACGCGAGCAGCCGGCGATAGGCCGGCAGGCCGAGGAGAGCGTCCATGATCCGTCCGCAGCGCTGCAGGTCGCCGATGGTCTCGAACAGCGGCACGATGTCGACGTCGAGGCGATCTTCACGCGGATCGAGCAGTCCGCCCTCCTTGAGCAGCACGGCGACTTCCAGGATGTCGGAGACGCTGTCGGCCTTGGAGATCACGTAGTGCGGCATGGCGGCCCGGCCGTAGCGCCGATGCGCATCGGCGGCCACGCGCACCAGGTCCAGCTCGGCGGCCGTCTCGTCGCCATAGGAGAGATAGGGCGACGACAAAGGCCGCATGTTGCCGAGCTCGCCGGTCAGCAGGGTCACGCGTGCGCCCTCGTCGAGCGCTGCATAGTCGATGCCGGCCCCGGTCGCCGCCATGAGTTCCGCCACGACGCGCGCGTGCACGTCGGAATTCTGCCGCAGGTCGAGCGACGCCAGATGGAAGCCGAAGACGTCAACGGCGCGCCGCAGCGACCGCAGGCGTCCCCGCGCCAGATCCGCCGAGCCGTTTTCCGCAAGCGACCGGTAGATCGTGTCGAGATCCGCATTCAGCTCGACTGCCGTTTCGTAGGCGGACGCCTGCCCAACCGGCGGATGCGGTGGTTCGAGTCCGTCGAGTGACCAGGCGGTCGCGGCCAGCCGCGCGTAGATACCGACGATGGCGCGGCGGTAGGGCTCGTCCTTGCGCTCCGGCGCGCGATCCGCCGAGCCTTCGACCAGCCCGTGCAATCCCTCCGACACATGCACGATGCGGCCGTCGAGCGACAGCTCGCTGCCCAGCTGGTGCAGCTCTTCGAGATAGAAGCGCAGCGCCCGCTGGCTCTGCATGGTGAGCGTCTGGCGCGTGACATCCGCAGTGACATAGGGATTACCGTCGCGGTCGCCGCCGATCCAGCTTCCCATTCGCAGGAAGGACGGAAGGTCGATACCCTGCCAGGCCGCTTCGACGCTCCCGAGCCGGTCCTCGAGATCGGCGTAGAAGACCGGCAGGGCGCGCAGGAACGTATGGTCGTAATAGGCGAGCCCGTTGGCGACCTCGTCGATCACCCTGAGTCGCGTGTCGCGCAGGATGCTGGTCTGCCACAGAGTGAGCACGGCGCGGCGCAGCGCCAGGCGATTGGCCCGCAGCTCGTCCGGCGTGAACTCGACCCGGTCGCGCGCGTCCAGCAGGTGCGCGATCTCCATTTCGCGGTCGATCGAACTCTTGCGCCGGATCTCGGTCGGATGGGCCGTCAGGACGGCACTGCAAAGCGCACAGGTGAAGAACGCCTGTAGTCGTTCGCGGGAAACACCGGCCTTCGCCGCGCGGCCGAGGGCATAGGCCATCGTGCCCGGCGGCGGTGGCGCCTTGGCGATGTCGTAGGCCCGCACGCGCCGGATCTGGTGCTGATCCTCGGCGATGTTGGCAAGGTGCGAGAAATGACCGAAGGCGCGGATGATGCGGATGGCCTGATCGGTCGGCAGTCCGCTCATGGTGGCCTGGAGTTCCTGCCGCGCCGCCTCGTCGGCATCACGGTGGAACAGCACCCCGGTACGGCGGATGTGCTCGACCAGCTCGAACGTGGCATCGCCTTCCTGGTCGCGCACCGTCTCGCCGAGAATGCGCCCGAGCAGCCTCGTGTCGTAGCGCAGCGGCACGTCCTTCTTGGCCGCTTCCTTCTTCGACATTTCGCTCGGGCTCATGGGCTGCCTCACTCCTGTCCAACGACCGATGCACGGACTAAGCCACCTCGATGACGCCCTCGCCTCCGGCATAGAGCTTGTCGACCAGCGCCTTGCGGCGGTCCAGCGTGGCGCGCTGGTTGATGTAGCCCTTGTCGGTGATCTCCTGGGCGTCGACCTGCGGCGGCTCGGTCATCAGCAGGACGCGCCTCACTCTCATCGACGAGCCGCGGCCTTCGGCGTTCATTTTCGCGAGGCCTTCCTTGAGCGTGCCGACGACGGCGGGGTGCGCCAGGAGTTCGGGCAACGGCAGCTGCGCGCCGCTGTCGCCCGCGAGCTGGCGGCAGGCGGCGACGTTGGGGAAACCCAGCAGGCCGACATATTCGCGGTCCTGGCCGCAGACCACGGCGTCCTGCAGCACGGGCGAGGCGGCGGCGATGGCGGTCGTGCGCAGGGTGCCGACCAGCACGAAGGTGCCGCTGGTCAGCTTGAAATCCTCCACGACGCGGCCATCGAAGATGATCCCCTGGCTCGGATCCTCGGGATCGACGAAGCGGCCGGCATCGCCAATCCTGTAGAAGCCCTCCTCGTCGAACATCTGGGCCGTGAGATCGGGTTGCTTGTAGTAGCCCGGCGTCACGATCACGCTCTTCAGCCGCAGCTCGTAGCGGCCCGCCGCCGGCGTGGGCGCCATCTTGAGCTGCACACCGGGATAGGGCAGGCCGATCAGACCGACGCGCTCGGAGGCCCAGTGCACGCTGGTCGCCGTCGGCGCGGTCTCGGTCGATCCCCAGCCGGTGACGAAGGGAATGCGGTAGCCGGTGTGCTTAACCGCCAGCGCCTCCATGCGTTCGTAGAGATCGTCCGGCAGGGCGGCACCGCCATAGGACAGTACGCTGATATTGGCGAAGAACCGCCGGGCGAGGCTCTCGTCCTTCTCCAGCGCCGTGGCGAGCATCGCGTAACCCGCCGGCACGTTCGAGAACGACGTCGGCGAGACCTCGCGCAGATTGCGCAGCGTCTCCTCGAACAGGCCGGGCAGCGGCTTGCCGTCGTCGATCCAGGTCGTGCCGCCCTCGTTCAGGTTTCCCTGGAAGGTCGCGTTGCCACCCATCGTGTGGTTCCACGGCAGCCAGTCGAGCATGACCGGCGCCGCGTCAGTCGCCTTGCGCACGCGCGCCATGCTCATCATGGCGACGTTGGCGCACATCATCTCCTGCGTATTGATCACCGCCTTCGGGATCCCGGTGCTGCCGGAGGTGAACAGGAATTTCCCAATAGTCTTCGGCTCGATCGCCTCGATGGACTTGGCCACTGCGCCGGTGGCCTTTGTGGCCACAAGCTCATTCCACGGCAGCGACTGCATTCCGGGCGGTGCCTTGTCGACATGGACCAGTAGCACGCCCTCCAGATCGAGCGCCGCCAGGGCGCGTGCATAGATCTCGCCATTCTGCACGAAGACCAGGCCGGGCTTGATCAGGTCGAAGACGTATTTCAACTTGGCGTGGTCCTGGCTCATGACCGAATAGGCTGGCGATACCGGCGCGACCGGGGCGCGGGCCTGCATGGCCGCCATGGTCAGCAGGGCGAATTCGATCGAGTTCGAGGACAGGATCATCACCGGCCTGTCGGGGCCGAAGCCGCGGTCGAGCAGCGCCTGCGTCACCGAATCGACCTGCTTCCTGGCCTCGCCGTAGGTGACCTTCAGCCAGTCGCGCGCCGGGCCGCGGCGCTGCGCCAGCCACAGGCGATCCGGCACCTCGGCGGCCCACTTGGCGAGGAGCGCCGGCACGTGGCGCGCATAGGGTTGCAGGGGATGATTCGACTGCAGCACCACGGTTCCGTCGGGACGGCGCTCGACCTTGATGTCACGACTGAGGAATTCGATAGGCTTGAACGGAACCTGCATTACACTGTCCAACGACGTTCTCCCCGGCGCTTGTCCTGTTGACGCGATTTAGGGACGGGAACCATCGCAGGGCAAGGGAGCGTTTAGCGAGTGTCGCTCGGCAATTCGTCGGTGCCAGACTCGGTGCCAGCACCGACTGCAGGCCGCTGGCTGCAATTGTGCGCCGGCCTTCTCTGCATGGTCGCGGTCGCCAACCTGCAATATGGCTGGACGCTGTTCGTCCATCCGCTCCACGACAAGTACGGCTGGAGCCTTTCCAGCATCCAGACCGCCTTCGCCATCTTCATCATCGCTGAGACCTGGCTGGTGCCATTCGAAGGCTGGGTCGTCGACCGGTTCGGCCCGAAATACGTCGTGGCGGCCGGCGGCGTGCTGGTGGCAACGGCCTGGTCCCTGAACTCGGTGGCCGATTCGCTGTTCCTGCTCTACGTCGCCGCGGCGCTGGGCGGAATCGGCGCCGGGGCGGTCTACGGGACCTGCGTCGGCAATGCGGTCCGCTGGTTTCCCGACCGCCGCGGCCTCGCGGTCGGGTTCACGGTCGCGGGATTCGGCGCGGGCTCGGCGCTCAGCATCATCCCGATCCAGGACGTTATCGCCGCACGCGGCTACGAGGCGGCCTTCCTCTGGTTCGGCCTGGTCCAGGGCCTGATCGTGCTGGTCACGGCCTGGGCACTGCGCGCGCCGCCGCATGGGCAGGCGGCGGCGCCGGCCGCGCGCCTCCTCCAGACGCCCCGCGACTTCGCACCGACCGAGATGCTGCGGTCCAGGATCTTCTGGCTGCTCTACTTCATGTTCATCCTGGTCTACTCGGGTGGCCTCATGGCGACGGCGCAGATCGCGCCCATCGCACGCGACTTCAAGGTCGCCGACGTGCCGGTCAGCCTGCTCGGCCTGACGTTGCCGGCGCTCACCTTCGCCATCACGCTCGACCGCGTCATGAACGGCGTGACCCGGCCCCTGTGCGGCTGGGTATCCGACCATATCGGTCGCGAGAACACCCTGTTCGTCGCCTTCCTCCTGGAGGGCGCCGGCATCTGGGCACTCTGGATCTATGGCCAGGATCCGCTGCTGTTCGTGATCCTGGGCGGCCTCGCCTTCTTTGCCTGGGGCGAGACGGCCAGCCTTTTTCCCACCATCTGCACCGACGCGTTCGGCACGAAGTACGCTACCACCAACGCCGCCCTTCTCTACACCGCCAAGGGCGTGGCCTCGCTGCTGATCCCGCTGGCGAGCTTCTGGGTCGTCGAGACCGGAAGCTGGCACGACGTCTTCCTGGCTGCAGCGCTGTTCAACCTGCTCGCCGCCTTCCTCGCCCTGGCCGTCCTCAAGCCGCTGCGGGTGCCGTCGAGGGCCCCCGCCGGGGAAGCCTAGCTCGACCGCAAGTCGAAACCGGCATGCGACCTGAATGCCCGTTCACATTGTAGCGGTTTTCGGCCAGAGTCCGCCGCAGCACAAAGGGAGAGAGTGATGGACTTCGAATACTCGGATCGCAGCAAGGCGCTGCTCGAGAAACTCAACAAATTCATGGACGAGGTCATCTATCCGGCCGAGCCCGTCTACGAAGAGCAGATGGAGAAGGCCAAGGATCGCTGGCAGCTTCCGCCGGTCATCGAGGAGTGCAAGGCCGAGGCGAAAAAGCGCGGCCTGTGGAACATGTTCCTCCCGGCCGACCGCGAGAGCGGCGACACGCACGGCACGATGGGCCTCAGCAACCTCGACTACGCCCCGATCTGCGAGGTGCTCGGCCGGTCGTCGATCGCCTCCGAAGCGGTCAACTGCTCGGCGCCGGACACAGGCAACATGGAAGTGTTCGCCCGCTACGGCACGGCGGAGCACAAGGAGAAGTGGCTGAAGCCGCTGCTGAACGGCGAGATCCGCTCCTGCTTCGCCATGACCGAGCCCGCGGTCGCCTCGTCCGACGCGCGCAACGTCGAGTGCCGCATCGAGTCCGACGGCAACGACTATGTCATCAACGGCCGCAAGTGGTGGTCGTCGGGCATGGGCGACCCGCGCTGCAAGGTCATCATTCTCATGGGCAAGAGCGATCCCAGCGCGCCGGCCTATCGCCAGCAGTCGATGATCGTCGTGCCGCGCGACACGCCCGGCATCAAGATCGTGAAGATGCTGCACGTGTTCGGCTATGACGACGCCCCGCACGGCCATGCCGAAGTGGTCTACGACAACGTGCGCGTGCCGAAGTCGGCCATCCTCCTCGGCGAGGGCCGCGGCTTCGAGATCGCCCAGGGCCGCCTCGGACCGGGCCGCATCCATCACTGCATGCGCGCCATCGGCGTCGCCGAGCGGGCGCTCGAAATGGCGATCAAGCGGGCCAAGAGCCGCGTCGCCTTCGGCCAGCGCATTTCCGAGATGGGCGTCACCAAGGCCCATGTCGCCGACATGCGCATGGAAATCGACATGGCCCGCCTGCTGGTCCTCAAGGCCGCCTGGGCCATGGACAAGTTCGGCAACAAGGAAGCCCGCCAGCAGATCGCGATGATCAAGGTGGCCGTGCCGAACATCACCTCGAAGGTCGTCGACCGCTGCCTGCAGCTCCACGGCGCCGGCGGCGTCAGCCAGGTGTTCAAGCTTGCCAGCATGTACGCCCACCAGCGCACCCTGCGCCTGGCCGACGGTCCGGACGAGGTCCATCGCGACCAGGTCGGCCGCCTCGAGATCGCCAAGTACAACTGAGTCTCTTAGCCGGGACGGAAGCAGGCGCGATCCTCACGGGTCGCGCCTTTTTCTTTGGGGGAAGAGCGAAAGATCCTTCGCCACGCCCGGGATGAGACTATTGTTGTGATTGACGCAGTGCGCCGATCAAGAAAAAGCTGTCAGCGTGGGTGGGGTAACCCCCGCCCTGGAGCGCAGCGAAGGACCTTTGAGCTGGCGCCAAATGCGGGAGGCGAAACCTGGACAGTCCGAAGAGGAACCCGCACGTCACCGATCATCTCGCCAACGAACGCACGTTCCTCGCGTGGATCAGGACGGCGATCGCGGTCATGACGCTGGGCGTCGCCATCAACCGTTTCGCCCTCTTCCTGATGGAGATGCACCAGGTGGTGCCGACCGTGCGCGATCTCGCCAACCGCCACGTCGAGAAGCTCGGCATTGGCCTGGTGATCCTGGGCATCGTCATGCTGGTCGGCTCGACCTGGCATTACCTCCATGTCGGCAGGACGATCGACGACGAGTCCTATCGTCCATCCATAAAGGTCATGGTCGGCACGGCCATCGCCATCGGCCTGATCGGCGGCTCGACGCTGATCTGGCTCTTTTAAGCGCCCTTGGCCGGCGCCGATTGCGGCGGGGCGGGCGGACCGTCGGGCATGTCCAGCAGCTCACTCTCCGGGGCGCCGGCCTCGTAGGCTTTCACCAGCGCTTCGGGATCGAAGGCGACGCCGATCGGATTCTTCCGGAACGCCTCGGTCTGGAAATAGGCCGCCGTCGCCTCCTTCGTCGCGTAACGGTCGACTTGCAGCTCGACGCCGTTGCCGTCGGGATCGCGATAGTAGATCGACACGGTCGGGCCGTGATGGATGCAGCGCGCCGGCTCGATACCCAGGGCCTTCACGCGGCGATAGGTCGAGAGCAGCGCGCCGATGTCGGCAAAGGTGTAGGCGACATGCGCCAGGCCCGACGTCTTCGCATCGGGCGCCTTCAAACCCGCGAGGTTCACGATGCCCAGCCGGTGATGCTCGTCGTCATAGGTCAGGAAGCAAATGTAGTCGGTGCGCTGGACCACCCGCATGTTCAGCACTGCCGAATACCAGTCGATCATCGGCTGCACGTTCGAGGAGCGCAGCACGAAGTGCGCGAAGAGGATGGGTGTGGCCGGCTGGTCCGACAGGCTCTGGCGGCGCGATGCGGTGTCGATAAGGGTGTCCATGGCAATCTCCTCGGTCGAGGGTGCGTCAGTCGACGCAGCAGCTCATGCTGCTGACGGAAGGTGGAATATCGAGAGCCGGATTTTCCGTGAAGAAGCCGCTGGGGTGAAGCGCGAATCCCGCGGTGATCACGGGCTGGACCGGGAAATCCTCGGGGCGAGGAATGTGGTGCAGGCCAAAGCTGTGCCAGACCACGATATCGGTATCGACCAGGCCGCGGTCCGAGGCCGTCCAGGCCGGCAATCCGTCGCCGCCGCTGCTCTGATTGGGGTAGCGGCCAGCCGCGTAGATCTCGTCGGGATGGAAGGCGGTGACCCAGAGTTGCCTGGTCATGAAGGCCGCACGCCGGGAGACCATCGACTGGGGATGAGAGAAGGTGGGGACCGGGCTCAACGGCAGCAACTTATAGGCGGTGGGCTGCCCTAGCCGGTTGCGGGCCTCCGCACTCTCGATCTTCCAGAACCGGGCGGCGTTGAAGTCGACATTGCGCTGCGCGCCTTGCTCGGTTTCGAGGACCGTCTGGCGCGTGGTGAAGGCGTTACCGTACGGGTTGTCGGCATCCATCGGCAGCGCCACCGTGTCGACCTCGACGACGCGGTTGCGCTCGCCGTCGACCGCCACGTCGAGGCGCATGTTGAAGACGTGCTGATGGTAGTGGGCATAGACGCCCGGCGACACGATCGTCCCATAGTCCGGCGCCTCGCCGGGCCGCAGGCCGGCGGTGTTCATGATCCCGGTCGCCTTCATTTCGAAGTGGATCGAGCCGTCCTGATGGAAATACCAGAACGAGCCGTACTCGTAGTTGCCGATGGTCGAGATCGACGACACGACCAGCCGTCGGGCGCGCCTCACGTCGACCTCGCCCGTAAACAGGTCGGTATGCTTCCACAGGATGCCGAAATCCTCCTCGTGAAGGCACACCGCGCTCTCGATGCAGTAGGGATCGCCCTTGCTGTCGGCCAGCCACGCGTCGAAGTAGCGGATGGCGCCGAGACAGTCGCAGCCCAGCGTCAGGGAATTGGCCAGCACGCCGATGCCATACTCGCCGACATCGAAGGCGTTCTTGCGAAAGTGCCCGCCGCCGGGATGTCCGTAGGGCACGACCATCTCGGACAACGCGGCCCGATGCAGCACCGACCGCAGCCGTCCTTCGTCCTCGTAGCTGATCGCGTGCAGCACCAACCCTTCGCGGGCGTTGAAGCCGACGCGGAAGCGCCATTTCTGCCAGCGAACCTCGTTGCCCTCGACGACGAAGCTCGGCCCCTCCGGCTGGACGATCTCCAGCGGCTTCACGTCGTGGCGAAAGACGCTGCGATAGCGGGCGGCATAGTTGCGATCGAGCCGCGGGACGTCGGCCACGCCATAGTCGTCGACACGCAGTACCTCGGCGCGGTCGAGATCGACGACGGCACAGAGCCCCTCGATGGGGTGGGCATAGCCGTTGTCGTTCTTCTCGCTGCGGTACCAGCAGAACGTATGCGAGAGCCGCCGGCCCTCCTCGTCCGGCAGCCCGTAGTTGCCGGCCGACCAGGGGTCCACCTGGACGTTCTCGATGTCCGTGATGCCGCGCCGGGCCAGGGCCTCGCGGAAGCGCGGATCGGCCCGTGCGACCTCTCCGACAAGCGTTATGTCGTCGACCAGGATGCGCGGCCGGACGCCGGGAACGTGCCGCCAGTCGACGACCTTGTCGGCAACGAGGTCTACCCGGGCCTCCCACACCTGCCCGTTGGTACGGTCGAACGCGCAAACGAACGCCTCGCGCGGAAACGGCGAACCTGCCCTGAAGTCCTTCACGACGCTCTTGTCGGGTTCGCGCAGGCTCACCGTTTCGAACATCATGCCCGGCCCGAGATCGTGTGCCGCCCGCACGGCTGCCGACGCTCGGCGTATCTCGTCGGGGGCCAGGGGATCGAGCGGATGGCCGGGGGCCGCGTGCTTCACAGTCTCGGCGATGGCATCGGGCATGGTCTTCCTCTCGAAGGTATTGTCACGGTGACGATTGCGGAGCGCAAGACTCAGCCCTCGGGCCCGACCTGCAAAAGCAGTGCCTTGACCCCGATCCCGTATCGGCTTCCTCTGCCGACGCATGTCCGTTCCCGCCATCGACACGACCGACAGCCTGTCGCGCCTGATCCCGTCGCGCACGGCCCGCGGCTTCTTCCTGGCCGTGCTGTCAGGCATCTTCTTCAACTTCCTCAATGCCTCGGTGAAGGAACTGGCGAGCGAGATGCCGCCGCTCTACGTGGCCTGGGGCCGCTGGGTGGCCGGCGTCGCGCTGATCGCGCCCTATCTCTTCTGGCGCGCCGGGCTCGCCGGAATGAAGACCCAGGACCTGAAGCTCCACTGCTTCCGCGGGCTCTTCCATACGTCGGGCTATGCGCTGTGGTACGAGGCCGTGGTCTGGCTGCCGCTCGCCACCATGGCGGCGCTGGGCTTCACCGGCCCGATCTTCGTCACCCTGGGCGCCGTCATCTTCCTGCGGGAGACCGTGCACTGGCGGCGCTGGATGGCGGTCGGCATCGGTTTCGCCGGCATGCTGATCATCGTGCGACCTGGCCTCGTCACGGTGAACCCGGGCATCATCATGATGCTCTGCGCCGTGCCCCTCATCGCCGGTTCCAACCTCGTGGCCAAGGTCGTGTCGGGCCGCGACAAGCCCGCCGTCGTGGTGTTGTGGCAGAGCGTGATCGGCGCCATCTGCTTCACGCCGCTCGGCCTGTGGTTCTGGCAGACGCCGACCCTCGACCAGCTGCTGCTGTTCCTGGCCGCCGGCTTCTTCGGGACGATGGGCTACTTCTTCATCACCTGGGCCTATCGCCTGCTCGACATTTCCGCCCTGCAGTCGATCATCTTCCTCGGTATCGTCTGGGCCGCCTTGATGGACGTGGCGGTCTGGGGCAAGACCTCGGACATCTGGACCTTCGTGGGCGCCGCCATCATCGTGGCCTCCACGACCTACATCGCCCACCGCGAGGCAAAAGCGGGGGCCGCCGCGGGAGGAAAGAAGAAATGACGGATCGTCTGGCCGGCAAGGTTGCGCTCATCACCGGCGGCGCCTCGGGCCTCGGCGCCAATGCCGCCGAACTGATGGCCAGGGAAGGCGCCAAGGTCGTCGTGGCCGATGTCGCCGCCGACCGCGGCAAGGCGGTCGCCGACCGGCTGGGCTCGTCGGGGCATTTCGTGAAGCTCGACGTGACGAGCGAGGACAACTGGAAGGCCGCGATCCAGGAAACCGTCGACAAATTCGGCGCCCTGCACGTTCTGCTGAACTCTGCCGGCATCGGCCTGAGCAAGACGGTCGAGGACATCACGCTCGAGGAATGGCGCAAGGTCCACGCGATCGACCTCGACGGCGTGTTCCTGGGTTGCAAGCACGGCGTCGCCGAGATCAAGAAGCACACGGCCCGCCTCGGCGGCTCGGTGATCAACATTTCGTCGATCTCCGGCATCATCGCCGGGGCCAATATGGCGGCCTACAATTCGGCCAAGGCCGGCGTTCGGCTGCTTTCGAAGTCGGTGGCGCTGCACTGCGCCAAGTCGGGCTACAACATCCGCTGCAATTCGGTGCACCCGACCTTCATCGACACGCCGATCCTCGACAAGTATCGCGACCGCTTCGGCCAGGACCTGATGCAGCAGAAGCTCGGCAAGCAGGTGCCGATCGGGCGCCTCGGCCGGCCCGAGGAAGTGGGCTGGGCGCTGGTTTTCCTCGCCTCCGACGAATCGAGCTTCATGACCGGCTCGGAAGTGATCATCGACGGCGGCATCTCGGCGATGTGATGGGCGCTTCGCCCATCATCCTGAGCGAAGCGAAGGATCTCTCATGCTTCTCAATCTCGACGGACGTAAGATCTATTTCGACCTGGCCGGGCCGCAGAACGCGCCGACGGTCTGCTTCACCCATTCGCTGGCGGCCGATGGCGGCATGTGGAACGAGCAGCTCGTGCCGCTGCTGGCCGCAGGCTATCGCGTGCTTCGGCTCGACATGCGCGGCCATGGCGGCAGCCAGCCGGTCGAAGGCGACTACACGATGGACCAGCTCGCCGGCGACGTGAAAGGCGCGCTCGACGTTCTGGGGATCTGGAAGGTCCACTACATCGGCCTGTCGATTGGCGGCATGATCGGCCAGGGCTTTGCACTCAGCTACCCCGAGCGCCTGCAATCGCTGACCCTGTGCGACACCCACCCCTCCTCGCCCGACGATTCGGCAGGCCTGTGGGACCAGCGCAAGGCGGCGGTGCGCAAGGGCGGCGTCAAGGCGTTGGCAGACGGCAACATGGAGCGATGGTTCACGCCTGAGTTCAAGGAAGCCAATCCGGCACGCTGGAAGGAGATCCATTCGACGATCTGCGGCACGTCGGATGCGGGCTTCCTGGGCTGCGCCGCCGCCATCCAGAATTTCGACTATCTCGACCGGCTGCCCACCATCAAGGTCCCGACCTTGGTGATCTGTGGCGACGACGATCCGGCGACGCCACCCGATCGCAACAAGCTGATCGCCTCGAAGATCCCCGGCGCGCGCTACGAGGACATCGCTAAGGCGCGCCACCTGCCCAACGTCGAGCGGCCCGAGCCGTTCAACCGACTCATGATGAGCTGGCTCGGCCTGAACCGCTGACAGGAGTGATGTAAATGGATTTCGCCTTCTCCGAAGACCAGCTCGCCATCAAGGACAGTGTCGCGAAGCTGTGCGCCGGGTTCGACGAAAAGTACTGGCTGAAGAAGGACAAGGAGGGCGGCTTCCCGGAGGATTTCTACCGGGCGATGGCCGATGCCGGATGGCTGGGCATCGCCATGCCGGAGGAATTCGGCGGCTCGGGCCTCGGCATCACAGAAGCCTCGATCATGATGCAGGCAGTGGCCGAATCAGGCGCGGCGCTGCAGGGCGCGTCGGCGATCCATCTCAACGTGTTCGGCCCCAACCCGATCGTGGTGTTCGGCACGGAAGAGCAGAAGAAACGCATCCTGCCTGACATCATCAAGGGCAAGGTGAAGGGCTGCTTCGCCGTCACCGAGCCCGATGCCGGCCTCAACACCACGGCGCTCGAGACCAAGGCCGAGCGCGATGGCAACGGCTATGTCGTCCATGGCAAGAAGACCTGGACCACGACGGCGCAGGTCGCCGACAAGATGCTGCTGATCGCCCGCACCACGCCGAAGGAGAAGTGCAAGCGCCCGACCGACGGGCTGTCGCTGTTCTACACCGACTTCGACCGCAGCAAGATCGAGGTGCGCGAGATCGAGAAGATGGGCCGCAAGGCCATCGACACCAACCAGGTCTTCATCGACGGGCTGAAGGTGCCGCTCGAGGACCGCATCGGCGAAGAGGGCAAGGGCTTCCATTACCTGCTGCACGGACTCAATCCCGAGCGCATCCTGATCGCCGCCGAGGCGATCGGCATCGGCAAGGCGGCCCTCGCGCGGGCGACGCAGTACGCCAAGGAGAGGGTCGTTTTCGGTCGTCCGATCGGCAAGAACCAGGCGATCCAGCACCCGCTGGCCGAGAGCTGGATGCAGCTCGAAGCGGCCAACCTGCTCGCCTTCAAGGCGGCCTGGCTGTACGACAACGGCAAGGAGTGCGGTGCCGAGGCCAATTCGGCCAAGTATCTGGGTGCCCGCTCCGCTTATGACGTCTGCGAGCGCGCAATCCTCACCCATGGCGGCTACGGCTACGCCAAGGAATTCCATGTCGAGCGCTTCCTGCGCGAGGTCATGATCGCCCGCATCGCGCCCGTCAGCGAGCAGCTCATCCTCTGCTACGTCGCCGAGCGCGTACTGGGACTTCCCAAGAGCTACTGATCGTCTGCGGATTGAGGCGGAAAAGGGGCGAACGCGGACGATTGTATCGTTTGTATCAGCAACCCCTTGGCGATTCAGGACGTTTGTCCAGTACCTGATCGCAACCAACTCGACGGAGTCGAAAAATGACCCGCAACCAGCTGCACGCCGGTTTGGCGCTGGGAAGCGTGTTCCTCATGGCGGGGATCGTGGCCTTCGCCCCACCGGTACCGCCGGCCTCGGCACAGAGTCAGGCTGAGCGGATTTGCCGTGAGCAGGGTATCACCGCCAAGACCGAGGGCTATGAATATTGCCTGTCCCAGGCCACGCGCGCCCTCGAATGGGGAAAGCCCGAGATAGCCTATACGATGGCCAGGGTCACGGCCGACGCGCGCGACGCTTGCCTCGAATACGGCCTCTCTCCAGCCACCTCCGGCTACACGTCCTGCATGGAACGCGAGACCCATGCGCGTCGCCTGCTCGTCTTCACGGACGAGCCGCAGTACGACAAGGACATCGCCCATCAGTAGTCACGGCTTGGGATAGAGCCTCTCGTATTCCGCTTCGATATCACCGAACGCCGTCCAGAATGCGGGCGGCGTTCGTCCGTGGGACCGCTCGACCAGTATGTCGAGATGCGTGTGCCAGCCGCCGCTCACCATGACCATTTCACCGCGGTCGGCCAGCCTGCGATGCGTCACCGTGAGCAGCACCTTAGAGCCTTGTTCCTTTAGCTCGAAGGTCACTTCCGAGCCGGGCGGCCAGGTGAAAGCCAGCAGGTATGGCGCTTCGACGCGCGTGATAACATGCTCGCTGGTCGGAGGCTTGGCGTCGATGTCCTGGTACTTGGCAGGCGCAGGCGCCTTGTGAGGTGAGAGTTCGGCGTGACGAAAAGTGAACCGGGCCTTGCCACCGACCTTCAGGTCCATGGGGCCTGAGGCCAGCCATTCACCACGCTTCTCGGAATCCGCGAGGAATTCCCAGACGGTCTCGATCGGCCCGGGCAGCAGGCGCTCGAAACGGACTTCCGCCGGCGCAATGATGCGGCCGTACTTCTTGGTCGGGACGGTCATGCGCGGCTCCTCTTCTTTCGGGCGTGCTTGAGCAGGGCGGTCTCGAGAGCATCGAGCCGCCCCGTCCAGAAGCGCTGGTAGTACGCGATCCAGCGGTCGGCCTCGGCGAGCGGACCGGCCTCGATGCGACAGCGATGGGTGCGTCCCTCGATGCTGCGCTTCAGAAGGCCCGCCGCCTCCAGCACCTTCACGTGCTTGGCGGCGGCGGCGAAGGACATGTCGAACGGCTCGGCGAGCTCGCCGACGCTATGCTCCCCGCCCGCAAGCCGGCGCAGCATCGCGCGGCGCGTGGGATCGGCCAGGGCGTGGAAGACGCGATCGAGTCCGTCGGCTTTTAATTCAACCATATGGTTGAAGATAGCCGATCGCATGACGTCATTCAACCACCTGGTTGAAATACTGTCGTGCCGGTCTGCCGCGAATCTTCGGCGAGCGCCGAGGCGAGCGACGTGCCCAGCATCAACCCGTTCATCCGATCGAACACGATCCCCTCGGCCTCGAAGACCGGCTTCCAGCCGAAACCCTCGATATAGAACCGCTTGGAGTGCCCGATATCGGCGACATCCAACGTGATCCCCGAGATTTGTTGCTGCTGCATGAATTCATCTGTGGCCGCAGTGCGGACCAAAAGCCTGACATTCTAGCCAAGGCCGGCGTAGGGTCATCGGATGCAACCGCTTCCCACCTCCGTCCTCCCCGCTGGCGTCCGCGCCCGCATCCTTCCCGGCATCAACGGGCTCGACATCCACCTCCTCGAAGCCGGCTTCGACAGGAAGGCACCGGCCGTGATGCTGTTCCACGGCTTCCCCGAGATCGCCTACAGCTGGCGCAAGGTGCTGCCCGCGTTGGCCGAGGCCGGCTATCACGCCATCGCGCCGGACCTGCGCGGTTACGGCCGCACGACCGGCTGGAGTGCCGACTTCGATGCCGACCAGATCGGCTTCCGCTTCACCAATCTGCTGCGCGACGCGATCGGCGTGCTCTACGCGCTCGGCCATCGCACCGCCGAAGCCGCGGTCGGGCACGATTTCGGCTCGTCGGTCGCTTCGTATGCCTCGCTGGCGCGGCCCGACATCTTCAGGCGCATGGCGCTGATGAGCGCGCCGTTCCCCGGCCCGTCGGCAGTCCCGTTCGACACGGCCGGCAAGCCGGCCCCAGCGAAGGCACCGGACATCCACGCCGCGCTACCGCGTCCGCGCAAGCATTACCAGTGGTACCAGTCGACGCGTGAGGCCAATGAAGAACAGTGGCACCCGAAGCAGGGCCTGCGCAATTTCCTGCGCGCCTACTATCACTACAAGAGCGCCGACTGGAAGGCGAACAAGCCCTATGAGCTGAGGGGCTGGACCGCCGAGGAACTGGCGCAGATGCCGACCTACTACATCATGGACCTGGCCGAAGGCATGGCCGAGACGGTCGCCAAGCAGATGCCGACGGCCGAGGAGATCGCGGCCGCCAGGTGGCTCACCGACGACGAGCTCGCGGTCTATGCCGGGGAGTACGAGCGCACCGGCTTCCAGGGCGGCCTCAACTGGTATCGTGCCCGCACCAGCGGGCGCGTCACGCCCGAGCTCGAGATCTTTACCGGCCGCACCATCGACCAGCCTTCGACCTTCATCTCGGGCAAGAGCGACTGGGGCAACTACCAGTCGCCGGGCGCGCTGGAGAAGATGCAGAAGACCGCCTGCACCAACATGAAGGCGATCCACATGGTCGAAGGCGCCGGCCACTGGGTGCAGCAGGAGCAGGCCGCCGAAGTGAGCCGCCTGCTCATCAAGTTCCTGAAGGAGACGACAGCCTGACCGATCTGGCCAGCGTTTCAGCCGGCGAGGAGGCCACCCTCCTCTCCCTCAACAACGAACATGCCGTCGAACTGTCCTGGCTCGACGCCGCGAGGCTTCGCCACCTTTTGGCGGAAGCCTTCTACGCCCGTCGCGTCGGCAACGTCGCCGCCTTCCTCCTGGCCTTCGACCAGGACGCCGACTACGACAGTCCGAATTACCTCTGGTTCCGCGAACGCTATCCACGCTTCGTCTATGTCGACCGCATCGTCGTCGCTGCGGCGATGCGCAAGCGCGGCCTGGCGAACCGCCTGTACGAAGACCTGTTTCGTGCGGCCCGCGTCGCCGGCCACGAGCGGGTCGTCTGTGAGGTCAATTCCGATCCGCCCAATCCGGTCTCGGATGCGTTTCATGCGGCCCTTGGCTTCGTCGAGGTCGGCCACGCCGCCATTCACGGCGGCGCAAAGACCGTCCGATATCTCGTCCGTCCCCTTGGGCCGGCACCCTGACACAGGAGGCGTCGCGCATGTCCGATCTGGCCGCTGTCGATTCGCTCACCGTCGACGTCATCACCGACAATATGAGCGACACCTATGCGAGCAAGCCCGCCTTCGCCGTGTCGGAGATGGCCAACATCCTGAAGGCGGGGGCGAAGGAGATTTCGGGAGAGACCCTGCTGGTGGCGAACCTCGGCTACGGGCTGCGCCTCAAGACGAAAGTCGGAGCAAAGCAGCACACGCTGCTGTTCGATACCGGCACGGAGGGAGCTGCCTTCATTCGCAACTGCCGCAACATGGCGATCGATCTCGGCGAGGTCGAGGAGATCGCCGTCACCCACGGCCACTGGGATCACATGGGAGCGCTCCCCGCGGCACTCGACGCCATCGCGGCCCGCCGCGGTCGCGGCAGTGTGACGATCAACGTCAATCCCGACATGTTCAACGAGCGCGGCGTGCTGCTGCAGGACGGTACGATCTTTCCAGCCGCCCGCGTCCCCACGCCCGCACAGATGGAGGCCCAGGGCGCGCGGGTCGTCAACGACGGCAAGGCGCGCGCCCTGCTCGACGGTCACTTCTACTACAGTGGCGAGATTCCCCGGGTCAGCGCCTTCGAGAAGGGCCGCGAGGACCATCTCTGCCGCAAGGACAATTCGGAGGAATGGCGGCCCGACCCGTTCCTGATGGACGAGCGCATGCTGATCGTGAACGTGCGCGATCTCGGCCTGGTCGTGTTCAGCGCCTGCTCGCATGCCGGCATCGTCAACGTCTGCACCGAGGCGAAGCGATTGTTTCCCGACATCCCGATCCACGCGGTGATGGGCGGCCTGCATCTCGGCGGCGTGATGGAGCGCCTGATTCCGCAGACGGTCGAAGCCCTCGCCCCGTTCGACATCGGACACTTCATCACCGGCCACTGCACCGGATGGCGCGCCTTGCATGCGCTGGCGAACGCCTATGGCGATCGCGTCAGCCAGTCGGCCGTCGGCACGACCTACACATTCGACGCCAAGGTGGCCCCGGCCGCTCGCGCCACCAGGGCGCCGACGACATTCGAAACCAAGCCGACCTGGTAAGGGATCAAGCGCCCAGCGCGTCGGCAAGCGCGACGAAATCCGTCGCAAAGACATCGAACCAGGGTTCGGGCGCAACGTCGGGGCGAACGTCGGGGCCGAATTCCAGCGGTCGCGCCACGAACGCCGTGCGCATGCCGAAGGCTCGCGCGGCCTTCAGATCGTACTTGTGACAGGCCACCATCATGATCTCCTCCGGCCGGTAGCCGAGGAGATCGACTGCGAGCTGGTAGACGGCCGGCGCAGGCTTGTAGCTCTGCGCCAGTTCCGCCGTCAGGACGGCGTCGAAAGGCAGCCCCGCATGCTTGACCACGGCGACCATGGTCCTCATCCCGGCATTGGAGAGGGTCGAGGTGACGAAGCGCCGGCGCAACCGCGCGAGCCCTTCCACGCTGTCCGGCCAGGGATCGAGGCGGGACCAGACCTGGTTCAGCTGATCGCGCTCGGCAGCGGTGAAGGTCGCCGACAATCCGTGCCGGTCCAGCAGGTCGTCCAGCGTCTCGCGATAGATGCGATCCACCCTGAGCCACGACCGAGCCCCGGCGATGATCTGGTCCAGGACCGCGCGATAGAGTTCTCGCCAATCGGCCGACAGGGCGCCCCAGTCGATCTCGAGTCCCTTGGCACGATTTACCTCGGCCCCCATGCGCAGGAGCGGCCCGCAGAAATCGGCGCAGGTGCCCTGGACGTCGAAGGTGAGCGCCCGGATCCCTGCGAGTGATGCCGCCTGCGCCATGTTCAATGCTCCCCTCCGACGGAGCATCGCGCATGAATTCGACTGGCGTCAAACGATCGCCGCGCGATACCGTGTCCCGTGCCGTCACGTCGCGCGGGCGGCCCGCTCACGAACGGAGTCTGTCCTGACCGATGCTTCACCGGGTGGCCCCCTCTCGATCAGGACGCTTCGCGCAGCCCTGACCGAAGGTCGCGAGCCTCCGCCGCTCCCGGCGATCGCGCGCCTGCCCTCGTACCGCTGGTTCGTGGTCGCCACGGTCTGCATAGGCGCGTGCATGGGCCAGATCGACGCCAGCATGACGCAGGTCCTGCTGCCGCGGCTCGAGGTCGAGTTCGGCGCGCGTCTCAGCAGCGTGAGCTGGGTCGCGGTCGCCTATCTGCTGGCGATGGCATCGTTCACGCCGATCTTCGGGCGGCTGGCCGACATGGTCGGCCGCAAACTGCTGTATCTCGGCGGCTTCTTCCTCTTCATCGTCGGCTCGGGCCTGTGCGGCTTCGCCACCGATCTTCCGATGCTGATCTTCTTCCGCATCCTGCAGAGCATCGGTGCCGCGCTGCTGACGTCGAACAGCATTGCGATCATCGTCATGGCCACCGGCGAGGAGGAGCGCGGCCGCGGCCTCGGCCTGCAGTCGGCGGCGCAGGCCGTCGGTCTCGGCGCCGGGCCAGCCGTCGGCGGCCTGATCCTCGACACGCTGGGCTGGCAGTGGGCCTTCTGGATCAACGTGCCAATGGGCCTGGCCGGCGTGATCCTGGGCTGGCTCCTTCTTCCCCAGACCAAGGCCTTGCCGGCGACCGGGCGCTTTGACTGGTACGGCGCGCTCCTGATCGCACCGGCCCTGACGGCGGTCGTGGCGGCGCTGAACGAGGGCCATGCCTGGGGATTTGCATCACCAGCCCTGATCGGCTGCGCCGCGTTCGGAATTGTCTTCCTCGCCCTTTTCGTCCGCACCGAGCGCCGGGCCACGTCGCCGTTGCTGGACTTGCACCTTCTGGGCAGACGCGCATTCCTGCTCGGCAACGCCGCGAACTTCCTGGCTTACGCCGTGCTGTTCGGGGTGTTCTTCCTCGTTCCCTTCGCGCTCGTGCGCATCTATGACGACTCTGCCCTGGTCGCCGGCCTTCGGCTGTCGATCCTGCCCGTGATGCTGGGACTGCTGGCCCCGGTCGGCGGCATGCTCTACGATCGCCTCGGCGCCCGCGCGCCGACGTCGTGTGGAATGCTGATCTGCATCGCGAGCCTCGCGACGATCTATTTCTTCCTCGACGGGTCGGCCGCGAACCTGCCCCTGGTCACGCTGGCCCTGGCCCTGTTCGGCGTCGGCCAGGGTCTGTTCATCTCCCCGAACACCAGCGCCATCATGGCAACGGCGCCGCCCGAACAAACGGGCCAGGCAGGAAGCGTGCTGAACCTGGTGCGCCTGATCGGCATGAGCGCCGGCATCGCGGGCGCCTCGACGCTCTTCGCGGTGGGGCTGGGAGATACCGGAGGCAGCACGCTTAACGTGCCGACCTCGTCGCTCGTGGCGTCCTGCCGGGGAGTGATCCTGCTGCTCGGTGGCCTGGCCGCGCTGGCGGGCCTGATTTCGCTGATCCGGCCACGCGGCGTCGCGGGGCGCGACGCCGGGGCCGTTCATCGAAGTCCGATCGTCGAGTGATCAGGCGGCGAGCTTCTTCGCCGTCTCTGCGATCTTGCGGCCCTGGTAGCGGGCGCCGACCAGTTCGTTCTCGGAGGGTTGGCGTTGGCCGGTGCCGCCGGCGATCGTGGAAGCACCATAGGGGCTGCCGCCTGTGATCTCGTCGATCGTCATCTGGCCGGCATGGCCGTAATCGAGGCCGACCACCACCATGCCGAAGTGGAGCAGGTTGGTGATGATGGAGAACAGCGTCGTCTCCTGGCCGCCATGCTGGGTCGCCGTCGAGGTGAAGGCGCCACCGACCTTGCCGTTCAGCGCACCCTTTGCCCACAGGCCACCGGCCTGGTCGAGGAAGCTCGCCATCTGCGAGGACATGCGGCCGAAGCGGGTGCCGGTGCCGACGATCACGGCATCGTAGTCGGCCAGGTCCTCGACCTTGGCGATCGGCGCCTTCTGGTCGAGCTTGAAGTGCGCCGCCTTGGCCACGGCTTCCGGCACCGTCTCGGGCACGCGCTTTATGTCGACCTGCGCCCCGGCCTCGCGGGCACCGGCGGCGACGGCTTCGGCCATCGTCTCGATGTGGCCGTAGGTCGAGTAGTAGAGAACGAGAACCTTGGTCATTTCAGTCTCCAGTTGTCGATTGAGGTTGAAGGGTCGAGGGAAAGAGAAACGTCAGGCGGGGACCTGGCCCATGCGGCCGGCGTGGTAGTCGCGGACCGCGCGTTCGAGCTCGTCGATCGAATTCATCACGAAGGGACCGTGACGCAGGATCGGCGCATCGAGCGGATCGCCACCGACCAGCAGGACCTCGCTGTCCTCGGCGGCCACGATCTCAAGCGAGTCGCCCGCCGTCAGCCGCGCGAGCTGGCACGCCTCGATCCGCCGGTCGTCACCGCCGATGCGTGCGGCGCCGCCCATGACGTAGATGCCGAGTTCAGCCGGGCTGCCCGCCGGAAGCTCGACGCAGGCACCGGCCTTCAACGAGGCGTGCACGACGAAGGGAGCCCCTGACGTTGTGATCGGTCCCCTGAGATCGCCCAGGCTACCGGCCACGAGCCGCGCCACGACGCGGCCCTCGTCTGCCGTGACGGTCGGGATCTCGGACGCCTTCACGTGGCGGTAGGCCGGTTCCGCGTGCTTCGAACCCTTGGGCATGTTGATCCAGAGCTGGACGCCGTGAACATGACCGCCCTCACGACGGAGCTGCTCGTCCGGGCTCTCGTCGTGAACCACACCGCGGCCGGCGCGCATCCACTGGACCTCGCCCGGCCGCATGCTGCTGACATTGCCGAGACTGTCCTTGTGTGTCTGGCTGCCTTCCAGCAGCAGGGTGAGCGTTTCGATGCCGGCATGCGGGTGCGCCGACGCGCCCTTGGCTTCGCCAGGCCGGACGTCGATCGGGCCGAACTGGTCGAGAAAGATGAACGGGCCGATCGCCTCGTAGGCGTTCGACGGAATGGCGCGGCGCACTTCGAACCCGTCGCCTTCGAGGGTCCGGAACGCGTCATGGATGGAAATGAGCTGGCGTTTGTTGCTGTTCATGGCCGCCTCCTTGGCTGCGACGGCTATGTAGGGGCTGCCCCTTTTCTCGAAAATCCGTATAATATTGAATGCACTTTTCAATTATTTAGAAATGTCGACAACACCCGGCACACCTTCCTTCGCCCAGCTTCAGGTCCTGCTCGCGGTGGTAGATGCCGGCAGTTTCGCCGGCGCGGCCCGCCGCCTGAACCGCGCGACCTCGGCGATCACCTACGCGATCGACAATCTGGAGACCCAACTCGGCCTGCCCCTGTTCGACCGGGTCGCCACCCGCAAACCCGAACTGACGCAGGCTGGCCGCGCGGTACTGGCCGAGGCCCGCGCCGTGACGCACGGCGTCGACATGCTGCGCGCCAAGGTGAAGGGGCTGCTCGAAGGACTGGAGGCAGAAGTGTCGCTCGCCGTAGACGTCATGCTGCCGACCGCACGGCTGGTCGATGCGCTGCAGGGCTTCCAGACGACCTTCCCGACCGTGCAGTTGAGACTGCATGTCGAGACGCTGGGCGCCGTCACGCAGCTCGTGCTCGACGGCACCGCGACTATCGGCGTCAGCGGTCCATTGAACGTCGCGATCGACGAAACCGAGAGCATCGCCATCGGCGGCGTCCAGCTCGTGCCGGTCGCCGCGCCGTTCCATCCCCTGGCGCGACTTGGCGGACAGGCGCGCGGCGCCGCGCGCGAGCATATCCAGCTCGTCCTCACCGATCGCTCGAAGCTCACGGAAGGCCAGGATTTCGGCGTGGTCGGTCCCAAGACCTGGCGGCTGGCCGATCTCGGCGCCAAGCACGCCCTGCTGCTGGCAGGGGTCGGCTGGGGCAGCATGCCGGCGCCGATGGTCAAGGGCGACATCGAGGCCGGCCGCCTCGTCGAACTCGATCTCTCCGACTGGTGGGCCGCGATCTATCCGCTCCGCATCCTGCATCGCATCGACAGCCCACCCGGCCCCGCCGCGCAATGGCTGATCGAGCGATTCAAGAGCCAGGTGTGACGACGGCACTGCTTCAAACCTTCCCGTGGTAGAACCCCACCGTGTCGTTCTTCACCCGCCGTCGCATCGCCTGGACGCTGCTGCTGCTCACGCCCGCGATGTTCTCCGTGAACATGCTGGGCGCGCGTTACGCCACGTTCGTGCCGCCGAACGCGCTCGCGCTGGGGCGGTGGTTCTTCGTCGCCCTGCTGCTGCTGCCGTTCGTGTGGACCCGCCTGGTGCGCCATCGCCACGCGCTCGGCCGCGAATGGCGCGACCTGCTGCTGCTGGGCGCGATCGGCATGTGGATCTGCGGCGCCTGGGTCTATATCGGCGCCCGCTCGGTACCGGCGCTCAACATCGGCCTGATCTATGCCGCCTCGCCCATCCTGGTCGTGGCGCTGGGTCGCCTGCTCTATCGCGAGCGGCTGACGACGGGCCGCATTGCCGGCATCGTTCTCTGTCTCGCCGGCGTCGCCGCGGTGTTCGCCAAGGGTCGGATCGAAAATCTCCTCTCGGTGCAGTTCACCGAGGGCGATCTCTGGATCGCTGCCGCCTCCGCCTGCTGGGGCCTCTACTCCGTCCTGCTGAAGGCCCGTCCCAGCACGCTCGATCCGTTGACGCGGCTCTGTGCCATCTCATTCGCGGGCTCGCTCGTGCTTTTGCCGTTCACGCTGGCCGAGGCGCTGCTCTGGCAGGCGCCGGACCTTGCCGATTGGCGTACTTGGCTCGCCTGGATCGTGCTGGCGATCATTCCCGGCGTCGGCGCTTACGGCGCCTTCGCCTACTGCGTGCGCGAGCTCGGACCGTCGATCACCAGCGTGTCGATGTACCTCGGCCCGCTCTATGTCGGCATCCTCGCCTGGCTGATCCTCGGCGAAACACCGCAATGGTATCATTTGATGGGAACCCTGCTGGTGCTGCCCGGCTTGTTCCTCGCGACCCGTTCCGCCCCCAAAGGAGTCTGACATGATTCGCGCGATCCTCACCGTCCTCGCTCTGCTCGTTGCGCTTCCCGCCGCGGCCGAGGAAATCGGCGCGGTCGGCTATCGCTTCAAGTGGTTGGGCCCCAACGACAAGATCGTGGTCGAGGCGTTCGACGATCCCGACCTCGCGGGAATCACCTGCTATCTCGCGCGCGCCCGCACCGGAGGCCTCAAGGGTATGGTCGGCCTGGCGGAGGATCCGCCCTATGCCTCGATCTCCTGCCACCAGGTCGGCCCGGTCGACGGCGACAAGGCCGAGAAGCTCAAGAGCCCGCACGAAGTGTTCAGCGAGCGCGCCTCGCTAATATTCAAGACCACCCAGGTCGTGCGCTTCTACGATCCCAAGCGTCGCGCCCTCATCTATCTCACCTATACCGACCGCGTGATCGAGGGCAGCCCACAGAACTCTATCAGCGTCGTTCCCGTCGGCCTGCGCTGACCTATTCCCGGAGAGAAATGAAATGACCACCCGTCCCCCGCCCAACTGGCGCTCGCTGATGTTCGTGCCTGTGCTGGCCGAACGCTTCATCGCAAAGGCCCACACGCGCGGCGCCGATGCGCTGATCCTCGACCTCGAGGATTCGATCATTCCCTCCAAGAAAGCCGAAGCGCGCGCCGCGATCGCGGCCGCCGTGCCACGGGTGGCGCAGAACGGCGCCGATGTGGTGGTGCGCATCAACCGTCCGCTCGAACTGGCCGTGCCCGACATTGCGGCCGCGGTGATGCCCGGCGTCTCGGCGCTGATGCTGCCCAAGGTGATGGGCCCCGAGCATGTGCGCCTGCTGGCCGAGCTGGTGACCGAGCGCGAACGGCAGCTCGGCATGCAGATCGGTCACACACGTTTCCTCGTGCTGATCGAGACGGTGGCGGCCCTGCCGCATCTCTTCGCCATCGCCGCCGAGCCGCGCATGGCCGGCATGTCGGTCGGCGGTGAGGACTTCGCCACCGACATGGGCGCCACACCCTCGGCCGACAGCATGTACGTCTTCGCCATGCAGGGGCTGGCCGCCTGCCGCGCCGCCGGCATCCTGCCGATGGGCTCGATGGGCCAGCTCGCCAAGATCGACGACCTGGAGTCCTATCGCGCCGGCCTGAAGCGCGGCCGGGAGCTGGGTTTCACGACGGCTTCGTGCATCCACCCTGCCCATGTGCCGATCATCAACGAGGAGTATGGCGCATCCGAAGCGGAACTCGACCGAGCCCGCCGTCTGCTGGCGGCCTTCGAGGTCGCCAAGGCCAACGGCGAGGGTGCCGTCGCCTTCGAGGGCAGCATGGTCGACCTGCCGATCGTCATCCGCGCCGAGCGTCTGCTCGCGCGGGCCGCGTCATGGAAGAAAGCCAGCTAAATGTCGCTCGCGGTCTACGGCCACCTCTTCTCCTCCTACACGCAGAAGGTCCTGATGGCGCTCTACGAGAACGGCACGCCGTTCGAGTTCCGCGCCCTCGGTCAGGACACGCCCGAACATGTCGGTGAATGGCTGAAGCGCTGGCCCCTGGCCAAGTTCCCGCTGCTGGTCGACGGCGACCGCACCGTCGTCGAGACCAGCATCATCATCGAATATCTGCAGATCACGCATCCCGGTCCGGTGAAGCTGATTCCTGCCGATCCGATGAAGGCGCTCGACGTGCGCTTCCTCGACCGCTTCTTCGACCTGCACGTGATGAACATGATGCAGATCGCGGTGAACGGCGCGCTGACCGGCGATCCCGTGAAGCGCAAGGAGGGCCACGACGAGTCAATCGCGAAGCTGGAACGTTCCTACGCCTGGCTGGAGAACGAACTCGCCGGCCGCACCTGGGCCACCGGTGACGATTTCACGATGTCCGATTGCGCCGCCGCGCCGTCACTCTTCTACGCCGACTGGGTACACCGGATTCCCGAGACCTACCCGGTCCTGCGCGCCTATCGCACGCGTCTGCTCGCGAGACCGTCCTTCGCCCGCTGTGTCGAGGACGCGCGCCAGTATCGTCCGCTGTTCCCGCTGGGCGCCCCGGACCGGGACTGACGCACTCCCGCCTCACCGATACAGGAACGTCCCCAGCAGCACCCAGCGACCTGCCTTCGGCGCGCCGACCAGCGGCGTCGTGTAGTGCCAGAACGGCAGGCGATAGGCGGTCACGGTCGCGGGGCTCGCGACCGACACGATCTCGCTGAAATGGCCGGCACGGCTGTAGACCAGCCACTGGTGCTCGACGCCGGGGGTGCACAGGCTGAGATGCAGGTCGATATAGCCACCCTTCGCAGCCTCGTTCTCGGGATGGTGATCGTTGTGCGGACCGGCATAGTCGCCCGGCCCGTACCGCAGCACCTGAAGGCCCCAGCCCGACCTGAGCCGGCGTCCCGCCAGCGCCTCGGCGAAGGCGCGGAAGCTCTGGCTGCGCATCATGCGCGCGAGGCCGATCCGCTCGGCCGCCTTCACGCCAGGCTCGCGCCGGCTCTCGAAGTAGATGGTGCGCGCCCGGCTGCTCTTGGGCAGCAGCTCGGCATAGTCCTCTTTCATCCCGAAGATCGTATCGGGCGGGATCGGCCGCTCGATCGATTCCAGCACGTCCTGCAGCCCGGCTTGGAGCGTGCGCCGCACCCGCGCAACCCTGGTGCGATCGAGCAGGTCCTCCGCCGCAAGGAACCGCGTGCGCGGGTTGGCCAGTGCCCCGCACAACGGATGTGTGCCCGCCAGCACGCGCCTGCCGGCACGGCTCAGCAGGTCCTCGAACTCCACGGGAATGCCGTTTGATCTCATCGGTCCGCCCCTCTAAACCGACTGCCTACCATGCCTTACGCCTCGCTTCGCGACTTCATCGACCGGCTGGAAAAGAGCGGCCGTCTCGTGCGCGTGACCGCGCCGGTCTCGCCGCACCTGGAAATGACCGAGATCCAGACCCGCCTGCTGGCCGAGCAGGGCCCGGCGGTGCTGTTCGAGAACGTCGTGCGGGCCGACGGCACGCGCTCCGACATCCCGGTGCTGGTCAACCTGTTCGGCACCGTCGAGCGCGTGGCCTGGGGCATGGATCGCGAGCCCGGCCAGCTGCGCGCCGTGGGTGAGACCCTGGCCTTCCTGCGCCAGCCCGAGCCGCCGGGCGGCTGGCGCGAGGCGCTCGAGATGCTGCCGATGGTGCGCACCGTCATGGCGATGAAGCCCAGGACAGTGAGTTCCGCGCCCTGCCAGGAGATCGTGCTCACTGGCGACGACATCGACCTCGCGAAGCTGCCGATCCAGACCTGTTGGCCGGGCGAGCCGGCGCCGCTCATCACCTGGCCGCTGGTGGTGACGCAGGGGCCCAATCCGAAAGGCGACAAACAGGACAGCTTCAACCTCGGCATCTACCGGCTGCAGGTGACGGGCAGGAATACGACGTTGATGCGCTGGCTGAAGCATCGCGGCGGCGCCCAGCATCACCAGCGCTGGCAGAAGTCCGGCAAGCGTGAGCCGCTGCCGGCCGCCGTGGTGATCGGCGCCGATCCCGGCACCATCCTCGCCGCCGTGACGCCGGTGCCCGACACGCTATCGGAATACCAGTTCGCCGGCCTGCTCAGGGGCAAGAAGGTCGAGCTGGTCGAGTGCAAGACCGTGCCGCTCAAGGTGCCGGCCGAGGCCGAGATCGTGCTCGAAGGCCATGTCAGCCTCGACGACTACGGCGACGAAGGGCCCTACGGCGACCATACCGGCTACTACAACAGCGTCGAGCAGTTCCCGGTCTTCACGATCAGCGCCATCACGATGCGGCGCAAGCCGATCTACCTCTCGACCTTCACCGGCCGGCCGCCCGACGAGCCGAGCGTGCTGGGCGAGGCGCTGAACGAGGTGTTCATTCCCCTCTTCCAGCAGCAGTTCCCCGAGATCGTCGACTTCTGGCTGCCGCCCGAGGGCTGCTCCTATCGCATCGCCGTCGTGTCGATGAAGAAGGCTTACGCCGGCCACGCCAAGCGCGTGATGATGGGCGTGTGGAGCTACCTGCGGCAGTTCATGTACACCAAGTGGGTGATCGTGGTGGACGCCGACATCGATGCGCGCAACTGGAAGGACGTGATGTGGGCGCTCTCGACCCGCATGGACCCGGCGCGCGACATCACGGTGATCGAGAACACGCCGATCGACTATCTCGACTTCGCCAGCCCCGTCTCCGGCCTTGGCTCCAAGATCGGCCTCGACGCGACCGACAAGTTCCCCGGCGAGAGCAACCGCGAATGGGGCCGGCAGATCAGGATGGACCAAGCCGTGATCGAGAAGGTCGACGCGATGTGGAATGAGTTGGGGTTGCCAGGTAGCGGGAAGAAGATCTGGAAGTAGCATCCGTCGTCTCGCACTCGTCGTGACAGGAGCCAATCCGCGCTTCAGACGTTGAGCCTCGCACAAAAGTCTCATTGATCCGCTAAGGGACCTGCGTGCCCCCCGCCCCCAACAAACTCCTCGAAGGTCCGATCCTCCGCTCGCTGCTGACGCTCGCCGTGCCGATCGTGGCGGCGAACGTGTTGCAGTCGGCCTACCAGATCATCGATGCCTTCTGGGTCGGGCGGCTGGGCGGCGCGGCCGTGGCGGCGGTGTCGATCAGCTTTCCGGTGCTGTTCCTCACCTTTGCCATTGGCTCGGGGCTGTCGCTCGCGGGCTCGACCCTGATCGCGCAGTATGTCGGCGCGCGTAACGACAAGATGGTCGCGCATGTCGCGGGCCAGACGTTGCTGATGGTGATCCTGGCGTCGATCTTGCTGGGGACGATCGGCTATTTCTGTTCGCCGGCGCTCCTGCGACTGATGGGCGTGGGAGCCGACGTCTATCCCGGCGCACTGGGCTTCATGCGCGTCTCGTTCATCGGCATCGTCTTCAATTTCACCTTCTTCGTCTTCCAGTCGATCATGCGCGGCATCGGCAGGCCGACCTTGCCTGTCTATATCGTGCTGGGCACGGTGTTCCTGAACTTCACCCTCAATCCGCTGCTGATCTTCGGCTGGGGCCCCGTGCCCGGCTACGGCGTGATGGGGGCCGCCATCACCACGCTGATCACCCAAGCGACCGCCGCCGTCGTTGGCATCGCCATCCTGCGACTCGGCCTGCACGGCATCCATGTGCGGCGCCGCGATTTCATTCCCGACTTCAACTACATAAAGCGCGCCTTCCTCCTGGGCCTCCCCGCGTCCGTCGAGCTGTCGGCGCGGGCGCTGGGCCTTATGGTGATGACCTTCCTGATCGCGAGCTTCGGCACGCTTACGATCGCGGCCTATGGCGTCGGCTCGAACATCCTGCAGGTCGTCATGGTGCCGGCGATGGGCCTGTCGATGGCGATCTCGACCCTGGTCGGCCAGAATATCGGCGCCGGCAACATCGAGCGCGCGGCGCAGATCGGCCGGCTGGGCGCGCTGCTGGGCTTCGCCAGCCTCAGCTTCTTCGGAATCGTGGTCTTCCTGTTCGCGCCGCAGCTCGTGGCCTTCTTCGTGCCGGGAGATCCCGCCGTGATCGCCGCCGGCGCCGGCTTTCTGCGCATCATGTCGCTCGCCTGGGGCTTCCTTGGCCTGCAATTCGCGCTGACCGGCGTGTTCCGCGCCTCGGGCAACATGGTGCTGACCATGGTCCTCACCCTGGTGTCGCAATGGGTCGTTCAGTTCCCGCTGGCCTATGTCCTGTCCAAGCACACGGAGCTGCACGAACAGGGAATCTGGTGGGCGCTGCCGGTCTCCAATATCGTGACCGCGCTGATCACGCTCTGCCTCTACGCCAGGGGCGACTGGAAGAAGAAGCGCCTGATCGAACCGGAGGAAGAGCTGGCGGGCAAGGTGACGGAGGACATCCTGGTCGGCGAGGTCTCGCGCTGAGCGTCAGTCCTTCTTCGCGTTCTGTACGATCTGCGACAGCCGCTCGCCATCGATGTCGGTCTTGATCTGGACCCAGACCGGGAAATGGTCGGAGAGCTGGTAGGTGAACTGGGTGCGCGTCATGTCCTGTCCCGGGAAGAGCTGCTTGATCGACGCGTCGGAGATGTAGAAGTCGAGCGTGCCGCCGAAGTTGGTGAAGCGCTTCTTCACCGTCGGCAGGTGCAGGATCTGGTCGTAGCGCATCGTCTTGCCGAGATTGGATCCCTTCACCGCGACGTCGCCCACCTTGAGCTCGAGCAGCGAATCGGGCACCTGCAGACCGCGCCCCGTCAGCGCCCTGAAGGTCTTGTCGTCGAGGCTCGGCGTGTTGAAGTCGCCCATCACGATCAGGTCATGGTCCTCGACCGACTTGTCCTTCTGCCGCGCGTCGATCCAGTCGGCCAGCATGCCGAGCTCGGCCTCGCGGCCTTCCAGGCTGTCACCCCAGCGCGCATGGGTGGCGATGGCGATGAAGTCGAAGTTGCCGGCGCGGAACGAGCACATGTAGGGCGCGCGCCAGAACGACTGCGCGGCGAGATACTCGGTATCCTTCTTGGCGCGCGGCGCGTCGACCTCGGCAGCCAGCCCGTTGAAGATGACGGCACGGCGATCGTAGAGGAAGCCGGTGCGCTCGCGGTTGCCGCCGGCATCGGACATCCAGTCGGAATAGACGAGATCCCAGCTCGGTCCCAGGAACTGGCAGACCCTGCCGAAATCCTCGAGATTGTCGCGCAGCTCCACCAGCGCGATCAGGTCGAACTGGCCCAGGATCTCGGCGATGTAGTGCAGCGCTGCCACGCTGCGTCGCTTCTTGCCGAACTCGCGGATGTTCCAGACCGCGACGTTGATCGTCTCGTCGAGCTTGGAGGGTGGGATCTTCGCGGCCTCGATGCGCTTCTTCAGGGCCAGCAGGCCTGCCGCAATCTCCGGTGACACGTCGCCATGGTGCATGGGAGCCCCGCTCTCGTCTTCGCGCAGGCAGAGCGTAGAAACACCCAGCCGGGCGCGACACGGCCGATCTCCGCATATCCCGCGGCTGTTGCAGGCAGGGGCTTTAATGTAAACTGGCTTAACATGAGCTGGAAGCGCAACGACCGTGAGGAGCGGAAGTATCACCACGGCAGTCTGCGCGAGGCGCTGATCAAGGCCGCCCGCGAACTCATCAAGGAAAAGGGGCCGGCAGGCTTCACTTTCGCCGATGCGGCGCGGTCCGCGGGCGTGAGTCCCGCCGCTCCGTACCGCCATTTTCGCGACCGCGACGCGCTGATGGCCGACGTGGCGCGCGAAGGTTTCGAGCGCTTCGCCGCGATGCTTGCGACCGGCTGGGCCAACGGGAAGCCCGACCCTGTCACGGCCTTCCACAATATCGGCAGGGCCTATCTCAGCTTCGCGCGGTCCGAGCCCGCCTACTATGCCGCCATGTTCGAATCCGGCATCTCACCCGATTCCAACCCCGAATTGCGGGCCGCCTCGGAACGAGCCTTTGCCGTGCTGCGCGCCGCAGCCGACCAACTCGTCGTCCTGCTCCCGGCCACCGGCCGTCCGCCCGCGTTGATGATGGGTCTGCACATCTGGTCGATGGCGCATGGCATCGCCTCCCTGTTCGGGCGTGGCGATTCCGGTCGGCGCCCGCTGCCCATGTCGGCCGAGGAACTCCTCGAATCGGAAGTCCTCATCTACCTGCAGGGACTGGGTTTTCCCTCTCCGCGCTGAAAGTTTTGCCGAGGCCCTTGACTCCCCGAGGCGTCGGCCCCAATGTAAATGTCGTTAACATTCACATCGTTAACATCAGCAAAGGGGGCTCCCCAATGGGCCTGATCGAAAAAATAGACGACCTCGGCAAGCCGGCGTGGATCGCGCTGATGGTGCTGAGCTTCATCCTGTTCTGGCCGGTCGGCCTGGCCCTGCTCATCTATCTCAAAGGGAGTGGACGCATGTTTTGCTCGAAGCGCTACGGTCACTGGAACATGCCGGACGGCCGCTCGTGCCGTGAGGAATTCCGCGGCTGGAAGCGCCGCTCCGGCTGGGGCCGCCGCAACAGCAGCGGCAACGTCGCCTTCGACGAGTATCGCGAGGAGACGCTGAACCGCCTCGACGAGGAGCAGCGCGAGTTTCGCGACTTCCTCGACAAGCTGCGCGCTGCCAAGGACCGCGCCGAGTTCGACCAGTTCATGGCGGACCGTCGCAACCGTCCCGCGACCGAGCCGCCGCCGGCGCCCAGCGCAGTCTGAGACTTTCGGACAAGGCCTGTTCGACGACGACGCCCGCGGCACGATCGCGGGCGTTTTCCTTTAGTGGTCGAGCTTCATCGGCAGACGCTCGGTCTGCGCCCGCTCAGCCAGCGCCGTCAGGATGGCAAAGGCAAAGCGCGCGCGCTCCTCCAAGGATCCCTCCTCGGCCAGAACCTGTCCCCACGCCGCCACGTCGGCAGCCGAGGCCTTCCAGGTCGCCGCATTCAGGTCGGCGAGCTGGCGACGCAGGGTCGTCACGGAGCCCATGACGGCCCGCCGGCCCTCGACGTCCTCGCCTTCGAAGGTAATCTCGAAGGCGACCGGCAGCCACATCTCCACGTTGCGCACCAGATGGGAATAGCGTGAGCGAAACCCGTCCGCGGTCGACCGTGTCAGCGCGATGTCCTGGTCCCACTCCTCCGGCAGGGTTTCGGGCATCCGCAAGGCCTTATGTTCGGCATAGGCCGCCCACAGGACGAGCGACCCGAACCCGTCCCAGCCGGGACGATGGGTGTACCAGGGCGCCGTCGCCGTCTCGTCCCACTCGAGCGGCGCGGAAAGACGATCGCCCAGCGCCTTCGCGAGCGCGGCACGCCAGGCAATCACCTTCGGACGTATGCGATCCTGGCTCTTGGCCGCGTCGGCAGGTCTGGCCGACCGGACACGATGCTGCGCGCCCCGCTCGCGCGCTGCCTTCTCGACGAGATTTTCCCAGACACCGGCGTAATATCGCGTAAGCGACCCGACATAGACGTCGAGAGCCATGCAGAGACAGGTTCCTTTCCGTACGGTCGCCGACGCGGCCCGCCACTTTCAGTTGACCTACACGTACAATTTCCGCGTGCAAAAGCGCAATCGCAAAGCAGCGAAAATCCTTCCCAATTTCGGGTGTCGACTTGATTCGGGCGGGAATGCCCCGCCCGACCCTCGTATTGCCGGGATTGACAGCTACTGGGGCTCGATATTCAGGCCCTTCACCAGGTCGATCCAGATCGGTCCCTCCTCGGCCACGATCTTCTCGAAGAAGACGTGATCGCGGGCGGCATTGTCGATGCCGAAAGTGGCGAGGATCTTCTGGATGCGCTCGCTCTTGCCGCCTTCGACCATCAGGTCCGACAGCTTCTGCACGATCTCCTTCGGCATGCCGGCAGGACCGACCAGCCCGATCCAGCCCTGGACCTGAAAGGCCTTGTCGGTCACCCCCTGCTCGAAGAAGGTCGGCACGTCGGGCAGCTTGGCCATCCGCTTCTTGGTCGGCACCGCGATGGGCCGCCCGTTGCCCGATTGCAGCACGCCCGATGCGGCTGCGACGCTGCCGCTGCCGCCCTGCACCGCCCCGGAGGCCACGTCCTGCCACATCGGCGCCTCGCCGCGATAATGCACCGCTTCCATGCCGAGTTTGTAATGGCGGTTCAGCGCCTCGACGGCGACGTGGCTGTAGGAACCCGCGCCGTAGGTACCGAGACTCGTCTTGTTGGCCCGCGCGTAGTCAGCGAGCTCGGCGAGGCTCTTCACGGGCAGCTTGCTGTTGACGATCAGCGGCAGGTGGCCCGCGTCCATCCACGAGATCAGGACGAAATCCTTGTCCGGGTCGTAGGGCAGCTTCTTGAACAGGACCTTGTTCATGATCATCGTCGTCGAGATCGTCCACATCAGCGTGTAGCCGTCGGGCGTCGCCGACTTCACCTGCTCGGCCGCAATGGCGCCGCTGGCACCGGACTTGTTCTCGACGGACACGGGCTGGCCGGTCCTCTGGGCGATGTACTCGCCATAGGCGCGGGCGAAGGTGTCGGTGAGACCGCCCGCGGGGTAGCCGCAGATGATGCGGATGGGTTTGTTGGGCCACGCTCCCTGGGAAATCGCGGGAGCGGGGAAAGCGGCGGCACCTGCAGCGGCAGAGCCATAACGCAGCACATCACGTCGCGACACACGCACGATCATCGATTGCCTCCCTGTGGCGCGATGTTTTTATTGACGGTCGGAGCCGTCTCGGGCGCGCCTCGGGGCAGCATGGCTGCGATTTCGCAGGGCGTAAAGGCCACCCCGCAGTGCGGATAGCCTATTGCGGCTCGATCCCCAGGCTCCGGATCACCCCGAGCGAGACCGGGCCCTCCTCGTCGAGGACCTGGCGGAAGTAGGCGGCGTCTCGCGCGCCCTCGTCGATGGCAAAGGTGTCGTTGACCTTCTGGACACGATCAGTCTTGCCGGCCTCGACCATCAGCGCCGAGAGCTTCTGCACAACCTCGGGCGGCGTGCCAGCGGGTGCCGCGCAGCCGACCCAGCCGCGGATCTGGAACGCCTTCTCGGTCAGGCCCTGCTCGTAGAAGGTCGGCACGTCGGGCAGTTTCTTCATCCGCACCATGGTGGGCACCGCGATCGGCTTCACGCTGCCCGCCTGCAACACCGCCGCGCCCGAGGCGTAGCTGCCGGTCGCGCCCTGGGCGGCGCCGGAAGCGACGTCCTGCCACATCAGCGCCTCGCCGCGATAATGCACCGGTTCCATCTTGAGCCCGTAGTGGCGGTTCAGCGTCTCCGTGACGATGTGCGCGAAGGAGCCGATGCCGTAGGTGGCGAGCGAGACCTTCCTGTCCCGCGCCCAGGCCGCGAACTCGGGGATGTCCTTCACCGGAATGTCCTTGTTCACCATGGTTGGCAGATGGCCGGTGTTGAACCAGGCGACCAGGGCGAAGTCCTTGTCGGGATCGTAGGGCAGCTTCTTGAACAGCGCCTTGTTCTGCACCATCGTCGTCGAATTGGTAAACATCAGCGTGTAGCCGTCGGGCGGCGACTGCTTGACGATCTCCGCGCCGATCGCGCCGGCGGCGCCGGCCTTGTTCTCGACGATCACCGGCTGGCCGGTCTTCTCGGCCACGTACTCGCCATAGGCGCGGGCGAAGATGTCGGTGAGGCCGCCCGCCGGATATGTGCAGACGATACGGATGGGCTTTGTGGGCCAAGCCTGCGCAATGGCCGGCGCCGGCAGTGACGCCGCCAATGCCGAGAGTGATCCGTAGCGCAGCAGGTCGCGCCGCGTCGTCCGCAAAATCATGGTCGTCTCCCCAACAGGCGACGACCCTTCGTCGAGGCGGCTGTTCTAGGCCGTCCTGGTCGCGCCCGACTTGAGCATGGCGTCGATCTCGCCCTGCGTAAAGCCGGCCTCCTGCAGGACTTCGACGCTGTGCTCGCCCAGTCGCGGTTGCAGGCGCGTGATCTCGGGCTGGGTCTTGCTGAAGCGCGGCGGGATGTCGGGCATGCGGAGCTTGCCCTCGGTCGGATGCTCGACTTCTTTCCAGAAGCCGGTCGCCTCGAGCTGCGGATCGACGAACAGGTCGTCGAGTGTGTTCACCGGCCCATGCGGCACGTTGGAATTCTTGAGCAGTTCGACCCACTCGGCATTGGTGCGCTCGGCGCAGAGGCCCGCCAGGGTCGAATAGTATTGCTCGACGTTCTTCAGCCGGTTGGCCATGCCCTGGAAGCGCTCGTCCCTTGCAAGATCCTCGCGGCCGACCAGCGTGCAGAACTCGCGCCAGTGACCGTCGGTATAGGGCAGCAGCGCGAAGTAACCGTCCTTCGACGGATAGGGACGACGCTCCTTGTTGAGCACGCGCTTGTAGCCCGCCGTGTCGAGCGCCGGTTTGAAGGTCTCGCCGTAGAGATGCTCGACCATCACGAAGGAGACCAGCGTCTCGTACATCGGCACCTCGACCGCCTGTCCCTTGCCGGTGCGCTCGCGTGCGAACAGGGCGGCCAGCAACGCCGATACGACGCCGTTGGAACTCGTCTTGTCGGCCACGATGGTCGGCAGGAAGCGCGGCTGGCCTGCCACCACGGTCTGCAGTGCGGCGAGGCCGGAGCCGGCCTGGATGATGTCGTCATAGGCCGCCTTCGGCCCCATCGGACCGGCCGAGCGATAGCCGTAGGTCGCGAGATAGACGATGCGCGGATTAACCTTCTCGAACTTCTCGTACTCGACGCCCAGGCGCTTGGCCGGCTCGGGCCGATAATTGTGCATGATGACGTCGGCGGTCTCGGCGAGCTTGAACAGGGCGTTGCGGCCGGCCTCCTGCTTGAGGTCGAGCACGATCGAGCGCTTGGAGCGGTTGCAGCCGAGATAGAAGGCCGCCATGCCTGGGTTGCGCGCCGGTCCGAGCACGCGCGTCGTGTCGCCTTCCGGCGGCTCGATCTTGATGACGTCCGCCCCGAGATCGCCCAATTGCTGCGCCGCCCAGGGACCCAGCACGACGGTCGTGCAATCGAGAATGCGAACGCCGTCCAACGGACCTGCCATCTTGAATTTCCTCCACTTTCGAGCGTTCCGCTTACCACAAGTTGGTCACCGTCCGTGGACCAAATCGCTGGCAACATGTCCCTCCTGCAGGCGTTTCATCCTGCAGCAGAGGAGAGCGCAAAATGAAGTTCGAGGTCCTGCGTCTGGCCGGCTCGCTCGCGATCGCGGGAGCCGTCATGCTCACCACCTCGGCCGCCATGGCTGGCGACTGGAAGAAGGGTCGTGGGCACCGTCATCACGACTACGATGGCGAGGTCATCGTCGTGAAACCCGCCCGGCCGGTCTACTACGCGCCCTACTACGCGCCGCGTCCCGTCGTGGTCTATCCCGCACCGGTCTACTATGCGCCGCCGGTGGCCTACGCGCCCGCGTACGGCCCCGCCTATCCGGGCGGCAATCTCAGCATCGGCGTCAACGTCCCGCTGCGCTAAGCCACCTGACCTCCCCTTCGCGGAACCCGCGAAGGGGAGTAAATTTGTGACGGGTTGACGGGCGCGGGTAAATCGACGATTGTCGCGCCCAACATGCTGCGACTGACGACGCTACGACTTATTGGCTGATCCGCCGCCCGACCGGGAATACCGGAAGGGCCCTGCGGATCGCTTGTCGTTCGTCTCTGTTCACCCAACCAGTCGCCGCCTCCATTTCATCCATCGCAGTGTTCGTTTGAGCCATACGGCCGTGCGCGGCGCGAGGAGCTACGTCATGTCATCCCAAAACTCTCACGCTACCAATCCCCAGAAGCCCATGATGCCGATCGCGGCCGAGAAGTACGTGCCCTTCAAGCCCGTGCCCCTCCCCGACCGGAAATGGCCGAACGCCGTCATCACCAAGCCGCCGATCTGGTGCGCCGTCGACCTGCGCGACGGCAACCAGGCGCTGATCGAGCCGATGGACTCCGACCGCAAGACCCGGATGTTCAAGCTGCTCTGCGACATGGGCTTCAAGGAGATCGAGGTCGGCTTCCCCGCCGCCTCAGAGACCGACTTCGAGTTCGTGCGCGAACTCATCGAGAAGAAGATGATCCCCGACGACGTCACCATCCAGGTGCTGACGCAGAGCCGCCCGGAGCTGATCGAGCGCACCTTCGAGGCCTGCCGCGGCGCCCGGCGCGTCATCGTCCATCTCTACAATTCGACCTCGACCCTGCAGCGCCGCGTCGTGTTCGGCCTCGACATGGCCGGCATCATCGATATCGCCGTGTCGGGCGCCAAGCTGGTCAAGCAACTGGCCGATGCCGATCCGAAGACCGAATGGGTGTTCGAGTATTCGCCCGAGAGCTTCACCGGCACCGAGCTCGAGTTCGCGCGCGACATTTGCGCGGCCGTCGCCGACATCTACAAGCCGACGCCGCAGAAGAAGATGATCTTCAACCTGCCGGCCACGGTCGAGATGTCCTCGGCCAACGTCTATGCCGACCAGATCGAATGGTGCCACCGCAACTTCAAGGATCGCGACTCGATCATCCTGAGCCTGCATCCGCACAACGACCGCGGTACCGGCGTGGCGGCGGCGGAGCTCGGCTACATGGCCGGCGCCGACCGCATCGAGGGCTGCCTGTTCGGCAACGGCGAGCGCACCGGCAACGTCGACCTGGTCACGCTCGGCCTCAACATGTTCACGCAGGGCGTCGACCCCGAGATCGATTTCTCGAACATCAACGAGATCCGCCAGACGGTCGAATACTGCAACCAGCTGCCCGTCCATCCGCGCCATCCCTATGGTGGCGACCTGGTCTTCACCGCCTTCTCCGGCTCGCACCAGGATGCGATCAACAAGGGCTTCAAGTCGCTCGACGCGTCGAACAGCAAGGTCTGGGAGGTGCCCTACCTGCCGATCGACCCGGCCGATCTCGGCCGCAGCTACGAGGCGATCATCCGCATCAACAGCCAGTCGGGCAAGGGCGGCATCGCCTACATCCTCAAGAGCGACTACGGCATCGACATGCCGCGCCTCCTGCAGGTCGAGTTCTCCAAGCGCATCCAGCAGATCGCCGACGAGACGGGCAAGGAGATCCAGCCGGCCTTGATCTGGGAGACGTTCCGCAAGGAGTATCTCGAGAACGCCTCGCCGGTGGAATTCGACAGCCACACCACGGTACCGGACTCCAGCCATCCCGACGTGCGTCTTCTCGATGCAAAGGTGACGTTCAACGGCAAGCCGGCCACCATCTCGGGCCGCGGCAACGGCCCGATCGCGGGCTATGTCGATGCGCTGGGCAAGAACTGCGGCATCCAGATCCGGGTGCGCGACTATCACCAGCACGCCACGGGCGCCGGCTCCGACGCCCAGGCCGTGAGCTTCATCGAGGCCGAGACCGCAGACGGCAAGGTCCTGTGGGGCGTCGGCATGGATTCGAACATCGTGGCCGCCTCGCTCAAGGCCGTCACGTCGGCCGCAAACCGGGCCGCGGCCGCGAAATAATCATACGCGACGGCGTTGCGAACGATTAGCATCACGGGCGGGGGATTCCCCGCCCGTTTCCGTTTGGAGTGAGAGATGAAGATCAGTTCGTCCGTGAAGGTTTCAGCGGTCAGCCTCGCGATCGGCGCTGTCATCGGAGCCTGTGCCGCCGGAGCCAACCAGCCCAACATGCAGGCGGCCCTCAGCTCCCTGCAGGCGGCCCGCGCCGAGCTGATCCAGGCGCGTCCCAACAAGGGCGGCCATCGCGACCGCGCCATCAACTTGGTCAACGCCGCGATCAACGAGACCGAGGCCGGCATCAACTACGCGGGCGACTGAACGCATGCTGCCTCCCGAGCCCACCGCCGCCCTGCGGCGACAGGAAGGGCCGATCCGGCGCGGCGTTCGTCATCTATGGAACGCCGCGATCTCGCTCATGCTGGGCACGATGATCGGCCTGCTCGGCTACCAGTTCGGCGCCGAAGCGGTGACCCGCCTGTGGCCCGACCAGACGATAGTCGCCGACATCGTGCGCGCCTTTTTCTGGACACTCGGCATCGCCGCAACCGGTGTGTTGTTCTTTTCCTACTATCTCGACGACACGGGCCGATAGCGCGTAGAACGGCCCCATGGCCAAAGCGAAAAAGACCGCTCCGAAATCCTCCCCGAAGAAGCCGGCCAAGAAGCCGGCTAAGCCCGCCACCCGGAAGGTGGTAAAGAAGGCAGCGCCCAAAAAGGCAGCGCCTAAGAGACCAGCGCAGAAGAAGGTCGCGAAGGCCGCCCCGAAGGTTGTCCGGCGCCCGTCACCCAAGATGACGCGCAAGCCCGTTGCCAAGGCCGCCGCGAAGATCGCGCGCAACACGCGACCGACCGGTGCACCGGATGCCAATCTCCTGTCCGACCTGCTGAAGTGGGCGAAGGAGTTCGGCGCCGACGCCGCCGACGCGCTCTACGTCAACGGCGAGTCGATCTCGGTGGCGCAGCGACTGGGCAAGCGCGAGAAGCTCGAGAGCAGCGAAGGCCGCGACCTCGGCCTGCGCGTCTTCGTGGGCAGGCGTCAGGCCTTCGTCTCCTCGACCGACTTCGCGCCCGCTTCGCTGCGCGAACTGGCCAGCCGCGCCGTCGACATGGCGCGCGCCGTGCCGGAGGACCCGACCTGCGGCCTCGCCCCCGAGGAACTGCTGGCCCGCTCGTGGCCCGACCTCGACCTCGACGACCGGACGCGCCCCTCGGCCAGGAAGTTGCTGGCCATGGCAGGCGAGGCCGAGGATGCGGCGCGCGCCGTGAAGGGCGTCACCAATTCGGAAGGCGCCGAGGCGGGCTGGGGCCGAACCTCGGTCATGCTCGCCGCCAGCAACGGCTTCTCCGGCGGCTACAGCCGCAGCGGCTTCTCACTCTCCTGCTCGGTACTGGGTGGCGAGGGCACCGGCATGGAGCGCGACTACGAATGGACCAGCGCGGTCCATCTCGAGGACCTGATGGCGCCCGCCAAGGTCGGCCGCAACGCCGGCAAGTTCGTCGTGCGTCGTCTCAACCCGCGCAAGGCGCAGAGCGCGCGGGTGCCGGTGATCTACGACCGCCGCGTCTCGGGCGGCCTGATCGGCCATCTCGCCGGCGCCATCAACGGCCGCGCCGTGGCGCGCGGCACCTCGTTCCTCAAGGACAAGATGGGCGAGCGCGTCTTCGCCGAGGGCATCCGCATCCTCGACAATCCCTTGCGCAAGCGCGGTCTGGGCAGCCGCCCGTTCGATGCCGAGGGCCTCGCGACCTCGCGCCGCGCCGTGATCGACGACGGCGTGCTCACCACCTGGCTGCTCGACCTCGCGGCCGCCCGCCAGCTCAACCTCGCACCGACCGGCCACGCCTCGCGCGGCGTCTCAGGCCCGCCCTCGCCCACCACCTCGAATTTCTATCTCGAGAAGGGCAAGCTTTCGGTGAAGGAGCTGATCGGCGACATCAAGAGCGGCCTCTACATCACCGACCTGATCGGCTTCGGGGTCAACGGCGTGACCGGCGACTACAGCCGCGGCGCGTCGGGATTCTGGATCGAGAACGGCGAACTGGCTTGGCCGGTGAGCGGCATCACCGTCGCCGGCAATCTGAAGGACATGTTCCTCAACATGACGGCCGCGAACGACCTGGAGTTCAAGAGCTCGACCAACGCCCCGACCGTCAGAATTGAAGGGCTGACCGTCGCCGGCTCGTGATAAACTGCCGGGCATGTCCTTCATGCCCAATGCACGAATTATCGCCGCAACGACGGCTCTTCTCTGCAGCCCCGTCTTCCTCGGGGCTGCTCCCGCCGAAGCCCAGGATGGCGGCTTCCGCGACTGCCTGAACAACATCAAGGCCGATGCGCTGAAGCAGGGCGTGCCGGCGCAGGTCGCCGATCGCGCCTTCCAGGGCCTGACGCCCGACCAGAAGGTCGTCGACCTCGACAACCGCCAGCCTGAATTCTCGCTCACCTATGCCAAGTATGTCGGCGGCACGGTGTCGCTCGATCGCATCCAGAAGGGCCAGCAGAAGATGGCGCAGCATCGGGCACTGCTCGATCAGCTGCAGGCCGAGTACGGCGTGCCGCCGCAGTACCTGATGGCCTTCTGGGGCATCGAGACGAACTACGGCACCTACATGGGCGACTTCCGGGTCGTGCGCTCCGTCGCGACGCTCGCCTGCATGACCAAGCGCCGGGAGTTCTTCAGCAACGAGACCGTCCAGGCGCTGCGCATCCTCAACATGAATCACATGACCAGCGACCAGATGCGCGGTTCGTGGGCCGGCGCCATGGGCAACATGCAGTTCATGCCCTCGACCTTCACCAAATGGGCGGTCGATCGCGACGGCAACGGCAAGATCGACATCTGGAACAGCCTGCCCGACGCCTTCGCCTCGGCGGCGAACTTCCTGCGCGGCATCGGCTTCAAGCCGGGCCTCCCGTCGAGCGAAGAAGTGATGCTGCCGGCGAACTTCCCGCTCGACCAGGCCGACACGACGGTCGAGAAGCCGGTAAAGACGTGGGCTTCGATGGGCGTGAAGAAGATGAACGGCGGTGCGCTGCCCGCCGTCGACGACGCCGCCTCGATCCTGCTGCCCGCCGGCTTCCGCGGGCCCGCCTTCATCATCTACCCGAACTTCAAGGCTGTGATGAACTGGAACCGCTCGACGCTCTACGCGCTGTCGGTCGGCATCCTCGCCCGCCAGATCGCAGGCGGCCCGCCGGTGCAGCAGCCGGCGCCGGCCGACGATGCGCCGATCTCGCGCGACACCGTCATCGACATGCAGATGCGCCTGGCGCGCCTCGGCCTCTACAAGGACGAGGCCGATGGGCTGCTCGGACCCAAGACCCGCTCGGCGCTGCGCCTCTTCCAGCAGCAGCAGGCCCTGCCGGCCGACGGCCACCCGACCCAGGAATCGGTGCGTCGCCTGCAGGCTGTGCGTTAGCGTCTTTCCGTTTCAAGTTCACACACCACCCTCATCCTGAGGAGCGCGCCAGAGGCGTGCGTCTCGAAGGATGGACAACAGACGTGGTGCTCGTGCCCACCCTTCGAGACGCGGTCCTGCGGACCGCTCCTCAGGGTGAGGGCGTTATTGGGAACGACAGGATTTTTCGCGACCGGAAAGACCCTAGCGAGGGAAATCGATCGAGGAGGCGATCAGACCTCCAGCCACTCCTTGCGAATTGTTGCGTTGGCCGTGAGTTCGGCGGGAGATCCGCTGAACACGATGCGTCCGTGGCCCATGACGTAGAGGCGGTGGGAGATCTTGAGCGCGATGGTGAGCTTCTGCTCGACCAGGAGAATCGCCGTACCGCGCCGGGCAATCTCGTCGAGCAGGCGACCGACCTGCTCGACCAGCCTGGGCGCCAGGCCCTCGGTTGGTTCGTCGATGATCACCAAGTCCGGATCGCCCATCAGCGTGCGGCACATCGTGAGCATCTGCTGCTCGCCGCCGGACAGCACGCCGGCCGGATTGTCCTGCCGGTTGCCGAGATTGGGAAACAGCGAGAAGACGTCGTCGAAGGTCCAGCGCCCGAAGACACCCGCGCGCTTCAGTCCGAGTTCGAGGTTCTGCTTCACCGTCAGGCCGGGGAACACCTGCCTGTCCTCGGGGACATAGCCCACGCCAGCATGGGCGATCTGGTCGGGCCGCAACCCGGCGATCGGCCGCCCCTTGAAGCTGATCTGTCCGACCGGCGGGACCAGCCCCATGATCGCCTTGCAGGCGGTCGAGCGGCCGACGCCGTTGCGCCCCAGCAGGCTCACGATCTCGCCTTCGTCGACCGCGAGGTCGACGCCCTGCAGGATATGGCTCTTGCCATACAGGGCATGCAGGTCGCGGACCTCGAGCATCATGGCGCCGCCCTCATGTCGCGATCGTCCCGAGATAGGCCTCTTGCACGGCAGCGTTGCCGCGGATGGCGGCCGGCGTGTCCGAGGCGATGACCTCGCCGTAGACCAGCACACTGATTCGGTCGGCGAGGCCGAACACCACGCTCATGTCGTGCTCGACCATGAGCAGCGTCTTGCCCTCCGACACGCCGCGAATCAGCTCGACGGCGGCGTCGGTCTCGCTGTGGCTCATGCCGGCGGTCGGCTCGTCGAGCAGGATGATGTCGGCGCCGCCCGCGATGGTGATGCCGATCTCGAGCGCCCGCTGCTCGGCATAGGACAGAAGACCCGCCTGCACGTTGCGGCGGTCGCCGAGTTTCAGCCGGTCGAGCAGCCGGTCCGCCTCTTCGTTCAGCGCCTTCTGGCCGCCCAGCAGGTGCCAGAAGGAATAGCGATAGCCACGCGACCACAAGAGACCGCAGCGGATGTTCTCAAAGACCGTCATGCGCGGGAAGATCGAGGTGATCTGGAAACTGCGCGAGAGGCCGAGCCGGTTGATCTCCTGCGGCGGCAGGCCGGCGGTGGACTTGCCGTTGACGGTGATGGTGCCCGAACTGATCGGAAACCGTCCCGATATCAGGTTGAAGAGCGTCGTCTTGCCGGCGCCGTTCGGGCCGATCACGGCATGGCGCTCCCCACGGGCGATGCCGAGATTGACGCCGCGGATGATCTCGGTGGCGCCGAAATTCTTGCAGACGTCCCGCAGCTCGATGGCCGGCGCGCTCACGATGCACCCGCCTGCCGCCTGGCGTCTTCCATCAAGGCGTCCCATCGCAGGCGGAACGCGCGCGCCTCGCGGCGCAGCCACAGCGCGCCCAGCCCCAGGGCCACGAGCGCGATCCCCCAGGGCAACGGCGATGTGGTGTCGATCGCCCGGCCGGCGATCGCGAAGTGCTTGCCCTGCGCGGCGCCAATGGTGGTGAAGGACGTGAGTTCGACCAGCAGCACGAAGCCCAGCAGGACCATGAGGGCCGGCGGCAGTGCCCGCAGATAGGGCAGCAACAGCTCGCGCAGCCGGCCCGCCCGCCAGATCGGCGCATGCAGGCCGATCAGGCCGACGAGCCCGATCGGCGCATACATCACCATGACGATGAACAGCACACCGACATAGAGCAGCCAGGCGTTGCTGAGCAGGCTGACGCCGCTCTGCAGCAACACCACCACGATGGTGCCGAGGATGGGTCCGAAGAACGCCCCGGCGCCGCCGATATAGACGGCCAGCAGGGCATTGGCTGACTTGGCCGCCGAGACGGTGTCGAAGGTGACGATCTCGTAGATCAGCACGTATAGTCCGCCGCCGATGCCGGCGAAGAAGCCTGCCAGGGTGAACTGTATCCACCGGATCCGCCGCGGGTCGTAGCCGACGAACTGTGCGCGCTCGAAGTTATCGCGCGCGGCGTTCGCCATCCGGCCGAGCGGCGTATGGGTCTGCAGCCGCATCAAGGCGGCGGCGATGAAGGCCCAGGCGAGGACGAGGCAATAGACCTGCCAGGGCGACGTGTAGCGCACGCCAAGCAGGCTGGTGTCCATGACGCGATCGATGGTGATGCCGCCTTCGCCGCCGAAGAACCCCATGAACATCAGCGCAGCCGCGGAAACGAGCTCGCCCAGGCCCATGGTAATCATGGCAAAGGCGGTGGCCCGCTGCTTGGTCGCCAGCCAGCCCAGGACGAAGCCGAAGAAGAGGCCGCCCACCCCGCCGGCCAGCGGCACGAGCTCGGTCGGCAGCCAGATCGTGCCCGCCTTGACCAGGTTGACGACATGGGCGGCGCAGTAGGCGCCCAGCCCGAACAGCACCGCATGGCCGAACGAGAGCAGGCCCGCCTGGCCCATCAGCATGTTGAAGGACAGCGCGAAGATCGCCATGACGCCGATTTCGCTCATCAGCGTCAGCGCGAATCCGGAATGACGGCCCTTCGTCCAGTCGTAGAACAGGAACGGAAACGCCAGCAGGACGACGAGCGCCAGCAGCCACAGCCAGTTTCGGCGAAGCAGGCTCATGTGTCGCGGGTTCCCATCAGGCCGCGCGGACGGAACACCAGGATCAGCACCATCATCAGGAACGGCAGCAGCGCGCCGATTCGCGGCAGCGTCACGGTGAGGATCTCCGCGAAGGGCGTGCTGGCGGTGACGGTGATGCCGAACTTCGCCAGCAGATCGGCGAGCGATACGTCGAAGACGACGGCAAAGGTCTGGATCAGGCCCATGAGGATCGAGGCGATGAAGCAACCGGTCAGCGAGCCGAGGCCGCCGAACACGACGACGACGAAGACGATCGGCCCCATCGTGAAGGCCATGGCAGGCTCGGTGACCTGATAGTTGCCGCCGATGACGCCGGCCAGCCCCGCCAGCGCGGTGCCGGCGGCGAAGACGAGGGTGAAGATGCGTGGAACGTTGTGGCCCAGCGCGGAGGCCATTTCGGGATGCGTGAGCGCCGCCTGGATGACGAGGCCGACGCGGGTGCGCGTGAGCCCGAGCCAGATCGCGCCGAACATCAGGGCCGAGATCAGCAGCATGAAGGCGCGGTACGCCGGGAACTGCGTGCCGTAGATGTGGAACAACGGGAAGTCGAGCAGTTCCGGCACCCGGTACGGCACCGGCAGAAGCCCCCAGGTCATCTGCACGCCCTTCTCGATGATGAGCGCGACACCGAAAGTGAAAAGCAGTTCTGCGATGTGGCCGTGGCGATGCACCCGCCGCAGCCCCCACATCTCGATGGCCGCACCGACCAGCCCGCACAACACGGGCGCGACGATGAGAGCCGGCCAGAAGCCGACGTAGAGGCTGATCGTGTAGGCGAAATACGCCCCCAGCATGTAGGCGCTGGCATGGGCGAAGTTCAGCACGCCCATCATGCTGAGGATGAGCGTGAGACCGCTCGCCAGCATGAACAGCAACATGCCGTAGACGAGGCCGTTGAGGAGCGAGACGACGAAGACTTCCATGGCACCGACCGCCGGAAATGAGCGCCCGCCCCGGTTGGGGCGGGCACCGGATGATCAGCGGGGGCGCTTCATCTTGCAGCTGTTCGGCTGGTCGACGTCCTTGGCGAGCACGGTCGCCGCGGTCGCCCAGCCGAGGCCGGTGTTTTCCGCGTCATACTTCACGCCCTTCTTGAAGGTACCGACGAAGTACTCGCTGATGAGCTGATGGTCGTCCTTGCGCATCGTCGTCTCGAAGCCGAGGAAGTCCCGGATCGTCATGCCTTCCAGCGCATAGGCGATCTTGGTGGCGTCGACGGCTCCAGCCTTGTTGGTAGCCGCCTGGAGGTACTCGAAGATCGTGCGGAAGCCGGCGGCCGAGAAGTCGAACTTGTGCTTCTCGCGGAAGCCCTTGGTGAAGGCCTCGGCCTCCTTGTTGCCGATTTCCGGCGCCACGTTCTCGCCGAAGGACATGACCGACAGCACGCGGCCGTCGCCGCCCGCGCCGATCGCCGTCGGGCCGCCGGCCAGATGGGCGTAGAAGGTGTAGTAGCGCAGGTCTGCACCGGCATCGACGCCAGCCTTGATCAGCAGGTTCATGTCCGGGCCCCAGTTGCCGGTCATCAGCGCCTGCGCGCCCGAAGCCTTGATCTTCGTGATGTAGGGCGAGAAGTCCTTGATCTTGCCGAGTGGGATCAGCTCGTCGCCCACGATCTGCACGTCGGGCCGAAGCTTGCCGAGGTATTTCCTGAGCTCGCGCTGCACCGACTGGCCGAACAGGTAGTCCTGATTGATGAGATAGACCTTGGTCGTGTCCTTGGGCAGGGCGCGGACCATCACCTCGGCCTTCATCGCGGCGTGAAGATCGAAGCGGAAATGCCAGAAGCTGCACTGTTCGTTGGTCAGTTCGGGCGCCACCGCGCCGCAGTTCAGGTAGATGATCCTGTTGTCGGGATTGCGATCGTTGTGCTTGTTCACGCCGTCGATCAGGGCGGCGGCGATGTTGGAGCCGCTGCACTGCATGATGAACGGCATGTTCTGGTCGGTCGCGCTCTTCAGCGCGATCAGCGCATCCGATGGTTGCGACTTGTTGTCGAACGGGACGAGCTCGAACTTCTTGCCGAGCGCACCGCCCTTGGCGTTGATGAAGTCGATGATGTACTGCATCTGCTTCAGGTTCGCGTCGCCCACTTGGGCAAAGGGACCCGAGAGTGGATCGGTATAGGCGACCTTGATCGTCTGCTGCGCCGAGGCGCCGCCCAGTCCGGCGATCCCCAGCACCAGGCCAAGAAGAATGGAAATACCGCTGCGTGCGCGCATGGTCTCGTTCCTTCCCTAGTGGTTGTTTTTTTCTTCTCTTGTTCATTCACTCACTAGTGAATTAACCCGCACGATGCAAGTGCGACCTGCCTGCTTTCCTTGCCGGTTAGCCTTTCCGGCGCGAACAGACCGACAGGAAACCGGCCGCCATGAAGGTCGCCATGCGCTCCTTCACGGCGGCGTAATCGTCCGAGCGGCACAACCCGCCCGACAGCTTGTCGATGCGGCCGGTCTTGGCGAGCGTCAGCATCAGGGCGCCGGTGACGAAGTGATAGCCCCAGAAGATGTCCGCCTCCGCGCACTCGGGCAGGGCCTTCTTGAGCAGGCCGATCAGCCGCAGCACCACCGGATCGAAGTGCTCGTCCATCATCTGCGCACCCCATTCGGGCGTGCTCGCCACCTGGGCACCCAGCGCGCCATAGTTGCGCCAGCCCTCACCGCCTTCGGTATAGAGATCGAGGTCGGTGTCGAGAAAGGCCCGCAATGCGCCTTCCACCGTCGGAGAGTCCCCGACCTCCCGCGCATAGTCGTCGAGCGCCTTCATGCGCCGCTGGCTCGTCACCACCGCCCGCCGCGCGAACACGTCCTCGAAGAGCTTCTTCTTGTCCTCGAAGTAGTAGTTGATCAGCGTGTGATGCACGCCAACGCTCTTGGCGACGTCCTTCAGCGTGACGCCGTAGAATCCATGCCTCGAGAACAGGTACTCGGCGGTATCGAGAATCTGGTCCATCGTCGCCGCGCGCTGCTCGGCCTTCGCCGAACTCCTGCGCCGCATTTTCACTGCTGTAGACAAACTGAAGCCTTTCGATCGGTCGCCGGGTAAACTTCCACGGCAAACGCCCCCTGTTCAACGCCGTGCGAAGCGAGGATAGACCGTTCGGCGGCGCCTCGCACAGGACGGGGCAGAAACCCGAGATCAGGCCGGCTTCAGCAGTCGTACGGCCTCGGTCGAGAGGCCGATCGACACGGGCAGGGTCAGCGCGTCGTCACCGTCGATCTGGACGGGTTGGCGACGCCGTTCGCCGGCGTCGTTCAGGACGGAGATCCGGACCTCGCGGCCCGCGACGACACGATAGCCCTGCGTCCGCGGCAGTGCCCCCAGCAAGAGCGCCACGCCGAAGCGCAGCGCGTGCATCCAGCCCCAGCGCTCGAACAGGCAGACATGCAGCAGCGGGCCGTCGAGCGATGCCTCCGGCGCCACGATATAGGGGCCGGCATAGTGACGGGCGTGCGTCACGATCACCGACGCCGCCTCGTGCGCGACGCCGTCGATCTCCACGGCATACCGTACCGGCCGGTAGCGCCTCGCCTCGATCAGCGAGCGCCAGACATAGGCGACCTTTCCCCAACGGCGCTTCAGGGGCGCACTGACCCCCGCCACCACCTTGGCGTCGAAGCCGGCGCCGGCCATCAGGGAGAAGCAGCGGGGAAGACCGCTCCCGCTGGCCCGGCCTGGATGCATGAGAATCTCGCGGCCGGCCGTGATCGCCCCGGCGAGCGCCGACGCGGTGGAGCCCAATCCGAGTTCGTGCGCCAGCACGTTGGCGGTGCCCAGCGGCACGATGGCCAGCGGCGGCGCCGTAGCGGCGCGGGCGGCAAGCCCGTTCACCACCTCGTTGATCGTCCCGTCGCCGCCGGCGACTGCGATCACACCGTAACGTCCGGCGTCGCATGTTTCGGCAAGGCGGCGTGCATCGCCCGAGGCCGTCGTCTCCACGGTATCGACAGTCCAATCCAGGGAACGCACGCGACGCACCACCGCATCGACCAGACCGCGGCGGCGGCGGCCTGCAGTCGGATTGAGGATGAGGAGCACTGATTTCGCCGGGTGGGTTGCCTGGGCGAATGTCATCGGACTGTCACAACCAATACACCTCCACGCAACGGCTCCCATACACAATCCAATGCGTACCGCGCAATCGCGCACAACATATTTTGTGTCGGTCGACACTTTCCACATGACCGTGCCCTCATCATGACGCCTCGCGAGCGAAACCAGCCGGCCCGCCACAGGGCGATCTTCCTGTCCGACATCCATCTCGGCACGCGCGGCTGTCAGGCCGAACTGCTGCTCGACTTCCTCCGGAAGAACGAAAGCGAGCATCTCTATCTGGTCGGCGACATCGTCGACGGCTGGCGCCTCAAACGCTGGTGGTACTGGCCACAGGCGCACAACGACGTCGTGCAGAAGATCATGCGCAAGGCCCGCAAGGGCACCAACGTGGTCTACATCCCCGGCAATCACGACGAGGCGGCGCGTCAATACTGCCAGCTCACCTTCGGCGACGTGCGCGTCGAGAACGAGGCGATCCACGAGACGCCCGACGGCCGGAAGTTGCTTGTCATCCATGGCGATCAGTTCGACGGCATCGTGCGCTACGCCCGCTGGCTCGCCATCCTGGGCGACTGGGCCTATGCCGCGGCGCTGCGGCTCAACACGATCTTCAACTGGGGCCGCCGCAAGCTCGGCCTGCCCTACTGGTCGCTCTCGGCCTTCCTGAAGCACCGCGTCAAGAACGCCGTGCAGTTCATCAACGACTACGAGAACGCGGTCGCGAGCGAAGCCCGGCGCCGCGGCGTCGACGGCGTCGTATGCGGCCACATCCATCACGCCGAGACGCGCATGATCGACGGCGTGCTCTACTGCAACGACGGCGACTGGGTCGAAAGCTGCACGGCGCTGGTCGAGGATTTCGACGGCCGCCTGCGAATCGTCCATTGGGCGGACGAGGTGGCCCGTCGCGAGTCGCGCCTGCCATTGGCCCCCGTTCAATTGGCCGCGGAGTAGACTCTTGCGTATTGCCATCGTTTCCGATGCCTGGCGGCCCCAGATCAACGGCGTCGTCCGCACGCTGGAGACGATCGCGCGCATCCTTCGTGCCGAAGGCCACGAGGTCGAAGTCTTCGGCCCCGATCGCTTTCGCACCCTGCCCTGCCCGACCTATCCCGAGATCAGGCTGTCGCTGTTTCCCTCCTCGCGGCTCAGCCACATGCTCAAGCTGTTCGCGCCCGATGCCATCCACCTCGTCACCGAGGGACCGCTCGGCTGGGCCGCGCGGGGCTTCTGCCGGCGTCACGGCATTCCCTTCACGACCGCGTATCACACGCGCTTCCCGGAATATGTCCGCGCCCGCATCTTCGTGCCGCTCTCGTGGAGCTACGCCTTCGTGCGCCGCTTCCACGCGCCGTCCTCGGCGGTGCTGGTCGTATCGCCGGCGATCCGCGACGAGCTGGCCGAACGCGGCTTCAGGAACCTCGTGCCGTGGTCGCGCGGCGTCGACATCACCGCCTTCAGGCCGCAGCCGCGCGAGCAGTTCGAGGAGCCGCGGCCGATCTGGCTCTATGCCGGCCGCGTCGCCATCGAGAAGAACATCAAGGCGTTCCTCGAACTCGACCTCCCCGGCACCAAGTGGGTGGTGGGCGGCGGCCCGCAGCTCAAGTCGCTGCAGCGCCGCTACACGAACGCGCATTTCTTCGGCTCGGTCGACACCGATGAGCTTTCGTATCGTTATTCACAGGCCGACTGCTTCGTCTTCCCGAGCGTCACCGACACGTTCGGCCTGGTCATGGTCGAGGCGCTAGCTTCCGGCGTACCGGTCGCCGGCTACCCCGTGCCGGGACCACTCGACGTCGTGACCGATCCCAGGGTTGGCGCCCTCGACAGGGACCTGCGCACCGCCTGCCTGGCCGCCTTCCCGCGCGATCCCGAGGATTGCCGCCGCCATGCGGAAACCTTCACCTGGCAGCGCTGTGCGCATCAGTTCCTGGACACGCTTAAGGTCATTCCCCGCAGCCATTGGCAGCCCTTGCGCAATCGCGTCCTGCCCGACGCCGCCGCGCCCTAGCGACACATGGCAGCCCCTCTCATTGTGGGTTGCAGCCCACCCCCGGGGGAGGGTAGATGCGGCGTCCGTATTCCTGAGGGCAGACCGGCATGGCCATCCAGTACTTCGCCAAGGTGACCGCATCCGACCATGAGGTGCTGCAGCGCACCGTGAAGCACTATCCTCTCAGCTCCTATGCCGACTGGCATATGAAGGAGATGAGCCGCATGGCCGATTGGCGCAGCCGCCGCCATGCCATCAAGATGGTGCCGGTGACGCCGGACGAGTTCGAAGCCTACTGCAAGAAGAAAGGCGTCCCGAGCGACATCATCACCTTCAAGGCCTTCGTCTGCGAGAAGGGCGGCGGCTGATCCTGCCGCCGAGCGCCGGCGCGTAACCGGTTGAAGTCACAAGCGGCCTGCCTACGTTGAAGACAGCCCGCAGGAGACTTCCATGCCAGCCCTCAATCACCTGATCGTCCATGTGAAGGACAAGGATGTCTCGGCCGAGTTCCTGGCCGGTATCCTGGGCATCGAGGCCGGCCCGCAATGGGGCCCGTTCCGCCCGGTGCAGATGTCGAACGGCGTCACGCTCGATTTCATCGGCACGCCCAATCCCAGCACGACGCACTACGCCTTCCTCGTCGATGACCAGGAATTCGATGCCTCGTTCGACAGGATCCAGAAGGCCGGCATCCCCTACTACGCCCACCCCAGCAAGAGCGGGCCCGGCGAGATCAACCATCTCTACGGCGGCCGCGGCGTCTACTTCGAAGATCCCGACGGGCACATGCTCGAACTCATCACCAAGCCCTACGGCGACCATCCGGGTTGATCAGCGGAGCGCGCAACTCCAGTTGCGCTCATGCCTTTCTGCACGGTGAAGTCCGAGCGCCACTGGAGTGGCGCGCTCCATTGAGAAGGAATCCAACATGTCAAAACGCGACGCGGTCTTCCCGGCGAACGGCCGGCATGCGCTGTACGATGCCCACAAATATTCGCCGGCCATCCGCTCCGGCGACCTGCTCTTCGTGTCGGGCCAGGTCGGCAGTCGCGACGACGGATCGCCGGAGCCCGTGTTCGAGGACCAGGTGCGGCGAGCCTTCGCCAACCTGCGCGCTGTACTGGCGGCCGCCGGCTGTACGTTCGACGATGTCGTGGACGTCACGTCGTTCCACACCGACCCCCAGGCGCAATTCGGCACGGTGATGGCCGTGCGCGATGAGGAGATCGGCGAGCCGCCCTATCCAAGCTGGACGGCGGTCGGCGTCACCTGGCTCGCGGGCTTCGACTTCGAGATCAAGGTCATTGCCCGCATTCCTGCGGCGACGGCCTGAGGGGTTCTCACCCGCCGACAGGCTCTCCCGCCTTGATCCACGCCTGGTAAAGCGTCTTCGTTTCGTCGTTGGGCGGGTAGGTGCCGGCGATCGGGTGGCCTTGGCCCACGCGAATCGCGACGAACTTCTCCAGTCGCTCCTGCTCGAAGGAATCGCGCGCCACCTCGTCGGCGAGATGCCGGGGCACGACGATGGCTCCGTCCTCGTCGGCCACGATCACGTCGCCGGGATAGACCGGCACGCCACAGATGCCGACCGGCACCTGCACCTCGACGGGCCGCAGGTTGGCCATGCTGGGTGGAGCGGCAGCGGCCGAGCAGTAGACCGGAAAGTCGAACCTGCCGATCACCGGCGAATCGCGCATCGCGCCGTCGCTCAGCACGCCCGCGAGACCGCGCACCTTGAGACGCAGCGCCAGGATGTCGCCCAGTGTGCCGGAGCGCGTATTGCCCTCGGTGCCGATCACCAGCACGGAGCCCGGCGGCGATTCCTCGATCGCGGTGCGCTGCGCATTCGGTGGATCGCTGGGACTCGGCGCCTTGTCGATGTCTTCACGGCTCGGAATGTAGCGCAGCGTGTAGGCCGGCCCGACGATCCGCGCCGCCGCCGGATTGAGCGGCTTCACGCCATTCACCGCGACGTTACGAAACCCGCGCTTCAGCATCTGCATCGAGACGGTCGCCGTGCTCGCATACAGGAAGTTTTTGATCGTCTCGGCCGACAGCGGTTCGCTGGTCATTGGCGCTCTCCCATCGCAACACCCATATTGTCATCCCGAGGCGAAGCCGAGGGACCTTTGCCTTGATCTTAAAGGTCCCTCGCGACGCTCGGGATGACAATTTTCACTTCACCAAGGCTCGTCGTCAGAGCAACGACCCTTGATTGCCGGCGCCACCGTCACGCCGCTTGGGCGGCGTGGGTACAGGAGCAACAGGCTTCGCCGCACCAGCCCCATCGGTCACGCGCGCGCCCACGCGGCCGTCGCTGAATTCGATGCTGATGGTCTGGCCGCCGCTGGTAGAGGCGGCGGCCAGCACGGGCTGGCCATCCTGGTCTCGCACGAGGGCAAAGCCGCGGTTCAGGACGGAGTGGAAGGAATAGCTCTCGAGCAGCTTCGCGGCTTGATCGACCTGGCGCTGTCCGTTCAGCAGGAGATCGCTGCCGTGGCGCTTCAGGCGATCGCCCAGCTGATCGAGCCGGTCGAAGGCGCGGGCATACTTCTGGAGCGCGTCGCTCTTGAAGCGGTCGACGGCGCGAGTCAGCGCGCGGCCCTCGGCGACCAGCGCCTGTTCCTTGGCGGCAATCACCGCCTGCGGGCTCACGAGCCGCGCGGCCGAAAGCTGGTGCGCGCGGCGCTCCACCAGCTGGCGCGTTGCCAGGGCGAGCCGCTCGCCGCTTACGTCGACCCGCTGCTGGCGCTCCTCGATCAGGCGCCGCGGATCGCCGAGACCGCGCGCAAGGCCGGCCAGTTCCATCGACTGCTCGCGCAGGAGGCGCGTCATGCCGCCGACCAGGCGCTTGGCGTAGTCGAGCGTCTCGGTCATCAGGTCGGCGCGCACCGGGACGGCCATCTCGGCGGCCGCGGTCGGCGTCGGCGCACGGCGGTCCGAGGCGAAATCGATCAGGGTCGTGTCGGTTTCGTGTCCGACAGCCGAGATCAGCGGGATTTCGGAGTTCGCGGCGGCGCGCACCACGATCTCCTCGTTGAAGGCCCACAGGTCTTCCAGCGAGCCGCCGCCACGCGCCACGATCAGCACGTCGGGCCGCGGCACGGCACCGCCTTCGGGCAGTCCGTTGAAACCGGCGATGGCGCGGGCCACCTCGCCCGCCGCCTTCTCGCCCTGCACCGCCACCGGCCAGACCAGCACGTGGCAGGGGAAGCGGTCGCTGAGGCGATGCAGGATGTCGCGGATGACGGCCCCTGAAGGAGAAGTCACGACACCCAAGGTCTGCGGCAGGTAGGGCAGCGCGCGCTTGCGCTCGGGGTCGAACAGCCCCTCGGCCTGCAGCTTCTTGCGGCGATCCTCGAGCAGCTTCAGCAGCGCGCCTTCGCCCGCCAGTTCCAGCCGGTCGACGATGATCTGGTAGCGCGAGGAGCCGGCATAGGTGGTGAGCTTGCCGGTGGCGATGACCTCCAGCCCTTCCTCGATCTTGATACCCAGCCGCGGGATCGTGCCCTTCCAGCAGACGCCGTCGATCACGGCGTTTTCGTCCTTGAGGCGGAAGTAGCAGTGGCCCGAGCGCGGGAACGAGGGTTGGCTGATCTCGCCGCGCACCCGGACTCGCGGAAAGGCCGTCTCGATCTCGCGCTTCAGGGCGAAGGAAAGCTCGGAAACCGAGAATTCCGGGACGTTCGAGGGGGCTGGGTTGGAGCCTGAGGGGGCGTCGAGGTTATCCATCTGGAGCCGAACCTAGCCGCTTGTGCCCCCGGCGCAAACTGTGGTCAAAGCCTCGCCATGCGAATCCTCGTGGTGGGCGGCGGCGGCCGCGAACATGCCCTGTGCTGGGCGATTTCGGCCTCTCCGCTCTGCACGAAGCTCTACTGCGCGCCGGGCAATGCCGGCATCGCGCAGATTGCCGAATGCTTCGATGTCGGCGCCGAGGACATTCCGGGCCAGGTGGCGTTGGCGCAGCGGCTCGCGATCGACTTCGTCGTGATCGCCCCAGACGCCCCGCTGGTGGCCGGCATGGCCGATGCCTTCGCCGAGGCGGGCATCAAGGCCTGGGGTCCGTCCAAGGCGGCCGCCCGCATCGAGGGCTCCAAGAGCTTCACCAAGGAGCTCTGCCGCGCCAACAACATCCCCACCGCCGCCTACGAGCGCTTCACCGAGGTCGGCCCGGCCGAGGCCTATGTCAGGGCCCAGCCCCTGCCCATCGTGATCAAGGCGGACGGGCTCGCGGCCGGCAAGGGCGTGATCATCGCCGAGACGGTCGACCAGGCGGTCGAGGCCGTACGCGACATGCTCTCGGGCAACCGCTTCGGCGCGGCCGGCGCCTCGGTGGTGATCGAGGAATTCATGCAGGGCGAGGAGGCGAGCTTCTTCGCCCTGACCGACGGCGAGCATGTGCTGCCGCTGGTCGGCGCGCAGGACCACAAGCGCGCCTTCGACGGCGACAAGGGCCCGAACACCGGCGGCATGGGCGCCTACTCTCCGGCGCCGGTCTTCGACGCCGCCATGCAGCAGCGCACGATGGACGAGATCGTGCTGCCCACCGTGCGCGCACTCGCCAGGGCCGGCACGCCGTTCCGGGGCGTGCTCTACGCCGGCCTGATGATCGACGCCAAGGGACCGCGGCTGGTCGAATACAATTGCCGCTTCGGCGATCCCGAGACCCAGGTGCTGATGATGCGCCTCAAGTCCGACCTCGTGCCGGCATTGCTGGCCAGCGCCGAGGGCGGGCTGAAGCATCTCGACCTCCGCTGGTCGCCCGACGCCGCAGTCACCGTGATCATGGCGACCAGGGGCTATCCCGACTCCTATCCCAAGGGCAGCGAGATCCGCGGGCTGGACGAGGCCGCGAAGGTCGAGGGCGTGCAGATCTTCCACGCCGGCACCAAGGCCGGCCCGGATGGGAAGATCCTGGCCAATGGCGGCCGTGTCCTGAACATCAGCGCCATGGCCCCGACGGTCGAGGAAGCCCGTGCCCGTGCCTACCGCGCCATCGACCTGATCGACTGGCCCGAAGGCTTCTACCGCAAGGACATCGCCTGGCGGGCGCTCAAACACTCGTAAAGCTGGCATGCGCCCTCCCCCGGAGACGGGGGCGGGAGAATCATCTAGTTTCGCCCCATGCCTGACGCCCTCTCCGAGTCCCAGCGCCTGCTGGCCCAGCTTCGCTTTCCCTGCGGTGACGTGCCGGAACCCGGCGACATCAAGAACGTCGCCCCCGGCATCTACTGGCTGCGCATGCCGCTGCCGTTCCAGCTCAACCACATCAACCTGTGGCTGATCGAGGAGAAGGACGGCTGGACGATCGTCGACACCGGGATCAATTCGCAGGACACGCGAACCCTCTGGGAGAAGATCTTCGCCGAAAAGCTCCAGGGCAAGCCGGTGGTGCGCGTGATCGGCACGCATCTCCATCCCGACCATATCGGCCTCGCGGGGTGGCTGTGCGAGCGCTGGAACGCACCGCTCTATATGACGCTCGGCGAGTACATGAGCGCGCAGGCCGCGCGCAACGACTTCGTCGAGAGCGAGGAGACGCGCGCCGCGCACGTCGCGCGCAATGGCGTGCCGCCCGACCGTATCGCCAACTTCCATCGCCACAAGGGCGGCTACGCCAAGGGCGTGGTGCCGCTACCGACCGCCTTCCGGCGCATGATCCATGCGCACCCGATCACCATCGGCGGCCATCGCTGGGACGTCATCGTGGGCCGCGGCCATGCACCCGAGCATGCCTCGCTCTGGTGTCCCGAACTCAACGTGATGATCGCGGGCGATCAGGTGCTGCCCAAGATCAGCACCAATGTCGGCGTGTGGCCCAATGAGCCGCTGGCCGACGCCCTGACCTGGTTCCTCGACGGTTTCTCGCGCTTTCGCCGCCTGCCCGCGGACGCGCTGGTGCTGCCGAGCCACGGCTTCCCCTTCATCGGCCTGCACACGCGCCTCGACCAGCTCATCGCCCATCACGATGCGCGGCTGAACGACATGGAGCTGGCGATCGCCGCCCGGGGTCCAGAGGGTGCGACCGGCTGGGACATGGTGCCGGTCCTGTTCCCGCGCCATCTCGACAACAACCAGATCGTCTTCGCCTTCGGCGAGACCCTGGCGCACCTCCATTGCCTGGAGACCCGCGCGCGGGTGAAGAGGATCGAGGTCGACGGCGTGCACCGCTTCGTGGCCCTGGCCGACCTCAATGCCCAGCCGCCCGCCGACGATACCGACGACGTGGTCATGGATATCGGCCAGACCTGATGAAAGCCTCCCTGCTCTAGATGCGCGTCGATCTTTTTGATTTCGAGCTGCCGGACGAATTGATCGCCCAGCGGCCTGTCTCTCCGCGCGACTCCGCGCGCCTGCTCGACGTCACGGGCGAGGTGCTGCACGACCGCACGGTGCGTTCGCTGCCGGGCCTGCTGCGGCGCGGCGATCTGCTGGTCTTCAACGACACCCGGGTAATTCCCGCGCGCCTGAGAGGTATCCGGCCAGGCGACGGCTTGCGCCAGGACGTGGCGGTCGAGGCGCTGCTGATCCGCGATCTCGGCAACCGGCGCTGGCGCGCCTTCGCGCGTCCCGGAAAGCGGCTGCGGCGCGGCGATGTGCTGGTCTTCTCGGGTCTCCGCGCGCTCGTCGAATCCAAGGACGAAGACGGTTCGCTGGTGCTGGCCTTCGACCAGGAGGGTCACGCCTTTCTCACAGCGCTGGAACAGGAAGGCACGGTACCCCTGCCTCCCTACATCCGCGGCGGCACCGCCGACGCGCAGGACCGGAAGGATTATCAGACTCTGTTCGCCAGGAACGACGGGTCCGTCGCGGCGCCCACTGCCGGCCTGCATTTCACGCCGGACCTGATGGCCGCCCTCGCCGACAGCGGCGTCACCACGGCAGGTGTCACGCTGCATGTCGGCGCGGGCACCTTCCAGCCGGTGAGGGTCGACGACACCGACGCCCACACGATGCATGCCGAATGGGGAGAGGTTTCCGCCGCCACCGCGCGCGCCGTCGAGGCCACGCGCATCCTGGGCGGCCGCATCGTCTCGATCGGCACGACCTCGTTGCGCCTGCTCGAAACCGTGGCACGGGAGCATGACGGCGCCATCAAACCGTGGAGCGGCGAGACCGACATCTTCATCACGCCAGGGTTCAAGTTCCGTGCGGTCGACCTCCTGCTGACCAACTTCCACCTGCCGCGCTCGACCCTGTTCATGCTGGTCTCGGCCTTCGCCGGGCTGGACCGCATGAAGCAGGCCTATGCCCATGCCGTGCGGGAGCGATACCGCTTCTATTCCTACGGCGATTGTTGTCTGTTGCGCCGATGAGCCTTTCCTACGAGCGACTGGGCAGCGACGGCGCGGCCCGCCGCGGCCGCATCACGACCGCGCACGGCACGATCGAGACGCCGGCCTTCATGCCCGTCGGCACCGCCGGCACCGTGAAGGCGATGCTGCCGCAGTCGGTGGCCGAGACCGGCGCGGAGATCGTGCTGGGCAACACCTTCCACCTGATGCTGCGGCCGGGCGCCGAGCGCGTGGCGGCGCTGGGCGGCCTGCACAAGTTCATGAACTGGCCGGGTCCGATCCTGACCGACTCAGGCGGCTTCCAGGTCATGTCGCTCAAGGAGCTGCGCAAGCTCGACCCCGACGGCGTCACCTTCCGCTCGCCGATAGACGGCTCGCAGCATCGCCTGACCCCCGAGAGCTCGATCGGTATCCAGCGCCTGCTCGACGCCGACATCACCATGTCGTTCGACGAATGCACCAGCTGGCCGGTCGAGGAGCCGGAAGCCGCCTTCTCGATGCGCCTCTCCATGAAGTGGGCCGAACGCGGCCGCCGGGCCTTCGTCGAGCGCCCGGGCTACGGCCTGTTCGGCATCGTCCAGGGCAGCACCTTCCCCGAGTTGCGCGCTGAAAGCGCGAAGGCGCTGATCGACATCGGCTTCGACGGCTATGCGGTCGGCGGCCTGGCCGTGGGCGAGGGCCAGGCGCTGATGTTCGGCACGCTCGACTATACGGTGCCGATGCTGCCGGCCGACCGGCCCCGTTACCTGATGGGCGTGGGCCGTCCCGGCGACATCGTGGGCGCGGTGAAGCGCGGCATCGACATGTTCGACTGCGTGATGCCGACGCGTTCGGGCCGCACGGCCCAGGCTTTCACCCGGCGCGGCGAGCTCAACATGCGCAACGCCCGCCATCGCGACGATCCGCGTCCGATCGACGAGCACTGCGCCTGCCCCGCCTGTCGGCATCACAGCCGCGCGTATCTCCATCACCTGATTCGCGCCGATGAAATACTGGGTGTGATGCTGCTCACCTGGCACAACCTTCACTATTATCAGGACATCATGCGCGGCTTGCGCGGCGCCATCGAAGGCAAGACCCTGGATTCCTGGATCGCGTCGTTCGAGAGCGACCAGGCACTGGGCGACATCCCCCCATTGTGACGGAGCGTACCGGATGCCGAACGAGGCCCTGATCGTCGTCGACGTGCAGAACGACTTCTGCGAGGGCGGTGCGCTGGCCGTTGCCGGCGCCAATGCCATCGTCCCGCTGGTCAATCGCCTGATCGGCCGCCACGACCATGTCGTGCTGACGCAGGACTGGCATCCACCGGGCCACGCCTCGTTCGCCAGCTCGTGGCTGGACGCGGAGCCCTTCTCGACCGTGCAGTTCCCCTACGGTCCGCAGGTCCTGTGGCCGGATCATTGCGTCCAGGGCACGGCGGGTGCGGCGTTCCATCCCGGGCTGGAGATCACCAAGGCGCAGATGATCGTGCGCAAGGGCTTCCACACCGGCATCGATTCCTATTCGGCGTTCCGCGAGAACGACCGCATGACCCGAACCGGCCTCGACGGCTACCTGAAGGCGCGCGGGTTCACGAAGCTCATCTTCTGCGGCCTGGCCCTCGACTACTGCGTCGCCTGGTCGGCGATCGATGCGCGGCAGGCCGGCTTCGACGTGGCCGTCGTGGTCGAGGCGACGGCCGCCATCGATCTCGACGACAGCCGCAAGCGCATGATGAGCGACATGCGCCGCGCGGGGATCAATCTGAACGCTACGGCCTAAACGCTGCGCCTTGGCGCAGCATTGGCGGCGTGTAGCGCTGCAGGAAGCGCAGCGACCGAAGCGCGGGCGCCGCGCGCTTCAGAAAAGATCCCGGTGTCGAGACCTAAACACGCTCCAGCGCGAGCGCGATGCCCTGGCCGACGCCGATGCACATGGTGGCGAGCGCGCGCTTGCCGCCGGTGGCCTCGAGCTGGTTCAGCGCGGTGATCATCAGGCGGCCGCCCGAGGCGCCCAGCGGATGACCGAGTGCGATCGCGCCGCCGTTCGGGTTCACATGCTCGGCATCGTCGGCGAGGCCCAGCTGGCGCAGCACGGCCAGGGCCTGGGCGGCAAACGCCTCGTTGAGCTCGATCGTGTCGAAGTCGCCGATGGTCATGCCGAGCTTGGCCAAGAGCTTCTGCGTCGCCGGGACCGGGCCGATGCCCATGACGCGCGGCGGCACGCCGGCCGAGACCGTGCCCAGGATGCGCGCGCGCGGCGTCAGGCCGTTGGCGCGGGCGGCGGCTTCCGAGGCGATGATCATGGCGCAGGCACCGTCGTTCAGGCCCGACGAGTTGCCGGCCGTCACCGAGCCGCCGTCGCGGAACGCCGCGGAAAGCTTCGACAGCGTCTCCATCGTGGTGTCGCCGCGCGGATGCTCGTCCTTCTCGACGACGATCTCGGCCTTGCCCTTCTTCACGCAGACCTTGACGATTTCCTTCTCGAAGAAGCCGCGCTCCTGCGCAGCCTTGCAGCGGCGCTGGCTGCGATAGGCGAAGGCATCCTGGTCGGTGCGGCTGATCTGGTGCTCGGTGGCGACGTTCTCGGCGGTCTGGCCCATCGGGTCGACGCCATAGGCCGCCTTCATGCGCGGGTTGACGAAGCGCCAGCCCAGCACCGTGTCCTCGAGCTTCATCGAGCGGTCGAAGGCGCTCTCGGGCTTGCCCATCACATAGGGCGAGCGGGTCATGCCCTCGACGCCGCCGGCGATCATCAGGTCGGCCTCGCCGAGCTTCACGGCGCGGGCGGCGTGGCCCGCCGCTTCGAGGCCGGAACCGCAAAGACGGTTGACGGTGGCGCCGGCCACCTCGACCGGCAGGCCGGCCAGCAGGCCCGCCATGCGGGCGACGTTGCGGTTGTCCTCGCCGGCCTGGTTCACGCAGCCATAGATGACATCGTCGACCGAACCCCAGTCGACGTTGGCGTTGCGCTGCATCAGCGCCTTGATCGGATGGGCGGCGAGATCGTCGACCCGCATGGCGCCCAGGCCACCATTGTAGCGGCCGACAGGGGTGCGGATCGCGTCGCAAATAAAGGCTTCGGTCATCTTGGGTACTCCCGACTCAGGCAATCGTTGCATTGGGGTTAGCACCCGCCACAGGCGGTTGCCAATGGCCTGCGCGATGCCCCTGGGACAGGGGCGCCATGTCTTTGAGGGGATGGCGGAATGTCGCTTTCAGGGGGCCGCGCGACGGCAGACGGCGTACTGGGCGTAGCCGAGATGGGGCCGTTCGAAGCGCCGGACGTCGATGTCGCCGGGGAGCCGCGCAAGAGCGCCCTCCAGCGCATCGCGCGGAATCACGTGGAACAGCGCCAGCCACTGGCGCAGGCCGCCTCGGAACCATCGGGGAAGCCGCTCCTGGCCACCGAAATCGACGAGATGCAGTTCGCCGCCCGGCTGCAGCCAGACGACCGATTGGGCGAGCGCCCTCTCCCACTCCGGGATCATCGACAGCGTGTAGGAAAAGAAAATCCGCGAGAAGCCCGGTACACCGAACAGCGGCGCGGGGTCGAAGCCGGTGGCGTCGGCATGGGCCAGGCGGATGCGCATGCCCAGCCCTTCCCGGTCGACGCGGCGACGCGCCGTGTCGAGCATTTCCAGGGAGAGGTCGATCCCGAACAGTGGTGCGGCGGGGTGGCGATGCGCCACCGCGATCAGGTTGCGGGCGGTGCCGCAGCCGATCTCCAGCACGCGGCCGCCGGGCGGCGGCGCCAGCCCGTCGATCAGCCGGTCGCGGCCCAGCAGATAGTATTTGCGGCTGAGATCGTAGACGTGGCGCTGGCGGCGATAGATCCGGTCCATCAGACCGGCGTTCGCGAGGGTCGTGCTCACGGCTTCAGCACATAGAGATGGAAACCGCCGTAGATGGCCGACCGGTCGCGCGCGGTGAAGCCGAGCGACGCGTCGGCTTCATAATGCCACTGGTCGAGCAGCGCCGGGGCGACGCGGCCGGGCAGCAGCGAGGGCTCGGCGGCGGTGCGGAAGATCACACGGGCGCCCGGCCGCGCCGTTCGGGTGATCTCGGCCCATAGCGCGTTGAGCTGGGCGTCGGTCATCCAGTCCTGGGCATCGAGCAGCACATAGCGATCGCGCGAACCCGCGGGACAGGAGGCGAGATAGTCCGTTACCGAGCGGTTCATCACCTCGACCCTCTCGGCACCGCGCTTTACCGCGGCGAAATTCTCCTGCCGGAGATAGGGCGGCAAGGGCCCGCCGGCATCGCGCGCATAGGCGCGGCCGAAGGCCTGCCAGGCGAAGTAGTTGTCCGCGAGGCTGAAGCCGCAGGCCAGCCGCTCCACCCGGTCACGCAGCACCGAGCCCATGTCGCGGCCGCCGGCCAGCGCCTCGTACTGTGCCGGCGGGATGCCGAGACCGTAGAGCGACAGGCGGCTCGACGTGGCCCAGCGCACCGCCGGCTTGTCGAACAGCGGCGCCAGCACCGTGTCGAAGAAGCGCTGCTGCTCCTCGATCGTCCGCGCGGCGAGCAGCTTGCCGAAGTCGACGCCGTAGGCGCGCGCGGCGACGTGCGCCACGCCGATGAAGCGGCCGAGCACCCCGTGACGATAGGCGTTCTGCGCGAAGATCGAGATGCGGCGACGGCCGCCCCGGTGAAGGCTGCGGCCTTCCCAATAGGCCCGGCTCTCGGCATCGAGATGCGGCGCGATCTCCCGGTCGTACAGGCTCGGATTTTCGCGCGAGTCGGCAGCACCGAAGAAGCGATAGTAGTCCGACCAGGAGGGCAGCCTCTGGGCCGCCGTGAGCTTCAACCGGTTGAGCGCCACATGGGCGCGGCTGAGGTCGACCGCGGTGATGCGTGCGGGATCGGCGGTGAGATAGGACAGGATGTTGCAGCCGCCCGACGCGATGGCGACAACATGACAATCCGCCGTCAGCGCCATTGCCTCGAGGTCGACTTCGGGATCCTCCCAGATCTGGGCATAGACGAGGCCGCGGAACAGCCGCTCGAACAGCTTCTCCAATATCCCTTCGCGGGACATGACCTTGTGGCGGCGCACCGCCTGCTTCAGGAGCGAATTGCTCTCGGCCCGCGGATGGATCAACCCTACGACTCCGGCTCTACATCGACTCGCCGACGCTAGACGTCGTCGGTGCCAGTTTGATGACAGCTACCTGTGGGCCATCCCGACTTGACGGGATGACCGGTTAGGTGAAAAGGTCGAGGCATGAGCGCCCAAGGTTTTGCCCTGTTCGACACGCCGATCGGTACCTGCGCCATCGCCTGGAGCGGCCGCGGCATCGCGGGCCTGCAGCTTCCCGAGCCGACCCCGGCCGCGACTCGCGCCCGCGTGAAACGGCGCTGGCCGGGCGTCGTCGAGGCGGCGTCCGTGCCGGCCGGCGTACAGCGCGCGCTCGACCGGGTGCAGGCGCTGCTGGCGGGCGGCGCCGCCGACCTCGCCGACATCCCGCTCGACCTCGAGGCGGCGCCCGAATTCCATCGAAGGGTCTATGAGGTGGCACGCAGCATTCCGCCCGGCCGCACCATGACCTATGGCGAGATCGCCAGGCGTCTCGGCGTGCCGCACGAATCGCGCGAGGTCGGCCAGGCGCTGGGCCGGAATCCGGTCGCCATCATCGTGCCCTGCCATCGCGTGCTGGGCGCCGATGGAAAGATGGGCGGCTTCTCGGCCAATGGCGGCGTCTCGACCAAGCGGCGCATGCTGGAGATCGAGGGCGCGCCCGAGGTCGGCGCGGGTCCTCTCTTCGCGACACGATGAGCGGCTTCCCATTCAAGCCGGCAAGAGCCGTCGCGCATCTCAGGGCCGCCGATCCGGCGCTGGCCGAGATCATCGACACGGTCGGCCCGTTCCGCATGCAGCTCAAGGTCTCGCGCAGCCTGTTCGGCTCGCTGGCAGAAGCCATCGTCTACCAGCAGCTCTCCAACAAGGCAGCGGCGACGATCTATGGCCGGGTCGAGGCACTCTACTCCAAAGCCACCGATGGCTTTACACCGCGCCACATCCTGAAGACGCCGGAGGAACTGTTGCGTCGCTGCGGCCTGTCGCGCGCCAAGGTACTGGCCGTGCAGGATCTCGCGCGCCGCGTCGACAGCGGCGAACTGCCGACACTCGACGAGGCGCAGGCGATTCCCGACGCCGAGCTGATCGAGCGCCTGGTGACGGTCCGCGGCATCGGCCGCTGGAGCGCCGAGATGTTCCTGATGTTCCGCCTCGGCCGCCCCGACATCCTGCCGCTCGACGACTATAGCCTCCGCAAGGCCTACGCGAAGGCGTTCCGCAAGCGGGCATTGCCGTCGCCGAAGGCGCTGGAGAAGGCCGGCGAGAAGTGGCGGCCGTATCGCACGGTGGCGAGCTGGTATCTGTGGCGCGTGCTGGATCAGCCGACCGCGTAGCGTGGTGAAGCCGCGTTCATCTGCCGCCACTGGAGTGACACGTTTGCTATGACATAATCCGCGCATGGCCCTGTTGTTTTCCAATACCGTCGACCGTACCCTCGAACGACTTCGTACCGCCTTCGTCGACACCGCCCGCGGCGCCCGCGAGGCGGTGGGCGCCCCGCTGCGGCCCGATCTTCCCGACGACGATGTTCCCCGGCTGAAGAGCCGCATCGACGCCTGCCTTGAAGGCAAGGGCGGCGAGACCGCACGCCGCGGCCGGGCCGCAGAATTGGGACAGGCCTACCTTTCGCTCTCGGCCACCGGCCGCAAGAAGTTCCTGCTGACCCTGGCGCGCGACTACGGCCTGCCACGAGAGGCGGCGATGAAGACCGTCGACAAGTGGCGCGCGGGCAAGGACCCCGCCCGGGCGCTGCGGCGCGAGCTGGAACCGCCGGCGGTGAAGCTGTTGCGCGAGTTCGTGGGCGTGCCGCAGGGCGTGAAGTTCGTGGTCGACCTACGCGCCGAGCTGCTGACGCTCGGGCGCAGCGATGCCGCGGCCAAGGCGCTCAGCGAGGATCTGCGCTCGCTGCTGGGCGCCTGGTTCGACGTGGCCTTCCTCGATCTCGTGCGCATCGACTGGTCCTCGCCGGCGTTGCTGCTGGAAAAACTGGTGACCTATGAGGCGGTCCACGCCATCCGCTCCTGGCGCGACCTCAAGAACCGGCTCGATTCGGACCGGCGCTGCTTTGCCTTCTTCCATCCGCGCATGCCCGACGAGCCACTGATCTTCGTCGAGGTGGCGCTGGTCGACGGCATGGCGGGCAACGTGCAGCGCCTGCTCGATGCGCGCGACGAGACGCACGATCCCAAGCGCGCCAACACGGCGATCTTCTACTCGATCTCGAATTGCCAGCAGGGACTGGCGGGCATCAGCTTCGGCAACTTCCTGATCAAGCGCGTCGCCGACCAGCTCTCGCGCGACCTGCCCAACATCAAGGACTTCGCCACCCTCTCGCCGATTCCCGGCCTGCGCCAGCACGTCGAGTACCGGTTCAAGACCGAAGGCGATGGCGCCCTCACCCAGACCGAGATCGCCTCGCTGGGGCCGGTGACCGACGAGGCCTACGGCGCCGCGGCCGTCCTCAAGCTGCTGGCGCGGCCGAACTGGTGGGAGGTGCCCGCCATCGACAAGGCGCTGCGCCCGATCCTGACGCGGCTCGCCGCCGTCTATCTCACCGCCACCGACAAGGGTCGCGCGCTCGACCGGGTGGCGCACTTCCATCTCGGCAACGGCGCCGTCATCGAGCGGCTGAACTGGCTGGGCGACACCAGCGCCAACGGGTTCAAGCAGTCCTACGGGATGATGGTGAACTACCGCTACAAGCTCTCCGACGTCGACGCCAACCACGAGGCCTACGCCGCCGGCAAGGTCGTCGCGAGCCGCGAGGTCCGAGCGCAGACGAAGGGGTGAGTGCGTCTTAGTCGGTGCCGATGCAGCCTAGCCCATCGGGCATCGGCCATTCGGTCGCGGGCGGCAGGTCGGGGGCATACCACCGGCGAATGCATTTATCGCTGATTGCGTAGCCCCAATTGACCAGCGCATTGCGCACTGCGTCGCCGGGGTCCGCAAGGCGCGTGCCGACGCGTGAAAGCACGGCGACGGCTTCCGGACGGCAGGCCAGGCCGCCGACGCTGTCGTATTTCGCGGGATTGGTCCCGATCGACCAGTAGGTGCCATTCGCCTGGCCGGCCGCGCGGCCATCGTCGAAATACTTGATGAGGGCCCGGCGGCGCAGCGAGCGAACCTGATTGTCTTCCACGTCCAGCACCCGCCGCAATTGTGCGTACCAGTTGCCATAGCCGCTGTCCTTGATGGCATGCGGCGCGCCGCCGTCGCTCACCAGCACGATCGGCCAGTCGTTGACGGGCTCCAGCCCGTGATTGTCGTAGACACCGCCATCGCTAAGCACGGCGCGGCTACGGACGAACGACGGCACGGGCGGCGGCACCTCGGTCCGGTCTGCGCGGGCGGGCCAATCGTCGATCGTGTAACCGCCGAGGTTGAGGGTCATGGGCGACAGCACAGGCGGGAACGCCGAGGACGCCGCGACCGCCCGCGCCAGCGAAAAGCGCGGCCTGTCGATCCGCCCGACGCGATAGTCCGCCATGTACGGCCGCGAGAATCGCCAGAGCGAACCGGTCGTCAGGTTCGTCGCGCAAATGATGAATCGCGGCCCCTCATCGCCCGGCAGGTCCTGCAGGGTGGCACCGTGGAACAATGCCCGGTCGTAAACCCATGAGACGAGGCTGGACACGAGCCGACCCTGGGTGAGGAAACCGACTGTCGCGCAGTACCAGTCCATCGAGTGGCGCGAAAAGCGCAGTATGCCGTCGACATAGGCGTCGTTGAAATTGGTCGCGACACCCCTCGCCCAGGTGAGGCGCTTCCAGACCAGGCCGAGATACGCAGCCGATATCGAGCCGCCGGAAACGCTGGAAACCCGGCTGACCTGCTGCAGCAGGCCGAGTTCATTCAGCCGGATCAGTACACCGGTATGAAAGAGCATGGCGCGATAGCCGCCTCCGGAGAGGGCGAGTGCGATACCCGTGCGCTGTTGCGTCTGAACCGGCGCGGATTCTTCGAAAGCCATGGGCTGATCCTTGCTGGGTTGCACTTCCAATCCAGGGTGCCATTCGGAATGGACAGCCAGCAAGCGGCAACGGGGGCACAATTCGCCCCCGCGGCGACAGCGCTTCGCCCGAGCGTTGCCGGTAGGTGACGGCCTACTTGTTCAGATACTCGAGCTTGAGGCCCGGGCGCGGCCACTCGAAGCTGACCAGTTTGCCCGTCATCGACAAGGTGGCGTAGGCGGTTCGCAGGTCCGTGCCCCCGAAGCAGACGTTGGTGACCATCGCATCGGGGAACTTGTACTGCGTCACCGACTGGCCGTCGGGCGAGATGTCCGAGACGGCGCCGGTGATCAGGGTGGCGACACAGATGTGGCCGGCGGAATCGACCGCCAGCGAATCGAACATCTGGTAACCGCCGAGCCCCGCCACCACCCGGCCCTTCTCGCCGCGATAGGGCCCGTTAGCATCCTTGATGACACCCGGCGCCGACAGATCGAAGGCCCAGAGGCGGGCGGTCGGCGTCTCGACGACGTAGAGCGTCCTGCCGTCGGGCGAGAGGCCGCAGCCGTTGGGCCGCTCCAGCGGAAACACCTTCTGCTCGATCTTCGAGCCGTCGGCGCGGGCGTAGTAGACCGCCCCGCGATCGTTGTCGTACTCGCGCGTCTTACCCAGGTCGGTGAACCAGAAGCCGCCGGCATCGTCGAACACCAGGTCGTTCGGCCCATTCAGCTTGCGGCCGTCACAGCTGTCGTAGAGCGTCTCGAACTTTCCGGTCTCGGGATCGACCACCTGGATCGAGCCGCCTTTGTAGGAGACCGGCTGCGTGCCGGGAAACAGGCGGCCGTCGGGCCGCTCGATCCAGTTGAAGCCGCCATTGTTGGTCACATAGATCTTGCCGCCGGGCCCCATCGCCGCACCGTTCGGGCCGCCGCCCAGCTTGGCGATGATGTGCTGCTTGCCGTCCGGCGTGACCCTCGTGAGCGTCTCGCGCGCGATCTCGACCAGGATGACCGAGCCGTCCGGCATCGCGACCGGGCCCTCCGGGAACTTGAGGCCCGAGGTGATCTCCTTGAACGGCGTCGTCATGGTCGTCTCTCCCGTGGTTCCTGTCGTTTCTACTTGCCCTTGAAGGCGGGCTTGCGCTTGGCGAGGAAGGCCGCGACGCCTTCCTTGAAATCCTCGCTCTTGCCCAGCTCGCGCTGAAAATCGCGCTCGACGTCGAGCTGCTGGGAGAGCGTGTTGCCACTGGCGCGGTTCATCGCCTCCTTGATGCGCGCGAGAGACATCGTCGGTCCGTCCGCGAGGCGCCGGGCGAGATCGCCCGCCGTCTTCATGAGGTCGGCATCCTCGACCACGTCCCAGATCAGGCCCCAGTCCCTGGCCTGCTGCGCGCTGATCTGCGGCGCCAGCATGGCCAGCGCCCGCGCCCGCTGCTCGCCCACCAGGCGCGGCAGGAACCAGGTGCTGCCGCCGTCGGGCAGCAGGCCGATGCGTGCGAAGGCCTGCAGGAAGGAGGCAGACTTGCCCGCAATGGCGATGTCGGAGGCGAGCGCGAAGCTCATGCCGACGCCGGCGGCCGGGCCGTTCACCGCCGCCACGATCGGCTTCGGCACGCTGCGCATCAGGCGGATCACGGGGTTGAAGAACTTGTCGAGCGCCTCGCCCGAGTCCGACGTGTTGCCCCGGTCGGGATCGGCGAGGTCGGCGCCGGCGCAGAAGCCGCGGCCCGCCCCGGTCAGCAGCACTGCCCGCACCGATGTGTCGGCCGCCAGCTCTTCCCAGCACTGCTTCAACTCGGCGATCATCTTGCGCGACACGGCGTTGAGCCGGTCAGGCGCATTCAACGTCAGCGTGGCGAGACCGTCTTCCTTGGCGATCTGGATCTTCTCGTAGGTCATCTGATTCTCGTCTCTCAACGTCCGGTGAAATTGGGTGCACGCTTGGCGAGGAAGGCCGCGACGCCCTCCTTGAAATCCTCGCTCTTGCCGAGTTCGCGCTGGCGGTCGCGTTCGAGGTCGAGCTGCTGGTCGAGCGTGTTGGTGGCGGCCGCGTTGATCGCGCCCTTGATCGCCGCATAGGAGCGGGTCGGGCCGGTGGCGAGCTTCCCGGCGATCTTGCCGGCCTCGTCCATCAACGCCGCGTCGTCGACCACCTGCCAGACCATGCCCATGCGCGCCGCCTCCTCGGCCGGCACCGACGTGCCGAGCATTGCCAGCGCCCGGGCACGGGCATCGCCCACCGTATGCGGCAGGAACCAGGTGCCCCCCAGGTCGGGGATCAGCGAGATGCGGACGAAGGCCTGGTCGAAGCGGGCCGAGCGCGCGGCGATCACGATATCGCAGGCGAGGGCGAGGTTCGCACCGCCGCCGGCCGCCACGCCGTTCACCGCGGCGACGATCGGCTTCGGCAGGTCGCGCATGGCGCGGATCATCGGGTTGAAGATGCGGTCCATCGCGGCGCCGACGTCGCGCGGCCCCGAGGCCCCCGCGTCACCGGGACCGCCGGCTGCCAGGTCGGCGCCGGCGCAGAAGCCGCGGCCGGTACCGGTCAGCAGCACGGCACGTACGGCATCGTCTTCCCGGGCACGTTTCAGCTCGGCGTTCATGACGTCGATCAGTTGATGGCTCATCGCGTTCAGCCGCTGCGGGCGGTTGAGCGTGAGGGTCAGCACACCGCCCTCGAGGGCGGACAGAACGGGCGTTTCTTCCATGACCACAAGACTGGCATGGCCGAATCGGCCGCGCCATCCGGTCGCGTCGCATCGCGGCATTCGCTACCTTATCCGGAAGACATGGCCACGATCCTCATCCTGGTCGGCACCGAGTCGGGCAATGCCCAGATGGTGGCCGACGCGCTGCAACCCGTGCTGGCGAGTGCCGGACACGTGGTGGACGTCACCGACAAGGCGGCAACCGCCGCCGACCTGCAGGCGCACGACGTGCTCCTCGTGGTCTGCGCGACCCACGGCTCGGGCGACATCCCGACCAACATCCTGCCGCTGGTCGAGGCGCTGCAGCGCGACAAGCCCGACCTGTCGGGCCACCGCTACGGCGTCATCGCGTTGGGCGACATGACCTACCAGGACACGTTCTGCGGCGGCGGCAAGAAGGTCGACCAGGCCCTGGAGGTCTGCGGCGCTCGCCGGGTCGGCGACCGTCTCGAAATCGATGCCTCCGAGCAGCCTTTGCCCGACGAGGAAGCCCTCACCTGGATCGAAGGCTGGAAGACGAAGGTCTGAGCCTCAATCCGGCAGCGTGAAGATCTCCACCGGCTCGCGGACACCGCGCAGGCGGTGCTTGCCAAGCGACTTCATGGGGCGCGGGCAGTCCTGGTTGAATTCGGCAGAGGCGCAGACGCGGACGCCAAGGGCCTTGGTCAGGCCCTCCAGGCGGGAGGCACGGTTGACGGCGGAGCCGATGACGGTGAAGTCGAGCCGGTCCTCCGTGCCAATGTTGCCGAAGGTCACCGTGCCGACATGCAGGCCGATGCCGAACCTGATCGGCTCGGCGCCACCCGTGGCACGCGCTTCGTTGGCGGCTTCTGCATCGTCGATCAGCTGGCGCGCGGCATCGAGCGCGGCCGCCGTCACCATCGGCATGAACAGCGCATCCTCGGCCGGGAAATAGGCCATCACGCCGTCGCCGATGAACTTCAGGATCTCGCCACCATGCTTGGCGAGCGCGTCGCCCACCAGTTGGAAATAGTTGTTCAGCAGTTCGAGCACCTGGTCGGGCGGCAGCCGCTCGTTGAGGCCGGTGAAGTCCCGCAGGTCGGAGAACCACAGCACGGCCCGGATCTCCTCGCCGTCGCCGCGGCGGATCATGCCGTGCAGGATGCGCTCGCCGACCTGTCGTCCGAGATAGGTCTGGGCGACGGTCTGGGCGACGCTCTCCTCGATGTACATCTCGGTCACTGCGCCGATCATGTCGACGAGTCGCGTCAGGTCGTCGATATCGGCCTCGCTGAAGCCGCCCTTGCGATCGGTCGCGAAGGCCACGACCGGCAGCGGGCCGTCGCGGCGGACATGCATCGGCAGCGAAAAGTAATCGGTCCCGCCGCCGCTCCGAACCTCGTGCAGCACCTCGTGGTGGCGGTCGGTCAGGTCGTCGAGCCGGTAGCGGACCGGGGCACCGCCCTCCCGCACCTCCTTGAGGGGACTGCCAATATAGGCCGGCGTGAACTGTACGCCATAGGCGCGGGCGATCGTCTCCACCTTGTCGCCGCGGCGCCACAGATAGCCCATCGCCTGCAGTTGCGGATGGACGAGCTGCAGGCCGATATAGGTGCGCCAGACCGGGATGCCGGCCTCGAGCACGCGCTTCATCAGCTGCTCGAAGAAGGCCTCCGGACGCCGCACGAGCCGGCCTTCACGCAGCAGCCACTTCTCGACCGGCAGCAGGCGATCCGCTGCCGGTGTGGTCACGGGAGACGTCTCGCCGCTCAGGAGCCGCTCACGACGGCAGCGACTTCCTCGCCGGAGGTGCGGAAGACGCGATTGGCCGAGACGTCGGCGATCTTCTCGATATTGTCGGCCACGTCCTCGATGGTCGGCGCGCGGCCATCGATGCGCAGCCCCTCGGCCTCGCGATACTCGATGCGCGCGAAGGTGCCGGCGCCGGCGCTCCAGATGTCGCCGGTGCGCTGGCACTGCTCGCTGCACAGATAGGCGACCATCGGCGAGACGAACTCGGGCCGCAGCTTGGCCAGCGCCTCGGGCGTCATCAGGCTCTCGGTCATGCGCGTGGCGGCGATCGGCGCCAGCGCGTTCATCATGATGTTGTACTTCTGGCCCTCGAGCCTGAGCGCATTCATGAAGCCAACGACGGCGAGCTTGGCGCCGCCATAGTTCGACTGGCCGAAGGTGCCGTAGATGCCCGAGTTCGACGAGGTCACGACCACCCGGCCATAGGCCTTGGCACGCATGATCGGCCAGGCGGCATGGGTTACATAGGCGGTGCCGAGGAAGTGGACCTTCACGACGAACTCGAAATCCTCGGTCGTCATGTTGTGGAAGGTCTTGTCGCGCAGCACGCCGGCATTGTTCACCACGATGTCGACCGTGCCGAAGGCATCGACGGCGGTCTTCACGATGTTGGCAGCGGTCGCGGCCTCGGCGACGGAATCGTAGTTGGCGACGGCGACGCCACCGGCCGCCTTGATCTCGTCGACCACCTTGTCGGCCGCGGCGTGGCCGCCCCCCTTACCATCGACCGCGCCACCCGGATCGTTCACGACCACCTTGGCGCCGCGGCTGGCCAGCAGGAGCGCGTGCGAACGGCCGAGCCCGTTACCCGCGCCGGTGACGATGGCAACGCGATTGTCGAAGCGGATTGTCATGTCTGTCCTCTACTCTTTCCTGAGAATCACAACCGAGGCCACGGCCTCTTCCATGCCGATCACGCCGCCGCCGTTTTCGGCGAGCGCGACTTTTGCTCCTTCAACCTGGCGCGCGCCAGCCTCTCCGCGCAGCTGCGTGGCGAGCTCGGCCAGCATCGACAGGCCGGTGGCGCCGACCGGATGGCCCTTCGAGACGAGGCCGCCCGAGGTGTTGACCGGCAGCTTGCCGCCGGGACCGGTGGCGCCCGATCCGACGAACTTGCCGCCCTCGCCCTCGGGGCAGAAGCGCAGCATCTCGCACTGGTAGATCTCGCAGAAGCTGGTGGCGTCATGCACCTCGGCGACATCGATATCCTCTGGCCCGAGGCCCGCCATCCGGTAGGCCTTGTCGGCGGCCGCGCGCGTCAGGCCGGGCTCGTCGAGGTTGCGGTACATGCCGCCGGAGAACCCGACGCCCGCGATCTTCACGGCGCGGTCCTGCACGTCCTTCGGCTGCTTCGCGAGATACTCCGCCGAGCACAACAAGGCCGCGGCCGCCCCGTCACCGATCGGCGCGCACATGGCGCGGGTCAGCGGGAACGACACGGGCCGGTCCTCCAGCACCGACTGCGGAGTCATCTGGAAGCGGTACTGCGCCTTCTCGTTCAGCGCGCCGTAATTGTGGTTCTTGGCGGCGCCGGCCGCGATCTGAGCCTGGGTCGTGCCGTACTTCCACATGTGCCACTTGGCCTGCATGGCGTAGGTATCCATGAAGATCGTGCGGTCATCACCCGGCTTGAATTCGGAGCCGACCATCTTGCCCACCCGGTTCATCTCCTCGACCAGCCGGTCGTGCTGGCTGGTGATGTAGCCCTGGTTGAAGAGGCCGGCCGTGCGCTCGGGCGCTTCCGGGCTGAACAGCTTCTCGACGCCGAGGCAAAAGGACAGCTCGTGGGTGCCGGCCAGCACATCCTTCCAGGCGCCCATGAAGGCGGTCGAGGCGGTGGCGCAGGCATTCTCGACGTTGAACATCGGCACCCGCGCCGGGAACAGCCCCTCCTCGACCAGCGGCTGGAAAAGCGCCTGGCCGCGGATCGAGTTCTGGCCCCAGAAGCCCATGCCGCAATTGCCCAGCCAGCCGGTTTCGATGTCGCTGCCCTTGTCCAGGCCGGCATCCTCCAGGGTGCCGAGATAGGCCTCACGCGCCAGGTCGCCGAAGCTCAGGCCGGGGTGCTTCTTGAAGACGGTCGTATAGGCGCCGATCACGTAGACGTCGCGCATGGGGCGGTTTCCTCAGGTTGGCTTTGGCCGCATTTGAGCGTATCCAAACGGCTTACGCTAGGAGAACGAACATGGCTGTAGCGGCCCAGGCGAAAGCCCTCAACGTCGATGCCACGATCGCCGAGCTGAAGGCGCTTTTCGGCGACCGGGTCAGCACCGCGCACGCCGTGCGCGAACAGCACGGCAAGGACATTTCGTATCACGAGGCGCACCTGCCCGACGCCGTGGTTTTCGCCGAATCGACCGAGGAAGTGCAGCAGATCGTCCAGCTCTGCGCCCGCCATAAGACGCCGATCATCCCCTTCGGGACCGGCACCTCGCTGGAAGGCCATATCAGCGCCCCCAACGGCGGCATCTCTCTCGACGTCAGCCGCATGAACAAGATCCTGCAGGTCAACGAGGCCGACCTCGACGTGGTCGTGCAACCCGGCGTCACCCGCAAGCAGCTGAACGAATACCTGCGCGCAACCGGCCTGTTCTTCCCCATCGATCCCGGCGCCGACGCCTCGATCGGCGGCATGACCAGCACCCGCGCCTCGGGCACCAACGCGGTGCGCTACGGCACCATGCGCGAGAACGTGCTGTCGCTGCAGGTCGTGACTCCCGACGGCCGGATCATGCAGCTCGGCCGCCGCTCGCGGAAGTCGAGCGCGGGCTACGACCTGGTGAAACTGTTCGTGGGCTCCGAGGGGACGCTGGGCGTCATCACCGAGATCACGCTCCGCCTCTACGGCACGCCGGAATCGATGGTCGCGGCGACCTGCGCCTTCGACAGCCTCGAGGGCGCGGTGAACACGGTGATCCAGACCATCCAGTCCGGCATCCCGGTGGCGCGCATCGAGCTGATGGACACCTACACCGTCGACACCGTGAACCAGTATTCCAAGCTCACCCTGCCGCAGAAGAACCTGCTGCTGCTGGAATTCCACGGCACCGAGGCCGGCACCAGGGAACAGGCCGAGATGGTGCAGGCCATTGCCGCCGAGCATGGCGGTGGCGACTTCGCCTGGACCAACCAGGCCGAGGAGCGCAGCAAGATGTGGCAGGCCCGCCACGACGCGGCCTGGGCCGCCAAGGCCTACAAGCCGGGCTGGGGCATGTGGGCGACCGACGTCTGCGTGCCGATCAGCAAGCTCGCCGAATGCATCCTCGAGACGCAGAAGGACATCCAGGCCAACGGCCTCTACGCTCCGATCGTCGGCCATGTCGGCGACGGCAACTTCCATCTCACCATGATGGTCGACCCCAACGACCCGACCTACCTGCCCAGGGCCGAGGCATTGAACGACCGCATGGTCGCGCGCGCCCAGAATCTGGGCGGCACCTGCACCGGCGAACACGGCGTCGGCATCGGCAAGATCAAGTACCTGTACAAGGAGCACGGCGAGGCGATGTCGCTGATGCGCGCGATCAAGAAGGCGATCGACCCAGACAACATCATGAACCCGGGCAAGATCATCGGGCCGATCAACTGATCATCGCTGGGAGCGCGCCACTCCAGTGGCGCTCCTTTTTCAGACCATGACATGAGCGCCACTGGAGTGGCGCGCTCCCAGCAGAATCACCCGCCCGAGGCGACGACGCATTCCTTGACGCGCTTCCAGGCGGCGGGAGCGCTCTTGCCGAGGTTGACGTCGTCGCGATCCTCGCTGCCGCCCAGCAGCATGCTGTAGCCGCCTTTCGAGGCAATGATCTCGATGGCCGCCGGCGGCAGGATCGCCCACATGCGCTTCCCGTCGGCCTCGATCAGGAGGTCCCATTGCATGCCGTTCGCCGGTTCGCGCAGGGGGACGACGATGGAGTTGGGGAACTTGCCCTTGCGCCCTTCGGCGCGGACGCTGAGATAGGAGTGGCCGTCGGTGCGCATCGCCAGAATGTCGTCGCGGCCGCCGACGCGGCGGAAGGCGCGGCAGTTCGTGACGCCGCTCTGTTCCTTCACGCGCGTGAAGTTCCAGCTGTCGAAGCCCTTGCCGTAAGGCTGCGGGTTGTTCTGCGCCAGTGCAACCGACGACAGCCCCGCCAGGCACAGGCCCGCGAGTACGCTCTTTACTACCATCCACCCTCTCCCCCAGTGCGGGCGAATGGAAACCGACGAAGATCGTCATCGTCAACGCTACCCGGGGCCGCAGGAATCAAAAAAGGGCCGGCGGATGCCGGCCCTTTCATGTCAAACCAGACGCGCCTTACTTCGCGGCCTGGACCATGATCTCGACCTTGAGGCCGGGAGCCGCAAGCTTGGCTTCGACCGTCGCGCGGGCCGGGGTGTTGCCGGGGGAAACCCAGGCGTCCCAGACTTCGTTCATCTGGCTCCAGGTCGAGATGTCGGTCAGCCAGATGTTGGCCGAGAGCACCTTCGACTTGTCGGTGCCGGCTTCGGCCAGGAACTTGTCGACCTTGTCGAGGATCTGCTTGGTCTGGCCCTTGACGTCGGCGCTGGCGTCGTCGGCGGTCAGGCCGGCGAGATACACCGTGTCGCCATGGACCACGGCGCTGCTCATGCGGGCGCCGACGTTGATACGCTTGATGCTCATATTGTCTCTCCTCGATGAAGCCTGAAAAGCGGGCGGGACCTTAGCAGAGGCTAGATTGCCGCGACGACCATGATTTCGACCTTCATGTCCGGGTCGTTGAGACGGGCCTCGACGGTGGCGCGGGCCGGCGTATGGCCGGGCACGACCCAGGCGTCCCAAACTCTGTTCATGGCGGCAAAATCGGAGATATCGCTCAGCCAGATCGTAGCGGTCAGGATCTTCGACTTGTCGCTGCCGCCCTTGGCCAGCAGCGAGTCGATCTCGGCCAGCGCCTGCCGGACCTGGCCGGTGATGTCGAGGCTCGTATCCTCGGGGATCATCCCCGAGCAGTAGATGCGGTTGCCCAGGGTCACGGCCTCGCTCATGCGCGGGCCGACGTCGATTCGGGTGATGGTGCTCATGATCCGCCCGTCATAAAGCGCTCCGACCCCTCGCACAACGGATCGGAGCCGCACTCCGCGCTGCCCGCGCCGCCGGATCGCGTTACAGTCCCGGGAAGCCTACCGGAGAAACGCCATGACCATCCGCCGCCCCCTCGACGGGATGCTCGTCCTCGATCTTGGCCAGATCTACAACGGCCCCTATTGCGGCCTGCAGCTCGCCTTCATGGGTGCGCGCGTGCTCAAGATCGAGCCGCCGGAGGGCGACGTCGTGCGGCGCCGCAAGCGCGAGGTCGAACCCTATCCGCTGGTGATGCTGAACTCCAACAAGGAATCGGTCGTCCTCGATTTCAAGCAGCCGCGCGGCAAGGAGATCTTCCTCGAGCTCGTGGCCAAGGCCGACGTGCTGATCGAGAACTTCGCCGCGGGCGTCATGGACCGGCTCGGCCTCGGCTACGACGTGCTGAGCAAGATCAATCCGCGCCTCGTCTATGGCGGCAGTTCGGGCTTCGGCCTCGACGGTCCCTATCGCGACCTCGCCGCGATGGACGTCACCATCCAGGCAATGAGCGGCATCACCAATGCCACCGGCGATGCCGACGGACCGCCGACCAAGGCCGGCGCCGCGGTCTGCGACTTCCTGGCCGGCATCCATCTCTGCGCCGGCATCCTGGGCGCGCTGGTGCAACGCGAGCGCACGGGCAAGGGCCAGCGGGTCGAGGTCGCCATGCATGAGGCGGGCGCGATCTCGATCGCCTCGGCGCTGGGCGCGGTGATGGACGGCGACAAGAATGTGCCCGACCGCACCGGCAATCGGCATCCCGCACTGGCCATGGCGCCGTACAACACCTATCGCTGCCGCGACGGCTATGTCGCGATCTTCACCTCGGCCGAGCGGCACTGGGTATCGATGTGCGAGATGCTGGGCCGCCAGGATCTGCTGACCAATCCCGAGTTCGCGACGACTCCGGGCCGCGCGAAGAACATGGCCGTGATCGACGACATGGTCGGCGCCTGGACGCTCCCAAAGACAAAGGACGAGGTGCTGGCCGCACTCACCGAAGCGCGCGTCCCCTGCGCCCCGGTGAAGACCGCGCGCGAGGTCGCCTACGACCCGCATCTCGAGGCGCGCGGCTTCTGGGTCGATGTCGACCACCCGCGCCGCGGCAAGACCCGCGTGCCGATCTCGCCCATCCGCCTCCATACCGGCGGCAAGTCGGAGATCACCCGCCCGGCGCCGACCCTGGGGCAGCATACCGATGCGGTGCTGGGAGAATTGCTCGGCCTCGGCACCGGCGAGCTCGACAGGCTGCGCACGGATGAAGTCACCGTGCCGGTCACGGAACGGAAAAAGAAGTAACAAACGAAGAGGAAACGCCATGCCAATCATCGATTCCCAGGTCCACGCCTACGAGGCGAACACGCCGAAGCGGCCATGGGCCACGATTCCGAACTGGCCTCCGCACGTGACCGGCGACGAGATGGTGGCGGCGATGGACGCGGTCGGCGTCGACGGCGCGATCATGATCTCGCCCTTCGCGATGTACCGCTACGACGCCAGCTACGCCGAGGAGGTGGCGCGCCGTCACCCAACCCGCATGGCCATCGTGAAGCCGGTCGATCCCGATGACGAGAACGTCGCCGACGTGATCGCGAAGTGGAAGGAGACGCCGGGTGCGGTCGGCATCCGCATCTTCCTGCGCGAGGAGGAGAAGCGCGCCCCCGACCATCCCGGCCTCGACCGCATCTGCAAGGCCGCAGTCCGCTACGACCTGCCGCTCAACTTCCTGTTCTGGGGCCGGGTCGACGAAGGCATGCAGATCATCGACCGCCATCCAAAGACGCGGTTCATCGTCGACCATCTCGGCATCCTTCAGCCGCGCGTCCCGCCTGCGCCTGCCGAGCCCTGGGCCGACCTGCCGAAGATCCTCGACCTCGCGAAGCGGCCGAACGCGGTGATCAAGATCAGCGGCGCCTGCACCCTCTCGAAGCAGCCTTATCCGTTCCCCGACATCTGGGATCCGCTGAAGCGCATCTTCGACGCCTGGGGCTTCGAGCGCTGCCTCTGGGGCACCGACTGGACCCGCGCCTTCGCCGTCGTGAACTATGAGAACGCCGTGAAGCCGTTCCTGGAGACCAAGACGCTGAGCGACAGCGAGCGCGCCATGCTGATGGGCGGCGCCTGCACCAAGGCCTACGGCTGGTCGCCGAAGAGGTAGATCAGGCCGTCGAACGGACCAGCTTGCCCGGACGCGCGCCGGTCTCGACGCCCTTCTCGAAGATCGGCGTGCCGGAGCAGATCGTCATGTCGTAGCCGTCGACGCTCTGGACCAGGCGGCGGCCGCCGGCCGGCAGGTCGAAGATCATCTTCGGGCTGTGCAGGTTGAGGCCGTTGAAGTCGATGACGTTGACGTCCGCCTTCTTGCCAACCTGCAGGCGGCCGCGATCCGCGAAGCCGTAAAAGTCGGCGGTGCTGCTGGTCATGCGCCTGACCACGAACTCGAGGCCGAGGCGGGGTCCGCGCGTGCGGTCGCGGACCCAGTGCTGCAGCATCGAGGTGTTGAGCGAGGCATCGCAGATCACGCCGCAATGCGCGCCGCCGTCGGACAGGCCGAGGATGGTGTGCGGATCCTCGATCAGTTCGCGCACGACCTCGAGATCGCCATGCACGTAGTTGGTGACGGGGAAGTAGACCATGCGGTTTTCACCGCCAGTCAGGTAGTCATAGCAATATTCCTGCGGCGTCACGCCGGCGGCCTTGGCCAGCGCCTCGATGCTGCGCTCCGGCGCGGGCTCGTAGTCCGGCTTGTCGCCGAGCGGATACATGCGGTCCCAGCGCGTCGCGATCTGGCGCGACAGGGGCGGCAGCACCTCGAGCAGGCGCGGCGAGGCCTCCTGCGACAGGATCAGCCGGCGCACCTCGGGCGTACGCAGCCTGGCCAGCATCTCGGCCGGCGGCAGGTGGGCCAGCTCGGCATAGCCTTCGCGCAGGCCGAACGGATTGAGCGAGGTGTTGAGACCGAGCGTGAGGCCCACGGGACGTCCGGCGACCTGGGCATAGAGCGGCAGGTTGTCGGCGCGCGCGGCGCGCACGCCGTCCATCAGGCGCTTGTAGCGCTGCGGATCGTAGCTGCGATCGGTCAGCAGGAACCAGACCGGCCGGCCGCTGTGCCTGGCGACCTCGCGGATCCAGCTCCATTCCGCCTTCTCATCATTGAAATCGGACAGGAAGCCGAAGGTGCCGACGCCGGCGCGGCCCATCGCCTTGCCGATGGCGATCAGCTCCTCATGCTCGGCAAAGCGGCCGGGCACCAGGTCGCCGGCCAGGGTCTTGTGCTGGTCGCTGCGGCTGGTGGTGAAGCCGACGGCGCCGGCCTTCAGCGCTTCCTCGGTGAGCCGCGCCATCAGTTCGATGTCCTCGGCGGTCGCCATCTCGCGCTTGATGGCACGCTCGCCCATCGCATAGACGCGCAACGGATGGTGGGCGACCTGGGCACCGATATCGATGGTGCGCGGCAGGCGCTCCAGCGCATCGAGATATTCCGGGAAGCTCTCCCAGTCCCACTTGAGGCCTTCGGTCAGCGTGATGCCGGGGATGTCCTCGACACCCTCCATCATCTCGATCAGCGCCTTCTGGTGCTCGTTGCGCACCGGCGCGAAGCCGACGCCGCAATTGCCGAACACCAGGGTCGTGGCGCCATGCCAGGAGGACGGCGCCAGCACCGGATCCCAGGTGGCCTGGCCGTCATAGTGGGTGTGGACGTCGACCCAGCCTGGCGTGACCAGCCGGCCTTCGGCCTTGACCTCGCGCTTGCCCGGACCGGCCTTGCCGCCGACCCGGACGATCCTGTCGCCGTCGAGTGCGACGTCGCCCTGGAACGCCGGCGCGCCCGTGCCGTCGACGATGGTGCCGCCCCGGATGACGATGTCGTGCATGGCCCGTCCCGCTGTTCTGTAATGGGACGGTAAGACTTTCACACAAGGCCGGGCCCGGAAAGACCGGAGCCATGCGTTAGGGGCGTACTGCTATTCTGCCCGCAGCGTAATCCGTAGTGTCGTTCACCCACCACCTCATCCTGAGGAGGCCGCGCAGCGGCCGTCTCGAAGGATGGGCAACAGACGAGGTGCTCGTTCCCACCCTTCGAGACGCGGTCCGGTGGACCGCTCCTCAGGGTGAGGTGCTTTTTGGAAGCCTGATACTAAGACGCTAAGCGCGTTCGCGAATGTCGCTGAACTTCACCTTCGGGCTCTTCTCGGCGATGTACCCCAGCTCCCAGGCGTTGCGCGCGAGGAACACCGGGGAGCCGTCGCGGTCCTCGGACATGCCGCCGCGGTTGGCCGACATGAACTCCTCGAGGTCGGCCTTGGTCTCGGCCGAGATCCAGCGTGCGGTCTCGAACGGTGCGGGTTCGAGATCGATATGGACGTTGTACTCGGCCTCGACCCGGGTCTTCAGCACGTCGAGCTGCAGTTCGCCGACCACGCCCACGATATGGTCGCCGCCGATGACCCGGCGGAACACCTGCGTCACGCCCTCTTCCGCCAGGTCCTCCAGCGCGCGCCTGAGCTGCTTGGATTTCATCGGGTCCTCCAGCCGCACGCGGCGCAGGATTTCCGGCGCGAAGTTCGGGATGCCGGTGATCTTCAGCGTCTCGCCCTCGGTCAGCGTGTCGCCGACCCGCAGCACGCCGTGATTGGGAATGCCGATGATGTCGCCGGGCCAGGCCTCGTCGACGATCTCGCGCTCGCGGGCGAAGAACAGGATCGGCGAATTGACGGACAGCACCTTTGACGTGCCCATCTGCGTCAGCTTCATGCCGCGGCGGAACTTGCCGCTGCACAGGCGCAGGAAGGCGATGCGGTCGCGGTGGTTGGGGTCCATGTTGGCCTGGACCTTGAACACGAAGCCCGAGACCTTGGGCTCGGTCGGCTCGATCGGCCGCGGTTCGGCGGGCTGCGGCCGCGGCGGCGGCGCCCAGGCGGCGATCGCGTCGAGAAGCTCCTTCACACCGAAATTGTTGTAGGCCGAGCCGAAGAACACCGGCGAGAGATGCCCGGCGCGGTAACTTTCGAGATCGAACGCCGGATAGCCCGCGCGCACCAGCTCGACCTCTTCCGCGAAGTCGGAATCGGCGATCTGGTAGTTCTCGATCACCTCGCCGATCCGCGTCTTGTCGGTGTTGTCGAACACCAGCATGCGGTTGTTGGCGAGATCGTAGGTGCCCTTGAAGCTCTGGCCCGAGCCGGTGGGCCAGGTCATGGGCGAGACGTCGAGCGCCAGGGTCGAGGCGACCTCGTCCAGCAGCTCGATCGGGTCCTTGGACTCGCGGTCCATCTTGTTGATGAAGGTGATGATCGGCACGTCGCGCAGGCGGCAGATCTCGAACAGCTTGCGGGTGCGCGCCTCGATGCCCTTGGCGGCGTCGATCACCATCACCGCCGAATCGACGGCGGTCAGCGTGCGGTAGGTGTCCTCGGAGAAGTCCTCGTGGCCCGGCGTGTCGAGCAGGTTGAAGACGGCGCCGCCATACTCGAAATGCATCACCGAGGTGGTGACCGAGATGCCGCGCTGCTGCTCGATCTTCATCCAGTCCGAGCGCGCCCGCCGCGCCTCGCCGCGCGCCTTCACGGCACCGGCGACATGGATGGCGCCGCCGAACAGCAGCAGCTTTTCCGTCAGCGTCGTCTTGCCGGCGTCGGGATGCGAGATGATCGCAAACGTGCGCCGCAGCCCGGCCGGATGGCCGGCGAGACGGGCGTCGGAAGCTGGAAGAGCGGCGGAATCGGGCACTTTTACGGGGTCCTTCGGGGGTGGCGTGGGGGTAGCGGACGGGTCCGTTGGCGTCAACTCGTGAGGTTTGTTAGTACGGCGCCGGCTTTGACCGGCCGCGCCCTCCCAATGAAGGGGGCCGGGACCGAATGGATTGGAATCGATGGACGAGAAGAAGGCTGGCAGTACGCCAATCGCGCTACGCGTGCTGAAAGAGCTGGTGCTTCCGGTCGCGGGCGGTGTCGCTTACGGAACGCTCGTGGCACAGGCCAAGCAGATGCCGCTCGACGGCGTGACGGCGGGCGGGGTGGCGTTCTTCTGCGTCCTGGCGGCGCAGGGCCTGGTCCTGCGCGCCGCGCGGTCGGCGCGGAGTGAGCAGCAACCTGCCGCGCAAGCCGTGCCGGCTCCCGCGCCGGAGCCGCTCAAGCTGCCCGCACCTGAGAAAGCGCCGGAAAAGGAACCCGAGCCCGCGCCCACGCTCATCGCCACGCCCACGGTCGAGCCCATCGCCGAGCCTGTCGCGAAACCAGTCGAAGAGCCGGTCCCAACACCGGCTCCGCCGCCGCCTCCACCTGCGCCTCCGAAGCCCGCCCCCAAGCCCGCGAACGACTTCGTCAGCATCCGGGTCGGAATCGAGGAGCTTAAGGAACAAGGCGCCCTGCCCGAACCCGAGCCGGAAAAGCCGGAAGACGGCCAGCGCCCCCTCTTCCGCAACCTCGCCCACGCCCCCACCAAGCGGACGCCCGTCGAAGCGCTAGCGCCGAAACAGCTGCTCGACCTCAAGATGCCCTACCAGGCGGTGCTGAACGCCGCCGTGAACTTCGAACGCGAGGTCAAGCGCCAGGCCGACATGGAAGGCGACCGGACCGTCCCGCTCGAAAGCCTGTTCGAGGAACCGCGCTTCAACCTGTCGAAGGACCGACTGCGCCAGCTCGATACGCTGCGCCGCATCCGCAACAACATCCTCCACGGCTTCGAAACCCTGGTCGATCCGACCGAAGCCACCGCCCTCGTCGCCGCCTTCGACAAAGCAGCGACATGGTTCGATCCCGATAACATCGAGCCGGCGGAGCCCGCGAAGGCTGACGCCGAGACGCCCTCCGAGAACGAGGTGGAGAAGCCCGCTGAAGATGAGGCCGAGAAGGCTGTGAAGGCGGAGGAAGAAGAGCCGGCAGACGAAGGAGCAAAGGCCCCCGTCGAAGACGAGGCGGAGAAGCCCGCTGACGGTGAGGCCGAGGAGGCCGTGAAAGCGGAAGAAGAAGAGCCGGTGGACGAAGAAGCAAAGGCGCCCGTCGAAGACGAGGCGGAGAAGCCGGCTGACGGTGAGGCCGAGAAGGCCGTGAAGGCGGAAGAAGAAGAGCCGGCAGACAAAGAAGCGAAGGCCCCCGTCGAAGACGAGGCGGAGAAGTCCGAGAGGAATGAGTCCGGGAAGAAGGTCGAGGCGACCAAGAGCTGAGAGTTTGCGAGGGCTCAGCGGGGGACTAAACTCCCGCCCATGAACCCCGACCAGCTCAAGACCTTCATCGGCAGCTTCTGGGACGACCAGATCCTGCCGTCTCTCACCGAATACATCCGCATTCCCAACAAGTCGCCGTCCTTCGACCCGAAATGGGAGGAGAACGGTTACATGGAGCAGGCGGTCACCTTGATGACCGACTGGGCGCGGCCGCATGTGGCCGCCTTCGCGGGCGCGACAATGGAGGTGGTGCGGCTGCCGGGGCGCACGCCGCTGATCTTCATCGAGATACCGGGGGATGACAACGACGACACCGTCCTGCTCTACGGCCATCTCGACAAGCAGCCCGAGATGAAGGGCTGGGCCGAGGGCATGGGGCCGTGGATCCCGGTGCGCAAGGACGACAAGCTCTACGGCCGCGGCGGCGCCGACGACGGCTACGCGATCTATGCCTGCTTCGCCGCGTTATTGGCGCTGCAGCAGCAGAAGGTGCCGCGCGCCCGCTGCGTCATCATGATCGAGGGCTGCGAGGAATCGGGCAGCTACGACCTGCCCTTCTATGTCGATCACCTGCTCGACCGGATCGGCGACCCGTCGCTGGTGGTCTGCCTCGATTCGGGTTGCGGCGACTGGGACCGGATGTGGCTCACCACGTCGCTGCGCGGCATCGCGGCCGGCACGCTCAAGGTGCGCGTGCTGAACGAGGGCGTTCACTCGGGCGACGCGTCGGGGATCGTGCCCTCCTCGTTCCGGATCACGCGCGCGCTGCTGACGCGGCTGGAGGACGAGGCGACCGGCGAGATGAAGCTGCCGGAGCTGTTCGTGCAGATCCCGCCGCAGCGCATCGCGCAAGCCTCGGAAGCCGCGCGCGTGCTGGGCGACGAGGTCTATCGCAAGTTCCCCTTTGCCGGCACGACCAAGCCGATGGTCGAGGATCTCGGCCAGATGGTGCTGAACCGCACCTGGCGGCCGCAGCTCGCGACCGTGGGCATGGCGGGCTATCCCGAGCCGGTCGACGCCGGCAACGTGCTGCTGCCCTACACCGAGGCCAAGATCAGCGTGCGCACGCCGCCGACGCTCGACGCCAAGGAGGCCGTGAAGGCCATGAAGAAGGCGCTGGAGTCGGATCCGCCCTATGGCGCGACCGTCGAGTTCGACGCCGGCGAAGGCGGCCAGAGCGGCTGGCACGCGCCGCCGCTGGCGCCGTGGCTGGAGACGGCGGTGAACGAGGCCTCGCAGGAAGCGTTCGGCGAGCCGGTCGCCTACATGGGCGAAGGCGGCACGATCCCGTTCATGGGCATGCTGGGCGACAAGTTCCCCAAGACGCAGTTCGTGATCACGGGCGTGCTCGGCCCGCATTCGAATGCGCATGGGCCGAACGAGTTCCTGCACATTCCCACGGGGAAGAAGGTGACCGTCGCGACTGCGCTGATGATCGCGGCGCACTACGAGAGGAAGAAGAAGTAGCCTTTCTTCCTCCTCTCCCCCCGATAGGGGGAGAGGCTGGGTGAGTGGGCGACGCAACCCGTGTACCCCCCTCACCTAACCTCTCCCCCTATCGGGGGAGAGGAACATGAATCAGGAACTAAGTTCCTCGCGCAGCATCTCGAGTTCCAGCCATTCCGTCTCGGCGGCCTCGATTTCGGCCTGGGCGGCGCCGATTCGGGTGGTCCTGGCCTGGAAACCCTTGGGATCGCGGCGGTAGAGGTCGGGATCGGCCAGCGCCTGCTGCAGGGTCGCGACCTCGGCCTGCAGGGCCTCGATCTTCTTCGGCAACTCGACCAGGGCGCGTTCGCGCTTGTAGCCGAGGCGGGCCTTGGCCGGGCCGGCCGGCTTCGGCGCGGCGGCCGGCTTGTCCTTGGCGCGTGACGGCGTGACGCCCGTGGGCTCTGGGCGCGGGCCGCGCTGGGCCACGTAGTCGCTGTAGCCGCCGGCATATTCGACCGCCGTGCCGTCGCCTTCGAGCACGATGGTCGAGGTGACCAGCCGGTCGAGGAAGTCGCGGTCGTGGCTCACCAGCAGGACGGTGCCGTCATAGTCGTCGAGCGCTTCCTGCAGCAGGTCGAGCGTGTCGGCGTCGAGATCGTTGGTCGGCTCGTCGAGCACGATCATGTTCGACGGCGCGGCCAGCGCCTTGGCGAGCAGCAGGCGGTTGCGCTCGCCGCCCGACAGGGTGCGCACCGGCTGGCGCGCCTGCTCGTCGCGGAACAGGTACTCGCGCAGGTACGTCATCACATGGGTGAGATGGCCGCGCACCAGCACATGGTCGTTGCGGTCGGCCAGCGTCTCCCACGGAGTCTTGTCAGGATCGAGGCCGATGCGGCGCTGGTCGATCACCACCGGCATCAGGTTGGCGCCGAGCTTCACCGTGCCGCTGTCGGGCTCCAGTTCGCCCATCAGCATCTTGAGCAGCGTCGTCTTGCCGGCGCCGTTGGGTCCGATCAGGCCGATGCGGTTCTTGCGGAAGATGCGCGTCGAGAAATCCTGGACGATGACCTTGTCGCCCCAGCGCTTGGTGATGTTGCGCGCCGTGACGACCAGCGCGCCCGAGGCCTCGGCGCTGCCGGCCTCGATGGTGGCGCGGCCCACCGGGCCGATCTGCTGGCTGCGCTGCTGGCGCAGTGCCGCCAGCGCGCGCAGGCGGCCTTCGTTGCGTGTGCGGCGGGCGCGGATCGACTTGCCGGCCCATTCGGTCTCGCGCTCGATCAGCCGGTCGAGCTTGTGCCGCTCGGTCGCCTCGCGTTCGAGGATGTCGTTCGACCAGGCCTCGAACTCGCCATAGCCCTTGTCGAGGCGGCGCACGATGCCGCGGTCGAGCCACAGCACGGCGCGCGTCAGGTTGGTGAGGAAGCGGCGGTCGTGGCTCACCAGCACATAGGCGCCGCGCCACTTCGAGAGCTTGTCCTCCAGCCACTCGATGGTCGGCAGGTCGAGATGGTTGGTCGGCTCGTCGAGCAGCATGACGTCGGGCTCGGCGATCAGCACGCGCGCGAGCGCCGCGCGCCGTGCCTCGCCGCCCGACAGGGTGGTCGGATCGCGATCGCCGGCCAGCTTCATGTCGTCGAGGATGGCGGCGACGCGGTAGTCGTCCGGCCCCAGCGAATCGGTGAGCGCCGAGGCGACATAGGCGCCGACCGTGGCGTGGCCGGTGAAGTCCGGCTCCTGCGGCAGGGTGGCGACCGTCGCGCCGGGCTGGGCGAAGCGCTCGCCGGAGTCGGCGATCGGTGCGCCGGCCAGGATGCGCAGCAGCGTCGACTTGCCCGCGCCGTTGCGGCCGACCAGCGACAGGCGCTCGCCCGGCGCGATGCCGAGATCGACGCCGGCCAGGATCGTCTGGTCGCCGAGATGGAAACGGATGTCGCTGAGCGCGAGGAGGGGCGGATCGGCCATGGGAGCGGGCTGTATTGGCCGAACCTGTCCACATCGGCAAGGGCCGCAGCCGCGCTATGGTCGCGCCATGCTCGTCGTGGGGGAGCCGAAGCGGATCGACCGTGCCATCAGGCGCCTGCAGGGCGCGTTGCAGGGCGTTCCCGCGCGCGGCGTGCGACTGACCTGGCGCGGCGGCGAGTTGCGCACGACCATCCATTGGGCGCGCGACGATGCCTTCTGGTGGGCCTTCGAGCCGCGCCGTGCGCGCGACGCCCTGGTGCTCGGCCACGCCCCCGAGCCGCCGCCGCCGCGCGAGAGCATCACCTGCGAGATCAACCTGCCGCGCACCGGGGCCGACCGGAAGCTGGCGGGCATGATCGTCGAGGATGCAGCCGGGGCCCTCTATCTCGCCCATTCCGGGCGCATGGGCGGAGCGCGGCCCGGGCAGAGCAAGGATGGGTTCCGCGAATTCCTGGCCGACGGTGTGTGGCGGTCCGTGGAGTGGCCCGATGGCGAGGAGAGCGAGGCGCTGATCGTGGCGCCGCTCGACAGTCCCCGCCTCACCCGGCTGCTGGGCCGCTTCGTCGACGCCGTGCGCCGCTACAAGGCGGGCGGTGCGGCACCGCTGCAGACGGCGCTCTGCACCGATCCCTCGACACGCCTCCCGCCGGCCGCCGCCTGCGATCGCGCGCTGGTCGATGCCGCCCTCTACGAGGAGCTCACCAAGCGCGGCGTGTTCGGCGGCACGACCGATCTCTTCTCGGTCGGCGCCGACGGGCCGCGGCCGCTGTTCGGGCTGATCGCCGACGGCCAGCCCGAGGAGGTGGCGCTGGCGGTCGGCGCCCTGGCGCTGGCGGCCGCGCGGCTGGGCACGAAGGTGAAGCCGATCCTCGTCGCGCCGCTGGATCTGCCCGGCGTGGAGAACGGCGCGCTCGCCTCCCTGCCCTTCCCCTGCGTGCGCTTCCAGTGGCGGGGGGCGCGGGCGGTGTTTGACGGGCTGGACGACGCGCTGGCATGAAGAGCCCCTCATGGTGATGGGCCTCACGACGGGACTCTGGGTCAGCGCGCAGATCAGGCTCTGCGACCGCGCCTTCATTCCGGCCGCCGTCGTGCGGCGCGGCGATCCGGATGTCGGCACGGTGCTGCTGAAGATCAACCGCTTCGAGGCGGGCGTGACCGTCTTCACCCAGACCAGCACGCTCGGCGACGAGCCCGCGTGGAGCCGCGGCACGGGCCCCACGCCCGTCACCGAGCCAGAGGCCGACGCCTACATCGCCCGCCAGGTCGCCCGCGATCCCGACCTCTGGGTCCTCGAGATCGAGGACCGCAAGGGCGAGTACAAGATGGTCGGGAAGATCGTTTAGGCCGAGCGAAGCTCGCCCTATTGCGGGCCCAGCACCGTGGTCGGATCGATCGTCTTGCCGGCGCGGCGGACCTCGAAATGGAGCTGCGGCTCCGCGGTGCCGCCGGAATTGCCGACCTTGGCGATGGTCTGGCCCTTCTTGACGACGTCGCCCTTCTTCACCGCCAGCGACTCGTTGTTGCCATAGGCGGTGATGTAGCCGCCGGGATGCTCGATCAGCAGCAGGTTACCCATGCGGGCGACCTCGCCTCCGGCATAGACGACCCTGCCGCCCTCGGCCGCCTTCACGGGCGTGCCCTTGGCGGCGGCAATGTCGATGCCGTCGTTCTTCTGGCCGCCCGAGGTGCCGTAGCCCGAGACGACCTTGCCGTGAACCGGCCAGATCATCTTTGCAGCCGGCGGTGTGGCTGCCACGGAAACCGGCTTGGCGAGCGGCGTCGGCTCGCCGGCGGGCGCGGCGGAGCGCGGCGCCTCGCCCTGGCTGGTGCCTGGCGGCGGCGCCAGGCCCTCGCGCTTCACCGAGGAGGGCGCGTTGGGATTGGCCGCGGCGGTCTGCTGGCTGGCGGCCTCGCCGTAGCTGTCCTGGACGAAGCGGGCGCCCGGCATGGCGAGCGTCTGACCGGGCTTCAGCGTATAGGGCGCCTTGAGGTTGTTGCGGTCGATGATGGTCTGCGACGGCACACCGTAGCGGCGCGACAGGCCATCGACCGTGTCCTTGTCCTTCACGACATAGACGGGAACGGCGTTGGGCCCGGCGGCGGAGCCGGGATATTCCATGGTGCCTTCGCGGGCACCCATGACGGTGTTGCAGGCGCCGAGCGCGACCGACAGCACCGCCATTGTACCCAGCGTGTGCATGCGGCCGGCCCATCGCGAGGGGAAGCGAGGGGCGTTCTTCATGCTTCCATACTACTGCATTGGGATTCTGGCGGGAATAGGAGCCTCGGAGGGTCGTTCGTTCTTCGACGCTCTCGGACATTCCCCTGGGCAATGTCCTGTCGCTCCTCGGGCTGAGCTTCGCTCAGCCCTGACCCAGGACCGGCAACGGCCCCGCGACCAGCGGCACGAAGCGCACCGGCATCAGCGTGTCGCGCTGCAGGCCGCGCTCGCTCTTGACGATGCGCTCGACGACCTGCGCCGTGGGATCGCGGCCCACCGGAACGATCAGGATGCCGCCGACGGCGAGTTGGTCGATCAGCGCCTGCGGACGTTCCTCGGCGGCGGCGGTGACGATGATGCGGTCGAACGGCGCCTGGCCGGGCCAGCCCTTACTGCCGTCGTTGATGTCGACCACGACATTGTAGATGCCGAGGTCGAGCAGCAGCCGCTCTGCGGCCTTGGAGAGCGGCTTGAAGCGCTCGACCGAATAGACGCGGCGCGCGAGTTTCGCCAGGACCGCCGCCTGGTAGCCCGAGCCGGTACCGATCTCGAGCACCTTCATGCGCGGGCCGACCCGCAGCGCCTCGGTCATGGCCGCGACCACCAGCGGTTGGCTGATCGTCTGGCCGAACGCGATGGGCAGGGCCGTATTCTCCCAGGCACGCTCCGCGAAGGTCTGCGTCACGAAGCGCTCGCGATCGACCGAGGCGATCGCCGCCAGCACGTTCTCGTCCGTGATGCCCGAATTGCGCAGTTCGGCGATCAGGCGCTGCATGGCGGGGACGTTCACGGGGCGCCCTCTAGTCGAGGTCGACGGGCTGCGCCTCGAACTCAGCGACGAGCTTGCGGCGCATGCTCTCGTGGGTCAGGTCGAGGTGCAGCGGGGTCACCGAGATGTGGCCCGAGCGGACCGCGGCAATGTCGCTCGCCGCGTCGATCTCGCTCTCCTGCGGGGCGTAGCCGATCCAGTAGTAGGTGCCGCCGCGGGGATCCTTGCGCTCGATGATGTGACCGCCGAAGCCGCGCGTGCCGGTGTGCGTGACCCGCACGCCCTGCACCGAGCCCGCCACGACATCGGGGAAGTTGACGTTGACCAGCACATTGCGCGGCCAGTCGAGCGCGAGCACGCGGCGCGCCACGGCGGCGCCGTGGGCCGTCGCGGTGCCCCACTTCACCGGATGGTCGTGCATATGCGCCTGGCTGAACGCGATCGACGGGATGCCCAGCAGGCAGCCTTCCATGGCCGCGGCGATGGTTCCCGAATAGGTGACGTCGTCGGCGATGTTGGTACCGCGATTGACGCCGGAGAGGACGAGGTCGGGCCTGCGGTCCTTCATCAGGTGCCTGGCAGCGAACAGCACGCAGTCGGTCGGCGTACCGTCGACCGCGAACTTGTGTTCGCTCACCTCGCGCGCACGTATCGGCCGCGACAGAGACAGCGAATGGCCGGCCCCGCTCTGGTTGACCTCGGGCGCCACGATCCAGACGTCGCTCGAGAGCTGCGTGGCGATCTCGACCAGTGCCTCGAGGCCGGGAGCATGGATGCCGTCGTCGTTGGTGACGAGGATGCGCGCCTTGGCGAGGTTGGCGACCTTCATTTCCGGGTGGGCGCCGGAATGAGTTCGAGGCCGCCCATGTAGGGGCGCAGCACCTCGGGGACTGTCACCGAGCCGTCCTCGTTCTGGTAGTTCTCCAGCACCGCGACCAGGGTGCGGCCGACGGCGAGAGCCGAGCCGTTCAGCGTGCACAGGAACCGCGTGCCCTTCCCTTCCTTCGGCCGATAGCGCGCGTTCATGCGACGGGCCTGGAAGTCGCCCATGTTCGAGCAGCTCGAAATCTCGCGATAGGTGTTCTGGCCGGGCAGCCAGACCTCGATATCGTAGGTCTTGCGCGACCCGAAGCCCATGTCGCCGCCGCACAGGACGACGGTGCGATAGGCGAGCCCGAGCCGCTTCAACACCTGCTCGGCGCACTCGGTCATGCGCTCGTGCTCGGCGGCGGACTGCTCGGGCGTGGTGATGCTCACCAGCTCGACCTTGGGGAACTGGTGCTGGCGGATCATGCCGCGCGTGTCCTTGCCGGCCGACCCCGCCTCGGAGCGGAAGCAGGGCGTGAACGCCGTGAAGCGCAGCGGCAGTTCCTTCTCCTCCAGCATCATGTCGTTCACCAGGTTGGTGAGCGACACCTCGGCGGTGGGGATCAGCCAGAAGCCGTTGTCGGTGTGGAACATGTCCTCGGCGAACTTCGGCAGCTGGCCGACGCCATAGACGGCGGTGTCCTTCACCAGCAGCGGTGGATTGACCTCGGTGTAGCCGCCCTCGACCGTGTGCAGGTCGAGCATGAACTGCGACAGCGCGCGCTCCAGGCGTGCGAGATGGGCCTTCAGGAACACGAACCGCGCCCCGGAGATCTTCGCGGCGGCGGCGAAATCCATGTTGCCGGTCGCCTCGCCCAGCGCCACGTGATCCTTCGGCGGGAAGCCGAAGTTGCGCTGGTTGCCGACCCGGCGGATCTCGACATTGCCGGTCTCGTCGGCGCCCTCGGGGACGTCCTCGAACGGCAGGTTGGGCACGACCTCGAGCCGGATCCGCAGCTCCTCGTCGAGCCGGCCGGCCTCGCTCTCGCCGTCCTTCAGGCTCTGTTCGAGCGAGGCGACCTCGGCCATCAGCGCGTCGGCATTCTCGCCCTTGCGCTTGGCCATGCCGATCTGCTGGCTGAGCGCCTTGCGCTTCGCCTGGATGGCCTCGCTGTCCGAGATGGCGGCGCGGCGGCGCCTGTCGATCTCCAGGATCTCGGCCGAGAGCGGCGCGAGACCGCGCTTCTTCAGGCCGGCGTCGAACGCCTCGGGGTTCTCCCGGATGAAACGTATGTCGTGCATGGCTAGTTGCCGGCCCCCTCGCCGGCCTTGGTGGCTTCCTCGGCCTTCTGCTCGGCCTCCTCGGCCGCCTTGTCCGCGGCCGCGCGCTTCCGCTCGATCACGCCACCGATCAGGATGCTGATCTCGTAGAAGGCCATCAGCGGCACCGCCAGCGCGATCTGGCTGACCACATCGGGCGGCGCCAGCACGGCGGCGATGACGAAGGCCACGACGACGGCGTAGCGGCGCTTGGACTTCAGCCCCTCGGTGGTGGCGATGCCGACCTGGATCAGCAGGGTCAGCAGGACCGGGACCTCGAAGGCGAAGCCGAAGGCGAAGACGAGCTGGAGGATGCGTTCGAGATAGTCCGACGATCTCAGCGTCTTCTCGATGTCGGGCGGCGCATACTGCGTCAGCATGAAATTGATCACGTACGGCAGCACGATGTAATACATCAGCGCGCAGCCGGCATAGAACATGAACGGCGTGGCGACCAGGAACGGCACGAAGGCGCGCTTCTCGTGGCGATAGAGTCCCGGCGCAACGAACAGCCAGATCTGCACCGCGATCAACGGGAAGCCCACGATCAGCGCCACGAAGGCCGACAGCTTCACCGTGACGAAGAAGAACTCGAAGATGTCGAGGACGATGACCTTGTAGCCGTCGGCCAGCGCCGGCTGGATCAGGAACGAGAAGATCGGCTTGGCGAAGTAGAACGTGACGAAGAAGACCGCAAAGAAGCAGATCAGCGCATAGATCAGGCGCTTGCGCAGCTCGATCAGGTGATCGAGCAGCGGCATCGGCTTGTCGTCTTCAGGTCCGTCGAATGCCTGGGTCACGGATCACGTCGCAGCATGGGAGCCGCGTTATGCCGCCCTTTGGCGCGCAATTCAAAGTGCAAGTTGGCGCTCAGCCGGCCGCAACGGCCTTGGCCGGCTTCTCTTCGGCTGCAGGCACGGCCTCGGATGCCGCAGCCGGGACCGCCGGAGCAGCCTCTGCCACCACCGGTGTGGCCATATCCGGCGCCGGTTCTGCAGCGATCTGGGGGGCCGATTCCGGCTCGACCAGGGGATTGTCGGCCAGCGGGTTGTCGAACTGGGACTTTGCCTCGCTCATGGCCTTCTCGCCCTCGGCCATGCCCTCCTGGATCGCGTTCTTGATCTCACGCGTCGGGTCGAGCGCCTGCAGGTCGAGGCCGGGAGTGCCCGTGAGCTGCTTCTTCACGTCATCAAGGTCGGCCTGACGCACCATTTCATCGACATGCCCGCGGAATTCCGAGGCCATGCCGCGCATCTGGGCCATCCACTTGCCCCAGCTGCGCAACATGCCGGGCAGTTCCTTGGGGCCGATGACGACGAGCGCCACGACCGCAATGACCAGTAGCTCAGGACTATCGATGCCGAACATGGCCGTTCAGGCCCTCACGTCGCCGCTCTAGACCTTGGCGGCGCTATCCTGGTGGTGGACCGTTCCGCCCGGCGGAGTGGTCGTCGCCTGGGCCGAGATCGGCTTGGCGCTGTCGCCCGGCTGCGTCCCCGGCTGAGCCTGCGGCGGTGTCTCTTCCTGGCTGCCCCCGACGCCCTTCTTGAAGGCCGAGAGGCCCTTGCCGAAGTCGCCCATGAGCTGCGAGACCTTGCCGCGACCGCCGAACAGCAGCAGCACGACGGCCAGCACGATCAGCCAGTGCCAAATGCTGAAGCTTCCCATTTCACAATGCTCCCAAGATCGATTGCAATCGGCGTGTCGATTTACGTGAGCCGATTATGGCACCCGTTCCGAAGCCCCGGCAACCTGTCGAATAAGGCGCTTCCGGGGCGTCAGCGCCCGGGTTCCGCAGGGCTTTCCTCGACGGCGAGAGGCTCGTCGGCCTCGTCCTCCGTCGGCTCAAGCGGCAGATCGGGCTCGTCGGGCCTGAATATGGGGGGCTGCGAGCGGGCATCCAAGAGCCCGGCGGCCTTCAATTCCTCATGGCCGGGCAGATCGTCGAGGCTCGGCAGGCCAAAATGTTCGAGGAAGAAATCGGTCGTGCCCCACGTCACCGGCTTGCCGGGCGCCCGGCGGCGGCCCATCGGCTTGATCCAGTTCTGTTCGAACAGCAGGTCCAGCGTGCCCTTGCTCAAACCCACGCCGCGGACCTGCTCGATCTCGGCGCGCGTCACCGGCTGGTGATAGGCGATGATGGCCAGCGTCTCGACCGAGGCCCGCGACAGTTTGCGCGTCACCGGCTTCTCGATCTTGAGCTTCTCGGACAGGTCGGGCGCCGTACGGAAGGCATAGCCGCCCGCCACCTGCACGAGGTTCACGCCCCGCCCGGCATAGAGTTCCGCCAGATCGGCCAGCAGACGCTTCACGTCGGCATCGTTGGGCAGGCGGTCGACCAGTTCCTTCTCGCCGAGCGCCTGGGTGCCGGCGAAGATCAACGCCTCGAGCAGGCGCAGATGCTGGGCATGATCGGGCGAAGCGACGTCGGTGACGTTTTCACCGGTCGCCTGCGCGACAGCTTCCGCCCCCGCAATGGCCGAGACCACGACGGCCTCGGCGGCGACAGTCTCTATGACGGCGTCGGCAGACGTTTCGACCGGTTCCGACGCTTCTTCCAGGGTGTCGGGCTTCGCAGGCTTGTCGTCGCCGCCTTCGTCGTCGTCGTCCTCGTCGTCGTCGTCCTCATCGTCCTCATCGTCGTCGTCGTCGCCGGAATCGTCATCGTCCCCCGACTCGTCGTCGTCCGACTCCTCGTCGTCATCGGCCTTTTCTTCTTCGGCCTTCTCCGCGTCGGCTTCAGCTTTCTCCTCGGCGGCCTTTTCCTCGTCGGCGGCCTGGTCGCGGACGGGCTCGAGCGTGTCGGGCTCCTCGACGGCAGGATTGGCGTTTTCGATGTCTGACATGGCGGGAACCGTCACTGCTGCTCGGTACGTTTACGCAGATGGATGGGGCCGAAACGCTCGCTCTGGCGCAGCTCGATCTGACCGTCCTTGGCGAGCTGCAGGCCGGCCACGAAGGTCGCAGCGATCGCCGAGCGGCGGCGGGCCGGATCGGTGAGGCCGGCCGGCAGGAAGGCTTCGAGCGACTGCCAGTCGATGGCTATGCCTAGCATGCGCCCCAACCGCTCCGCCGCCTCCTCGACCGAGAAGAACTCCATCGGCTTGATCTGGTAGGTGTCGGCGTCCTTCGGCCGGACCTGCGAGCCGTAGGCGCTCAGCAGGTCGTAGAGCTTCACGTCCCAGACGGCGCGACGCACGACCACGATGCCCTCGGGCTGCCCGCGCGAGAAGATGTCCCGGCCAAGCTGCGGCCGCGCCATCAGGCGCGCACCGGCCTCCTGCATCGCCTCGAGGCGGCGCAACTGCCATTGCAGCGCATCCGCCATCTCCTGGCCCGACGGTTCCTCACCGGCGGGCGGCTCCGGCAGCAGCAGCCGCGACTTCAGGTAGGCGAGCCACGCCGCCATCACCAGATAGTCCGCGGCCAGCTCCAGCCGCATGCGGCGCGCCTGGTGGATATGGGCCAGGTACTGATCGACCAGCGCCACCATCGAGATCTTGCGCAGATCGACCTTCTGGTCGCGCGCCAGGCTCAACAGCAGGTCGAGCGGGCCCTCGAAGCCTTCCAGATTGACGATCAGCTCGCCCTCGCCCGGCGCGATCACGTCCGGCCCCCCGGCCGCAAAATTGTCGGCGGCGGCAGCCGTGTCCGCGGCAACCGGCGCCGGAGTCGCTTCGCCTTGCGCAACGGCGCCGGCGGCGGCGGGTGCGTCCTCAGGGGGCGGGCTGGCGGGTTCGGTCATGCAGTCCCGGTTTAGTCAGCGGAAGCGCCTGCCGCCACATGATTTGGCCGCGCCTTATCCCCATTCGGGCAGGAGTTCGGCCATCCGTCGGGAAGCGTCTGCCAAGCCCCTGGGGCCGGCCGGGTTGCGATGTCGGGAGAGAAAGCCGCGGCCTTCCTGGAAACGCCGACCGGCAACCACCGTCATGGCACCGGCGCGGCCCGCGATCTCGACCATCTCGGGCATCTTGCCGTTGCAGTGGAGGGCGATGTCGCAGCCGGCGGCCAGCGCACGCGCCGCCCGCTCGCCCAGCGACCCGCCGAGCGCCTGCATCGAGAGATCGTCCGAGAGCAGCAGCCCATCGAAGCCGATATGGGTCCGGATCACGTCCTGCACGCTCCCTGCCGAAACAGTGATGCAGTCTTTCGCGTCGATCGCCTCGAACAGCAGGTGGCCGGTCATCGCCCAGGGCAGATCCGAGAGCAGCTTGAACGGCACGAAGTCGGTCCGTTCCAGCTCGGCGCGCGAGGCCGTGACCCTCGGCAATGCCTCGTGGCTGTCCACCGTGGCGCGGCCATGCCCGGGAATGTGCTTGATCACCGGCATCACACCCTCGGCCAGCAACCCTTCGGCCGCCGCGCGGCCCAGCGCGGCCACGGGCTCAGGCCGGTCGGCATAGGCGCGATCGCCGATCACGGCATGGGTCTCGGGGAAGGCGATGTCGAGCACGGGCAGGCAGTCGACGTCGCAGCCGATCGAGGCCACGTCGGCCGCGAGCAGCCGGGAATTGAGCCGGGTCGCCTCGAGCCCCGCGTCGGGGTCGCGGGCGTAGAGCTCGCCCAGCAGCCGGGCCGGCGGCGCCTTGCGCCAGGTCGGCGGACGCAGCCGGGCGACCCGGCCCCCTTCCTGGTCGATCAGCACGGGGGCGTCGGCGCGCGCCACGCAGGACCGCAGATCGTCGACCAGCCGGCGCGTGCCCTCGATCGTGCTGACGTTGCGGGCGAACAGGATGAAACCCAGCGGATCGACGTCGCGGAAGAAGGCGCGCTCCTCCGCCGACAGCTCGGTCCCGGCGCAGCCCAGGATCAGGGCGCGCGGCCGGCTCATGCGTGTGACCTCACCGCGCGGGCGGGACCGAGACGCAGTCGGCCTTGCGGGCCTTCAGCGAAGCACAGACGGAATGGGCCTGCTTCTCGTCGAGCGGACCCGCCTGCACGCGATACCACACGCCGCGTTCGCCGAGATCGACGCGGACCGCCTGCATGCGCAGGTTTGCCAGTTGCTCGCCGTGCGCGCTCTGCAACCGCGCCCAGGTCGACTTGGCGACGTCCTCGTTCTTCACCGAGGCGACCTGGATACGCCAGCCGCCGGTCGGGCCGGACATGTTCTCGATCAGGCTGGCGATACTGGGCCCGCTTTCGGTCGTGGCCGGCGTATTGGTCGCCGGCTGCACGTTGGGCGGATTGGCCGGCACCTTCGGCTCGTTCGCGGCTGGTGCCGGTGTGGGACCGCCGGTGGTCGAGGCCTGCTGCAGCGGCGTCGGCGTCTTGGCCACTTCCGCCTCCTTCGGCGGCGAAGCCGGCAGCGGCAGGCCGTTGGGCGGCAGCTTCGGCGTCACCGCGACCGGCAGCAGCTTCTCGGGTTGGGCGGGCACGGCGCCCGGAGCGATGCGGTTGAAGACTTCCTTGTCCTGGTTGGGCACCACCAGGCCACCGGCATTCTCGGGCTTGATGCGGGCGGGGGTGGTCGGCGCCTGCACGACCAGCGGCTCCAGTCCCCTGCCGCCCGCCTTGACGTCCTGGTTGTGCGCCCACCAGACCACCGAGCCGAAGCTCGCGATGGCGGCGACCGAGACCATCACCGTGAGAATCTGGCCGCGGCGTCTGTTGACCCGCATAAGCAACGAGTCCCGCGGCGGCGGCGGAATTGAATCGGGTTCATGCGCGACGGGCCGAGGCGGAGGATCGAGCCGCACAGCTACCGACTCGTTGGGCCGGTAGATCGTTGGTCCGTCGCCGGAGGGGGGCCGGCGAACATGCATTTTTTATCTCATTTCCTCGACGGGTGTTACGCCGAAGACCTTTAAGCCTGATCCTATCACAAATCCGATTCCCTGTACCAACGCCAGTCGCGCCCGCGTGAGATCGGCGTCGCCTTCGATCACGAAACGCAGGCCCGGCTCCTCCCGTCCCCGGTTCCAGTGGGAGTGGAAGGCGGCCGCCAGGTCGTAGAGATAGAAGGCGATGCGATGAGGCTCGTGCGCCACCGCCGCCGCTTCGACCTGGCGAGGCCACTGGGCGATCATGCGGATCAGCGCGAGCTCGCCCGCGTCGGAGAGGCGGTCGAGCGGCGCGCTGGCGAGACCCTCGATCGCAATGCCCGCAGCCGTCGCCTGGCGCATCACGGAGCGCGTCCGCGCATGGCCATACTGGACATACCAGACCGGGTTGTCGCGTGACTGTTCGGTGGCCTTCACAAGGTCGAAATCGAACGGCGCGTCGTTCTTGCGCGTGAGCATGGTGAAGCGCACGACGTCGGGTCCGACCTCGTCGAGGAGATCGCGCAGGGTCACGAAGGTGCCCGCGCGCTTGGACATGCGCACCAGCTCGCCATTGCGCATCACACGCACGAGCTGACAGAGCTTCACGTCGAGTTCGCCCTGCTTGCCGGTGATGGCGCTGACCGCCGCCTTCATGCGCTTGACGTAGCCGCCATGGTCGGCGCCCCACACGTCGATCATGTCCGCGAAGCCCCGCCGGTGCTTGTCGTGATGATAGGCGATGTCGTTGGCGAAGTAGGTCCAGCTGCCGTCCGACTTCTTGAGCGGCCGGTCGACCTCGTCGCCAAACTGGGTGGCGCGGAAGAGCGTCTGCTCGCGGTCTTCCCAGTCGTCCGGAAGCTGACCCTTCGGCGGCTCGAGCCGGCCCTGGTAGATGAGGCCCTGCTTCGTCAGCTCCTCGAAGGCGCGGTCGACGGCGCCACTCTCAACGAGTGCCCGCTCCGACGAGAAGACGTCGATATGGACGCCCAGAGTCTCGAGGTCGGCCTTGATCTCGGCCATCAGCGTGGCGATGGCGAAGGCCCGCATCTCCGGCAGCCAGTCGGCCTCCGGCTTGCCGATCCAGCGCGCGCCGTCGCGCCTGGCGATCGCGGCGCCCACTTCCTTGAGGTACTCGCCGGGATAGAGTCCCTCGGGGATCGAGTCGATCGTCTCACCCAGTGCCTCGCGGTAGCGGAGGTAGGTCGACTGGCCGAGCTTGTCGACCTGGGCGCCGGCGTCGTTGATGTAATATTCCTTGGTTACGTCGTAACCCGCCTTGTGCAGCAGGTTGGCGAGCGCGTCACCCACGACGGCGCCACGCGCATGCGCGACGTGCAGCGGTCCCGTCGGGTTGGCCGACACGTATTCGACGTTCACCTTTTCGGCCTTGCCCATCGTCGAATCGCCGTAGGCAACCCCGGCCTTCAGGCAGTCGGCGAGACGCGCGCGCCAGAAGCCGTCGGCGATCTTGAGGTTGAGGAAGCCCGGCCCCGCCACCGTCCCATCGACCACGTCGGGATTGGCCTTGAGGCGGACGAGCAGCGGCTCGGCGATGTCGCGCGGCTTCTTGCCCGCGGCCTTCGACAGGACCATCGCAGCGTTGGTCGCGATATCGCCATGTGCCGGGTCGCGCGGCGGCTCGGCGGTGATGGCGGAAAAATCCAGCTTTTCGGGCAGTTCGCCCGCGGCCTGCATGGACTGGAGGGCCGCGACGATCTCGCCGATGAAATGACGGTAGGGATTCATGGGGCGGGTATTGCCGAATCCGCGCCTTTTGTCATCCGGACGCACGCCCGGGAAGATCACGAATAAAGGTCGAACAGCCGCCGGTGCTCGTCGAGGGCGTAGCGGTCGGTCATGCCGGCGATATAGTCGGCGACCACGCGGGCGCGGGCATGGGTCGCCGCCTGCTCGGCCTTCTCGCGCCACGGGGAGGGCAGGCAGTTGGGCTCGGCGAACAGCAGTTCGAACAGGTCGACCACGACGCGGCGCGCCTTGGAGTGCGAGCGGTTGAGCTTCCAGTGCTCGTACATGCGCGTGTAGAGGAAGCGCTTCACGGTCCTCTCGGTCTCGGCCATCCTTTCCGAGAAGGCCACGACGGGCCGTCCCAGGGCACGGATGTCGGCCACCGATTTCGGCGCGGCTTCCGTCAACCGGCGCCGCGACTCGGCCACCACGTCCTCGACCATGGCGTTGATCACGCGGCGCACCGCCTCGTGGATCAGGCGAGTCTGGTCGATGCCGGGATACTTGTCGCTCACCAGCGAGAACATCTCGCCGACCAGCGGCAGGTCGAGCAGGTCCCCGACCTCGAACAGGCCGGCCCGCAGCCCGTCGTCGATGTCGTGGTTGTTGTAGGCGATGTCGTCGCTGAGGGCGGCGACCTGGGCCTCCGGCCCGGCATGGCCATCGAGTTCGAGGTCGTGGTCCTGGCAGTATTCGACGATGGCCGCCGGAAGATCCGCCAGCGCCCGTCCCGGCTTCAGCAGCGGCCCGTTATGCTTCACCGCGCCCTCGAGGGCCTCCCAGGTGAGGTTCAGCCCGTTGAACTCGGCATAGCGGTCCTCGAGCTTGGTGAGGATGCGCAGGGTCTGGGCGTTGTGGTCGAAGCCGGCATAGGGCGCCATGACTCCGTGCAGCGCCTCCTCGCCGGCATGGCCGAAGGGCGTATGGCCGAGATCGTGCGCGAGCGCCACGGCCTCGCCGAGATCCTCGTCGAGGCGCAGCACGCGGCAGATCGTGCGCGTGATCTGGGCGACTTCCAGGGAATGGGTGAGGCGCGTGCGGTAGTGATCGCCTTCATGGAACACGAAGACCTGCGTCTTGTGCTTCAGCCGCCGGAAGGCCGTCGAATGGATGATACGGTCGCGGTCGCGCTGGAACGGGCTGCGGCTCGGCGACTCCGCCTCGCGATGATAGCGCCCCTTGCTCTGCCACGGCAGCGTCGCATAGGGCGCCAGCGCCTCGTGTCGCCACATCTCCTCGGCCAAACGCGGTCCTCCTGCAGGGCCCGCGTTCTACGCCGTCCGGAGCGGAATGGCTACTTGACGAGGGTTACCGGCACCTTGGAGTGCGCGATCACATCCTGCGCGACCGAGCCCAGCAGGACGCCGGAGAGACCGGTATGGCCGCGCGTGCCCATCACGACCAGGCCCGCGCCCAGCTTCCGGACGAAGTCGGCGACGATCTCGCCCTGACGGCCGACGCCGACATGCTTCGTCGCCGCCACGGAGGCCTTCTGGGCCAGCGCCAGCGCCGAGGCCAGGGCCTTCTCGCCCTCTTCGCGGTGATAGGAATCGATCTGTTCACGCGAGACGAAGGTCGAGACAGCACCGCCGACGCTCGGCTGCACGTTCAGGAGATGCAACTCGGCCGCACAGCCGGTCGCGACCATGTCGAGCGCATGCTGGACCGCACGATCGGAGGTCTCCGAACCGTCGACCGCGACGAGGATGGCATTGATCTTGTGCATTTCCCCTACTCCTTGCCCTTGTCGGCCGCGAGGTCCACCGGATCCTGTTCCCGGTGCTTCTGCTTTGCTCGCTGCTGAAGGAAGTAGCCGACCGCGACGACCAGCACCGCACAGCCGACTTCGAGGATCGTCTTGGCATGCGGGGTAATTGCGGTGAGCTTGGCGGCATAGCCCGGGTCGGTGGCCAGCACCTCGCCCGCGATCCAGCCTAGCAGCGCACCGCCGGCAATGACGATGACCGGGAAGCGGTTGAGCAGCGCCATGATCAGCGTGGCGCCGAATACGATCAGCGGGATGGAGATGATGAGGCCCAGCACCATCAGCGTCGTGTCGCCCTTGGCGGCGGCGGCGATGGCGATGGCATTGTCGAGGCTCATCACGGCGTCGGCGATGATGATGGTGCGGATGGCCGCCATCAGCGAGCTGGCCGCCTTGACGCCGTCCTCGCCCTCTTCCTCTCCCTGCACCAGCTTGACGCCGATCCACAGCAGCAGCAGGCCGCCGCAGAGCTTCAGGAAGGGGATCGACAGCAGATAGTCGACGATAAGGACGAACAGGATTCGCAGCAGGATGGCGCCGCCGCTGCCGATGATGATGGCGGGCCGCTGGTGCTTCTTTTCCAGGTTCCGGCAGGCCAGCGCGATGACGAGGGCATTGTCGCCCGACAGGATGATGTTCACCAGAATGATCTGGGTCAGACCGCTCCAGAAAGCGGGCGTCAGCTCAAATCCCATTGTGCAACGGTCCCCGTACCATTTTCCCCGCGTGCCCTGTTTCCGGGCAGCGCGCGCTTCTATGCTTCGGCCGAAGGTGTTAGTGCAGCCCTCCCGTAGGGGCAAGCCAAACCGGACAGGATCCAGGGACGAAATCGCATGGCGGGAAGCGCGGGCTACAACAGGATGTTCCCCGTCTCGTGGACGGAATTGCATCGCGACGCCCGGGCGCTCGCCTGGCGGCTGGCCGACCTCGGGCCGTTCAAGGGCCTGGTCGCGATCACCCGCGGCGGGCTGGTCCCGGCGGCCATCGTGGCACGCGAACTGAATCTTCGGCTGATCGATACGGTCTGCTGCTCGACCTACGACCGCATGGAGCGCGGCGCCAAGGTCGAACTACTGAAGGGCACGTCCGCCGAGCAGGACAAGGGCAAGGGCTGGCTGATCATCGACGACCTGGTTGACACAGGCGTCACCGCCCGCGCCGTCCGCGCCATGCTGCCGGAGGCCCATTTCGCCACGGTGTATGCAAAGCCCGCCGGCCGGCCGGTGGTCGACAGTTACGTCACCGAAGTGAGCCAGGATACCTGGATCCTGTTCCCGTGGGACCAGGAGGCCGTCATGGCCAAGACCATCATCGAACTGAAGGGCGACGCCAAGTGAGGCACGCCGCGGCCCCCATCTCCATTGTCATCCCGAGCGCAGCGAGGGACCTTCCCTGCGCCAACCTAAAGGTCCCTCGCTACGCTCGGGATGACAGTGGGCGGGACATTACAATGTGCGCCGAATCTGGAGCCAGCCAATGAAGTGCTACGTCATCCCCGCGCCCAAAGGCATCGAGTCGCTCACCCTGGTCGAGCGGCCGGAACCGACACCCGGGCCTCGGCAGGTTCTCGTGCGGGTCAAGGCGACGTCGCTCAACTACCGTGACCTGCTCACCATCGAGGCGCAGTACGCACGGTCGGCGCCCAAGCCGGACCTGATCCCGCTGTCGGACGGTGCGGGCGAGGTGGTCGCGGTCGGTCCCGGGGTCAGCCGCGTGAAGGTCGGCGACCGGGTCGCGGGCTGCTTCATGCAGCGCTGGTTCGGCGGCGCCATCAGCGAGAGCGCGATGCCCTCCGCCATGGGCGGCGCGATCGACGGCATGCTGACCGAGTTCGCCGTGCTGGAAGAGGAAGGTGTGGTGAAGCTGCCGGCGCATCTCAGCTACGAGGAGGGCGCGACCCTCCCCTGTGCCGCCGTCACGGCCTGGAACGCCCTGGTCGAGGTCGGCCACCTCAAGGCCGGCGACACCGTGCAGATCCAGGGCACCGGCGGAGTCTCCATCTTCGCGCTGCAGTTCGCGAAGATGTTCGGCGCGCGCGTCATCGGCACCTCGAGCTCTGCCGCCAAGGCCCAGCGCCTGAAGCAGATGGGGGCCGAGGCGGTGATCGACTACAAGGCGACACCGGACTGGGATCAGGAAGCGCTGAAGCTCACCAATGGCCGCGGCGCGGACATCACGGTCGAAGTCGGCGGCGCCGGCACCCTGCCGCGCTCCTTCATGGCGACGCGGCTCGGCGGCTCGATCGCGGTGATCGGCCTCCTGTCGGGCATGGCGACGCTCGATCCGATGCCGATCCTGCGCCGCAACCTCAAGGTCCAGGGCCTCTATGTCGGCAGTACGCAGATGTTCGAGGCGATGAACCGCGCCATCGAGGCCAACGGCCTCAGGCCCGTCATCGACAAGGTGTTCCCGTTCGCCGAAGCCCCGGCCGCCTACCGGCACCTCAAGAGCCAGAAGCATTTCGGCAAGATCGTCATTTCACACGCCTAGGAAGCAAATCTCATCATGATCAAGCGCCGTCTGTTCAGCGCCGGCCTGCTGGCCGCACCCTTCGTGAAACCCGCCTTCGCCCAGAACGCACAATCGGCCTGGCAACCGTCCGGCCCCATCAAGATGGTCGTGGCCTATCCGGCCGGCGGCCCCACCGACGTGATCGCGCGCATCGTGGCGGCCGACATTTCCGGCCCGCTCGGCCAGCAGGTCGTGGTCGAGAATATTTCGGGCGGCGCCGGCGCCATCGGCACGCGCGCCGTCGCCAAGGCCAAGCCCGACGGACAGACGATCACCTTCGGCAACAACCAGACGCACGGCAACAACATGTTCATGCTGAAGGAGCCGGGCTACGACGCGGTGAAGGACTTCGCCCCGCTGGCCGGCGCCGGCGCCTTCGAGCATGTCTTCGTCGTGCGCAAGGACCTGCCGGTGAAGAACATCCAGGAGTTGATCGCGCTCGCCAAGTCCAAGCCCGGTGAGCTGAACTACGGCTCCACCGGCATCGGCTCGGGCTCGCATCTGTCGACCGAACTGTTCATGGCGCGCACCGGCACCAAAATGACCCAGGTGCCCTATCGCGGCGCGCCGCCGCTGGTCCAGGACCTGGTCGGCGGCCGCATCGACATCTCCAATTCGACGCTGCCCAGCGTGCTGGCGCAGATCAAGGCCGGCACGATCCGCGCCATCGCGATCGGCAGCGCCAAGCGCAATCCGCATCTCCCCGACGTGCCGACGCTCGAGGAGCAGGGCGTGACTGGCGCCAACGCCTCGTCCTGGGCCGCCTTCTTCGCGCCGGCGGGTACGCCGCAGCCTGCGCTCGACCGTCTCTCGGCTGAGATCATGAAGAGCCTGAAGAAGCCCGAGGTCGTCGAGAAGATCGACAAGCTCGGCTTCACCGTCGAGCCGCGCGATCCGGCGGAGTTCAAGCCGTACCAGGAGCGGGAGATCGCGACCTGGGTGAAGATCGCCAAGGACGCCGGGATCGAGCCGGGAGAATAGGCAGCACCATGAAGAACCTCTGGTCCGACGACGACGCCCAGCAAGCCATCGCGAGCCACGCCGCCAAGGGCATCGGCGAGGACCTGGCCCTGCGGGTCTACACGACGCGCCTGCTGGGCGGCGAGCCGAAGCTGGTGCTGCACGGCGGCGGCAACACCTCGGTGAAGACGCGCATGGCCGACGTCACCGGCCAGCCGCTCGACGTGCTCTGCGTGAAGGGCAGCGGCTGGGACATGGGCACGATCGAGGCGCCCGGCCTGCCCGCCGTCCGCCTCGCGCCGCTGCGCGAACTGCAGGGGCTGCAGGCGCTCAGCGACGAGGACATGGTGAACGTGCAGCGCGCCAACCTGCTCGACAGCAAGGCGCCCAATCCGTCGGTCGAGACGCTGCTGCACGCCTTCCTGCCGCACAAGTTCATCGACCACACCCACTCCAACGCCGTGCTGGCGCTGACCGATCAGCCCGATGGCGCCGCGCTGGCGGCCGATCTCTACGGCAAGCGCGCGGCGCTGGTGCCCTACGTCATGCCGGGCTTCGCGCTCGCCAGGAAGACCGCAGAGATCGCCAGGGCCAACCCCGACGTCGAGGGTTTGATCCTGCTGAAGCACGGCATCTTCACGATGGGCGCCACCGCCGAGGAAGCCTATGTCCGCATGATCGATCTCGTGACCCTGGCGGAGCAGCGTCTCGCCAAGGCCACGCGCAAGATCTTCCCCGGCGCCACGTTGCCCACGAAGCCGGCGACGGCGGCGGAGGTCGCGCCAATCCTGCGCGGCCTGTTCTCGCTGCCGGCCAAGGAAGGCGGCCGCGAAGCCGCGCAACGCTTCGTGTTCGAGTTCCGCAGCTCGCCGGAGATCCTGGCCTACGTGAACGGCAAGGAAATCGCGCGTTACAGCCAGCAGGGTCCGGTGACGCCCGACCATGCGATCCGCACCAAGAACGTGGCCTTCATCGCGCCGGCGCCGGAGGCCGGAAAGTTGGACGCCTTCAAGAGCGAGGCCAAGGCCGCGCTCGAAAAGTTCGCGGCCGACTATCACGCCTACTTCATGCGTTACAACGGCAAGCAGGTCACGGCGAAGAAGGAACTGGATCCGATCCCGCGCGTCGCGCTGGTGCCGGGTGTCGGCCTGTTCGGCATCGGCAACAGCTCGAAGGACGCGAAGATCGCAGCCGATCTCGCCGAGACGACGGTGGCGGTGATCGCCGACGCCGAGCGGCTGGGCACTTACGAGTGCATTCCCGAGCCCGACATCTTCGACATCGAATACTGGTCGCTGGAACAGGCGAAGCTGAGTGCCGCGGCCGAGAAGCCGCTGGCGCGGCGCATCGTCGTCGTGACCGGCGGTGCCTCGGGCATCGGCGCGGCAACCGCGGCCGCCTTCGCACGCGAGGGCGCCGAGGTCGCGGTGCTCGACCGCGACGTCTCCAAGGTGAAGGGTTTCGGCGTCGCCTGCGACGTGACCGATCCGAAGTCAGTGCGCGCCGCCTTCGACAAGGTCGCGGCTACCTTTGGCGGCGTCGACATCGTGGTCTCCAACGCGGGCGCCGCCTGGCAGGGCCGCATTGGAGACGTCGACGATGCCGTGCTGCGCCAGAGCTTCGAGCTGAATTTCTGGGCCCACCAGAGCGTGGCGCAAAACGCTGTCCGCATCATGCGCACCCAGAACCTCGGCGGCTGCCTGCTGTTCAACACCTCCAAGCAAGCGGTAAATCCGGGACCCGACTTCGGGCCCTATGGACTCCCGAAGGCGGCGACCCTGTTCCTGATGCGCCAGTACGCGCTCGACCATGGCGCCGACGGCATCCGGGCCAACGCGGTGAACGCCGACCGCATCCGCACGGGTCTCCTGACGGACGAGATGATCGCACAACGGTCCAAGGCGCGCGGCCTCAGCGAGGCCGACTATATGGGCGGCAACCTGCTCGGCCTCGAAGTCACGGCCGACGACGTTGCGCAGGCTTTCGTTTCGCTGGCCAAAGCGGCGAAGACGACGGGCGCTGTCACGACCGTGGACGGTGGTAACATCGCGGCCGCCCTGCGCTAGGGCTCCTCACCCAAGGGAGGTCCCGTTGCCGATCGAGATGCGTCCGCTCCAGCCGCTGCAGCCCCTCTTCGCCGCCGAGATGACCGGCATCGATGCGACGCGGCCGCTGACGCCGGCCGATGTCGCGAAGATCGAGGCCGGCATGGACAAGTACGCCGTGCTGGCGCTGCCCGGGCAGGATCTGACCGACGAGCAGCAACTCGAGTTCACGAAGAACTTCGGTCCGCTGCAGGTGGGCGCCAACACGGCCATCCCTACGACCGACATGCGCCTGCACACCGCCTTCGCGGATGTCTCGAACCTCGACAAGCAGAACAGGAAGCTGGAGCGGGACGATCGCCGCCGCATGGCCGCACTCGGGAATCGGCTCTGGCACTCCGACGCCACCTTCCGCATCGTGCCAGCGCGGTACTCGCTGCTGAGCGGCCGCATCGTGACGCGCGACGGCGGCAACACCGAATTCGCCGACATGCGCGCCGCCTACGACGCGCTCGACGAGGCGACCAAGGCCGAGATCGAGGATCTGGTCTGCGAGCACTCGCTGATCTACTCGCGTGGCCAGCTGGGCTTCACCAACTTCACCGACGAGGAACGCCACAGCATGAAGCCGGTGCTGCACCGGCTGGTGCGCACGCACCCGGTGACGGGCCGGAAGTCTTTGCTCCTGTCGGCCCACATCGGCGCCATCGTCGGTTGGCCGCGCCCCGAGGCCATGGCCTTCATCCGCGACCTGATGGAGCACGCAACCCAGCCGCAGTTCGTCTACGTCCACCGCTGGACGAAGCATGACTTCGTGATCTGGGACAACCGCACGACTATGCACCGCGTCCGTCGGTTCGACGATCTCAACATCGTGCGCGACATGCGCCGCACCACGACCATGAGCGAAGGCCCGACGGTGCCGGGGCAGCAGGCGGCTTAACAATAGCCAACGTCACAATAGCCGTCGTCTCGACCGGAGCGCCCCCTCGGAATACCTCGGGGCAGGCTCCGTCGCGCAGCGGAGAGACCTTCGCGCCACCAAAAGCCGCCAAATCGCAGAGAGAAGATCTCTCCACTACGCCGCGCTTTGCGCGGCTCCGGTCGAGATGACGGTCAACGCCCCTCGAACTCCGCATCCTTCTTCGGGATCAGATCGTACGGCAACGCAAAGCCCGCCATCGCCTTGATGCGGTCGCGCCACGCCGCGAGATTTGGCCGCGAATCGATCGACAGGCCGCCTTCGTGGGCGAAGACCATGCGACCCCAGCAGCCGATGTCGGCGATCGAGCAGGCATCGCCCACCAACCACTCGCGCCCGGCCAGCGACTGGTCGGCGAAGTCGAGCGCCGCCTCGGCCTGCGGGCGGAAGAAATTCACGATGTCCTGCGACACGTCGGGACGGAAGCGCGCGAAGTGGCGAACCCGGGCCACGTTGGTGATGGCGTCATTCTCCCACGAAAGCCACTCGCGCGCCTGCCAGCGATGCTGCTCGGTCTTCGGCTCGAAGTGCCCGGTCGTGCGCGCCAGATAGTCGAGGATCACGTTCGACATCACCAGGGTGAGCCCGCGATGGCGCAGCACCGGCACCTGGCCGTAGCGGTTGATCGCGAGATGCGCGGCTTCCTTCTGCACGCCGTTCTTCAGGTTGACCGTGCGAAACGAGAACGGCAGGCCCGAGAGCGCCAGGAAGAGCATCGGCTTGTAGCTGGAACTCGACGTGAAACTGCCGTGCAGAACGAGGCGCTCGTCGGTCATGGGAACTCCTCTGGAATTGGCCGGAGGCAATTCGTACTCTCGCCCGTCCTCGGAGGAAACGAACATGACAGCGCTCAAGCGCCGGAAGGTCGGGAAGACGAAGCTCGAAGTCACCGAGATCGGGCTGGGCGGAGCGCCGATGGGCGGTTTCCGCGCCACGATTTCCGATGCGGAGGCGGTGCAGCTCACCAACGACGGGTACGATTCCGGCATCCGCTACTTCGACACCTCGCCGTTCTACGGCTACGGCCGCAGCGAGCTGCGCATGGGTGCTGCGCTGCGGGAAAAGCCGCGCGACAGCTACGTGCTCTCGACCAAGATCGGCCGCATCCTGCACGTGCGGAAGCCCGGCGAGGCGCTGCCCAGGGACTTCCGCGAGAACGGCCTGCCGGGCTTCGTGCCCCAGTTCGACTACACCTATGACGGCGTGATGCGCTCGCTGGAGCACTCGCACCTGCGGCTGGGGATCGACAGGATCGATATCGCGCTGGTGCATGACGTGGATTTCTGGACCATCAAGGACCGCGCCCTCCTCGACGAGCGCTTCAAGACCGTCATGGACTCCGGCTTCCGGGCACTCGACGAGTTGCGCAAGGCGGGTGTCATCTCCGCGATCGGCGTCGGCATCAACGAGAGCGACACCAGCACGCGCTTCATCAAGGCCGGCGACTTCGACTGCATGCTGCTGGCCGGGCGCTACACGCTGCTCGAACAGGGCGCGTTGGAGGAATTCCTGCCGGAGTGCCTCAAGCGGAACGTCTCGGTGATCCTGGGCGGGCCGTACAATTCCGGCATCCTGACCGGCAACGTGAAGACGGGCGCGACTCACGACTATGTCGCCGCGCCCCAGCACCTCGTCGACAAGGCGCAGAAGATCGAGGCGGTGTGCCGACGGCATGGCGTGCCGCTCGGCGCCGCGGCGATGCAGTTCCCGCTGTTCCATCCCGCTTTCTGTTCCGTCATCCCCGGCGCGCTCAGCGTCGCGGAGGTGAAGCAGAACGTGGCCCATATGGGCGTGAAGATTCCGGTCGAGCTGTGGAGCGAGCTCAAGAGCGAGAAGCTGCTGGATCCGGCGGCGCCGACGCCCAACTGAGGAAACGAAAATGAAGATCGTCGACGCGCAGATCCATATCTGGTCGCAGACCGTCACGCCGCCCTCGGGCCTGCACCGCAAGGTCGAGAAGTTCACGGCCGAGCAGGCACTGAAGGAGATGGACGAGGCCGGCGTCGATGCCGCGCTGATCCACCCGCCCTACTCCTGGGACCCGACTTCCAACCAGCTCGCCCTCGATGCCGCGAAGAAATATCCCGACCGCTTCGCGGTGATGGGCCAGTTCCCGCTGGAAGCACCCGAGAGCCGCGAGCGCATCAAGGGCTGGCGCAAGCAGCCCGGCATGATGGGCCTGCGCTGGGCGTTGCTGCAGCCGGCCGAGCAGAAATGGCTGAACGACGGTCTGCTCGACTGGGTGTGGCCGGCCGCGGAGCAGGAGGGAATCCCGGTCGCCACGATGGGCGGCATCTTCCCCGACAAGTTCCGCGAGATCGCCGAGAAACATCCCAATCTCAGGATGATCGTCGATCATTGCGGCCTGAACCGTCACGGCCAGGACGAGGAAGCCTTCATCCATCTCGACAAGCTGGTGGCAATGGCGAAGCTACCCAACGTCGCGGTCAAGGCGACCGGGGCGCCGCATTATTCGACCAAGGGCTATCCGTTTCGGAACATCCAGGACGGGCTGCACCGCATCTTCGACGCCTTCGGCCCCAAGCGCTTCTTCTGGGGCACCGACATCACCCGCATGCAGTGCACCTACCGCCAGTGCGTGACCTTCTTCACCGAGGAGCTGCCGTGGCTGAAGGGACGCGACCTCGAGGACGTCATGGGCCGCGGCCTGTGCGAATGGATCGACTGGAAGCTGAAGTTCGACTGAGGGTCCCAGCAACATAGTCCCGTCGTCTCTCCGCTACGCGCCTGCGGCGCTCCGGTCGAGACGACGGGACTGTTACTTCAGCGGCAGGATCTGCCCGCGAATTTCACCGTCGGGGTACTTCTCCGTCAGGACGTTGACGTACCAGAGACCGGCGAGCACCTCCCTCGCCTGCTGCTCGGTGAGCGTCACGCCGTCGTTCACAGTGGAGCGGTCGGCATAAAAGGGCACGTCGATGGGAACGACCTGCACGGCATTCTGGCCGGGCGCGGCGGGGCCGTAGAGGCCGGCCTGGCGCACCGGGCCGCTCAGGCGCACCAGATTGATCTTGTATTCCAGCACCCGGGTCGAGGGCCGATAAGTGGCCGCGAAATAGCCCTCGCCCCTGCTGTCGGTGGCCGGCACCACGCGCGTACCGCTCAGGTCCGCGCGCAGGTCGGTCTGCGGCAGGTTGGGCTCGCCCATGTTGAACGAGCAGGCCGAGGCCGCGAGCAGCAGGCCGAGGGACAGGCCAGAGGACAGGATCGTGCGGCGGAACGGGAGGCTCATGCTTCTAGTCTACGTCGCCAACCGCTCCGGCGTCCCCGCTCCCCGGTCACGCCTTGTGGTGCACCGGCGCCCGGCCGTACACCGGCGTCGGCAGGCCCTCCTGGCGCGCCTTGAGCTGCAGCGCCAGGAAGATCGAGTAGAGCCGGGACTGCATCAGGTTGCCGCCGTGGAACCACAGGTTCTCCTGCGCCGTCGGCTTCCACATGTTGCGCAGCTCGCCTTCCCAGGGGCCGGGATCCTTGGCGGTGGCGGAGCCCAGGCCCCAGCACTTGCCGACCTTGTCGGCGACCTCGGGCGAGATCAGCTCGGCCGCCCACTGGTTCATCGAGCCGTAGCCCGTCGCATAGACGACGAGGTCGGCCTTCAGCTCGGTACCGTCGTTCAGCACGACGGAGTCCTCGGTCAGGCGCTCGATCTCGACGCCGGACTTGAGCTTGATGCGCCCGTCGGCGATCAGCTCGGACGCGCCGACGTCGATGTAGTAGCCGGAGCCGCGGCGCAGATACATCAGGCCGATGCCGGTATTGTCCTCGCCGAAGGTGAGCTTGAAGCCCGCTTTCTCCAGTCGCGCATAGAAGTCCGCATCCTCGTGCCGGATCCGCTCCATCACCGGCTGCGCCACCGTCGGAAGGGCGGCGTACGGCATCGAGGCCGTGGTGAGGTCGGCGATCTCGGTGGTGATGCCGGAGGCCACCGCCTCCTCCGAATAGAGCGGCCGGTTGCGCGCCAGCGTATCGGCGCGCACGACCAGGGTCGGCGAGCGTTGCAGCAGGGTGACGTCGGCACCGTGCTCCCACAGGTCGGCCGCGATGTCGTGCGCCGAATTGTTGGAGCCCACGACGACGCACTTCTTGCCGGTCCAGCCCTCGCCGCCTGGATGCTGGCTGGAATGATGCTGTCTGCCCGTGAATAGCTCGGCCCCCGGGAACTTCGGAATCTCGGGGAAGCCCGACATGCCCGTCGCGATCACGAGCTGCTTCGGCTTGAGCGTCACCTCCTTGCCGTCACGTTCGACGACGACGGTCCATTCACCCCTCGCCTCGTCGAACGACGAGCTCTTGCATGTGGTCGACGACCAGTAATCGAGCTCCATGATCTTCGTGTAGGACTCGAGCCAGTCGCCCATCTTGTCCTTGGGCGTGTAGATCGGCCAGTGGTCGGGGAACGGCAGGTAGGGCAGGTGGTCGTACCAGACCGGGTCGTGCAGGCAGAGCGACTTGTAGCGGTTGCGCCAGGCATCGCCCGGACGGGCGTTGCGGTCGACGATCAGGGCCGGAACGCCGAGCCGCTTCAGTCGCGCACCGAGCGCGATGCCGCCCTGCCCGCCGCCGATCACCAGCACGTAAGGCTGGCGCTCGTAGCCCAGTTCCCTGGCGTCGGCCTTGCGGCGATCGGTCCAGGTCACGCGGTCCTTGAAGGCGCCGTGCTGCGTGCCGTGCTCGCGCGTCGGTCCCTTCTTCTCCTCGAAGCCCTTCAGCTCCATCAGCGCCGTGAAGAAGGTCCAGGCCTTGCCGTCCTTCAGGCGGACATGCCCCGTGCCGCGGCCCTGCGCGGTCTCGAAAGTGAACCAGCCCTCGCGGTCACCCGCCAGGAAGGACTCCGGCCGCACTTCGGCCAGTCGCGCGGCCAGCATCTCGGCGATTGCCGGTCGCCCTTCCAGCGTGACGATATTCCAGGTGAAGGACAGGAGGTCGCGCCAGTAGCCATCTTTGGCAAACAGGGCGGCCGTGGCGACGGCATCGCCGCGTTTCAGGGATTCGGCGAAGCTTGCGAGCCAGTCGGCGGCAGCGGATGAGGGGGTGTTGGCTTTCATGACGCGCATTGTAGCCAAAGAAAACCGCCGTGAGGCGCAGACGTTTCCGCACATCGAGGCGATGCGGTACTGATCCAGAGGGATCGCGTCGGCCATTCCCACGGGCATTGGGAATCGCTAAACATCCGCCATGCATCCCCGGGCGATCCCGACGCGCCAAGCGACACGAATTACGGTCCCGGCCTGATCCTCAGGCCGGGCCGTCGCTTCGTGTTGGATCAATCGTTGCCGTGCAACGCGCTTCAGGGATCAAGCCTGTCATGTCATCCCCCAGACCCACTCTGCACATGCTTTGCGGCAAGATCGCCGCGGGCAAATCCACCCTGGCCGGTCGCCTGGCGCGCGCACCGGCAACCGTCCTTCTCAGCGAGGACCAATGGCTGGCGCGCCTCTACCCGGATGAAATTGCGTCGCTGGCGGACTACGCCCGCTGTTCGGCGCGCCTGCGCGACGCCATGGGCGCTCATGTCGAAACGCTGCTCCGGGCCGGCCTGTCGATCGTGCTCGACTTCCCCGCGAACACCGTGGCCAACCGGCAATGGATGCGGTCGCTCTTCGAGAATGCCGGAGCCGATCATCGACTCCATTTCCTCGACCTGTCCGACCAGGTCTGTCGGGCGCGCCTCTCTCACCGCAATGCCAGCGGCACGCACGAATACGAGGTGAGCGACGCCGAATTCGACGCCTTCACACGGCATTTCGTCCCTCCGTCCAAGGAGGAGGGCTTCGAGACAATCGTCCATCGGGAGCTCTAGCCGCGGTGAAAACCGGGAAGCCGGACCGGCCGGCTTCCTCAGCGGCCGAAAGGCAGGACGGGATCAGCAATCGCAGAGCGGCTCGATGTGCGATGTAAATGCGGTGAGGTCGCGTCAGTCGCATTCGCCTTCAGGCCGCGCCATTGCAGCGTCGGCGTCGCCACACTGCATCGCGGACGCCTCCCCGCAATCACCAGCCTGATTCATCGTCATCCCATTGCGACGGCTGTGCGGCCGGCGCACTCTGGAAAACGGATGCCCCCAGAAAGATGGGGCACCAGGAGGTCGCGCGATGAAATACGACGTGATTTCAGCGGATGGGCATATCGACCTGATCTGGCTGCCGCCGGATCTCTTCACCAGCAACGCGCCTGAGTCGATGAAAGCGCGCATGCCGCATGTCGTCGACGGACCCAAGGGACCGGAATGGACGAGCGCCAACGGTGCGAAGTTCGGCCTCGTGAACGGCATGGGATCCGCCGGCCGTGAATACGTGCCGGGCATCATCCATCGCTCCGACCGCATGGCCTCGACCGGCCTCTACGACGACGGCAAGAAGGGCATCCGCCGCCTGACCGAGGTCGATCATCGCCTCAAGGACCAGGACCGCGACGGCGTGCAGGCCGAAGTGCTCTACGGCGTGCTGGGATCGAGCGGCCGGCTGAACGACCCGGAAGCCGCGATCGTGATGCTGCGCATCTACAACGACTGGCTCCACGATTTCTGCAAAGCTGCGCCCGACCGGCTGATCGGGCTGGCCAATATCCCGAACTACGACATGGAAGAGTCGGTCGCCGAGGCGATGCGCTGCGCCAGGCGCGGCGTGAAAGGGCTCGACATCGCCAACCGCCCCGACATGACGCCGCTCTGGGACCCGTTCTGGGAGCCGCTGTGGAAGTTCGGCCACGAGACCGGTATCCCGCTGCACTTCCACACGATTGGCGGCCGCTCGCCCGACGTCACGAAGTTCACACCCGAGATCCAGCGCCGCATCTTCGCCGTGCACATCACCGGCTTCCAGATGCACATGAGCACCATGCTGATGGGCCTGATCTATTCCGGCGCCCCGGCGCGCTATCCCAACCTGAAGATCGTGATCGGCGAGGCCGGGCTCGGCTGGATTCCCTACGTGCTGCAGCACATGGATCTCGAGTGGGAGGACCAGTTCCAGGACCTCGACCTCAAGATGAAGCCCTCCGAGTACTGGCACCGGCAGTTCTATGCGACCTATCAGACCGATCCGGTCGGCATCGAGCTGCTGCGCCATCTCGGCGAGGACAATGTCATGTGGGGCTCGGACTATCCGCACCCCGACGGCATCTGGCCGGACAGCCAGGAATTCATCGCCCGGGAACTGACCGGCGTCTCGCCCGAGGCGAAGCGCAAGATCGTGCGCGACAATGCGATGAAGCTCTACGGGCTTGCCAACTGAGATGCCTCGGGAGGGCGGAGCGGCGCGCACCGCCCTCCTGATCGTCTTCGCGATGCTGGCTTTCGCCGGCAACTCGCTGCTCTGCCGCATCGCGTTGCGCGACACCTCGATCGACGCGGCGAGCTTCACCTCCGTCCGCCTCGCGTCGGGCGCGCTGGTTCTCTGGATCCTGCTGCGCGTGCGGGGCAGGCAGCCGCTGGCGGCGGGAAGCTGGCCGATGGCCGCCATGCTCTTTGCCTACGCGGTCTGCTTCTCCTTTGCCTATCGCGATCTCACCGCCGCGACCGGCGCGCTGCTGCTGTTCGGCGCGGTGCAGCTCACGATGACCGGCTACGGCCTGTTCAAGGGCGAGCGGCTGGCCGGGTTGCGGCTCGTCGGCGTGCTGGTGGCGGTCGCAGGGCTGGTCTGGCTGCTCTTGCCCGGCCTCTCGGCGCCGCCGGTCATCGCAGCGGGGCTCATGTTGGCGGCCGGTCTTGCCTGGGGCGTCTATTCCCTGTTGGGCCGTGGCGCCGGCGATCCCACGGCGGCCACCGGCGGCAACTTCATCCGCGCCGTGCCCTTCGCCGCCGTCCTCAGTCTGGCCGCGGCGACCCATACCAGCCCAGACCAGACGGGCCTTCTCTACGCCGTCGCATCGGGCGCCGTGACCTCGGGCCTGGGCTATGTGCTGTGGTACGCCGCCCTCCCGGCGCTGTCCGCCACCTCCGCGGCGACAATCCAGCTTTGCGTCCCCGCCATTGCCGCGCTGGGGGGCGCAGTGCTACTCGCCGAGCCCATCACCGCCCGGCTGCTGATCGCGTCGGCGGCGATCCTGGGCGGCATTGCGCTCACCATCCGCAGGAAAAGCTGAAAGTACGGGAAAGCATGTTCGAGGTTGCCGATCGTCTGAAGAACGTGAAGGTGTCGGCCTCGGCCGCGATGACGCGAAAGGTGCGCGATCTGCGCGCCCAGGGCGTCAAGATCGTGGGCCTGTCTTCGGGCGAACCCGATTTCCCGACCCCGGCGCATGCCATCGAGGCTGCGCATGCGGCCGCGCTGGCCGGCGAGACCAAGTATCCGCCGCAGGACGGCATCAGGCCTCTCAAGGAGGCGATCCAGCGAAAATTCAAGCGCGACAACGATCTCGACTATGCGCTGGACGAGATCATGGTCTCCAACGGCAGCAAGCAGATCATGTACGACGCGCTGATGGCGAGCGTGAACCCCGGTGACGAGGTCATCATCCCCGCGCCCGGCTGGATCTCCTATGCCGACCAGGCGGTGATCGCCGGCGCGAAGCCCGTGCCGGTCTCCTGCCCGGAGAACAACCAGTTCAAGCTGCGCGCCGCCGACCTCGACGCCGTCATCACGGCGAAGACGCGATGGGTCGTGCTGAACTTCCCCAACAATCCGACGGGCGCGGTCTGCTCGCCGGCCGAGATGCGCCAGATCTGCGACGTGCTCCTGAAGCACCGACACGTGCTGGTGATGGCCGACGACGTCTACGAGCACCTGGTCTATGGCGACGCGACGTTCAGCACGGTGGCCCAGGTCGAGCCGGCGCTGAAGGACCGCACGCTCACCGTCAACGGCGCGTCCAAGGCCTATGCCATGACCGGCTGGCGGGTGGGCTTCGCCGGAGGTCCGCGGGCGATGATCGCGGCCATGACCAACATGCAGGGCCAGATCGGCTCGGGCATCTCCACCATCAGCCAGGCCGCCGCCGTTGCCGCCCTCAATGGACCCCAGGAGCTGCTGAAGGAGCGGGCCGCCGACTACCATAAGCGCCGCGACGAGGTCGTCGGCATGCTACGCGCCGCAAAGGGCGTGACCTGCCACATGCCGGAGGGCGCCTTCTACGTGTTCCCCAACATCGCGGGGTGCATCGGCAAGACGACGAAGGGCGGCAAGCGGATCGCCAACGACACCGACTTCGTCACCGCGCTGCTCGAGGAGAAGCATGTCGCGACCGTGCAAGGCGCGGCCTACGGCATGAGCCCCTACTTCCGCATCTCCTATGCCACCGACATGGCGAGCCTTCGCGAAGGCTGCACGCGCATCCAGGAATTCTGCGCCGAACTCAGCTAGGGGCAAAATCTTCGCGACTAGAGTGCGTTGATTTCCCTGACCTTGGCGGTGAGGCCGAGCTTGCGGTTGCAGAGCGGCCAGTGCCAGGTCTCGCCCTGCTCGAACATCACCCAGGACGTCAACGCCGCAGCCTTTTCATAGTCCTGCGCCGCCTCGATGGCTTCTTTCGGCGTGAGGACCGTACCGTCACGACGCTGCTGCAGGGTGATGTAGGTGCGCGCCGTGTACTGGAAGCGGCCGTGATAGGAACCGCGTCCGCCGGTGATGCGGGTCGAGTGCGGTCCCCAGCTTCCGCTTTCGCAGACCGCAAGCGACTGCACGACCTCGTCCCTGCGCGCCTGGACGTACTGCTCGTGCTCCGTCGGACCTTGCGGCACGGCGGCGGTTTCGGTCGGCTTCCTGGCGCATCCCGGCCCGACGCAGAGGGCGGCGAGCAGGAGCGGTTGGAGGGCGGTTCGAATAATGTTCACGGCGCGCCATTGATCACACGATTTTATCCCCAGGGTAAACCCCGGCCGGCCGCCGCCGCAGGGGGCGATGTTGCGGTGCCGCGAGCGCAATCGTGTCATGACGGACCTCGATAAAATGCCGGCTACGCTGGCTTTAAATCCCTCCTCGCACCCAAGGACGCCGGGCGCGCCGATCTCCGCGGCATGGCAGAGCCGCATCGCTTTCGTGTACCAATTGTAACGGTGCAGGCAGCTTTCAGGCTGCAACGCCCGGATGAGTCTCGATCCAGTGCCGCGCGATCTCCTCGCGCGTCGCCACCCAGACCCTGGGCTTCGATGCCACATAGTCGAGGAAGCGCGCCAGGGTCGCGGCGCGGCTGGGCCGGCCCGCGAGACGGCAGTGCAGGCCGATCGACATCATCTTCGGCGCGCGCGCGCCCTCGGCGTAGAGCACGTCGAAACTGTCCTTCATCGCCTGCAGCCAGCCATCGCCCGAGCTGAAGCCCGGCGGCACGCCGAACTTCATGTCGTTCACTTCCAGTGTGTAGGGAATGATCAGGTGGGGCTCGTCGCCGACCTTCACCCAGTACGGCAGGTCGTCGGAATAGGAGTCGCTCGAATAGAGGAAGCCGCCATGCTTGACGACCGCTTCGAGCGTGTGGAGGCCGAAGCGGCCGGTGTACCAGCCGACCGGGGCCTTGCCCGCGCTCTGCTCGATCGCCTTCACCGCCTTCCTCATATGATCGAGCTCCTGCTCGAGCGTGAAGTCCTTGTAGTTGATCCAGCGCCAGCCGTGGCTCGCGACTTCGTGGCCGGCCTCGGCCATCGCCTTGCCGGCGGCGGGGTTGAGTTCCAGTGCGCGGCCGACCGCCCATGAGGTGAAGCGCATATTGCGCTCCTGGAAGAGCCGCAGGATGCGCCAGAATCCGGCGCGGCTGCCATACTCGTACATCGACTCGGTCGAGAGATCGCGGCCGCCGACGATGGGCGTTCCACCCGGCGTCTCGGTGAGGAAGACCTCGGAAGCGGGATCGCCGTTCAGGATCGTATTCTCCCCGCCCTCCTCGTAGTTCAGCACGAAGCTCACCGCGATGCGGGCGTCGCCCGGCCACTGCGCGTGCGGCGGGTTGGGTCCGTAGCCGATCAGGTTGCGGTCGAGATGGTTGTGCATGGGGTCCCCGGGAAAACGCTGACGCCCAGGTGTCGGGCGATTGAAGGGCGACTATGGCGCGGCTATAGCTCGCGCGACAAGCTTGTGGAGGCGAGATGGGCGCGGCCGAAGCGATCCGGGAAGAGCGTCTGTGGCGGCGGCACGCCGACATGGCGAAGCTGGGCGGAACGCCCAAGGGCGGCGTGAACCGGCAGGCGCTCTCGGCCGAGGATGCGGCGGCGCGCAACCTGCTCGGCGCCTGGGCCCGGGCGCGCGGCTTTTCGATCTCGACCGACGCCATAGGCAACCTCTTCGTGCGCCGCGA
>NZ_CAMFKM010000004.1 GCF_945957355.1 uncultured Reyranella sp. | reverse complement strand
GGATGACCATCTCGCCCTTGCGGACGACCACCCGCTCCTCGCCCGCGCCGACGGCGAGGATCATGGCCTGTGGCGTGTTGATGATGGCGCCGAAGTCGTGGACGCCGAACATACCGAGGTTCGAGATGGTGAAGCCGCCGCCCTGGAACTCTTCGAGCTTCAGCTTGCCGCTCTTGGCGCGGCTGGCGAGGTCCTTCATCTCGACCGAGATCTGGGCCAGGCCCTTCATGTCGGCATTGCGCACGATCGGCGTGATCAGCCCGCGGTCGGTGGCCACGGCGACGGAGATATCGACCGCGCCGTACTGGATCATCTCCTCCTCGGTCCACGAGGCGTTGCACTCTGGATGGTCGCGCAGTGCCTTGGCGCAGGCCTTGATCACCATGTCGTTGACCGAGACCTTGGCGCCCTTCTTCTCCACCACGGCGTTGATAGCGGTGCGCGCGGTCAGCAGGGCGTCGATCTCGAAATCGACTGTCAGGTAGAAATGCGGGACGGTCTGCTTGGACTCGAGCATGCGCCGCGCGATGACCTTGCGGATGCTGGTGTGCGGCACCCGGCTGTCGCCCGGCGCCACGAAGACCGGCTGGCCGCCGGCAGCGGGTGCCGGAGCCGCGGGCTTCGGTGCGGCCTTGGGAGTAGCGGCGGGTGCGGCGCCCGGCCTCGCGTTCTCGACGTCGACCTTGACGATGCGGCCGTTCGGGCCGGAGCCCTTGATGCCGGTGAGGTCGATGCCCTTCTCCGCCGCGATGCGCCTGGCCAGCGGCGAGGCGAAGACGCGAGTACCACCGGAGGAAGCGGGCGGCGCAGTCGGCTTGGCAGCCGGTGCAGGTGCCGGAGCCGCCGGCTTCTCGGCGGGCTTCTCCTCGGCCTTCGGTGCCGGCTTCTCGGGGGCGGGTGCCGCCGACCTGGCGACTTCCTTCTCGCCCTCTTCGAGCAGCACTGCGATGACGGCATTGACCTTCACGCCTTCGGTGCCCTCCTCGACCAGGATCTGGCCGATCTTGCCCTCGTCGACGGCCTCGACTTCCATCGTGGCCTTGTCAGTTTCGATCTCGCAGACCACCTGGCCGGACTTGACCTTGTCACCGACCTTGACGTGCCACTTGGCGAGCTTGCCCTCCGTCATGGTGGGCGAGAGCGCGGGCATCAGGATGTTGATCGACATGCCGGCTCTCCCACCTCAGCGATTGCAGACCGCGCGCGCGGCCTCGACGATGTGAGAGGATTGCGGCAGCGCCATCTTCTCGAGGTTCGCGGCATAGGGCAGCGGCACGTCGAGACCGGCGACGCGCTTCACGGGCGCATCGAGGTAATCGAAGGCGTGCTCCATCATCAGCGCCGACAGTTCGGAGCCGATACCGGCGAAGTGCCAACCCTCCTCGCAGGAGACGAGGCGGTTGGTCTTCTTCACCGATTCGACGATCGTCTCTGTGTCGAACGGGCGCAGCGAGCGCAGGTTGATCACCTCGGCATCGATCCCGATCTTGGCTAGCTCCTCGGCCGCCTGCAGCGCCTTGCCGACCATGATCGAGAAGGCGACGATCGTGACGTCCTTGCCGACCCGCTCGATCTTCGCCTTGCCGATCGGCAGCACGAAATCCGGGTCCTCCGGCACGTCGAACGACTGGCCGTAGAGGATCTCGTTTTCGAGGAAGATCACCGGGTTGGGATCGCGGATCGCTGCACGAAGCAGTCCCTTGGCGTCGGCGGCGCTCCACGGCGCGAGCACGCGCAGACCCGGCACATGGGCATACCAGCTCGCATAGCACTGCGAATGCTGGGCAGCGACTCGCGACGCGGCGCCGTTGGGGCCGCGGAACACGATCGGGCAGGTCATCTGGCCGCCCGACATGTAGTGGGTCTTGGCCGCCGAGTTGATGATCTGGTCGATCGCCTGCATGGCGAAGTTGAAGGTCATGAACTCGACGATCGGCTTCAGTCCGCCGAAGGCGGCGCCGACGCCCAGGCCGGCAAAACCGTGCTCGGTGATCGGCGTGTCGATGACGCGCTTGGCGCCGAACTCGTCGAGCAGGCCCTGGCTCACCTTGTAGGCACCCTGGTACTGCGCGACTTCCTCGCCCATCAGGAAGACTGAGCCGTCGGCGCGCATCTCGGCCGCCATGGCTTCGCGCAGCGCCTCGCGCACCGTCATGTGCTGCGTCCCGCCCTTCCATTCCGGCTCGGGGGCCGGCGCGGCGACGGCAGGTGCCGCAAGCGCTGTCTCAGCCTTCGGCTTCTCTTCGGCCCGGGAAGCCTCCTCCTTCGCGGCCTCGGCCTCGGCCTTGGCGACCGGGGCTGGCGCCGCGGCATCGGCGGCGCTCTCGCCTTCGCCCGCGAGCACGCAGATCGGCGTGTTGACGGCGACGCCCTCTGTACCTTCCTCGATGAGGATCCTGGCGACCGTGCCTTCGTCGACCGCCTCGACTTCCATCGTGGCCTTGTCGGTCTCGATCTCGCAGATCACCTGGCCCGACTTCACTTCATCGCCGACCTTGACGTGCCACTTGGCGAGCTTGCCCTCGGTCATGGTGGGAGACAGGGCCGGCATCAGAACCTGAATGCTCATGGGATCAGGCCTCGACCAGAATGTCGGTCCACAGCTCCGACGGATCGGGCTCGGGACTGTGCTGCGAGAATTCGGCGGCGTCGTTCACGACCTTGCGGATCTCCGTGTCGATGGCCTTCAGTCCGGCTTCGTCGATGATCCCTGCGTCGAGCAGGCGCTTGCGGATGTGCTCGATCGGGTCGCGCTCGTTGCGGAACTTGTCGACCTCTTCCTTGGTCCGGTACTTGGCCGGATCGCTCATCGAATGGCCGCGGTAGCGATAGGTCTGCATCTCGAGGATGTAGGGTCCCTGGCCGCTGCGCGCATGCTCGATGGCCTTTTCGCCGGCGGCCCGTACCGCCAGCACGTCCATGCCGTCGACCCGCTCGCCCGGGATGCCGAAGGCTTCGCCGTGACGGTAGAGCTCGGTCGTGGCCGAGGCGCGCTCGACCGAAGTGCCCATGCCGTAGCGGTTGTTCTCGATGATGTAAACCACCGGAAGCTTCCACAGCGCCGCCATGTTCATGGCCTCGTAGACCTGCCCCTGGTTGGCGCTGCCGTCGCCGAAATAGGTCAGCGAGACGTTCTCGTTGCCGTTGTACTTGTGGGCGAAGGCGAGACCGGTGCCGATCGGCACCTGGGCGCCGACGATGCCGTGGCCGCCATAGAAGCTCTTCTCGCGGCTGAACATGTGCATCGAGCCGCCCTTGCCCTTGGAATAGCCGCCGCTGCGCCCGGTCAGCTCGGCCATCACGCCCTTGGGGTCCATGCCGCAGGCCAGCATGTGCCCGTGGTCGCGGTACGAGGTGATGACGGCATCCTTGTCGCGGACATTCGCCTGCATCCCGACCACGACCGCTTCCTGGCCGATGTATAGGTGGCAGAAGCCGCCGATCAGCCCCATGCCGTAGAGTTGGCCCGCCCGCTCCTCGAAGCGGCGGATCAGAAGCATGTCGCGGTAATGCGCCCTGAGTTCGTGGGGGCTCACGCTGTTATCGCCGAGATTCGGAGGCGATTTCGCCTTGGCGGGAGAAGGATCGTCTTTCGGCTTCGTGGCCGGCTTCGCCATGGCAGTCCCCTCATGAACGCACTTCGGCTTATAGCATCGCTCAGGGCGATGTATTTGATCTAGCAGGAAAAAACAGACCCGACGCGAGTGCGCCGCAGCAATTGAGCGATTGTTTTCCTTTGATGGATCACACCGGACAGTTTCTTTCAGGCGGCCGCGGGGCGAACGCTGAACGAGGCGTCATCGTCGCGTGGCGCGACCGTCAGCGCGTCGGCATGAAGACGATGATGTCGTCCTTGCGCGCGAAATTGAGCAGCACACGCGCCCGCTCGTCCAGCATGTCGGGTTCGAGGCTCTGGTTGCGCAGGGCTGCGACTCGCCGCTCCCAGATCTTCCGGGTGGTTTCGGCCTCGGCGAGGTTCTGTTCCGCGACCAGCACCTCACGCTGGAGATGGGCCATGGCCAGCAGGCCACGATCACCGTTCACCAAATGGTATCCGAAGTAGCCGAATACCGTGGCGAAGATGACGGGAGCCAAAATCTGACGTGGTCTCAACAACATATGCTGCGTTCCTGCAGGGATATGGCAACATATTGTGGCCTTTCGTCAAGATTTTTCGATTGGCACGGCGCTATCGAGCTGCCCGGGGCCCATGGGTCAATCAGGGCGCGACATTCATTTCGAATGTTTCGTTTATTTTGATTATTTCGATTGCGAGGCCCGTCGGTCGGGCTTGAGCGCCCACCACAGGCCCGCCAGGACACAGCCGAGCCCCAGCAGGGCGGCCTCGGGCAAGGGTTCGCCAAGCAATGCCGTGCCGCCCAGCGCCGCGGTCACCGGGCCGAGGCCGAGGAACATGGTGACCAGGGTCGGCGGCGCATTGCCCAGCGCATAGACCCACAGGAAGAAGCCGACACCGCTCGACAGGCCGATGAAGGCTATGGCGGCCATTTCACCCCTCGTGAACGACGGCCAGCTCGCGAAGAACCCCTCGGCGGCGGCAATGCCGGCAAGCGTGAGGACCGCCACGAACATGGCGAAGGAAGTCACGTGGAGAGCGGAGTAGCGCCCGACATAGGGCGCATAGAAAATCGAGCAGGCCGCACCGCAGAAGGCCGCCCCGAGTGCCGACAGCGTTCCCAGCCAGACCGATCCCTGCTCCGGCTGCCGCGTCATCGCCGCCCCTCCCAGCGCGATCGCCACGCCGGCGAAGGTGAGCAGCGCGCCGCAGACCTTGGCCGTCGTGAACCGCTCCCGGCCCAGCAGTGCGGACAGGATCATGGTCATCAGCGGAAAGGTCGAGAACAGCAGCGACGCCCGCGCGGCCGGAATATGCAGCAGCGAGTAGTTCAGGAGCACCATCAGCGCCGCGAACTGTCCAATGCCCAGCAGCCCGATCGGCAGCAGGTCGCGTGCGGCGATGCGTTGCCAGGGTCGCAGCCACAGGGCCGGAACGAGGCATATCAGCCCGACCAGATAGCGCAGGAAGCCGAGCGAACCCGGCCCCGCCGCATCGACCACGTAGCGCGTCGCCACCATGGCGGCGCCGACCTGAATACCGGTGCCGGCCGCGGCCCAGAGCGGGCCGGGCCGCCTCACAGGTCGAGGTTCCAGAACTGCCCGACCAGCTTCTTGCCGAAACTGTCGTGCTTCTCTTCCCTGACAAGCCGGAAGCCGGCGGCTATATAGATCTTGCGCGCCGAGACCAGGATGTCGTTGGTCCACAGCATCAGCTTCCTGTAGCCCTTGGCGCGGGCATCCTCGATGCAGGCCGCGACCAGGCTCTGGCCAATCCCCAGCCCGCGTGCGGACGGTTCGACGTAGAGCATGCGGAGCTGGCCCGTGGCCTTGCCCGCCCGCACCAGGAAGACCGATCCGACGATCTCGCCGTTGCGCTCGGCGATCCAGCAATTGTCGGACTTCGGATCGAACTTCTTGATGAACCTGGCCGAGATCTCCGCCAGCATCGCCTCGAAGCTGCCGTCCCAGCCGAATTCGTCAGCATAGAGCTGGGTCTGGCGGCGGATGATCCAGCCCATGTCGCCGGGCTGGTGCGGCCGCAGGGTGAAGGGCACACGCTTCTCCGGCGGCTCGTCGAGGAGCCGCTGTACCGTCTCCAGCGCCTTGACCAGCCTGTCCTGCCGTTCGATCGGCAGTTCCGCCAGCAGCTTGGCGATGTCCTGCCGCGACTGCTCGTTCATGGCGCCCCAGAGCTTCTGGCCCTCGGCCGTCAGGGTAAGTTCGGTCTGCCGCTTGTCAGCCTGCGAGCGCGTGCGGGCGACGCACCCCCGCTTCTCCAGGCCCTTCAGCAGGCGGCTGACATAACCCGGGTCGAGGCCGAGATCGCGGCACAGTTCCTGGGCCGTCGGCCGGTCCCGGTTGGCGATTTCGTAGACCAGCCGCCCCTCCGGGAGAGTGAACGGGCTGTGCAGCAGCGTCTCCTCGAGGACGCCGATGCGGCGGGTATAAAAACGCGAGAAGCGGCGGACCGCCTCGATGCGGGACGCGAGCGACGATGCGGCCATGGCAACCTCCCATACAGTTGCCATCGTCAATCAATTACTTGCCTTCGTCAATTATTGCGTCGGCAGGCAGGCGTGAAAAAGGGCCGCCGCAGCGACCCTTGATCGTCTCGTTCCGCCCTTGGCTCAGCCGCGCAGGATCGACGTCCCGGCGTAGCGGGCCTGGGTGCCGAGCTGCTCCTCGATGCGGAGGAGCTGGTTGTACTTGGCCAGGCGATCGGAGCGCGACAGCGAGCCGGTCTTGATCTGGCCGCAGTTGGTGGCGACGGCGAGGTCGGCGATGGTCGCGTCCTCGGTCTCGCCCGAGCGGTGGGACATGACGGCGCCGTAGCTGGCGTTGCGCGCCATGGAGACGGCTTCCATCGTCTCGGTCAGCGTGCCGATCTGGTTGACCTTGACCAGGATGGCGTTGGCGAGGCCATCCTTGATGCCCTGCTCCAGCCGCTTCGGGTTGGTGACGAACAGGTCGTCGCCGACCAGCTGGATCTTCTTGCCGAGCTTGTCGGTGATGGCCTTCCAGCCTTTCATGTCGTCCTCGGCCATGCCGTCCTCGATCGACACGATCGGGTAGCGCTTCACGAGATCGGCGTAGTAGTCGACCATGCCGGCGGCATCGAACGACTTGCCCTCGCCCTCCATCTCGTACTTGCCCTTCTTGAAGAACTCGGTCGAGGCCGGGTCCAGCGCCAGCATCACGTCCTCGCCGGGCTTGTAGCCGGCCTTCTCGATGGCCTTCATGACGAAGGACAGCGCCTCGTCGGCGGTCGCGAGGTTCGGCGCGAAGCCTCCCTCGTCGCCCACGTTGGTGTTGTGGCCGGCGTCATGGAGCTGGCCGCGCAGCGCGTGGAAGACCTCAGCGCCCATGCGCAGGGCATCGGCGAAGCGGTCGGCCTTCACCGGCATGATCATGAATTCCTGGATGTCGATCGGATTGTCGGCATGGGCGCCGCCGTTGATGATGTTCATCAGCGGCACCGGCAGCACCGAGGCCTGGCTGCCGCCGACATAGCGGTAGAGCGGCAGGCCGCTGTCCATTGCCGCGGCCTTGGCGACGGCCAGCGAGGCGCCGAGGATCGCGTTGGCGCCGAGGCGGCCCTTGTTCGGCGTGCCGTCGAGCTCGATCAGGGCGCGGTCGATCTTGATCTGCTCCAGCGCGTCGAGGCCGGACAGCAGGTCCATGATCTCGCCGTTGACCGCTGCGACCGCCTTCAGCACACCCTTTCCGCCATAGCGCTTCTTGTCGCCGTCACGCAGCTCGACCGCCTCGTGCGCGCCGGTCGAGGCGCCGGACGGGACGGCCGCGCGGCCGATCGCGCCGCTGTCGAGTTCGACTTCGACTTCGACGGTGGGATTGCCACGGCTGTCGAGAATTTCGCGGCCGCGGACTTCGGCGATGGCGCTCATGAGAAAAACTCCTGTTGGGCGCGGCCTGTCTAGCCCGCGCGGGCGGCGGGGAGCAAGTGACGCGATGGCGCGCGCTTCCTATACTTCCCGGCGAAAATTGCCGCCGCCTGGGAGAGAACGATGCCCGACCAGACCCACCACCACCATGCCACCGCGTCCGTCAAAGCCCGGACCGACGCCATCGAGGCCGCGTTCCAGGAACGCGGCATGGAGCCCGCCAACTTCATCCGCGAGTTCAAGCACCTCGCCGAGGAGGAATGGGTGCCGCAAAACGGTGCGCGGGTGGTCGCCAAGGCCTGGACCGATCCCGCCTTCCGCGAGCGCCTGTTCGCCAACGGCCGCGACGCCGTGGCCGAGCTCGGCCTCTCGATGCCGCCGCATCACCGGCACCTGGTGGTGCTGGAGAATACGCCCAGCGTCCACAACGTGATCTGCTGCACGCTTTGTTCCTGCACGGCGTTCTCGATCATCGGCCTGCCGCCGGACTGGTACAAGGACCTGGAGTATCGCGCCCGGATCGTGCGTCAGTCGCGCACGGTGCTGAAGGAGATGGGCCTCGACCTGCCGGCCGAGATGGAGATCCGAGTCTGGGATACCACGGCCGACACGCGCTACATGGTCCTGCCGGTGCGGCCTGAAGGCACGGAGGGCTGGTCCGAGGAGAAGCTCGCCGGGCTGGTCACCAAGGACGCCATGATCGGCGTCTCGCGCCTCTAGGATCGGAGAGACACATGGACGGCATGCACGATCTCGGCGGCAAGCAGGGCTTCGGCCGTGTCCGCTATTCGCTCCGCGCCCAGGCCTTCCACGAGCCGTGGGAGAAGCGGGTCAACGCGCTGTACTCGCTGGCAGTGAAGCTCGGCATCTTCAACATGGACGAGTACCGCCACGCCATCGAGCGCATGGAGCCGCGCCACTATCTGTCGGCCAGCTACTACGAGCGTTCGCTGACCAGCCTCGCGACGCTCTGCGTCGAGAAGGGCATCCTGACGCAAGAGGAGCTGGAGCAACGCGCCCAGGGAGCCTTCCCCCTCTCGTCGCCCAGCGCCCCAGGCCGCGCCAATGTCGCGACGCGCCAGACGCTGGAGGTCGGCGACAGGGTCACGGTGAAGACGGACTACGTCCCCGGCCATGTCCGCATGCCGGGCTATATCCGCGGCAAGAGCGGCGTGGTGGTCGGCGTGTCCCCACCCTACCCGTTCCCCGACGCCCATGGCCACGGCATCGAGGCCGAGGACGAGCCGACCTACGATGTCCGCTTCGATTCGCGCCACCTGTGGTCGGACTCGGCCGACCAGGCCTTCGTCCATGTCGGCGTCTTCGAGAGCTATTTGGAACGGGCGAGGTAGCCCGATGCCTGCCGACGCAATCCGGCAGGTTCTCGCGGCAAAGGCGGATGCAGTTGTGGGCCGATCGGCAGAGACGCTGGCCGCGCTGCTCCATGACGGCTTCGTCTACGTCAATGCGGGCGGCACGCGCTTCGACAAGGCCGGCTATATCGAGACCTATTGCACGTCCGGCAAGGTCGTCTTCCACGAGCAGCAGATTGACGATCTCTGGGTCAGCACGTTCCCCGGCTTTGCGATCGCAACCCTGACCCTGCGCGACCGATTCAGCGCCGGAGGGCGTGAAGTCCAGGCGACCTATCGCTCGCTCTGCGTATTCGCCAACGCGGACGGCAAGTGGCTGTGGGCGGCCGGCCAGACGATGCCGGCTTTGTAAAAAATAGGCTCATTGGAGCGCACCACTGGAGTGGCGCGCTCCGTTGCTAGGTCACCTCTTTCAAGCCCCCGCTGCGTAGCGCGGCAGGCGCAGGCGGAGCATGTCGAGCATTTCTTCGCGCAGCGGGTCGCGGGCGTTGCGCAGCCAGGCGGCCGCCATCGGCAGGAGGTCGAGGGCGGAGGCCTCGCGAGAGGCGAGCGGGACGAAGCGGACGCCCGTCATGCCGAGCCGCGATGCCCAGCGCGGCACGATCGCCAGGCCCAATCCCGCCGCGACCAGTTGGACGATGGTCTGCTTCTCCTCGGCGATCTGCGACACGTGGGGACGCAGGCCTGCGCGCTGGAACAGCTTGATCGTGAGGTCGTGGCTGTGCGGACGCGAGCTGCGGTCGGGCACGATCATGGGCTCGTCCGCCAGCGCCTCGATGGACAGGCGGCGTCGGCCCGCGAGGCGGTGACGCGACGGCATGGCGACGACCGGCGTCTCGTGGAAAAGCATCATCGTCTCGATACGCCTGTCGAGACGCGCCGGCGGACGGATAAAGGCAATGTCGAGCCGGCCCGACAAAAGCTTCGGCACCAGGCGCACGGTCTTGTCCTCGACCAGCTGGACGGCGACCGCGGCACACTGCTCGCGGAAATCGTGCAGCAGTGGCGGGATCAGGCCGGCCGCCGCCGTGTCGATTGCGCCGACGCGGATGAGATCGCGTGACCGACGACGTCCGCGCTCCCTTACCTCGGCGGCCAGCGCATCGGCCCGCGCCAGCAGCGCACGGGCGTCGTCGACGAAAGCGGCACCATCCTGTGACAACATCACGTTTCGCGTGGTCCGCAGCAGCAGGGACGTACCCAGCGAGGTCTCCAGCAGACGGATGTCGCGGCTCAACGCCGACGGCAGCATGTCGAGCCGGCGCGCCGCCCGGCCGAAATGCAGTTCGTCGGCCACGGCCACGAAACAGCGAAGCTGATGCAGGTCCATGACAGGAATTGTATCAGAAATTTGTATAATCCAGCGCCAATTGCCGGACTCCGCCGACGGACGTAAAGAGGCGGCAAATCAAGAATCCAAGGGAGTGAACCGTGAGCATTCTTCGTCGTGCCCTGCTGAGCGGCGCCGCAGCCGCCACCTGCCTCGCGTGGTTCGCCGTAGGCGGAACCGCCGCCGCGCAGGCCTATCCGAGCAAGCCGGTCACCCTGATCGTGCCGGCCGCGGCCGGTGGCCCGACCGACACGGTGGCGCGCCTGATCGCCGAGTCGATGACCAAGACCTTCGGCCAGACCGTCGTCGTGGAAAATGTCGGCGGCGCCGGCGGGACGATCGGCATGGCCAAGGTCGCGCGCGCAGCGCCCGACGGCTACACGATCGCCGTCTGGCATATCGCGCAATCCACCGCCCCCGCTCTCTACGATGGCCTAAAGTACGACGTGGTCGGCGATTTCGACCATCTCGGCCGCATCACCGATGTGCCGATGACGCTGGTCTCGAAGGCCGGCCTGCCGCCGAAGGACATCGCCGAAATCATCGCCTGGATGAAGGCCAACCAGGGCAAGGCGACCTACGGCCATGCCGGCATCGGCTCGGCCTCGCACCTCTGCATGCTGATCCTGATGAAGGAGCTGGGCATCAAGATGGAGGGCGTCGGCTATCGCGGCACCGGCCCGGCGATGAACGACCTGATCAGCGGCACGTTCGACGTGATGTGCGACCAGACCACCAACACGACCGGCCACATCAAGGACGGGCGAATCAAGGGCTACGCCGTCACCACCAAGGCCAAGGTCGCGTCCGTGCCCGGTTTGCCGACCCTGGACAGCGGCGCCCTGCCCGGTTTCGAGGTTTCGGCCTGGCACGCGCTGTGGGCGCCCAAGGGCCTCCCCAAGGACGTCACCGACAAGCTCGTCGCCGCGCTCAAGATCGCGCTGAAGGACCCCAAGGTGCTCGAGCGCTTCGCCGGCCTCGGCACCGAGCCCGTCGCAGAGGCGCAGGTTAGCCCCGGGGCGCTCAAGACCTACCTCGAATCGGAAGTGAAGCGCTGGGATGCCGTGATCAAGGCGGCCGGCGTCAAGGCCAGCAACTGATACGGAGAGACCGATGAAGACCTACAGGATCGCAGCCATTCCCGGCGACGGCATCGGCACGGAAGTCGTGTCGGCGGGAGTCGAGGTGCTGGAAGCCATCGCGAAGCGCGAGGGCAGTTTCGCTTTCAAGATCGATCATTTCGACTGGGGCGGCGACTACTACAAGAAGCACGGACGCATGATGCCGGTCGACGGGCGCGAGCAGATCGCCAGGCACGATGCGATCCTGTTCGGGTCGGCCGGGCATCCGGACATTCCCGACCATGTCACCCTGTGGGGCTTGCGGCTGGCGATCTGCCAGCCCTTCGACCAGTACGCCAACGTCCGCCCGACCCGCGTGCTGCCGGGCATCACCTCGCCGCTGCGCCACGTGAACGGCAAAGAGCTCGACTGGGTGATCGTGCGCGAGAACTCGGAGGGCGAATATTCCGGCGTCGGCGGCCGTGTCCACCAGGGCTCGCCGATCGAGGCGGCGACCGACGTCGCGATGTTCACGCGCGCCGGTGTCGAGCGCATCCTGCGCTTCGCCTTCAAGCTCGCGCAGTCGCGGCCGCGCAAGCTCTTAACCGTCGTCACCAAGTCGAACGCCCAGCGCCACGCCATGGTGATGTGGGACGAGATCGCCAACGAGGTGGCGGCCGACTTCAAGGACGTCACTTGGGACAAGATGCTGGTCGATGCCATGACCATGCGCATGGTGATGAAACCCGGCAGCATCGACACGGTGGTGGCGACCAATCTGCACGCCGACATCCTGTCGGATCTCGCTGCCGCGCTGGCCGGCTCGCTGGGCATCGCGCCGACCGCCAACCTCAACCCCGAACGAACCTTCCCCTCGATGTTCGAGCCGATCCATGGCTCGGCCTTCGACATCATGGGCAAGGGCGTGGCCAATCCCGTCGGCACCTTCTGGTCGGCGGTGATGATGCTGGAGCATCTCGGCGAACCGGCCGCCGCTGGGCGCCTGATGAAGGCGATCGAACGCGTCACGGCCGACAAGCGCTTCCACACACCCGACCTCGGCGGCACCGCGAAGACAGCCGACGTCACGAAGGCCGTGATCGAGGCGATCCACGGGGCGAATGCTTAAGAATCGAATGTCGTCCTGAGCACAGCGAAGGACCTGGCAGAACGACCGGAGTAGTCCTGAGCGCATGCCAGATCCTTCGCTGCGCTCAGGATGACGGAAGAGTCGTCGTTCGGATCAGCGCCAGGCGCTCTTGAGCGCCTGGTCGGTCTTCCACTTCTCGACCGCCGCGACGTCGTCGCAGCTGAAGGCCTGCGGATTCTTGCGCGGGGTGCCTTCGATCCAGGCGAAGACAAGGCATTGGCCGTAGGTCTTGTCGCCTTGCTTCGTTTCGAACTTCACTTCCGTCGCGGTCGCGGCGCCCGCCTTGGCGTCGCCGTAGTCGTCGATCACCGGCGTGATCTCGCCGATGGTGCGGCCGGCCGCCTTGTTGTCGGCGAACCATTTGGCGAATTCCGCGAACTGGTCGCCGGCCACGCCCTTGCCGTCGGCGGAGACATAGGCCTTGAGGTCTCGCACCAGCATCTGCGCCGCGGCATTGGCCTTCGGTTCGGCGGCCTTGCGGCGCTCGGCCAGCTTCGCCTGCAGGGTCTTCAGCGTGTCGGCATTCGACGGTTTGGCGGGTGCCAATGGAACCGGCGCGGCAGTCTGCGGAGGCGGAGATTCGAGGCGCCGGATCGGTGCACGGTTCGCCTCGGCGTTGAGCTGGGCGGCCTCCTGCGGCGTCAGCTTGCCAACGGCCGGCGTATTGCGCCCCTTCTGCCAGTCGCCGATCGCCTTCATTGTGGCTTCGGACTGCAGATTGCCGTCGATCGGACCGTTGTACTTGTCGAGCGTGCGCAGCGACTCCTGGATTTTCCTGCGATCGGCCTCGGGACTGTTCAACACCGTTGTGTAGTCCGGTGCCGGAGCGGGTACCGGCCGGGCCGCGGCGACGGGCGGCGGGGTATGCGGGACTGGCGCAGCGCCGCCGCCCCCGCCTCCTGATGCGCAGGCGCCGGGATTCTGGAAGCAGCGTTCGACTTCGCTGGCGCTTTGCGCCGAGGCGATGGCCGGTGCCAGGAGCGCCAGCCCGATCAGGGCCGCGGCGAGACGCATCTCAGAGGCTGCCATAGGTGTTGGCCGCGAGTTGCGCCGGCAGGCCGATCACCATGGTCACGGGCTGCCCCCGTCCGGTCTGGCCTCGGGCGATGATGTGGTCGTTGGGTGCGCCGGTCTTGCTTTCGTAGGTGCCGCGGCCGGCGAACTTGCCGCCGAAGCAGGACAGCGAAAATTGCCCGCTGCCGGGATTCTCGTTGGTCATGGTCCCGGTGCACACCTGCTCGCCGCGCGGATTGTCGACCGTGAAGGTGACGGAGCGGTCCCGGCCGATCAGCGCGCCATAGCGCACCAGCCCGTTGAGTCGCGCGACATTGCCGCGATCGTCGCGATAGAAGATCGAGGCGGGACCGTAGGCGTCATCCGGCATGGCGGACTTCGGGACGACATAGGTCTCGTCGCTGATGACCACCTGGCACCGGCAGTCGACGCCGTAGTTCTCGCCGAGGGGCCCGAGTTCCTGGAGACGCCGATTGCAGTTCGACAATGCGATCTGCCGCACCTCGCTCTCGCTCTGCTGCCCGCGCGTATAGGCGTCGGCATAGAGGAAGGCGCATTGCTTGGGCATCGGGATTGCCACGACCTTGTGGCTGGCCGAATTCGTCTCGGTGTTCACCCAGTAGCGGTTGGCCATCTCAGCGAAGCGCAGAAAGATGGGGTCGCGCCGCTCGGCCTTGCCGTAGGACGATTGCGCCCAGGCATTGGAGCCGAGCGTGAGTACAGCGAGTGTGACGAGCGCGGCAATACGGACCATGGCGGCAATTCACCTGAGAAAGGTGACGGAAATGCGACCCGGCTGCGGCCCCGTCCCTTCCTAGACGAGGCGACTCTGTGTCTTGGCGGCGCCGATGAACGAGGTGAAAAGCGGATGCGGTGCGAAGGGGCGCGATTTCAGCTCGGGATGGTACTGGACGCCGATGAACCAGGGATGGTCGGGAATCTCGACGATCTCGGGCAGGATGCCGTCGGGCGACATGCCCGAGAAGCGCAGGCCCACCTGCTCCAGCCGGTCCTTGTAGTTGACGTTCACCTCGTAGCGATGGCGGTGCCGCTCGCTGATCACGTCCTGGCCATAGATCTCGTGGACCTTGGTGCCGGGCCGCAGATGCGCCGGATAGGCGCCCAGCCGCATCGTCCCGCCGAGGTCGCCCTCAGCCGAGCGTTTTTCCAGCTGGTTGCCCTTCATCCATTCGGTCATCAGACCGACCACCGCATGGTCGGTCGGCCCGAATTCGCTGGACGAGGCCGACTCGATGCCCAGCAGGTTCCGTGCGGCCTCGATCACTGCCATCTGCATGCCGAAGCAGATGCCGAAGAACGGCACCTTGCGCTCGCGGGCGAACTTCACGGCGTGGATCTTGCCCTCGGTGCCGCGCTCGCCGAAGCCACCGGGCACCAGGATGCCGTGGACATGCTCCAGATGGCTGACGGCGTCGTCGCGCTCGAAGATCTCGGAGTCCATCCACTCGAGGCCGACCTTCACGTTGCTGCCGAAGCCGCCATGGGTCAACGCCTCAGAGAGCGACTTGTAGGCGTCGAGAAGCACCGTGTACTTGCCGACCACCGCGATCGTCACCTTGCCCTCGGGTTCGCGCACCGAGCGGACGACGCCACGCCAGCGGTCGAGATTGGGCTCCTCGTCGGCCGGAAGGCCGAAATAGCGGCAGACTTCGCGGTCGAAGCCGCGTTCGTGATAGGCAATCGGCACCTGGTAGATCGTGTCGACGTCACGGGCCTCGATCACGCGCTCCGGCTTCACGTTGCAGAACAGGGCGATCTTGCGCTGCTCGTTGGCCGGGATCTCCTTGTCGCCGCTGCGACAGACCAGCAGGTCGGGCTGGATACCGACGCTGAGAAGCTCCTTCACCGAGTGCTGGGTCGGCTTGGTCTTGAGTTCACCGGCCGTAGGGACCCAAGGAAGCAGGGTCAGATGCACATACATCGTGCGCTCGCGGCCAAGTTCGTTACCGACCTGGCGGATCGCTTCGAGGAACGGCAGGCTCTCGATGTCGCCGACCGTGCCACCCACTTCAACCAGGACGAAGTCTTCCTTGTCCGTGTCGGCCAGGACGAAATCCTTGATGGCGTCTGTGACGTGCGGGATCACCTGGACGGTAGCGCCGAGATACTCGCCGCGCCGCTCCTTGGCGATCACGGTCGAGTAGATGCGGCCCGTGGTGATATTGTCGCTCTGGCGGGCATCGACGCCTGTGAAGCGCTCGTAATGGCCGAGATCCAGGTCGGTTTCTGCCCCGTCGTCGGTCACGAAGACCTCGCCGTGCTGGTAGGGGCTCATCGTCCCCGGATCGACGTTCAGATAAGGATCGAGCTTGCGCAGTCTGACCTTGTAGCCGCGGGCCTGCAGCAGCGCGCCGAGCGCCGCCGAGGAAAGACCCTTGCCAAGCGAGGAAACCACGCCGCCCGTTATGAAAATAAAGCGCGTCATGGGCTTACAGCATACAAGCGCTTGTGGAGCGCAGCCATGGGGATATCGCTCCGCCGGAGAGATTTCGGCGGAGGGAGGAAGCTGGTTTCATGTCGGTCCTAGCGGGTCGGAGCGGCTGGCTGCGCCGGTGCGGCGGGAGCCGCTGGCGCCGGGGCCGTGCCGCCGCTGCCTGGTGCGGGAGCAGCCGGAGCCCCCGAGCCGACCGGCACGCGGTCCATGATGGACCTCGTGGCACGAACCGGATCGGTCATGCTCCACGCCATGATGAGGCTCAGCACGAAGAAGATGCTCGCGAAGATCGCGGTCATGCGCGAGAGCACGTTGGCCTGGCCGCGTACCGAGAACAGCGCGTCGGACCGGCCGCCCATGCCCAGCCCGCCGCCTTCGCTGCGCTGCAGGAGAATCACGATGATCATCGCGCTGGTCACACCGACGTGGATGACGAGCAGCACGAGGCGCCATTCGTGGAGGAAGTGTCTTACGGCGTCCATTTTCGTCCAGCGCTAGGAGGGCTTCGCAAGCGGGGGCTTCTAGCCCCTTTAGGCGGCCTTGGCGATAGCCAAAAATTCTGCCGCGTTGAGGCTTGCGCCGCCGACGAGGGCACCGTCGACGTCGCCTACGCCCAGAAGCTCGGCGGCATTGCTGCCCTTCACGGAACCGCCGTAGAGCAGGCGCACGCCAGCCGCCTCGCCCGTCAGTCCGCTCAGCACCGCGCGAATATGCGCGTGCGCTGCAGCGACCTCGGCGACCGTCGGCGTCTTTCCGGTGCCGATTGCCCAGACCGGCTCATAGGCCACCACCAGGTTAGCGCCGGTCGCCCCCGCGGGCGTGCTGCCGTTGAGCTGGCTCTCGAGTACCGAGAGGGTGTCGCCGGCCTCGCGCTCGGACAGGGTCTCGCCGATGCAGACGATCGGCACCAATCCGGCGCGCCAGGCCGCCTCGGCCTTGGCCCGCACGATCGCATTGGTCTCGCCGCAATCGGCGCGGCGCTCGGAATGCCCGACGATGACGTGGCTGGCGCCGGCATCCTTCAGCATCTCCGCGGACACGTCGCCGGTATGGGCGCCGCTCGCCTTGGCGTGGCAGTTCTGGCCGCCGACCAGCAGCCCGCTCCCCCTGGCGGCGTCGACAACGGCCGCGATCAGCGTCGCAGGCGGGCAGACCAGCAGCTCTCGGTCGCTCCAGCCGGCCTGCTTCACGCCGGCAGCAACATCTCTGGCGAGGGCGAGGGCATCGGCCTTGAGACCGTTCATCTTCCAGTTGCCCGCGATCAGCGGACGCCTCGTACGCGCCATCGAATTCCCCTTCCCGTCCGGTCCATTGTGCCCGGAGGCGTATCTAAAGGTGGTGGCGTTTGCGGTCAAAGGCCGCTTGGTTGCCTGTCCATGGGGCCGGTGGTAGGCATGGCGCCCCGTCAAGAACCCCCTGTCTGGCCCGTGAATCAGTTCCGCAAGTACGCCCGCTACATCGTTCTCTCCATTCTCTTCGGCATGCTGATCATCAGCTTCGGCCTGTGGGGCGTCGGCGACATGCTGAAGGCGGTCGGGCGCAGCACCGAAGTCGCGCATGTCGGCGGCACGAAGATTCCGCTCTATGGGTGGGTCGGCGGCGCTCCCGTCTATGCCAGCGAGGTCCGCGAGCAGTTCAATCGCCAGCTCGAGGCGATTCAGCGCCAGACCGGCCAGCGTCCGGAGCAGGAACAGGCGCTGCGCTACGGCTTGCACGTCCGCGCCCTCGAAGAGGTCATCCAGCGGGCCGTGCTCGACTATGCCGTCCAGGAATTCGGCCTGACCATCAGCGACGAGGAAGTCCGCGCGGTCATCGCGCGCAATCCGGCCTTCCAGGGCACCGGCGGCTCGTTCGATCCCCTGCTCTACCGCAACCGCCTGCAGCAGGCCCGCATCAGCGAGGCCCAGTTCGTCGTCGACATGCGTCGCGAGATTGCCGCCAGCCAGCTGTTCGGCGTTGTACGTGCCGACGGACTCGCGCCGGTATCGATGCGCAACGAAATCTTCAAGCTCGAGAGCGAGAAGCGCACCGCCGAGACGATCTACGTTCCCGACGCCATCGTCGTCGACGTGCCGAAGCCCACGCCGGAGCAGCTCAACGCCTATTTCGAGGCCAACAAGGCCAAGTTCCAGGTACCGGAGTTCCGCAGCTTCTCCTACGTCATGATCACGGTCGACGACGTGCAGAACCAGGTGGCCGTCACCGCCGACGCGGTGCGCCAGGAGTACGAGGCGCGCGCCGCCGAGTTCGGCACGCCCGAGAAGCGCGACGTCGACCAGGCGATGACCGACACCGAGGACAAGGCCAAGGCGATCATCGCCGGCGTTCAGGGCGGCAAGTCGCTCGAGGACGCCGCCAAGGAAGTCACCGGCAACGCCGACGGCGTGATCAAGCTGGGCCAAGTGACCAAGAAGGACCTGCCGCCGGGCCCGCTGGCCGACGGCATTTTCGGTCTCCCCGAGGGCATCGCCGCGGCACCGATCCAGTCGCCGCTCGGCTGGCACATCGTGCGCATCAACAAGATCGAGGCCGGCAAGTCCGTGCCCTTCGAAGAGGTCAAGGAGAAGCTCGAGAAGGACCTGAAGGCGCAGCAGGCGCCCGACCTGCTCATCAAGCTCGTCACCGATTTCGAGCGCGTGCTGGGCCGGACGCAGTCAATGAAGGCGGCCGCCGAGGATCTCGGCCTCAAGGTCAGGACCTTCGAGAACGTGGATGCGCGCGGCCAGGACGCCGCCGGCAAGCAGGTCGTGATCGGCCCGGCGGCCTCCGAGCTCGTGCAGGCGGCGTTCGCCACCCGCGAAAGCGCCGAGAGCGAACTGCTGGAAACGCCGCGCGGCGAATATTTCATCGTGCGCACCGACCGCATCACGCCGGCCCGCACGCCGGCGCTCTCCGAGGTCGAAGCCAGGGTTACCGATGCCTGGCAGGCTGAGGAGCGCCGCAAGCTGGCCGACCAGAAGGTCAAGGAAGCGGTGGAGAAGGCCAACGGCGGCACCGATTTCGTGACCCTGGCCAAGGAACTCGGCCTGGAGGCGCGGATCACCAAGCCGGTCACGCGCTTCGAGGCCGATGCCGGCAACTATCTCAGCCAGCCGGTCGTGCAGGAGCTCTTCAAACTCGCGCCCGACAAGACGCAATCGGTGCGGACTGGCGACGGCAACGTGCTGGTGCGCGTGAAGTCCGTCGAGCCGCCGGACCTCGCCAAGGACAAGGATCAGCTCGATCGCTTCGGCAAGCAGCTCGACACCATGGTGGCCAACGACCTGATCCTGCAGCTCGTGGCGGCGCTTCGCGCCAAGTATGGCGTCACCGTCGACGAGGCCGCCTTCCAGGCGACCTTCGCGCCTCAGCAATAGAGACCCCTCAATGTCCATCTCCCCCGACTTCGATGCCTTCGCGGCGCGCTACGATTCCGGCACGCCGCAGGTCGTCTCGACCAAGCTCGTCGCCGACCTCGAGACGCCCGTTTCCGCCTACCTCAAGTTGGCCGACGGCCGCGCCAACTCGTTCCTGCTGGAATCGGTGGAAGGCGGCTCGGTGCGCGGCCGCTATTCGATCATCGGCTTCAAGCCCGACGTCGTGTGGCGCTGCCGCAAGGGCCAGGCCGAGATCAACCGTCGCGCCCAGACCGACTCCCAGGCGTTCGAGGCGCTCGAGGGCCGGCCGCTGGAGACGCTGCGCGTCCTGATCAAGGAGTGCCAGATGGACCTGCCGCCCGGCTTGCCGCCGATGGCTTCGGGCCTGTTCGGCTTCCTGGGCTACGACATGGTCCGCGACATGGAGCGGCTGCCCGACACCAATCCCGACCCGATCGGCCTGCCCGATGCGATCATGGTGCGGCCGACCCTGATCTGCATCTTCGACCGGCTGGAAGACAATGCGACCCTGGTCACGCCCGTCTGGCCGCAAACGGGCACCAGCGCGCGTGCCGCCTACGAGGCCGCGCAGGAGCGGCTGGCCGATGCCGTCTCCGACTTCGAGCGCACTCTTCCCTTCCGCCGTGACAGCGCCGAGGGCCTCGACGCCCTGCCCAAGCCGCAGGCCAACATGTCGAAGGAAGACTTCAAGGCGATGGTCGAGACCTGCAAGGAGTATATCCGCGCGGGTGACGCCTTCCAGATCGTGCCGTCGCAGCGCTTCTCGCTGCCCTTCAAGCTGCCGCCGCTCTCGCTCTACCGGTCGCTGCGCCGCATCAACCCCTCGCCGTTCCTGATCTTCTTCGATTACGGCGACTTCACCATCGTGGGCTCGAGCCCCGAGATCCTCGTCCGCCTGCGAGACAACACCGTCACCATCCGACCGCTCGCCGGCACGCGCCGCCGAGGTGCGACACCTGAAGAGGACAAGCGCCTTGCCGAGGAGTTGCTGGCCGACCCCAAGGAGCGCGCCGAGCATCTGATGCTGGTCGACCTGGCCCGCAACGATGTCGGCCGCGTGTCGAAGATCGGCTCGGTGCGGGTCGTCGAGCAGTTCACCATCGAGAAGTACAGCCACGTCCAGCACATCAGCAGTCACGTCGAGGGCACGCTCGAGGACGGGCTCGACGCGATCGACGTGCTGAAGGCGGGATTCCCGGCCGGCACGCTGTCAGGCGCTCCCAAGGTGCGCGCCATGCAGATCATCGACGAGGTCGAGCCGGTACGCCGAGGCATCTATGCCGGCTGCGCCGGTTATTTCGCGGCCAACGGCACGATGGACACCTGTATCCTGCTGCGCACGGCCCTGGTGAAGGACGAGACCATGTACGTACAGGCCGGCGTTGGCGTTGTTGCCGACTCCGACCTCGAGGCCGAGTACCAGGAGAGCGTCCAGAAGGCCCTCGGCCTGGTCCGTGCAGCCGAAGAGGCCGTGCGCTTCGCCAGCGCCGGCCAGTGGACCGCCGGCAACACGCGGCGCTGACCTCGGCGCTTTCCTGCCCTCCTCGGAGGCACGAGCCGGCCTTTTCTCCATGCGGACCGGGGCCTTGGGGCGTCCGCTTGACGTGCTAACCTCCCGCGCAACGGAGGAAAGCCCATGTCCGACTGGCAAAATCGCTACCAGCGCCTGCTCTTCGATCGCCCGCACCCCAAGGTGCTGCGCGTCACCATGAACCGACCCGACAAGTACAACGCGACCGACGCGATCATGCATCGCGAACTGGTCGACGTGTGGCGCGACATCGACGGCGACGACACGGTCAACTGCGTGATCATCCAGGGCGCCGGCGGCAAGGTGTTCTCCGCGGGCGGCGACTTCGACATCATCGAAAAGAACATGAAGGATCACAACGCGCTGCTCCGCACGTGGAAGGAAGCGCGCGACATCGTCTACAACGTGATCAACTGCTCCAAGCCGATCGTCAGTACGATGCGCGGCCCCGCCGTCGGCGCGGGCCTCGTCGCCGGCATCCTGGCCGATGTCTCGATTGCCTCGAAGAAGGCCAAGATCATCGACGGCCATACCCGTCTCGGCGTCGCTGCCGGCGACCATGCCTGCATCGTCTGGCCCCTGCTCTGCGGCATGGCCAAGGCCAAGTACTACCTGCTGCTCTGCGAGGCCGTCGACGGCGAGGAAGCGGAGCGCATCGGTTTGGTGTCGCTCTGCGTCGAGGACGACCAGCTCGAAGCCAAGGGGCTGGAGGTCGCCACCAAGCTGGCCGAGGGCGCCCAGACCTCGATCCGCTTCACCAAGTACGCTCTCAACAACTGGCTGCGCATGATGGGCCCGACCTTCGACACGTCGCTCGGCCTCGAGATGCTGGGCTTCGTGGGGCCGGACGTGAAGGAAGGCCTTGCCTCGCATCTCGAGAAGCGCAAGCCGAAGTTCGATCCCTATTCGCCGCTCTGACCCGGAGGCGATGATGCGCGGACTCGAAGGCAAGAACGTCATCGTGACCGGCGGTGCCGGCGCGATCGGCAGCGCGATCTGCCGCCGCTTCGCGGGCTACGGCACACGCGTCGGCGTGTTCGACAAGAACCTCGACGGCGCGAAGAAGGTCGCGGACGAGATCAACGGATATGCGTCCGGTGTCGACATCGCCGACTATGCGGCCGTCGGTGAGGCGATCGCCGACTTCGAACGCAAGGCCGGCCCGACCGACATCCTCGTGAACAACGCCGGCTGGGACCGCTTCGCCAACTTCGTCGACACCACGCCCGATCTCTGGGACCAGCTCATCGCCATCAACCTGCGCGGCCCGCTCAACATGAGCCACGTCGTGCTGAAGGGCATGGTGGCGCGCGGCGGCGGCCGCATCGTCAACATCGCCTCGGATGCGGGCCGCGTCGGCTCCTCGCAGGAAGCCGTCTATTCGGCCTGCAAGGGCGGCATCATCGCCTTCACCAAGACGGTGGCCCGCGAGGTCGCGCGCAAGGGCATCACCCTGAACGCAGTGTGCCCCGGCCCGACCGACACGCCGCTGCTGGCGGCCGTCGCAGGCGACGACGAGCGCGGCCAGAAGGTCCGCGCGGCCCTCGTAGGCGCCATCCCGATGAAACGCGTCGGCCAGCCCGAGGACATTCCGGGCGCCGTGTGCTTCCTCGCCAGTGACGATGCGGGTTTCATCACCGGCCAGACGATCAGCGTCTCCGGCGGCCTCACCATGCACGGATGAAGGAACGTTCCCGATGAGTGATCTGTGGATCCAGCCGACCGGTGCGGCCCTCGCCGCCGATGTTCACGGCATCGACCTGTCCAGGCCCGTCAGCGACGAGGTCTTTTCCCGCATCGCCGAGGCCTGGGGCAAGCACCTGGTGCTGCGGTTTTCGGGGCAGCAGCTCGACGACCGCATGCTCATCCAGTTCAGCGCCCGCTTCGGCGAACTCGACAGGGTGCCGATTTCGGCCGCCAGTCTCGACCGCGCGGACTCCGACGTGATCGACGAGGCGCGCGAATGGGTGGCCGTCATCGCCAGCGTCAAGAAAGACGGCAAGGCGGTCGGCAGCCTCGGCAGCTACGAACTCGTGTGGCACACCGACATGTCCTACAATCCGCTGCCGCCGCGGGCCTCGCTGCTCTACGCGCTCGAAGTGCCGGCCGACGGCGGAAACACCGGCTTCCTCAACATGTATGCGGCCTACGAGACGCTGTCGCCCGAGCTGAAGCGCGCGATCGAGGGCAAGGTCTGCATCCACGATTCCAGCCGCAACTCGGCGGGAGAACTACGCAAGGGCTTCCAGCGCACGGTCGACGTACGCCATACGCCGGGCGCCGTGCATCCCCTCGTCCGCCTGCACCCCGACACTGGCCGCAAGGCGCTGTTCCTCGGCCGCCGTCCCGGCGCCTACATCCACGGACTCGAGGTCGAGGAGAGCGAGGAACTGCTCGACGCGATCTGGGCCCACGCGACGCAGGAGAAGTTCGCCTGGTACCAGAAGTGGCGCGCCGGCGACCTTGTCATGTGGGACAATCGCTGCGTCATGCATCGCCGCGACGCCTTCGACGAGAGCCTGCGCCGGCTCATGCACCGGACGCAAATCGTGGGCGAGGCGGTTCAGCCAGGCTGAACCGCCACAGGGCTGTTCCCGCCGCCGATCAGGCGAAGAGGAAGTCCGATGCGAGGATGTTGGCCTCTGCAACTCCCATCAGCGTGATCGCACTGGTCGTTGCTCCCTGGGTATGGAACAGCGTCGTCGAGGTCGAACCGCCGCCTGCATCCCATTCGTGCATCGTGAAATCCGAGAGCGAGTGGATCGTGCCGATCGCCGTGAAGTCGATCTTGTCGGTGTGCCCGCCGAAAAAGAAGATCGTGTCGGCTCCCCAGGCGATGTCGGAGTAGACGTAGCGGTTCGCGCCGGCTTCTCCGATCAGCGTGTCGTTGCCGGCACCGCCCGTCAGGACGTCGTCTCCGTCGCCGCCGGCGATGTAGTCGCTGCCCCAGCCGCCGGTCAGGACGTCGGCTCCGCCCCAGCCGTAGATGAAGGTGTCCACGGTGTTGCCGGTCGCATCGAGATTGTCGCCGCCCTGGACCGAGCCCTGCACCCATTCGATCGAGGCCGTCGTCATGTTCAGGCTCAGGCCCCCGGAAGACCAGACGTAGAGCGAATCGAAGCCTTCGCCACCATCGATCAGGCTGTCGCCGCCCTCTTCGATCAGGACGTCGTCGCCCGCCTGGCCGCGCAGGACATCGGAGCCGGGGCCGCCGATCAGCGTGTCGTTGCCGGCACCGCCGAGCAGGTTGTCGTTGCCCTCGCCGCCGTTGAGATAGTCGGCGAACGCCGATCCAGTGATCGTGTCGTTGCCGTTCATGCCGTAGATGTAGACGCCGACGGTCTGGGCCGCGCCCGTGAAGACATCGTTGCCGTCGTTGCCGCGCGCCCATTCGATCGAGGACGCCGCCATGTCGAGGGTCACGGCGTCGGCGGTCTGCACCAGCGCCGAGTCGAAGCCGGCGCCGCCGTCGATCGAGGTGTCGGCGGCATCGACCAGCAGGCTGTCGTCGCCATCGCCGCCTGACAGCTTGTCGGCGCCGAGACCGCCGTTCAGCATGTCATTGCCGGCATTGCCGACGAGTACGTCGTCGCCGTCGAAGCCATAAAGCTGATCGTTGCTCTTGCCGCCGGTCAGCGTGTTGTCGCCGGCGTCGCCGATCAGGGTGTTGGCCCCCGAGCCGCCCGTCAGGTTCTCGATGCTGTCGTAGGTATCGGCGGCGTAGTAATCGACCGTGGCGTAGTGGGCGGTGAGATCGGCATAAACCACGCCCGTACGGCCCAGGTACGAAGCAGTGTCGATACCGTCGCCGCCATGCAGTTCATTCTCCCGCCCGAAACCGCCATTCAGGACATCGTCGCCGCTCCCGCCATAGAGGATATCGTTGCCTATCCCGCCGTCGATCGTATCGTCTCCGTCATTCCCCCAGATCGTGTTGTTGAGATCGTTGCCGATGATGGTGTCGTTGCCGGAGCCGGCCTTCAGGGAGCCGATCTCCGATCGCTTGTCGTCCTGGTAGAGCAGGCTGTTGTAGACGTTGCCCTGGGCCTGATATTCCGGCGATCCCTCAGGCGCCTCTGAATTAAGGTCGGCGAGCTGGCTGTTCGAGAAGCGCAGCCACTTCCCCGGTCGCATGTCGTCGTACTGGTCGTCGCTGAAATTGCTGAGATCGAAGGTGGTGTCGGCACCTTGCGTCCACACGGTGGTAAAGATCTTCTTCGTGGCCGTGGGGCCGGTATTGGGGGCTTCCTCGCCATTGATGTATTGCCTGCCGTCGGTATCCCAGGTGTAGGTGTCCTGCACCGCAGGCTTGACGTCGGTCTTGCCCTTGTCGAAGTTGGCGCCGTACATCGCCTGCAATGCCGCGATGTCGTACATCATGTAGCTGGAGACGGATGAGCCGGACGGCGCCGTCGTGTTGGCGTTCACGCTCACCTCGCCGCTCAGGAACGACGAGTAGGTCATCACCGTGAATTCGATGTCGTTCCGGTCGGTGGCAATGGGACCGTTCGGATAGAGCTCGAAGGGGTGCTTCAGGCCGAGCGCATGCCCCATCTCGTGGATGACGCTGGCGAAGGCGTCTTCGCCGTAAAGCTGCTCTGTTTCGAACTCGCCATTCTCGCCAAGATATACGTCCCCGGCTGCATTGGAGATCGAATTGCCGGGATAGTTAAGGGGGTAGTTGGCGTGCGATCCCCCCTCGTTGCCTGCAAGGCCGGTGGCGCCTGCAATCCTGAAGGAAGCATCCGACGTGGTGCTCAGGTCGAAGGTGAGGCCGGTGTAGTAGGAGATGAGCTTGAAACCGATGACCGCCGCAGCCTGTTGATTTTCGTCGGTGGGCTTGAAGGCGGTCAGGCCGTTCTGATCCACATAGTCGTCGGGATAGTCGTCCTTGTCGGTGGGGAAGAAATAGGTGAACGTTGTTGCCGGTGTGGTGCCCTCGACATCCGAGGTCCAATAGTGATCGGACAGGAGCGCCCGCACATTGGGGTCGACAACCGTGTAGGAACTGAACGTACCCGCGAAATTCCCGCCCTTGGTGACAGGTGAATCCGAACTGGCCATGCCCCAATACCCCCAATACTCACGCCGACAGGATTACTGCACCGAAAATGCAGTAAATGAACCGTCTAGTTCTACCATCGATTTGCGAAGATGCCCGCCGGATTTCTTGTGACGCACGGACAGAGCCCTAAAGGATTGGAAGATGATCGTGCACCGCAGGCCATCCGCCGTGCCGGCAGGGTAACCGCGATGCTCGCCCTGCTTTGGGCGACTGGATCTCTGCTGCTTCCCCTCTCCGCATTTGCAACGCCCGATGCCGCCCAGACGGCGGCGATCTGCGGTAAACGCACGAGCTGCAAGGTCGAGAGGACCCGCGACGCGGGCAGGTCGCCCGCAGGCGCAGCGCTCGCCGTCGTGGAAGTCCGCCTCGGCCTCGCCGACAGGCCCAAGGATCAGGACGAAGGCTGCATCAACGGCAATGCGCGCGATGGCGGTGTCGAATACTGGCTGCTGGACGGCACCGCGGCACCCAAGCAACTGCTGCAACTGTGCAACGACGGCTACGGCATGGCCGGCGTCGGCGAAGACGAGGTCGAGATCGGCCCCAACCGCCTTGTTCACCATCAGTATGGCGGCTCGTCGTGGCGCTGGTCGACGGAGGTCTCCTATTCGCTGGTGCCCTTCCGCGCCGTGACCGAGCAGGATTGCAGCTACCACAATGTCTCGGAGCAGAGCGGTACGCTGACCGACATCGACTTTCGGACGCGGCTGGTGCGAACGCTGGCGAAGGACAGCACGCAACGCGATGCCGGCGTGGGCTGTCCGTCATGGCCCAAGCCGCCGAAGGCCTTTGCGGCGAGGATCGACGCCGAAACGGTGGGCGCCTATCCGGTGGTTGCGCCGGGCCTGCCGGACAAGGCGGCGATTCCGGCCGGCACAGCGCTCGGCAACTGTGTGCCCGGCATGACGACGGCCGGCGACAACGGCTTTGTCGTGTGGGGCAAGCCCGCACCGGCCGGTCAGGCGGCGGAGATCAGGACGATCGGCGTCGGCAGCAACGCGCTGATTGTGCAGGTGTTCGATCCCGCCCCTGCCAACGCTTCGCCCGCCGGCGGCTCGTGGATCCACCTTCCCCATCTGGAAATCTGGGTGGGCCAGAACGGTGAGGAGATCAACACGATGCTGCCGCTCGGCCAGATGACGCAGACCGGCATCACCCTCGACGGTGCCGTCCATCGTGGCGTCGGCAAGCCGAGCCCGCCGCCCAAGGTCGAGCGATGGACCTCCCGCGACGAGCAGGGCCGCTCCGTGGTGGTGTTGCGACTCGTCTGGCCAGACGAGTTCGCTCTGATAAACGGCGTGGCGGTCGTTTACTCGCAGGCCGAGGCCGGCAAGCAGGCCCGCCTCGTCGCGACCGCCGGCTTCGCCAACGGCCGCCCCCTCTACGTGCCCGGCGTGCTTGCCCTGGCGGGCAGGCCCTCGACCTCCGACAGCGGCCTCTGTCGCATTCAGGGTGGCCGCCTGGTCGCGATCGAGTAGAACTCTACATCCTGGCGCCGCCCGGCATCTTCAGCGCGCCGGCGCGTCGTGCCGGCATCGGGTCCTCGAAGGCGCGCGGGTATTTGTGCGGCTGGGCGGAGACCCTGTTCAGTTTGTCGAGCGCATCGGCCGGAAGGCGCCAGCCGCCCGCCTGCAGCGTCTCGCCGAGCTGCTCGGCATTGCGGGCGCCGACGATGGCGCTCGTCATGAAGGGCTGGTCCATCACCCATCGCAGCGCCACCTCGGCCGGCGGCTTGCCGAGCTCCTTCGCCGTGTCGAGCAGCGTCTGCAGGATCTCGCCGTGATTGGACGCGAAGAATTTGCTCTGGAAGCCCCAGCCTTCGGCAGACCGGCTGCCCTGCACCTCGAGAGTGCCCGGCGTGTACTTGCCGGCGAGGTAGCCGCTGCCAAGCGGCGACCAGGCCACGCAGCCCAGCCCCTTGAGCTCCAGCGCCGGCACGATCTCCTCATCGATGTCGCGGACCACCAGACTGTATTGCGGCTGGTAGGCCGCGAAGCGCTCCCAGCCCTTCGTGTCACTGATCCACAGCGCCTCCATCAGGCGCCAGGCCTCGAAATTCGAGCAGGCCGTGTAGAGGATCTTGCCGTCGCGCACGAGATCGTCGAGCGCCCGCAACATCTCCTCGAGTGGCGTCTGATGGTCGACATGGTGGATGTAGTAGACGTCGATGTAATCGGTCTGCAGGCGCTTCAGCGAGCCCTCGATCTGCTGCTTGATGTGCAACCGCGACATGCCCGAATCATTGGGCCTGTGGCCCATCGGATTGAAGAACTTCGAGGCGATGATGGCATCCTGGCGCTTGCCCTTCAGCGCCACGCCCAGCATCGTCTCCGATGTGCCGCCGACATAGGAATTCGCCGTGTCGAAGAAGGTGACGCCAGCGTCGAGCGCGGCATTTACCATCTTCGTGGCTCCGTCCTGGTCGGCGCCGTTGCCGAAGGTCATGGTGCCGAGGCAGATCTCCGAGACTTTAAGGCCGGCGCGGCCGAGATTGCGGTAGTCCATGCGCATCCTCCGTTGTCCGGCACCGAGACTACGCCACCCCGCGCTGACGCAGGAATGACCATGTCCGGAAAAGCCTGTTGACCCGGCCCCTGGGACCGCCCTCATAGGGGGAGCGGTCAACATCAAGCGAGGTCGATCGTGAGCCAATTCCTCAATGCGTCCGACGCCGCCCGGCGTCTCGGCATCTCCACCAAGGCATTGCGCGTCTATGAGCAGCGGGGCCTGCTCGCACCAACCCGCTCGGACGCCGGATGGCGGACCTACGGGCCAGAGGATCTGGAGCGCGCCTGCGAGATCATGGCCCTGCGGGCGCTGGGTCTCAGCCTCGCCCAGGTCGCGCGCATCCTTAAGGGCGATGCAAGCGGGCTGGAAGCGGCGCTGGCTGACCACCAAGGGTCGCTCGAGGCGCGCCTGCGGGAGCTGGTCGAGGCCATCGAAGGCGTGCGGGCGCTGCGCGGCGACCTGGCCCACGGTGGCGCGCCGAGCGCCTCCGACCTTGCCCGCATGCTGGCGCTCAAGCCGGGGCTCCACGTCGCGTTCGCGCTGCCCTGGCCCTGGGGCGGCGAGCGCTTCGAGCTGCGCGACATCAGTCCCCTCACCTACATCACCGGCCCTCTGGGCAGCGGCAAGACACGGCTGGCGATGCGGATCGCCGACGATCTCGACGGCGCCTTCCTCGGCCTCGACCGTGCGGCCGATCCGTCGCTGGTGTCGAAGATCGCGCCGACGGTCGCCCTGCTCGTACAGGACGGCGCGACCGACACCCCGGCGCTCAGAGCCCTTCTCACCGGCCTCGAAACGACGACGCCCGTGGTCGTCGATCTCGTCGAACAAGGCCTCGACAAGCCCACCCAGGAGGCGCTGATTGCCCTTCTGCGCCGTCGTGGCCCCGACGCGCCGCCGCTGTTCGTGATGACGCGCTCCTCATCGATCCTCGATCTCGATGTGCTCGGCCCCGACGAGACGGTGCTCTTCTGTCCGGCCAATCATGCGCCACCGTTTCCGGTCTCTCCCTATCCCGGCACACCGGGCTACGAGGCGCTGGCCTCCTGCCTCGCCACGCCGGAAGTGCGGGCGCGTAGCGAGGGGGTCATCGCCGTGCGGCGATGACCGGCTCCAACTTCGAGTACATGGCGTAGTGCCAGTAGGGTCCGCCATGATCGTCGAGGCCCATGATGTTGTCCTGCATGACATAGGTGAAGTCCTGCGGGGTCGCGGCAACGATCTCGACATTGCCTGGCAGGTTTCGAAGCACGGGGTCGTCCTTCGGTCCGAACATGTGCAGCAGGTAAATCTTCTCAGCCGTGGTCGCCGCAATCGCGCGCAGGAGTTCGCTCGACACCCTGTCGACGTACTCAGGCACCGGTTCCGGCCCGGTGCAATAGGCCGGATCGAATTTGCAATGCATCGGGATCGTGTCGAGCGCGAGCCGATTGCTCGTGTCGAGTCGCGCGCGGATCACCCTGTCCTTCGGGTCGAGCTCGACCTCGGGGAATGTCGAGGCCATCCAGTCGCGGATGCTGCGCAGCCGCGACGGCGCCGCCACATGGCGTTCCTTGTAGTACTGGGCATAGCCCAGGACGACGACGTCGCCGGGGCGGATCTGCTCCTTGATCCGCCGCATCGTGACCAGCGCATTGGCCCAGGAATAACCGGCCAGCGCATGGATCTGCACGGAGGCGCCGGGAAAGGCTGCCTGCAGCAGAAACGCGAAGGTCTGCTGGTCGTTGACGCCGTCGCCGAAGACATAGGAATCGCCCAGGACGAAGATGCGGCGGGCCGCGTCAGCGGGTGCCCTGCCGGTGAACCTCGTTCCATTCGGATTGATCGTCACCACGGCGTCGAGATGTTCGATCTTTCCCTGGCGCATGCCGCTGTAGCGGAAGACGTACCGGCCGGGATTGGCGCGATAGCCCTGTTCGGCGTCCTCGGCGAAGAACCCGGCCGGTGACCGCGTCATGCGCCTGTAGGTCGCCGGGTCGGGAAACGATCCGGGAAACAGCCAGCTCACCCCGGTCCGCAGCGCCAGCAGGATCGCGGGCTCCGACGGCGGTCCGGGCAAAGCGGCGATCCTGTCCTTGTTGACGGCGTAGAGGAACGCCGAGGAGCCGATCTCCAGCGCGACCAGGACGATTGCCGCTAGGATCGCATAGAAGACCGCCTTCTTCGGCGCGCTCACGCGGTCCCCGCCCTAGAGACCGAGCATCGCCTTGGCTAATACGTTGCGTTGCACTTCCGACGAGCCGCCGTAGATCGTGGTCTTGCGGGTGTTGAAGTAGCGCGGCGAGACGTCATCGACATATTCGCCACCCACCGGGACGACGTTACTGTCGTAGTTGCGCAGCTCGGTGAAGGGCGTGCCGTACCAGCCGACCGCCTCGACTGCGAGTTCGGTCACCTTCTGGCCGACCTCGGTGCCGCGCATCTTCACGACCGAGCCCATGTTGCCCGGCGCATCGCCGGTCTTTAGGCTCGAGTAGAACATCAGCTCGTTCATCTCGATGGCGTCGATCTCCATCTCGACAGCCGCCATCTTCTCCCGCCACTGCGGATCGGCCGAGAGCGACTCGCCCTCCTTCATCTGCGTCTTCGAGAGCGTCTGGAGATGGCGGAACGCCTTGCGCAGGCGCGGGCCGAAGGCCTGGCCGCCACGCTCGAACTCGAGCAGGAACTTGGCATAGGTCCAGCCCTTGTTCTCCTCGCCGACCAGGTTCTCGACCGGCACCTTCACGTCGGTGAAGAAGACCTGGTTGACCTCGTGGCGCATCGGCGTGCGCGTGCCATCGACCAGGTAGATCGGGTCGAGCGTGATGCCCGGCGTCTTCATGTCGATCAGCAGGAAGGAAATGCCCTCCTGGCGCTTACCCTCGTTGGAGGTGCGGACGAGACAGAAGATCCAGTCGGCGAAATGCGCGTTGGTCGTCCAGATCTTCTGGCCGTTCACGACGTAATGATCACCCTGGCGTTCGGCCTTGGTGCGCAAGCTGGCGAGATCGGAACCGGAGCCCGGTTCGGAATAACCCTGGCACCAGAGTTCCTCCGCGGCGGCTATCTTCGGCAGGAAGCGCTTCTTCTGGGCCTCGCTGCCGAACTTCATCAGGACGGGCGCCACCATCTTGATGCTGAACGACGACAGATAGGGCGAGTCGGCCCGCGCCATCTCCATCTCGAAGATGAACTTCTGCGTCGAGGTCCAGCCCGGCCCGCCATACTCCTTCGGCCAGTTGGGGCAGAGCCAACCCTTGCTCGCCAGTTTCTTCTGCCACTGCAACAGCCGCTCCTTGGAGACGTGGCTGCTGCGGCTGCGGCGGCTCTCCTCCGCCACTTCCGGCGGCATATTGGCGGTGATCCAGTCGCGGACTTCCTGCTGGAAGGCCAGTTCCTGATCGTTGAAGGCTAGACGCATTGTTTCTCTCCTGCCCCCTCCGCCCCTTCGGGGCACCTCCCCGTTTGAATGGGGAGGCGGGGAAACTTCATTGCCTCCCCATTCAAATGGGAAGGTGGCGCGTTGGCGACGGAGGGGTCAGAGCCCCAGCATCACCTTCGACATGATCCCGCGCTGTACTTCCGACGAGCCGCCGTAGATCGTCATCTTGCGGCCGTTGAAGTAGCGCGGCGCCAGCACGTCGGCGCCCTCGGGGCCGATCGGCTCGACATTGGCATTCCAGGCGCGCTGTTCGGGGAACGGCTGGCTGTAGTAGCCGGCGGCCTCGACGGCGTATTCCTGGACCTGCTGCATCACCTCGGTGCCGCGCAGCTTGATCATCGAAGAGAGCGGGCCCGGATTCTGGCCCGCCGCCAGCTTGGAATAGAACTCCTGCTCGAACATCTCGAGGCCGGAGATTTCGATGTCCATGCGCGCCAGCTTCTCGCGCCAGGCCTGATCGGCCATGATCGAATCCTCGCCTTCCGGCATCGACTGGGCGAGACGCTTCAACCGCTCGAAGCCCGAGCGCAGGCGCGGACTGTAGGGATTGCCGCCGCGCTCGAACTCGAGCAGGTACTTGGCATAGGTCCAGCCCTTGTTCTCCTCGCCCACGCGGTTCTCGACCGGCACCTTCACGTCGGTGAAGAACACCGAGTTCACCTCCTGCGTGCCGGCGCGGTTGCCGTCGGCGGTGATGATCGGCTCGACCGAGATGCCCGGCGTCTTCATGTCGATCAGCAGGAAGGAGATGCCCTCCTGCGGCTTGCCCTCGTTCGAGGTGCGCACCAGGCAGAAGATCCAGTCGGCGGTCTGCGCCAGCGTCGTCCAGGTCTTCTGGCCGTTGACGATGTAGTAGTCGCCCTCGCGTACCGCCTTGGTGCGCAGCGAAGCGAGGTCGGAGCCCGAGCCCGGCTCGGAATAGCCCTGGCACCAGATCAGGTCGGAGTTCAGCATCGGCGGCAGGTGGCGCGCCTTCTGCTCGGCCGAGCCGTACTTCATGATCACCGGCGCGCACATCTTGGGGCCGAACGGCGAGGTGCCGGGCGCGCCGGCCTTCGCCATCTCCATCTCGAAGATGTACTTCTGCGTCGTGGTGAAGCCCGGGCCGCCGAATTCCTTGGGCCAGCCGGTGCAGAGCCAGCCCTTCTTGGCCAACCGCTTCTGCCAGTCGATCAGCCGCTCCTTCGGCATGTAGGCGTTCCGGCCAACCTTGATCTCGCCCACGATCTCCGGCGTCAGGTTCTCCTTCAGCCAGTCGCGCACTTCATTCTGGAAGGCGATTTCTTCCTTGCCGAACGTCAGGTCCATTGGGGGCTCCTCTTTTGCGGCGGAACGTACCGCGCCGGGTTCCGGCGCGTAAAGCGTGCGATACACTGTTCCGCAGCGCGTACAGTCCCAGGAAGGTCGATGTCCCCACCCGTCCAGCCCGTCGTCAGCGACGAGAAACTCCCGCCCTCGGCCGAAATCGTGGTGATCGGCGCCGGCATCGCGGGCAGCACCGCGGCGTATTGGCTGGCGAAAAAGGGCCACAGGGTCGCGCTGCTCGACAAAGGCGTAATCGGCGGCGAGCAGACCAGCCGGAACTGGGGCTGGTGTCGCCAGCAGCATCGCGACCTGCGCGAACTGCCGCTCGCCATGAAGAGCCTGGAGATCTGGGGCGATCTCTCCCGCGAGTTGGGCGCCGAGACCGGTTTTCGCCGCACCGGCCTCACCTACGTCACCGATCGCCCGGCCGATTTCGCGCAGTGGGAGGAGTGGACCCTCAAGGCCCGCGAATACCAGATGCACAGCCGAGTGCTGAGCGCCGCCGAGGCGACGGAATTCACGCCCGGCAGCACCGGCCGGTGGATCGGCGGCGTGCATTCGCCGACCGACGGCCGCGCCGAGCCGTCGCTGGCCGGCCCCGCGATTGCCGAAGGCGCCCGGAAGCTCGGCGCCACACTCCATCAGAATTGTGCCGCACGCGGCCTCGACATTGCCGGCGGCAAGGTAGCCGGAGTCATTACCGAGCACGGAATCATCCGCACGCAGACGGTGCTGCTGGCGGGCGGCGCCTGGAGTTCCGTTTTCTGCCGCCGGCACGATCTCCGCCTCGCGCAGGCCAGCGTGCGCTCGACCTCCTTCTCCACGATGGCGGCTCCCGAGGTAACCGGTGGTGGCCTGTCCCTGCCCGATGTCACGATCCGCCGTCGCCTCGACGGCGGCTACACGGTGGGTCTGGGCGGACGCGGCCTCGTCGAACTGTCTCCGCAGGGCCTGCTCTATGCCCGCCAGTTCTGGCCGACCTTCAAGAAGCGCCGCGCCGGCCTCACCTTCGGCATCGGCCGCTCCTTCCTCGAAGGGCCGGAATCCTTCGCCAACTGGTCGTTCGACCTCGAGTCACCCTTCGAGCGCCAGCGCACGCTCGATCCCGCCGCCGATCCCGTGCTCGTCCAGCGCGGCCTCACGCGGCTAGGCGATCACTATCCTGCGCTGAAGGGCTTGAAAGTCGCGCATGCCTGGGGCGGCCTGATCGATTCGACGCCCGATGGCATCCCGGTGATCTCGGCCGTCGATCCCCTGCCCGGCCTCTTCCTCTCGACCGGCTATACCGGCCACGGCTTCGGCATCGGTCCCGGCGCCGGCCGGCTCGCGGCGGACCTCATCTCCGGTGACCCGCCCATCGTCGACCCCACGCCCTTCCGCTACAGCCGCATGATCGACGGCACCGACCTCGGCGCGCCAGGCATGATGTAGCTCGGCGCGAAACTCCGTCATCTAGACCGGAGCGCCGTAGGCGCGTAGCGGAGAGATCCTCTCTCCACGAATAGCCGGCTTTTGGTAGAGCGAAGGTCTCTCCACTACGCCTCGCACGCGAGGCTCCGGTCGAGACGACGGGGAGTTTTAGTACGTCGTCCCCGTCGGCCCGTAGCCCGTGATCTGCAGCACGACCGGCGTATCCCGCGTCTCCGCGAAATGCGGATCGGACGGCGGCTCGGTGTAGAAGCTGCCGGGCGGCAATGCCTTCAACGCGTTGGCATCGAAGACCTTGCCGTAGCCGAAGTACCAAGTGCCCGAGATCACCGTGCCGATTCGATCGTCGGGATGGGTGTGGGCCGCGATCCGCGTGTTGGCCGGTATGCGCAGCATGATCGTGTAGAGGCCGGGCTTCGTCGGGTCGCCCTTGAGGACGATCGTCTCGATGGCGGCGATGCCAGAAGTGCCCGCCCCGGCCGACGCAGCCGTCGAGAAGTCGAACTCGGCCGGCGGCTTGCGTTGCTGGGCCGGCGGATCGGCCGCCAGCGCGCCCGTCACGACGAACGCCAGGAGTGACGCGAGGACAACGCGCCTCATGGTCCGAGGAACTTCGTCACGAGGGCGACGGTCGCCTCCGGATTCTCTTCCATGATCCAGTGGCCGGCATTCGGCACGACACCTTCCGTGACATCGCTCGCGGCGAACCGCATCACGGCGGCCATCGTCAGGCCGAACGACTTCTCGCCACCCAGCGCCAGCACCGGCATGGCGAGCTTCGTCTCGGCCAAGCGCTTGTTGTCGATCTCGTCCTGGGCGAAGGCGGCGAACTGGGCGAAGCCCGCCCGCATGCCGCCGGGCTGGGCGTAGCGCGCGGCATAGAAGGCGCGCGCCGCCTCGCCGAACTTCGCCGGATCGGCGGAGAATTCGTTCCAGAAGCGGTCGAGATAGATGCGCTCCCGCCCCGCGACCAGCCGCTCGGCGTCGGGGCCACGGAAGTTGAAGTGCCAGAGGAGCGGATTGCGCAGGATCTGCTCCCACGGGCCAATGCCGGGCAGCGGCGCATCGATGACGACGAGCTTCTCGGTGTCGTTGCGATATTGCGCGGCATAGGCGTAGGCGACCATGTTGCCGATGTCGTGGGCGACGATCGCGGCGCGACCGATGCCCAGGGTCTGAAGGACTGTCCTCATATCCTGTGCCTGCGTGGCCTTGTCGTAGCCTGCCTCGGGCTTGGACGAGAGGCCGAGCCCGCGCAGGTCGGGGGCGATGACGGTTCGCGTCGCCATTAGCGCGGCGGCCATCGGGCCCCACATCTCGCTGGTCTCGCCATAACCGTGGAGCAGCAGGACGGCCGGTCCCTTTCCGCCCACCCAGACGTGAATGTCAGCCCCCTTCGTGGCGATCTGCTGCGCACGAAATCCGGCCGGCAGGGCCGGAACACTCGATTCGGTCATGCAACCGATGTGCGCCCCGGCCGCGCCAATGTCGAGAGACAATCGGGTTTCAGGCGACCTTCTTGCCGAGATGCGGGAACATCGCGAGCTTCGCTGCCTCGTCCATCTCGGCCTTGAACGCGTGCTTGTCCTTGAGGGCAAGCGCACGGGCCGCCGCCGGCCGCGCATTGATCTCGGCAAGGTGACGCTGGACGTTGGGGAACTGCTTGGGCGCCTCGGCTCCCAACACGAACGGGATCAGGCGCGACCAGCCCCACACCGCCATGTCGACGATGCTGTAGGCATCGCCGACATGAATTGCTGCTTGCCAAGTCGCGACTCGAGGATGCCCCAGTGGCGCTGCGCCTCGAACGTGTAGCGGTTGACGGCGTATTCCTTGGGCTCGGGCGCGAAATTGCGGAAGTGTACGGCCTGCCCCGAATATGGGCCGATCCCCGAGGCGACGAACATCAGCCACGACAGCATCTCGCCCTTTTTGGCAGGCAGGAACTTGCCAGTCTTTTCGGCGAGGTAAAGCAGGATCGCGTTGCTGTCGAACACGGTCTCGCCGTCGTCGACGATGGCCGGGACCTTGGCGTTGGGATTGATCGCCAGGTATTCCGGCGAATGCTGCTCGCCCTTACGGGTATCGACCGGCACCAGCTCGTACGGCAGGCCCATCTCTTCGAGGCAGAGCGCAACCTTCATCGGGTTCGGCGCCATGTTGTAGTAGAACTTGATCATCACACTCTCCGTTGCGCTCGAGGTCGATCGTTATTCCGGCTTGGCGCCGGACTGCTTGATGATGGGATCCCAGAAGGCCATCTGGTCATCGTAGAACTTCTTGGCCTGCTCCGGCGTCGAATCGACCAGCTCGATGGCGAGTTCGTCTGCCTTCTTGACCATGTCGGGCTGCTTCAGCGCCTGATTGAAGGCGGCATTCAGCCTGTCGATGATCGGCCGCGGCGTCCTGGCGGGCGCATAGACCGCGTACCAGGTGTTGATCGCGTAATCGAAGCCCGTGGACTCCTTGATCGTCGGCACATCGGGAAGCTGCTTCAGCCGCTTGTCTGAAGCGACGCCCAGCACGCGCACCTTGCCGCCGTCGATGAAGCCCTTGCTCGACTGCAGCGTGTCGATCTGGAAACCGTGGCGGCCGGCGATCATGTCGACCATGCCGGGCGCCGAGCCCCGATAGGGTACGTGCAGCGCATCGCCGCCGGCGCGGTTGGCAAACAGGTAGCTCGCGAGATGGATCATCCCGCCATTGCCGGAAGAGGCATAGGAATACTTGCCGGGATCCTTGCGCAGCATGCCCACGAGTTCCGTCGTGGACTTCGCGCCGTCGATCGGCGCCAGCAGGATCAGCGGCACGCTCGCCACATAGGCGATGGCCGCCAGCCCGTTCACCGGGTCGTAGCCGAGTTGTTTGCCATAGAGCGCCGGCGCCATAGCCATGGTCGAGGCGCTGAACAAGATAGTGTAGCCGTCGGGTTTGGCGTCGGCGACCATCGCGGTGCCGATATTGCCGGTCGCGCCGGGCTTGTTCTCGACCACCACCTGCTGGCCCAGGATTTCAGAAACTCGCGGCGCCAGCAGGCGCCCGACCACGTCGGTCGGTCCGCCGGCGGCGAAGGCGATGATCATGCGGATCGGCTTGTCGGGATAGGTCTGCGCGGCGGCAGGCGCTGCCAAGGCGCTCGCTGCGAGCGCGGCGAGCGCGCACCGTCGTGTGAACTTCATCGTTTGGCCTCCCCGTACTCAACTTTTGCAAGGGAGTTTAAGGCGGTGCAGGTGGCATGCAACGGAGTCGGGTCGCGTGGCGAACCTCCAACGGGGCGCGAAAGGGAATTGATCGTAACCAGCTTGGCGGCGCTTGACGCATTCATCATGTAAAGATGCGCGTGCCGCCAATCTTGGCGACAAAAACCACAGGTGATTGTCGTGACCGAACCCACCAAAGGCGCCCGACCGCCGGCCGATGGCGGCCTCAAGCGCCGCGAACTGGCCATGATGCCGGCCGTGCTGGGCGTGGCGGGATCGGGACCGGCTTCGGCACAGCCGGCGATCGCCGTCGGCAACGCGTCGCTGTCGGACCTGCAGGAGGCGCTGGCGCAGGGCCGCGTCACGTCGAGCGAGCTGACCAGGGCCTATCTGGCCCGGATCGACGCCTATGACCGGCAGGGGCCGGGCCTCAACTCCGTGCGGACGACCAATCCCGACGCCCTGTCGATCGCCGCCCGCCTCGATACCGTGAAGCCATCGGCCACCCAGGCGCTCGCCGGCCTGCCTATCCTGGTGAAGGACAATATCGCCACCGGCGACAGGCAGCCTACGACGGCAGGCTCGCTAGCCCTTGGAGGCGCGTACGCCAGGGATGATGCGCCGGTGGTCAGGAAGCTGCGCGAGGCCGGCGCGGTGATCCTCGGCAAGGCAAACCTCACCGAATTCGCCAACGTCCTCGCTGTCGGCATGCCGTCGGGCTACAGCTCCATCGCCGGCTATGTCCGGAACCCCTACTCGCCCAAGCTGATGTCCAATGAAGCACCGGCGGTCCTGCCGGGCGGCTCCAGTGCCGGCTCCGCCGTCGCCGTCGCGGCCGGCCTCTGCGCCGCGGCGATCGGCACGGAGACTTCGGGTTCGCTGCTGAGCCCCGCCACCCAGAACGGTCTCGTCACCGTGAAGCCGACGGTCGGCCTGATCAGCCGCAGCGGCATCATCCCGATTTCGCACAGCCAGGACACGGCCGGGCCCATGACCCGAACCGTGCGCGACTCGGCGATCCTGCTGAACGTGCTGGCGGCGCGCGATCCGGACGATCCCGCGACGCATCTGTTGCAGCGGCCTGACGACTATACCAGCGGGCTCGACAAGGACGGGCTGAAGGGGGCGCGCATCGGCGTGCCGAGCGACCCCGGCGATCCACTCAACGATCCCTTCTATGGCCCGCTTTCCCCGCGCGCGAAGGAAGTGATGGCGCACGCGATCAAGGTGCTCGAGGAGCTGGGCGCCACGGTCGTGCGGGCGGCGATTCCGGCGATCGGCTGGATCGGCGGCCCGGGCACGACCATGCCGGTGCTCAATCGCAACCCGTTCAGCCCGGCCAGGGGCACGCCGGGGCCTGCATCCATCGTCTTCCTCTACGAGCTGAAGCGCGACCTCAATCTCTACCTGCGCGATTGGGCGACCAATACGCAGATGAAGACGATGGCCGACATCATCGCCTTCAACGCCGAGAATGCCGACAAGGCGCTGCGCTACGGGCAGGACCTGTTCCTGGCCGCCGAAGCGACCCGGGGCGATCTCTCCGAGCTGGAATACAAGTCGGCGCGCGCGATGGACCTGATGGCCGCTAAGGAGCGCGGCATGGATGCCTATATGAACCAGCACCGACTCGACGCCGTGGTGTTTCCCGGCGCCAGCGGTTCTACGATCGCGGCAAAGCCGGGCTACCCCAGCGTCCAGGTGCCGGCAGGCTTCATCTCCGGTGTCGGCAAGACGGAAACACCCGACTATCCGCTTGGATTTACCTTCGCCGGCCGCGCCTGGAGCGAGGCCACGCTGCTGCGCCTCGCCTATGCCTACGAACAGGCGACGAACGCGCGCCGTCCACCGCCGGACCTGCCGGCGTTGTAACCGATGGTCGCCAGCGCCGGCTTCGCCGAATTCCTGCGCGAGCAGCTGGCCCCGCTCGGCCACATCACGACGCGGCGCATGTTCGGAAAGACCGGTGTGTTCTGCCGTGGGCTGATGCTGGGCATCGTCAGCGACGACACGCTCTATCTGCGGGTCGACGACCAGAACCGCACCCTCTTCAAGGAAGCCGAGGCCGCGCCGCCTCTCAGCTACGTGAAAAAGGGCGTCACCATCGACCTCGCCTACTGGCCCCTGCCCGACCGTCTGCTCGACGAACACGACGAGTTTCTGACCTGGGCTCGCGCGGCGCTGGCTGCCGCGCGACGCGGCGCGGCGGCGCGGGAGAGATCTGGCAAGAAAAGCTCCACCAGCCCGCGACGCACTTAAACCGCGATCACAACGCCGTCGTGGCCAGGATCGGCGCCACCGTCCAGGCCGTCCTCGTGGATGCGGATACCGTGGACGGCGGCGAAGCCGAAGCCGTAGGGGCTGCGGACGACGGGATAGCCCAGCGCCTGCAGCTCGCGTTCGACCCGGCCCTGGATGCGGTTGGAGATGTCGATCGCATCCGAGGTCGCCGAGAATCGCGGCGCGCTGACCGCCTCGACCATGGTCATGCCGAAATCGAGCGCGTTGAGGATGACGTGCAGCACGCCCATGGCGATCTGCGTGGCGCCGGGCGCGCCGATGATCAGGTGCGGCTTGCCGTCCTTGAAGATGATGGAGGGAACGACCGAGCTGAAGCGCGCCTTGCCCGGCGCGATCGAGCCGGCGCGGCCCGGGCGCGGATCGAACACGCCCATGCAGCCATTGTACATGAAGCCCAAGCCCGGGGTGATCACGCCCGAAGGCATGCCCAGCGAATGGGTCATGGTGAAACAGTTGCCGTCCTTGTCGAGGACCGAAATATGCGTGGTGTCCTTGGAAACCGCACCCGAGTTGAAGCGCGTCACGCTGGCCTTCTTGCCGCGCGCGATCTCGGCTGCCATGGCCTTGGCATAGGCCTTCGAAGTCAGTTCCCCGACCGGCACCGTCACGAACTTCGGATCACCGACCTTCGCATCCTTGTCGATCGTGGCCCGCTTCATTGCTTCGGTCACGATGCGCAGATGCTCGGTGGAGCCATGCTCCAGCGCACCGATGTCGAAATTCTCCAGGATGTTCAGCATCTCGATCAGCATCACGCCGCCGCCCGGCGGCTGGTTGGTCGAGACCTTGTAGCCGCGATAGTCGCCCCACAGCGGTTCGTTGCGCACGGTCCTCCACGCCTTCAGATCCTCGATCGACAGCAGTGCGTCGTTCTTCTTCATGTCCTCGGCAATCGCGTGAGCGATTTCGCCGGAATAGAAGACGTCGGCGCCACCCCTGGCGATGGTGCGCAAGGTCTGGCCGTAGTCGCGGTTGACCACCCGGTCGCCCACCCGCTTCGGCACGCCGTCGGGCCGGCAATAGAGTTCGCGCGCGGCCGGCGTGAATCCGGTGCGCTCGAAGTTCGGCGCGCGGCCGAAGGCGCCGTCATCGGCCCACCAGAAATGGACGTGCGGCCGCACAGTCCAGCCGTTCTCGGCCCAGTGGATAGCCGGCTCGACGATGCGCGACCAGGGCAGGCTGCCATGCTCCTTGTGCGCATCGTAGTACATCTTGAGATTGGCCGGCGCGCAGATCGACTTGTAGCCGATGTCGTTCACCCTGCCCTTCAGGATGAAGCCGTATCCATCGCGCGCCTCGCTCTCGATCAGGTCGGCCCACATGTCGGGCCGCGCGGCCAGCGGCGCCGGCGCGTGGGCGTCGATGTAGCCGTGGAACTTCTTGCCGGGCATGTAGATGCCGCAGGAGCCGAAGCCGGCGATGCCGCACATCTGCGGATCGACGACACCCTGCACCAGCGCGCAGGCGATGCCCGCGTCCACGGCATTGCCGCCCTCGCGCAGCACGTCCGCGCCGGCCTCCGTCGGCTCGGGCTGCGGGGCCACGATCATCGCCTGCTTGTTGTATCGCACGTCGCTTCCTCCAACTCACTTGTTGGCGCGACTCAATCCCAACCGTTGCGCTTGCGCAATATCGCGGTCGAGGGCGCGAGGGCGAGCCCCTTGCCCTGCACCGTCGGCAGCCACTCCGCCAGCGCCTGCAGCGTCGATTCGTGCGGATGGCCGATCGCCACGACGAACCCCTGGCGACGCGCCACCGCTTCGGTCTCGGCGAGCTTGCGCCGCACCGCTTCGACCGAGTCCTCGTCGTCGAGGAAGACGTGGCGCACGATCGACGGCACACCGATTTCCTGCGCCGTCTGGTCGCCCACCGATTGCGGACTGGTCCGCGAATCGAGGAACATCAGGCCGCGCGGCTTGAGCTGGCGCATCACCACCTCCATGTCGGCACGGTTGGCGGTGAAGCGGCTGCCCATGTGGTTGTTGATGCCGACATAACCGCCGAAACTCTCCAGCGCGATCAGCAGCTTCTGGCGCACCTCGACGTCGGGCATCGACACCATCAGTGCCCCCGGTCCGGGATCGTTGCGACCGCTGGGTTCCATCGGCATATGCAGCATCAGCTCGTGGCCCCGCGCCCGCGCCGCGCGTGCCTGCTCGGGCAGGTCCCTGGCGTAGGGCAGGAACGACATGGTCATCGGCCCCGGCAACTCCCAGGCGCGCTTCGAGCGCGCGCGGTCGAGGCCCACATCGTCGATCACGATCGCGACCAGCGGCTTGCTCCTGAGATCGCGAAAGGGCACGGCGTTGCGGCGCCAGGTCTGTTCGGCCTGGAAGGTGGCCGCGACCTTCTTAACCGGCGGCTTTTCCTCGAGCGTCGGCATCGGCTTCCCAGGCTCGGCCTCGGTGTATTTCGGGAAGTCCGGCAGCTCCTCGATGCGCGCGTATTTCGGCGCGACGGCCGGCCCCGTCGCCGCGGCGCTGCGCTTCATGTCCTCCAACGTGTCGCGCGCCACGCGCTCGCTGCCTCGCAAGTCGAGTCGTTCGGCGATCCAGTAGCCGCCGAACACGCTCCCGACGAACATCGCGATCACCGCGACGACGATCGAGGGCCAGCGATGCCTCGCGACCCAGGCAGAAAGCCCGGCGAAACGGCTGCGCAGGCGGTCCACGATGCCAGGCGGCCGCTTCGGACTCCTTCTGTTCGTCTTCCCGCTTCTGTTCTTCCTCGACGCCATCTGAGCGTTATGCCCTAACCTCTTGGCGCGAGCCACTATTTGGCCTCAATCCAGGGCGCCGAGCGACTTCACGACCCGGATGTCGGGCTCGCCGGACCGGCCGCTCTCCCGACGGAATCCGACCTGCTTGGCAAGGTCGAGCATCTTGCGGTTCTCGCGCAGAACGTGCCCGACCACCCGCTTGATGCCGCGCGACTTGCCGTAATGCAGCACGTGCCGCAGCAGCAACTCGCCATAGCCGCGCCCCTGGCGATCCGAGGCAACGGTAAGCGCGAACTCGGCCTGCTGGAAATCCGGATCGGCGACGAGGCGACCGACTCCGACCATCTCGTCGCCGTCGAGCAGCACGAACGCCATCTCGCGGTCGTAGTCGATCTGCGTGAGCCTTGCCGCGAGCTCGTGGCTGAGTTCACGCATGGGGCCGAAGAAGCGCATGCGGACGTCCTCTGGCGTCAGCCGCCGCGTGAAGGCCTGCAGCGTGGGTTCGTCGTCGGGCCGGATGGGACGGATGCGCAGCTTTTCCTCGCCATGCTGGATCTCGGCCTCGAGCTCCACCGGATAGGGCCGGATGGCGAAGCGTGCCGCCCGCTCCTGCCCCTTCTTCTGATGATTCACCACGATGCGTGCATCGAGCGCGATCACGCCGTCGGCGTCGGCCAGCAGCGGATTGATGTCGAGCTCGGCGATCTCCCCGACATCGGCGATCAGCTGCGACAGCCGCACCATGGCCGCGCCCACCGCGTCGCGATCGGCCGGTGCGCGGTCGCGATAGCCGCGCAGCAGGCGATCGACGCGGGTACGGCTCAGCGCATCCTCGGCCAACACGGGATCGAGCGGCGGCAGGGCCAGTGCCTTGTCGTCGATCACCTCGGCGGCCACCCCACCATGGCCGACCAGCAGGATTGGCCCGAACACGGGATCCTCGGCGGCGCCGAGAATCAGTTCGACGGCGTGCGGGCGACGGATCATGGGCTGGACCACGAACCCGTCGATCCTGGCCTTGTTGGCCAGCACCAGGATCTTGCCGGTCATCTCACGGACCGCGTCGTGGACGGCCTGCTCGGACGCCAGGTCGAGCGATACTCCGCCGACGTCGCTCTTGTGGGTGATGTCGCGCGACAGGAGCTTCACCGCGACGGGAAATCCGATTCGCACCGCGATCGCGGCGGCCTCGGCCGCGTCGCGCGCGATCTCGGTCGGCACGACGGGGATCCCGTAGGCTGCCAATACCCGCTTGGCCTCCGGCTCAGTCAGAACCTTGCGCTTGTCGGCCAGGGCCCCCTGCACGATCGACCGCACGAGCGCTGTGTCGGACCGCAGGTCCGGCACGGAGGGCGGCGTGCGCTGCAGGGCACGCTGGCCGCGACGATACTCGACGATGTGCATGAAGCCGCGGACCGCGCGCAACGGCGTGTCGTAGGCGGGAATGCCGGCGTCGTGCAGCACGTCTCGACCGGCCTGTGCCTCGCGCCCGCCGATCCAGCAGCCGATCACCGGCACGACCTTGCGGCCGGCGGCCCCCGTGATCGCGCGCGCCGCGTCGATCGATGAGGTCAGCGACGTCGGCACGTTCATGGCCAGCACCGCGCCGACACCGCGATCATCTGCCAGCCCGTCGAGCGCGGCGGCGTAGCGCGGCCCGTCGGCATCGCCCACGATGTCGACCGGGTTGGCGCGCGACCACCTCATCGACATCTGCTTGTCGAGCCGCGCGATGGTCGTCGGCGACAGCGTGGCCATCTCACCACCTTCGTCGATCAGCAGGTCGGTGGCGATGATTCCAACACCGCCGCCATTCGTCAGGATCGCCAGTCGCTCCGTGCGCGGCGCGATGCTGTGGCCCAGAGTTTCGGCCGCATCGAACAGTTCGCCCAGGCCCAGGACCCTCACGAGGCCTGCGCGGGCGAAAGCCGCGTCGTAGACGGCGGCCGATCCCGCCATGGAGCCCGTGTGCGACGCCGTCGCCTGCGCTGCCGCGGCGTGGCGGCCGCCCTTGAGCACGATCACCGGCTTGATGCGCGCCACGCCGCGCGCCGCCGACATGAACTTGCGCACCTGGGTGATGCCCTCGACGTACATCAGCACCGCGCGCGTATCGGCATCGCGCGCCAGCATGTCTAGCACGTCGCCGAAATCGACGTCGGCCATGTCGCCCATCGAGATCAGGTGGGAAAAGCCGATACCCTGCGCCACGCCCCAGTCGGCGAGGCCGGCCAGCACGGCGCCCGACTGGGCAACCGCGGCGATGCGTCCAGCCTTGAACCGGGTCGGGCCGAAGCTCGCATTGAGTCCCAGCCGGGGAGCGGCGTAGCCGATGCAATTGGGGCCGATGATGCGCAGAAGGTAAGGTTGCGCCGCCCGCAGCAGCCGCTGGCGCCACTGCGCATTGACCGAGGCGGCATCGGAACCGTTGCCAGGGCCGGAACTGATCACCACGGCCGCCCTCGTCCCTGCCTCGCCCAGCGCCACGATCAAGCTGGGAACGGTCGGCGCAGGCGTCATGATCACGGCGAGATCCGCCGGCGCCGGCAGATCCGACACCTTGCGGAAGACCGTCCGGCCCGCAATCGTGCCGCCCTTGCGGTTCACGAGGTGGATCTCGCCCTGGAAGCCGCCGGCCAGCGCGTTGCGCGTGACGGCGGCGCCGACGGATCCGGGGCGTTCGGTGGCGCCGATCATGACGACCGAGCGCGGGGACATGAGTCTATCGAGATTGCGGGTCGACATACCCTCTAGAAGAGCGCCGGTCCGTTCATCAGCACAAGCCCCGAAACGATCACGAACGCCGCAGCCACCCGGCGGCCGCCGAACGGCTCGCCGAGGATGAGCGTGCCGATCAGCGCCCCGAACAGCACGGACGTCTCGCGCAGCGCGGCGATATGGGCCATGGGCCCAAGCGCCAGCGCGTAGATCGCGATGCCATAGCCGACATTGGCGATCACGCCGCCCCCGACCCCGCGATACCAGGTCTTCTTCATGTGCGACCAGACGGTCGCCGGTCGCTTCCAGAAGGCGAGCACCAGCAGCCACGGCCCCTCGAGCACGGCGAGCCAGGCGATATAGGAGATGCGATGCTCCAGCGTCTCGCCCGCGGCGCGAACGCCCATGCCATCGGAGATGATGTAGCCCGCGATGGTGACGCCCGTCAGCACTGCGAACAGGGTCGCCAGCCCATGACGGCTGCCCGGCCTCGGCACGATGTTCTTCAGGGGCAGCGCGAGCGCCACGAGGCCGAAGCTCAGCAGGAACACGCCGATGATGTCCTGTGTCCGGAGATGCTCGCCGATCACCCGGCCCGATACCAGGGCCACCAGCAGCGGCCCAAGGCCTCGCGCGATCGGATAGGTGTGGCTGAGATCGCCGTAGGAATAGGCCTTCAGCAAGAAGAAGTAGTAGGCGACGTGGATCGCGACCGAAAGGATGAGGAATTTCCAGGCGCCCGGTTCGATCATCGGCACGAACGGCACGATGCAGAGCCCCATGACCGTTCCGGTGGTCATGATCAGGCCGAAGGTCGCGAGCCGGTCGGATTGATCCGCCTTGAGGATGGCGTTCCAGGTGGCGTGCATAAGCGCTGCTGCCAGCAGCAGCGCGACGATCAGGGGCTCGACGACCAAGGGGGCGACTTTCTTCTTGTTGCCCTCACCCTACGCCCGTGCCCAAGATCGAGAAAGGGCGGAAACGAGAACGAGGCATGCGATGACGATCGAGGGATACAAGGCAGCGCGCGACTTCATGCTGGCCCATCGCGGCGACTATGCGACGGCCTATCGCGATTTCCTCTGGCCCGAGATGGATCGGTTCAACTGGGCGCTTGACTGGTTCGACGGCGAGTTGGCGCGCGGCACCTTGGCGAACCAGCCCGCGCTCAAGATCGTCGGCGATGGCGCGGCGAGCCTCACCTTTGCCGAGCTGTCGGAACGCTCCAACCGAGTGGCCAACGGCCTGCGGGCGCTTGGCGTCAAGCGCGGCGACCGCATGCTATTGATGCTGGGCAACGTGGCACCACTGTGGGAAGTGATGCTCGCGGCGATGAAGCTCGGCGCCGTCGTGATCCCCGCCACCACCCTGCTCACACCGGTCGATCTCGCCGACCGCTTCGAGCGTGGTCGCGCGCGCCACGTCGTGGCCGCCGCCGGCGAAGCAGCCAAGTTCGACGGTTTCGACAAGAGCCTGACGCGCATCGCCGTGGGTGACGCGCCGGCAGGCTGGCATTCGTACGCCAAGCTGCTCGACCATCCGGCCCAGTTCACGCCGGACGGCCCTACCAATGCCGACGATCCGATGCTGCTCTATTTCACCTCAGGCACCACGGCCAAGCCCAAGCTCGTGCTGCATTCCCATCGCAGCTATCCGGTTGGCCATCTCACCACGATCTTCGTGCTGGGCCTGCGGCCGGGCGACGTGCACCTCAACATCTCCTCGCCTGGCTGGGCCAAGCATGCGTGGAGCTGCTTCTTCGCCCCGTGGATCGCGGGCGCCACGATCTTCATTGCCAACCAGCCGCGTTTCAACGCGCGCTACCTGCTGGACGCCGTCGTCGCCAACGGCGTGACCACGCTCTGCGCGCCGCCGACGGTGTGGCGCATGCTGATCCAGGAAGACCTCAAGTCCTGCAGAACCTCGCTGCGCGAGGTGCTGGCCGCCGGCGAGCCGTTGAACCCCGAGGTGATCGAGCAGGTCGAGAAGGCTTGGGGCCTGACGATTCGTGACTTCTACGGCCAGACCGAGACCACGACCCAGGTCGGCAACCCGCCCGGTCAGCCGATCAAGCCCGGCTCGATGGGTCGCCCCCTGCCCGGCTACAGGATCAGGCTGCTCGATGCCGACGACAAGGATGCGGAGGAAGGCGAGATCTGCATCGACCTCTCGGCCCGGCCGGCGGCCCTGATGCAGGGCTACCAGCAGGATGACGGCTCGATCATGCCCCTCACCGGCGCCGTCTATCGCACGGGCGACGTCGCCTCGCGCGATGCCGAAGGGTACCTGACCTACGTCGGCCGCGCCGACGATGTCTTCAAAGCGTCGGACTACCGGATCAGTCCGTTCGAGCTGGAAAGCGTGCTGATCGAGCACCCGGCCGTGGCCGAAGCTGCCGTGGTGCCGGCTCCCGATGCGATGCGCCTGGCCGTTCCCAAGGCCTACATAGCGCTGACCGCCAGCGGCAAACCCGACCGCGCCACGGCGCTCTCGATCTTCCAGCACCTGCGCGGCCGCCTCGCGCCGTTCAAGCGGGTCCGCCGCCTCGAATTCGCCGAGCTGCCCAAGACCATCTCCGGGAAGATCCGCCGAGTCGAACTCCGCCGCGACGAGGAAAGGCGCGCCGCCGATTACCAGCGCGGCGCAGGCGAATTCCGGGAGGAGGATTTCCCCGAACTGACGAAGGGCTGAGAGCCTGATAGAATGGTGCCATGCTTCTCCTGATCGATAACTACGACAGCTTCACCTACAACCTCGTCCACTTCCTGGGCGACCTCGGCGCGCGCTGCGTCGTGCATCGCAACGACCAGATCACGGTCGATGAGGCGCTGGCGCTGAAGCCGGCGGGAATCGTGCTCTCGCCCGGCCCCTGCACGCCCAATGAGGCCGGCATCTGCATGGACCTGATCCGCGCGGCCGCCAAGGAACAGCTGCCGCTGTTCGGCGTCTGCCTCGGCCATCAGGCGATCGGCCAGGTGTTCGGCGGCCATGTCGTGCGGGCGCCCGAGCCGATGCATGGCAAACTGTCGGGCATCATCCACAAGAACCAGAGCGTCTTCGAGGACGTGCCCTCGCCCTTCCAGGCGACGCGGTACCACTCGCTGATCGTCGACCGGAAGGATTTCCCCAAGGACCTCGAGGTCACCGCCGAGACCAGTGACATCATCATGGGTCTGCGGCACAAGAGCCTGCCAATCCACGGCGTGCAGTTCCACCCCGAGAGCATTGCCTCGGAGCACGGCCACAAGATTCTCGAGAACTTCCTCAAGATCGCGGGCGACCACCCGAGCCAGCAGAACAAGAAAAAGGCGGCCTGATCCGCCGGAAGGAAACGCCATGATCGATCGCCGCACGCTTTTCCTCTCGCTGGCGGCGACCGCCGCGTCGCCTCGAGCTTTCGCGCAGGCGTGGCCGGCCAAGCCGATCCGCATCATCGTACCCTTCCCCGCGGGCCAGGCGACCGACATCCTGGCGCGCATGATGGCGGAGCAGCTGACCAAGGCGCTTGGCCAGCAGGTGATCGCCGAGAACCGGCCCGGCGCGGGCGGGCAGATCGGGGCCGATGTCGCGGCCAAGGCAGCACCCGACGGCTACACGCTGCTGATGGTGACGATCTCGACGCACGGGATCAGCCCGGCGCTTTATCCGAAGCTGCCCTACGACCCGCAGAAGGACTTCGCGCCGATTGCCAATATCGGGCTGACGCCGCAGGTGCTGATGACCAGCCTGAAGAGCGCCATCAATTCGGTCCCCGACCTCGTTGCCAAGGCCAAGGCCGGGGCGGATCTCAACTACGGTTCCTCGGGCAACGGATCGGCCAGTCATCTCGCGGTCGAGATGCTGAAGAGCGCGGCCGGCATCAAGCTCACGCACGTACCGTTCAAGGGCAATGCCGAGGCCCAGCTCGCGCTGCAAAGCGGCGACATCCAGCTCTTGTCCGACGCCGTTCCCGGCGCCGTCGGTCCAGTTCGGTCCGGCAAGGTGAAGGCGATCGGCATCGCCGACCAGCGCCGCTCGCCCTTTCTCCCGGACGTGCCGACGGTCGCCGAGCAAGGAATCCAGGGCGTCGTCGCCGTCGGCTGGATCGGCCTCTCGGCGCCTGCCAAGACACCCGAGCCGATCCTCGACAGGCTGAGCGCCGAGGTCATGCGCATCCTCACGGACCCCGCGGTGCTGGAGAAGATGAAGAGCCTGTCCTTCGTCCCGGCCAAGGAATCGCGCCAGGAGTTCGAGGCCTATATCGCGATCGAGAACACCAAGTGGCGCAAGATCATCCAGGACGCCGGCGTGAAGATCGAGTAGCGCCCTGCGCTACTCCAGCACCGCGTGCCCCGCGCCACCCTGCCCGTTCGCCTTGCGCAGCAGCAGGATCAGCGGCAGCGCCAGCAGGGCCACCAGCATCATCAGCTTGAAGTCGTTGGCATAGGCTATGATGGCAGCCTGCTTCGTCACTTCGGCATTGAGTGCGGCTCGTCCCACCGTGGTCGCCATGTTCCAGAACTGTGCCGGACCACTCAGGGCGAGCGCATCGTTGAACGGCGTCACCTGCCCCGCCAGCTCGGAATGGACGAGCTGCGTGTTACGCGTCAGCAGGAAGATCACCAGCGAGATGCCGATGCTGGAACCGATGTTGCGCATCAGGCTGTAGAGCGCCGTGCCCTGGGTGCGCAGGTGCCCCGGCAGGGTCGCGAAGGTGATGGTCGAGAGCGGGACGAACATGAAGCCCAGCCCCATGCCCTGCAGCACGCCGGTGCGGATCAGGGTCCACTCGGACACGTTCGGCGTGAAGCCCGTCATCTCCCACAGCACAGCCGCGGTGATCAACAGGCCGGCACCCAGCAGCAGTCGCGGATCGACTCGGTTGATCATGCGGCCCACGATCATCATGGCCAGCATGGTGCCCATGCCGCGTGGCGCCAGAATGAGACCCGCCGTAACGACGGGATAGCCCATCAGACTCTGCAGATAGGGCGTGATCAGTGCCAGCGAGGCCAGCAGGATGATGCCGACCACGAAGATGAAGCACAGCCCGACCGAAAAATTGCGGTCCTTGAAGATGCTCGGGTCGATGAAGGGATTCTTCACCGTGAAGGTCTGGACGAGGAACAGATAGAAGGCGAGCGCGGCCAGCACGGCCTCGATCACGATCTCGGTCGAGGAGAACCAGTCGATCTGCTCGCCTCGGTCGAGCATCATCTGGAACGAGCCGATGGCGATGCTGAGCATCGCAAAGCCAAACCAGTCGAAGGAATCGCGGCGTGTCTTCGTCTCCTCGAGATAGGCCGAGAGGCCGAGGAAGGTCACCAGGCCGATCGGCACGTTGATGTAGAAGACCCAGCGCCAGTTGTAGGCCTCGGTCAGCCAGCCGCCCAGGGTCGGGCCGAGGATGGGACCCACCATGACACCCATCCCCCACAGGGCCATCGCCGAGCCGTGCTTCTCCTTCGGATAGGAATCAAGCAGCACAGCCTGCGACAGCGGGACCAAAGAGGCGCCGAACAGGCCCTGCAGCAGGCGGAACAGCACCATTTCCGGCAGCGACGTGGCAATGCCGCACAGGACCGAGGCGCCGGTGAAGCCCGCGACCGCGATCTGGAACAGCCGCTTGCGGCCGAGACGGGCCTCGAGGAAGCCGGTCACGGGCGTCGCAATGGCAGCGGCCACGATGTACGAGGTCAGCACCCAGTTGATCTGGTCCGTCGTCGCCGACAGCGAGCCCTGCATGTAGGGCAGCGCCACGTTGGCGATGGTCGTGTCCAGCGCCTGCATGATCGTCGCCAGCATGACGCAGAGCGTCAGCGGGACGATGTGTTGCGGAAGGGCTTTGGTTGATGTGGTCATTGCTGGGCGCGCGCCACTCCCGTGGCGCGTCCTGATCAGAAGCCGCTGAACAGGTCGCGGAGCTGGCGGTGATGGCCGGTGTCGATCTCGACAAAGGCGCTCATGCCGGTGCGCAGCGGCGGCGCGCCGTCCGGCATCTCGACATTGAGGCGGATCGGCACGCGCTGCACGACCTTCACCCAGTTTCCGGTCGCGTTCTGGGCCGGCAGCACGGAGAATTCCGCACCCGTCGCCGGCGCCAGGCTGGTGACGGTCGCCTGCCACTCCCGGCCGGGATAGGCATCGATCGAGACCGTCGCCTTGTCGCCCGGCTTCAGGTTCGCGAGGTCGGACTCCTTCGGGTTCGCCTCGACCCAGACGTCCCGCGTCGAGACGAGGCTGAACGCCGGCTGGGCGGCCGGGAGGTATTCGCCGGGCAGCAGGGCGTCGACATTGGTCACGATGCCGGCCATCGGCGCGACCACAATCGTGTGCTTCAGGTCGCGGCGCGCTTTGTCGACCTGGGCCTGGGCCGCGAGGTAATTTGCGTTCTGCTCGATCGGCGCATCGGCGCGGCCCCCGAGCTGTGCCAGGGCGGCCTCGGCGTCATGCTGCGCCACAAGAAGGCGCTCGCGCGCGGTATCGAGGTCGCGTTTGGCCTGGTCGTAGGTCGCCTGGGCGGAGACGCCGCGCTTCAGCAGGTCCTGCTGGCGCTGGGCGGCCGTCTCGTAGAAGCCGATGTCGGTCTTGGCCTGCTCGATCTGCGCCAGCTTCTGGCGGTAGGTGGCTTGCTGCGTCACAATCTGGTTGCGCACGGTGCCGAGATTGGCCTCGGCGCCCGCCAGCGCAATCCTGAACGGCTCCTGGTCGAGCGTGAACAGGACCTGGCCCTTCTCCACCTTCTCGCTCTCATGCACGTCGACCTTGGCCACGATACCGGAAACGTCGGTCGCCACGGTGAGCTTGCCGGCATGGACGTAGGCATTGTCGGTCGAGACGTAGCGGCCGCCCGTCACGTAGGCGAACAGGCTGCCGGCCAGGACCACGGCGGGGCCCAGCACCAGCAGGATTCGGCGCAGACTGCGGGGTTTAAGCGTCGCGTTGGATTTTTCTTTTGGCTTCGCAGCGTCGAAACGCTGCAAAAGTTTCTCTGCCGCGACCTGGTCGGCATCGTTGGCGACCGGCGTGGGCGCAGGGACGTCGTCGGTGAGTTCGCTCCGGCGAAAAGAACTCCTGTTAGCCATTGTCAGCACTCCTCTCGCTGGCGGGCGTCGAGGCCTTGGCCAGCAAATTGGACTTCATGCGGCTCAACAGCTTGAAAAGCTGGTCACGCTCGGCGTTAGCGACGCCCTCCAACGCCTCGGCACGGGTGGCGGCTCCAATGGCGAAGATGTCGGCCAGCAGCGGATGGGCCTTCCCGGTCAGGAACAACTGGCGGATGCGCCGGTCGGTCGCATGCGCCCGCCTCTCCACCAGGCCCGCCTCCTCCAGCCGGTCGAGTAACCGCGTCAGGGTGATCGGCTCGACTTCGAGGATGTCGGCCAGACCGCTCTGCTGGATGCCTTCGTTGCGCGCGAGATGCGCGAGGACCTGAAACTGCGAACGAGTGAGCCCGAGTCCGCGCGCATTCTGCTCGAAACGTTTGCGCATCAACCGCGCCACGTCGTGCAGCAGGAAACCAAGATTTCGTTCGGGAAGTTCCATCGGCCCATCTCTTGAGTTTCCTTAAGATAAGCTTGCTTACTATTTTGACAAGGGTGAAAGCTCCCAACCGACAAAATGGGGAGAATTCTTATTAGGAATCAGTGAATTAGAACTGATCCCTCATGTAAGACGACGCCTTACGGCGCGATGCCGAAACCCGCGCGCTGGACCGCCTTGGTGATCGCCGCGACGTCGGCGCCCGCGGGAAGGCGCATCTCCCCGCTCTTGAGGTCGACGGAAATAGGCGCGGTGCCGGCGCCGGTGACGGCACGCGTGACGGCCTTTACGCAGCCGTCGCAATCCATGCCGGTGACCTTGAGGATGAGTTCTTGTGCCATGTGATATAGCTTCGCGCCCGCCGGCCAAACCGGCAAGAGGCAAAGTACGGGGTTCTGGGTGAGCGGCGACATCGACGATTTTCGCGGCCTTCTGGCCAAGGTGGGTAACGGCGAGACCCTCGGCATCGACGAGGCGGAGCGCGCCTTCGACATCATGACCTCGGGCGATGCGACGCCGGCCCAGATGGGTGCCTTCCTGATGGGCCTCAAGGTGCGCGGCGAGACGGCCGAGGAACTAGCGGGCGGCTCGCGCGCGCTCCGGGCCAAGGTGCTGCGCGTGAAAGCCCCCGAGGGCACGATCGACATCGTGGGCACCGGCGGTGATCATCACGGCACCTACAACGTCTCCTCCTGCTCGGCCTTCGTCGTGGCGGGTGCCGGCGTCCCGGTCGCCAAGCACGGCAATCGCGCCTTCACGTCCAAGTCCGGCGCGGCCGACGTGCTGTCGGCGTTGGGCATCGGCCTCGAAGTGCCGATCGAGGCGCTGGAGAAGGCACTCGTCGAGGCCAAGGTCTGCTTCCTGATGGCGCCGCGCCACCACAGTGCCATGCGCAACGTCGCTGGCCCGCGGGTCGAGCTGGCGCCCTCGCGCACGATCTTCAACCTGCTGGGGCCGATGTCGAACCCCGCCCTGGTGAAGCGCCAGCTCGTGGGCGTTTTCGACCGCCGTTGGCTGAAGCCGGTGGCGCAGGCCCTGGGCCAGCTCGGGCTGGAGCGCGCGCTGGTCGTGCATGGACAGGACGGCATGGACGAACTCACCACCACGACGGCGAGCTGGGCCGCCTCGCTCGAGAACGGCAAGGTGACCGAGATCGAGATCGCGCCGGAGGAGATCGGCGTCAGGCGTGCGACGCTCGACGAACTCAAGGGCGGCGACGCGGCACACAATGCCGAGGCGATCCACGCGCTGCTGGGCGGTGCGAAGAACGCCTTCCGGGACATCGTGCTGCTGAACAGCGCGGCCGCGCTCATGGTCGCCGGCAAGGCGCGTGACCTGAAGGAAGGCGCGGCGATGGCCGCCCAATCGATCGACAGCGGCAAGGCCCGCGAAGCGCTGGCGACGTTGAAGAGGATTTGCGCATGAGCGACACGCTCGACCGGATCGTTGCCGACAAGAAGGTCCATGTGGCCGCCTGCAAGGCGCGGCGCTCCCTGGCCGAGATCGAAGCGCTGGCGCGTGCCGCCGACAAGCCGCGTGGCTTCGCCCGGGCGCTCAAGGCCACGATCGCCGACGGCCGCTACGGGCTGATCGCCGAGATCAAGAAGGCCTCGCCCAGCAAGGGGCTGATCCGACCCGACTTCGACCCGCCCTCCCTCGCCCGCGCCTATGAGCGCGGCGGCGCGACGTGTCTGTCGATCCTGACCGACGAACCCTACTTCCAGGGCAAGGACGAGTTCCTGACTGAGGCGCGCTCGGCGGTGAAGCTGCCGGCGCTGCGCAAGGATTTCATGATCGATCCCTATCAGGTGCCCGAAGCGCGCGCGCTGGGCGCCGACTGCATCCTGCTGATCATGGCCTGCCTCGACGACGCGCTGGCGGCCGAACTGGCGAAGCTCGCGCATGACTGGGGCATGGACGTGCTGGTCGAGGTGCACGACGCCGCGGAGTTGCTGCGCGCGCTCAGGATCGACGCCGACCTGTTCGGCGTGAACAACCGCAACCTCAAGACGCTGGCCGTCGATCTCGCCACGACGGAGAAGCTGGCGCCCATGGTGCCGAAGGATCGCGTGCTGGTGGCCGAGAGCGGCCTCGGCTCGCCAGCCGACCTCGCCCGTATGGCCAGGGTCGGCGCCTCGGCATTCCTGATCGGCGAGAGCTTCATGCGCAAGCCCGACGTCGAGGCGGCGGTGCGCGAGATCCTGGTCAAGCAGGCGGCATGAGCGACCTCACCCATTTCGACGAGTCCGGCAACGCCCACATGGTCGATGTCGGCGACAAGGAGATCACCGAGCGCATCGCCATCGCCTGCGCCACTGTGACGATGCAGGCCGCGACCCTGAAGCTGATCCGCGACAAGAAGGCCAAGAAGGGCGACGTGCTCGCGGTGGCGCAGCTTGCCGGCATCATGGCGGCCAAGAAGACGCCCGACCTGATCCCGCTCTGTCATCCGCTCGCGCTGTCGTCGGTCGCAGTGGTCCTGACGCTCGACGAAGCGCGCAACGCCGTCGACATCGAGGCGACCTGCAAGCTGAAGGGCCGGACCGGCGTCGAGATGGAAGCGCTGACGGCAGCCTCCGTCGCCGCCCTCACCGTCTACGACATGTGCAAGGCGGTCGACCGCGGCATGGTGATCTCCGAGGTGAAGCTCCTCCACAAGTCCGGCGGCAAGTCGGGGACATGGGAAGCACGATGAAGCCAGGAATGCTGTCCGTTCGCGATGCCCATGCCCGCGTGATCGCGGCGTTCGCCCCCCTTCCGTCGGAGGTGGTGTCGGTCGCGGATGCGGCCGGCCGTGTGCTGGCGGTGCCGCCAGAGGCACGGCTGACCCAGCCGCCGGTGGATCTCTCCGCCATGGACGGTTATGCCGTGCGCGCAGCCGACGTGCCCGCCACGCCGACCACCCTCAACCTGGTGGGCCAGGCGCCGGCCGGCGGCTCCTACGATCATGCGTTGAAGCCCGGCGAGGCCGTGCGCATCTTCACCGGCGGTCCTCTGCCGATGGGCGCCGATTCGGTCGTGATCCAGGAAGACACGAAAGCCGACGGTGCGAAGGTCACCATCCTCGAGGCGCCACGACTCGGCCGGCACGTCCGCAAGGCCGGCCTCGATTTCTCCAGCGGCGACACGCCGCTGAAGGTCGGGCGCACCCTCACGACGCGCGACCTCGCCTTGGCCGCCGCGATGAACCACCCCTGGCTCTCGGTCTATCGCAAGCCTCGGGTCGCCATCCTCTCCACCGGCGACGAGCTCGTGATGCCGGGCGAGCCGGTGGGACGAAACCAGATCGTCTCCTCCTCCGGCATCGCAGTCGCCGCCCTGGTTCGCGGATGGGGTGGTGAACCAACGCTGTTCGACATCGCACACGACGATGCAAAGCTGATCGAAAGCAAGATCGAGGCTGGCGCGCAGCACGATCTGTTGATCACCCTGGGTGGCGCGTCGGTCGGCGACCATGATCTCGTCCAGGCGGCCCTGCAGGCGCAGGGCTTCGAAATGGACTTCTGGAAGATCGCCATGCGCCCGGGCAAGCCGCTGATGTTCGCCGCGCGCGATCGCGCGCGCGTGCTCGGCCTGCCGGGCAATCCCGTCTCGACCATGGTCTGCTCGCTCCTGTTCATGAAGCCCGCCCTGCAGCGGATGCTGGGCCAGGCGGGCGATCTCGTGACGACCGTACCCGCCCGGCTCGCAGTCGACGTGAAGCAGAACGACCAGCGCGAGGACTATGTCCGAGCCCGCCTGAACCGCAGCCCCGACGGTACGCTCACCGCACACCCGCATCCGGTTCAGGACAGCTCGATGCTCTCGGTTCTGGCCGCCTGCGACGGCCTGATGATCCGCCCGCCCCACGATCCCGCGCGCAAGGCGGGCGACCTCGTGCAGGTTGTCGATCTCGCGAGCCTTCCGGGCGGGTACTGATCCTGCCTTTCTCCCCAGTCATCCTCGGGATAACTTGACCGGAGAACAGAACCAAACTAGAACATGTGGCGGGTTTCAGGATTTGTTCCTAAATCCGGTAGGCGTTCTGGGGAGAAGACGGTGCTAACCCGCAAGCAAAACGAATTGCTCCTTTTCATCAACAAGCGGCTCAACGACGACGGCGTGTCGCCCTCATTCGACGAGATGAAGGAAGCGCTGCGGCTGAAGTCGAAGTCGGGCATCCATCGCCTCATCACCGGGCTCGAGGAGCGCGGCTTCCTGCGCCGCCTGCCACATCGTGCGCGCGCACTGCAGGTCGTGAAGCTGCCCGAGAGCGCCGCCCTGCCCGCAGCCAATGTCACCCCCCTGCTCGCAGAGGCCCGCCGCGCCGGATTCTCCGAAGGCCGCGAAGGCTTCGTGCCCCAGATCGTGCGCGGCGATCGCGTGCCGCTCGCCGGGGCCATCCAGGCCGCCAACGAGGCGCAGGCGCTCAGTCTGCCGCTCTACGGCCGGATCGCCGCCGGTACGCCGATCGAGGCGCTGCGCGACAATTCAACGACCGTCGACGTGCCCGTCTCGCTGCTGGGTTCGGGGGCCCACTACTGTCTCGAAGTCCAGGGCGACTCGATGATCGAGGCCGGAATTCAGAACGGAGACATCGCCATCATCAAGAGTTCCGACACCGCCGAGTCCGGCGAGATTGTCGTCGCGCTGATCGACGATACCGAGGCGACCCTGAAGCGGTTGCGCAAGAAGGGTGCTTCGATCGCCCTCGAACCCGCCAATGCCGCCTACGAGACCCGAATTTTCGGGCCCGACCGGGTCAAGATCCAGGGCCGTCTCGCTGGCCTCTACCGGCGCTATCACTGATCTCAGGCGCCCGGCGCCTTGACCGGAGCCGTCTGGCGCATCGAATTGTTGGGTACCCAGGGCCTGTCGCCACGGCGGGCGTTGGCGGTTTCGCGTCTTACGCCGAGATCGTCCAGCCACAACGCATGGGCGCCGTCCCTCCAGGCATCACGACGATCGATGACGAGACGCGGGCCGCGACAGCGCGCCTGGGCATCGACGGTCGACAGCACGATGTCGGCCGAGCCGCAGGCTTCAGCCAGGCGTTTTTCGTCGCTTACCAGCGCGACGCGCCACGGTCCCTTGCGCCATCGGCACAGCCCGGTGTTGCAGCCCAGGCCGGACGCCTGCTCGTCGGCGCTCACGGTCCACCGCCTTGCCCCCTCCTGCCCCTGCCGGCGCGCCCAGGCGTCGGTTACGTAGCGATCCACGCGGGCCGAGGCGACATGCACCACGCCGCGCTCGTCGCGCAGGCCCAGCACGCGGCCGTCCTCGCTCATCAGCAGGTCAGGCGCCGGCGGCGGCCCCAGCATCAGGCCGATCGCTGCGACCGGGAGCCCTGCATAGCGCCATCCTCGCCGCCACAGGCAGAGCCAGAGGCCGCCCACCGTCAGCAACCAGAGGCTGGCACCGGGCAGTGACGGCACCAGCATCGCGGCGTCGGGCCAAGCCGCCACCCGGAAGGCAATCGCGTTCAGCCAGTCCACACCCCAGCCCATCGGCACCAGCGCCGCCGACTCCAGGCCGAGCGGCATCAGGAGCATGGCGAGCAGCCCCCACGGCATGATCCAGAAGCCCGTCAGGGGAACCCCCAGCAGGTTGGCCACGACCCCAAGCAGTGACAGGCGATTGAAATGATAGGCAGCGAAGGCACCCGTCGCGATCGAGGCGATCAGGGTCGCGATCAGGCTCGCCCCCAGCGCGGCTGCGAGCCGCCACATCCAGCGATAGCGGGAGACTTCGGCACGCTGGTGCAGGCGACGGCGCAAGGGTGCAGCCGACTCCCAGCCCGCGATCAGCGCGACGACCGCGGCGAACGACATCTGGAAGGAGGCGCCGGTGAGCGACTCGGGCGCAACAACGAGCACAATGACCGCGGACCAGGCGACCAGGCGCAGCGACAGCGCCGTCCGGTCGAGCAGAATCGCGAGCAGTGCAAAGGCGGCCATGGCGCACGCTCGCTGCGCCGGCACCGGCGCCCCCGCCAGTGCCGTGTAGAAGACCGCGGCCATCAGCGCGAGCACGGCCGCCACCTTCTTGGCATCGATGCGAAGGGCGAGCGGCGGGATGAGCGCGATGCCGTAGCGCACGAGGCCCATCACGAGGCCGACTGCAAAGACGATGTGCAGTCCGGAGATCGACAGGATATGCGCCAGACCGGAATCGCGCATGGCCTGCGCCACGTCCTTGTCGACCGCCGTCTGCTCGCCGACCAGAAGCGATGCGACCACCCCGCCCGCCGGGCCCGGCAGGACATTGAGGATGCGGGCGGCCAGGTCGGCGCGTAGCGCGTCGATCGTGCGCACGAACCCGTCGGGCCGGCCGCGTTCGGTCACGGTGGCCGGCGCCAGGGCGTATCCGACTGCACCAAGCTGCTGGTACCAGGCAACCCTCTGGAAATCGAAGGCGCCGGGCGCTGCGGGGCCGGCCGGCGGCGACAGGTTCGCGAGCACGAGCAGGCGGTCCCCGATCACCAGCGGCGGTGCCCCCCGGTTCAAGGTCACGCGAACCTTCGCCGGCATCAGCTCGGGTGGCGGAACACCGTTGCCTTTGAGACGGACGGCCTCGAGCACGACCCGAACACCCTCGGGCAGACGCTGGATGTCGGCGACCCTGCCCTCGACGTTGAGGCTGAACAGCGGCCGGGTCAGCGTCGGTGCGGCGAGGGTGGCGGTACGCCAGGCCACGAGTCCGAGGCCGGACGAGGCGGCGACGGCGCCGATGGCCAAGGCGCGCGCAAGACTCCCGGCCGGCGCAAAGACAGCGATGATCAAAGATCCCGCCGCCAGTGCCGGGCCCAGCCAGAGGGCCGGCTCGGTCGGCAGCTCGTAGTAGATGGCGATGCCAAAACCGAGCGCCACGGGGAGCCACAGCACCCACCGGCCGCGCTCGGCGTCCAGTTGTTCGAGGATCCAGGCGCGCAGGTTTGACACTAACCGGACGCTCCCCTACCTACGGCGCGCTTTTCCGCCCAAATTGCGGCAAAACCCGCGCTTACCGAGCATGATACCAGGCCGATGACCGTCGTAACCCGCTTCGCTCCCTCGCCCACCGGCTACCTGCATATCGGCGGCGCCCGCACGGCCCTGTTCAACTGGCTGTTCGCCAGGCATCACGGCGGAAAGTACCTGCTGCGCATCGAGGACACCGACCGTGCGCGTTCGACCGAGCCGGCGATCGCCGCGATTTTGGACGGGCTGTCGTGGCTCGGCCTGCCGTGGGACGGCGAGGTCACCTATCAGTTCTCACGCGCCGCCCGCCATGCCGAGGTCGCGCTGGAGATGTTGGCCAAGGGCCATGCCTATCACTGCTATGCCTCGCCGCAGGAGCTCGACGAGATGCGCGCCGCGCAGAAGGCCGCGGGCAAGCCGATGCGCTACGACGGCCGCTGGCGCGAGCGCGACCCGAAGGAAGCACCCGCCGGCGTGAAGCCGGTCGTGCGCCTGAAGGCGCCGCAGACCGGCCAGACGATCATCAAGGACGCCGTGCAGGGCGAAGTCACGGTCGAGAACGCCCAGCTCGACGACATGATCCTGCTGCGCGCCGACGGCACGCCAACCTACATGCTGGCAGTCGTCGTCGACGATCACGACATGGGTGTCACGCACGTGATCCGCGGCGACGATCACCTGAACAACGCCTTCCGTCAGCTGCAGATCATCCGCGCCATGGGATGGCCCGAGCCGGTCTATGCCCACATCCCGCTGATCCACGGTCCCGACGGCGCCAAGCTCAGCAAGCGCCATGGCGCCTTGGGCGTCGACGCCTATCGCGACATGGGCTTCCTGCCGGCGGCGCTGCGCAACTACCTGCTGCGGCTGGGCTGGGGCCACGGCGACGACGAGATCATCTCGACGGCACAGGCGATCGAGTGGTTCGACCTCGACGGCGTCGGCCGCTCGGCCTCACGCTTCGACATGGCGAAGCTGACCAATCTCAACGCGCATTACCTCCGCGAAACGCCAGACGCCGAGCTGCTGCCGCTGGTGCTGCCGCGCATCGAGGAGAAGCTCGGCACCGTCGATGCCGCTGGTCGCGAGCGCATCGTGCGCGGCCTCTCCGGCGTGAAGCAGCGCGCGCGCACCCTGATCGAACTCGCGGACAGTCTAGCCTTCTACGCCCGCGCTGGCGCACCGCCGATCGCCGACGACAAGGCCCGCGCGCTGCTGACACCCGACGCCCGTGCCGTGATCGCGAAGCTGGCGCCGGCGCTGGAGCCGCAGGCGAGCGACTGGAGCGAAAAGGCGCTTGAAGAAGCCGTACGCGAATTTGCCGAGGCGAACGGGCTGAAGCTCGGCCAAGTCGCCCAGCCGCTCCGCGTCGCGCTGACCGGCTCGACCGCCTCGCCCGGCATCTTCGAAGTGCTGGCCGTGCTGGGGCCCGCCGAGAGCAAGGTTCGTTTGCTGGCGGCCGCCGCTTGAACGGGAGACAGGTAATGGAAGACAAGAAGCCGATGCCGGAGGCCGCTGCGAACGAAGAGGCGCGGGATTTCATTCGCGACCTGGTTCAGTCGGATCTCGCCAGCGGAAAAGTGCAGAGCATCGTTACCCGCTTTCCGCCGGAGCCGAACGGCTACCTCCATCTCGGCCACGCAAAGTCGATCTGCCTGAATTTCGGAATTGCGACCGAATATGGCGGCCGCTGCCACCTTCGCTTCGACGACACCAACCCCGTGAAGGAAGAGCAGGAGTACATCGACGCCATCAAGCGGGACGTACATTGGCTCGGCTTCGACTGGGGCGAACATCTGTACCATGCGTCGGACTATTTCCAGACGTTGTACGACTGGGCCGAGCACCTCATTCGCGCCGGCCTCGCCTATGTCGACGACACGCCGCCCGACGAGATGAGGGCAATGCGTGGCACGCTGACCGAGCCGGGACGCGCCTCGCCGGATCGCGACCGCTCGGTGGAAACGAATCTCAGCCTGTTTCGCGACATGCGGGCCGGAAAGTTTCCCAACGGTGCCTGCGTACTGCGCGCGAAGATCGACCTCGTGTCCGGCAACATGAACCTGCGCGACCCCGTCCTGTATCGCATCCTGCACGCGTCTCACCCGCGCACCGGCACTGAATGGTGCATCTACCCGACCTATGATTTCGCACATGGCCAGTCCGACGCCCTGGAACATGTCACGCACTCGCTTTGCACCCTGGAGTTCTCGGACCATCGCCCCCTCTACGACTGGTTCCTCGACCACCTGCCGGTGCCGGCGCGGCCGCGCCAGACCGAATTCGCCCGCCTCAATATCGGCTACACCGTCCTTTCCAAACGCCACCTGACGGATCTGGTACGCCGCGGCATCGTGAGCGGCTGGGACGATCCGCGCATGCCGACACTGGCAGGCCTGCGCCGTCGCGGCGTGCCGCCGAAGGCGATCCGCGACTTCGTTCGGCGCATCGGCATGTCCAAAGCCAACAGCGTCGTCGATCTCGCCATGCTGGATCACGCGATCCGCGACCATCTCAATCAGGCAGCGCAGCGGCGCATGGCGGTCCTGCGGCCGCTCAAGCTCGTGATCGAGAACTTTCCCGAAGACCATGTTGAAGAGCTGGAGGCCGTCAATCACCCGGTGGATCCGACCGCCGGCACGCGTACCCTTCGCTTCGGCCGGGAAATCTTCGTCGAGCGCGACGACTTCATGGAGAATCCGTCGAACAAATTCTTCCGGCTGGCGGTGGGGCGGGAAGTCAGGCTGCGCTATGCCTATCTCGTCACCTGTCGCGAGGTGGTCAAGGACGCTGACGGTAACGTGGTCGAACTGCGCTGCACCTACGATCCCGCGAGCCGCGGCGGCAATGCGCCGGACGGTCGAAAGGTAAAGGCCACTCTGCACTGGGTGTCCGCCCGGGATGCACTTCCCGCCGAAGTCCGGTTGTACAGCACGCTCTTCAACCGCCCTGACCCGGGCACCGGTGGCGATCTCGACGCCGACCTGAATCCGGGCTCGCTCGAAGTCCTGTCGGGCGCGCTGCTGGAGCCCTCATTGGCAGAGGCATCTGCAGGAGAGGCCATGCAGTTCGAGCGACTGGGCTATTTCTGCCCGGACCTCGCGAGCCGGCCGAAGGCTCTGGTGTTCAACCGCACGATCGATCTGCGGGACACCTGGGCAAAGGTGCAGGTCCAGAGTTGATAGGAGCGGAGTTCCGAGACGAGGCGCGATTGCCGGCGGCTGCCGGATAGAACGCGCCGGCCGCAGCGCTCACGCTGCGGCAATGTCAACGCGCGTTTGGATCTCGCTGCTGTCGCTGTCCGTCCTCTGGGGCGGCTCGTTCTTCTTCGCCAAGGTAGCCCTCGCGGAGCTGCCACCGCTCACGGTCGTATTCTGCCGCGTGGCGTTTGCCGCGCTTGCGCTCAATCTCGTGCTCGCCGTTTCCGGCCGTTCTCTTTTCGGAGCCGGCACGCCATGGCGCAGCTTCGCAGCGATGGGTCTGCTCAACAATCTCGTGCCATTCGGCCTGATCTTCTGGGGCCAGACGCAGATCGCGTCCGGCCTTGCCTCGATCCTGAACGCAACCACGCCGCTGTTCACCCTGTTGGTCGCCCATTTCCTCACGAAGGACGAACAGATTGCCGGACTGAAACTTGGCGCACTGCTGGTCGGCCTCTGCGGCGTCGCCGTGCTTGTGGGACCATCGCTGCTCGTGTCGGGACAGAGTACGGTGGGACAGCTTGCCTGCCTCGGGGCTGCGCTCTCCTACGCCTTCGCGGGTGTCTATGGGCGCCAATTCAAAAGCATGGGGGTGGCGCCGCTCGATGCGGCCGCGGGGCAGGTCACGGCAAGCACCATGTTGATTCTGCCGATCATGCTGATCTTCGACCACCCCTGGACCTTGGCCGCTTCTCCGTCGGGCATCACCTGGGCTGCGCTTGCTGGCCTCGCGCTCCTGTCGACTGCACTCGCATATGTCCTGTATTTCCGAATTCTTGCAGTAGCCGGTCCGACCAATCTCCTGCTGGTTACGTTCCTGATACCTGTCACCGCTATCCTGCTCGGGGCGCTGGTCCTTGACGAGCGGCTGCAGCCACGACAGTTCGCCGGCATGCTGCTGATTGGTCTCGCGCTCGCCCTGCTCGACGGGCGGATGCTTCGGAATCCACGTCCCGCGAAATAGCGGCGCGGCTGCACAATTGCGCCTTCTTTGGGGTCTTGTTAGGGTGCCGCCGAACCGGCGAACGGCCCCCGCGGGGAGCGCGCGCCTTGCTTGAATCGAGCCTGGAAAAGAGTTCACCCGATGGCCAAATCGACCGCGACGCTGACCGACAACGAAACCGGCAAAACCTACGAGATGCCGATCATCCACGGCACCCTCGGACCGCGCCTGGTGGACGTTCGCAAATTCTACGGCGACTCCGGCATGTTCACCTACGATCCGGGTTTCACCTCGACCGGCTCGTGCGGCTCGAAGATCACCTACATCGACGGCGACGAAGGCCTGCTGCTCCATCGCGGCTACAACATCGCCGAACTCGCCGAGCAGAGCGACTTCATGGAAGTCGCCTACCTGCTGATGAAGGGCGACCTGCCAAACAAGGCGCAGAAGGACAAGTTCGTTCGCGACATCACGAACCACACGATGGTTCATGAGCAGCTCAGCCAGTTCTATCGCGGCTTCCGCCGCGACGCCCATCCGATGGCGATCTGCTGTGGTGTCGTCGGCGCCCTCTCCGCCTTCTATCACGACTCGCTCGACATCCACGATCCGCACCAGCGGATGGTCGCCTCGTATCGCCTGGTCGCCAAGATGCCGACCATCGCGGCGATGGCCTACAAGTATTCGGTGGGTCAGCCGTTCGTGTATCCGCGCAACGACCTGTCCTATGCCGCCAACTTCCTGCGCATGATGTTCTCGGTTCCGGCCGAGGAGTACGAGGTCAATCCGATCGTCGAGAAGGCGATGGATCGCATCCTCATGCTCCATGCCGATCATGAGCAAAACGCTTCGACTTCGACCGTCCGCCTGGCCGGCTCCTCGGGCGCCAATCCGTTCGCCTGCATCGCCGCAGGCATCGCCTCGCTGTGGGGGCCGAGCCATGGGGGCGCCAACGAAGCCGTCATCAACATGCTGCACGAGATCGGTGGCAAGCAGAACATCCCGGGCTTCCTGTCCCGCGTGAAGGACAAGGCCGATCACACCCGCCTCATGGGCTTCGGCCACCGCGTCTACAAGAACTATGACCCGCGCGCGAAGGTCATGCGCCAGACCTGTCACGAGGTCCTGACGTCGCTCGGCATCACCCACGACCCGCTGCTTGAGCTGGCCATGGAAATGGAGCAGATCGCCCTCAAGGACGACTACTTCGTCTCCAAGAAGCTCTATCCGAACGTCGACTTCTACTCGGGCATCATTTTCCGCGCGATCGGCATCCCGACCTCGATGTTCACCGTTCTCTTCGCGGTGGCGCGTACGGTCGGCTGGATTTCGCAATGGAACGAGATGATCGAGGATCCCGACCAGAAGATCGGCCGGCCCCGGCAGCTCTACAACGGCCAAACCGAGCGCCCCTACAAGCCGCTTCACATGCGGGGCTGAAATCGCTGTCCGGGAGGGAAGCGAGAAGCACATGGCAAGATCATCATTCGGGCCGCGCCAGGGGGAAACATCCTGGGCGGCCACCCAGACACCGAGGGTCCAGCCGCGTATCGTCCGGGTGGGCCGTCCTGCCAATGACAATTTCCGCCGCCACGGCTTGCGGATGTGGATTCTCGTCGCCGGGATTGCCGGCGCAGCACTGGCCCTCGTGGCCGCGAACTGGCGCTTTTTCTGAGTTCGGTTCGTCAGAACGATTCAAGGCCCGCGATGGCGGGCCTTTTTGTTGAGAGTCGTGTGATCTTCTTTCTTCGACGCTCTCGGACATTGCCAAGAGCAATGTCCTGTCGCTCCTCGGGCTGAGCTTCGCTCAGCCCGTTCAGCCCTTACGCTCGATCAGCTCGATCTTGTAGCCGTCCGGATCTTCCACGAACGCGATGACGGTCGTGCCGAACTTGACCGGGCCGGCTGGCCGCGTGACCTTGCCGCCAGCCTTCGTGACGTCCTCGCAGAGCTTGTAGACGTCGGGAACGCCGATCGCGAGATGGCCGAACCCGGTGCCGAGTTCGTACGGCTTCGCCTGATCCCAATTGTAGGTCAGCTCAACGACGCAGTGCTCCGGCTCGTCGCCGTAGCCCACGAACGCCAGGCTGTACTTGCCGTCCGGCACGTCGCGCTTGCGCAGCAGCTTCATGCCCATCGGACCGGTGTAGAAGGCAAGAGACTTGTCGAGATCCATGACGCGGATCATCGTGTGCAGCATACGGAAATTGGACTGGGTATCGGGCATCATCCCCTCCCTGCTCTTCGCGGATCACCGGTCTCTAATCATGGCGGCAAACGTCGCCTCGGCGGCAACCTTGCCTTCGACGATCGCCTTGCCCGAAAATTTCCAGACATTGGCCCGGCTCTGAACCTTCGTGACGTGAAGCTCGAGACGGTCGCCCGGCACGACCGGCCGGCGAAACCGCACGCCGTCGATCGACATGAAATAGACGAGCTTGCCTTCCGACTCGGCTCCGAACGTCGAGACCACGAGGACACAAGCCGTCTGAGCCATGGCCTCGACGACGAGGACCCCCGGCATGACCGGCTCGGAAGGAAAATGTCCCTGGAAGAACGGCTCGTTGATCGTGACGTTCTTGATACCTACCGCGCTGTGATCGAGCTGCATATTGATCACCCGATCGACCATGAGCATCGGATAGCGGTGCGGGATCATCTCGAGGATCCGCTTGATGTCGACGGATGTCGCCGCAGCGGCGCTGGTATTTTCGATTTGGGCGTTCATGACCGTGGCCTCTCCCGCTCAGAAGCGCGTGCCGAAGCTGAAACGCAGGGACTGCTGCTTGTCCCACGACTCATATTGAATGGGCACTGCGTAGTCGATCCGGATAGGTCCGAACGGCGATATCCACTGTATGCCGACGCCGGTCGACACGCGCATCAGCTGGCTGGTCAACACCGACGCCAGCCCATAGCTCTGCGCCTGCACCCCCCACAGCGAACCTACGTCCACGAACGCCTTGCCGAGAAGGCCTACTTCCTTCGGGACGAGCGGAAGCGGATAGGAAAGCTCCGTCGTACCCGTGTAGTAGAACTGACCGCCGATCGAATCGGTCGTATTGGCATCGCGCGGACCGACACCGCCGACGGCAAAGCCCCTGAGCGTGTCGCCGCCGATAAAGAACAGGTTGTTGAGGCGGACATAGGAGCCGTTGAAGGGGAAGATCAGGCCCGCGGAACCACCGACGGAGACCACGAAATCCTCGAACAGCGATTTGTAATAGACGGCGTCGGCCGTGGCGCGGACGTACTGCTCGGTGCCAATCAGGCCCGCGGCCGCGATCGAGTTACGAACCATCCAGCCCTTGGTCGCGTTGAGGCGCTGGTCGCGCGTGTCCCAGATGATGGTCTCGGACAGTTCGGATACGACCTGCGTGCCCTGGTTTTGCTGAATGATGTACGACGCCCAGGGTTGGACGTTGTAAATGTCGGTCTGCCGCAGCGTGTAGCGCACGAGCTGGCGGATTTCCTCGGAATATGCCCAGCCGGCACGGAGCGCGAAGCCCACGCTACGGTCACTGTAGCTCGCGATCGACTGACGATCGTTCGACGTCCTGAAGAGATCGAAACCGGCGGAGACCTGACGGTCCATGAAGTAGGGTTCGGTGAAGCCCAGATCGATCGAGGTACTCAGCGTGCCAATGGACAGGCCGAGGCGGGCTTCCTGACCCTTGCCGAGCAGATTGCGTTCCTTGACCGCGATATCGCCGACGATGCCCGCCGTCGTCGAGTAACCCGCGCCGAACGAGATTTCACCGGTGCTCTGCTCGACGACCTGAACCTCCAGATTGGTCTTATCCGGTGCCGAGCCGGGCGCTGCCGAGACGTCGACCTTCTCGAAGAACCCGAGGTTGCGCAGACGCTGCTGGCTGCGCCGGACCTTGGCGGTGCTGAAGGCATCGCCCTCGGCGAGACGGAATTCGCGACGAATCACCTTGTCGAGCGTTCTCGTGTTGCCCGAGATGTTGATGCGCTCGACGTAGACGCGCGGTCCCTCCTGGACATCGAAGGTCACGTCGACGGTGTTGTTGTCCTTGTTGCGCCGGATGTTGGGGCGAACGTCAACGAAGGCGTATCCCAGCGAACCCACCGCCTCCTGGATATTGGAGACCGACTTCTCAACCTGGTCCGCGTCGTACCAGTCGCCTTCCGAGATCGTCAGGAATGACTTCAACACATCGACATTCAGGCCCTGGAAGCGGCTCGTCACGTCGACCTTGCCGAACTTGTACCGCTCACCTTCGCTGATCGTGAAGGTGATGAAGAAGCCTTCGCGATTGGGCGCGAGCTCGGCGACCGCCGAAACGACGCGGAAGTCGGCATAGCCCTCGGAGAGGTAAAACTTGCGCAGCAGCTCGCGATCGAGGTTCAGGCGGTCGGGATCGAAACGGTCATCCGATGTCAGGAAGCGCCACCAAGCGCTCTCCGTCGTACGGATCTTGCCCCTCAGCGTGCCGTCGCCGAACGCCTCGTTGCCGACGAAGCTGATGCGCTTTACGCCCGTGACGTCGCCTTCGTTGATCTCGAAGACGAGATCGACACGCCCCTGCTCGAGATTGATGATCTTGGGTTCGACCGAGGCATTGTAGCGACCGCTGCGCCGATAAATGGTCAGGATGCGATCGACATCGGCCTGGACACGGGCGCGCGTATAGACCTGACGCGGCTTCGACTGCACTTCGTCGCGCAGCTTGTCGTCGTCGATCTTCTTATTTCCCTCGAAGGCGACGCGATTGATGATCGGATTTTCTGTGACCTTCACGACCAGGGTCGATCCCTGCATCTGGATCGTCACGTCGGAGAACAGTCCGGTCGCGAACAGCGCCTTCAACGAGCGATCCGCTGCGGCGGCATCGAAAGGCTCGCCGACCTTCAGCTGAAGGTACGAGCGTATCGTCTCCGCTTCGGAGCGGACGTTACCCTGGATCTGGATGCCGGCGATCGTGCCGCCGCCCGCAGCCACGACACCGCCGCGCTGGGCGTATGCCGGCGCGTTGAAAGCCAGAATTGCGACAATGGCCAGTACGGCCCAACGAAAGATCAAACTTCCCCCCGGCGCCAGTCAAACCTGCCGATGGTCAAGAACGTGAACGCAGCTTTCTAGACCGGCAAGGGGGCTTAAGCTACCCCTTTTGTCCCCCACCCTGTCCTCGCCACGTCGCATGAATTCAGCGCAGCAAAAGCCTGATGTCATTGAACGTTGCGATCAGTGCCATGCCGATCACAAGCGCGAATCCAAGCTTCAATCCGACCTCCTGGGCTCGCAGGCTGAGAGGCCTGCCGCGCACCGCTTCGTAGGCGTACATGGCGAGATGACCGCCATCGAGCATGGGGACCGGCAGAAGGTTGAAGATGCCGAGCACCACGGACAGCGCAATGACCAGGTTGAGAATGCCTGCCCACCCTGCATGCGACGCCTCACCGGCGGCCTTGGCGATGCGAATCGGTCCACCCAATTCGTCCACAGGCCTCGTCGCAGTCAGGATCTGTCCCATCGACGTATAGAACATCGTGGTCATGCCCCAGACGGCGCGCACGCCCGCTCCCATGGCGCCAATCACACCATGGTCACGAAGCTCTGTCACAGCCGGCGGACGAACCCGCAGACGCCCGACGATCTGCTCCTTGCCTGCGCAATCGGCCGTCTTGTCGACGATCGGCACCACGGTCGTCTCCTGCAGGCGACCATCGCGCTCGAACTTGATCGTCACCGGCTGGCCACCCTTGGCGCCGATCAATTCTGGGATTCGCGAGAAATAGTCGACGGGCTTCCCATCGATCGCCACCAGAAGGTCACCGACCTTGAGGCCCGCGGCCTCCGCCGGGCTGCTCGCCGTGAAGCCGCCGACGACGGGGCGGATGAACTGATCGATGCCGAGATCGCCATAGCGCAGCGTGTTGTTGTAGCGATCGGTGCGCTCGCAATATTGAGGCTGGATTTCTCCGCGCAGCAGCTGGTTACCGCGGCGGTATTCGACCGGCATCGGCTTCGCCCAGTAGAGAAACTGAGCTTCCTGGATATCCTCGTAGCGATCGACCCGCTTGTCGGCGAGGCGAACGATCTCGTCCCCGGTCCGCAGGCCAGCCCTCGCCGCCGGCCCGTCGGTCTGCACGGCGACGGTCGCAGGCGTGTAGGGTTCGCCCGCGAAGAAGAAGACGCCCGTCAGCAGCAGGAAGGCAAACAGGAGATTTGCCATCGGCCCGCCGAGCACGACGGCAGCGCGCGCGTACAGTGGCTGGCTGAAGAAGGCGCGCTTGCGGTCGCTCGCCGACAAGGGCTCTTCGGTCGGCGTCGCGCTCGTGGCATCGCTGTCGCCCAGGAACTTGACGTAGCCGCCCAGAGGAATGGCCGAGACCTTCCAGCGCGTGCCGTTGCGGTCCGTCCAGCCGAAGATCTCAGGCCCGAAACCGATCGAGAAGACCTCGGCATGGATGCCAAAGCGGCGCCCGACCCAGTAATGGCCGTACTCGTGAACGAAGACGAGCAGCGTCAGGACCAGAACAAAATACGGCAGGTACGTCGTAAACAGGCTGACGATGCTTTGCATGCCTTACTCGACCACGAAGTGCGTTCTATATCAATTGCTTAGGGCTCTGGCACGGCAGAACCCCTCAGCCACCCTGCGGGCTTCCAGATCGGCAGACTGGACCTGCTGGAGTGCGTCGACTGCATCCGAGAGACCGTTCCAGCCTGCCATCACATCCTCGACGATCCGGGCGATATCGAGGAAGCGGATCCGGCGAGCCAGGAATGCCGCCACTGCCGCCTCGTTCGCCGCATTCAATACGATGGGAGCATGCCCTCCCGTCACCAGAGCCTCACGCGCCAACCGTAGAGACGGAAAGCGGCCGGAATCGGGCCGCTCGAAGGTGAGCGCCGGAATGCTCATGAAATCGAGTTTGGCCGACGGCCCGTCGATGCGGGCCGGCCACCCCAGGGCGTGGCTGATCGGAATCCGCATATCGGCCGTCCCGAGTTGGGCCAGTACCGAGCCGTCACGGTAGGCGACCATCGAGTGGATGACCGATTGCGGGTGCACCACGATGTCGACCTGGTCTTCGGGCAGCCCGAACAGGAGCTGTGCCTCGATCAGTTCGAGGCCCTTGTTCATCATGGTCGCCGAATCGATGGAGATCTTGTCGCCCATGTCCCAGTTGGGATGGGCCAACGCCTGCTCCGGCGTAACGTCGGCCATGTCGGCCAGCGACCAGTTGCGGAACGGGCCACCCGAAGCCGTCAGGATCAGCCGGTCGACGGCACGATGCTGATCGGGTTCGAAGACCTGAAAAATGGCGTTGTGCTCGGAATCGACAGGCAGAAGCACCCCGCCTGACTGCTCGATCGCGTCGATCAGCAGGCGCCCGGCGCAGACCAGCGCTTCCTTGTTGGCGAGGGCCACCATCGCCCCGCGTCGCGCCGCGGCGAGGGTCGGCGCCAGGCCGGCGAACCCCACGACGGCAGCCATCACCCATTCGGCCGGCCGCTCCGCCGCTTCGATAACCGCCTCGGGACCGGCCGCCACCTCGATCGACGTACCGGCCAGTGCCGCCTTGAGCGCCTCGAAGCGCCCGGGGTCAGCGACGACGGCGAGGCGCGCCCGCAGGCGCCTCGCCTGCTCCGCCAGCAATTCCACCGAGTTGCGGGCGACGAGCGCTTCAACGCGATAGCGCGCCGGGTCGCGCGCGATGAGATCGACTGTGCTCTGTCCGACGGAGCCCGTCGATCCCAGGACCGTGATACGGCGCGGCTTTTCAGGTGACGGCGCGGTCCACCCGCTCATGTCCAGGGCCACGCATTGCCTGCGACCAGCCGGGCAATCCCCACAGCCACAAGCACCGCCATCAGACCGTCGATCCGGTCCAGCAATCCACCGTGCCCCGGAATGAGGCGCCCGCTATCCTTCACGCCAGCCCGCCGCTTGGCCGCCGATTCCAGCAGATCGCCCGCCTGCCCTACGATCGCCAGCGCCGCCCCGGCGATGGCCAGCGGAACGGTTTCGCCGAGGCCGAAGGCATAGCCCATGGCGGCACTACCGACGGCGGCCCATGCCATGCCGCCGACCAATCCCGACCAGGTCTTGCCGGGGCTGATGCGCGGTGCAAGCTTTGCTCCGCCGGCGGTGCGTCCCACGAAATAGGCCCCGATATCGGTGGCCCAGATGCATACGAGCACCCACAGAATCGTCTCGCGGCCATAGGCCGGCTGATGCCGCAGCCACAGCAGCGCGACGAGTGCTGCCAGGCCGTAGGCCCAGGCAAGCAGGCGCAGGACGGGAGCGCCACGGGTCAGGCGCGACCATTCGAAGATCATGATGGGCGCGGCAATTGCCGCCACGAGATCGATCCAGGGGAAGCCATACCAGACCGCCGCAAGCAGAAGCGGCCCCAGAATCGCGGCGGACACCGCTCGCATCAGCAGACCGGCGAATCGTCCGCCGCGCAAGGACGGCGCTGCGCTAGCTTCCGACGCCGCCATAACGCCGCTCACGCTTACGGAACTCCGCGATGGCCCGTTCCAGATGTTCCTTGCCGAAGTCCGGCCACAGCGTGTCGACGAAAACCAGCTCCGAGTAGGCACATTGCCAGAGCAGGAAATTGCTGATCCGCTGCTCGCCGCTGGTCCGGATCAGGAGGTCCGGATCGGGCAGGCCCGCCGTCAGTAGCTCACGCTCGAAGCTCTGCTGGTCGATGTCGTCGGCGGTGATCTCACCCGCCGCGACCCGCTGCGCCAGGCGCCGCGTCGCCCGCAGAATCTCGTCGCGCGAACCGTAGTTGATGCAGATGTTGACGTCGATGCGTGCGTTGCCCGCCGTCATGGTCTCGGCCTCGGCGATGTCGCGCACGATGTCGGCCGCCAGCCCGTCCCGATTACCGATAACCCGCAGCCGAGCGCCGTTCTTGCGCAACTCGTCCAACTCGCTGCGCAGATAGTGCCGCAGCAGCCCCATCAGGTCCGCGACTTCGTCCGCCGGCCGCGTCCAGTTCTCCGTCGAGAACGCAAAAAGCGTCAGGACCGGAATTCCCAGTTCGCCGGCACCACGCACGACGCGCCGCACCGCATCGGCGCCCCGGCGATGTCCCGCGACCCGCGGCAGGCCACGCGCTTTCGCCCACCGGCCGTTGCCATCCATGATGATGGCGACGTGGTGAGGACCCGACCCCGTGTCGGGATTGGCGGGCAGCGGCGCCGTGGACATCAGACCGTCTTGATCTCTTTTTCCTTGTGCGCCAGCGCTTCGTCGACCTGCTTGACGTAGCGGTCGGTGAGCTTCTGCACTTCGTCGGCCTTCTGGCGATGCTCGTCCTCCGAGATCTTGTGATCCTTCTCAGCCTTCTTCAGCGCGTCCATGCCGTCGCGGCGGACGTTGCGGACAGCGACCTTGCCCTGCTCTGCGTACTTGTGCGCAAGCTTGGCGAGTTCGTTGCGCCGCTCCGTGGTCAGCTCGGGGATCGGAATGCGGATCATCTGGCCATCGGGCGATGGGTTGAGGCCGAGGCCCGCTTCCCGGATCGCCTTTGCGGTCGGGGTGACCAGACCCTTGTCCCAGACATTGACGGTAAGAAGCCGCGGCTCCGGCGCGCTCACCGTGCCGACCTGGTTGAGCGGCATGCGCTGGCCGTAGGCTTCGACCATCACCGGGTCGAGCAGGTTGACCGAGGCCCGGCCGGTCCTGAGGCCGGCGAATTCCTTCTTCAGCGCATCCATCGCGCCGTGCATGCGCTTCTCGAGCTCGTTGAGATCGGCAGACATGATCAGGCCTCGTCCTTGATGATCGTGAAGGTGCCTTCACCCCGCATCGTCGCCGCGAAGGCGCCGGGCTTGTGGATGTCGAAGACAATGATGGGAATGCGGTTCTCACGCGCAAGCGAGATCGCCGACGCGTCCATGACCTGCAGGTCGCGGGATAGCACTTCCATGTAGCCCAGCGTATCGTAACGCTGCGCATTCTTGTCCTTGCGCGGATCGGCGGAATAGACCCCGTCGACCTGCGTCCCCTTCATCAGCGCGTCGACCCCCATTTCAGCGGCCCGGAGAGCGGCGGCGGTGTCGGTCGTGAAGAAAGGGTTGCCGGTGCCGGCGGCGAAGATCACGACCCGGCCTTTTTCCATGTGCCGGGCGGCACGACGGCGGATATAGGGTTCGCACACCGTCGTCATCGGGATCGCCGATTGGACCCGGGTCTGCAGGCCCTGCCGCTCCAGCGCGCTCTGCATGGCGAGCGAATTGATGACGGTCGCCAGCATGCCCATGTAGTCGCCGCTGGCCCGGTCCATCCCGGCGGCTGCCGACGATACGCCGCGGAAGATGTTGCCGCCGCCGATCACCAGGCAGACCTGAACGCCCATGGCGACCACGGCCTTCACTTCCTGTGCGACCATGGCGACCATGTCGGGATCGAGACCGTACTCCCGATTACCCATGAGCCCCTCGCCAGAGAGCTTGAGCATGACACGGCGATATAGGGGGCCCGACGGCATCAGATGCCTCTGATTACGTTTGTTGGGCGCGCAGACCACATGTCCGCGCGCCTGTTGAATTTAATACTACTTCTTGAGCTGGGCAGCCACCTCGGCTGCGAAATCCTCGGACTTCTTCTCGATGCCCTCGCCCAGTGCGAAACGCAGGAAGCCCACAAGCCTGACCGGGCCGCCGACCTGCTTGGCCGCATCCTCGACGACCTTCGAGACCTTGGTCTTGCCGTCCATCACGAACGCCTGCTCGAGCAGGACGACTTCCTGATGGAACTTGCGCAGGCCACCCTCGACCATCTTGGCGACGATCTCGGCGGTCTTGCCCTGCTGGCCAGCCTTCTCGGCCAGCACAGCGCGCTCGCGCTCGATCGCCGCCTGATCGAGGTCGGCAACGGTCAGCGACTGCGGGTTGGTCGCGGCCACGTGCATGGCCAGCTGCTTCGCGAGAGCACCGAGCTTGGCCTTGTCGCCCGTCGACTCCAGGGCGACCAGCACGCCGATCTTGCCGAGGTCCGGCGCGACGGCGTTGTGGGTGTAGGCCACGACCACGCCGTCCGACACCGACAGCGAGGCGGCGCGGCGCAGGCTCATGTTCTCACCGATCGTGGCGATCAGGTTGGTGAGCTCGCCCTGGACATCACGGCCGGTGCCGGGGAACGGCGCGGCCGCCACCTTGGCCAGGTCGCCGCCATTCTCGAGCGCGAGCCTGGTCGCCGCGGCGACGAACTTCTGGAACTGGTCGTTGCGGCCGACGAAGTCGGTCTCGGCATTGACCTCGAGGACGGCGCCACGCGTGCCTTCCGCCGCGACGCCGACCAGCCCTTCCGCCGCGACGCGACCGGCCTTCTTCGAAGCCGCCGACAGGCCCTTGGTGCGCAGCCAGTCGACCGCCTTCTCGACGTCGCCGGCGGTCTCACCCAGCGCCTTCTTGCAATCCATCATGCCCGCGCCAGTCTTCTCGCGCAGTTCCTTGACGAGCGATGCAGTGATCTCAGCCATTTCTTGCTCCGTTTAGTGCAACAAGGGCCGGTCTTCCGACCGGCCCCGTCTGTTTCTCTTCCATGAAGGGCCGGTTTACTCGGCCGGTGCCGCCTCGGCCGCCGGGGCCTCAGCGGCGGGGATCTCTTCGTCCGGCTGTTCGGCCAGCTCTCCGACATCACCGCCGGTGGCGGCGATTTCGGCGCGGATACCGTCGAGCACCGAACCCGCCATCAGGTCGCAGTACAGCGACACCGCGCGGATCGCATCGTCGTTGCCCGGGATCGGGAAGTCGATGCCGTCGGGATCGGAGTTGCTGTCGACCACCGCGACGATCGGAATGCCGCGCTTGCGGGCTTCCAGGACCGCGATCGACTCCTTGTTTGTGTCGATGATGAACAGCATGTCGGGCGTGCCGCCCATTTCCTTGATGCCGCCCAGAGACCGCTCGAGCTTGTCGCGTTCGCGAGTCAGATCGAGCTGCTCCTTCTTGGTGAGGCCGACGACATCGCCCTTCAGGCGCTCGTCGAGCTCGCGAAGGCGCTTGATGGATGCCGAAATGGTGTTCCAGTTCGTGATCATGCCGCCCAGCCAGCGGTGGTTCACGTAGTACTGGCCACAGCGCTTGGCGGCGTCGGCGACGCGCTCGGCAGCCGCCGGCTTGGTGCCGACGAACAGGACGCGGCCGCCGCTGGCCACGACGTCGCGCACCTGGCGCAGTGCCTGCTCGAGCAGCGGCACGGTCTTGGTGAGGTCGATGATATGCACCCCATTGCGCACCCCGAACAGGTACGGCTTCATCTTGGGGTTCCAGCGGCGCGTGTGATGGCCGAAGTGCACGCCGGCTTCCAGCAGCTGGCGCATCGTGAATGTCGGCATGGTCATGCCGTTCTCCTTTTCCGGTTGAGCCTCCGCGGGCGTCGTCCCCAGGATGGGAACACCGGAGCGAGCGCCGGGATGTCTCCCCGTCGACCGCAAACCCGCGTGCGAAGTGGCGCGTTTCTAGTGGGTTGCCGCCGAAAATGCAAGTGGCAATGAAATCAAAGCCTTAGGTGACCAATTTGGCGATTTCCCGAGCCAGTTCGAGGACCGACAGCGGAGCGCTGCCCTCGGCCTTGTTGTTGGCCGTGATCCAGACCTTGCGGCCCGCCTTGAAGGCTGTGGCGGCCATCCGCGCCAAGGTCCGGCGGGTCTCTCCGTCTTCGTCCACGAGCCTGTCGAACGGCTCGTAGCGCTGCTTGGCCGCCTGGTAGAGAAAGCCCCGGTGCAGGTTCCAGCGTACCACCAGCGGCCCCGGTTCCTCGCCGTCCAGGGCCCTGAGCGCTGCCTCCTGCCGTTCGACCTCGGGCATCCGGTCATGCAGGCCGACGCAATAGCGGACCCCGGTCCGGGCCAGCATGCGCATCAGGCGCGGCGTCAGTAGCTCTGGATTGCGCAGCTCCAGCGCATAAAGCGGCCTGTGTGGGCCGATTTCCCGAGGCAGCGCCGCGAAAAAACGTTCCAGGCGCTCGACAAAGAGAGAGGCGTCCTCGACCAGGCTGCGCGGCAGCGGCGAGATCTGGAACACCAGCGGCCCCGCCTTGGCCTCCAGTCCCTCCAGGCAGGGCAGGACGAACTCACGAGTGGCGATCACAGCGTCGAGGAAGTGCGGATTGGGCACCTTTCCCCTGCCCTCCTCGTTACGCATCACTGCATCGCAGACGATCGCCGGCGCCTTCACGACGAAGCTGAAATGTGCCGGAACCTGGCCGGCGTAGCGCGCATAGTCGACAGCCGAGATCGGTGCGTAGAAGGTCCGGTCGAGGCTGACGGTCCGCAGCAGCGGAATCTGGGCGTAGGCCTCCAGCCCCTTCCGGCTGAGCGTCACCTGCGGATGGACGCCGTCATAGACCAGGCTGCGCCAGCCGGGAAAGAACCACGACGATGTGCCGAGCCGGATATCCACCGGGAGCAGCGGCGCTTCGAGCAGCGGCGAATCCCTTGCCGGCCTGACATCGCCCGCCCCCGAAGCCCGCCGCCTGGGCGGCGCAGCGGTCGCAGTTTCAAAGAGCCCAGGCTGGCGGCTCAAATTTCCTCGACATTTTCGACGCCCTGCAGGCTGCCGATCGTGTCGCGCAGGCCGCCAGCGATCGAATAGGTGCCGGGCAACGTGATCTCGGCCTCGGAGTCTTCCGGCATCGGCACGACGAGGGTGACCTTTCCGCGCCCGCGCTTTCCTTCCAGCGCCTTGCGCAGGGCCTCGAGCGCCATGGGATCCGTGATCACGATGCGCAACCCCGCTGCGGAGTTCGCGACGGCATCCTCGAGCTTTTCCACCGACTGGGCCGTGAGCTTCACCTGCTCGCCATCCAGGCGGCCGTCGACCGAGATCAGGATCGCCTGTCCCGCCTCGAGAATGTTGCGCTTGGAACTCAGCAATTCGCTGAACATGACGCATTCGAAGGCGCCGGACTGATCCGAGCACTGCAGGAAGGCGAACCGGTTGCCCTTCGCCGAGGTTCTCTCCATCCGGTCGATGACCGTGCCCGCGAGCTTGATGCGGCCGGGCGTCCCGCGCGCCAGCAGCGCCGGCAGGTCGGCCGCGCGGCTGACGCCCAGTCGCAGCAGGCTCTTCTCGTAGGAGGCCAGCGGATGCGACGAGAGATAGAAGCCGATGGCGGCGAACTCGTTCTGCAGCCGCTCCATCGGCGCCCAGTCCGGCACCTTCGGCAGCTGCGGGCGGCGCTGGGCGGTGTCGTCACCGAACAGGTTGTTCTGGTTGCTGCCGCGCGATTCATGCGTCGCCTGCGAATGGCGGGTCAGTGCCTCGACAGCCGCGAAGGTCTGGGCGCGGTTCTTGTTCAACGTGTCGAAGGCCCCGGCCTTCACCAGGCTCTCCAGCAGGCGCTTATTCAGGACGCGCTGATCGAGCCGTTCGGCGAAGTCAAACAGGTCCCTGAACGGGCCGTTCTCCTCGCGCTCCTCGGTGAGCCGGCTCATCGCTTCCTTGCCGACGCCCTTGATGGCGGCCAGCGCGTAACGAATCGCCTTCTTTCCGTCTTCGGTCTTCTCCACGGCGAACTCGGCCGTCGACCTGTTCACATCGGGCGGCAGCAGCTCGACGCCGATCTTGTCGAGGTCGCGCCGATAGCCATTGAGTTTTTCCACGTTGCCCATGTCGAGCGTCATCGTGGCGGCGAAGAATTCGACCGGATGATTGGCTTTCAGGTAGGCCGTCTGGTAGCAGACCAGCGCGTAGGCGGCGGCATGGCTCTTGTTGAAGCCGTAGCCCGCGAACTTGTCGACCTGGTCGAAGATCGATGCGGCCTTGTCGGCCTTGACGCCATTCTTCTCCGCGCCTTCGACGAAGCTCGCGCGCTGGGCGTCCATCTCGGCCTTGATCTTCTTGCCCATGGCGCGGCGCAGCAGGTCGGCGCCACCCAGCGAATAGCCGCTGAGCACCTGCGCGATCTGCATGACCTGCTCCTGGTAGATCATGATGCCGTAGGTCTCCTTCAGGATCCCTTCCAGCAGCGGATGCAGGTAGTCCGGCTCCTCCTCGCCATGCTTGCGCTTGATGTAACTCGGGATGTTCTCCATCGGGCCCGGCCGGTAGAGCGCCACCACTGCGATGATGTCTTCGAAGCGGTCGGGTTTCATCTTGCGCAGCACGTCGCGCATGCCGTTACCTTCGAGCTGGAACACGCCCGATCCGTCGCCGCGGCAGAGAAGTTCGAAGGTCTTTCGATCGTCGAGTGGCAGCTTCGCGATGTCGATCTGGTCGCGCCCAATGAAGTCCCAGGCCTTCTCGATCACGGTCAGGGTCTTGAGGCCGAGGAAGTCGAACTTCACCAATCCGGCCGTCTCGACCCATTTCATGTTGAACTGGGTAGCCGGAAGCGATTCCTTGCTGTCGGTATCGCGGAACAGCGGCACGAGCTGGTCGAGCGGGCGGTCTCCGATCACGACGCCTGCAGCATGCGTCGAGGCGTTGCGGAACAGGCCTTCGAGCTGCAGCGCAAGGTCGATCAGGCGCTTGATCTCCTCGTCGACGTTGTACTGCTCTTTCAGCAGGTCCTCGGTTTCCAGCGCCTTGGCCAGGGTCACCGGATTGGCCGGATTGTTCGGCACGAGCTTGCAGATCCGGTCGACCTGCCCATAGGGCATGCCCAGCACGCGGCCGACGTCGCGTAGCACGGCACGGGCCTGCAGCTTGCCGAAGGTGATGATCGCGGCGACCCTGTCATGGCCGTATTCGTCACGCACGTAGCGGATCACGCGGTCGCGCTTGTCCTGGCAGAAGTCGATATCGAAGTCGGGCATCGACACGCGCTCAGGGTTCAGGAACCGCTCGAACAGCAGGCCCCAGCGCAGCGGATCGAGATCGGTGATCTTGAGCGACCAGGCGACCAGCGAGCCGGCGCCGGAGCCGCGGCCCGGCCCCACCGGTACGTCATGGTCCTTTGCCCACTGGATGAAGTCGGCCACGATGAGGAAGTAGCCGGCGAATCCCATCTTCTCGATCATGTCGAGTTCGTAGGTCAGGCGCTGGGTATAGCGCTCGAAGCTGATGGTCTCGGCCAGGCGACCGAGCGTCCTCAATTCCTCGAGTCCGGTCTTCGCGAGGTCGCGCAGCGCCTCGCCCTCGCTACGGCCTTCGAGCTTGGTGTAGCGCGGCAGGATGGGCTTGCGCGGCGTCGGCATGTAGGCGCAGCGCTGGGCGATCACAAGGGTATTGTCGCAGGCCTCGGGAATGTCCGAGAACAGGCTGCGCATCTCGGCCGCCGACTTGAAATAGTGCTCCGGCGTCAGGCGGCGGCGATTGGGATCGTCGATATGCGCCCCCTGCTCGATGCAGAGCAGCACGTCGTGCGCCTCGTACATCGACTTCTTCGGGAAATGCACGTCGTTGGTGGCGACCAGTGGGAGATTGCGTTCGTAGGCGAGGTCGACCAGCGGGCCCTCGATCCGCCGTTCCACATCCTCGCCATGGCGCTGCAGTTCGACATAGAGCCGGCCCTCGAACAGGCTCTGCAGGCGGTCCAGCAGGTGGGCGGCGGCGGGCGTCTGGCCGGCGGCCAGCAGGCGCCCGACGCTGCTGCCGGCGCTGCCGGTCAAGGCGATGAGCCCTTCGGTCGATCCTTCGAGGTCTGCCAACGGCAGGGCTGCGACGGAGCCTGTCTTGAATTCGAGATGGGCGCGGCTCACCAGCCGCATCAGGTTGAGATAGCCCTGCTCGCTCTGCACGAGTAGGGTCAGCCAGTCGATGGCCAGGACCTTGCTCGCCGTGGCGACGCCCCCCTCTTCCTCGCGCCGGATGCCGAGGTCGCAGCCCACGATCGGCTGGACACCGCCCTTTGCGGCGTATTGCGAGAATTCGAGCGCGCCGAACAGGTTGTTGCGGTCGGTGACGGCAACCGCCGGCATCTCCGCGTCCTTGGCGAGCGAGACGATCTTGTCGACCTTGTTCGCGCCTTCGGTGAGCGAATAGGCGGAACGAACCTTTAGATGGATGAAATCAGCGAGGGGCACGCCCTACTATGGCTCCCGCATCTTGTGGAAAACGAGGCGAGAATCAGGGGCGGACCACTGTCATCTTGAACGGGCCGGCGTCCGCTGCCGCGTGCGCCACGGCCTCGTTGATCCGATCCAGCGGAAATTCGGTCACCCCGATGCCGTCCAGCCGGATCTGGCCCGAGCGCACCATGCCGACCAGGCGCCCGACCGCGTCGCGCGGGTACATCCATTGCCCCCGCACCTCGATGCCATATCGCATCATCCAGGCATAAGGCAGCGCCACGTCTTCGCGAATGCCGCCCATCAGGACGACGCGGCCGTAGGGCCGGACGGCCAGGGCGGCCGCGCGGACCCAGCCCTGGCTCGCTTCAGGCGGCAGCAGGTCGAGCACGATGTCGATCGGACCGCCTGCCGCCTGCTGCATCCGCCGGCGATCCTCCTCCTCGTCACCGCTCATCTTCACGGTCCGGACGCGCTCGCCCAGACGGCTCTCGAGGTCGGCCAGTACCTGCGGGTTGCGGCCGGTGGCGACGATACGGGCCGCGCCCATCGCGACTCCCATCGCCACGCCTCCGCTGCCGAAGGCACCCGTCGCCCCGTTCACAAGCAAGGTCTCGCCCGCCCGCAGCCGCCCGGCCAGCAGCCCTCCATACGGCACCAGCAGCCGGCCCAGCCCGAGCCAGCGGCCGGCCTCGGCCGGCTCAATGGCGCCGATCGGCACGGCATTCTCGGTCGGCACGCGCACCTGCTCGGCAAAGGCGCCGTCGTGGTAGTAGCGCTGCAGGCGATACGCCGCTTCGCTGCCGGCCGTCAGTCCCTGGAGGATGATGTCGGGTGCCACCGCGTCGTCGCGCCCGCGGACGGTCGGATCGATGAATACCCAGTCGCCGATGGCGAGCCGTGTCGCGTCCGGTCCAATGGCCCGGACGCGCCCGATGCCGCCCGAGCCCGGCACGATCGGAAGCTCCAGAAGGTAATTCCGCTTTCCGCTGAACACGTCGCGCGCATAGGCAAGCACGTTGGCGGCAGCGACATCGACGATCACCTCGCCCGTACCCAGCACGGGATCGGGCACGGTCTCGACGCTGAGCGGTGTGCCAAGCGTCTTGAGGACAGCTGCTTTCATGGGTCACCTCGTTCTCGGGATGGCGCATTCTGACGGGTCGGCCTAGTCTCAATCAGACCTGGTATTATCCTAGGATTGAAAAGACCCATGGACAGACGACGCAGCGAACTCGGCGATTTCCTTCGCTCGCGGCGGCAGCGGCTTCGACCCGAAACGGTCGGCCTACCGGCGACGCGACGGCGTCGCACGCCCGGCTTGCGACGCGAGGAAGTGGCCGAGTTGGCAGGGATCGGCGTCGACTGGTACGTGCGGCTCGAACAAGGCCGCGACGTCAATCCGTCACTGACGACGATCGACGCCATCGCCAGGGCGCTGAAGCTCGGTGAGAGCGAGCACAACCACCTGCGTTCCCTCGCCCGCCACGGCGACCGCCGCGCCTTCGCCAAGGAGACGGTGCCCGAACCGGTGCGACGGGTGGTCGAGAGCCTGCCGCATCCAGCCTATGTCATCGGCCGGCGCTGGGACGTCCTGGCCTGGAATGAGGCGGCTGCGGAGATCTTCGCCTGGGGACGCATTCCCGAGGAAGACCGCAACACCTTGCTTTGTGTGCTGACCAACCCGGTCACACGCCGCCTGTTCGGCAGCGCCTGGGAGGACGAGGCGCGGCGCATGGTGGCGCAGTTCCGCAAGGCGCATGACCTGTGGGCCGGCGATCCGGCCTTCGTCGAACTGCTCGACCGGCTTTACAAGGGCAGTGCCGAGTTCGCCAACTGGTGGAAGGCGCACGACATTCGCGACGGTACCGCCGGCATCAAGAAGATGACGCATCCGAAAAAAGGCATGCTCCGCTTCCAGCATGCCTCGTTCCAGTGCAATGACGATCCGGCGTTGAAGCTGGTGATCTACACGCCGGCCTAGAAATGGATGACGCCGTCCCGCAGGGTGACCGTGCGGTCCATGCGGGCGGCGAGCTCCGGATTATGGGTGGCGACCAGGGCCGCCATGCCGGTCTCGCGAACCAGGGTCAGCAATTGCTGGAACACCGTCTCGGCGGTTGATGAATCGAGGTTGCCGGTCGGCTCGTCGGCCAGCAGGACGCGCGGCGCGTTGGCGACGGCGCGAGCGATCGCGACCCTCTGCTGTTCGCCGCCCGACAGTCGTCCCGGGCGATGATCCAGCCGGTCGCCGAGCCCCACCATGCCGAGGAGATCTGCCGCCCGCGTGCGCGCCGTGCCGCGCGCGACGCCGTTCAGCATCTGCGGCAGCATCACGTTCTCGACGGCCGAGAATTCCGGCAGCAGGTGATGGTACTGGTAGACGAATCCCAGGAACTTGCGGCGCAATCCCGTGCGCTCCTTGTCGGCCATGCGAACCGTCGGCTTGCCGTCGACGGCCACCTCGCCCTCGTCCGGCCGTTCCAGCAGGCCCGCGATGTGTAGAAGGGTCGACTTGCCACTACCCGACTGGCCGACAAGGGCCACGATCTCCCCGGGATGCAGGTCGACCGACACGCCGCGCAGCACGTCGAGCCGCCGGCCGCCCTGGACGAAGGTGCGGCGGATGCCCTGCAGGACGAGCGGCTTGGTCGTGTCACTCATGTCGCAATCCTTCGACCGGTTCGACCCGGGTTGCCCGCCATGCCGGATAGGCCGCCGCAATCAGCGAAAGCGCGATCGCGACGACGATGATGAAGACCACCTCGGTGGGATCCACCCGCACGGGCATGGACGTGATGAAGTCGACCTCGGCCCCGGCGGTACCGGAGCCGCCGGTGACATCGGCGAGCGCCCGGCCGATCGCCGGCATGTTGGCGCAGAGCAACAGGCCCAGCGCCGTTCCGATCGCCGTACCGACGACGCCGACCGCCGCAGCGGACATGAAGAAGGCGCGCACGATCGTACCCGGCCCCGCGCCCATCGTCCGCAGGATGGCGATGCTGCCGCGCTTCACTCTCACGAGCATGGTGAAGCTCGCGACCACGTTCATGGCGGCGACGACGACGATCAGGGTCAGGATGATGAACATCATCACCCGCTCGACCTGCAGGGCGCCGACGAAGCGGGCGTTGAGGCCGAGCCAGTGCGACACGCGGAGATCGTCTCGACCGAGCGACTGGCGAAGCTCCTGAGCCATGCGCGGTGCGGCCTGCGGATCCTTGATGAACAGGTCGATCGAACTCACGGTCTCCTTGCCGTACTCGAGATTCTCCTGCAGCACCCCCAGCGGAATGAAAACCAGCGAGCTGTCGAATTCGTAGCGACGGGTCATGAAGCTCGCGAGGATGTCGTAATCCATGTAGCGCGGCGCGATCGTCCCGCTCTCGTTCAACTGGTGGGTCACCACGGTCAGCGGCTCGCCCACCCTCACCTGCATCTGCTGCCGCAGCCTTTCGCCGATCACCACGCCGGGCTTGGGGCCGAACTCCGCGAGATCGCCGAAGATGATGTTCTTCGCGACGATCTCGCGACTGAGCAAGTCCTCCCGGCGTACGCCCCGAAGCTGTGCGCCGCGCGTCTGACCGTGCCCTGTCACCAGGGCCTGTCGCTCCAGGGTGAGACGTACCGCCTCGACTCCCGGGACCTCCTTGAGCCTGGCGAGCAGATCGGGCGTCGCCTGAAGGAGGCCGCCGCGGGCAGCGATGATGACGTGTCCGTTCATGCCGATGATCCGACCCAGGAGCTGCTCACGGAAGCCGCCCATGACCGACATGACGGCGATGAGGGTGCCGACGCCCAGCGCCACGCCGATCAGCGAGAACATCGCAATGAAGGACACGAACCCTTCGCGCTGGCGCGTGGCGAGGTAGCGCCAGGCCAGCCACCTTTCTACGGCAGGCGCCCGCTCACTCACGGCGCAGCCCCTCCACAGGATCGAGGCGCGACGCGCGCAGTGCAGGATAAAGCGAGGCCAGCAGCGCGAAGGCCACCGCCATTACTGCGATGCCCGCGACCTCGCTCCATTCGATCTGCGACGGCATCTCGGCCAACAGGTAGAGCGTCTGATCGAACAGCACGATATCGAAGGTCTGCTGCAGCCACTGCCGGATCGCCTCGATGTTGCGGGCGAAGGCCAGCCCCAGCACGACCCCCAGCACGGTGCCGGCCCCGCCGATCGCCAGCCCGTCCAGCAGAAAGATGCGCATGATCGCGGCGCGGCTGGCGCCCATGGTGCGCAGGATCGCGATATCGGCCGTCTTGGTGCGGACCAACATGACCAGGCTGGAGACGATGTTGAAGGCCGCGACGATGACGATCATCGTCAACACCAGGAAGATCATGTTGGTCTGGGCGACCACCGCCGAGAAGAAGCCGGCATTGGCCTGGAACCAGTCGAAGACCCAGCCCTCCGTCCCCACGGCCTGCATGAGCAGGTGGCGCGTCGCCGCGGTCGAGGCCTTGTCGGACACGAACACCTCGATGCCCGTGACGTTGGGCCCGAGATTCAGCATGTGCTGGGCATCCTGCAGCGGCGCATAGATGAAGTTCGAGTCGTAGTCGTACATGCCGGTGCAGAAGATGGCCGCGACCTTCACGGCCGCGGACCGCGGCATCACGCCGAGCGGCGTCTCGACCGACACCGGCGAGACGAGCTGGAGCCTGTCCCCGACTTTCAGGTCCATGAGATCCGCGAAGCGCCGGCCGACAATCACCGTGAAGTCGTCGCCGAATCCCTTGAGGGTTCCCCAGTCGATCGCCTTGTCGTCATCGGCCTTGCAGAGCGCGCGATAGCGTTCCCGGTTCTCCGGCGTGCCCTCGATCGCCGATGCCAGCGGCGCCCGATTGCGGATATCGTCCGGCCGCATGCCGCGCAGCACGACGCCGCGCACGCGGTCGCCGGCGACGGCCATGAGGTTGCCCTCGGCCGACGGCGTCGCCGACTCGACGCCGGGCACGGCCGTCATGCGCTTCAGGAGATCGGGTGTGGCGTCGAGCCCGCCGCGGTTGGACTGGACGCCAAGCTGGCCGCTGATGCTCGACATCTGCCGCAGCATCTCGACGCGAAAGCCGTTCATCACGGACATGACGACGATCAAGGTGCCGACGCCCAGGGTGATGCCGATCAGCGAGAAGCCGGCGATCACCGAGATGAAGCCCTCGTCACGGCGGGCCCGCAGGTAGCGGAAGGCGATCAGGCGCTCGACGGCGAAAGCCATGAAAGAGCCCTGCTCCCCTTCAGACGAACCGCGCGAGAACCTGTTCGGGCGGCAGCTCCTCGCGGGCGCCGGTCTTGCGGTTCTTGACCTCGACCTTGCCGGCCGCCAGCCCCTTGGGGCCGACGATGACCTGCCAGGGGATGCCAATCAGGTCCATGTCGGCGAACTTGCCGCCCGGCCGCATGTCGCGATCGTCGTGCAGCACGGCGACGCCCTTGGCGGCAAGCGCGTCGTACAGCTTCTGGCAGGCACCGCCGACCGCTCCGTCATCGGGCTTCAGATTGACGATCGCTACCTTGAACGGCGCCACCTCCTCCGGCCAGACGATGCCGGCATCGTCATGGCTCGCCTCGATGATGCCGCCGACCAGGCGCGAGACGCCGATGCCGTAGGAGCCCATCTCGACCGTGATCTGCTCGCCACCGGGGCCGGCGACGACGGCGTTCATCGGCTTCGAGTACTTCGTCCCGAAATAGAAGATGTGCCCGACCTCGATTCCGCGCGCGGCCAGGCGGTCTCCCTCCGGCAGCGCCTCGAAGGCCTTGGCGTCGTGCATCTCGTCGGTCGCCGCATAGAGCGACGTCCACTCGTTCACGATACCCTGCAGGTCCGACGAATAGTCGATCTTGCGGCTAAGGATGTCCTTGTCGACCAGGCCCTTGTGGCAGAACACCGCGCTCTCGCCGGTCTCCGCCAGGATGATGAACTCATGGCTGAGATCGCCACCGATCGGACCGGTGTCGGCGCGCATCGGAATCGCCTTCAGGCCCATCCGGGCGAAGGTGCGCAGGTAGGCCACGAACATCCTGTTGTAGGAATGGATGGCGCCGGCCTTGTCGACGTCGAACGAGTAATTGTCCTTCATCAGGAACTCTCGGCCGCGCATCACGCCGAATCGCGGGCGGACCTCGTCCCGGAACTTCCACTGGATGTGATAGAGATTCTTCGGCAGGTCTCGATAGCTCTTCACGCCGTCGCGGAAGAGGACCGTGATCATCTCCTCGTTGGTCGGACCGTAGAGCATCTCGCGGTCATGGCGGTCCTTGATGCGCAGCATCTCGGGCCCATAGGCGTCGTAGCGGCCGCTCTCGCGCCACAGATCGGCCGACTGGATGGTCGGCATCAGGACTTCCTGGGCGCCGGCCCCATCCTGCTCCTCGCGGACGATCCGCTCGATGTTGCGCAACACACGCAGGCCAAGCGGCAGCCAGGCATAAATACCGGCGCTGGTCTGGCGGACGAGGCCGGCCCTGAGCATCAGCCGATGCGAAACGATCTGCGCTTCCGACGGAGTCTCCTTCATCGTCGGCAGAAAGTACTGGCTCATGCGCATGCTGAATCGGTCCTCGGTCGGGGTATCGCGGTGGCGGCGGACTGTAGGGAACGGGTCGGCCAAAGGCAAACCGGGGCGGTTCAGCTGGCTATTCACAGCCATGTGCCCGCACAATTGTACGCACACTGGGCGCGACTTTCCGGGGGAGCGGGATGCTGGAGCGACTTTTCAGGCTGAGCGAGAACAACACCAACGTCCGGACCGAGCTGGTGGCCGGCCTCACGACGTTCCTGACCATGGCCTACATCGTCTTCGTCAATCCGGCGATCCTCGCCGAGGCGAAGATGCCATTCGGCGCCGTCTTTGCCGCGACCTGCGTGGCGGCAGCCATCGGCTGCTTCCTGATGGCGTTCCTCGCCAACTATCCAATCGCCCTCGCTCCCGGCATGGGACTGAACGCCTACTTCGCCTTCGGCGTGGTCGGCGGCATGGGCTACAGCTGGCAGGTGGCGCTCGGCTGCGTGTTCATCTCCGGCATCATCTTCCTGATTCTCAGCGTGTTGCCGATCCGCGAATGGATCGTCAATGCGATCCCCAAGTCGCTGAAGATGGCGATTGCAGCGGGCATTGGCCTCTTCCTGGCGCTGATCGCCATGAAGAACGCCGGCATCGTGGTCGGCAATCCGGCGACACTGGTGGCCCACGGCAAGATGACGAGTTGGCCCGTGGTCATGGCTGTCCTGGGCTTTGCCATCATCGTCGCCCTCGAGCATCGGCGCGTCATGGGCGGCGTGATCATCGGCATCCTCATCGTCACCGTGCTTTCGATCCTGACGGGACATCAGAAGTTCGCCGGCATCTTCGACCTGCCGCCTTCCATCGCACCTGTCTTCCTCCAGATGGATCTTGCGGGGGCGATGCAGGTCGGGCTGGTGACCGTCGTCTTCGCATTCCTTTTCGTCGACCTGTTCGACAATACCGGCACGCTGATCGCACTCGCCCATCGCGGCGGATTCATGCGCCCCGACGGCACCGTGCCGCGCCTGCGCGGCGCACTGATCTCGGACAGTGCTGCGGCGATGATCGGAGCGGCCGTCGGTACGTCGACGACCACGAGCTACATCGAGAGCGCGTCGGGAATCAACGCGGGCGGCCGGACCGGGCTCACCGCCGCAGCCGTGGGTGTGCTGTTCCTGTGCGCCCTCTTCCTCGCGCCGCTCGCGGGCTCGATTCCCGCTTATGCGACAGCACCGGCGCTGCTCTACGTCGCCTGCCTGATGGCGCGCGGTTTGACAGAGATCGAATGGGCCGACATCACCGAGGCGGCGCCCGCCGTGATCACCGCGATCGCGATGCCCTTCACATTTTCGATCGCCGACGGCATCGCATTCGGCTTCATTTCATACGCCGGAATCAAGCTCGCCGCCGGCCGGTATCGGGACATCCATCCGGCGGTGGCGATTCTCGCTGTTCTCTTCGTGATCAAATACGTGGTCATTGGATGAACAGCGAAATCGTGCGGACATTAGTTTGTGCTCGAACAAGCCTACCCTTGAAGATTCTTTTGCCGGGCACCACTGGATCGAAAGAAAAGGTCTTGGCAACCGGCTGGCGGCACGCTACACAGCCTGAGCCTTGGGCACAGTCCGGGTTTAGGGAGGAGAGCGGCGCAAGCCGCCTACGACGAGTTTCGGGGGTAGAGGACGGCGGACCATTGGTCCGCCGTTTCCTTTTTGGCGCGAAAAGCCCGTGATCTGGCGGGTCAGGACCCTTCGAGCCGCCGGAAGCTCAGCAAGTCGAGCTGGTAGAATCCATAGAAGGCAAGCCACAGGACCGCTGCGAGAATGGTCGTGATGATGGCCTTGCGCAGCAGTTCCGGCCGCTCCGGAGCGCCCCGCTCCTGCCCCTTGCCCGGATTTTCGACCCGCCGGACGCCCAGCGGCAGCACCATGAACAGCGCGATCCACCAGATCACCAGATAGACCATGATGCCGGTGGCCCAGCCCATGGCGGACGCTCCTCAGACCTGCTCGAGTTCGATCAGCGTGCCGGTGAAGTCCTTGGGGTGCAGGAACAGCACGGGCTTGTCGTGGGCACCGATCTTGGGCTCGCCGTCGCCCAGCACGCGCGCACCCTGCGACTTCAGCTTGTCGCGGGCCGCATAGATGTCCTCGACCTCGTAGCAGACATGGTGGATGCCGCCATCGGCGTTGCGGGCCAGGAAATTGGCGATTGGCGACTTCTCGCCGAGCGGATGCAGGAGTTCGATCTTGGTGTTGGGCAGTTCGACGAAGACCACCGTGACGCCATGCGCCGGCTGTTCCTTGGGGGCGCTCACCTTGGCGCCCATCACGGTGCGGTAGAGCTCGCTCGCCTTGGCCAGGTCGGGCACGGCAATCGCGATGTGGTTCAGGCGTCCGATCATGGTCTTCTCCGGCGGCTGCGCGACCTTTAGATGCGGACGATGTGCACGTCCGTCAACGGCTTCTTGCCGAGGTGCGCCCGCACGACGCGCCGCACGGCCTGGCGGGCCGCCTCCTCGATGCGCCGGTCGTCCGAGCGTTCGGCCGTGTTGAGGTCGGCCAGCATCTCGGAGAGCGCGTCCACGATGGCCTCCTCCAGTTCGCCTTCCTCGTCGTCGATGCCCCGCAGAGAGACCTTGGGAGGCGCCAGCGGCTTGCCCCTCTTGTCGATCACCAGGGTCGCCGCCGCCGCGCCGTTCCACAGGAGCTTGCGCCGTTCGCGCAGCGATTCCCCGTCGAGCGGGATCAATCCATCGCCGTCACGTGCCAGTCGCCCGGAAAAGACATGGTCGATGATCTCGGCTGGCCCCGGGGCCAGCCGTACCAGCGTTCCGTTGGGTGCCACGATCGTCTCGGGCACCTGACAGGCTTTGGCCAATTCCGCGTGCTCGATCATGTGCCGGACCTCGCCATGGACCGGCAGCGCGATCCTGGGGCGGACCCACTGATAGACCCGCACCAGCTCGTCCCGGGCCGGATGGCCCGACACGTGGATCTCCGCCTCGCGGTCGGTGATGACCTTCACGCCGCGGGCCATGAGCGCATTCTGCAGGCGGCCGACCGAATGCTCGTTCCCGGGAATGACCCTGGAGGAGAAGATCGCGGCGTCACCCGCCTCGAGAACCAGGTCGCGATGCTCGCCACCCGCAAGCTTCGACATGGCGGCGCGCGGTTCGCCCTGACTGCCGGTGCATATGAACAACACCTTGTCGCGCGGCAGGTAGCCTGCCTGCTTCTCATGTACGCACTCGGGGAAATCGAGCAGGTAGCCGCATTCCTGCGCAGCCTCGAGCATGCGCGTAAGCGCGCGGCCCGACAGGACCGGGTGGCGGCCCGCCGCGACCGCGGCGAGCGCGATGCTCTCGACCCGGGCCAGGTTGGAGGCGAAGCAGGTCACGGCCACCCTGCCCTTGTGCCCCTGGACGAGCCTTTCGAGGTTGGCACGGACCTTCGATTCCGACCCCGCCTCGCCCTCGACGAAGACGTTGGTGCTGTCGCAGACCATCGCGAGCGCGCCCTCGTCGCCGATGCGCTTCAGCATGGCCTCATCCGTGAGGTCGCCCAGCAGCGGCTCGGGATCGATCTTCCAGTCGCCGGTATGGAAGACCGTGCCGAACTTCGTGCGGATCGCCATCGCGTTCGGCTCGAGGATCGAATGCGTCATGGTGATCATCTCGAGCTCGAACGGCGCGAGATTGAACTTGCCGCCGAGCGGGATCTCGGTGACCGGCACCACGTCGCGCAGGCCGGCGTCGATCAGCTTGCGCTTCAGGACCGAGGCCGCGAACGGAGTCGCAAAGACCGGCGCCTTGAGCCGCGGCCACAGGTCCGAGACGGCGCCGAGATGATCCTCATGCGCGTGGGTCAGGACGATCCCGACGAGGTCGTCGCGGCGCTCCACGATGAACTCGGGATCGGGCATCACCACCTCGACGCCGGCCATCGTGCTGTCGGCGAAACCGATGCCGAGATCGACCATCAGCCACTTGCCGGCCGTGCCGTAGAGGTTGAGGTTCATGCCGATTTCGCCGGCCCCGCCAAGGGCCAGGAACAGCAGCTCTTCGTCCGACGGAATCGTCATTCGCGGTTGCGCCGCCAGATCTCCAGCAGGCCGAGCGACATCAGATCGGGCTCGATCGCGTCGAACAGGCCAATCTCGTCCTTGAACACGCTGGCGAGGCCACCGGTGGCGATCACCTTCATGGGCTCGCCATACTCCTCGCGGATGCGCTTGATCAGGCTCTCGATCAGGCCGACATAGCCCCAGAAGATTCCGGACTGCATGTTGGCCACGGTATTCTTGCCGATCACGTGGGCCGGTTTCTCGACGCGAATGCGCGGCAGGCGCGCGGTCATCAGGTAGAAGGCCTCGATCGTCAGCTCGACGCCCGGCGCGAACACGCCGCCGATGAAGTTGCCGTCCTTGTCGGCAAGATCGAAGGTTGTGGCGCTGCCGAAATCGATGGTGATCAGCGGCCCGCCATACTTGGTGTGGCCGGCGATGACGCCGACGAGGCGGTCGGCGCCCGCCTCCGCCGGGCGGTCGATCAGCACCTTGATGCCGAGATCGCAATCGGGCTCGCCGACGATCAGGAGCTTGCTGTGGAAGTAGTTCTCGCAGAGGCGCCGCAGGTGCGGGTTCACCGCCGGCACCACGCTGGCCAGGATCGCACCCTTGATCGACCTGGGGTCGAAGCCCTGCAGATGCATGAGCTGCGTCACCCAGGCGGCGTATTCGTCGGACGTGCGCTTGGCCTCGGTGCGCAGGCGCCATGCGGCGACGATCCTGTCCTTGTCGAACACGACGAACTTCGAGTTGGTGTTGCCGACATCGATGGCAAGCAGCATCCCGCCCCCTCCTCAGGCCGCGCGGCCCAGCAATTCGCCCGACACGATCTTTCGCGGCCCCTCCGCCGTATCCAGCAGGAGGGCGCCCTCTCGGTCCAACCCGGCGAAGCGGCCCCGGACCAGCCCCTCGCCCAGCCGGACGTCGACCTCGGCACCCAGCGGCCCCGCCTTGGCCAGCCATTCCCCTCGGGTGGTCTCGAATCCGTCCCGCCGCCACTGCGCCAGCCGTGCCGCGAGCGCGCGCGTCAGTCCCTCGAGCGCCGCCTCGACCGTCCCGCCCAGTGCCGCGCCGGGATAGCGCATCTCCGGAAGCTCTGGTGCGAAGGTGACGTTCACGCCGATGCCCGCCACGACATGCTCGACCAGCCCGTCCTGGCCAATGGCACTCTCGAGCAGGATGCCGGCGACCTTGCCGCCGTCGACCAGCACGTCGTTGGGCCATTTCAGGCGCACAGTGCGGTCCGGCGGCACGAGGTCGCCCACCGCGAGGGCCGCGACGAAGCCCAGTTCGGCGGCGCGCTGCGCCATACAGGCGGGCCGCAGGATCGTGGTGCTGTAGAGATTGCCGACAGGCGACGCCCAGTTGCGGCCGCGGCGCCCGCGGCCCCCGGACTGCTCCCGCGCCCAGACGACGGTGCCCTCGGGGGCGCCGGCGTCGGCCAGGCGGATGGCCTCGTCGTTGGTGCTGCCGACGCTGTCCAGCGCCACCAGCGTCCACCCGTCCGGAAGGACGGGTATCGCTGTCACTGGAAGAGACCCTTGGCGGCCGCTTCGGCGATCAGGCTGAGGGGCTGGGGGACCAGCGAGAACACGGCGATCAGGAAGGCCGCCACCAGCGCCACCACGCGATTGATGCCGAAGGCCGGTCCGTCGATCGCCTCCGCCGGCTCGTCGAAGTACATCACTTTGACGATGCGCAGGTAGTAGTACGAGGCCACCACCGAGGCGAGAACGCCGAGCACCGCCGGCACAAACAGCTTGGCCTCGACCGCGGCCATGAAGATGTAGAGCTTGCCCCAGAAGCCCGCGAGCGGCGGAATGCCGGCCAGCGAGAACATGAAGATCAGCATGCCGAGCGCCATCATCGGCTGGCTGCGCGCCAGGCCCGCGAGGTCGGAGACCTGCTCGACCATGATGTTGCGGCGCTTCATCATCAGGATGGTGGCGAAGACGCCGAGCGTCATGACCAGGTAGATCGCAAGATAGAAGACCACCGCCTGGATGCCCTTCTCGGTGCCGCTCGCGACGCCCAGCAGGATGTAGCCGACGTTGCCGATCGACGAATAGGCCATCAGGCGCTTGATGTTCTGCTGGCGCAGCGCCGCGAAGGCACCCAGCGCCATCGAGAGCACCGAGGCCACGACGATGATCTGCTGCCACTGCGCGAACAACGGCTTGAACGGGCCCACCAGCACCGAAACCAGCAGTGACATGGCAGCGATCTTCGGCGCCACCGCGAACAATGCGGTGACCGGCGTCGGCGCGCCCTCGTAGACGTCGGGCGTCCACATGTGGAACGGCACGGCCGAAACCTTGAAGGCGAGACCGGCGACCACGAACACCAGGCCGATGATCACGCCGATTTCAGTCGCGCGGCCATCGGCCAGCGCACCGGAGATCTGGACGAAGGCCGTGCCGCCGCAGAAGCCGTAGATCAGGGACGAGCCGAACAGCAGCATGCCCGAGGCGACGGAACCCAGGACGAAGTACTTCACGCCCGCTTCGGTCGACCGCACGCTGTCGCGCTGGAAAGCGGCGATGACGTAAAGGGCCAGCGACTGCAGCTCGAGGCCGACATACAGGGCCATCAGGTCGTTGGCCGAGATCATCAGCATCATGCCGAGCGTCGCCAGGGCGACCAGCAGCGGATACTCGAACCGCCACGCCTTGGCCTGCTCGAAGTATGCGCGCGACATCAGGATGGCGACCGCGGAGCCCACCAGCACCATCGACTTCATGGTCGCGGTCAGCCGGTCGACGATGAACAGCGAGGAGAAGGCCGTGCCTTCTCGATACGGCAGGAACAGCAACGCCGCCGTCACCAGCAGGGCGACCGAGGTCGCGGCGGACACGAACGGCGTGGCGATCTCGCCACGCACGACACCGTAGACCAGCAGCAGCGCCGTTGCCGCAGCGAGGAAGAGTTCGGGCCGGGCCAGGGTCCAGTTTTCGAGACCGACGATCATGTTCATTACTCCCGGCCGCTCACGGAACCAGAGCCGCGGTGCGGGCGAGTTTCAAGGCGGCCTGGTAGTCGCCGATCAGCTTGTCCACGGCCGGTGCCATAGGATCGAGGAAGGAATTGGGATAGACGCCCATCCAGATCGTCAGCAGCACAAGCGGCAGGAAGATCGCGATCTCGCGCCGGTTCATGTCGAGGATGCCCTTCAGCGAGTCCTTGGTGAGTTCACCGAAGATGATCTTGCGATAGAGCCACAGCGCGTAGGCGGCGCCCAGGATCAGGCTGGTCGCGGCCAGGAACGCCACCCAGGTGTTGGCCTTGAAGGCACCCAGCAGGACCAGGAATTCGCCGACGAAGCCGGACAGGCCGGGCAGTCCGACGCTCGCCAGGGTGAAGAACAGGAATGTGAAGGCGTAGCGCGGCATGCGATGCACGAGGCCGCCATAGGCTGCGATCTCGCGCGTATGCATGCGGTCGTAGACCACGCCGACGCAGAGGAAGAGCGCGGCCGACACGATGCCGTGGCTCAGCATCTGGAAGATCGAGCCCTGGACGCCCTGCATGTTCATGACGAAGGCGCCGATCGTCACGAAGCCCATGTGGGCGACCGACGAATAGGCGATCAGCTTCTTCATGTCCTCCTGCACCAGCGCGACCAGCGAGGTGTAGATCACGGCCACGATCGACAGGCCGAAGACCAGCGGCGCGAAGTACTGCGTCGCCTCGGGGAACAGCGGGATCGAGAAGCGCAGGAAGCCGTACCCGCCCATCTTCAGCAGCACGCCGGCCAGGATGACGGAACCCGCGGTCGGGGCCTCGACGTGCGCATCCGGCAGCCAGGTGTGGACCGGCCACATCGGCACCTTCACCGAGAACGAGGCGAAGAAGGCCAGCCACAGCCAGCACTGCCAGGTGAACGGCAGGTCGAGCTTCTCCATGACCGTCGGCAGGTCCGTCGTGCCGACCTGCCAGTAGACGGCGATGATCGCCAGCAGCATCAGCACCGAGCCGAGCAGCGTATAGAGGAAGAACTTGAAGGCCGCGTAGACGCGCCGCTTGCCACCCCAAACGCCGATGATCAGGAACATCGGAATGAGGACGCCTTCGAAGAAGATGTAGAACAGCGTCAGGTCGAGCGCGCAGAACATGCCGACCATGAAGGTCTCGAGCACGAGGAACGCGATCATGTATTCCTTGACGCGGACCTTGATCGATTCCCAGCTCGCCAGGATGCAGATCGGCGTCAGCAGGGTCGACAGCAGCACGAAGAACAGCGAGATGCCGTCGATGCCGGCATGGTAGCCGATGTTCAGCGCCGGTACCCAGGCGACCTTCTCCTCGAACTGGAAGCCGGCCTTGGTCGGATCGAAGCGGATCCACAGGAGCAGCGAGATCAGGAAGGTCGCGAGCGTCGTGACGAGCGCCACGCTGCGGCAGTTGCGATCCACGGCATCCTTCGGGCCGTTGACGATCAGGCAGAACAGCGCTCCCACCAGTGGCAGGAACGTGACGAGGGAGAGGATGGGCCAGCTCGACATCGGGGGCCTTACCTCGCCGATAGCATGAAATAGGTGACGAGACCGGCGACGCCGACCAGCATCACGAAAGCGTAGTGATAGAGGTAACCGCTCTGGAAGCGCATCAGGATGCCTGCCATGTCCTGCGCCCGAGCGGCGACGTTGTCCGGTCCGAGCCCGTCGATCGTGGCGCCATCACCCTTCTTCCAGAGGAAGCGGCCGATCGCCAGCGAAGGCTTCACGAACACGGCATCGTAGAGCTCGTCGAAGTACCACTTGTTGTAGAACAGGGCGTGCAGGCCGGGGAACCGCTTCACGGTGCGGTCCGGCAGGTCGGTGCGGACGACGTAGTAGCAGTAGCTGAGCACGATGCCCGAGATCGCCAGCACCAACGGCAGCAGCTTCACCCACAGCGGCACTTCGTGGGCGTGGTGCAGAACCTCTTCCGTGGCCTTCACCGCGAGGGAATGGCCCCAGAAGGCATGCCAGTCGTGGCCGACGAACCAGTCGTAGCCAACGAGCCCCGAGAAGGCGGCGCCGATGCCCAGCACATAGAGCGGGATCATCATGACCATCGGCGATTCATGGGCGTGATCCCAGGTGTGATGGTCCCCGCGATACTTGCCGTAGAAGGTCATGAACATCAGGCGGGTCGAGTAGAACGCGGTCATGAAGGCGGCAATGACACCCAGCCAGAAGGCGATCAGGCCGACCGTCGTGTGAACGCCGAAGGCCGACTCGAGCATGATGTCCTTCGAGTAGAAGCCCGCGAAGCCCAGGCCGTTGCCCAGGATGAACGGAATGCCAATGCCCGATAGCGCGAGCGTACCGACCCACATCAAGATGAAGGTCTGGGGCGCCTTCTCGCGCACGCCACCCATCTTGCGCATGTCCTGCTCGTGATGGAGGCAGTGGATCACCGAGCCCGAGCCCAGGAACAGCAACGCCTTGAAGAAGGCGTGCGTCGTGAGATGGAACATGGCGGCCGAGTAGCCGCCCACGCCGCAGGCGAAGAACATGTAGCCGAGCTGGCTGCAGGTCGAATAGGCGACGACCCGCTTGATGTCGAACTGGGTCAGGCCGACTGTCGCGGCGAAGAAGGCCGTCGCGGCGCCGATCAGGGTCACTACCGCGGAGGCGGTCGGCGCCAGCTCGAACAGCGGCGACAGGCGGCAGACCATGAAGACGCCGGCGGTGACCATGGTGGCCGCGTGGATCAGCGCCGAAACCGGGGTCGGGCCTTCCATCGCGTCCGGCAGCCAGGTGTGCAGGCCGAGCTGTGCCGACTTGCCCATCGCGCCGACGAACAGAAGGAGGCAGGCGGTCTCGAGCGCCGGCAGGTCCATGCCGAGGAACTGGATGCGCATCTGCGCCATCTGCGGCGCCTTGCCGAAGATCTCCTCGAACCCGACCGAGCCCGACAGCATCCAGACCGCGAAGATGCCCAGCGCGAACCCGAAGTCGCCGACGCGGTTCACGATGAACGCCTTCATCGCGGCGGCGTTGGCCGACGGCTTGTCGTACCAGAAGCCGATCAGCAGGTAGGACGCGAGGCCCACCCCTTCCCAGCCAAAGAACAGCTGCACGAGGTTGTCGGCCGTCACCAGCATCAGCATGAAGAAGGTGAACAGGCTGAGATACGCCATGAAGCGCGGGATGCTGGGATCTTCCTCCATGTAGCCGATGGAGTAGATGTGGACCATCGACGATACGCCGGTGACCACGATCAGCATGACGGCAGTCAGCGTGTCGACCCGGAGCGACCAGGCGATGTCGAGGGTCCCCGAATCAATCCAGGAGAAGAGCTTCACGACGATCAGCTTCTCGGGTCCGAAGCCGATCTTCACGAAGACGAAGACCGAGAGGGCGGCCGCGATCAGCAGCGCCGCGCAGGTCACGATCTGCGCCGGGCGAGCACCGATCACGCGGCAGAAGAGGCCGGCGATCGCCGCCGCAAGCAGCGGCAGGAAGACGATGAGCTTGATGGCGAGATCCATGATGAGCGCGCCCCTAGCCCTTCATCGCATTGATGTCTTCGACGGCGATCGTTCCGCGGTTGCGGAAATAGACCACCAGGATCGCCAGCCCGATCGCCGCCTCGGCGGCGGCCACGGTCAGCACCAGCATGGCGAAGATCTGTCCCACGACGTTGCCTTGGAAGACCGAGAAGGCCACCAGGTTGATGTTCACCGCGAGCAGCATCAGCTCGACGCACATCAGGATGACGATGACGTTCTTGCGGTTCAGGAAGATGCCCAGGATGCCCATCGTGAAGAGCACCGCGGCGACCGTGAGGTAATGGCCCAGCCCGATCGTCATCACACCCCTCCCCGCGTCGGCACCTTGACCACGGTGACGGACTGTTCCTTCGTGCGGTTGATCTGGTCGACGGCCTTCTGGCGGCGGACGCCCGGCCGGCTCCGCAGGGTGAGCACGATGGCACCGATCATGGCGACCAGCAGCACCAGGCCCGCGACCTGGAAGAGATAGAAGTACTGGGTGTAGAGCACCCGGCCGATGGCGCGTGTGTTGTCGATCGCCATGACCTGGGCGCCGTGCGCGTTCAGGCCCGCGACCGTCGTCGACCCGGCGCCGATGATGCCGACACCGAGCAGCAGCTCCGCGAACAGCACCGCGCCGATCAGCGCGCCCACCGGGAAGTAGGCAAGGAACCCTTCCTTCAGTTCCGTGAGGTTGATGTCGAGCATCATGACCACGAAGAGGAAGAGCACCGCCACCGCGCCGACATAGACGATGACCAGGATCATCGCGATGAACTCGGCGCCGATCAGCAGGAACAGGCCCGCGGCGTTGAAGAACGCCAGGATCAGGAACAGCACCGAATAGACGGGATTGCGTGAGACCACGACCATGGCGGCCGCAGCCACCGTGATCGCGGCGAAGACGTAGAAGGCCAGGGCCTGGAGTATCATGATCTGTTTCTCTCCCCCGCCCGGCTCAGCGATAAGCCGCTTCGGAGTGGAGGTTCGCCGCGATCAGGGTCTCCCACCGGTCGCCGTTCGCGAGCAGCTTGTCCTTGTTGTACATGAGTTCCTCGCGCGTCTCGGTCGAGAACTCGAAGTTCGGCCCTTCCACGATCGCATCGACCGGGCAGGCTTCCTGGCAGAAGCCACAGTAGATGCACTTGGTCATGTCGATGTCGTAGCGCGTCGTGCGGCGGCTGCCGTCGTCGCGCGGCTCGGCCTCGATGGTGATGGCCTGGGCGGGGCAGATCGCCTCGCACAGCTTGCACGCGATGCAGCGCTCCTCGCCGTTGGGATAGCGGCGCAGCGCGTGCTCGCCGCGGAAGCGCGGGCTGAGCGGCCCCTTCTCATAGGGATAATTCACCGTCACCTTGGGCTTGAACATGTACTTCAGGGTGAGGGCGAAGCCCGCCACCAGCTCGGAGAGCAGGAAGGCGCGTGCGGTACGGTCGAGGGAAGCCATTGGTGAACTCTCCTAGGGCTTCGGCAGCCAGCCGCCGAACTGCAGGACGGCGGCGGTGAGGACGACCCAGCCCAGCGACACGGGCAGGAACACCTTCCAGCCCAGCCGCATCAGCTGGTCGTAGCGGTAGCGAGGCAGCGTGCCCTTGGTCCAGCTGAAGATGAACAGAAGGAACGCGATCTTGAGGGCGAACCAGATCACACCCGGGACGAGCGTGAACGGTGCGTAAGGAACCGGCGAATGCCAACCGCCCAGGAACAGGACCGCGCCCAGGGCCGAGAGCAGGATCATGTTGGCGTATTCGCCGAGGAAGAACAGGCCGAAGGTCATGGCCGAGTATTCGGTGTGGAAGCCCGCCACCAGCTCGGCTTCCGACATCGGCAGGTCGAACGGTGTGCGGTTCGTCTCCGCGAGCGCGGAGATGAAGAAGATCACGAACATCGGCAGCAGCGGCAGCCAGAACCAGTTCCAGAACCAGCCGGACTGGGCGATCACGACCTGCGACAGGTTGAGCGAGCCGACGCAGAGCAGCACGGTGATCAGCACGAAGCCGATCGAGACCTCGTAGGACACCATCTGCGCTGCCGAGCGCAGCGCGCCCAGGAACGCATACTTCGAGTTCGAGGCCCAGCCGGCGATGATGATGCCGTAGACACCGAGCGACGAGATGGCGAAGAGATAGAGGATGCCCACGTTGATGTCGGCGATGACCCAGCCGCTGTCGAACGGCACGACCGCCCAGGCAACCAGAGCGGTCATGAAGGCGATCATCGGCGCGATGATGAACAGGATGCCGTTGGCGCTCGACGGGACGATAGTCTCCTTGAGCACGAGCTTCAGGCCGTCGGCCATCGGCTGCAGGAGACCGAAGGGTCCGACCACGTTGGGGCCGCGGCGCAACTGGATCGAGGCCCAGATCTTGCGGTCGGCATAGGTCATGTAGGCCACCGCCAGCAGCAGCGGTACCGTGACGGCAAGGCACTGCAGCAGGATCAGCAACGCAATGCCGAGCCAGTTGGTCGTGAAGAAGGTGTGGATTTCGGCGAACATGCCCTACTCCGCCGCCATGAGATGCGCCCGCGAGGCCATGCAATCCGCCATGGTCTTCGACGCGCGGCTGATCGGGCAGGTCATGTAGAAATTCGGTACCGCAGACTTGAACGGCTCATCGCTGGTCGCGCCCGGCGTGCCGAACGCCCCCCAGGCGGCGGGTGCCTGCTGGTCGATGGCCGCAAACACCTTGTTAACGGCCACGAGGCGCGCACGGACCTGATGCAACGTGTCGTAGGGCAGCGTCTTGCCCAGACGCTCCGAAAGCGCACGCAGGATCGCCCAATCCTCCCGCGCGTCGCCCGGCGGATAGCCCGCGCGACGGCCGACCTGCACGCGACCTTCGGTGTTCACATAGATGCCCGGCTTCTCGGTATAGGTCGCGCCCGGCAAGATCACGTCGGCGCGATGGGCGCCGGCGTCGCCATGGTGGCCCTGGTAGATCACGAACGCCTTGCCGAGCTTGGCCATGTCGATCTCGTCGGCGGCCAGCAGATAGACCGCCTCGATCTCCTTGTTCTGGCAGCCTTCCAGAATGCTGGCGACGTCGCGGCCGCCCTGCCCGGGCACCAGGCCGAGATCGAGACCGCCGACGCGGGCCGCCGCCGTGTGCAGCACGGCAAAGCCGTTCCAATCCTCGCGGACCGCATTCAGCTTCTCGGCCAGCTCGCGGGCCATTGCCAGGACCGCAGCGCCGTCCTCGCGGGCCAGCGCCCCCATTCCGACGACGATCAGCGGGTGCGTTGCGCCCTTGAGCTTCTCGAAGAAGCCGATCTTGCCGTCGACCAGCTCGCGCAGGGTGGCAGGCCCCGCCCCCAGACGCTCGACCGGATAGGTCAAGTCCTCGGCCGGGCCGATGCTCGCGATGGCGACGTTGCCATGGACGTAGCGCTTGCGGATGCGCGCATTCAGCACCGGCGACTCGGTGCGCGGATTGCTGCCGATCAGCAGAATCGCATCCGCCTGGTCGATGCCGCGCACGCCTGCATTGAAGATGTAGCTGCCGCGCGGTCCATCGAGCTTGGCGCCATCCTGGCGGCAGTCGATGTTGGGCGAACCCAGCGAAGCCATGAGATCCTTAAGCGCCACCATCGATTCGGCATCGCACTGGTCGCCGACGATCGCCGCGATCTTGCTTCCGTCCAGACCACTCAGCTTGGCGGCGATGGCCGCGAAGGCCGCATCCCAGGTCGCCTCGACGAGCTTGCCCTTGGTGCGAACGTAAGGCCGATCCAAGCGCTGGTGGCGCAGGCCGTCGAGCGCATGGCGCGTCTTGTCGGAGATCCACTCCTCATTCACGTCGTCATTCAGTCGCGGCAGGATGCGCATGACCTGCGCGCCGCGCGTGTCGATGCGGATGTTGGAGCCAAGCGCATCGAGAACGTCGACTGACTCCGTCTTGGTGAGTTCCCAAGGACGCGCTTCGAAGGCGTAAGGCTTCGAGGTCAGCGCGCCGACCGGACAGAGATCGACGAGGTTGCCGGCGAGTTCGGTCGACAGAGCCTGCTCGACATAGGTCGTGACTTCCATGCTCTCGCCGCGGCCCGTGGCGCCCAGCTGCTCGACACCCGCGACCTCGGTCGCGAAGCGGATGCAGCGCGTGCAATGGATGCAGCGGTTCATCGAGGTCTTCACGAGCGGGCCGAGTTCCTTGTCGGGCACCGCGCGCTTGTTCTCGTGGTAACGGCTGCGGTCGAAACCGTAAGCCATCGCCTGGTCCTGCAGATCGCACTCGCCGCCCTGGTCGCAGATCGGACAATCCAGCGGGTGGTTGATCAGCAGGAATTCCATCACGCCCTTGCGGGCCTTCTGCACGGTCGGGGTCTTGGTGAAGATCTCCTGCTTGTCGGCGACCGGCAGCGCACAGCTTGCCTGCGGCTTGGGTGGACCGGGCTTCACCTCGACCAGGCACATGCGGCAGTTGCCGGCGATGGACAGCCGGTCATGGTAACAGAAGCGCGGAATCTCGATGCCCGCAAGCTCACAGGCCTGCAGCACGGTGATGCCGGCCGGCACCTCCAACTCGACGCCGTCGATCTTGACCTTGGGCATTGACTGCTCCCCGCCCTACTCGGCCGCCAGTTTTTCGGTGCGCGCGCGGATGCGGCGCTCCATCTCGGGGCGGAAATGCCGGATCAGGCCCTGGATCGGCCACGCTGCCGCGTCGCCCAACGCGCAGATCGTGTGACCCTCGACCTGCTTGGTCACGTCCTCGAGCGCGTCGATCTCCTCGATCCGCGCATTGCCCGTGACCATCCTCTCCATGACACGCCACATCCAACCGGTGCCCTCGCGGCACGGCGTGCACTGACCGCAGCTCTCGTGCTTGTAGAAGTAACTGAGCCGTGCGATCGCCTTCACGACGTCGGTCGACTTGTCCATGACGATGACCGCTGCGGTGCCGAGGCCCGAGCGCTGGTCGCGCAGAGAGTCGAAATCCATCAACTGATTATCGCAGATCGACTTCGGCAGAAGCGGTACCGAGGCCCCACCGGGAATAACCGCCAGGAGATTGTCCCAGCCACCACGCACGCCGCCGCAGTGACGATCGATCAGCTCGCGCAGTGGAATACCCATCTCCTCTTCCACGTTGCACGGCTTGTTCACGTGGCCAGAGATGCAGAAGAGCTTGGTGCCGGTGTTATTCGGCCGGCCGATGCCCGCGAACCAGGCTGCGCCGCGGCGCAGGATGGTCGGCGCGACGGCGATCGATTCGACGTTGTTCACCGTGGTCGGGCAGCCATAGAGGCCGGCGCCGGCCGGGAACGGCGGCTTCAGCCGCGGCATGCCCTTCTTGCCCTCGAGGCTCTCGAGCAGCGCGGTCTCCTCGCCGCAGATGTAGGCACCGGCGCCGCGGTGGACGTGAAGGTCGAAGTCCCAGCCCGAACCGCAGGCATTCTTGCCCAGCAGGCCCGCGTCATACGCTTCCTTGATGGCGGCGATCAGATGCTGCGCTTCGTTGTAGAATTCGCCGCGCACATAGATGTAGCCGGCATTGGCGCGCATCGCGAAGCCCGCGACCAGGCAACCCTCGATCAAGAGGTGCGGATCGTGACGCAGGATGTCGCGATCCTTGCAGGTGCCCGGCTCCGACTCGTCGGCATTGACGACCAGGTAGTGCGGACGGTCCTTCACTTCCTTGGGCATGAAGGACCACTTCATGCCGGTCGGGAAGCCCGCGCCGCCGCGGCCGCGCAGGCCCGACTTCTTCATCTCGTCGATGATCCAGTCGACGCCCTTGTCGAGGATCGCCTTGGTGTTGTCCCAGGCGCCGCGCGCCCGCGCGCCGGCCAGGCGCCAGTCGTGGACGCCGTAGAGATTGGTGAAGATGCGGTCCTTGTCGCTGAGCATCGTCTATTCGCCCTTCAGCGTCGTCGGGCCACCCTCGGGCGCCGAGGTCTGGCGGTCCACCTGGGGCCCGGGCTTCGGCGTCTCACCGCGCCGGAACGCGTCGAGCACCTTGTTCATCGAGGCTTCGTCGAGATCCTCGTAGAAATCGTCGTTGATCTGCACGACCGGCGCGTTGACGCAGCCGCCGAGGCACTCGACCTCCTGCACGCTGAACGTCTCGCCGTCGGCCGCGTGCTGGCAGGCCTTCATGACGGCATCCGAGCCGCGCAGCCAGCACGGCGTCGTGGTGCAGACCTGCAGCAGGTACTTACCCTTCGGCCGCAGCTGGAACATCGTATAGAAGGTCGCGACCTCGTAGACGCGGATCGGCGCCATATCGAGGATGCGCGCCACCTCGTTCATCGCCGCGCGCGGCAGCCATCCGTGCTGACGCTGCGCCAGGTCCAGCACCGCGATCACGGCGCTCGCCTGACGGCCCGGCGGATAGTGCGCAATCTGCTCCTCGACCTTCGCCATGTACTCGGGCGTGAAGGCAAAGTGCTCGACCTGAGGGACGTCCTTGGGGTCGGCGGTGATCATCGCCATCGCATGGTCTCCTAGCGGTCGATCTCGCCGAACACGATGTCGAGCGAGCCGATGTTCGCCGACATATCGGCGAGCTGGTGTCCCTTGGTCATCATGTCGAGCGCCTGCAGGTGCGGGAACCCGGGAGCGCGGATCTTGCAGCGGTAGGGCTTGTTGGTACCGTCGGACACCAGGTAGACGCCGAACTCGCCCTTGGGCGCCTCGACCGCCGTGTAGGTCTCGCCGGCGGGCACCTTGTAGCCTTCGGTATAGAGCTTGAAGTGGTGGATCAGCGCTTCCATCGACCCCTTCATCTCGCCGCGCCGCGGCGGGGAGATCTTGCGATCGTCGACGCGCACCGGGCCGCCGACCGTTCGCAGCGCCTTGACGCACTGCTCCATGATGCGGGCGCTCTGGTACATCTCCTCGATGCGCACGAGGTAGCGCGCATAGCAGTCGCCGGTCTTGCCGACCGGGATGTCGAAATCCATCCGGTCGTAGACATCGTAGGGTTGCGACTTGCGCAGGTCCCACGGCAGGCCGGCCGCGCGGATCAGCGGCCCCGAGAAGCCCCAGTCGAGCGCCTGGTCGGCCGACACGACGCCGATGTCGACCGTGCGCTGACGGAAGATGCGGTTCTCGTTCAACAGGTGCTCGATGTCCTTCATGAACGGATAGAACTGCTTGATCCACCCGTCCATGGAATCGAGCATGCCCGCCGGCAGGTCCTGGTGGACGCCGCCCGGCCGGAAATAGGCCGCGTGCATACGCGAGCCGCTCACCTGCTCGTAGTATTCCATCAGCAGTTCGCGCTGCTCGAAGCCCCAGAGCGGCGGCGTCAACGCGCCGACGTCCATCGCGAAGGTCGTGACGTTCAGCAGGTGGTTGAGGATACGTGAGATTTCGGCGAACAGCACGCGGATGTACTGGCCGCGCTCCGGCGCCTCGATGCCCAGCAGCTTCTCGACCGCGAGAGCGTAGGCGTGCTCCTGGTTCATCGGCGAGACGTAGTCGAGCCGGTCGAAATACGGCACCGCCTGGAGGTAGCTCTTGTACTCGATCAGTTTCTCGGTGCCGCGATGCAGCAGGCCGATATGCGGATCGCAGCGCTCGACGATCTCGCCGTCCATCTCGACGACGAGGCGAAGCACGCCGTGGGCCGCCGGATGCTGCGGCCCGAAGTTCATGGTCAGTGTCTTGATCTCGACGTCGGACATGTCAGTTCGCCTTCGCCGGTGCGGGCGCCGGCGCCGCAGCCGCTTCCTGGGCCTTCTCGTCGCCTGGAAGAACCCTGGGCGCGCCCTCCCAGGGGCTGAGGAAGTCGAAGCGGCGGAATTCCTGCGCGAGCTTCACTGGTTCGTAGACCACGCGCTTCTGCACGTCGTCCCAACGCAACTCGACGAAGCCGGTCAGGGGGAAATCCTTGCGCAGCGGATGACCCTCGAAGCCGTAGTCCGTAAGGATTCGGCGAAGGTCGGGGTGGCCGGAGAACCATACACCGTAAAGATCGTAGGTCTCACGCTCGAACCAGCCGGCTGAACTGTAGACCTGCGACGCCGACGGCACGGGCGTGGTCTCGTCGGTCATCAGCTTCACGCGGATGCGCTGGTTGTTCTTGATGCTGAGAAGATTGTAGACGACGTCGAAGCGCTTCTCGCGCTCGGGCCAGTCGACGCCGCAGACATCGATGAGCTGCTTGAACAGGCACTTCGGATCGTCGCGCAGGTAGGTCAGGAGCGCGATCACATTGTCCGGCGTCGTCTCCAGCATCAGCTCGCCGAGGCGCACCTCCGCCCCGGAAACCACACCCGCTTGCGCTTGGGCGATATGACCCGCGAGTTCCTTAAGGGTCTCGCTCATCAGCGCACCAGCGTGCCCGTGCGACGGACCTTCTTCTGAAGCTGCAGCACGCCGTAGAGCAGCGCTTCGGCGGTCGGCGGACAGCCCGGCACGTAGACGTCGACCGGAACGATGCGATCGCAGCCGCGCACCACGGAGTAGCTGTAGTGATAGTAACCGCCGCCGTTGGCGCAGGAGCCCATCGAGATCACGTAGCGCGGCTCGGCCATCTGGTCGTAGACCTTGCGCAACGCCGGAGCCATCTTGTTGGTCAGCGTGCCGGCCACGATCATCACGTCGGCGGCGCGCGGGCTCGGCATCGGCGCAAAGCCGAAGCGATCGAGATCGTAGCGGCTCATCCAGCAATGGATCATCTCGACGCCACAGCAGGCCAGGCCGAAGGTCAGCCCCCACATCGAACCGGTGCGCGCCCAGTTGACCAGCTTGTCGAGCTGGGCGACGACGAAGCCCTTGTCGGCGAGCTCGTCGTTCAAGGCCCGCGACAGAGCCGCCTCGGCGGCCGTGTTGGGTTTGGCCGGAGTGATCACTCCCATTCCAGGGCTCCCTTACGCCACTCGTAGATGAACCCCACCGTCAGCACGCCGAGGAAGAGCATCATCGACCAGAAGCCGAAGACGCCAATGTCGCCCAGCGCCACCGCCCACGGGAACAGGAACGCGACTTCGAGGTCGAAGATGATGAAGAGGATCGCGACGAGATAGAAGCGAACGTCGAACTGGCCGCGCGCGTCGTCGAACGGGGCGAAACCGCATTCGAACGGCGACAGCTTTTCCGAGTTCGGATTCTGGCGGGCGATCAGATATGATCCGCCGAGCATGGCGCAGACCAGCCCGAAGGCTAGTCCGAGGAAGATCAGGATTGGCAGGTATTCCCGCAGAAGAGCTTCCATCGCCACCCCTTGCGCCCTGTTTTTCTGGGCTGCCAGTGTTTGGGCTGGCGCGAGCGACGGGACTCGAACCCGCGACCTCCGGCGTGACAGGCCGGCATTCTAACCAACTGAACTACGCCCGCTTTCAGCCCCAAACGGCGCGCGGAGAGATATAGGACGCCCTATTGGGTGTCAAGCATACCGCAGCTGCTAAGGCGTCCGTAAGTGCCGGATTTCTCAGAGAATTTTCGCGTAGCATATGCCGACTGCCCGGTTTGCATCCGCGAAGCCGATGTTGCGACTCGCTCGCACCGATTCCGGCCCATGGACCTCTTCGGTTTCGATGCATTCCCGACAAGCCTATAACGCTGGCCCGCCTGACTTTCTGGCGCTTCCGACCGCTTGCGGGATCACCTGTCGGACGATGATCGCGGGCTGTCCCAGCCTCGCCGGCAATAGGGCGCCGAATTACCTGGGGACAACCGCCCTCAGGATCGTCGCCAGGACCATGATGCCAATCCACACCAGCCACGCCGTGCCGAAGTTGAGGCCGATTCCGCCAGAGGCCACCGATGCGATCCGGCCGAAGCGCTTGCGAGCCATGATATTCAGCACGTTGGTGTGCATAGCCTCGACGACACGCGCGTAGTCGCTGGCGCCGGCGGCGGGAATCGACCAGTTCGACACGGTGATCGCGCGGTCATTGATGAGCGTACGCCCTTCGACGCGCAGGCGATTGAAGAAGGAAAGGCCGTCAGCCTCCGCACCATGGTTCCACCCCTCGCCACCCCACTTGCGCGGCATCCCGAGGGTCATGCGATGGCTGAGCTTGCGCGGCCCTCCCAGCAGGATATCGCCCTTTCGATCGACCGACTTCAGCGCTCCCAGCGCGCCTGCCACCAGGAGGTCGTGGATCTGGAAGCTCAGCAGCTTCCCTTCCGCCTTCCAGCAATCGGGAATCTCATAGTGCAGAATCACCGTCAGGCAATTGTCGGCTGGATCATCACGCACGTCGATTGCACCGGTCCGATGGGCGCGCGGCCACATTGCCTGCAGATCTTTCAATTGCTCCTTCTCGTAGTCATCAGAGCCCGCATTGGCGAACCTGTGACGCACAGCATCGGCTGACCCGGAATAATACTCGACCTGCCGTGTGAGCTTTGCGGGCGAGTCGGGCTTGGGGCCGAACTCGACTTCGTCCTCGATATTGACCTGCTGCACCGGCTCGTCGGGGCCCATCCGCTCGAGCGCGTCGGCCTCACCCGAAAGCGGCAATGCCCATCCGGAATGGACCTGAGGCAGCACGGCCAACTGGCCGGACTGTTCGGGGCAGGTCGGATCGAGCCAATAGCTCCTCCCCTTCAGTCGCAGCCGCACGATGCAGTGGTTGAACAGGTCCGAGGCCGGCAGGAAATCCGGCAGACCCATGCCGTAGATCGTCGAGATAAGCGCGGCGCAGGCCTCCAATCCCAGGCGACGGGCGCCGGCGACGTAGAGTTGGGCGGCATCCTTGCAGTCGCCGAACCGGCTGGACCAGATGCTCGCCAGGTCGCGCGGCACCAGCCCGCCCTCCCCGAAGGACAGCGCGAAATAGCGCAGTTCCCGCTGCACGAAGCGCAACCATTCGACGGCGCGAACCGCCGGGTCCGGAAACTGTTCGGCCAATCGGTCGATCTCGCCAGCGAGCCCCTCGGGAATGTCGGCAGACGCGTAGTAAGGGGCGAACAGCCGCGACACCTCCGACCACGCCGAGAACTCGCTGAACTGCAGCATCGGAGCACGTGGTTGCCACGGCACCGCATACTCCTCGATCTCGCGCCGTGCCGGATTCTCCAGGGCCCAACGCGCTTCCTCGACGCCGTTCGCGAGCGTGATCGCTGCCGCCGGCGGTCCGTTGAATGGCCTGCAGGCAATCTGGCGATCGATTGGACGAAGCTGACGGTGGCGGTACTGGTAAAATGGTTGGAAGTCGTCGAAGACGACCCAACCGGCAAGCTTGTCCTTCAGCGCCGGGTTGCTGCCGGTGACCGTCAGCGCGGTCTCCACGAGGTCGCCGATACGCACGTCGGGAATCAGCAACGAGGCCGTCAGCCGTCCATTGAGCATCAGCATTTCGAGATTTGTCTCGCGCCGGAACATCTGGAATGCCTCGGCGCGGGCATGCTCCACAATCTGGCCATCGCGTACGATGCGCACATGATGAACTTCGACCCGCTCATAGGCGGGGTCGAACTCGACGCCGAAGTGCGAGACGTGTTCGGCACCGGCTCGGGTCAACACCTTCTGGACACGCCGGAAGTGCCATTGCCTCTCGGGCATACAGAGATTGACCTGGCTTTCGGACAGAAGCCGGCAGACGCCATTGTCGAAGAATCGTGCCGCGCTCGACTCTGATGGCACGGCAGGCGGCGCATGTTCGACCCAGCCAGGCAGCGGTCCGCAGCTCACCGCGGCCTGGGTGACCCCAGGCGTACCCTCGATCTGGGTCACGCCGCTCTCCCATTCGGCCATGGCGTTGGTGGGCGATGACGGGATCGAACCGCCGACCGCTCCCGTGTAAAGGGAATGCTCTACCGCTGAGCTAATCGCCCGCCGCCGGTCGTAGCACAGCGATGTGTGAAAAGCCTAGTTGATCGCGTCCTTAAGGGCCTTGCTGGCCTTGAAGCGCGGGACATTTGCCGCAGGAATCTTGATCTTCTCGCCGGTCTGGGGATTGCGCCCCTCACCCGCCTTGCGCTTGGACACCTGGAACGTCCCGAACCCCACCAGAAGGACCTTTTCCTTCTTCCTGAGCGACTTGGTGATCACCGTGAGGATCGAATCGACGGCATTCGCTGCATCGACCTTGGAGAGATTCGTCGACGCGGCGACGGCGGCAATCAAATCGTGCTTGTTCACGGGCGAGCCTCTCCTGGTCCGGCAACTCGAATCTTGGGCACCCTATACCATATTTTGTGGCCACGCCGAAACGGATCGCATCATTTGGGCAAAACGAAGAAGCCCCGGATTGCTCCGGGGCTTCGCATTTTCGTTCAACCAACGGGCCTCAGTGCGCCCGGGCGGCCTCCGCCGGCTCGGCCGGCTTGGCGGCCACGGCGTCCAGATCGTTGACCCATTCGATCGCCACCAGCGGCTTCACCAGGGCGCGGGCCAGGACTTCGTCCACCGTCGAGACCGGCACGATCTCGAGGCCCTTCTTAACGTTGTCGGGAATCTCCGGCAGATCGCGCTCGTTCTCCTTGGGAATGAGCACGGTCTTGAGACCGCCGCGCAACGCCGCCAGCAGCTTCTCCTTGAGGCCGCCGATCGGCATGACCCGCCCGCGCAGGCTGATCTCGCCAGTCATGGCCACTTCCTTGCGTACCGCGATGCCGGTCAGCGCCGACACGATCGAGGTAACCATCGCCACGCCGGCGGACGGACCGTCCTTTGGCGTCGCACCCTCCGGCACGTGGATGTGGATGTCCCGCTTCTCGAAGATGCTCGACTTGATGCCGAACACGTGCGCGCGGGAACGGACATAGGCGTTCGCCGCCTGCACCGACTCCTGCATCACGTCGCCCAGTTTGCCGGTGACGCTCATGCGGCCCCGACCGGGGACCAGCACGGCCTCGATCTGCAGCAGCTCGCCGCCGACCTCGGTCCAGGCCAGGCCCGTCGTGATACCGACCAGATCCTCGAGCTCGGCCTCGCCGAAGCGGAAGCGCCGGACGCCGGCATACTTCTCGAGGTTCTTTCGGCCGATCTTCACCTTGGTCGTCCCCTTCATGAGGATTTCCTTGGTGGCCTTGCGGGCCAGGTTGGCGATCTCGCGCTCCAGGTTACGGACGCCCGCCTCGCGCGTGTAGTAGCGCACGAGGTCGCGCACCGCGTCGTCGTGGATCTCGATCTCGCTCTCCTTGAGACCGTTCGCCTCGATCTGCTTGGGGATCAGGTGCTTGCGGGTGATCGCGACCTTCTCGTCCTCGGTGTAACCGGCGAGGCGGATGATCTCCATGCGGTCCAGCAGCGGCTGCGCCATGCGCAGCGAGTTGGCCGTGGTGATGAACATCACGTTCGACAGGTCGTAGTCGATTTCGAGATAGTGGTCGTTGAAGCTCGCGTTCTGCTCGGGGTCGAGAACCTCGAGCAGAGCCGACGACGGGTCGCCGCGGAAGTCCGCGCCGAGCTTGTCGATCTCGTCGAGCAGGAAGAGCGGGTTCGACGACTTCGCCTTCTTCATGCTCTGGATGACCTTGCCCGGCAGCGAGCCGATGTAGGTCCGCCGATGGCCGCGGATCTCCGCTTCGTCACGCACGCCGCCGAGCGACATGCGCACGAAGTTGCGTCCGGTGGCCTTGGCGATCGACTTTCCGAGCGAGGTCTTGCCGACGCCGGGCGGGCCGACGAGGCACAGGATCGGGCCCTTCATCTTGTCGACCCGCTGCTGGACCGCGAGATACTCGAGGATGCGTTCCTTCACCTTCTCGAGGCCGTGGTGGTCGGCGTTGAGAATCTCCTCGGCGTACTTCAGGTCCTTGATGATCTTGGTCGGCTTGCGCCACGGAATCGACAGCAGCCAGTCGAGGTAGTTGCGCACCACCGTCGCCTCGGCCGACATCGGGCTCATCGTCCGGAGCTTCTTCAGCTCGGCGTTGGCCTTCTCCCTCGCCTCCTTGCTGAGGCGGGTCTTCTTGATGCGCTTCTCCAGCTCGGAGACCTCGTCGCGACCGTCCTCGGTCTCGCCAAGCTCCTTCTGGATCGCCTTCATCTGTTCGTTGAGATAGTACTCGCGCTGCGTCTTCTCCATCTGACGCTTCACGCGATTGCGGATCTTCTTCTCGACCTGCAGGACGCCGATCTCGCCTTCCATCAGGCCGAGGATGCGCTCCAGACGCTTTGAGACGGAGTCGAGCTCCAGCAGCTGCTGCTTCTCAGCCACCTTCAGCGCCAGATGGGCGGAGATGGTGTCGGCGAGCTTCGCCGGCTCCTCGATCTTGTTAATCGAGACGACGACTTCCGGCGGCACCTTCTTGTTCAGCTTCACGTAGTTCTCGAATTCAGAGACCACGGTGCGGGCAGCCGCCTGCAACTCGGCGCCGTCGTCGGGCGCTTCTTCCATGTGGACGGCACGCGCCTCGAAGAAGTCGGGTCGGTCGTTGTAACCCGTGATCTTCACGCGGCGCCCGCCCTCGACCAGGACCTTGACGGTGTCATCGGGCAGCTTAAGGAGCTGCAGCACGGTACCGAGCGTGCCGATCGTGTAAATGTCGTCCGGTCCGGGATCGTCCTGGCTGGCGTTCTTCTGGGCGATCAGCAGGATTTGCTTATCGTCCTTCATGACCTCTTCGAGCGCCTTGACGCTCTTCTCCCGGCCGACGAAGAGGGGAACGATCATGCCGGGAAACACGACGATGTCGCGCAATGGCAGGACGGGGTAGACGGTTCCTTGAGTGGGGGCGTTCATGATGCCTCGCAACGTACACTGTTAGAGCTACCCGCGCCTGTACCGGGGATCCCCCTGTGGGCAATCCACGGCACGCGAACACGCGCACTCGCTGTCAGAGATTGGCCTGAACAGAGGGTTGTTCAAGCCCCGTCGGGAAGACCGCCGGCGACGGCTATCGCCGGCGCTGCAAAACTCAGGCCGGCGCGGCGGCAACGCCTTCTTTGCGCTCGCCGTGCACATAGAGCGGCTGGGCGCGTCCCTCGATGACTTCCCGGTTGATCACCACTTCCTCGACCCCTTCGAGGGACGGCAAGTCGTACATGGTATCGAGCAGGACGGTCTCCATGATGGAGCGCAGCCCTCGGGCGCCGGTCTTGCGCATGATCGCCTTCTGGGCGACCGCGCGCAGCGCATCGTCGGAGAACTTGAGCTTCACGCCCTCCATGTCGAACAGCCGCTGATACTGCTTGATCAGCGCGTTCTTCGGGCGCGTCAGGATCTCGATCAGCGCGACCTCGTCCAGGTCCTCAAGCGTGGCGACCACCGGCAGGCGGCCGACGAATTCGGGGATCAGGCCGTAGCGCAGCAGATCCTCGGGTTCAAGATCCTTCAGGATCTCGCCGGTCCGGCGATCCTCGGGCCCCCGCACTTCCGCGCCGAAACCGATCGAGGTGCCCTGGCGGCGCATCGAGATGATCTTGTCGAGGCCGGCGAAGGCACCACCGCAGATGAACAGGATGTTGGTCGTGTCGACCTGAAGGAATTCCTGCTGCGGATGCTTGCGCCCGCCCTGCGGCGGCACGGAGGCGACCGTACCTTCCATGATCTTCAGGAGAGCCTGCTGCACGCCCTCGCCCGAGACGTCCCGGGTGATCGACGGATTGTCGGACTTGCGGCTGATCTTGTCGACCTCGTCGATATAGACGATGCCGCGCTGCGCCCGCTCGACATTGTAGTCGGCCGCTTGCAGCAGCTTCAGGATGATGTTTTCGACGTCCTCGCCGACGTAACCCGCTTCCGTCAGGGTCGTAGCATCGGCCATCGTGAACGGCACATCCAGCATGCGCGCCAGCGTCTGGGCCAACAACGTCTTGCCGCAGCCCGTCGGGCCGATCAGCATGATGTTGGACTTGGCGATCTCGACTTCGTTCGACTTGCCGCCGTGGCTCAGCCGCTTGTAGTGATTATGCACGGCGACGGCGAGGATGCGCTTGGCCTGATCCTGCCCGATGACATAGTCGTCGAGGATCTGGCGGATCTCCTTGGGAGACGGCACGCCATCCTTGGACTTGACGAGGGTTGTCTTGCTCTCTTCCCGGATGATGTCCATGCAGAGCTCGACGCATTCATCGCAGATGAAGACGGTAGGCCCGGCAATGAGCTTGCGGACTTCGTGCTGGCTCTTGCCACAGAAGCTGCAATACAGGGTGTTACGGGAATCACCCCCGGACTTGGCGGCTGGCATGTCGGTAACGTACCTCCGCTTGGGGGGCCCCGCGACCTGAGGGCCCGCACACAAGCCTATGTTAAACGTGCCGCCCGGACGGCGACAACATCAAAATATGGTGTGTCGCCGTGCGAACAGGAAACAATTGGTCGCGACTGCTGTTTTAGGAGGCAGCAGCCTGGATCGTTGTCGGGGTCGGCCGCTTCTCGAGCACGTCGTCGATAAGGCCGAATTCCTTGGCTTCCTGGGGTGCGAAGAACTTGTCGCGCTCCATGGCCTGCTCGATGACCTCGATCGGCTTGCCAGTATGTTCCACATACATCTGGTTGAGCCGCGACCGGGTCGCAAGGATCTCCCTTGCATGGATCTCGATGTCCGTGGCCTGGCCCTGGGCGCCACCCGACGGCTGGTGGATCATGATGCGGGCGTTCGGCAGGGCGAAGCGCTTGCCCTTCTCGCCCGCCGTCAGCAGGAGAGAGCCCATCGACGCCGCCTGGCCGTAGACCAGGGTCGAGATGTGCGGGCGGATGTACCGCATGGTGTCGTAGATCGCCATGCCGGACGTCACCACACCACCAGGCGAGTTGATGTAGAACGAGATGTCCTTCGTCGGGTTCTCGGCTTCGAGGTAGAGCAGCTGGGCGCAGAGCACGCCCGCCACATGGTCCTCGACCGGACCGTTCAGAAAGATGATCCGCTCCTTCAGCAGCCTCGACCAGATGTCGTAGCCCCGCTCGCCGCGCGCCGATTGCTCGACCACCATCGGGACGTAGTAGTTGTTGTGAACTTCCAGCGGATCGCGGTCGCGAATCATCGCGGGCCCCCTTGAGTGACTGATCTGTGAAAAGTGGCAGTGCCGGTGGTCCTCTTCAAGGCCACCGGCCCAAGATCAGCCTGCGGCCTTCTCGTCGGCCTCTTCCTCTTCCGCCTCGCGGGCAGCCTTGAGCAGTTCCTCCGGCGTAACCGACTTCTCGGAGACCTTGGCCAGCTCGAGGATGAAGTCGACCGTCTTCTCCTCGAAGATCGGCGCGCGAAGTTGATCCTTCATTTCCGGATTCTTGCTGAAGTACTCCAGGACCTGGCGCTCCTGACCCTGGTAGCGCATGGCCTCGCGCATCGCGGCCTGGTTGAGCTCTTCCGGGGTGACGTCGATGCTGTTGGAGCGGCCGACATCGGCCAGCAGCAGGCCTAGGCGAACCCGGCGCTCGGCGATGTCGCGATACTCCTTGCGCATCTTCTCTTCGTCGTCCTCGACCTTCTGGCCGTTCTTCTTGGCTTCCTCGATACGCTGCCAGATGGAATTGAACTCACCCTCTACGAGCCCTTCGGGCACCGCGAACTTCTGGGTATCGGCAAGCTTGTCGAGGAGTTGGCGCTTGATCATCGTGCGCGAGATCTGGGCGTAGTCCTGGCCGATCCGCTCGCCGACCGCCTTGCGCATGGCCTCGAGGTTCTCGAAGTTGTTCTTCTTCGCCAGTTCGTCATCCGCCGGCTTGTCGACGAACTCGTGGATCTCCTTGATCGTGCACTTGAACACCGCGTCCTTGCCGGCGAGTTCGGCGGCGCCATACTCGGCCGGGAAGGTCACCTTGACGTCGACCGTCTTGCCGACCTCGGCGCCGACCAGCTGATCCTCGAAGCCCGGGATGAAGGAGCCGGAGCCGAGCTCGAGCGTGTAGTCGTTGGCCGCACCGCCGGGGAACTCGACGCCGTCGACCGAGCCCACGAAGTCGAGCTTGATCGCATCGCCCTTCTGTGCCGGACGCGGCGGATCGACGGGCTTCTGCTCGCGGTTGGCCTTGGCGATACGATCGAGCGCCTCGTCGATGTCCTTTTCCGGGACCTCAGCCTTGAGCCGCTCGAGTTCGATGCCCGAGAAGTCGAGCTTGCCGATCTCCGGCAGCACCTCGACCACGACCTCGAACTCGACGTCCTTGCCCTCTTCGAGCTGCTTGAGGTCGACGCGCGGCTGAAGCGCGGGCTTCAGGCCGCGATCCTCGATCGCCTTCGCCGTGCTGGTGTTGACGGCCGCCTCGACCGCTTCGCCGAACAGCGCCTGGCCATACTGCTTCTTCAGGAGGCTGACCGGCACCTTGCCCGGACGGAAGCCCGGAAGCGCGGCGGTCTTCGCCATCTCGGCGAGACGCTCGTCAATCTTCGAGGCGAGGTCGCCGGCGGGGACGACGATCTTGAACTGGTGCTTCAGGCCTTCAGCCGAGAGTTCCGTAACTTGCATTGTCTCACTTCCATTTCCTGGTGCGGGCGGAGGGACTTGAACCCCCACGCCTTGCGGCACGAGAACCTAAATCTCGCGTGTCTACCAATTCCACCACGCCCGCCCGAAGCCAGCCCAAACCACATTCTGAGCCATCGGGGCGTGCCGCGAAGGCCGAATCGCGCGCCTCTTAGCCCGTGCCCGACGACCGGTCAATTGAAGGACGACACGGACTGAAGGGCGCGAGGAAGAAGCGCCGGCAAATCCTCGGCGATCAGGCCGGGACCGCCGAACTGCAGCGCACATTCCCCATGCAGCCACGCTGCCGCCGAGGCTGCGGCGAACGGCGTGAGGCCCTGCGCCAGCAGCCCGCCGATCAGGCCGGCCAGCACGTCGCCGGACCCTGCCGTCGCCAGCCCCGGCGAAGCGTGGACGTTGATGATCGCGCGGCCGTCCGGCTCGGCAATCACCGTGTCGGGTCCCTTCAACAGGACCGTCGCCCCGCTCCGCGCCGCCGCCTGCCTCACCCGTTCCAGCTTGCCCGCCACGCCGCCAAGATCCGGAAATATCCTGCGGAACTCACCTTCATGGGGGGTGAGCAATGTCGGGCCGCGAACACTGCGAAAGAGAAGATCCGGGTCCGCGGCAAACGCGGTGATGGCATCGGCGTCGAGAACGACACTGCGCCTCGCATCGAGGGCGGCGAGGACCGAGTCTTTCGTCCGGTCCCCCGCCCCCGATCCCGGACCGATCAGAATGGCGTTGCGGCGCTCGTCGCCCAACAGGTGGGCGAACATCGCGCCATCGTCGGCCTCGACGATGAGGTTACCGGGTTCCGCCGCCTGGAATGCCGGCAAGGTCGAACGAAAGGCCGCGATCGTGACCAATCCCGCCCCCACCCGCCGGCCGGCCAGTGCAGCGAGGCGCGCCGCCCCGGTGGCGTGAGGTCCCGCCAGGATCGTGAGGTGACCCCGTGTATATTTGTGATCGGCAATATTGGCGCGCTGGAGCAAATGCGCCCACAGAGCCGGCGCATTCAGCCAGGCCCGCGGAGCGATCTCCGTCACGGCTTGCGCCGGAATGCCGATATCCGCGATCAGCAGGCTGCCGCAGCGACGCAATCCTTCGACGGCGTAATGCCCGGGTTTCGCCCGAAAGAACGACACCGTCATTTCCGCCTCAAGGGCGCAGCCCAGGATCTCTCCCGTATCTCCGTGCAGGCCGCTCGGCACATCCACGGCGACGATGGGCAGTTTCCGCGCGTTCACCAACGCTATGGCGGCAGCGATCTCTCCATCGACGGGTCGACTTAGTCCCGCGCCGAATATCGCGTCGATCACGAGGGGTGCGGCGTCGAGTGTCGATGAGGACCATTGCTCGATCGCTCCGGTCCAGGTGCCGGCCGCCCAGGCCGCGTCACCTTTGAGACTGCCGACGGACCCGAAGAGAACCAGCCGCACGGGCCATCCTGCCTTCCGCAGACGTCGCGCCGCGACAAAGCCGTCGCCGCCATTGTTTCCGGGCCCGCAGAGCACCACCACTGGACGCCGCGCGTGACGTTCCATTGCGGCAGCCGCAACGGCCGCCCCGGCGGCCTCCATGAGGACCCGACCAGGCACGCCACCTGCGATCGCAAAGGCATCGGCCTTCGCCATCTGGGCACAGCTCAGAAGAGCCAGTTCGTCTCGGGAAACGAGATCACGCATTTTAGACCTGGGAGGCTTCTCGTGGGGGCGATTGGGGCGGCCGACCGGATTTGAACCGGCGACATCCAGAATCACAATCTGGCGCTCTAACCAACTGAGCTACGGCCGCCATCGCGGATCGCTCCCGACGAAGCGCGCCTTCCTACGCTCCGGCGGCCGGAGCGTCAAGAAACAGGAGGTGTCAGAGGTAGGAGCCTGTCGATGGCACGCTTCCAGACGCCGCAGGCATCTTCGAACGACAATCCGAACTGCTCGCGCATGCGCGCCCAGCTCTCGAAATCGACCAGCGCCTCCAGGGCGAGCACCGTTTGAAGCCGCTCGCGCTCGTCGAGGGTCCCGAGCTCGGGCGCGTATACCTCCTCGATCCGCCGGATGACCAATTCGCGGATCATGCGGATCCTTGCCTTGAGATCCGCCGAGTCACCCTGGTTTGCAATCAATGCCCGCCAAAGCGGCAGCCATTCCTCGCAAACCCTGCCGCGCGCCTCCACATGGGTCTTCAGCCGGTCGTCACGGATGCCGACAGCGGGTTGGGCAGCGACCTGCTCCGATGCCTTGAGCAGCGCCTCGTCCGTCGCGGCCACGCGCAACGCATGCAGATCGGGAAAGCGCTCGAAGACAGATCGCACCGAGCAGCCGGCCCTTTGCGCAATCGTCGCGGCGGTCGGGATCCGTGGATTTTCCCGCAGAAGCACGAGATAGGCTTCGATGATTAGCTGACGCGTCCTCGCGCTGCGCAGCCGCCGGCCATCGACGGGTACAGGCCCGGCCGAAACATCCGACGGCCGCCTGCCCCGCTCGGTCATGTCTCGCCGCTTGGACCAGCGGGAAGCAGACGATCGATTGCCTGGATCCACACGAGGCAGGCTTCGTCTATCGATAGGTCGAACAGTTCCCGCATGCGGGCCCAGCTTTCGACATCTGTCAGGGCTTCGAGGGCAATAAGTATCTGACGACGCTCGTCGGGCGCCATCATGGCGAACTCCGGCGCGAACATCAGTTCCATGCGAGCCGTTACGTGGTCCCGCGCCAGGCGGATGCGGGCCTTCAGTTCCGGCGAGTCGCCCTGGTTCACGATCAGTGACCGCCACAGCGGCAGCCAGCTTTCACAGGTCTGGCCGCGTGTCCGGACATGCGCGTCGATCCTGGTCCCGCGGTCGCCGTCGGCTCCCCGCGGCGGCGCCAGCGAATAGTCGACAGCCGCAACCTGAAGTGCGCGGAGGTCGGGAAATCGTTCGAACACCGATCGTACCGAATAGCCCGCCTTCTCGGCGATTTCGGCGGCCGTAAAGACACGCGGCGACATCTCCTGGGCCAGCGCGAGATAGGCTTCGATGATCAACTGCTTGGTCCGCTCGCTGCGGAGTCGGCGGCCATCGATCTTGGTGAGTCTCGAATTCATGATGGCGAATCGCCTTGCGGGGTCGGTGGCAGCATCCGGTCGATGGCCCGGATCCACACGGCGCAGCCCTCCGCGAACGAAAGACCGTACATGTCGCGTAGCCGCGCCCAGCTCTCGATGTCTGTCACGGCCTCGAGGGCGATCAGGAGATTTCGGCGCTCGGTCGGCTCAAGCACCGAAAGTTCCGGCCTATACATGATTTTCATGCGTTCGATCGTACGTTCGCGCGCAGTCTTGACGCGCGCCTTGAGGGCGTCGTCCTCGTCGACGTTGAACAGCAGTGCCCGCCATAAGGCGACTCCGCGCTCGCAGGTCCCTGCTCTCGTCTCGACCTGGGACTTGATGCGGGTGGCACGGTCGCCATTGACGTCGCGCGCCGGCTCCAGTGCCGCCGCGTGCGCGAGGCTATAGTCCGCCGCCGCGACCCGCAGCGTGTGCAGGTCGGGGAAACGCTCGAAGATGGATCGGACGGAGTAGCCGGCGCGCGCCGCGATCTCCACCGCCGTCGGCATCGGCACCGACGGGTTCTCCCTAATCAGGTCCAGATAGGCCTCGATGATCAGCTGCTTCGTGCGCTCGCTGCGGAGACGGCGCCCATCCATCCGCATGGGCTTGGGGACCGCCGCCGCGCGGCTTGCGTCATCGGTCCGACTCATGTCGGCAGCAAACTGACCGTGGAGCACCATGCGAGCCGGATATGCTCTGGATATGCAGATATTGGCAATGCCAATGCAATAACTCTCCCGATTCAGGGTTTGGGCGCCTGAAAAACCGCTGACAATTGCATCTTAGTTTCGAAAGACTGCAAATACCAGAGCTTTAGGCCCCAAAATGGGTCGCCAGCCGCTCGATGGCGCTGTCCAACGTGGAATCGTGCTTACAAAAGCAAAAGCGTGCGAAATACCGAGGAGCTTCGGTCGATGAATAAAAAGCACTGACCGGGACGGCGGTCACTCCCGCCTTTACCGTTATGTGACGGCAGAACTCCTCATCCGTTCCATTGAATCCCAGAGGCCGGAAGTCCGTGGTGACGAAATACGTCCCGTGCGACGGCAGGACGTCGAAGCCGATCCCGGCCAGGGCCCCGGCTAGATGGTCACGCTTGCGCTGCATTTCGGCGGCCAGGGTGGAAAAATACCCGTCCTGCATCCGCAGTCCCGTCGCGGCGCCCCATTGTAGGTTCGGTGCGGTCGTGAAAGTCATGAACTGGTGCGTGCGCGCGATCGCCTTCATCAACTCCGGCGCGGCGGTGATGTACCCCACCTTCCAGCCCGTCAGGCTGAAGCTCTTGCCGGCGGAGCCGATGCGCACCGTGCGATCGCGCATGCCCGGTAGGGTCATCAGCGAGATGTGTCGCCGGTCGTCGAAGATGATGTGCTCGTAGACCTCGTCGCAGATCGCGTAGACGTCGTGCTTCAGGCACAGGTCCGCGATGAACGAGAGTTCCTCCCGGTCGAAGACCTTCGAGCAAGGGTTCATCGGCGTATTGAAGAGGATGAGCTTGGTCCTGGGTCCGAATGCGGCGGCCAGTTCCTCCCGCGGCAGGCGCCAGGTCGGCGGTTCCAGCCGCACCATCCTGGGAATCCCCCCGGCACGCCGCACGATGGGCAGGTAAGAATCATAAAGCGGCTCGATCAGCACCACCTCGTCGCCGGGCTCGATCAGGCCGAACAGGCAGTCGGCCAAAGCCTCGGTCGCCCCGGACGTCACGAGCACCTCGCTTTGCCAGTCGATGTCGAGCCCCTGGAAACGCCCGGCATGTTCGGCCACCGCCTGCCGCAGTTCCGGTATTCCCATCATCGGCGGATACTGGTTGTGGCCATTCATCAGATAGTCCGCCGCCGCGGCGCGCACCTCCTCCGGTCCCCTGTCATCGGGAAAGCCCTGACCGAGATTGACGGAGTTGTGTTCGCGGGCAAGCGCCGACATGACTTCGAATACCGTCGTTCCCAAGCCGGCCATCATCGAATTTGCAGGTCTCATGGTTACCGTTCTGCCTGATCTTTGTTCACATTCTTGATCAATATTCGATCAATTCGCCCGCCAAACAGACAGACTGAATCGACAATTCCCGTTTCAGGCTGTGGAAAATTCTGGCATGAAAACTGCTTCCCTTGAACACACACGGGCCTTTCCGATTGGAGGACCCGGTGTCTGCGTGCGGAGTGTCTCAAGCCAAATGAAGAAGATCGAAGCGATCATCAAGCCCTTCAAGCTGGATGAGGTGAAGGACGCCCTCAATCAGATCGGCCTGAAAGGCATCACGGTTCTCGAGGCCAAGGGCTTCGGCCGGCAGAAAGGTCACACGGAACTCTATCGCGGCGCTGAGTACGTCGTCGACTTCCTGCCGAAGGTGAAGCTCGAACTCATCATCGAGGACGAGATGGTGGAAAAGGCGGTCGAGGCGATCCGCAGTTCGGCGCATACAGGTCGCATCGGCGACGGCAAGATCTTCGTGTCGAGCATCGACGACGCGATTCGAATTCGTACTGGTGAGCGTGGTGACGCCGCCGTATGAGGACCCGGCCTTTCGGGGGCTGAAAGCAGTAAACCACAAGTAGAGGGACGATCGACAATGGATGCCAAACAGGTTCTCGCGCTGATCAAGGAAAAGGACGTCAAGTTCGTTGACTTCCGCTTCACCGATCCTCGCGGCAAGTGGCAACACACGGCCCGCATGGCGTCCGCCACCGACGAAGGCACCTTCGAGGACGGCGTGATGTTCGACGGTTCCTCGATCGCCGGCTGGAAGGCGATCAACGAGTCCGACATGATCCTGATGCCGGATCCGTCCACCACCGTGCTCGATCCCTTCACCGCGCAGACCACGCTGATCGTGAACTGCGACGTCGTCGAGCCTTCGACCGGCCAGCTCTACGCCCGCTGCCCGCGTTCGACCGCCAAGCGCGCCGAAGCCTTCATGAAGTCGTCCGGCATCGGCGACACCGCCGTGTTCGGCCCCGAACTCGAGTTCTTCGTGTTCGACGACGTCCGCTACGACGTCCAGATGCAGGGCAGCTTCTACAGCATCTCCTCGAACGAATCGCCGTGGAACACCGGCATCGCGGTCGAGGGCGGCAACCTCGCCCATCGTCCGGGCGTCAAGGGCGGTTACTTCCCGGTTCAGCCGGTCGACACGCACAACGACCTGCGCGCCGAGATGATGTCGGTCTGCACCGACATGGGCCTGGTCATGGAAATCCACCATCATGAGGTCGCCCCGGCCCAGAACGAGCTCGGCTTCAAGTTCGACACGCTCGTGAAAACCGCCGACAACGTGCAGAAGTACAAGTACACGCTGCACAACGTCGCCCACAGCTACGGCAAGTCGCTGACCTTCATGCCGAAGCCGCTCTATGGCGACAACGGTTCGGGCATGCACACCCACCAGTCGATCTGGAAGGACGGCAAGCCGCTGTTCGCCGGTTCGGGCTACGCCGACCTGTCGGAGACGGCGCTGTACTACATCGGCGGCATCATCAAGCACGCCAAGGCGCTGAATGCCTTCACCAACGCCAGCACCAACTCCTACAAGCGCGTCATCCCGGGCTTCGAGGCGCCGGTGCTGCTGGCCTACTCGTCGCGCAACCGCTCGGCCTCGTGCCGCATCCCCTACGCGTCCTCGCCCAAGGGCAAGCGCGTCGAGGTCCGCTTCCCCGATCCGTCGGCCAACCCGTACCTCGCCTTCGCGGCGATGCTGATGGCCGGCCTCGACGGCATCAAGAACAAGATCCATCCGGGCGACCCGATGGACAAGAACCTGTACGACCTGCCGCCGGAAGAACTCTCCAAGGTTCCGACCGTCGCCGGCTCGCTGCGCGAGGCCCTCAACGCCCTCGACGCCGACCGCTCGTTCCTCACCCAAGGCGGCGTGTTCACCGACGACCAGATCGACGCCTACATGGAGCTCAAGTGGGAAGAGGTCTACAACTGGGAACACCAGCCGGCCCCGATCGAGTACAAGATGTACTACTCGATCTGATCATCTCCGAACTTTCGGATCATGGAAGGGCCCGCTGTTGCGGGCCCTTCTTTTGTTGGAGGATGCGCGCCGCAAAACCTTCGAGGAAGACCGACATGGGCTGGATGGACGAAGCAATGGCGACCCTGCGGCCGTGGATCGGGCGGGTGCGCACGGTCGAGGACGATATCGGCATGATGGCCGTCCGCCGCGTTGCCGCGACCTTCGACGTCGACCCCGAGTCGATCAAGCGCGGCCAGGAGCTGCCGCCGCACTGGTTCACCGTCTTCTTCGCCGAGACCGTCCGCCAGGGCGAGCTGGGTCCGGACGGGCATCCCAACAAGGGCATCGTCCTGCCGCCGATCCCGATGCCGCGCCGCATGGGCGCCGGCCGCCGGGTGGAGATCATGGGGCGCCTCAAGGCCGGCGAACCGGCGGTGAAGAAGGCCGAGGTCGCGAACATCGTCCCCAAGACCGGCCGCTCGGGCGACATCTTCGTGCTGACGATGCGACACACGATCGAACAGGGCGGTCGGACCATCGCCTCCGACACGTTCGACGCGATCTATCGCCCTGCCGTCCCTCCGGGCCAGAAGACCACCGCGACGGTGGCCACGCAGGCCCGCACCGACCAGGCCTGGACCGAGACGACGCAGCTCACCAACACGCTCAACTTCCGCTACGGCGCTATCACCTGGAACGCCCACCGCATCCACTATGACGGCGACTACACGCGCAGCGAGGAAGGCTATCCCGCCATCGTCTCGAACGGCGGCCTGTCGATGCACCTGATGGTCGACGCCGCGCTGAAGCATGCCAAGGGCGAGTTGAAGGGCTACAGCGCCCGCCTCGTCCATCCGCTGTGGGTCGGCGACCTCATCGAGGTGCGCGGCGAGGAACAGAAGGACGGCACGCTGAAGCTGTGGGCCGCCGACAAGAACGGCGTGCTATGCGGCGAGATGGACCTGGAGTTCACGGCGTGAGCGGTGGCCCGCTCGCGGGCGTGAAGGTGGTCGACCTGACGACGGTGGTCGTCGGGCCGATCTGCACCCGCACCCTGGCCGACTACGGCGCCGAGGTCATCAAGGTCGAGTCGCCAGGCGGCGACCTCTTGCGCACCATGGCGCAGGGCAGCCGCAATCCGGGCATGTCGGGCAAGTTCATCAACTTCAACCGCAACAAGCGGTCGATCGTGCTCGACATCAAGAAGCCAGAAGGGCTCGCCGCGCTCCATCGCCTCATAGAGAAGGCTGACGTGTTCGTCAGCAACGTCCGTCCCGAAGCCCTCACCCGCGCAGGGCTCGATCATGCCAGCCTGGCGCGGAAGAACCCGAAGCTCATCCACTGCTCGATCCTCGCCTTCGGCCGCGGCGGCCGTTACTACAATCGCCCCGCCTACGATCCCATCGTGCAGAGCCTGTCCGGCGTCGCCGGCACGCTGGAGCGGGCGACCGGCGAGCCGCGCTTCGTGCCCATGGTGATGAGCGACCACACGACGGGCCTGATCGCCGCCCAGTGCATCGGCTTCGCCCTCTATCGCCGCGAGAAGACCGGCGTCGGCGAGGCGATCGACGTGCCCATGCTCGAGAACATGGCGTCGTTCGTGTCGAGCGAGCATCTGGGCGCGGCAACCTTCGATCCGCCGATCGGTCCCACCGGCGACGGAAGGCTGCTCAGCCCCGACTATCGCCCGCTGCCCACGAAGGACGGCTACATCACGGTCGGCCCCAACACAAACCAGCAGGCCTTCGCCTTCTTCGACGCCATCGGCCGGCCCGAACTGAAAACCGACCCGCGCTTCGACAGCGCCTTCGCCCGCACCAACAATGCCGCGGCCTATTTCGAGGTCCGCAAGACGGGCCTCGCCCAGAAGACGACGGCGGAATGGCTGGAGATCTTCGACCGGCTCGATGTGCCGGCCGCGCGCTACAACACGATCGACGACCTTCTCACCGACCCGCATCTCGGCGATGTCGGCTTCTTCCAGCCCGAGGATCATCCCAGCGAAGGCCGCATCCGTCGTTCGAAGCGGGCGAACAAGTTCTCCGGCGGTGAGCGTCAAGTGGAAACGCATGCGCCGACGCTCGGCGAGCATACCAACGCCATCCTTGCCGAAGCCGGATACGGCGCCGACGAGATCGACGCGCTTCATGCCTCGGGCGCGGTGCGCTAGCACTGCTGGCGCCTTTCCTGGCAACACAAACGAAACAGACGAAATAAACGAAACGGACGAATCGAAAAAGTGTCCCGGGAAGCGATTCCCGGGGTTTGCTTCGTCACGGATACTGCGAAAACGGCGCATGGACGTCAGGCCCGGCTCGACCTGCGCAAAGCCGCACTAGCCGAAGCGGCAGCTCGTCGCCAACTTCGATGCCACAGACAGAACCTCACCGGTCGGCGGATTCTCGCCGACGTCGGCAGTGGCGAGCAGCCTCACACGCCGCTGCTCGCCCGGCAGCAGGTGGAAGCCCTCCTCCTCGGCGTGGTGGTGCGCGGCCTCGATCTGGATGCAGGGAGCGAACCGGTTCGCCTGGATCGCAACCACCCAGCCCTCCCCGTCCCGCTCCAGCATGGCGGACAGGCCCGGATCTTGGGCGATCGCCGAGCGCCCCAGCGGGAAGTGCGCGGCCTCGCTGAGACGTCCGCCCGTCACCGCATCTTCCAGTGTGACGAATGCGACCTCGAGCGGCGGCGGACCAAAGCGGTAGGCGTAGGTGATATCGAAGAACGAGCCGATAAGTTCGGCCGAGGTCATCGTTCGCGCGCTACGCGCCGGCAGATCGACCTGGCATTCCCGCCGCATCACGACCACGTCGCCGGCCTGCAGGCAGAGCAATGACAGCTTGGTCGAGACCGGCGCCGCGGTCTCGTTGGTGAGGTGCACAGCGAGCCCGTTCAGCCCCTCGTCCGTGAGCGCCACCTGCACCGGCCGAAAGGCCCGCCGCAGCCCGTGCCAAGCGAGCTTGGGAATGCCGCTTGAATCCACGACGCCCCAGCCTGACCCGGGGCTCAGATCCTTCAGCATCCAGACCAGCGCACCGGCGCAGCGCGACGCCGGCCGCCGCCATTCAGCGACGACGACCTCCATCAGATCCCCCGACAGCGCCCGTGACAGCCTGAGGTAATGCACTGGATCTTCCGCCCTCAGCTTCGCAGCATCGACGGCGTAGAGCCGTTCGAGATAGTGATCGCGTACCGTTGCAAAATCCCAATCGGCCCCACGGTCGCGGGGCACCCGGTCCCCCGCCGGTGTGACCGCGGCGGGCGCGTTCGCAAAGGCCAGGCACTCGGCGGCGAACCGGACATCGGCGCGCCGCGCGTCCTCGAGGGGCAGCCTGTAGGCGCCGACGCCGTAGTAGTGCGATACCCCCGCATTGACCTGAAACGGCAGATCGCCGCCACAGGGTGACTGCGCGACGAAGACGACGTCCGGACAAACTGCCCTGGCGATCGCCGGCAGGATCTCGTCGAACAGCGGGCTGCTCCAGAGCGACGATGGCAAGCCGAGCATGGCCGCCTGCTGGCCGACCTCGCTGCCGCCGCACAGGACGCCGAGCGACGGATGCGCCTGCACGCGGGCGAGGAACTGATCCGCCTCCCGCTCGACGCTGGCGCGGAACGAGGGATCCGCGATCGGGTAATCCATGTTGGCGAACATGAAATCATGCCAGACGAGGAGGCCGAGTTCATCGCACACGGCGAAGAAATCGTCGCTCTCGTAGATCATCGTCCCGCCGACACGGATCACGTTCATGTGCGCGTCGCGCGCCTGCCGCAGCCATGGCGCCAGTGTCTCGCGGTCACCCGCCAGCGTGACGAGGTCCGCTGTGCTCCAGCAGGCGCCCCGGGCAAAGATCGGCTGCCCGTTCACGCGCAGCGCGAAGCCACGACCGTCGCTGCCTTTGTCGACATCGATCGACCTGAACCCGACCTGGCCGAGATCGATCTCGAAGCCGCCGAAGGTGACGCGAACGCGATGAAGCGTGGGGGCGCCATGCGTATGCGGCCACCACTTCTCCACGTCCGGGATGCGCAGCCGGCCCCGAAGGAGCCCCTCGCCCGCCCATTCGAGCGGCGCGTCGATGCCCGCGACGATCAGCCGGGCCTCCGGTCGCGTGCCGCCGCAATCGATGTCGAGCGACACATCCAGCAGACCGTCGTCGCCGTCGAGTGTGGCGCGAATTCGCTTCGCCATCACATGAGGTCCGCTCGTCTGCTCGACGAGTTCGATCCCCCGCCAGGGGCCCACGACATGCACCGCCGGCTGCCAGCCGGTCATGTGTCCAAGCAGCGTCGTGCGCACCTGCCGCAAGCGGTTGTTCTCGACCAGTGCGGTTCGCCAGCGCGCCCTGCCCTTGCGACGCACGATCTCGGCATCCAGCGAGCGAAAGACGACGACGAGTTCGTTGTCGCCAGCCAGGTCGACCTCGACCTCGTGGGTGAGGAACATGTTGTCGGAGACAAGAATCGAGCGTCCGTTCAGCCAGACTTCCGCCAGGGTGGCGAGCCCGTTGAAGCGCAACGTGCGGCGTCCGCTGCCATCGAAGCGGGTGCGATACCAGATGTCCTGGTCATGGAGGGGGGGCGGATCCTCCAGCCTCCAGCGCCCCGCTTCGCGCAGGGCCTGAGCCGCCGTCCCCGGCACCGGTGCCGCGATCCAGTCCAACGATGCCGGCAGATCCGCCGGCCTCTGAGCCGCCCCGGATACCATACAGGCGAGCTGCCACTGCATCAGGCGAACCGGGTCGCGAGTGCCGCGATGATGAGGTCGTAGTCGTCGGCAAGCGGCTGCAGCCGCACGGCACCGGCGTCGAACCTGCGGCGATGGACCATGCGTGCGAGCTGGAATTGCACCGCCTTGGCGGCCTCGGCGATACGACGGCCGGCGGCGGCAGCTTCGGCAAGCCCCCCCACCCCGTTGGTCCCCAGCCATTGAAGATAGGTGCCGAGCATCTCGAAATTGGCACCGAGCTGGCGTGGCACGTTGAAGGCGTAGAGGTGGAAGTAAGCCATGTCACGGGAAGCCAGCCGCTCGAGATGCGACGGCAGCGCCGCGCGCCAGGCCTCCATCGGGTTGACGCTCGGCCGACGCTTCAGATGGCCCCGTAGCAACGTAAGCGAAGCTTCCAGCAATGCCATGCCACCGAGCGCCTCGCCGTCGCGCTTCACGAACTCGGCATAGGGGAACAGGACCGCCGGCCCGCGGAACAACCCGTCATAGTCCTCACCCTCCAGCTCGTGGTAGCCGGTGCCGTGGAAGTATCCGAAGCGTCGCCCTGCCGGATCCAGCGCAATGACGGCCACGCTCGTCTTCACATGCGCCTTGCGATACGCCTCGCCGGCATCGGGCAGCCAGAAGGCATCGACCTCGACCAGCACGGGCCGCCCCCGGCGAAGCTGCGCCGTCGCCTGCGCCTCGACCGATTCGTAGATCGCAAGCTCCTGCACGGTGAGGCCGAACAGGGCCTGCAAATCCTCCAGCGGAAACTTGAAGAAGGTGAACTGGTCGCCCTCGAAATCCTGCAGCACCGTGAAGGGTAGTGCTGCTTCGGGGGAATGGCCGAGCGCCGGCAGAAGTTCCACCCACAGATCGACGTAGCAGTTGGTTTCCCGCCAGATCCGCTCGTCACCGTGCAGCGTGCTCTGTCGCGCCGTCGCAGGACTGAGCCTCAGAAGATCGATCGCGTCAGAATCCGAGGACATGGCGCACGCTATCCGGCCAGTCAGCGACGAAGAAGCCGTGGTGGCGAAACAGGGCGAGCGTCAGCCGCTCGACACCGAATCCGACGCAGGCCGTATGAGCCGTCTCTCCCGGTTCCAATTCGATGCCCCAGGCCCGACCGAACAGATCGCGATGGTCATTGAAGCTGACGCAGGCCGTTCGGGGCGCCTCGGCGACGATCGGTACCAATAGTTCGAACTTGAGATTCCCCTCGCGTTGGGTGGCTGCGAGGAGCTTGCCGGCCCGGCCGAAAAATGGATCGTTCGCCACATCGATTGCAGCGGGCAATCCCAACGACTCGACGAGTGCGCGCGCCCGGTCGAGCCATAGCGCGCGAAAGGAGGCAACCTGCTCCGGAGTGCCGATGCGGACATGCTCGCGTTGCCGGAACATCTGCATGCGCGCCGGATCGATGGAAGGCTCGTGACGGAAACACCAGGTGTAGACATCGACCAACGCGCCGGCTGCACCCAGCCGTCCGCGCGCCGCGATGACCGGGTAGACGCCATAACAGGCGGCGGGGGTCAGGGCGACCTCGGTCGGCCGCTGCATGTCCGTCCAGTCCTCGTCGTTCGACAACCTGGCGAGAAGCGCCGCATGGTCTTGATTGGATCCGGCAAAACTGGCCACGGTGCCTGCCAGGTGCGGGAAGTTCCGGACATAGCCGCTCTTCTCGAGCTGGAGGCGGCCCAGTCCCGGCGGAAACCGCATCACCTCCGGCCCATCAGGATCGCCGACGGCGCCGATCGCCGCGTTCAGGCGCTCCACGACGTCTTCAAAGGTCCCGCTCCGCCCATACAGCCCCTCGACACCCATGGAAATCAAAAGGCCTTGGCTCTCCAGCTCCGTCCGGAATGCTTCGTAAGCAGCGGAAACGGGGTCGTTCACGCCAGAAGCTCCGGCTCGTCCCGGAGCGCCAGAGCGAGAGTCGCATTGTTCGCAACAATGCGATCATTGTTCACCATGACGACAGCCGACTGAGCATCCCGGAGAAGACGGCCGATGCTGAACGGAGAGTCGTTGCGGTAGCCGGCCAGACCACAGATCAGCATCGCCTGCTCGACGATCTTCACGGCCTGGTGTGAACACCCGAGCTTGAGGTTGTTCATCGCGACGGCAAAAGGCAGCGCTGACAGCCGGTCATCAGAACCGATCGCCTCTTCGTATCGATGCAGCTGGGTTACGAGATTGCTCCTCATCGACTGCAGATCGACCAGTGCCTGCGCCAATCGGGTGGCACCGATCGGTGGAACGCCAGGCTTCCGCCTGGCTTCCATCCGGACGAAGGCCCGTGACCGCGCCATCGCCTCGGTCGCTATGCCGAGCCAGAGGGCACTCCAGACGAGATGGCACGTCGGGAGCATCGTCTGCGCGGACACATCTGCGTAGGGTGCCGGAACGACCTGGCTCATCTCGCCTTCCGCGCTGAGGCGATAGCCGTTGGAACACGTGCCGCGCATGCCTAGCGTGTCCCAGGATTCCTGGCGTTGCAGCTCCATGCCGGCTCGCGGCACGACGACAATCACCTGGTCCGAGGCGGGCGCCTGAGGTGTGCGCCTGGCCGTCACCAGGATGGCGTCGCAATGCTCTCCGTAGGATATCACGGGCGCTTGCTTGACGAGGGTGAACCGGCCACGCTTCTCGTCCAGTGCACAAACACTCGATCTGACGTCGCCGCCAACGCCCGCTTCGGACGTGGCCGAGGCAAGAAGCAGCTGCTCGCTTGCGAGCCTGCTCATGAATGCGCGTTGCCAGGAATTGGCTCCCGCATGCCGGACGATGCACGAGACCTGTATCTGGTGCATCGCATAGATCATGGCCGTCGACGCGCAGTGTTGCCCAAGTTCATGGCAGATCGCCACCACGTCGGCGATGCCCGCGCCGGGTCCTCCGTCAGCCTCCGGCACGAGTATGCCGAGCAACTTGCGATCCTTCAGCCCGGCCACGGCCTCAGCCGGGAAACGGGCTCGTTGATCGACATCGTCAGCGTGCCGGGCGGCGATCTGGGTTCCCGCCGCGCGGGCAGCGGCGAGCCACGGACTCATGCCGCCTCGTCTCGAACGCCGATCTCAACGAGTGCCTCGGCGATGGCATCAATACTGGAAAATGTCCGGCGTCGAAGGAGTCGGTCGGGAAACTCGATGTCGAACGCTTCTTCGAGCGCCAGCATGAGAGTGACCGTGGCGTGCGAGGTCAAGCCGGCAGCATGGAGGTCAGCGTCATCCCGCAGGATCTCGACATCTTTTTGCAGAGACCCGGCACTTCTCAATACAGCTCTAACGCGAACCTTCAGCGGCGAGGACACCGAACACTCCCAAAAATACTTGAAAATTCGCGAGCAATCGCGGGCTTTTAGGATAATCTCCCCGTGGGGAGAAATCAATTTGCAGTCACCTTGGGGTGTGGTGGGACAGACCCAGAGGTGTGCGTGGGCTGTATGGGAACGATATGACGCCGATTGCGGTTCACGACTGCTTCGGATGGCTTCACATGCCTTTCGAGGCTCGCCGCAATGACTTCGCGGTTCTGATTTGTCCCGGCCTGCTCGGGGACGAACTGGTGGCTTATTGCGCGCTGAGGGTCCTCGCTGACGAGCTGGCACGGAGCGGGTACTGGACTCTCCGTCTGGAATATCCCGGCACCGGCGATTCGTGCGACCTCGCTGTCGAAAGGTCGGATGGCCATTGGACCGCTTGGCAGGAAAGTGTCGAGGCTGCTGCCGATTGGCTGAAATCAATCAGCGGCTCGCGCGGAGTCCTGGTCTGCGGCATGCGGGCCGGCGCCATGCTGGCGGCCTTGGCGGCCTCGCGCCGGGACGACATTGCCGGACTCCTTCTGTTTGAACCTACGGTGAGCGGTCGTTCCTATGTGCGTGAGCTGACACTCGATGCTGAGCTTCATGGCGGCCGCGTCCTGCCCGCGGGTGGCGGAATCGAAGTCGGCGAGTTTACCTTCAGCGACAGCACGATCGCCCAGATTGCTGGCACCGACCTCCGCAAGACGACACTGAAAGCGGCCCGGAAGGTGGCGGTGTTCGCCCGCGCAGAATCCAGGCTGCTAGACGAATGCCTCGACTCCTGGCGCCATGCAGGTATCGAGGTGACGAAGGGCGGCTGGAGCGACGATCTGCACTCCCTGGTCGGACATCCGACGTTCGATGCCGTCAGGCTTCCCACCTTTCACGACGTCATCAACTGGATGACGACAGCCTTCCCTCTGGGGCGCGATTCGACGACGAGGGCTCGCTCCCAACCCGTCTTGCCCGTCGAAGCCACCTTGCGCCCTGGCGGCTGCGTCGAGACGACACTGCGCTTCGGCTCGAGTCAGCGCTTGTTCGGTTTCCTCTGCAATCCCGAGACGGGGCCCTCGCCGGACATCGTGATCATCGTGAATGGCGGCCGCGACCCACGATATGGAGCGGCCCGGCAAGGCGTGGAGTTTGCACGCCGTCTCGCCCAGGCCGGCATTTCATCGTTGCGGGCGGACTTCGCCGGTCTTGGGGACAGTATCCCCCCGCCGGGCCAGGAGAACTTCATCAGCCATGCCTTCGCAAACCGGAACTCGGACATTCGCGCGATGCTCGACGTCCTCGAGAAGCGCGGTTTCCGGAAGTTCACCGTTCAGGGAATCTGCTCGGGTGCCTACCACGCATTCCATGCAGCGCTGGCCGAGCGCCGCATCGGTGCCCTGATCCTGGTCAATCAGCCGCTCTTCACCCTGCCGCGCCGGCCGGATGAAATCACCTACCTCGATCATCGCCGGCAGACGCCCTTGTTCTACCTTCGCAAGATCGCCAGCCTGCAGAGTTGGCGCACTCTCATCGAAGGAAGAGCCGACATGCGCACGACCCTGCATTCGCTCTGGGTCCGCGGTCTGCGTTCCCTCCGGCTGGGCAGCCGGAGGGTCGGCCGGACGCTCGGTCTCATCCGCAAGCAATCCTTTGCACAATCGGCCTTGTCGGAACTTTGCGCGCGCGGCGTCAGGACGCTCTTCCTGTTCTCGCCGTCGAAGGAGGACCTCGAGATGTTCCGTCGCGAATTCACCCTGGAGCCCGACGCACTGGTACACTATCGCGGTGCAGAGATGCGCATTGTCCAGCGGATGGACCACGCGCTGATCTCCTCCGAGAGTCGTCAAGATGCGGCAGCTGAAATGATCGAGTTCCTCGGCAAGTCGCGAGGTTAGAGCACTGGCGCGATCAACCGTGCGGACAGCGCATTGGATCTGTCATTGAAATGCCAGTCGACGAAGAAGGCTTCGGGGTCCTGCGCCACGCCCTCCTTTGCGAATCGCTCGTAGGTGTCGAGCGTCTTCAGCCCGGCCCTGCTCGCGCAGTCGAGGATAGCGGCCACACGCCGATGCTGCGTTTTCCCGCTCTCCGGCCAGGCCCAGTCTTCATAACGGGGGAATCCCACCACCAGGGCCTGAATGCTCTCCCGCTGCACCAAAGCCGCGAGCCGAACCATCAGACGGCAGGAGATCAGATCGCTGTCTTCTCCCGTGTGGATCGTATCACCGTGCCAAAGCTCATGGGCGCCCAACCGCCCCATGGTGAAGTGAAGGAGATAGGAATGGCCTAGCACGCGACGCACCAGTGTGTCGGGACCGGCCACCTTTGTCGTGGGCACTGGAACGTTGCGAAGCTCGAGCCCATCCCCGGCGGCGACGAAATAGGGTTTGTGTCGCATGTTCCTGGCCGCGCGCCCGGTTCGGTCGATGTCGGAGGCAATGAAGGCCAGCACGACGGTAGCAGGCTTCAGGGTCGGCACCAGGCGTTCGGCCTTGAGGATCATCTGATCCAGCCCGTAGTCGCGCACGCCGCCGGCCAGGACACGCCGGCCTGTGTGGCGCTCGAGATGGGCGGGCCAAGTCTCGTCATCCGCGACTGCATATCCTTCGGTATAGGAATCGCCCAATGCGAGGATCGTGGGGCCACTGCCGGCGTTGACACCTGACGCATGATTGCGCATGCCCTCGGCCGAGATCGAGATCGGCTTGCCGGCGAGAAGACCGGACGCGCCGGGCTGCAGGTCCCAGCCCAGCTCGTGGTCGTAGCGGAGCTGCGGCCGTTCCGATTCGTCCGATCGGAGATCGAGCTGAATGAAGTTCGGATAGTGCCACAGGAGGCTGGCCGACGTGCGCAGCCGCAGCGCCATCTCCGCCCCCAGCAGACAGATCACGACGGTCAGGACGGCGAGCACCAGCCCCGACCGCAGGGAGGGCCGGCGTGACGGGGCGGGTTCGTCCATCAGTACGGCCGGTCGCCCTCGATCAGCACGCGATGCATGATCCGCCGTTCGCCCACCGGGTAGTCGATGACGACACGGTGCATGGTGGCGCGGTTGTCCCAGACGACGATATCACCTTGGGTCCAGACATGGCCGTGATGGTGCTGCGGCTTGCGCGCCTCGTCGGCAAGTTCGTCGAGCAGGGCGTCGCTCTCCGCGCGTTCCAGCCCCACGATGCGATCCAGCCGGTTCGGGTTGAGGTAGAGCGCCTTGCGGCCGGTCTCCGGATGCGTCCGCACCAGCGGATGCTCGACATCCGGCGTCTCGGCGATCTCCTCCGGCGTCCGCGCCGAGGGCCGGTTGCGCGCGCGCGGCGTGTCGTAGCCGTGGATGGCCTTCAGCCCGTCGATACGCTTGCGCGTCGCCTCCGGCAGGGCCTCGAACACCGAGTGCATGTTGCAGAACCAGGTGGCTCCGCCGTGACTCGGAATCTCGATGCTGTGCAGCAGGGTCGCCTTGGCGGGCACTGCGAAGTAGGAATCGTCGGTGTGCCAGTCTTCCGCGCGGATGGCCGTCTTGTCGGTCGTGCCGTCGGCCATCAGCGTGCTCACCATGACCGACACGTCGGGCACCGCGCCGCTGCGCTTGTATCGCAGCAACTGCCTTTGCGGCACGCCGAATGCCTTCGAGAATTCGCGCGTCTGTTCCGGCGTCATCGGGTCTCCCGGGATCACCACCAGCAGATGCTCGGCAAGCGCCTGGTTCAGCATCGCGGCCACTGCCGGCTCGTTCGCCGACGCGCGATCGAGTCCCTCGATGCGCGCGCCCAGGGCGGCTCTGTTGGGGACGACTTCCGGCATGGCCACGCGACTCCCTTCGGAATTCTCTTGATTGTGGCGAGCCTAGCCCAAGAGGGCGTGGCGCTCAGCCTCAAAAGTCGCGAGCCGAAGAGCGGAAGGGCGCCCTATTCCGCCTTGAAACCCAGTTCCTTGGTGAGCTTTCCAAAGCGTTGATAGTCGCCATCGAGCAACTTGCCGAGGTTTGCCGCGCTGCCGCCGACGGGCCGCATCGCGGCACCCGCATAGACCTCGCGCAGTCGTGCGTCGGCCAACGCCGCATTCACCTCGGCGTTCAGTCGATCAAGGATGACCGGCGGCACCTTGGCCGGCGCCAGCAACGCCATCCACTGGTCGGCGACGACGTCGTAGCCTAACTCCTTCAAGGTGGGCACCTCGGGCAGCGCGGGCGACCTTTCCGCCGTGGTCACGGCCAGAATGCGGATCCGGCCCGCCTTCTGGTAGGGAATGAGCGGCGCGATACCGAGGACCGCGAGCTGGACCTGGCCCGCCAGCAGATCGTTCACCGCCTGGCCGCCGCCGCGATACGGGACGTGCAGCATCTTGAGCCCGGAGACGCGGGCAAACCATTCGCCGGCGAAGTTCTGCGAGGAGCCGATGCCCGACGTGGCATAGCCGATCGGCTCGCGCTGCGTGCGCCAGAGCTCCACCAGCTGTCGCAGCGTGGTGACTCCCAGCGAAGGATGGACCGCGATCACCAGCGGCTGCGACGAGAGCTGCGCAATCGGGGCGAAGTCGCGAACCGGATCATAGTTGGGCGGCGGATCGAGATGCGGCTGCAACCCGAGACTGTCGGTCCCCGCCAGCAGCATATAGCCGTCGGGCGCGGCCTTGGCCGCGAACTCGTAGCCGATGCGGCCGGCAGCGCCCGGCTTGTTGTCGACGACGACGGAGACGCCCAGTTGCTGCGCCAGCCGGTCCGCCAGGGGGCGCACCGCGGTGTCGGTGGTACCGCCCGAAGGAAAGGGTACGACGATGCGGATGGGCTTGTTCGGCCAGTCCTGTGCCGCGGCCGCAGAGGCGGAAAGCGCGAGGCAGCCCGCGAGGAACGCTCGAAGCGCGCGCCTCATGCTCCCGCCTTCCCACTCGGCACGAACTCGTCCGGTGCACCGGGCGGAATCGGCGGATGGGCCTTGAGGCTGTCCTGGAAGGTTTCGATCAGGCGGCGGATCGGGCCACGCACCCATCCTTCGTCCATGTTCGCGTCGGTCTCCTCCTTCGGATCCTTCACGAGATTGAACAGATACGGCGTCTCGAGCTTGATCGGCCCTTCGTTGGGCTCGACTTCCCACATGAGATGCATCTTCCACTGGCGCCACTTCACGGCCCGCAGCTCGGTCTTGATGTAATAGGGAAACCCTTCCCGTGCGGTGGTCGACCGCTCGCCGAGGAAGAAGCCAAGCTGGTCGATGCCGTCGATCGGCCGGTCGGCCGGCAGGCGGGCACCGGCGACTTTGGCCAGGGTCGGGTAGAGATCGGTGATGTGCAGCACGTCGGTCGTACGGCGCGGCACGATGCGGCCCGGCCAGCGCAGGATGAATGGGACGCGAAGTCCGCCCTCCATGGCGGTGTGATAGGTACCGCGCCAGGGGCCGGCTGTGCCGCGCCACGGCCGCCGGAACTCCGGTCCGTTGTCGCTGCCGAACAAAACCAGCGTGTCCTCCCGCAAGCCCAACCGGTCGATCGCATCGAGCATCTCGCCCACCCGGTGGTCCATCTCTGCCATCGCATCGGCGAAATCGCCCGCCCCCGTGCGACCTGCGAAGTCCGGATGCGGCAGAGTCGGAAAATGAAGCTGCGTCAGTGGCACGTAGGCGAAGAACGGACGGTGCGCAGCCGACTGGCGCTCCATGAAGCCGATCGTGCGACGGGTGATCTCTCCGTCGATCAGCCGACGCTGTTCCAGATCGTAGACTGCGAGATTGCGCGCGGGCTCCCCTTTGATGCCTTCCATCACAAACGGCATCGGCACGATCTCGGGATCGAATCCCGGCGCCGCCGTGAACATCGCCTCGTTGGAGGTGCGCGGGATGCCGTACCATTCGTCGAAGCCGCGATCCTTGGGCAGGCGCCCTTCCCGGTCGCCCAGGTGCCATTTACCGAAGCAGGCGGTGGCGTAGTCGGCATCCTGCAGCAGCTGGCCGATCGTGATCTCCCACGGGATCAGTCCCTGCGGAAGGCCGGCCGGCACCGACTGCATCGCCCCGGTGCGGATGGGGTGGCGACCGGTCATCAGCGCCGAGCGGGTCGGCACGCAATCGCTCTCGACGTTGAAGTTGAGGCAGGTCAGCCCTTCTTCCGCGAGGGCATCGATCCGCGGCGTCGGGGCGCCGCGCAGGACGCCGCCGCCGTAGCAGCCAAGTTCGCCCCATCCGAGGTTGTCGGCGAGGATCAGGAGAATATTCGGCGGGCGAACGGTCACGGGTCACGCTCCTCTGACGGATGCGCGAAGAGTGACAGCAGGATGCTCTTGTATAAAATGCAAACAACGGACGGGTTGTTGCGATTTCCGCAAGAGGTCTCGGGTGAAACTACAGTCGCTGCGGCTCTTCCTGCGCATCATGGAGCTGGGAAGCCTCGGCGCCGCCGCCCGTTCCCTGAACATGAGCCAGTCCGCGGCGAGCCGCCTGCTGGCGGGGCTGGAACACGCCACCGGGCTCCGGCTCTTTCACCGCGATCGTATGCGCCTCGTCCCGACGACCGAAGGCACGGCCTTCTTCGCCGAAGTGCGGCGCGTCCTGGTCGCGATCGACGACCTGCCCCGTATCGCCCAGCGCGTTGCCGGCGGCACGCGGGCGCGCCTCAGGATCGTGAGCATGCCGCGCTTTGCCGCCAGCCTGCTGGCGCCTGCCGTGGCCCATTTCCACCGAGATCATCCCGACGTCGAAGTCGATGTCGCGATCATACATCGGCGCGAACTCGAACTGGCCGTCGCCAACCAGTCCTTCGACCTCGGCATCGGCGCCCTGCCGCTCGACAATCCCGGCATCGAGGCACACCCGCTGCTGAGCCTCCCGGCGGTGGTCGTTCTGCCGGCCCGGCACCCCCTCGCCCGTCGCAAGTCGCTCGGGGCCCGCGATCTGGCGGCCGAAACTCTCGTCGTGCTGGGGCCGGGTACGCAGTTGCGCCATGACGTCGAGACCATGTTCGCGGCCGAAGGCGTGGCCATTCGCCCGAGCATCGTGGTCGACTCGCTCGAATTCGCCTGCCGCCTCGTTGGCCGGGGCGCCGGCGTCGCCATTGCCGATCCGCTCACGCCGGCCGTCCTCGGCGCCGGCCGCCTGGCGATGGTGCCCTGGCGCACGCGGACACTGTTCAACGTCGGCGTGCTCCTTCCGGCGCTGATTCCGCCCTCTAGGTCGGTCGAACGGTTTCTGGAATCCCTGCGGCGCACGGCCGGTGAGGCCGGCGCGCGCCTTGGGTCGGGTTAACGCGCCAGCAGACCGGCCACCAGACCCGAAAGCCAGCGGCGCAGGCGCTGCACCATGGCCTTCGTCTTCTGCCACACCGGCAAGGACCGGACGAAGGCATAGAGCCGGTCGCGCCATCTGAAGAGCCAGGTCTCGGAGGCCAGGAACCATGGCATCGTGATCAGCGTCGGCCGCAGAATCTTGTACAGGCGCGCGACCAGGGCGGTCGCCAGCATCTTGCCAATCAGGATGCTGGCCGTCGCCAGCGCGAACTTTCCGTGCAGGGCGAAGCCGAAGGCTGCCAGCTTGATCGGCAGCACCAGCGCGGAAGGCGCAACGAAGGCAACCAGGGCACCCCAGGGCGGAAGACGGGCGAACCAAGCCTCGAGCCGGGCGACGGGCGGCCACTTGGCGAAGGCCGCCATGACGACGCCCAGGTAATGCAGCAGCACGTCTTCGAAGAAGACGATCGCCGCCGCGAGCGGCATCAGGATCAGTTCCAGGGCACGCTTCAAATGACGCTTCATGCTGCCGCCATCCAAACCACACAAAATGTCATTATGGTGTTTACCATGTTCACACGTCGCACGTTCGCCCGGCTGGCGGGCGCGGCCTCGCTGGCCCCCGCCGCTTCCCAGGCGCAATCCGGGAAACCGCTCTCGCGCATCGCCTTCGGCTCCTGCGCCAAGCAGACGCTTCCACAGCCGATCTGGGAGCCCATCCTCGCCTACCGGCCGGATCTCTTCATCTTCGCCGGAGACAATGTCTATGGCGACTTCCATTCGCCGGATGCAGCGGATCTGAAGCGAGCCTACGCGGAAGCGACGCAGATCGCGGGTTACGCGAAGCTGCGCGAGACGGTACCGCACCTTGCCGTCTGGGACGACCACGATTACGGCGTCAACGACGGCGGCGCGGAGTTTGCCCACAAGGTAGTGGCGAAGGAGCTGTTCCTTGATTTCTGGAAGGTGCCGGCGAACGACATTCGCCGGACGCGCGGCGGCATCTACGATTCCCGGATCATCGGCCCCCCGGGCAAGCGCGTGCAGGTGATCCTGCTCGACGTGCGCTGGTTCCGCTCGCGGCTCAGGCTCACCGACCAGCGCGGCGCGGCGGGCAAGCAGCGCTACCTGCCCGACCCCGATCCGGCAAAGACGATGCTGGGTCCCGAGCAATGGGCATGGCTCGCGGCCGAACTGCGCAAGCCGGCCGAGTTGCGCCTGATCGTGTCGAGCACGCAGGTGCTCGCGGAGGGCCATGGCTGGGAGCGCTGGGGCAATTTCCCGCTCGAAAGGCAGAAGCTCGTCGACTTGATCCGCGGAATTGGCGCCAAGGGCGTCGTGTTCCTCTCCGGCGACCGCCATATCGGCGCGCTCTACAGCGAGACTCCCGACGCGCTCTATCCGCTGTACGAAGTCACCTCGAGCGGACTGAACATGGTCTACTGGGCCGCCAAGGAACCCGGACCCAACCGCCTCGGCCCGCTCTTCGCCGCCGCAAATTTCGGCGTCGTCGAGATCGACTGGCCCGCACGCAAACTCCTGCTGGCGCTACGCGACGAAAGCGGCGACACGCGGCGCGCCGTCGACATCGACTTCGGCGCGCTCGGCATCGCCACCTGAATGCCCAGATTGAATACGGGGATGGGCAACCATAGCGGCACGTAGCCGGGAACATGGCGGTGTCCACCGCCGGTTTCCAAAGGAATCCGCATGCAATCGGCGAAAGCCCTCACCTCGATCACCCTGCTCGCGCTTGCGCTCGCCAGCACTTCGGTCCGTGCACAGGACGGGCCGGCACCGCCGTCCCACCAGACATCGACGGACGCACCCTCCGGTCGTCCTGACGGGCCCCCCTCCACAAGGAAGGCCAGCCGACGCTCGACAGCCGCCGGCGGGTGAGCGGAACGCGTACGGCCGGCCTCCGTCCGCCCCGTCGCGCATGGGGCAGCCAGGCCAACAGCATCAACCGCCTTCGGGCGACCGAAGCGGAAGCGGCCGGCCTCCGCCAGACTCATCGCGCATGGGCCAGCAGGGTCAGCCGCCTCAGCCGATGTCGGGCCAACCGCACGATCGGGAAAGGCCCCCATCACGGCAACAGCCGCCCACCAGCTCGACTGCCGCGAATCCGGGTTGATGGCGCAAAAAAAAGGGCCGCCTGTGCGGCGGCCCTTCCTGCCTTCCTTGGCACGTTACTGCGGCTGGACGCCGGCCGCCTTGATGGCGGGCACCCACTTGTCGATCGAAGCCTTGAGCTGGGCGCGGAGCGCCTCGGGCGTCGCGTCCTTCGGCTCTGGGAGCTCGACTGCCTGCTCGGTGAGGCGCGCTCGCACCTTCTCGTCGCCGAGCGCCGTGACCAGCGCCTTGTTCAGCGTGTCGATGACGTTCTTCGGCGTATTCTTGGCGACGAAGAAGCCGTTCCAGATCGTCACTTCGTAGCCCTTGAGGCCCGACTCGTCGATCGTCGGGACGTTCGGCAGCTGCGGCAGGCGCTTCAGTGTGCTGACGCCCAGCGCCTTGATGGTGCCGGCGTTGATCTGTGGCAGCACGTTCACCGCCTGGTCGACCATGTAGTCGAACTGGCCGCTCACCAGGTCGTTCAGCGCCGGGCCGGTTCCCTTGTACGGGATCTCCAGCACGTCGACCTTCATCATGCTGTTCAGCATGAGGCCGCCCAGATGCGAAGCGGCGCCGATGCCGGCCATGCCGTACTGCGCCTTCTTCTGGTTTGCCTTCACAAAGGCCTCGAACTCCTTGAAGTCCTTGGCGGGCAGGTCCTTCTTGGTGACCAGCACCATCGGGTTCGTGCCGCCGAGGCCGACCGGCTCGAGGTCCTTCTGGCTGTCGTAGGGCAGCGTCTTATAGAGCGCGATGTTCACCGCCAGGGTGCCCATGTGCGTAAACAGGATCGTGTAGCCGTCGGGCGTCGCCTTGGCGGCCTTGTTGACGCCGATCGTGCCGCCGGCGCCGCCGACATTCTCGACGATCATCGTCTGGCCGAGCGCCTCACCCATTCGGGCGGTGAGCACACGTGCCAAGGCATCGGTCGGCCCGCCGGCCGCGAACGGCACAATGACCGTGATCGGCTTCGTCGGGTAGGCCGGCTGCGCCATCGCACCGAGGGGTGCAGCCGCCAGAGCAGCGGCGGCAACGGTCGTCAGCAGGTTGCGTCTCTTCATCGGGTTACCTCCCAAGAATTGCAGTAACGCGGCTGCTACACGGTCTTCACGAGCTCTGCAATGGCTGTACCCACGGTTATAGTGTCGCCGTTACCGCCCAGATCCTTGGTCCGCGGACCGCCCTCGACCAGCGAGGCCGCGATGGCCCGTTCGATCGCCTCGGCGGCCTCCGGATAGCCGAGGTGACGAACCATCATGGCACCCGACCAGATCTGGCCGATCGGGTTGGCGATGCCCTTGCCTGCGATGTCAGGCGCCGATCCGTGCACCGGCTCGAACATCGAAGGGTATTTGCGCTCCGGGTTGATGTTGCCCGACGGCGCCACGCCGATCGAACCGGTCAGCGCCGGGCCGAGATCCGAGAGGATGTCGCCGAACAGGTTGGAGCCGACGACCACATCGAACCAATCCGGGTTGCGCACGAAATGCGCCGTCAGGATGTCGATGTGATACTGATCCGCCTTGATGTTCGGATACTTCTTGCACATCTCGGCGAAGCGCTCGTCCCAGAACGGCATCGTGTGGATGATGCCATTGGACTTTGTGGCCGAGGTCACGTGCTTCTTCTTGGTCGTGCTGGCGAAGTCGAAGGCGAACTTGAGGATGCGGTCGACGCCCTTGCGGGTGAAGATGGACTGCTGAATGGCCATCTCGTCATCGGTGCCCTGGAACATGCGGCCGCCGATCGAGCTGTACTCGCCCTCGGTGTTCTCGCGCACCACCCAGAAGTCGATCTCGCCCGGCTTGCGGTTGGCGAGCGGCGACGGCACGCCCTCGAACAGGCGCACGGGACGCAGGTTCACATACTCGTCGAAGTCGCGGCGGATCGGGATCAGCAGCCCCCACAGGGACACGTGATCGGGCACGCCCGGCCAGCCCACGGCGCCGAGGAAGATGCTCTCGAACGCCTTGAGCTGCTCCATGCCGTCGTCGGGCATCATCTTGCCGGTCTTGACCAGGCGATCGCACGACCAGTCGAAATCGGTGAACTCGAGCTCGAAATTGAAGCGCCGGGCCGCGGCCTCCAGAACCTTCACGCCTTCCGGCAAAACTTCCTTGCCGATTCCGTCTCCCGGAATGAGCGCGATCTTGTGCTTGGCCATCAATAATCCTCCCGAACCGCGCGGAACCTAGCAGCGCGACCTTGCCATGCAAGCACGGCATTGCCCCTGCGACGCACCCACGCCAATATGAACAAGCGTTTACCACGGAGCGGACATGACCTTCGACCTCAAGATTACCGGCGGCACCATCGTCGATGGCACCGGCAAGCCGGGCTTCGTCGGCGACCTCGGCATCAAGGACGGCAAGGTCGTCGCGATCGGCAAGGCCGACGGTCCCGCCGCACAGACGATCGATGCCACGGGCAAAGTCGTCGCGCCGGGCTTCGTCGACGTGCATACGCATTACGATGCCCAGATCCTGTGGGACCGAATGCTCACCATTTCGCCCTGGCACGGCGTCACCACGACCGTCATCGGCAATTGCGGCTTCGGCGTCGCGCCGACCCGGGAAATCCATCGCAAGATGATCATGCAGACCCTCGAAAAGGTCGAAGGCATGAGTCTCGAGGCGCTGGAAGCGGGCCTCGGCACGGCTTGGCCGTTCGAGACTTTCCCGCAATATCTCGACGCGCTGGAAAAGCGCGGCTCGGCGATCAACGTGGCGGCCCTGTTCGGTCACACGCCGCTGCGGCTCTACGTGATGGGAGAAGAGTCGACCGAGCGGGCTGCGACCGCCGACGAGGTCGGGACGATGAAGAAGCTCGTTCGCGAGGCCATGGAATCCGGCGCCATCGGGTTTGGCACCTCGGTGTCGGTCAGCCACAACGGCTATGCTGGCAAGCCGGTCCCCAGCCGTCAGGCGACGCCCGAAGAAATCGACTCCCTCGTCGCGGTGATGGGCGAGCTGAAGCGCGGCCTGATGCAGATCACCATCGGCCGCGATTTCTCAACCCGCCACATGGCCGAGGTCAGCCGCAAGTACAATATCCCGGTCACCTGGACCGCCCTGCTCTCCCATCTCTACGGCCCGGGCGGGCATCGCAAGCAGCTCGACCTCGCCGCCGAGCAGCGCAAGTCCGGCGCCCTCGTCATTCCGCAGGTGAGCTGCCGGCCGCTCAACTTCGAGGTCACCTTCGCCGAACCCTTCATCTTCGACGTGATGCCGTTCATGAACGATCTGGCGAAAGCCGACGCGAAGGAGCCGGGCACACGGCGCCGCGCCTATGCCGATCCGGCGTGGCGCGAGAAGCTGCGCAGCGAGGTGACTCCGCTGTTCCGCAACTGGTGGGACCGCGTCGTCATCGCCTGGTCGCCGTCGCATCGCGAGCTCGAGGAACAGCCGCTCACCGCGGCCGCCGCAAAGCTCGGGAAGGATCCGGTCGACCTCGCCCTCGATATCTCGCTGGCCGACGACCTGCAGACCCGCTTCCGCATGGCCGTGATGAACTTCGACGAGAAGGAAGTGGCCGAGCTCATCACCGACCCGAACACGATCATTGCCCTCTCCGATGCCGGCGCCCATGCCAGCCAGCTCTGCGACGCCTGCTACTCCACCCATCTGCTCGGCCACTGGGTGCGTGAGCGCAAGGTCTTCACACTCGAGGAGGCGGTGCACAACCTCACGCAGCGGCCGGCCGAAATGTTCGGCATCATCGACCGAGGTGTCCTCGCGGAGGGCCGCCCGGCCGACGTCGTGGTTTTCGATCCGAAGACCGTGAACCCGGGACCGCTGAAGCGCGTGTACGACCTGCCGGCCGGCGCCGACCGCCTCGTCTCGGATGCGAGCGGCATCGACGCCGTCGTCGTCAACGGCAGGATCATTCGCCGAAACAACAAAGATACCGTCACCGCCAACGACAAGCTGCCCGGTCGTCTGCTACGACATGGCCGCGCCGCCTAAGCGTAAATTTCAGGGAGAGAGACAAAGTGATCCACGTCATCGCCATCATCACCGCCAAGCCCGGCAAGCGCGACGAAGTCCTGAAGAACTTCAAGGACAACGTCCCGGCCGTGCACGCCGAGAAGGGCTGCATCGAGTACGGCGCAACCGTCGACATCGACGGCGGTCCGTTCGCGAAGTTCGGTCCCGACACGTTCGTCGTGGTCGAGAAGTGGGAGACCATGGATGACCTCAAGGCCCACGGCGCGTCGGAGCACATGAAGGCCTATGCGGCCAAGAACAAGGACCTGCTCGCCAACCGTGCCGTCCACGTTCTGCAGAACGCTTGATTTCCATCGCTGAAACGGACGTCGCCGCTTACGAGCGCGACGGCGTCGTCTGCCTGCGCGGCGCCTTCGATGCCGTGTGGGTCGGAATCCTGTGCGAAGCGGTCGAGCGCGACCTCCTCAAGCCGGGGCCTCACGCGACCAATTTCGCGGAAGGCAGCACGTCGGGCAAGTTCTTCGGCGACATGTTCATGTGGCGGCGGGACAGCGACTTCCGCCTCGCCGCCCTGACCTCGCCGGCCGGCGAGATCGCCGCCGCGCTGATGCGCTCGGAGAATGTCGACTTCTTCTACGACCAGCTGTTCGTGAAGGAGCCCGGCACAGCTCATCCGACGCCGTGGCACCAGGACCAGCCCTACTGGCCCGTGACCGGCCGCCAGATCACCTCGGTCTGGATCGCTCTCGACGATATCGACTTGAGCAACGGTGCCGTCGAATTCATCGCCGGCTCTCATCGCTGGGGCGTCAACTACCGGCCGACGCCCTTCCGCAAGGGCCACGAGGCGAAGTTCACGTCGAGCGACCTGGTCGAGATCCCCGACATCGACGCGGATCGCGGCAAGTACGACATCCGCTCCTGGACGATGGAGCCCGGCGACTGCCTGGTATTCCACGCGATGATCGTGCACGGCGCACCGGGCAACGACACGCCAGGCGCACGCCGCCGCGGACTGTCGCTGCGCTACACCGGCGACGACGCGCGCTACGACCCGCGGCCGGGCACCTTCCAATTCCCCCACACGCCCGATCTCGCCGCCGGCGCCCCGATGACCTGCGACCTCTTCCCGAGAGTCTGGCCGAGGCGGTAGTGGGCGGAGCGAAGGTCAGCCGATCGAGCAACAGGACATTGCTTGCAATGTCCGAGAGCGCCGAACGACGGACGATCGCTTCATGACCCCTCCGCCGGCGTAAAACGCCGGCACCTCCCCATTTGAATGGTGAGGGTGGTGATTCTAGTCTCCGCGCCCATTCCCGAGGGCAGGTTCAATGGAAGAGCGCGGCGTCGATCAGGTCACCGAGGTCACCAATACCTCCTGGTTCGCCCGGCTCGGGCAGGCAGTCGTCGGCGTCCTCATCGGATTGATCTTCGTCGTCGTGGCGATCGGCGTGCTGTTCTGGAACGAAGGCCGTGCGATCCGCACGGCGCAGGGCCTGGCCGAAGGGGCCGGCATCGTGCGCAGCGTGCCGGCCGAACGGGCCGATCCCGCGGACGACGGTACGCTGATCCATGTGACCGGCATGCTCTCGACCGGCGGCCCGATCGCCGATCCCGACTTCGCCGTCCGCGTGAATGGCGTGCGGCTCGAACGCCACGTAGAGGTCTATCAATGGAAGGAAGAGACCCATAGCGAGACCCGCACGAAGTTCGGTGGGGGCGAGGAACGCACCACGACCTACAAGTATGTACGCACCTGGTCGGACAAGCCGATCGACTCGGATCGCTTCAAGGAGCCGCGCGGCCATACCAATCCGGTGATGACCTACCAGTCGCGCGACCTGCTGGCGCCCGGCACGCGCCTCGGCGCCTTTGCCGTGCCCGATTACCTGCTGCGGGGCTTCGGCGAGGCCAAGCGGCTCGCGGCGACCGACGCCCAGGTCAATGCCCTGCAGATCCGCGTCAGCAAGCCGGTCGCCCTCAACGACGGCGTTCTCTATGTCGGCCGCGATCCGTCCCAGCCGGCAATCGGCGACATGCGCATCTCCTTCGCGGAGGTGCCGTTGCAGACGGCCAGCGTCGTCGCCGCCCAGGCCGGGTCCGGTTTCGCGCCTTTCCCCACCCATACGGGCACGACCGTCGAACTGATCGCGGCCGGCGCCGTGCCGGCCAAGGTGATGTTCCAGCACGCCGAGGAGGAGAACGTCACCATGACCTGGGTGCTGCGCCTGATCGGCGTGGTCTTCATGCTGATCGGCTTCAATTTCGTGCTGCGTCCGCTGGCCGTTGCCGGCAGCGTAATTCCGCTGCTGGGCGACGTGATCGGCGCCGGCACGTTCCTCGTCGCGCTGGTCTGCACGGTGGCGATCGCGCCGATCGTGATCGCGTTTGGATGGCTTTGGTACCGACCGTTGATCGGGATCGCGGTGCTGGTGGTCGGGGCCGCCACCACCTGGGGTCTCGGCCGCCTGTTGCACACACGCGCGGCGGCGAAGAGGGCCGCGCGTCCTGCAGCCTGATCTTCAGCCGCCCCGGATGATGCCCTTCATCACGATGTCGAGCATGCCCGTGCCCAGCAGATCGCGATTGGACCAGGGGAACTCGGGTTTCAGGATGAGGGCCGAAGCGACCCCGTGCATGGCCATCCAGCAGAGTTCCGCGCAGGTGTCCGCCGGGTAGTTGAGCGCGAGACCCGACGCTTCGGCCTCGGCGATGATCGAGACGAGACGCTGGAACACGATCGCGCCACCGATGCCGGGTCGCGTCGGATCGTTCGTCGGCATCTTGTGTCCGAGCTTGCGCACCGATTCGGGGATGTTGGAGCCCAGGAACACGAGCTTGTACTCGTCGGGATGGGCCAGGCCGAACTTCAGATAGGCTTCGCCGAAGCGCCGGATGCGCTCGCGCGGATCGCTGACGGTGCTCTCGATCTCAGCGATGCTGTCGATCAGGTACCCGAAGGTCTGATCGCAGAGCGCGAGCATCATCTGCTCCTTGTCGGGGAAATAGAGATAGAGCGCCGGCGCGGACACGCCGACCCGGTCGGCGATCCGGCGGATCGTCGTGGCCTCGTAGCCCTGCTCCAGGAACAGTTCCTTGGCGGCCTGGAGGATCTCCTCGCGGCGGGTATGTCCCTCGCCGCGCTTCTTCCGGCCACCCGTCGCCGCTGTCGAAAAAGCGCTCAATCGGGTTCTCCTGCCCTTGACTATTATATTAACGCAGATAACTTATCAACGGTAAGTTAGCGGCGTTTAGATTTTCAGCTCATTGTAAACGTCCGAAGGAAGCCCCGCCATGCGTCTCCCCCACGTTCGTTTCCCGCGCGTCCCCGCAAAGAAGCTGGCCGTGCTGACCGCAGTCGGTGTGCTAGTGGCTGGTGGCGCCGTCGCCGCCTACTCGTTCACCAAGACCCACGGCGCCCCCGTGGCCGGCGCAGAACCGGTCATCCGGCCGGCTCGGGTCGCGGAAATCTCCTACAGGGCCCAGGGCCAGACGCTCCTGCTGGCCGGCACTGTCGTACCCCGCATCGAGAGCACGCTGGGTTTCCGCGTCGCCGGCAAGATCATCCAGCGTTCAGTTGATGTCGGTGCGGTCGTAAAGCCGGGCGATGTCATCGCCACCCTCGATCCCGCCGACTACCAGCTGGCCGTCGATAATGCGAGGGCCGCGCTGGCGTCAGCGGAAGCCGACTATGTCCGCGCCAAGGCTGATCACGAGCGCTACCTGAACCTGCGCGGCAGCATGGCCTTTGTGCCGCAGACGCTCGATCAGCGCCAATCGCTGGCCTCGACCGCCCTCGCCCGCGTCGACCAGGCCAAGAGCCAGCTGGCTTCCGCGGAGAACAACCTCGCCTACACGGTGCTTCGCGCCGATGCGGCGGGCGTCGTCACTGCCGTCCAGGCCGAGGTGGGCCAAGTCATGGCGCAGGGCCAGGGCGTGATCCGGCTCGCGCGCACCGACGAACTGGAAATCCAGGTCGGCGTTCCCGAACACCGGCTGAAGGCCGTACGCGAGGCGCAGGGCGCAAGCTTCGAACTCTGGTCGGATCCGGGCCGGCGTCATGCCGCCCGGCTGCGCGAACTTTCGCCCAGCGCCGATCCCGTGACCCGCACCTATGCCGCGCGCTTCAGCGTGCTGGAGCCACCGCAGTTCATCGGGCTCGGGATGACCGCGACGCTGGGCTTCGAGCGGCCCGATCGCACGCCGGTCGCCGAAGTGCCCCTCTCCGCCATCTTCCAGCGCGGCACCCAGCCCGCCGTCTGGGTGGTCGATCGCGACAGCGGCACGGTCGAATTGCGCCCCGTCAGGATCGCGCGCTGGCGCGACGATACGGCCGCGATCCTGTCGGGTGTCAAGGAGGGCGAGCTGATCGCCACCGCAGGCGTGCACAAGCTCGAGACCGGCCAAAGGGTGAAGCCGCTCCAGTCGCAGCAGCAGGCGGCCCGCTAGCGATCCTGCCTTCGGGGGACAGCATCCATGACGACGCGCACCAATCTCTCGGCGCTGGCGCTGAAGTACAGCACGCTCACCGTGTTCTTCATGATCGCGCTGACCCTGGCTGGCTTCTATGCCTTCTTCAATCTCGGCCGCGCCGAGGATCCGCCCTTCACCATCAAGCAGATGGTCGTATCGGCCGCCTGGCCCGGCGCCACATCGCGCGAGGTCGAGCAGCAGGTCACGGAGAAGATCGAGACCAAGCTGCAGGAACTACCCTATTTCTACAACGTCCAGAGCTACACGAAGCCGGGCGAGACGGTGATCTACGTCTCGCTGCGGGACGACACACCACCCTCGAAAGTAGCGGACCTCTGGTACCAGGTGCGCAAGAAGGTCGGCGACATCAAGAGTTCGCTGCCGCAAGGCGTGATCGGTCCCTTCTTCAATGATGAATACGGCGACACCTACAGCCTGATCTGGGCCTTCGAGGCCGATGGCTTCTCGCCGGCCGAGGTCAAGGAGATCGCGAAGGCGGTGCGCCAGCGCCTGCTGCGCGTGCCGGACGTCACCAAGGCCGACCTTTTCGGCCTGCAGGACGAGAAGATCTACATTGAGTTCAGCCACACACGGCTCGCCCTGCTGGGCGTGCCGGTCGACCAGATCCTCGAGGTCGTGCGTCGGCAGAATGCGATCGTGGCGGCCGGCACGGTCGAGACCAAGGGCGAGCGGGTCGCCGTCCGCGTCGACGGCGCGCCGACCTCGGCCGAGCAGCTCCTGGCGCTGCCCTTCACCGCCAATGGCCAGACCCTGACCCTGGGCGACGTCGCGGAGATCAGGCGCGGCTACCAGGATCCGCGCCAGCTCGCCATGCGCTTCAACGGCAAGCCGGTGATCGGCCTCGGCGTCGTCATGGCGCCGGGCGGCAACGTCGAGAAACTGGGCGCCGCGCTCGATAAGACAATGGAAGAGGTCGAGGCCGGCCTCCCGGTCGGCATCACGGTGCATCGCATCGCCAACCAGCCCGAGGTCGTCGCCAAGTCGTTCGAGGAATTCAGCTCCTCACTGCTCGAAGCGCTGGCGATCGTGTTGGTGGTCTCCTTCGTCAGCCTCGGCATCCGGACCGGCGTGATCGTGGCCCTTTCCGTGCCGCTGGTGCTGGCCATCACCTTCGTCGGCATGCTGCTGCTGGGCATCGACTTCCAGCGCATCTCGCTGGGCGCGCTGATCATCGCGCTCGGCCTTCTGGTCGACGACGCCATCATTGCCGTCGAGATGATGATGGTGAAGCTCGAACAGGGCGCCAGCCGGCTGGAGGCTGCGACCTACGCCTACACCTCGACCGCCTTCCCCATGCTGACCGGTACGCTCGTGACGGCCGTGGGCTTCGTGCCGGTGGGATTCGCACGCTCCGGCGCCGGCGAATACACCAACTCGATCTTCTGGGTCGTCGGCCTGTCACTGATCATCTCGTGGTTCGTCGCGGTGCTGTTCACGCCGTGGATGGGTTACCACCTGCTGCCGACGCCCAAGGTGCAGCACCACGATCCCTACAACGGCCGTCTCTACACGCTCTTCCGCAAGGTCGTCGTGTGGTGCGTCACCTGGCGCAAGACCACGATCGTCATCACTGCACTGGCTTTCGTGGGCTCGCTCGCGGCGTTCGGCCTCGTATCCAAGCAATTTTTCCCGACCGCCAACCGGCCCGAGCTCATCGTCGACCTCAAGCTGGCGCAGGGTGCCTCATGGGCCGCGACCGATGCCGAAGTGCGCAAGCTCGAAACCTGGCTGGGCAACAGCGGCGACGTCGCCTCCTACACCGCCTATGTCGGCGCCGGCAGCCCGCGCTTCTACCTGCCGACGGTGCCCGAGCTGGCCAATGCCAATTTCGGGCAGGTCATCGTCATGACCAAGGATCTGGTCGCCCGCGAGCGGGTCGTTGCCGCCCTCGACGACCAGTTCAAGAAGGACTTCGAGGCTGTGCGAGCCCGGGTACAGCGCCTGCAGAACGGCCCGCCCGTCAGCTATCCAGTCATGTTCCGCGTGCTAGGCGACGACCCGCAACAGGTGCGGCAGGTGGCCGAACAGGTCCGCCAGGTCTTCAAGGCCGATCCTGCGACCCGTGACATCAATTTCGACTGGAACGAGCTGGCCAAGACGGTGCGTCTGGAGGTCGACCAGGCGAAGGCCCGCGCCCTGGGTGTCGATTCCCAGGCACTGGGCAACTCGCTGCAGACCCTGTTGACCGGCATCACCGTCACCCAGTATCGCGACCGCACCGAGTCGATCGACGTGGTCGCCCGCGCCGTCGCGCCGGAACGGTTGAGTGTCGAGGGCCTGGAGGCGATCAACTTCCGCACCTCCACGGGCGGCGTCGTTTCGCTGGCGCAGCTCGCGACGCTCAAGTTCGAGTTGGAGGAGCCGATCCTCTGGCGACGGAACAAGGACCTGCTGATGACCGTTCGCGCCGGCGTGGCCGACGGCGTGCAGGGCCCCGACGTGGCCGCCCGGATCGACAAGGCGCTGGCGCCGGTCCGCGCCACGCTGCCGCCCGGCTACCGCATCGAAGTGGGCGGCGACCAGGAGGAGTCAGCCAAGAGCCAGGCCTCGATCTTCAAGATGATGCCGCTGATGGCCTTCCTGATGATCCTGTTCCTGATGCTGCAGCTCCAGAGCTTCTCGAAGCTAGCGCTGGTGCTGCTCACCGCCCCGCTCGGCCTGATCGGCGTGTCGCTGTTCCTGCTGCTGTTCAACCAGCCCTTCGGCTTCGTCTCGCTGCTGGGCGTGATCGCGTTGGCCGGCATGATCATGCGCAACTCGGTGATCCTGGTGGACCAGATCGACCAGGACATCGCAGCGGGCCACAGCAAATGGGATGCGGTGATCGACGCCACGGTGCGCCGGGCCCGGCCGATCCTGCTGACCGCGGGAACCGCGATCTTCGCCATGATCCCGCTGTCGCGCAGCGTATTCTGGGGGCCGATGGCCGTGGCGCTGATGGGCGGCCTGCTGGTCGCAACCGCCCTCACACTGCTTTTCCTGCCGGCGCTCTATGCCGCCTGGTTCAGGGTGAAGAAGCCGGCCGCCGCGACGGAGACCGCACCGGCCCGCCACGTCCCGCCGCCGCTTGCGATCGCGGCGGAGTAGCGAAGACTGCAATCAATGGAGCGCGCCACTGGAGTGGCGTGCTCCGCTAAGAGATCCGGCCCTCGGCGGTCTTGATGTCCGTCGACCGCGCCGCGCTGGTCGCGAGGATGATCTCGATGCCGCGGACGATGTCGTCGACGGCCATCGACGGGGCACCGCCCAGCCGCGCCGCCTGCTCCGGCACATAGGGAATGTGAAGGAAGCCGCCGCGCATCTTCGCCGGATGGGATTCGAAGATGTCCATCAGCGAATAGAGGATGTGGTTGCAGACGAAGGTGCCGGCGGTGTTGGACACTGCGGCCGGCAAGCCTGCCTTGCGCATCTCCGCGACGCAGGCCTTGACCGGCAGGTTCGAAAAATAGGCGGCCGGACCGTTGGCGCGCACGGGCACGTCGATCGGCTGTTGCCCGTCGTTGTCGGGGATGCGCGCGTCCTGAACATTAATGCCCACCCGCTCAAGGCAGAGTTCGGTACGCCCGCCGGCTTGCCCGACACAGAGTACGATGTCGGGCTTCGCCCCATCGATCGCCTCGCGCAGCACGGCAGCGGACCTCGCATAGGAGGTCGGAAGGACCGCGCTGATCACGGTCACCTTGCCGATCTTCTTCTTGAGCCGGCTCACCGCGAGGGAAGACGGATTTACCGCGTCGCCACCGAACGGATCGAAACCCGTCACCAGAGCTTTCATTCTGAATTCACCTCAAACGAAAGGGCGCCCGATCAAGGGCGCCCCGACGTTAATCCTTCGCGTGCGGTACGCCTACTTGTTGGCCTTGTCGACCGCGCGGCGGGCCATGACGCCGACCAGATGGGCGCGATATTCGGCGCTGCCATGGATGTCGCTGTTCAGTCCGTCGGCCGGTACCTTGATGTCCTTGATGGCGTCCGACGAGAAGTTCTTGGAGAGCGCCTCCTCCATCGCCTTCACGCGGAAGACGCACGGGCCGGCACCGGTCACCGCGACGCGCACGCCAGCGGCGGTCTTCGCGACGAACACGCCGACCATCGCGTAGCGCGAGGCCGGGTTCGGGAACTTCATGTAGGCGGCCTTCTCGGCCTTGGGGAAGCTGATCGCAGTGATGATCTCGCCCTCGCCCAGCGCCGTTTCGAACAGGCCCTTGAAGAAGGTGTCGGCCGCGTGCTTGCCGGTATTGGTGATCACCGTGGCATTCAGCGCAACGACGGCCGCCGGATAGTCGGCCGCCGGATCGTTGTTGGCGACCGAGCCGCCCATCGTGCCACGATTGCGGACCTGCGGATCGCCGATATGGCCGGCCAGGTCGGCCAGCGCCGGGATGTTGCTCTTCACGTCGGCCGACGTCGCCACGTCACCGTGCTTGGTCATGCCGCCGATGACGACGTTGCCGCCCTCGACCTTGATGCCGGCGAGTTCCTTGACGCCGCCGAGATCGACGACGTCACTCGGACGAGCCAGCCGCTGCTTCAGGGTCGGGATCAGCGTCATGCCGCCCGACATCGGACGGGCCTCTTCCTTGCCCTTGAGCAGGGCAACCGCGTCGGCGACCGACTTCGGGCGATGGTAGGCAAAATCGTACATCTGGACTTCCTCCGTTTACTCGGCCGCCGCGCGCTGGGCGCCCTGGATCGACTGCCACACGTTGAGCGGCGTGGCGGGCATTTCGACATGCTTGACGCCGATCGGCGCCAGCGCGTTGTGAACCGCGTTCATTACGGCCGCGGGCGCCGCGATGGCCCCCGCCTCGCCGCATCCCTTCACGCCCAGCGGATTGTGCGGGCATGGGGTGACCTTGTAGCCGAGCTTGAACGACGGGAAGTTGTCGGCGCGCGGCATGGTGTAGTCCATGAACGAACCGCTCAGCAGCTGGCCCGTTTCCTTGTCGTAGACCGCGCCCTCGAACAGCGCCTGGCCCACGCCCTGGACGATGCCGCCATGGACCTGCCCCTCGACAATCATCGGATTGATGATGTTGCCGAAATCGTCGACCGCCGTATGGGCGACGACCTCGACGATGCCGGTGTCCGGATCGATCTCGACCTCGCAAATCTGCGTGCCCGAGGGATAGACGAAGTTCGCCGGATCGTAGAAGGCATTCTCGTCCATGCCCGGCTCGATCTCGGCCAGCGGATAATTGTGCGGCACGTAGGCGGCGAAGACAGCCTGCGCCAGCGGCACCGCCTTGTCCGTGCCCGCGACCTTGAAGGTGCCATTCTCGAACACGACGTCAGCCACGTCGGCTTCCATCAGGTGGGCCGCGATCTTCTTGCCCTTGGCGATGATCTTGTCCGTCGCCTTCATGATGGCGGAGCCGCCGACCGCCAGCGAACGGCTGCCGTAGGTGCCCATACCGAAGGTGGTCGTCGACGTATCGCCGTGAACCACCTCGATCTGGTCCATCGGCACGCCCAGCCGGTCGTGGACGAGCTGCGCAAAGGTGGTCTCATGGCCTTGGCCGTGACTGTGCGAACCGGTGATGACCTGAACGTTGCCTGTCGGGTTGAACTTGATCTGCGCCGACTCCCACTGGCCGACGCCGCCGCCCAGCTGGCCGATCACCTGCGAAGGCGCGAGACCGCAAGCCTCGATGTAGGACGAGAAGCCGATGCCGCGCAGCTTGCCGCGCGCCTTGGCTTCGGCCCGGCGAGCCTCGAAGCCCGGGTAGTCCGCGATCTTCATCGCCTCGTCGATGATCGGCGGGTAGTTGCCCGAGTCGTACTGCAGCGCCACCGGCGTCTGGTACGGGAAGGCCGTCGACGGGATGAAGTTCTTCCGGCGCAGCTCGGCCGGATCCATCTTCAGCTCGGCCGCCGCCTTGCTGACGATGGTCTCCACGACGAACGTCGCCTCGGGACGTCCGGCCCCGCGATAGGCATCGACCGGCGCCGTGTGCGTCACCGCCGCCTTCACGTTGGCATAGATGAGCGGCGTCGTGTACTGGCCGGCCAGCAGGGTCGCGTACAGATAGGTCGGAACGGCTGTCGAGAAGGTCGACAGATACGCGCCCATGTTGGCGATCGTCTCGACCTTCAGGGCCAGGAACTTGCCGTCCTTGTCGAGAGCAAGTTCGGCGTGGGTAACGTGGTCGCGGCCATGGCAGTCGGTCTGGAACGACTCGCTGCGCTCGGCCGTCCACTTGATCGGCCGGCCGACCCGCGAGGCGGCCCAGCAGACCATCGTCTCGTCGGCATAGCAGAAGATCTTGCTGCCGAAGCCACCGCCCACGTCGGGGGCGATGACCCGCAGCTTGTGCTCGGGAATGCCCAGCACGAAAGCCGACAGGATCAGCCGCAGCACGTGCGGGTTCTGCGAGGTCGACCAGAGCGTATAGTTGCCCGTGCCCTTGTCGTATTCGGCCGCCGCGGCGCGCGGCTCCATCGCGTTGGGGATCAGGCGATTGTTGACGATGTCCATTTTGGTGACGTGCGCCGCCTTGGCGAACGCCGCCTCGACATCGGCCTTCACGCCGATCTCCCAGTCGTAGATCAGGTTCCCGGGCGCCTCGGCATGGACCTGCGGTGCGCCCTTGTCGAGCGCCCTGGCGAGATCGACGATGGCCGGCAGGACCTCGTAATCGACCTTGATCGCCTCGGCTGCATCCCTCGCCTCGTCATGGCTGTTGGCCACGACCATGGCGACGGTGTCGCCGACGTAGCGGACGGTATCGACCGCCATCACCGGATGCGGCGGCGCCTTGTGTGGCTCGCCGTGCTTGTCCTTGACGACCCAGCCGCAGATCAGGCCGCCCACCTTTGCATCGACAAGATCCTTGCCGGTGAAGATGTTGACGACGCCTGGAAGCTTTTCCGCCGCCGAAATGTCGATGCTCTTGATCTTCGCATGGGCATGCGGCGAACGCAGGAAGTACGCGTAGGTCGCCCGGGCGAGGGGCAGATCGTCGACATAGCGACCGGTTCCGGTCAGGAAGCGCTTGTCTTCCGTACGCGGGACGCGGGCGCCGATTCCGGTGGCGGAGGTCATGGGGCTACACTCCTGCGGACTTCATGGCCGGGGCTGCGGCCAGGATCGCCTTCACGATGTTGTGGTAGCCAGTGCAGCGGCAGAGGTTGCCCTCGAGCTCGCGGCGCACCGTTGCCTCGTCGAGCTGGTAGTTGTGCCGCTTCACCATGTCGATGGCGCTCATCACCATGCCGGGTGTGCAGAAGCCGCACTGCAGGGCATGGTTGTCGCGGAAGGCTTCCTGCATCGGATGCAGCTTCTCGGCGCTCTCGGCGAGCCCTTCGATGGTCGTGACCTTGGCTCCCTCGGCCTGGACCGCGAGCATGGTGCAGGACTTCACCGACTTGCCGTCGACGTGCACCACGCAGGCGCCGCACTGGCTGGTGTCGCAACCGACATGGGTGCCGGTCATGCCGAGATGCTCACGCAGGAACTGAACCAACAGCGTGCGCGCCTCGACCTTGCCCGATACGGACTTGCCGTTGACGGTCATGGCGACGGAAATGGTCATACTCAATCTCCCCTCACGTATTGGTTTGCGCGGCCGCAACCAGACACGGCCGCCGAGCGTTGGCCGGGACTCTGACAAGCCCCCCATGTAGCGGTCAAGGGAATTGCTGGCGTCGAACGCCAGCTGCTAACGACTCGCAAGAAACACGAGGATCAGCACCACGGCGCCGACGCCGATGACGGTCCAGTGACGAAATCCACGCTGCGCTGCAGCAGAGGGGACCGGCGGCGGCGGATCTCCCGATGGATCGGCCGAAGGCATCGCCATCAGGTGGCTGCGGCCGGCGGCGGCGCGCCGACGCTCTCGGCGAACTTGCCGAAGAACTGATCGGCGAGCTTCTTCGCCGTACCCGTGATCAGACGCGCGCCGACCTGAGCGATCTTGCCGCCGACCTGGGCATCGACTTCGTATTTCAGGATCGTGTCGCCGCCATCTTCCGTGAGGGTCACGACGGCGCCGCCCTTGGCGAAGCCAGCGACACCGCCCTGCCCTTCGCCGGTGATCCTGTAGCCGTTCGGCGGATCGATGTCGGAGAGCGTGACCTTGCCTCCGAAGGCCGCACTGACTGGACCGATGCGCAGGCGGACCTTGGCCGTCATCTCGGTGGGAGAAAGCATTTCCAGCGATTCGCAGCCGGGGATGCACGCCTGCAGAATGGCCTGGTCGTTCAGGGCCGCGAAGACCTTCTCGCGCGACGCACCAATCCTGTATTCACCCTTGATTTCCATCTCGTAACTCCCGGCTCAGCGCCTACCACTTGTTCGTATAGGAGTCCGGCGGCAATTCTGCCAGTGGCTCCCGTACCGAAAGGTAGATGGTTGCGGCATAGGGAACGGCCATCAGCAGCGCCAGGAACGCGAACCAGTTGGCCTGGCTGTTCCAGAACAAGGTTCGAATGACCCAGCGGCCGCCGTCGGCGGATACGAACCCGCCGGCGCCGCCATCGTGCAACTTGATGGCACCTTCAGTGACGACCAGCACGACCGCCCAGAAGACCAGCATCGAGACCAGGATGATCTCGGGCAGGACCGGCGCGAAGCGGCTCAGCCGGCGGTTCATGCGCACGAAGCCGCGGCTGCCGTCATAGCCCAACAGGCGGCCGAACGAGAGCGCGCGCGCGAAGCGATGGTCGCGCGCCACCGGCTCGGTCCGCAGGATGGTGATGGTCTTCCACAGCATCAGCACGATGCTCGGGATCACGAAACTCCAGATCGGGAAATCGCGATAGCGGCCGTCGATGGCGATCTGACGGAACCAGTCGCCGATCCGGATCACTCCGTCGTACCAGTCGATACTGATCACGATCAGGTAGAAGATGCAGAGCACCGTAAGCGCCAGATAGAGCACCTGCGCCAGCAGGTCGACGCGCTGCAGGATGCGGTAGCGCGGCAGTTCGCGCCAGGCCCGCCAGGATTCCCGCACACGTGCACTGTAGAGCGACGGATCAGCCATCTGACCGGTCAGGCTGTCGGAAATGCCGCGCAACAACGCATAGCTGAAGGCCGCCAGCAGGATCGCCCAGAAGGCGACGCCCAGCGTGCGCTCGAAGTAGAAGTTGCGCGTCAGGTCGGTCCAGGTCGCCTGGACGTAGCAGGTCGCTACGAGCTGGGCGAAGAGCGCGAAGATGAAAATGCCCTTCCAGTGACCCGCCTTGCGCTGGGTGGCATAGGCCAGCAGCAGCAAGGCACCGGCTATCGTCGAGATGGTGAAAAGAATCTGCCAGTGTGGCTCCGCCCTCACCGGCTTGCCGAGTTCGAACTTGTCGTGGCGCTGGGCGTCCAGCAGGCCCCAGGCGGCGCCGACCGTACCCTCCTGGCGGGCCTTCCAGTACTGGTCGAACGCCTCGATGACGTTGTAGTCGAAGCCCTCCCGCTCCGCGGCGGTGCGGAAGATCGAGAAATACTTGACCTGTTCGACCCGGCCCGGCCGCGCGTCCGAGCGCATTCGACCGTCACTCGGCCAGCCGGTCTCGCCGATCACGATCTTCTTGCCGGGAAAGCGCTCCTGGACCTTCTTGTAGATGTCCACGAGGTGCTTCTCGATGGCGAGCTTGCCGTTGGCCTCGGTGCGATCCAGTCCGATCGGCTCGTCTTCCCAGTACGGGAGGATGTGGATCGTGATGAAGTCGACCTCGTCGGCCAGCGACGGGTTGCGCAGCCAGAATTCCCAGACGTCGGCATAGGTTACCGGCTGGGTGACGCGCTGCTTCACCTGCCGGATATAGCGGCGCAGTTCGTTGGCCGTGAGATCCTTGCGCAGCAGCACCTCGTTGCCGACAATCACCCGCTCGACCGTGTCCTTGTATTTGTTGGCATGGTCGATCAGCAGGTTGATCTGCTCGAGATTTTCCTTCTCGTTGCTGTTCAGCCAGGCGCCGTGCCAGACCTTGAGCCCGTACTTGCCCGCACGCTGCGGCACCGCCTCGAGGTTTTCACCCGAAGAGTAAGTGCGCACCGCCTTGACCTTGCCCTGGAGGCGCTTGAGATCGGCGTCGATCTGCTCCGGGGTCGGGAAGGTCCGCGTCAGCGGACTCTGGCCCGGCCGGTAGGGCGCGAATGAAACGCTCTGGAGAGGCGCCGCGCTCCAGCCGGCTATGTCGACCGGCCGGTTCGGAACCCACCACCACAGGAAATTGAGAGCCGCCACGACCGCGAAAGCCAGCAGCGCCACGAATGCACGCATGAGGAGGCTTGTAGCAGGATCGCTGAGCGGACGTATGGCTTTTCGAGGGCTTGTCCCCAAAAGCTAGAGCGGCCCCCGCTGCAGCCCGGAGATCGCCTGGCGCACGACTTGGTGGCCGCGGAACAGCACGGCCTCCTTCCAATCGTCGGTCTCCGGGTAGAACTGACGCCGCATCGCCTTGCGCACGGCCTCGGCTTCCCTGCCCAGCGGATCGCCGTATTTGTGCAGCCAGTGGTCGGCCCGGAAGGCCTTCTGGCCGCTCTCGCGATCGAATGTGCCGTATTCCAGCGTGCACATGGTCAGGCGGGCCTGCGGCTCCTTCAGAACCCGGTTCAGCCCGTAGTGGCCCAGCCCGTCACGCGCCTGCGAGGCCGTCTGCCCCCGCTTCGATTCCGTTACCGACTCGCCCCAGAAGTTCCGAACCCGGCGCGACCCGCCGGTGCCGATGTCGTAATGCGTGATCGGTTCGCCGTAGCCATAGGGGCCGAGGCCGGTGTGGAAATCGACCACCGCCACGTCCTCGCGGCTCTTCAGGTAGCGGTCGACGATGGCGTGCAGGGTGCAGTTCGACCAGGACGGCCCGCCACCGCCGAAGAACATGCCGTCGGCATGGCTATATTGCCCCCCAGAGACGGCCCGGAAGAACTCGATGTCCCCGACCTTGCGCCGATAGGCTGCCAACCTGGCATCCGCCGCGGCCCGCCCCGCCTCGCTGAAATCCGCGGGGACGAGATCATCGGCGATCTCCAGATAGCCCTCGTTCACGGGATAGGGTTTCGAATGGTCCACGTAGTTGCGGTTGAGGTCGTTACCCTCCTCCGTCACGCGCCGCGTCCAGGCGAAACCGTAGGGATTGATTGCGTGCACGAGCAGCGCCGCCGTCCCCTTCGGCAGTCCCGACGTACCGACCGAGGCCAGCCAGTCGACCTGGAAGCCCGAGCCGCAATAGCCCTCGATCCCGTGCGTCGATGAGATCGTCACCATCACCTTCGACGCATCCGTCGGCCCGACCCAGGCCACGTCCGTCGACAACGACTCGCCTTTCGGCCCCTTGGTCGGGTTGTCGTAGCGGAAGGTCTGGGCGTCGGCGAGCTTGGCTGCCGCGAGGAACTTATCGCGCGCCTCGCTGTAGTCGGCGGCAAAGGAGGCAATGTTATTCATAGTCTACGATACCCCGTCTAAAGCTTCACGCATTCCAAAAGACGCCGTCAGACTCCTCCCTCTTATTTGGGAAAGAGACATGGCGAACACAGCGTAAATTAGCCTGTTTTGTGAATCGAAATCGATCAACTCGAGCGCGACGCTGCAGAAGACCAGATGCTTGTCATGTTCCTCTCCGTTCGGCGGCCCATCGGGGCCTGAAGGGCATTCTTACCGTAGCTCAAATCGACGCGGCCGGGCTTCCCGCGGCGGCGGACATTGCCTGCTTGCCGGTATTTTCCTCCGCTGCTGCAGTTGCTCGCCCGACGTCAGACCTTTACGAAGGCGGGCTTCTCGACGCCGGTCATCGTTCATAGGCCTTGAGGATGGTCTCCTCAGACGTCCGCGTGACCGCTGTCGTGCGAGATCGCCCTCAGCTACAATGTCATTTTGGTATCGGAACCGTTTCGAAGAGGCCGCGGCGGTTATCAAAGCGTGATCTCAAGTCAGGTGGACGGAACCAAATCACTCCAGCCAGATCGGCCGCATGTCGGGCTTTTCGAAGTCCTCCAGCGGCGTGTATTTATGTTCATAGGATTTGGGTCCTTCCAATGCCTGCAGTCGAAGCGGTCGAAAATACCCGAGGTTCTTTTTGTCCAGGCGAGCGACCTCGACGGAACGATCGATAGCAAAAAAGATCCGCTGAAATGCATCGGCGAGGTTCGATGCCGACCGATCCAATCCGACACTTCTGTCACCTAGATCGAATTCATCCCAGAAACCTGGAGTGATCGGAACAGAGCGAAGCGTCCGCTCGCACTCGTGAAGCTGGTCGAGAAGTGCATCGAACGCTTCTCCAGGCACAGTGCGCTTGTAGAGACGATCCGTCACCAGAGCGAGCGAGTGATCGGCCGATTCTGGCTTATGCCGGCCGATCAATTCAAAAAAGGCGGCAACTTCCCTTGGGGTTCCGATCTGCTGGAGAACTAGCCCTGCTGATAGTCCAACGTCGCTCATCAATAGGACCTCACAAATTCAATGTCTTCATACCTGAGTAGTCCATTCGACTTTTCGACGATCCTTCTTGCGATGTCATCGAGGTGCCCAGAAGATACATTCTGTCCGCGCACATCGATCTTAATGTTCTGCTTCATGCTCCGCGGCAGATGCCGGGCGCGCTCCTGAACCTGTCTGGCGACCCTGTTCACCAAGCCATCGGCGTTGGTGTTGATATCGTAGTTTTTCACCTCGAACGATGCACTGCGTTTGTCGGCCGACACGCCGTCGGGACGAACCGAACCAGGCGTCCTTGAGCTTACCTCCCTGCCGTCCTTGAAAGCGACTTGCGAAGCAAAGTCCGGGTATCGATCGGCCATATCGTCCAGTTCGCTCTGACGCCAACTAGGACGCTGCCCCGGCGGAAACGGCGGCACCGGAGGTCGGGAGGGCGGTCGCTTGTCACCCGCAACTCGCTCCGGTGGGCCATTGTCGTCCGGGCCCGGTTCCTTGCCAGGCGGACGGGCCATTTCATTGCCGCCAAAACCGCCGGCCGTACCCTGGCGAGCGATCGTATCGTCAATCGCCTTTCCGACAATCACGGCCCCGATCGCCGCCGCCGCGAGGTCCAGCAGGAAGGGAATGGCCAAGGCGGGCGCAACGACGTTCTGCATCGTCGGCACGGGACCATCCCTATCCCAGATGTCGGTCTGTGGCGGTCCGTTTATCGGCTCGACGGTGCGCGTCACACGCTCACCGTCGAACGTCGTGGTGATCACGCCCAGCGTCTTGCCCTCGGGGTCGCGTATGGTATCGACCTGCGACCAGTGGCCCTCGGCGGGAAAGGACCACCGGCTTTCCACACGATGGCCATCGGCGAAGGTGGCATCGGTCGAGACGATGCGGTCCTGCTCGTCGTACGCTTCCGTGACGTCGGCCTTGCCGCGCTCGGTATCGACGCCGCGGCGCGTGACCTGCTTCGTGCCGTCGACGAACCGCGTGACGTCGGGCGCAGGGGGCATCGTAGGCGCCGCTTCCATCGCCTTGGGGCCTGTCGATTCTTCGAGTACCACTTCGTCGTTGGGTGAGGGTGTCGATACGGCATCCACCGACGCAATGTGAGGCTCTGCCCCATCGAACACGCCCTTCGCCTCAAGCTCTGGCGGCAGCGCTTCGGCCGGCTGGTCGCCCGAAACCCGGACGATATTCGGATCGCCTTCTCCGTGTGGCAGCAGGCCACCCACCACGTCGCCGACGAGGCCACGAATGTCCGCCATCGTCGGCGGCTTGCCCTCGATAGGCTCGAACGCGCCTAAGAGCGTGTCGAGCTGCTGCCGCGCGGTCCGGGCCTCCTCGCCGTCGGGATCGTGGTTGGCAGCGCGCAGTCCCTCTCCCAGGAACAGGCGGCCGAGACGGTGGCGCTCGAAGTCGGGATCGGGTTTGCCTTCGGCGAGAGTCTTCTGGAGATTGGTCAGGCGGTTGTACTCGATGTCGCCGAGCGACAGCCGGTATTGCGTGAGATCGAGGCCGGCAAAGCTTTCCGGCTCGTGCACGGCCTGGTCGTCGAGCTTTTCGTAAAGGTCGCGATCGGTGACGATGCGACCGCCGTTCATGGCCGTCCGGTCGAGCGCCTCCGTCTGCTCCGGGCTCAACCCGTCGCGCAACGCCGTAGGCATCGCCACGAGGGGCGCCGCGGGATTGGCGTCGAGCCAGTCGAGAGCGCTCGTGGCTGCACGGCCCCGCGCCGCCTGCCACGCCCGCTCGGCGCGCGCCTGCTCGATCCGCGCCATCCGGGTCACCTGCGCGCGCACCTCGGGCGAGGCGTCCGGGGGTGTCGCATCAGCGGCGCGCGCCTGGTAGTCGTCGAGGTCGGGCCGCCGTGTCGGATCGTCCGGCGTGTCGGCCAGGCCGCCGACGATCTCCGTCACGCGCCGCTCCTCGCGCGCCCGTTCGATCCTGCGCTCGACCACCGCCCGCCGCTCCGGCTGGATCACGTCGCGTGCGTGGTCGTAGAGCTTCGCCGCGCGCTCGGGATTGTGGCCGATCGCAGCCTCGACCGCGCCGGCATAGAGATCGCTCAGGCCGCTGCGCACCGCTCTATCGGTCCGGCCCGCGTCCCAGCCCTTTCGTTCGCCCTGGTAGCGCAGCTCGCCCACCGCGGTAGCGCCCAGCGTGCGCAGATGGGCCGCGTCTTGCCAGGACAGCGCCGCGTCACGCGCCAAGTCGGCGAGGCGCTCGGCCACGATCCGGTCGTCCAGCACCGACGTCGCCTTCTCCGCGATCCGCCCGAGCTCGCCGCCGGCGCGGTCGAGGCGGCGGTCGAACAGCGGTTCGAGCAGGGCCTTCTGGCGGGGCCCGATCGCCTGCGCCAGATAGCGGTCCTTCACCGCGCCCAGAAGCCGGGTGGTCTCGGCGATCCCGGCCAACGCCTCCTCGGGGTCCCGGCCCGCGAGACCCGTCACCGGATCGGTCACCAGGCCGCGCACCTCGCCCGCGAACCGGGTATCGAGCCGGCGCGCGAACATCTCGTCGGCCTGAAGGCCGAACGCGCTGTCGCCCCCAAGCTCGTTGCGCGGCCATGGTTCCGCGTCAGGCGCTGCCGAGAGCAGCCCTTCTGTCATGATGCTTGCCATGTTGATCTCCGTTCAGCGGCCCAGCGGGGTCTGGAGGGCGCTTTTGCCGTCGCGTGCCGCATCGAAGAGGAAAGCGGCTCCGATGCCCGGACAGTCCCGGTCAGCGTCTGCTCGTTGGTGCTGGTGATTTCGGCGCGATGGCTACCGTCGATGCGACGGTGGGCAGTTGCGCCACGAGGTCAGTCTTCCGGGTGAACGGTGCTCAATGGCCGCGACGAGGCACGCGGCAACAGCGGCGACGAGAACGAGGGATCGGCAGTGTCATCGCCGCGCGTATCAAATGTTCTCAAAGACATCTCTCCTGTGAGAAGCGAGCCCTTGAGTTACTGATGAGCCGGACTTTGGATGTGCAAGCGTCAAATCTCGAGACGAACCGCCGACCGGAGTCGATACCGTTATCGGCTACTTGTTTCTGCCCGGAGCCTGGCGATGGTGCTGGCGGATGGTCGCGCACGGAGACGGCGGAGGCCTGCGGGTTAGATCGTCAGACGCTGCGCGATTGGGTTCGCCGGGTCGCGACAGGGCCCTCCATGGCGCAACCGGATGGCGCTGCCTCGATGAGTGAACGGTCGACAACATGCTGCGACGGATAGACTGCAGCCCCGCGCCCATAACGCCAGGACGGGTGGCGCCGCGTAGCAGGCTATTAAAAGTCCGGCGTCTCAGGTGCGCAATGTGAGGCCGCCATCCACCACCAGCTCGTGACCGGTGATGAAGTCGGCCTCGTCGGACGCGAGCAGCAACGCGCCACGGGCGATGTCGATCGGCTGGCCGAGCCGGCGCAGCGCCGCCTTCTTCTCCCAGACTTCGCGAATCTCCGGCTTGTCGAAGTTGGTCCGCGTCATTCCGCTGTAGATGGCGCCGGGGCAGACATAGTTGGCGGTGATATTGAACTTCCCGAGTTCCAGCGCCAGCGTGCGGGTGAGACCGCCGACGCCGGCTTTGGAGGCGCAGTAGGCCGCCAGGCCGTAGTCGGTGTCGAAGGCCATGACCGAGGCGGTGTTGACGATACGCGCGCGGCCCTTCTCTCTCGCCCGCGCCTTCAGGGCCGGGATGGCCTCGCGGCACAGGCGGAACATGCCGCGCACGTTCACGCCGTTTACCCGGTCCCACATCTCGTCGGTCATTTCCTCGACGAAGGCGCGACCGCTGACTCCGGCATTGTTGAACAGGATGTCGAGCGCACCGAAGCGGCCGAGGGCAGCCGCGACGATCTTCTTCGGCGCATCCTCGCCAGTGATGTCGGCCGCGAAGGCCTCGATCGACCCGTTGCCGGCATGGACGGTATCGATTGCCGAGTCCGGCCGGTCGACCGCCAGCACCTGGGCGCCCTCCTCGGCGAAGAGCCTGGCCGAGGCCTCCCCGATGCCGGACGCGGCACCGGTCACGATCGCGATCTTGCCGGCCAGTCTGCCCATGCAAGCCTCCCTGTTCTCAGGCGACCTCGATGATGACCTTGCCGGTCGCCTTGCGCGACAGCAGGGCGTTCATGGCCTCGGCCGCCTTCTCCAGCGGGAAGCGCATGGAGATATGCGGCTTCAGCTTGCCCTCGCCATACCAGGCCAGCATCTCGTCGAAGTTCTTGCGCGCCTCGGCCGGTTCGCGGCCACGCCAGGCGCCGTAGAATACGCCGCGCACGTCGCAGCTCTTCAGCAGCGCGAGGTTGGCCGGCAGTGAAGGGATGCGGCCCGCGGCGAATCCCACCACCAGCAGGCGCCCGTACCAGGCGATGCAGCGCACGGCCTCATCAAAGGCATCGCCGCCGACCGCGTCGTAGATGATGTCCGCGCCCGCGCCGCCCGTCAGCTCCTTGACCTTGTCGCGCATCTTCTCCTTGGCGTAGTTCACGAACATCGTGGCGCCGTACTTCCGGCAGATTTCCATCTTCTCGTCGGAGCCGACGGCGGCGATCACCTTGAGGCCCATCAGTGCGCCCAGCTCGACCGCGGTGAGGCCGACACCGCCCGAGGCGCCGGTGACCAGCAGCGTCTCGCCAGGCTTGTAGCTGCTGCGCTGCTTCAGCGCGTAGTACGACGTGCCGTAGGTCATGGTGAAGGCCGCACCATCTTCGTAGCTCATGTTCTTCGGCATCGGCAGGAGCTGAATCTCGTCGACGACGGCCTCGCTGGCATAGCCGCCATGGCCGATCATACCGATCACCCGATCGCCCACCTTGTAGCCCGTGACGCCTTCGCCCACCTCGGTGATATCGCCCGCGATCTCGTGACCCGGCGCGAACGGGCGCTGCGGCTTGAACTGGTACTTGTCCTGGATGATCAGCGTATCGGGGAAGTTGACGCCAGCCGCCCTGGTCGCGACGCGGACCTGCCCCTTGCCCAGCGGCTTGGACGGCATCTCCACCAGCTTCAGGCTCTCCGGCCCGCCCGGCGTTTCGCTCAGCATCGCGCGCATCGTCTCGCTCCCGTCATCGAAGTTTCGTTACGTGACGGCATTGATACGATGGCGAGCCGGCCAGCGTCCATCCATGCTAGGAAGGCTTCACTTCCGCGGGGAGAAAGATGGCAGGGCTCTATTACGAGGATTTCACCGTCGGCCGCGTGTTCGAGCATGAATGGACGCGCACCGTGACCGAGATGGACAATGTCCTGTTCAGCTCGCTCACCATGAACGTCCAGCCGCTGCATCTCGACGAGGAGTTCGCCTCGAAGACCGAGTTCGGCCAGCGCATCGTGAACAGCCTGTTCACCCTGGGCCTGATGATCGGCATCACCGTGAACGACACGACGCTCGGCACCACCATCGCCAATCTCGGCATGACCGACGTGCGCTTTCCCAAGCCGGTCTTCCACGGCGACACGGTTAGGGTGCGGACCCGCGTGGTGAGCCTGCGCGAAAGCAGGTCGCGGCCCGATGCCGGTATCGTCGAGTTCGCCCATACCGCGATCAACCAGCGCGACGAGATCGTCGCCGAGTGCACCCGCCAGGCGCTGATGCGCAAGAAACCCAAGGATTAGACAGATGCGTTCCTTCCTGTTCGTCCCCGCCGATTCGGAGCGCAAGCTCGCCAAGGGCCCCGCCTCGGGCGCCGATGGGCTGATCCTCGATCTCGAGGATTCGGTCGCGACCGACCGCAAGATGATCGCGCGCGACATGGCACTGGCCTACCTGAGGAGTGCCGACCGGGCCGGCCCCAAGCTTTACGTGCGCGTCAACGCGCTCGACACCGGCCTGACCCTGGGCGACCTCGCCGTCGTCATGCAGGGCAAGCCCGACGGCATCGTATTCCCGAAATGCGTCGGCCAGGCCGATCTCGACCTGATGTCGACCTATCTCGACGCGTTCGAAGCGCGCGAGGGCATCGCTGCCGGCACGACACGCATCCTCACCATCGCCACCGAGAGCGCCGCCGCCATCCTGGCGCTCACCGCCGCACCGGCGAAGCATCCCCGCCTGATCGGTCATTCCTGGGGCGGCGAGGATCTCATGGCCGATCTCGGTGCGCTCGCGAAGGGTCCCTCGCCCGGCGTCTACGACGACACGTTCAAGCTCGCCCGCACCGTAAACCTGATGGCCTCGGTCGCGGCCGGCGTCACCGCCTACGACACGGTCTATCCTGACATCCGCAACGTCGAGGGGCTGCGTGCCGAGGCGCAGGATGCTCGGCGCATGGGTTACGGAGGCAAGATCGCGATCCATCCCGACCAGGTCGCCATCATCCACGAGGTCTTCACGCCGACCGAAGCCGAGATCGAGTGGGCCAATCGAGTCATTGCGACCTTCGAGGGCAATCCGGGCGCTGGCGTCCTGACCCTGGACGGCAAGATGCTCGACAAGCCGCATCTCGTGCTGGCCCGCCGGCTGGTCTCGCGGATGGGTGGATGAAGGACAATTTCGGCCTTCTGGACACGCTCGATCGGCTGTTCAGCGGCGACCGTCGGTCCGTCCTCACGTTGAACGAATTCCTCCAGGAGCTCGAAGGGCGGTCCTATGCCTTCGCCGTCCTGGCGCTGAACATCGCGAATGTCGTTCCGACCGGCATTCCATGGCTGTCGACGATCACGGGTGCGCCGATGCTCTACCTCCTGGCGCAATACTTCGCCGGAAGGCCGGTGCCCTCCCTCCCTCTCACGATCGGCAAACGGGGCCTGCCGCGCGGCAAGCTGCAGGATTTCCTCGACCGCGCCCGGCGCTTCATCCGCTGGCTCGAGAACACCGTCCATGCACGCTACGAATGGTGGGTAAACGGCCTGCCCCGCCGGCTGCTGCTGCTGGCCTGGTCGCTGGATGTCCTGATCCTCGCGTTGCCGATTCCCTTCGACAACTTCTTCCCCGCCTGGGCCATCCTCTTCTTCTGTTTCGCCCTCATCGAGGATGACGGATTGATGGCCATGCTGGGGTGGCTCCTGACCGCCATCACCGCCTGCTGGACCGTGTTTCTCCTGATGATCGGCCATGCCGCAATCTCGGCCGCAATTTCGACCCTGCGGGGGATTATCTTCGGCTAGCCATCATCGTGAGCTGTCGCCATGACAAATCGTGCCAACGCTTCCCCCGATCTCCTTGCCGCGCTCGATCGCGGTGAGTCTCTCCCGGCTCGCTGGTACACCGACCCGTCGATCACCGAGCGCGAGATCGCGCAGATCTTCCGCAGGAGCTGGAACTATGTCGGTCCCCTCTCGCAGCTCGTCGAGATCGGCGACTACGTGACCGGCTATGCAGGCGGCGTGCCCGTGGCGGTCGTGCGCAACGAGGCCGGCCTGGCGGGCCTCGTGAACGTGTGCCGTCATCGCCGGCACGAAGTCCTGAAAGGCCGCGGCAATGCGAAGAGCCTGCAATGCGGCTACCACGCCTGGACCTACGATCTGGCCGGCGGGCTGAAGCGCGTGCCACGCTCGCGGACGGAGCCGAACTTGAATCTCGCCGATTTCCCGCTGGTGCCGATCCGCACCGAAGCGCTGGGACCGTTCGTCTTCGTCAACCTCGACCCGGATGCGCCAACGGCTGCATCCTGCTACGGCCCGGTCTTGGACTTGATCACCGGCAGTGGCGTCGTACTCGACACGCTGGTGCATCGCAGCCGCGACGAGTGGCGCTCGAACGCCAACTGGAAGACGATGCTCGAGAACTATCTCGAATGCTATCACTGCGCCGTCGCCCATCCCGGCTTCAACGCTGCGATCGACGTGCGTCCGGACGTCTACACGCTGAAATCACGCGGCTATTTCTCGAGCCAGACCGGCCCGGTGCGTCCCGCCGCCCTTGCGGGCAGCAGCAAGATCGAGTTGTACGATGTGTCGGGTGCCGTGAGGCAGTCGCAGTATCACTTCCTGTGGCCGAACGTGACCATCAACATCAATCCGGGTTTTCCGAACCTGTCGATTGACGTCTGGACGCCGGACGGGCCGAACGCGACCAGGGGGTTCTCCGACCAGTTCTTCGGACCCGGCGTCAGCGACGCGTTCGCGAAGTCGCTCGTCGCCTTCAACAAGCAGGTCGCCGCGGAAGACGATGCCCTGACGGATTCGGTTCAGCGCGGCCTGTTGGGCGGGATTCCCGAGACGGGCCGTTTTCTCACCAACAGCGAGCACCTCATCATCCATTTCCAGAGGATGATCGTGGAGGCCGTCGGCGAATCCTAGGCCGCCGTCGTCTTTGCCCGTTTCTGCCGCGGCCTACCTAATAAGACCGCGGCAGCCCGAGCACGTGCTCAGCGACGAAGTTCAGGACCATGTTGGTCGAGATCGGCGCCACCGTGTAGAGACGGGCTTCGCGGAACTTGCGCTCGACATCGTATTCCTCGGCGAAGCCGAAGCCGCCATGCGTCTGCACGCACATCTCGGCTGCAGCCCATGAGGCCTCCGAGGCCAGCATCTTGGCCATGTTGGCTTCGGCGCCGGCATTGATGCCAGCCTCGTACATGGAAGCCGCCTTTCGCACCATCAGGTCCGCCGCCTCGATCTGCGTATAGGCGCGCGCGATAGGGTACTGGACGCCCTGGTTCTGGCCGATCGCGCGGCCGAACAGCTTGCGCTCCTTGGCGTAGTTCACGGCCCTCTCGATGAACCACCTGCCGTCGCCGATGCACTCCGAGGCAATCAGCACGCGCTCGGCGTTCATGCCGGAGAGGATGTAGCGGAAGCCCTGCCCCTCCTCGCCGATCAAGTTCTCGGCCGACACTTCCATGTTGTCGAAGAACACTTCGGTGCTGTTGTGGTTCATCATCGTGCGGATCGGCCGGATGGTGAGCCCCTTGCCCAGCGCCGAGCGCATGTCGACCAGGAACACCGACAGGCCGTCGGTCTTCTTCTTGGTTTGGTCGCGCGGCGTGGTGCGGGCGAGCAGCAGCATCAGGTCGGAATGCTCGGCGCGGCTGGTCCACACCTTCTGGCCGTTCACGACGTAAGTGCTGTTATCCTTCTTCACCGCCGTGGTGCGGAGGCTGAGCGTGTCGGTGCCGCTGGTCGGCTCGGTCACGCCGAAGGCCTGCAGGCGCAGCTCGCCGGTGGCGATCTTCGGCAGGTAGCGTTCCTTCTGCTCCTTGCTGCCGTGCCGCAGCACCGTGCCCATGATGTACATCTGGGCGTGACAGGCGGCGGCGTTGCAGCCGGCCTTGTGGATCTCTTCCAGCACCGCGCTGGCCGCCGAAATGCCGAGCCCCGCGCCGCCGTACTCCTCGGGGATCAGGATCGACAGCCAGCCGGCCTCGGTCAGCGCCTTCACGAACGCGGTCGGATAGCCGCGCTCGCGGTCGAGTTCGCGCCAGTAGGCGCCGTCGAACTTCAGGCAGAGCTGGCGAACGGCGTCGCGGATCTCGGGGTGCGTCGGAGCGTAGGGATTTTCCATGGCGCGCAAGCTAATGCGCGCCCTCTCCCCATGCAATGAGACCGAGCCGGTCAACCAGCGGCCCGTGAATGTCGGGCCCGAATCCGTCGACCGTGGCTTCACGAAGCGCGGTCACGCCGTCCACCGCGCCCGCTTCCTTCACGGTCGCCTGGGTGACCGACAGGTCGCGTTCCGCGGTCAGGAATTTCGCGATGGTCGGACGCCAGTCGGGACGCAGGACGGCGAGCGCCGCCATCAGCCCGTAAGCGCCCCAGTTGGAAACTCCGGCCACCACGAGGTGATCGCAGGAGGTCACGCAGGCGATCTCCGCGCCGTTGGGTACGTGCTCGGCGATCAGTCCGGCCGGAAGCCGTCCCATGCCGATCTCATTGCCACCGTCGCCGACTGCGAGCTTCGTCCAGTCGCCGCCCTCGAACAGCAGATCGAGCGGTGCGGTCCAGGGCGAGACATCGACCCCGCGCATGTTGCGCGGCCTGCCGTCGGCACTGCGCCCGCAGCGCTCGATCGCGACGACATGGGAGAGATGGTCCCGGCGCCAGAGCGCTATCGTCTCGTCGATGGCGCCCTCATGCCCGAGCACGATCTCGTCGACGGTCACGTCCTCGGCCGTCGCGCGCACGGCGGCACGCACCGCCTCTACGCTCGGCGTGTCGACGGCGATCCGGGCCGGCACGCCGCAGGCCGCAAGCGCCGCCGCCAGCAATGCGGTGCCCACCGGCCCGTCGGTCTCGGGCGCGGCCACGTCGCCGCGCGGCACGAAGAAGCCGGTTATCAGCCCCACGCGCGTGGCCGTCGCCAGCGACGCCGCCGCCCCGGCAAGGCCACCGCGATTGGCGTCGATCAGGGCCTGGGTCTTGCGGCCTACGTCGCGGCATACGAGGGCCTCGATGGCTGAGAGGCGATGATCCTGCTCACTTGTCCTTGGCGACATAAACTCCCTTCCAGTCCACCGGCGAATCGTCGATCAGCTCGTCGATACGTCCGCGCATCATGTCGTAGTAGGTCTGCCGCCAGCCCGCAGCCGCGGCCGCCGCCCGGCAGGCTCCGATCACCTCGAGCGCCTCGGCGAAGGCGCCGGCCCGGTAGAGCTTAAGGAACGCCGCCTGCTGCTCCACCAGCGCCGCATGGGCCGGCGATCTTGCGAGGTCGGCATCGCCCAGCAGCGCATAAATGCGCTCGGGTTCGGTCTTGCCCTTCACGGTAACGAGGTCGATCTCCAGCGTGGCATAGTCCTCGACCTCTTCCCGCGTCTTGCGGCCGACGATGATGCCGACCCCGTAGGTCTTGCACTGACCTTCGAGGCGCGAGGCGAGGTTCACGTCGTCGCCCAGGCACGAATAGGTGAAGCGCTGGGTCGAGCCGAAATTGCCGACCGAGGCCGGGCCCGTGTTCAGGCCGACACCGATGTTCACCGGGATATGCCTGCGGCCCTCGGCCTCCGCCTCGGCTTTCCATTCCTCGTTCAGCATGACCAGGCGCGCCTGCATGGCGAGCGCGGCGTCGCAGGCGCGTGCGGCGTGGCGCTCGACCGGCAGCGGTGCGTTCCAGAAGGCCATGATCGCGTCGCCCATGTACTTGTCGATCGTACCCCTGCGCGCGAGGATCAGGTCGGTCATCGGCGTCAGGAAGCGGTTCATGAACCGCGTCAGCCCGTGCGGATCGAACTGTTCGGAGATGGTGGTGAAGCCGCGCACGTCGGTGAACATCACCGTGATCTCGCGTAGCTCGCCGCCAAGCTGCAGCAGGCTCGGGTTGCGCGCGAGCTGCTCGACCAGGTCGGGCGACAGGTACATGCCGAAGGCGCCGCGGATCTCCGCCCGCTCCCGCTCCGTCCGCATGAAGGCGAGCGAGGTGCCGCCAACATAGATCGCCGCCAGCGTCACCGGCGGATAGATCGGATCGAACAGCAGGTGGTGCTGGGAATAGGCAAGCCAGGGCACGACCAGTCCAGCGCCGATCAGGATCGTAGCGACGAAGGCCATCTTTCCGGCCGACAGGCGCGGCAGCAGGACGACCATCAGCAGGCCCATGGCCGCGAGGTACAGGAATTCCGCCCCGTCGGCATAGTCGGGCCGTGCCAGAAACTTCTGCTCCAGCATCTGCTCGGCGAGCTGGGCATGGACCTCGACGCCCGGCACCCCGTCCTGCACCGGCGTGTTGCGCAGGTCCTTGAGGCCGATGGCGCTGGTGCCAACGAAGATCACCTGGCCTTCGAGCTGTTCCGCCGGCACCTCGTCCTTCAGTACGGCACGCGCCGAAATGTAGCGTTCCGGCTTGTGGCCGGTATCGTAGAGGATGACCCGGCCGCGGCCATCGGTCGGCACCTCGATGGCGCCGGTCTTGATGGCGACGATGCCGGTCTTCTCGCCGAACGACATCTCGCCGCTCGCGCCCGACGACTTGACCAGATAGGAGGACGCCTCCTGCGCCACCCGCAGCGCCTCGATCGACAGGGCCGGGAAAAGGCCCTCGTAGCCGGCGACACGGAACAGCATCGGCACGCGGCGGATCACGATGCTGTCGACATCGGTGTTCACGCTGCCGTTGCCCTTGGCCGCCGCCTCCAGGATGTCGAGGGACTTCACCGTGCCACCTTGCTGCGGCAGGAACTGGCTCGGCTGGTCGCCCGCGAAGGCGACGCCGTGGAAGGTGCGCGGCGGCTTGCCCGACCCCTTCAGGTCGAAGCCGAATCCCGTGACGACCCTCGACTGCGCCATGGCATCGGCCAGCACCTTGTCGTTGTCCTGCACCGCCGCCGCGAGCTTCTGGACGGTCTCGGGATCGGTGAAGGCCACGAGGTCACGCACCATCCGGCTGATCGACGAACGGTCTGGCTCGGCGAATACGGCGTCGAAGGCGACGACGGCGGCGCCCTTCTCGGTGAGCTTGTCCACCATTCGCGCGATGATCGTGCGCGGCCATGGCCATTGGCCGTATTCCAGCAGGGCCGCTTCGTCGATGTCGACGATGCGCACCGGCGTCTCGGGATTGTAGGGACGCGGCTCGAGGCGCTGATAGCCGTCGAAGGCGAAATCGCGGATGCGCGTCACCGCGCCGGGATCGGCGATCCGCAGCACGAGCGCGCCCAGCAGCACGAGCATGGCCGCGACGACAGGCGCCCGTCGCGAATTGATGCAGCGCAACAGCCAGCTCACGCGCTTTCGATCCCCTGATCCCCCACGAACGTCACTTTACAGAGTATGCAGCGCGAGCCAAATAGCGCGACCTTGACGCACGCCCCCAGCCAGACAGCCCTGCACGGCATCTATTTCAAGATGTGCGCTCTCGTGCTGTTCTGCACGATGGACGCGATGGTCAAGGGCCTGGGCGGCACCTACGGCTCCTTCCAGCTCATGGTCTTCCGCAGCGCCGTCGCCCTGCTGCCTGTCGCGGTGCTGATCTGGCACGCCGGCGGCCTGCGGGTGGTGCGCAGCAGCAAGCCGGGCCTGCAGGCGCTGAGGGTCTGTATCGGCTTCGGCAGCATGTTCGGCTTCTTCTATGCCTTTCCGCGCATGCCGCTGGTCGATGCCTATGCCATCTCCTTCGCGGCCCCCCTCTTCATGGTGGCGCTCTCCGTGCCGATCCTGCGCGAGCCGGTCGGCTGGCGGCGCTGGACGGCGGTCGGCGTGGGCTTTGCCGGCGTGCTCATCATGCTCGATCCCTTCGCGATCGAGTTCCACCAGGTCTCGCTGGTCATCCTGGCGGCGACTTTCTGCTACGCGCTTTCTACCGTGCTGGTCCGCAGGCTCAGCCGCCACGATCCCGACGTCGTGACCCTCTTTTGGTTCGCTGTCGTAGGCACCTTCGTCTCGATCGCCTGCGCGATCCCTGAATGGAAGTGGCCGCCGTTGATGGACTGGGTCTGGCTGCTGACACTCGGCCTGCTGGGTGGCTGTGCCCAGGTGCTGATCACGCGGGCCTGGCGTCTCGCCCCGGCCGCGGTGCTGGCGCCGTTCGACTATGCCTCTATCGTGCTCGCCGTCCTGTTCGGATACCTGTGGTTCCGGGAGGAGCCGTCCTGGACCGTCTGGTACGGCCTGCCCCTCGTCATCGGCTCGGGCCTCTATATTCTCCACCGCGAACGGGTCCGGGCGCGACAGCGCAAAAAGCCCTAATCTCCTAGGGTTTTTGTCGGGATTGACGAAACGCCCCGCCAACCACATCTTGTGGATATGATCGACACCACCTTCTCCGTGACCCCCAACGCGGCCAAGCGGATCGCCTTCCTGGCTTCCAAGGAGCCCAAGCCCGTCATGATGCGGGTGGCGGTCCTGGGCGGCGGCTGCTCGGGCTTCCAGTACAATTTCTCCTTCGAGGAAGCGCGCAACGACGATGACCTCGTGATCGAGCGCGACGGCGCCGCCGTCCTGGTCGACAGCACCTCGCTCGAGTTCCTGAAAGGCAGCCAGCTCGACTATGTCGAGGAAATGGTGGGCTCGGCGTTCCAGGTGAAGAACCCGAACGCCACCTCCTCCTGCGGCTGCGGCAACTCGTTCAGCGTGTAAGCCGAGCAAAGCTCGGCTGCTGAGCGGCAAGACATTGCGTAGCAATGTCTGGGAGCGCCGAAGGACGAACGGCCACTCATGAGATTGAAAGCGAGCGCATCCGCTTGGCGGCTGCACGTTCTTCTTCCCTGTCGGGCCGGCTGGTAGCGTGCCGTCGACAGGGAGTTCCAATGAACATCGGACGACGAACCTTCGCCTTCTCGGCGGCGAGCCTTCTTACCTTCCCCGCGACTGCTCAGGAGGCCTGGCCCGCCCGCCCCGTCACCCTCGTGGTGCCCTATCCGCCCGGCAATGCCGCCGACATCAGCGGCCGCATCCTGCTCGAACCGCTGTCGACCGAGATCGGCCAGCGCCTGGTCATCGACAATCGCGCCGGCGCCTCGGGCATCATGGGCAGCGCCTCCGTCGCCCGCGCCACGCCCAACGGCTACACGCTGCTGCTCACCTCCAATTCGCCGATCGCCAGCGGCCCGTGGGTCACGAAAAACGTGCCCTATGTGGTCGAGCGCGACTTCACGCCGATCGCCGGCATCGCGCGCGGCGCCCTGGTCCTGCTCGCCGCGTCCGACGTTCCAGTCAGCACCACCGCCGAGTTCGTGGCCTATGTGAAGGCCAATCCCGGCAAGACCAGCTACGGCTCGTTCGGCCAGGGCAACCTCAATCATCTCATCATGGAGATGCTGCGCCTGCGCCTCGGCCTCGACATGGTGCATGTCCCCTATCGCGGCAGCGGCCCGGCACAGCTCGACCTTGCCGCGGGGCGCATCCAGTTCCTGTTCGACGGCGCCCCCGGCGCACTGGCCCGCATCAAGGGTGGACAGGCCAAGGGCATCGCCGTCTCGACCCTCAAGCGCTCGCCCACCCTGCCCGACATGCCGACCCTGGCCGAGTCGGGCCTGCCCGAACTGCGTGGCATGGATGCCGGCGGCTGGGTCGGCATGTTCGGCCCCGCGCAGACACCGGCGCCAGTCGTCGAGCGCCTGAACGGCGCGGTGCGGGCCGTCATTCCCGCGGCACAGGCCAAGCTGCTCGAACAGGGTCTGGAGACCTTCACCGAAAACAGCCCCGCCGACATCGCGGCCTTCGTGCGCGCCGACAGCGAGAAATGGCGACAGGTCGTGCAGGACGCGAAGATCGAGCCACAGGACTGAGGCGTGCTATGAGGGCGGCAACAGAGGCAGCCTGAACTCATGAAAATCGCCACCTGGAACGTGAACTCCGTCCGCAAGCGCACCGGCAACCTGGTTTCGTGGCTGCAGGAAGCCAAGCCCGACATCGTCGTGCTGCAGGAGATCAAGGCGCAGGAGCCGCAGTTCCCCACGCTCGAGGTCGAGGCGGTGGGGTACAAGGCGGCGATCGTCGGCCAGAAGGGCTTCAACGGCGTCGCCTTCCTCTCGCACCACGCATTCGACGTAACGGCCCGCGTCCTGCCCGGCGCCGCCGAGGACGAACCGGCACGCTATGTCGAGGGGCGGGTCTATACGCCGCGCGGGCCGCTGACGGTCGGGGGGCTCTACCTGCCCAACGGCAATCCGGTCGGCACCGAGAAATTCGCCTACAAGCTAGACTGGATGAAGCGGCTGTTCGGCCATGCCCGCGATCTGCTGGCGCGCGAGGAGATGTTCGTGCTGTGCGGCGATTACAACGTCTGCCCGACCACCATGGACGTGTTCGATCCCAAGGCCTTCGCCAACGACGCGCTCTGCCAGCCCGAGTCGCGGGCGGCCTTCCGCAAGCTGCTCAATCTCGGCCTCACCGATGCGGTGCGGGCGTTCCATCCCGATGGCGAGCAGTACACCTTCTGGGACTATCAGGCCGGCGCCTGGGCAAAGGGCAACGGCCTGCGAATCGACCACCTGCTCCTGTCGCCGCAGGCTGCCGACCGGCTGACCGCGGTCGGCATCGACAAGGCCGAACGCGGCAAGACGGAGCCGTCGGATCACGTCCCCGTCTGGTGCGAGTTGGACGTTGCGGCGTAGCTGAACGCTACTCCGCGCCGGCGCCGATGACGCCGCCGTCGGCGATGATGCACTGGCCGCAGATGAAGTTGCCGGCCTTGGAGGCCAGGAACACCGCAACGCCACCGATGTCGTCGGGCTGGCCGATGCGCTTCAGGGCCGCCTTGCCCTCCTGCGCCGCGCGGATCTGCGGATTGTCCCACAGCGCCTTGGCGAAGTCGGTCTGGATCAGGCCGGGCGCGATGGCGTTGACGCGGATGTTGTGCTTGCCCCACTCCATGGCCAGCGACTTCACCAGAGAGAGGTCGGCCGCCTTGCTCATGTTGTAGGCGGCGATATGAGCCGAGCCGACCAGGGCGCCGATCGACGAGACGATGATGAACGCGCCGTCCCTGCGCTCCGCCATCTCCGGGCCGACCATGTTCATCAGCCACAGGTTCGACATCACGTTGTTCTGCATGATCTTCTGGAACACGTCGTCCTTCAGTCCCGACAGCGGGCCGAAATACGGATTGGAGGCGGCGTTGCAGACCATGATGTCGATTTTGCCATAGGCCTTGCGCGCCTCGGCCACGAGGTTCTCGAGCTGGGCCTTGTCGGAGATGCTGGCCGCGACCGCGATTGCCTCGCCGCCCCTGTCCTTGATCCCCTTCACCACCTCCTCGCAGGCCGGCAGCTTGCGGCTGGAGACGACGACCTTGGCGCCGTGCGCCGCCATTTGCTCGCAGATCGAGCGGCCGATGCCACGGCTGCCGCCGGTCACCACGGCCACCTTGCCGGTAAGGTCGAACATCATCGGTCGTCTCCTCGATTCATTTCGTCAGTAAAGCAATGAGTTCAACATGCGCCGACCAGAGGAATTGGTCGATAGGCATGAGTTTCTCCAGTCGGTATCCGCCATCCTGCAACGTGCGGACGTCGCGGGCGAAGCTGGCGGGGTCGCAGGAGGCGTAGACGATGCGTTTGACCTTCGAGGCGGCGAGTTCGGCGCATTGCGCGGCCGCACCTGCGCGCGGCGGATCGAGGACGACGGCGTCGAAGGCTTCGAGTTCCTTGGTGCTCAGCGGCCGGCGGAAGAGATCGCGGAGCTGCACGGTCACGCGGTTGCCACCCAGCTTGCGCGCAGCGGCGTCGACGGCCGTGACCGACGGCTTGTCATACTCGAACAGGCTGAGCCGGCCCGGCTTGCCGAGCGACAGCGCACCGATGCCGGCGAACAGGTCGGCGAGATGCGTCGCCTGCCCGGCCCACGCGTTGACGCCGGCGCGCATCACCAGCTCGGCACGCTTGGTCGCCTGCAGGAACGCGCCCGGCGGCGGCTCGATGGTCACGTCGCCCAGGATGAGCTGCGGCGTGCGGCGCACCAGCACCGGCTCGGCCGTCGCGCGGTCACCCCAGCTCACCCGCGCGAAGTCGGCGCTCTGGGCCAGCGTGATCAGCGTCTCGCGGATCGGCAGGGTGAGATCGAAGCGGCGGTGCGGGCGGATCAGCACATCGAGGCCGGTGTCGGTCTCGTTGACCACCGCGTCGGCCGAGGTGCCGTCGCGCAGGATCGCGGCCATGGCCGAGCGCAGCGGTGCGAGGGCGGCGTTGATCCTGGGGCGCGCCACAACGCAGGTGGCGATGTCGACGACGCTCTGGCTCGCGCGCTCGTGGAAGCCGGCCAGGATCCGCTTCCCCTCGCGCCGCAGCACGATGTCGGCGCGGCGGCGCTCGCCCGGCTCGCAGCCGACCGGAGCCTCGAAGCGCGGCGCCTTCACGCCGCGCTGCGCCAGCGCCTTCGAGATCAGTGCGCTCTTCCAGCCGGTGTAGATGTCGCGGCGCCAGTGCTGCAGGGCGCAGCCGCCGCAGGTGCCAAAATGCGCGCAGGGCGGCGTCTCGCGATGGCGCGAAGGCGCCAGCACCTCCAGCAGCTCGCAGGCGATGCCGTCGCCGCGCTTGTCGAGCGGTTCGGCCTCGACCGTTTCGGCGGGCAGGCAGTAGGGCACGAAGTAGCGCTGGCCTTCGAGCTCGGCGACGCCGTCGCCGCGGGCGCCGACTTCCAGGATGTCGAGCGTGATGCTCACGATGCACACATGAGAGAGGGCTCAGCCCAGCCAGCTCTTCGCCGGCCTCATCTCGCCGACCAGCAGGCCGACCACATTCTTGATGGGCGGATGCAGCACCTCCTCGCGCTGCGCCGCCGGCAGCACGCCGAGATGATCGAGCAGCGCCGCCATCGCGACCTCGGCCGCGCGTCCCGCGCCGTCCCAGACCTTGAGCGCCACCCCGAGACCGAGCGTCGGCAGCATGCCGCAGAACACCCCCTCGGCGCCGGTCTTCACCTGGATCACGCCCGGCGCGGCCTCGTTGACGCGGGTGCAGAAGCGGCCGGTGCCCGCGACCATGAAGGGCTCGGCGTTCATCGCTTCGCGGATGCGATTGGCGGCGTCGGCGCGCTTGCTCGTGAGCCGCGACGGATCGGCCATCGAGGCCATCGCCCGGGCAAGACTCTTCAGCGGCGTGGCGAGCGTGGGAATGCCGCATCCGTCGATGCCATGCGGGAAGGCGTTGGCGTCGAGGCCGCACAGATCGCTCATCGTCTCGCGCAACCGGCGCTGCACCGGATGGTCGTACTTGATGTAGCCCTTGGTCGGCTCGCCGTAATGCACCGCCGTCGTCAGGAAGCCGCTGTGCTTGCCCGAGCAGTTGTTGAACGCCGCCGTCGGCAGGGTGTTGGCCCGGGCCAGCAGCTCGATGCTCGATTGCAGGCGTGGCGCATGGGTGCCGCATTCGAGATCGGCTTCGCTCAAACCGACCCTGGCGAGCCAGGCACGCACCGTCTCGACGTGCCGGGTCTCGCCGCTGTGCGAAGCGCAGGACAACGCGATGTGCTCGTCGGCCAGGCCGAAACGTTCGACCGCGCCGCTCTCGACGAAGGCCATCGCCTGGATCGGCTTGTTGGCCGAGCGCGGCAGGATCGCGGCCTCGATGTCGCCCCAGGACTCGACCACGGTGCCATCGGCCTTCACGACCGCGGCAATACCCTCGTGGCGGCTCTCGACGACCGGCCCGCGCGTGACTTCGATGACGACAGGACCCCGGCTCATCGTGCGCGCTCCATTTTAACCACGGTAATATTGTCCTGATGTGCCTTGGCGGTCGCCAGCACGGCCGCGATGATGCGCTCCACCGGCAGCGACGCCTGCGCCAGCAGCTGTTCGCTGTTGAGACTGTGCACGCCGTCACTGCACACCAGCAGGCGAGCGTCCGGCCCCAGCCGGCGACTGCCGCGGTCGATCAGGGTCAAGGGCTCGCCCATTACCGCCTCGCGCAACGTGTGCCGGCCCGGGTGATGCTCGGCATCCTCGGCCGAGAGCATCCCGCGGGCGACCAGCGCGTCGATCTGCGGCGCCATCGAATGATCGGCATTGAGCCGGACGAGCTTGCCGGACTCGATAAGGTAGAAGGGCGAATCGCCGACGCTAATCCAGCGTACCTCGTCGCCGCGCAGCTGGGCCGCCACCAGGGTGGCGCCCATGCCGGTGAGTTCGTGCCGCGCGAGGGCGCCACGGCCCACCGCCTGGTTGGCGTCGCGCAGCCCGTCCTCCAGGCCGCCGCCCTGTTCCACCGCATGGATGAAGGCATCGACGGCGAGCTGGCTCGCGACCGCGCCGCCGGCATGTCCGCCCATCCCGTCGGCCACCACCGCCAACAACGAGCCGTCGCCCAGCGTCACCAGACGCCAACTGTCTTCCTGGTAAGGACGGGCGCCCTGATGCTGGCCGCCCTCGCCCCGCCACCGCGTCGTCATGTGTTCCGCGAATCCTTCAGTGCCAGACGGCCGGAAGTGTGCTGAGGCCGCGCAGAGTGAAGCTGCGGCGCCAGGCGGGGGTGTCCTTCTCGGGCAATGTCATGTTCGGCATCCGCTCGATCAGCGCCGCGAAGACCAGTTCGGCTTCCAGCCGGGCGAGCTGCGCGCCCAGGCAGTGATGGATGCCACCGCCGAACGACATCGGCCGTACGTGCTCGCGCCCGACGTCGAGCCGGTCGGGATCGGGATACTGCGCCGGATCGCGATTGGCCGCGCCCAGCAGGGCGACGATGCTCTGCTCCGCGCCGATCGTCACGCCGCCCAGCTCGACCTCGGCGTGGGTGACACGGCCGGTGATCTGCACCGACGAGTCGTAGCGCAGCAGCTCCTCGACGGCGTTCGGGATCAGCGACGGATCCGCCTTGAGGCGTTCCCACTGATCGGGGTTGCGATGCAGCGCCAGCAGGCCGTTGCCGATCAGGTTGGTGGTGGTCTCGTGCCCGGCACCGAACAGCAGGCCGATATTCGCCTGCAATTCCTCGGCCGACAGCTTGTCGCCCGCCTCCTCCGCCTTGACCAGCTCGGTCGTGAGATCGTCGCGCGGCTCGCGCCGGCGCAGCTCGCACAGCTGGTTGAAATAGACGCCGGCCATCTGGGTGTTCCGGTTGGCCTGGTCGAGCTCCTCGCGGGTCATCGGAACCGGTTCGAGGATGCGGCCGTTGACGTTGCTGCCCGCCAGGAACGGCGCGCGATGCTCCTCGGGAATGCCCAGCATGTCGCAGATCACGATGACCGGCAGCCGGTGCGCCAGGTCGCGCATCACGTCCATCTCGCCCTTGTCGGCGACCCGGTCGAGCTGCTCGTCCACCAGTTCCTTGATGCGCGGCCGCATGTCCGCCACCCGGCGCGCCGTGAAGGCCTTGGTGACCAGTCCGCGCAGCCGCGTGTGGTCGGGCGGGTCCTGTACCAGCATGGTCTTCGCGAGACTCGCCACGGCGGGCTCGTCCATGCGGTCGGCGCCGTAACGACGGCGCATGTTGCCTTCGAAGTCCTTGCCGAAGCGCTTGTCGCGCAGGGACAGCGCCACGTCCTCGTAGCGCGTGATCAGCCAGAAACCCTGCGGCGTCTTCAGGACCGGGGCCCCTTCCCGCAGCCGGCGATAAAACGGATACGGATCGGCGATGAAGGCCGGGTCGAGCGGGTTGAACTCGAGGTCCTTCGCAGGGGCGGTCGGCTGGGCGATGGTGTCCATCCTTCTCCTCTACCACGAAGCCCCTTGCCGCGCGAACGAACCAGCCCCTAGCATCGCGTCATGTTTGCACTACCCCCGAAGGCTCCACAAAGGCCGTGAACCGATGCCCAGCATTCCCTATTTCGACTGGATCTCCCACCATGCCGGCCGGCGTCCCACGCGCCTCGCGATCCACGACCTGCACACCGGCCGGAAGTTCTCCTACGCCGACCTCGACAACCGCGTTGCACGATTGACGTCGGTGCTGGCGGCGCGCGGCATCGCGCGGGGCGACCGGGTCGCCCTGCTCGCCCCCAACTGCGCCGAATATTTCGAAATCCAGTTCGCCTGCGGGCGGCTCGGCGCGATCATGTTGCCCCTGAACTGGCGGCTCACCGTGCCGGAGCTCGAATACATTCTGGGCGATGCCGGCCCGAAGCTGCTGATCCACGACAAGGCGTTTGCGGCACAGGCCGCCGCGCTCTCGAGGAACCTGCTCGAGATCGACCACGACCGGCCCGACGGCGACTACGAACGCGCGCTCGCCGCTGCCGGCCCCGCCCCGGCAGCGGTTCCGCTGACGCACGACGATATCGGCATGGTCATGTACACGTCGGGCACGACCGGGCATCCCAAGGGCGCGATCATCACGCACGGCATGGTGTTCTGGAACTGCGTGAACCTCGGCATTCCCGCGCTGATCACGCCCGAGACGGTGCAGCTCGTGGTGCTGCCGCTGTTCCATACCGGCGGCCTCAACTGCTACGCCAATCCGGTGCTCCATGCCGGCGGAACGATCGTGATCATGCGCACCTTCGATCCCGGCCAGGCGCTCGACTGCCTGTCCGATCCCGCGCTCGGGATCACCCACTTCTTCGCCGTGCCCGCGCCCTACCAGTTCATGATGCAGCATCCGAAATTCGCGACGGCCGATCTCTCGCGCCTGCGCATCGCCGGTGTCGGCGGCGCGCCCTGTGCGCTCGCCATCCTCGAAACCTGGACGGCCCGCGGCGTGCCGCTGGTGCAGGGCTGGGGCATGACCGAGACCAGCCCGGCCGGCACCATGCTCGACGCCGCCGATGCGATCCGCAAGCTCGGATCGGCCGGCAAGGCGCTGTTGCATACCGCGATCCGCGTGGTCGACGACCAGGACAACGACGTGCCGGCGGGCGGCATCGGCGAGCTGCTGATCAAGGGGCCCAACATCACGCCGGGCTACTGGAACAATCCCGAGGCCACCAAGCGCAGCTTCACCAACGGCTGGCTGCACACCGGCGATGCGGCGCGGCTCGACGCGGAAGGCTTCGTCTACATCGTCGACCGCTGGAAGGACATGTACATCTCGGGTGGCGAGAACGTGTATCCCGCAGAGGTCGAGAACGTGCTGTTCCAGCTCCCCGCCGTCGCCGACGCCGCGATCATCGGTGTGCCCAGCGAACGCTGGGGCGAGGTCGGCATGGCGATCATCGTGCGCAAGGCCGAGCAGGAGCTCGCCGAGGGCGACGTGATCCAGCACTGCCTCACGCGCCTCGCCAAGTTCAAGGTCCCGCAGTCCGTGGCCTTCGTCGACGCCCTGCCGCGCAATGCCACCGGCAAGGTCCTGAAGCGCGAGCTGCGCGTCCAGTTCGTCGGCCAGGACGCGCCGCCGATTAGCTAGGCTCAGGCAAGGGTCGAGTTATCGTATTTCGCAGCGTCCGCTTTCCGCTGTGACTCGACACGGTGTCGCCTTTAAGAACGCCCCGGCGAGTTCCGATACGAGTCAACCCAGGAAGTTCAATGCTCACGATCTACGGCGTCTACCGGTCCCGCGCGTCGCGCAACATCTGGCTGGCCGAGGAACTCGGCATCCCGTTCAAGCATGTGCCGGTGATCCAGCATTATCGCACCGTGCCGACCGGAATGCTGCACACCCAGTCTCCGGAATTCCTGAAGATCAACCCGAACGGTCTCATCCCCTCGATCGACGATGACGGGCTGGTGCTGCACGAATCGCTCGCCATCAACCTCTATCTCGCGCGCAAGCACGGCGGCCCGCTCGCCGGCGAGACCGTCGCCGAGGAAGGCCAGATCGCGATGTGGGCCCTGTGGGCGGCGACGGGCGTCGAGCCGCATGCGATCAACGTGCTCTATCACCGACTGGGCAACCCCAGCGGCGTGAAGGACCCGAAGATCGCCGATGCCGCCGTGGAGGCGCTGAAGGGCCCGTTCGCCGTGCTCGACAAGGCGCTCGCCAGGAGCGGATGGCTGGTCGGCGACCGCTTCACCGTGGCCGACCTCAACGCCGCCGAGATCGTGCGGTATGCCCAGCCCGCGCCGGAGCTGTTCGAAGCCGCACCGAGGGTCAAGGCCTGGCTTGCCGCCTGCCAGGCCCGTCCGGCCTTCAAGAAGATGTGGGCCGCGCGCGACGCCGAGCCGGCGTAGAGGACGGTCCTCGCGGAGATCAGGCCGTGGGCGCCGCACCGGTCAGCGTCGCAAGACGCGCCGTGGCGCCCGCGACCGCTTCCGCCGAGAACCGGTCGGGGTGGGTCAGTACGAGCTGTTCTCCCGTCAGTTCGACCATGCCGCTGGCCGCCAGCAGGTCGAAGGATTCGGGCGGTTCCTTGCTCTTCGCCCAGTCCTCCAGGCAGGCGACCACACCCCTGCTCTTCAGCTTGAGGCGCGTCCGGCTCGCCCGGGTGGCGCGACCGTTCTTCTGCGTCAGCAACTGCTCATAGGCCGCCAGCGTGCGGTAGAACGCCCGCTCCAGCGGATCTTCCTTGTCGGCGCCTTCGAGCGAGCAGAGCTGGTCGAAAGCCTGGCGCCAGATATCGTCCCGCCCCATCCGCTTCGCATTCTGCATCAGGGTGCGCAGCTGCTCAGGATCGGTGTAGCTCGAGATCGGCTTGGCCATCGTCTGCTTGACGCCAACCGGCGCCTTCGCCTCCGGTGCTTGCTTGGTATGTTTGGCCACGACTACTCCTGCACGATTGTCCGGCACTGGATGTGCAAGAACGGTAACCATAACACATTGCCCGACGTGAACCCCTCATTGTTCACATCGCGAAATCGGCTGCCGGGGCGGCACCCATCCATTCAGCACGACTGAAAACGGCCCTCACGCCGCCAGCACCAGGCGGTCGGCGGCCGGGGCGAAGCCGAAATTCTCGTAGAAGCGCTTGGCCGGCCCCTCGCCCACCACGGCCTCGACCTGAACCGCGCGGCGCTGGCGCGACCATTCGACGGCGGCGGCCAGCAGGCGGCGGCCGACACGGCGACCCCGTTGGTCCGCACGCACTACGAGGTTGTCCACTTCGATGACCTTGTGAACCCGCCCGCCTTCCAGTGGGACCAGCCGCGTCATCAGCACAGCCACCGCCAGCACGCCCAGCTCGCTCTGAGCGACCAGCAGCGTCGTGCCAGGCGTTTCGAGCCATGTCAGCACCTGCTCACGCGAACTTTCGCCGCCATCGAGAAGATCGGCGAGATCCTCGATGTCGCGTGGCCCCGCCAGCCTCACGCGGATGGCGAGGGGCATCTGGTGCGGTTCAATCTCTGCTTCGATGATCGACATGTCGTCCTCCGGTTGCGGGTTCCGCCGCGGCCCGGAGGCCAAGTCCTAAAACACGAAAGCCGCCGGGATGCGGCGGCTTCGTTGAGTCATGACCCTTCGCGCCGCCTATGTCAGGGGCGTAAAATACCAAGCGTTGTGGGACAGGGTCTTGAGCATGCCAATCTTATAGGCTCGAGACCGCAAGTTTGTCAAGGGTCAACACGAAACTGGGCCGGAGGGGGTGCGACACTCGTTTCGTTTGTTTCGTTTATTGCGCTTGCTTCGTTTGTTCGCGGTAAATCCGGCATTCCAACCACCCGCCAGCACTATATCGCGAGTCTGGCGGCATTAACCACATAGATGATCAAACCAACTGCGACAGCGAGCAATATCGACACGATGAGTCTCGTCGCCCGCCCCGGCAGCAGTCGCTCCACCAGCGAAGCGACTCCGTCGAGGATGGCGCTCACCGCCCTTACCCGACGCCCGGCCTCATCCGCGCCCGGGCCGTCACTCCGCCGCGACGGCCATTGCCTGCTTGAGGCCGGGCATGGTGAAGCCGAGCTTGTCGAGCTTCTCGATCATGTCGCGGCCGGTCTTCTCGTCGATCTCGACGATCGGCGGACGGACCGGAGTCCAGTGCGGATCAGCGCCGTAGTGCGCGATCACGTACTTCAGCGCCGGGATCATCACGTAGCCCTGCATGACGCCGCGGACCTCGTTGATCCAGGCCTGCAGCTTGTCGCCTTCCGGCGTGCCATAGGCCTTGATCGTCTCGGCGATCTTGCCCGGGTTGATGTTGGCCGTGGCGCTGATGCAGCCGACGCCGCCCGCCTTCAGGTTCTCCAGGATCGGCTTCTCGTTGCCGGAGAAGACGTCGAAGCCGTCCTTGGCGAAGGCCTCGATCATGCTCTTGGTGTGGGGCCAGTCGTCCGACGAATCCTTCATGCCGGCGATCTGCTTCGGATAGGCCTTCATCAGCCGCTCGACGAGCTTGTGCGTGATCGGCACGGCCGAGACCGGCGGGATGTGATAGAGATAGACGCGCAGGCGGTCGTCGCCGACCCTCTGCACCACCTCCGAGAAGAAGCGGAAAAGCCCCTCCTCCGGCACGCCCTTGTAATAGAACGGCGGCAGCATCAGCACGCCGCCGACGCCGAGCTTCACCGCATGCGCGCTGACTTCGGCCGCCTCGGTGATCGAGCAGGCGCCGGTGCCGGGCATCATGCGCGCGGTCGGCACGCCGGAAGCGACGACGGCTTCGAGCAGGTTCATCCGCTCCTTCGCGGACAGCGAATTCGCTTCCGAGTTGGTGCCGAAGACCGCGAGGCCGCAATCCTGGCTGATCAGCCATTTGCAGTGGGCGATGAAGCGGCCGACATCCGGCGACAGGTCGCGCTTGAAGGGCGTGACGACGGGCGAAAGAACGCCTTTGATCCGTGCTGCGGCCATGATCTTATTTCTCCCGGGAATGGCGCGCCTTTTCTGCAACGAAGCGCCGGAGACGTCCAGTGTCACCATCTCTCAGCGAAATCCTGCCCGAGGACGGCACGGCCGGCACGCTCGTGGGCCGCGTCTGGCGGGCCGGCCATCCGGCCGGGCCCTCGGTCGTCGCGATCCGCGGCGATAGCGTGTTCGATCTCTCGGCGACCGTGCCGACCATGGCCGATCTCTGCAACGCGCCCGATCCGACGGCGCTCGCCCGCAATTCGTCCGGCGAACGCATCGGTGCGCTGCAGGACCTCGTCGGCGACCTGCTGGCCCCGGTCGACCTGCAGGCGCTGAAAGCCGCCGGCGTCACCTTCGCCGTCAGCCTGCTGGAGCGGCTGATCGAGGAACATGCCAAGGGAGATCCCGCGCGCGCCGAGCAGGTTCGCGGCGAGCTGAACTCGATCATTGGCGCCGACGTGAGCGCCATCAAGCCGGGCTCGCCCGAGGCCGAGGCGCTAAAGAAGACGCTGATGGCGCGCGGCGCCTGGTCGCCCTACCTCGAAGTGGGAATCGGCCCCTATGCCGAGATCTTCACCAAGGCGCCGCCCATGGCCGCGGTCGGATACGGCGCCGAGATCGGCATCCGCCCGGATTCCGACTGGAACAATCCCGAACCCGAAGTGACGCTCATCGTCAGCGCCAAGGGCCGGATCGTCGGTGCGACCCTGGGCAATGACGTGAACCTGCGCGACATCGAGGGCCGCAGCGCGCTCCTGCTGGGCATCGCCAAGGACAACAATGCGTCCTGCGCGCTCGGCCCCTTCATCCGCCTGTTCGACGACACCTTCTCACTCGACGACGTGCGCCAAGCCAAGGTCGACCTCGAAGTGACCGGCCCCGACCAGTTCCGCCTGCGCGGGTCGAGCGACCTTTCGAGGATCAGCCGCGATCCCACCGATCTCGTGGCCCAGGCGATGAGCGCGCATCAATATCCAGATGGCATGGCGCTGATGACCGGCACGCTGTTCGCGCCGACCGAACCGCGCAAGCCCGGCGGCACGGGCTTCACGCACATGGTGGGCGACCAGGTCTCCATCCGCTCGCCGAAGCTCGGCACGCTCACGAACAAGGTGGCCCATTGCGACAAGATCGCGCCGTGGACCTTCGGTGCAGGAGCCCTCATGCGCAACCTCGCGGCACGAGGGTTGCTGCGGTAATAACCGTCGACACAATGCAACCTCATCCTGAGGAGGCCCGCAGGGCCGTCTCGAAGGATGGGGAACAGACAGCGCCTGCGTATCCCATCCTTCGAGACGGTCGCTTCGCGACCTCCTCAGGATGAGGTTCCTGGGCAGCGAGCCAAGGAAGACCATGACCGACCTCACCCGCCTGCCAGCTTCCGACCTGCGCGAGCAGATTGCCGCCAGGAAGATCTCGCCCGTCGAACTCACTGATGCCGTGCTGGCGCGCGCTGAGAAGCTCCAGCCGGTGCTGAACTGCTTCGTCACACTGGTGCCCGAGCAGGCGCGCGCAGCGGCCAAGGCAGCCGAAGATGCCGTCATGAACGGCGAGCCGCTTGGCCTGCTGCACGGCATTCCGTTCGCGGCCAAGGATCTCGTCAATACGGCGGGCGTGCGCACCACTTTCGGATCCCTGCTCTACGAGAACAACGTGCCGAAGGAAGACGCGGTATGCGCGGCGCGAGTGAAGGCCGCAGGCGGCATCCTGTTCGGCAAGACGACGACGCCGGAGTTCGGGCACAAGTCGCTGACCGACGCGCCGCTGTTCGGTCGCACTCGTAATGCCTGGAGCGCGCAGCATACGTCGGGCGGCTCCAGCGGCGGTGCGGCGGTCGCCGTGGCGGCCGGCATCGGTCCGATCGGCATTGCCACCGACGGCGGCGGCTCGACGCGCATTCCCGCGGCGATCAACGGCATGGTCGGGCTGAAGCAGAGCAATGGCGTGATCCCGCACAGCCAGGTGGCCGACGCGTTCGGCAACTACACCTATGTGACGCCGATGACGCGCACGGTGATGGACACCGCGCTGATGTTGCAGGCAATGGCCGGGCCGCATCCGTCGGACCCGTGGTCGATTGGCATCGAACCGCCGGACTATCTCGCCGCCGCCCGCGCCGAGGGCGATCTCAAGGGCAGGCGCATCCTATACAGCGCGACCTTGGGCAACACGTTGGTGGCGAAGGACGTGCGCGCCGCCTTCGAGCAGTCGCTGGTTCGGCTGCGCGAACTGGGCGCCGAGCTGGTCGAACTCACCGAGGAACTGCCCGATCTGGGCTCTGCGTGGAAGGTCATCAACCACACGACCTGGAAGGCGCGCTTCGACGAGATGATCCACCGCGACGGCAACCGCATGACGCCCTCGCTGGTGCGGCAGGTGGCCGAGGCGGCGGACTGGTCGGGCGCCGACTATCAGCGCGCCATGTTCCAGCGGAGCGAGCTGTTCCGAATGGTCCAGCGCTGGTTCGAAACGGCCGACTTCCTGGTGACGCCGACTGTGTCGCGCACCGCGCTGCCGATCGACCAGGACCTGTTCGATCCGATCACCATCGACGGCGTCGAGGCCGGCGAGCTGCGGCGCAACTGGTTCCCTTACACGATGCCGTTCAACATCACCGGCCACCCCGCCCTCTCGATCTGCAACGGCTACGATTCGGAAGGCCTGCCGACCAGCCTGCAGATCGTCGGCCGCTTCCGCGACGAGCCCTCGGTGCTGCGGGCTGCCGCGCTCTACGAAGCCAGCGAGACCTGGCTCGACCGATGGCCCGACCTTTGAAACCTCATATGCCCCCCAGGAGGGCGCCGCCTAGAAGGCCGCCGCCGCTGACGGCCGAGCAGATCCAGGCCCGCGTGCTGCATCGCGACGGGCTGATTCTGGTGATCGACAAGCCGGCCGGCCTCGCCGTCCATGCCGGACCGAGCGGCGCGCCCAATCTCGAAGAGTGTTTCGACGATCTGCGCTACGGCCTGCCGCGGGCGCCGGCGCTCGCCCATCGGCTCGATGCCGACACGGCCGGCGTGCTGGTGCTGGGCCGCCATCCCAAGGCTCTGGCCAAGCTCGGTCGCCTGTTCTCCGGCCGCGACACCGAGAAGACCTACTGGGCGGTCGTCGAAGGTGAGCCGCCGGCCGACGAAGGCGTGTTCGACATGCCGCTGCTCAAGGTGAACACGCGCAGCGGCTGGTCGGTGAAGGTCTCCGACAAGGGCCAGCCGTCGGTGACGCGGTACAAGGTCCTGGGGCGCGCTCCCGGGATGACCTGGCTGGAATTGAAGCCCGAGACCGGCCGCACCCACCAGATCCGCGTCCACTGTGCCGCCGCCGGTTGCCCGGTCATTGCCGACCGGCTCTATGGCCATGCCCTGCCGGACAGCCAGCTCCATCTGCAGTCGCACGGCATCGTTCTGCCGCTATCGAAGAGCAAGCCGCCGATCGTCGTCACGGCGCCGCCGCCGGCCCACATGCTGGCCGCGTTGAAGGCCTGCGGCTTCAGTCCCGGGCCGTCACCCACACCCTGAGCGTGTCGCCGGCTTCGAATCCCGACGTCACGGCGGCCTCGAGTTCGCGGCCGGACTCGTAGCCGACCAGCGGCAGGCGCGGAAACGTCTGCGCCGCCAGCAGGGTGAGCGCGCGCCAGACCGCCGGCGCATCGGCGGCGTCGGCAACGACATTCGACACGCCCACAACGTCCTCGGCGCGATAGAGCATGAAGCCGGCCACGACCTTGAAACCGCGCCGCCCCTTGAACATCGCGAAGTCCGGATCGCCAACTGGCAGCCCCTCGCCCTTGTCCTCGCGCGTCCAGGCGATGTCGGTCGAGGGCCCTTCGGCCGGCATGACGCTGCGGATCCACTTTGCCTCGAACAGCAGGTCGAAGCCGCGGCGCGACAGGTCGAGCGTGCCGAAACTGTCCTTCACCGACCAGCGCCCGGGCAGGTTCGACTTCTGCAGGATCGCGACGGTGGTGAGCTGCTCCTCGATCGCCGTATCGCCGACGGCCAGGGTCACGGCATTGGGATAGAAGCGCGGCACAACGGCCGCGTTCACCCACATGTGCGGTAGGAAGCGTCCCGCCTGGCCATGGGCCCTGCACACCGCATCGCACCAGCGCGCATTGTTGAGGGTGGCCGCGAGGGTCCAGTCCTTCACGCGCGCACTTCCTCGCGCTGGAAGACGACGTAGGCGGCGGCAAAGATCACGATCATGCCGGCGATGAGACCGGTGATCTGCGGCCAGATCAAGAGCAGGCTCTGACCGAACGGCAGCGGCGCCCCCATGACGGCGCCGCGCATCTGGGCCGGCAGCATCGGCCCCAGCGTCCGTGTCTCCGGGCTCAGCAGCCCCAGCACGGCCTCGCTGAACAGGGTGCCGGGCGACAGGCGCATCAGGCCCATCGCGAGGTCCTGCAGGGCCGCATAGTCCTCCACGCTGCGGATCTCACCGGGCGCCACACCGGAGACGATCGCCGAAGCGAGCTGCGGCCACAGCAGGAAGAAGAACAGCCAGAGGCCCAGGGCGCACAAGGCCGAGGTCGCGGTCGAGCGGAACAGAACCGAGAACAGCATCGAGATCGCGAGCCAGACGCCGCCATAGGCGACGGCGACGACCAGGAACCCGACGCCGCGCGCCACCTCGACGCCACGCGGCGGCACGCCGAGCAGGAGAAGGCCGACGCCGAGCACGATCAGCCACAGCGCCACCAGCACCACCGCAAAGGTCGCGACGCCCGCCAGGAACTTTCCGAGCAGCAGCGCGTCGCGATAGATCGGCTGCGACAGGACACGACTGAGGGTGCGCCGGTTGAACTCGCCGTTCACCGAATCGAAGCCCAGCCCGATCGCCATCAGCGGGATGATGAAATTGAGTGCCGCCACGAAGGAGATTCCGACCTGCTCCGGCTCCAGGGTGAAGATGCGCAGGAACAGGAACGAATTCGGGTCGACCACGGTCCGCAGGGTCTGCAGCGACGAGGCCACCGGGAAGGCGCCGAAGGCGATCACGAACAGCGCTAGCACCAGCATGCGCACGCTGCTCAGGTGATCCGCCAGCTCCTTCATGAAGACCGGCCCGATCCCGGTGAAGGGCGAGCCCTGACGGCGCGCGGCGCTAGGCGGCACGGCGGGCCTCCTCGAAGTAGCGGGTATAGACCTCTTCGAGGCTGGGCTGCAGGTCGGCCAGTCGCGTCAGCTCCCCACCCGAGGTCACGATACGATGCGCGACGGCCGCCCTCACGTCTCGGTCGGCGACGACCTTCCACACACCCTCACCTTCGGCGACGACGCTCTGCACACCTTCGATCCCGTGCAAGGTGCCGGCAATGTCGCCACCAGCAGCCTCGATCTGGATCGGATGCCCGGCGCCCAGCACCTGGTTGGCCAGCTCGACCACCGTGCCCATCAGCGCGATCCGGCCCTCGTTGAACAGGGCCACGCGGTCGCAGACGCTTTGCACGCGGTCGAGCAGGTGCGACGACAGGAGCACGGCAACGCCCGCCCGCTTCAGGCCGCGAATCATTTCCAGCAGCTCGAAGGTCGAGTGCGGGTCGAGGCCGGAGGTGGGTTCGTCGAGGATCGCTACCTCCGCTCTCTTCATCACGATCTCGGCGATACCCAGTCGCTGGCGCATGCCGCGCGAAAAGGTCGAGACCCGCTTGTCGAGCACGTCGGCGAGCTTCACGCTCTCCATGGCCTGGCCGATGCGCGTCTCGGCCTCGCGCCGCGGGATAGCCAGCAGACGCGCCGTGTAGCGCAGGTTCTCGCGCGCCGTCAGGTGATCGTAGAAGCCCACGGCATCGGGCAGGTAGCCGACCCGGCGTTTCACTTCGAGCGGCTGGCGCACCGGATCGAAACCCAGCACGTCGACCGATCCGCCGCTCGTCTCGGTGAGACCGAGCATCATCAGGATGGTGGTTGTCTTGCCCGCTCCGTTAGGCCCCAGCAGACCGAAGATCTCGCCACGCCGGACGCTGAAGTCGATCGCATCAACGGCGCGGTGTTTGCCGTAGAGCTTGGTCAGCCCGCGCGCCTCGATGACGATGTCGGTCATCCGCGCCAGACTAACGGCGGCCGAAACGCACGACCGCGCCCAGCAGCACCAGAAGCGCCACGGCGATGATGCCGATGCCGACGACGCCCCACAGGGTCGAGGTGGTGACGGCGATGCGGAAGTCGGCCGATGCCTGCTCCCCGCGTGCAACGGCGCGGAAGGAGGCCATGTAGTCGCCGGCGACCGCCTTGTCTGCCGGCGTCACCAGGACCTGCACTTCCTTCTTGTCATTGGGTGCGATCGAAGCGATCGACTTCGGATCGAACTCGATCTTCCAGTTGGCCGGCACGGTGCCCGACAGCTCGACCTCTTCGACCGGTGCGGTGCCGTCGTTGGTCAGCACCAGCGTGTAGGCCGAGGCCTTGCCGATCTCGGCCTCGCCGCTCAGGCGCCCGTCCCGGGTCGAGAGCGCGAGCCTGCCCTGCCCGCTCACCTGCAGCGTCACGCGCAATTCGGCGGTGGCACCCTCGGCCGCGACCTTGACCAGCACGGGATAGTCGCCGGCCCTCACGTCGCGCGGCGGCGTCACCTTGAGCTTGATGTCCTTGGTCTGGCCCGCCTCGACCGGGATCGAGCTGATCTCGCTGGAACCGAAGCCTTCGGTGAAGGTGCTCTGGAAGTTGGCCGGCCCCTGCGCCGCCAGCGCCACGGTCAGGTCTTTCCCCGAATCGTTGCCGACGGTCAGCGTGTATTCGAAGGCCGAGCGCGGCGTGCCACGCAGCGACGGCAGGCGCGACTTCAGGCTGAGCCTGGCCGGCGCCTCAGTGCCGACGGTGAGCGTGAGCGGCAGGCTGGCCTGTTGTCCCAGCGGCCCCCTGGCCGTCAGCACGACGTTGTGCGGGCTGGGCGGCGCGTCCTTGGGCACCTCGACGCGAAGCTGGACGATGACCTCCTGGTTGACGCCCACCATCACCGAGCCCACCGGCCGGCCGCCGCCCAGCAGGTCCATCTTCCAGCCCGCCGGGACGCCGTTCAGCGCCAGCGCCAGAGGCTGCGGCACCAGCCCCGCATTGTTCACCTTCACGCGGATCGTCGTGACCTCGCCCGCACGCACGGTCTGCGAGGGATAGTCGGTCAGCAGGAACAGCCCCTTGACCCCCGGCGGATCGCCCTGGGCGTGCGCGCCGGCGACTGGCAGGAGAAGAAGGACCAGAAGAGCCAGAAGGGCGCGCATCGTGGATGTACCTGCCGTTCCGATCAGGCCGCGGCGCTCGGCCGGGCCTTCATGCGTTCCATCCAGGCCGTCAGGTTCTTGTTTGCTGGGTCGAGCGGCTGGCCGACCTTGCCCAGGAACTCCAGAAAGGTGAACAGCAGGATGTCGGCCATGGTGAGCTTGTCGCCCGTCACGAAAGGCTTCGAGCCCATGAGTCCGTCGAGCCACACCAGCTTCTTCTTTGCCGCTTCCTTCAAGCCGTCGGCTGCCTCGGGAATGCAATGGACGCGGTCCTGGAACATCTTCAGGCCCTGCGAGAAGCGGAAGCCGTTGGCCGCCGGCTCGAGGATGTTGAGGTCGATGCGGCGCACCCACATGCGGGTGTTGGCGCGCTCCTCCGGCGTGTCGCCGATCAGCGACGGCGTATCCTTCTTGATCTCGTCGATGTACTCGCAGATCGCGGTGATCTCGGCCAGCACGGTGCCATCGTCGAGTTCGAGAGCGGGACACTGTCCGGACGGATTGAGCTTGAGGAATGGCTCGCGCCGGTTCTCGCCGCCGCGCAGGTCGACCTCGACCTTCGGCACGTCGAAGCCCTTCTCGGCCATGAACATCCGGACCATGTGCGGGTTGGGGCCGACCGAATTGTAGAACTTCATTTTCTTTTCCTCCCTTGGGGCTCCTGCAGCGCTATCAAAGTCAGCGCCACGGCTCCACGAGAATCTTGGTGTGCCTCTCGGGGTTGCCGAGTTCCTCGAACGCCCCCTTCACCCCGTCGAGGCCAACTTTGCCCGTGATCAACGCCTCGGCGTCCACCTGGCCTTCGGCCAACAGGCGAAGGCAGCGCGCAAACTCTTCGGGCGTGTAGCCCAGCACGAACTGAAGCGAGAGCTCCTTCAGGATTCCGAACAGCGGCTCGATCCGGTCGGGCTCCATGCACACGCCGGCGATGACCACGCGTGCGTCGCGTGGGGCCGCCTCGAAAACCTGCTGCAGCAGACCCGGGACGCCGACGCATTCGAAGATCACGGCGCGCTTGCCCGGCGGCAGCTTCACATATGGGGACTCGACCTTCGGATCGATCACGATGTCGGCGCCCATCCTGGCCGCCAGCTCGCGCCGCTTGGGCGAGAAGTCGGCCGCGATGATCGGATGAATGCCCTTGAGGCGCAGCCCCACGATGACGGCGAGCCCGACTGGGCCGCAGCCCACGACAAGCGGCGCGTCGTTGTCCTGCAGCGCCGCCTTCTCGACCGCGTGGATGCCGACCGCCAGCGGCTCAGTGAGCGCGGCGTGTTCGGCCGGCAGGCCGTTGGGCACTTCGAGCAGGAGCGGCGCGGCCAGCACCATCCGTTCGGCATAGCCGCCCGGGAAATCGTTCGAGTAGCCCACGGTGCGATGGCCGTCCACCTGCGGGATCACCGGCATCGAGCAGACGAGCGTACCGGGCTTCAGTTTGCGCTCGGTGCCAGGTCCGTAGTCCAGCACCTCGCCACAGAATTCATGGCCGAACACGACGTCGCGCGACAGGTCGAGCGGCTGCCGCCCGGGAATGCGCTTCGACAGCTCGACCATGTGCGGCGCGTGCTTGGCGTAATGGAGGTCCGAGCCGCAGATGCCGCAGCACAGCGTCCTGACCAGCACCTGCCCGGCCGCCGGCACGGGCTCCGGCACTTCGGCCACGACCATGTCGCCGCTGCGCAGGACCGCCGCCCTCACTTGATGAACTCCCGCGTCGTCGCCACGAAATCGTCGAGCCGGTCATGCTGCACCCAGTGACCGGCGCGCTCGAACTCGACGACCTTCGCGGTCTTGAAGTGCTTGATGCGGCCGTCCTTCTCCGGATTGGAGGCCCAGCTTTCCTTACCGTAGACGAGCAGGGTCGGACAGGTGATGCGCGACCACAGGGTCTCGATGTCGGGATAGCTCATGTCGTAGGGCTGGTTGACGCGCACATAGTTGTCGAACTTCCAGCTGTAGGTGCCATCCTCGTTCTGGTTGACGCCCTGCTCGGTCAGGTGACGCGCTTGCGCCGCGGAGAGATGCTTGTTCTCCTCCTGCATGCGCTTGAAGGCGTCCTCGATCGTCGGGTACTTGCGCGGCGCGCGGCCCGACAGCTTGCGCTGCTCGTCGATCCAGTCGGTCATGCGCTCGCTCATCGGCTTGTGGCCGCGCTCGGCGATCACCTTGGGTGACGGCCCCAGTCCTTCGATCGCCACCAGCTTGCGCACCTTGTCGGGATGGATGCCGGTGTAGCGCAGGCAGATGTTGCCCCCGAGCGAATGCGCCACGATCGTCACTGGCGCCAGGTTCTGCTGATGGATGAGTTGGGCCAGATCGTAGATGTAAGCCGCCATCGAGTAGTTGCCGTCCGGCGACCACTGGCTGTCGCCATGCCCGCGCAGGTCCGGACAGATGACGTGCCAGTCCTTGCGCAGAGCCTGTGCAACCCAGTCCCAGTTGCGGCAATGGTCGCGCCCGCCATGGACGAGGAGGAGCGGCGGCGCTTCGGGGTTGCCCCAGTCGACGTAATGCAAACGCAGACGCTGGGAAAAGAAGACGCGGGATGTGGGCCCCGGCATGCCGTTCAGGGAGGAGGTCATACGGTCTCCTATAGCGAATCCCGGTGGTTTGCGTCACTCTGCGCCCATGATGAGTCCCGAGCAGAACGAGCTGATGACCCGGGTCGGACCGGGCACGAAATGCGGCGCCCTGATGCGCCACTACTGGCATCCCGTGGCCCTCGCCGACGAACTGCCTGCCGAGCGGCCGGCCAAGCCGGTGCGCGTGCTGGGCCAGGATTTCGTGCTGTTCCGCGACGAGCGCGGCCGGCACGGCCTGCTCGACCGCGACTGTCCGCACCGCGGTGCCGACCTCGCCTTCGGTCGCCTCGAAGATGGCGGCCTGCGCTGCCTGTTCCACGGCTGGCTCTTCGACGTCGACGGCAAGTGCCTTGAGACGCCGGCTGAGCCGGAGGGCAGCGTGCTCTGCCAGAGGGTGCGCCAGCGCTCCTATCCCGTCGTGGTGAAAAACGGCATCGTCTTCGCCTATCTCGGCGAAGGAGAGGCGCCCGCCTTCCCCGACTTCGACTGCTTCCTGGCGCCCGGCACGCATGCCTTCGCTTTCAAGGGCCTGATCGAGTGCAACTGGCTGCAGGCGCTGGAGGTCGGCATTGATCCCGCCCATGCCTCCTACCTGCACCGCTTCTACGAGGACGAAGATACCGGCGCGGCCTACGGCAAGCAGTTCCGCTCCGCTTCGTCTGACTCAGACATCCCGATGACCCGGCTGCTGCGCGAATTCCCGCGGCCGAAACTCGACGTCGAGGCGACCGACTACGGTCTTCGCCTGTTCGCGCTGCGCAAGCTCAACGAGCAGCACACCCATGTACGGGTGACCAACCTCGTTTTCCCGTACGCCTTCGTGATCCCGATGAGTTCGGAGATGACGATCACGCAGTGGCACGTGCCGATCGACGATACGAGCTGCTACTGGTACGCGATCTTCACCAGCTTCGGAAAACCGGTCGACCATGCCGCCATGCGAGAGCAGCGGCTGAAACTCTACCAGCTTCCCGACTATCGCCCGTTGATCGGCCGCCACAACGACTACGGCTACGACGTCGCCGAACAGAAGAGCCAGACCTTCACCGGCATGGGCTTCGACATCAACGTCCACGACCAGTGGGCGGTCGAGAGCCAGGGCCGCATCCAGGACCGCACGCGCGAGCATCTCGGCACCACCGACAAGGCGATCGTCGCCTACCGGCGCATGCTGCTGTCGGCCATCGGACAGGTCGGCAACGGCGAGCGGCCGATCATGTGGCTCGACCCGCAGCGCGCTGCCGCAATCCGCGGTCCCGTCGCGATCGACGGCATGGGTCCGACCGAGGGCTGGGAAGCCTACTGGAAGGATGTCGACGTGCGCCGCCGCCGCGCCTCGAGCTGGGCGGCCGATACCGTCCCGCCGCTGGTCGCGTGAGCCGATGAGCCTGGTCGAACGCGCGGGCCTCTGGACCGAGGACCGCAAGGCCGCCACACGCGAGGCCGAGCGGCGCATGAAGGCCGGTGAGATGTCGGTCGTACGGCTGGCCTTCGCCGACCAGCACGGAATCCTGCGCGGCAAGACGCTGATGGCCGCCGAAGTCGACGCGGCGCTGAAGAACGGCGTCGGCTTCACCACGACGATGCTGTTGAAGGACACCTCGCACCGCACGGTGTTTCCGGTCTGGCAGCCGGGTGGCGGCTTCGGCATGAAGGAGCTCGAAGGTGCCGCGGACGTGGTCATGCTGCCCGACCCGACCACATTCCGCGCCCTGCCCTGGGCGCCGCATTCCGGCTGGATGCTGTGCGACATCTACTTCGCCGATGGCCGGCCGATGCCGCTCTGCACGCGCCAGGTCCTGCGCCGGACGCTCGGGGCGCTGGCGGACCGCGGCTACGATTTCGTCGCCGGCCTCGAAGTCGAATTCCATCTGTTCAAGCTCGAGAAAGCCAAGCTGGGCACCAGCGATGCCGGCCAGCCGGGCGAACCGCCCGACGTGTCGCTGCTGAACCAGGGCTATCAATACCTGACGGAGCAGCGCTACGACGAGATGGATCCGATCCTGGAGATCCTGCGCACCAACCTCGTCGATCTCGGCCTGCCGCTTCGTTCGCTGGAAGTCGAGTTCGGCCCGAGCCAGGTCGAGTTCACCTTCCGCACCGGCACGGGCCTCGATCCCGCCGACACGATGGTGTTGTTCCGCAGCGCCACCAAGCAGATCGCCCAGCGCAACGGCTTTCACGCCTCCTTCATGTGCCGGCCGAAGCTCGCCAACGTGATGTCGAGCGGCTGGCACCTGCACCAGTCGCTGACCGACCGCAAGACGCACGCCAACGCCTTCGCCGATGGTGCCGAGACTTTATCCGCGACCGGCCGCCATTACATGGCCGGCCTGCTGGAACACGCGCGCGCGGCCGCCGCGTTCAGCACGCCGACGCTCAACGGCTACAAGTGCTACCGTCCCTTTTCCCTGGCGCCCGACCGCGCCATCTGGGGCCGCGACAATCGCGGCGTCATGGTGCGCGTGCTGGGCGGACCGGGCGATCCCGCAACGCATCTGGAAAACCGGGTCGGCGAGCCGGCCGCCAATCCCTATCTCTACATGGCGAGCCAGATCGTCTGCGGCCTCGACGGGATGGAGCGCAGGCTAGACCCCGGTCCTTCGGCCGACACGCCTTACGAGGCAAAGGCGCCGCTGCTGCCGCGCACGCTCCGCGAGGCACTGTCCGCGCTCGGGGAGAGCGAAGTCCTGCGCGCCGGCCTGGGCGACTTCTTCGTCGACTACTATCTGCGGCTCAAGCAGGCCGAGATCGACCGGTTCGAGCTCGAGGTCAGCGATTGGGAGCAGCGCGAGTATTTCTCGCTTTTCTGAGGAGGGTCGTTCCGTGAGCCTCGAATTCCTGATCACATCCTTTATCATCGTCGCCTCGCCCGGCACCGGCGCGCTCTACACGCTGGCGGCCGGCCTCTCACGCGGCTCGCGCGCCAGTGTCGTGGCGGCTTTCGGCTGCACGCTCGGCTGCGTTCCCCACCTGGCTGCGGCGATCCTGGGCCTGGCTGCCCTGCTGCACGCCAGCGCAGTGGCCTTCGAAACCGTGAAGTACCTGGGCGTCGCCTACCTTCTCTACATGGCCTGGAATACCTTGCGCGAGCGCGGCGCGTTGAGCGTCGGCCGCCAGAGCGATGCACGCAGCTTCGTGCAGGTGACGACCGAAGCCATCCTGATCAACCTTCTCAATCCGAAGCTCTCGATCTTCTTCCTGGCGTTCCTGCCGCAGTTCGTCAGCGCGGACGAAGCTCGGCCCTTGCCCCATATGCTGATGCTCAGCGCTGTCTTCATGCTGATGACGTTCGTGGTCTTCGCAGCGTATGGCCTGTTCGCCGCCGCAATGCGCGACCATGTGATTTCGCGGCCGTCCGTCATGACGTGGATGCGCCGCACCTTCGCCGGCGCCTTCGTTCTGCTGGGCGCCAGGCTCGCCCTCACTGAACGCTGATGGAGCCGCGGCGCGAGTAATCTTCCCTTTTCTGAGGCTCAGCCGTCCTCGCCGATATCCTCGGCCCAGACGTCGGGATACTCGTCCTGGAAGCGCTTCATCAGGCCGATGCAGCGCAGGTCGTTCAGGACCACGACTTCGACGCCGCGGGAGCGCAGGAAGTCCTCGTTGCCGCCGAAGGTCTGGTTCTCGCCGATCACCACCCGCGGAATCTTGAACTGCACGATGGTGCCGGAGCACATCATGCAGGGGCTGAGAGTCGTGAACAGCGTCGTGTTGCGGTAACTGCGGCGGCGGCCGGCCTGGCGCAGGCAATCCATCTCGCCATGGGCGATGGCATCGCCCTCCTGGACGCGCTTGTTGTGGCCGCGGCCGACGATGCGGCCATCCTCGACGAGGATCGAGCCGATGGGGATCCCCTTCTCGTCGAAGCCCTTCTGCGCCTCGGCCAGCGCCGTCTCGAACAGTTCCAGTTCCGCCGAACTTGCCATGGATTTCTCCGCCTGCGTCGCGCTGCACCCTTTCCGCCCCGGCGGAAAATGGTCTACCCAGTGCCCTTCTCAGTTTACGTCAGCCCGCCCACAAGCGTAACGCCGGGACCGGAAGATACCGCCATGACCGCCATTGCCGTCGTCACGACCGTCGCCAGCCGCAAGGAAGCCCGCTCGCTCGCCCGGGCGATCGTGGAAGCGAAGCTCGCCGCCTGCGCCCAGATCTCCCGGATCGAAAGCATCTATTCATGGAAGGGCGCCCTCGAGACCGGCAAGGAATACCGCATTCTCTTCAAGACGCTCGACGAGCACTACTCCGCCGTCGAGCGCGCGATCCTCGACCTGCATCCCTACGAGGTGCCGGCGATCCACGCCTTCCCCATGATGCACGTCGCCCCGGCCTATGCGGCCTGGATTGAGGAGAGCGTCGCAGCCTAGGCCTGGCCGCCCTCGAGCATCCTCGTCCAGCGCTTCTGCATCTCCTCCGGGCCGACCGCCTCCTTCGCTGCGTCCAGGAACCAGCGATAGCCGAACGGACAGGCGACCATGCCGGAACGGTCGCCGTAGAACTGGTCCTGCACTGGCCGCACCAGGGTCGCCCCGGCGGCGACGGCCTTCTCGACGGCCTTGTCTGCATCGGACACGGCGATGTGGAAGGCGACGGGAGACCCACCGATGGCGCCAGGGCTCTGCGCACCGAAGTCGGGATACTCGTCGTTCATCATCAACACCGAGTCACCGATGCGGATCTCGGCATGTCCGACGCGGCCCGCCGGCTCGACCAGGCGGAACAGTTCCACGGCGCCGAATGCCTTCGCGTAGAAGTCGATGGCGGCCTTTGCATCGTGCACCGTCATATGGGCTCGCAGGGTCGGGCTCGAAGGCGCGCTCTTTGCGGTCATGGCATCACCTGTGTTATATTACGTTACGTATCGTAATATTAATAGATGCCCCGTCAACCCTCCTCAGCCTCACCCACGCGCGGCCGTCCCCGCGATCCGCGCACCCGTGCCGCCATCCTCGCCGCCGCGCGCGATCTGCTGGGACGCGGCGGGCTGACGGCGGTCACCATCGAAGCGATTGCGCAGAAGGCAGGCGTCAGTCGCCCGACGATTTATCGCTACTGGCCGAACGCGCCCGCCGTCGCGATGGCTGCGTTCCTGGAAGCGACCGGGGCCGACGAGGCCTCAAAATCACCCCGGACCGCGCTCGCCGGCCTTCGCGCCCAGCTCCATGCCCTGGCAGACGCCTTCGCGGCGCCGACGGGGCGCAGCGTCGCGGCCATGGTGGCGGCGGCCCAGTCAGAGACCGAACTCGCCAAGGCCTTTCGCAATGAATTCATCGCCCGCAACCGTGACGCCACGCGTGCCTTGCTCGAGCGCTGCGTCGCCGACCGGTCAATCGTCGAACCCGAGGACATGGACCTCACGCTCGATCTAATCTTCGGTCCCCTCTTCTACCGCCTGCTGATGGCCCATGCCCCGATCACGCGCGCCTTCGTCGATCAGCTCCTTGGCGCGGTCGTTCACGCACGAGGCTGAGGGCCCGGCTCGGCTTCGCTGCGGTCGCCGGGCGTCCGCCTCATGATGCACCTGAAGCCGACATGGCTGGTCGTCGTATCGATCTGTTCGGCGTGGCGGGCGGCCGGGCGATAGCGCTTGCAGTAGCTTGGCGCGCAGAGATGCGAGCCGCCCTTCAGGACCTTGCGCGGAATGCGCACGCGGTCACGTGGATCGTAGCTCTGCTCCAGCGAGGCGCCGCGCGGGTTCTCGGGCACGCAGCAGGCCTTGGCGGCATCGGGCGCGTGCCTGGCGGCATACCAGTCGGCCGTCCATTCCCAGACGTTCCCGATCATGTCGTACACGCCATAGCCGTTGGCCGGGTAGGCCTTCACGGGAGAAGTCCGTGCATAGCCATCGCCGCGGGTGTTCTCGTGGGGAAAAGCGCCCTGCCAGGTATTGGCCATGTGCCTGCCGCCGGGGGTGAGTTCGTCGCCCCAGGCGAACTCAGCGCCGTCGAGCCCGCCGCGCGCCGCGAATTCCCATTCGGCTTCGGTCGGCAGCTCCTTGCCCGCCCATTTCGCGTAGGCCTCGGCATCGCGGAAGGCGACCTGAACCACGGGATGATCGTCGAGGCCGCCGATATGGCTGCCCTTGCCATAGGGCCGCCGCCAGGTGGCGCCGAAGGTGAAGCGCCACCACTGGCTCCAGTCGGCGAGATCGACCGCTCGGGACGGCGGCGTGAAGACCAGCCCGCCCGCCTTGAGCATCCCGGGGCGCGCGCCGGGATAGTCCTTCGGATCGGGATCGATCTCGGCCCAGGTGACATGACCGGTGGCCTCGATGAACCGCCGGAACTCGGCATTGGTGACGGGAGTTTCGTCGACCCAGAAGCCGTCGACCGTGACCGTGTGGACGGGCTTCTCCTCGGCATAGTGGTGGTCCGAGCCCATGCGGAACGTGCCGCCGGGAATCCAGACCATCCCGGGGTGCCGCGAGCCGGCTGTAGCGACGCAAGTCATGGTGCCCAGTCCTACACGCCTCTCCGGCCGTCCGCCACGCGATGCGAACGGCCGGGCCCTCTCCCCACCCATTTCCCTCTCTAGTTCGCGCCCTGCGGCGGAGAGGTGAGTTTGTTCAGCACACCTTCGAGGTTGAAGGAGCCAGGCTTCTGGCGTGGCGGGAACTCGACCAGGGTCTTGATGAAGTTGGTGACGTATGTCTGCGCCGGCACCAGCAGGTAAATGCGATCGATGCGCCAGCGCCCATAGCCCATGCCCTCATGATCGGCGCGCTCGAACGGATCGGCCTTTAGGTCGAACAGCTTCGGCACGCGCAGGGTCACCATCGGATCCTGCCACACGTCGAAACCATGCTTGCGCTGTTCCATGAAGGCCAGCTTCCATTTGTCGTAGCGCAGGCCGGCCAGGCCGCCATCGTCGGTCCAATAGAAGAACTCCTTGCGGGCGCTGCCCGTGCCGTTCTTCAGGAGGTCGCGCTGGTCGTAGCCATCGAGATGGACCTTGAACGGCTTGCCGTTGAAGGTCGCGCCCTGCATCAGGCGTTGCTTGAGGTTCCCTTCGCCGGCCGCCGCCGTGAGCGTCAGCAGCCAGTCCTCCGCCGAGAACACCTCGTTGATCTCGGTGCCGGGCTTCACCAGGCCGGGCCAGCGCACCATAGCGGGCACGCGATAGCCGCCCTCCCAGTTGGTGTTCTTCTCGCCGCGGAACGGCGTCGTGCCGCCATCCGGCCAGCTCATGACCTCTGCGCCATTGTCGGTGGTGTAGATCACGATCGTATTCTGGGTGATCCCGAGGTCGTCGAGCTTCTTCAGGAGCTGCCCGACCTGGCCATCATGCTCGACCATGCCGTCGGCCACGACACCCAGTCCGGTCTTGCCCTCGGACGACGGCTTGAGATGCGTCCAGATGTGCATGCGGGTGGAGTTTACCCAGGCGAAGAACGGCTTCTGCTCGCGCTTGGCGCGGTCCATGAAATCGAGCGAGGCGCCGAGGAATTCCTCATCGACCGTCTCCATCCGCTTCTTCGTGAGCGGGCCGGTATCCTCGCACTTCTGCTTGCCCCACTTGCCGAAGCGCGAATCCTCGCCCGGCGTCTCGGTGGCGGTGGCCACGCATTTCAGGACGCCGCGCGGCCCGTACTTCGCCTTGAAGGTCGGATCCTTCGGATAGTCGATGTTCTCGGGCTCCTCCTCGGCGTTGAGGTGATAGAGGTTGCCGAAAAACTCGTCGAAGCCATGCACCGTGGGCAGGAACTCGTTGCGATCGCCCAGGTGGTTCTTGCCGAACTGGCCGGTCATGTAGCCCTGGCCCTTCAGCAGATCGGCAATCGTCGGGTCCTTCTCCGACAGGCCTTCCGGAGCGCCCGGCAGACCGACCTTCAGCAGGCCGGTGCGGATCGGCGACTGGCCGGTGATGAAGGCGGCGCGCCCCGCGGTACAGGATTGCTGGCCATAATAGTCGGTGAAGATCGCGCCTTCGCGCGCGATGCGGTCGATGTTGGGCGTGCGGTAGCCCATCATGCCGCGGTTGTAGGCGCTGACGTTCCAGTAGCCGATATCGTCGCCCATGATGACCAGTATGTTGGGCTTCGCGGGCACCTGGGCCCGTGCCGGGACCACACCGCCGGAGAGCCCGACGAGCAACGCTGCCGCCGACAACAGGCGTCCAATTTTCTTCTTGGTCATGGCGTTCCCCAATCTGCTTATCCGGCGGAATCTGTTCTCATGGACGATGCAAAACAACACCGCGAACGATACAGTTCTGGAATGAACCTCGATCTGAAGTCGCTGCGCTACGCCGTCGTGCTCGCGAGGCATCGGCACTTCGGACAGGCTGCGGCGGCACTCGCCATCAGCCAGCCGACCCTCAGCCGGAACATCGCCGCTCTGGAGAGGGAGCTCGGCATCAGGCTGTTCGAGCGTTCAAATCGCGACGTGGTTGCGACACCGGCCGGCGAGGATGCGCTCCGGATGGCCGAGGAGCTGCTCCTGCGCGCCGAGGCCCTCTCCAATCGTCTCGAGCTCGTGCGGGACGGCCGCGGCGGGCGGCTGCGCGTGGTTGCCGGCGCCTACATCGACGACATTGCGGTGCAGCCCGCGGCGATCGACCTCATCAACGCGAATCCCTCGATGCGTCTCGAGATTCTGGAGCGCGAATGGACGGCCGCCCTGTCGTCCCTGATGTCCGACCAGGTGGACTTCGCGGTGGCCGACGTTCTCGCGCTGCGGGACATGCCCTCGCTCCGTGTCGAGAGTCTGGGGGTCCTTCAGGGTGTCTACTTCTGCCGCACCGGCCATCCGCTGTTGGCCAAGGCCGAACCAACGCCGGACGACCTGCGCGAATACCCGTTCGTGATGCCGGGCATCTCCCTGTCCCGCATGTCTTTCATCGCCGACATCGACAGCGGCATGAGGATCGACGAGCGCGGTGGCGGCGTGCTGCCGTCGATCGCCGTTTCGTCGTTCCGCAGCGCCAGCGACATCGTGGCGGCAACGGACGCGATCAGCCTCGGCCATCCAACACAGATTGCCGACGGCCTGGCCGCCGGCCGCTTCGCGCTGCTGGATCTGCCGTGGATGGGAAAGCTGCCGTCGGTCGAAATGGGCGTGGCCTGGAAGCGGGAAAGGACGCTGCTGCCGGCGGCCCGCGCCTTCATCAAGCTGATACGCAAACATGTGCGCAACGCGCAGGCCGCGGAGTCGCGCGCCGCGTCACGCCGGGGCAGACGACCGCCGGCAGGCGCCTGATTTCGGCGCCGTCATGCGCGCACGCGTTTGAGGACGGCCTCGGTCTCCCGCACCATCGTCTTCACCAGCTCGCCGGCCGGCATCTCGCGCGCCAGGGTTGGTGCCTGTCCGCTCCAGAGCGGCGTGAAGTCAGTCGAGCCCCGGGCCTCCGCCGGGCCACGCAGTGGCTGAGTCGCTTCGGCAGCCAACGGGAAGGAAGGCGCTTCCGTGCTCATCGGTCCCACCTCGCTCACGATGCGATTCACGATACCGCGCGCAGGACGGCCGGTGAACACGTTGGTGAGCGTCGTGCTGTTGTCGTTGGCCTTCCGGAGTGCTGCCCGATGCAGAGCCACCGTCTTTGCCTCCGGCGCCAGCATGAAGGCCGTGCCGATCTGGGCGCCGGCCGCGCCCAAGGCCAGGGCTGCCGCAATACCGCGGCCATCGCCGATGCCACCGGCAGCGATCACCGGAACCTTCACGGCGTCCACGACCTGGGGCACCAGCGCCATCGTTCCGGGCTGACGCGTGACGTCATCGCTGAGGAACATGCCGCGATGGCCGCCGGCCTCGGCGCCCTGCGCGATCACCGCATCGACGCCCTCGCCCTCCAGCCAGCGCGCCTCCTCGACCGTCGTCGCCGAGGCGATGACCAGGATTCCGGCCTCTTTCAGGCGCTGCATCAAGGTCTTGTCGGGCAGGCCGAAATGGAAGCTGGCGACCCTTGGCTTGAACTCCAGCACCAGCTCACAGGCCGCGGCATCGAAGGCCGCGCGCGACGGCCCCTTCGCATCCGCCGCCACGCCGAGTTCGCTGTAGTAGCCCGCCAGCTTCCGGCGCCAGGCCGCGTCGCGTGCCGCGTCGGCCGCCGGCGGCCTGTGCACGAAGAAGTTCACATTGAACGCCCGCGACGTTCCCTGCTTCACCATCTGGAATTCCTGGCGCAGGCCGTCGAGGCTCAGCATCGCGCCGGCAATGGATCCCAGCGCCCCGGCTTCGGAAGTCGCAATCGCCATTTGCGGCGACGTCACGCCCGCCATCGGCGCCTGGAGGATGGGGTGATCGATCCCGAAGAGGTCGAGAAGGCGTCGGTCCTGCCATTGCATGGCTGTTCTCTCCTTGTTGTGCCGCCAGTCTAGGCCACGCCCCGGCATTCCAATCAGCGATTTATACTAATCGACATCATCTGATATTCTGATGGTATGGATGCCCGGGACCTCGCCACCTTCGAAGCCGTCGCCCGCCTCGGCGGCATGGGCCGCGCGGCGCGCGAACTGAACACCGTCCAGTCCAACGTGACGCAGCGCGTGCGGCGCCTGGAAGAAGCGCTCGGCGTCTTGTTGTTCGAGCGCAGCCGGGCAGGCGCCCGCCTGACGCCGGCTGGCGAGAGGCTGATGCCCTATGCCACGAGGGTCGACGCGCTGCTCGACGAGGCCAGCCGGGCCGCACGCGACGATGGCGCGCCGCGCGGCACCCTCACCATAGGCTCGCTGGAGACCACGGCCGCCCTGCGGCTCTCGCCCCTGCTCGCCTCCTATGTGCAGGCCCATCCGGGGGTCGACTTCGTGCTGCGGACCGGCACGACGGCGGAAATGGTCGAAGGCGTTCTTGGCCGCGAGCTGGAGGGCGCGTTCGTCTGCGGACCCGTCGTGCATCCCCAACTCGTCTCGACGCCGGCCTTCAGCGAAGAGCTCGCCCTCCTCAGCGCGCCGGCGGTGACGACGCTTGCGGCAGCGCTGCAGTGGCCCGACCTTCGACTCATAATCCTGAGGGCCGGCTGCTCCTATCGCCAGCGCCTGGAGGAACTTCTGTCGCGACGCGGTGTGGTCGGTTTGCGGCGGCTGGAGTTCGGCACCCTGGAGGCAATCCTGGGGGCCGTGGCCGCCGGGCTTGGCATCACGCTGATGCCGCGCGCCCTGATCGGCCCCGCATGGCGCGGCGGCCAGGTCCGCGCGCACCGCCTGCCCGCGGCCGAAGCACGCGTGCAGACCGTCTTCGTGCGCCGCCACGACCGCCTCCCCTCCCGCGCCCTTCTCGCCTTCCAGAAGCATGTGACACGATCGAAAGCGCGGTGATCGACTTCGGCATTGCGGACAGAGACGGCAACATGATCTTCTTCCCATCGGAAAACCAAGTAGCGTTGAGCGAGGGTTGAGATGGAGCTTTGGCAGTACGACGCGACCGATCTGGCGCGCCTGATCCGAACGGGACAGGCTTCGGCCCGGGAGGCGGTCGATTCCGTTCTTGGCCGCCTGCACAAGGTCAATCCCGCCATCAACGCGGTTGTCCGCGTGCTGGAGAGCGAAGCCCGTGCCGAAGCCGAGACGGCGGACGCCGCCCGCGCTCGCGGCCACGCCCTGCCGCCGCTGCACGGCGTCCCGGTCACCACCAAGATCAACGTCGACCAGGCGGGGCTGCCCACCGACAATGGCGTCATCCCGCTAAAGGACCTGATCGCGCAGGAAGACAGCCCGGTCGTGGCCAACCTGAAGCATGCCGGTGCGATCATCGTCGGCCGCACCAATGCGCCTGCCTTCTCGATGCGCATCTTCACCGACAACGCCCTGCACGGGCGCACGCTCAACCCGCGGGACCCCAGCGTGACGCCGGGCGGCTCGAGCGGCGGCGCCGGCGCGGCGACGGCAACTGGCATCGGCGCCATCGCCCATGGCAACGACATCGGCGGCTCGGTGCGTATCCCGGCCTACTGCAATGGCGTAGTGGGACTTCGCACGGGCTTCGCCCGCATCCCGGCCTTCAATCCAACGGGCGTCGCCTCGGGCCGCCCCATCGGCGCCATCCTGATGGCGACCCAGGGTCCGCATACCCGCACGGTGCGCGACGCCCGGCTCGCTCTTGAAGCGATGGCGCGCGGCGACCGGCGCGACTGGCGCTGGAACGACGTGCCGATGCGCGGCCCCGCGCCCGCGCGCCCCATCAAGGTCGCGATCGTGCCGGAAGTGCCGGGCGGCAAGAGCCATCCCGCCCAGGTCGAGGCCGTGCGGCTGGCCGGCAAGCATCTCCGCGGCGCCGGCTACGTCGTTGAGGAAGTGCTACCGCCTGACATCGAGCGCGGCGTCGAGCTGTGGCATCAGATCTGCGTCACCGACGTGTTCGGCGGCCTGTGGCCCACCATGCAGAAGATGGGCGATCCCGACGGCATCTCGTCCATGCAGGCCTGGCTCTCCGTGCACAAGCCGGTCGATCTCGCGACCTATGTCGCAGCGCTGACCGAGCGCGAGGCCCTGGCCTTCCGCTGGATGACCTTCTTCCAGCAATGGCCACTGGTCATCTTCCCGACCCTGTGCGACCTGCCGCCCAAGCAGGTGGCCGACATCACGCCCGACGGCCAGCGCGAAGTGCTGGAGTCGATGCGCTCCGCCCTGATCGCGCCGCTGCTCGGCCTGCCCGGCCTTGCCGTACCGGTCGGCAACCACGGCAAGCTGCGCACCGGCGTCCAGATCATGTCGATGCGCAACCGCGAGGACCTCTGCCTCGATGCCGGCGAGGTGATCGAGGCCTGCGAGGGTGTCGTGACGCCGATCGATCCGGTCGGCGCCTAGGCGCCCCCGACCATCAGTCGCGCGGCGGCAGGTCGATCTTGAGGTCGCGCAACTTCTGCTCGAGGACGGGAATGCCTGCGGGATTGCCGTTCTTGCACTGATCGAGCGCCAGGCTGGTCTCGACGCCGTTTTGGAGTCCCCCACGACCGGCGCCTCTCTTCATGAGGAGGCCTTCGTATGTCGCGGCCAACGACTTGCAGTAAGCCGCGTCGTTCGGGGCAGCCGACGCGGCGATCGGCAGGATCAGGACGAGACTTGAGATCAGCAACTTCATGTGATTTTTCATGCCCGGAACATGGCGGCGCCACCTGACGGGCGCCTGACTTCGGTTATTTGATTATTTCGCGGAAGATACACTTCTCGACGCCCTCACCCGACACCGCGACGCGTTTCGACCATTGCCAAAGCGGATTCCAGTAGGACTCGATCAGCGTATCGACGGCCTTGCGGTCGTCTACGATGTATCCGAATTCCTGCAGGTTCACCGGATACATGTTGTCGGAGCCGATATAGAAAACGCGGTCGTCGACCATCCACAGCTTGGAGTGATTGGCGATGGTCTTGCCGCCCGGCCAGGACTCATCCGGACCGAAGCGGAACGGCGCGAGGTGGAAGCGGCTGCACAGCATCGCATTCACGGGATCGGGCCCCTTGCGGATGGCGTAGCGCGAGCGCGGATCGGCCGTATCGATGCGCTTTTGCACGTTGTCCTTCAGGCGCCTGGCCAATACCTGCAGCGGGACGTCGTTGTAGTAAGGACTGCCGCCATTGCCGATCGACCCGGGATTGGACAGGACGACATAGACGTCGCCGTCGCGCTCCATCAGGTCGATCATCCGGTCCAGCGCGCTTTCGGGGAAGAGCGTGTCGGAACGTCCCAGCCGGAATCCGAGATCCTGCTGCGACACGCGGATGGACTTGCGGGCCGCACCGAACATCAGATCGCGCGCCAGTTCGCTCTGGTTGGCGAAGTCCTCCGTGATCCCGGCGCCCAGCCTCCCGATGCCCATGATCTCGACGCTTCCCGTGCCCGCGGGCGCGCGGCGTGTCGCGACGGCGCCCGGACAGCTTCGCCCGAACCCGCTCTGACCGGGCACGTAGCTCACCAGCGAGATCGACTCCTTGTGATCGAGATTGGCGCAGACATAACGCCATAGCCGGTCGGCAAAGCGGGACGCACTGGCGGCCGCCGGCCCCCTCACCTGCATGGAGAGATCGTGGACGGGATTGTCGGTGAGATAGTCCTCGGTCCAGAGATTATGCCCGCCGACGATGGCCTCGCGCCGGTCGACGACGATGAACTTGCCGTGGTTCCACGAGAAGCTGTTGCAGGATTCGAGCACCGTACAGCTCCGCATCGCCGAGACGCTGACCGTCACGCGCGAGCCCGGTATGTCCCGCGCCGTCCCGACCAGTTCCTCGAGGAATGCCGCGGCATCGACGCCCGTGGGCGGGAACTGGCCGATCAGGAAACGCACCTCGACCGGGCGGCGACTGAACGCCAGCTCGGCAATCGCAGCCCTGAGCGCCGCGGCGAAGCGCCCGGTCGGCGCAGGCTGCAGTTCGACGATGTCGACGCTCTCTCGCGCGCTCGCAACGAGGTCGTGGATCCTGACCGGAAGGGCGTCCGAATGACCGAGGCACACTTTCCGCGCTAATGCGCGCCGCCCGGGCGTGCGCGGCCAGATCGCGGTGCAGGTGCCGCCGTTGCAATCGGCATCGGTGGCGCAGGCGGGCAGTGAGATGTCGGGCTCGCATTCCTTGCAACCCATGGCGAACCAGGTGAGGTCGTCGGCCTTCCGGCCCCACCGGTTGGGCGTCTGCACGAGCCAGTCGACGGCCAGGGTGTTTCCACGTGTCAGGTCGTAGGTGATGCCGGCAAAGGCGCCCGTCGGGTCGCTCTTGGCCAGCTCGCGCTGGAGCTGTTGCAACGGATCAGGCATCGACAGGTCCGGCGGACGGATGTCGCGGTCGCGCATCAGCGCGACGAGAGAGGTCGACGATCGCAGCAGCCCGAAGGCGCGTTCGGCCGGAGCGTCATCTACCGAACTGCTGGGCAGGTCCCCGCTACAGGAGCCGACGACGAGGAGCAGCAGCAGCAACACCAGGCGTGCGAACATGGACAGGGACTTAATCGGGTCGCAGACTGGCGCGCAATCACAGCTTCGCGAGAAATGGAATTCAGATGGGCGAAATGCTTTTGCAGACCACCGTCGTCGGGTCCTACCCCCAGCCGGATTGGCTGGTCGACCGCCAACTGCTGAGCAAGGGCGTACCGCGCACGCGCGTCAAGGACATGTGGCGGGTTCCGGAACCCTGGCTCGAGCAGGCCCAGGACGACGCCACCCTGCTCGCCATCCGCGACATGGAACGTGCCGGGATCGACGTCATCACCGATGGCGAGATGCGGCGCGAGAGCTACTCCAACCGCTTTGCGACGGCGTTGGAGGGTATCGACGACGAGAACCCGGCGGAGATCGTGAACCGCAGCGGCAACCGCACGCCCGTGCCGCGGGTCGTGGGCAGGATCCGGCGCACCGGGCCGGTCGAGTTGCGCGACATGCAGTTCCTGCGGGCCAACACCGACCGCCTGGCCAAGATCACCCTGCCCGGCCCCTTCACCATGGGCCAGCAGGTCCAGGACGAGTACTACAGGGACGCCGAGGCGATGTGCATGGACTATGCCGCGGCGGTGAACGAGGAAGCGCACGAGCTGGTCAAGGCCGGCGCCGACGTGATTCAGCTCGACGAACCCTGGCTGCGCAACAATCCCGAGGAAGCCGAGCGCTACGCGGTGAAGGCGATCAACCGGGCCCTGGAAGGCATCACCGTGCCGACCGTCGTCCATCTCTGCTTCGGCTATGCCGCCGTGGTGACTGGCCTGAAGCCCACCGGCTATTCGTTCCTGCCACAACTCTCTGACACGATCGCCCAGCAGATCTCGATCGAGTCCGCACAGCCCAGGCTCGACCTCGGCGTGCTGAAGGATCTGGCCCCCAAGAAGGTGATGCTGGGCGTCATCGACCTCAGCGATCCCGTCATCGAGACGCCTGAGAAAGTCGCCGAGCGCATCCGTGCCGGCCTGAAGCATGTCGGGCCCGACAAGCTCCTGCCCGCTCCCGATTGCGGCATGAAGTATCTGCCGCGCGCCACCGCCTTCGGAAAGCTCAAGGCCCTGAGCCAAGGCGCGGCGATCGTGCGCCGAGAGATTTCCTAGGAACCAACCTTGCAGGCCAGCGTGCCGTAGTCGCGCCGGCCTGCAATCGGTTCGATCGACATGGTCTGGGGCGGCTTGACCGACCGCATCCAGGCATCGACCAGTTGCCTGTTCGAAGCGGCGTCAAAAAAGAGGCAGCCGCGGCCCATGCCGGCGATCCTGGCGATCCATGCCTCCTGCTCCGACCGCAGCCAGAGGCTGTTCTTCGGCGAGGTGATACCCGAGAGCGAGCGCACGCCCCCCAGAAAATAGAACGTGTCGGGATGGGCAACGAGGTCATCGAACCTGTACGCCCCCATTTCGACAGGCCGCCCCGCGAGGCGGTCGCGCAGCAGGCCAAAAAACTCTTCCACCTCGGCAAAATCCGGATGGTTGCGAAAGGCCGCCTGCATCCGGGGAAGCGGCGAGTAGAGACCGGCGAGATCGGAAACCTCGCCTCGGTGGCTGCGCAACTCGCCATAGAGATCGAGCACTGCCACCGACTCGCGCCAGACTGAACCGAGGCTCGCCCCCCGCCGTTCGACCTCGCCTCGCCCTGAAACTGCTCCCTCGGCGATGACGGCCACCGAGACGACCATCAGCAGAGTCCGTGCCCTGCCCGGCTTCAGGCAGCGCCAGAAGAAGACCGGCAACATCAGGAGGAACAGCGCCAACAGGAACGCCGGGCCCGCCAGATGTGAAGTGTCCGAGCGCAGCAGCGCAAACAAATGCATCACGAAGGCGCCGACCGCCACGCCCGCGAACTTCGCGCAGAACTCCCGCGTCGGCCCGTCCGCCGTTTTCCACCGTCGTCCGAGAAACGCCGCCAACAGGCCGAGCGCGAGCAGGAAGAGGAACAGCAGAGCGTAGGTGAGGATGAGATTCCTGAACTCGCCGGTCGCCCGCAGATCCGTTTCCAGCCGCCCGTCCACGATGTTCCAGGCGAGTTGGAGACCGAGGTTGTCGGACCATATCGAATTGGAGACGCCGGCCATCACCAGGCTGGACTTCGCATTCGCGAGCGCAACCACTTCGAAGAGGTGCGAGGGTCCCACGAAGGCTGAGACCAGCATCATGAAGGTCACGCCACCCGCGACAACGAACAGGCCTGCGAACCCCGCGAGCCGCTTCGGCGACACTCCCGTGGCTGGCCCGAGCAGGGCGAGCGAGAATATGAGCACCAGCAGCCCGCCGCTCAGGTTCTCCTGGCTGAGGAAGCCGCCCAGCCCCCAGAGCGCCCCTGCCAGCATCGCCGCCACCCAGCTGCCCCTCGCCGACCTCGCGCCCAACAACAGCCAGGCAAGCCAAAGCGAAAGAATGGGAATCGCCACCCATCGGGTGAGTACGGCCCATCCGGCCAGATCGATCCTCTGGGCGGGGCTCGGCCAGAGAACCCAGCCGACGAGCCCGGCAGCCGCCCAACCAAACCCCAGGAACTGCTGGACCACGATGAAGAAGACGATGACGCAGACGACGTTGAGCAGGAGGTTGGCGGCAAGGAAGCCGTGGTTGCTGAAGTGCACGAAGTCCGTAAGGGCGCCCAGAAGCAGCTGGTTTCCGGGTCCGTACTGGGTTTGCGCCTCCAGATAGGGAATCGCCCCGAGCCTGATCTGCTGCAGCGCGCTCAGGTGAACGTGCGAGTGGACGTCGTAGAACTTCGCGAGGCCGTCACCGCCAATTGCGTCGGCACCGCGAAGCGCCGGAAGACCGATCCAGCAAAACGCCAATCCCGCGATTCCGATCGCGCCCAGCACGCGCACGGGCCATCTCGCCGAGGCCGCGGCCGGACTCGGGCGGGCGGCCGCTGGCGAGCCCTGAACGACGGCGACCCAGAGCCAGTGGAAGGCGATGAAGGCCGCGATACCGAGATAGCCGAAGATCAGCGGACGCTTGTCCATCTGCCCCCACTCGATGACTTCGTCCTGGGGCGAGATCGCTCCGGAAGGAGCCAGCGCGAGATAGCAATAGCCCCCGACGGCTCCGAGGAGCCCCACGGCATAAAGCAGTGCACCTCTCCCCTCCCCGCGCCGCTTCGCCTCGCCATGGACGAGAGCGAGCGCCACCACAGCAGTCGCCGCTCCTGCGACCAGGAAGGCAAATCGCGACTGGAGGGCGGCGACCTCCACCAGCATCAGCGCTGCTGCGACGAGACAGATCAGGCCCTGCAGCGGCGTCACGGACGGGCCGTGGCCAGAAGGAGATTGCCCATGCCGAAGTGCTTCGCGCCGGCCTCGAGGGCGTGCAGGGCATCGGCCGTTCCGCGGCCGAACACGGCCGCGAACGGTGCGAGGCCCAGCGCCGTCCTGATCGAGACGTCGCGATAGCCCGCCGCCGAGAGATGCTCGCCCAGCAGGCTCCGCCGGTACTTGTTGATGTGCTGCTCGAGATAGCTCACCGGCGACAGGGCGTTAACGCCGAGTTCGATGAGAGGCCACAGCGACCTGTAATTGGGAGTCGTGACGACGAGGATACCGTTGGGTGCCAGCAGCGCGCGAGCGTCGGAGAGCAGTCGGATCGCCGCGTCCGGCGCCAGATGCTCGATCAGTTCCACCATCGTCACCACGTCGAAACGCTCGCCCGTCTCGGACAGGCTGGCGAGCGGCCGGGTGGAAAACCGATGCGTCGCACTTCCGTAGGTTCGTGTCGCGTAGTCGATCTGGGCGGCGCTGATGTCGAGGCCGAGCGCCTCGACGCCCGTCAGATAGTTGCCGATGAAGGTGCCGGGACCGCACCCGATATCGAGAACGCGTTGCGGCGTACCGAGGTGAGCCGCGACCGTCCGGAACTTCAGGTCGTGCCAGGAGAAGCGTACGCCCGCTCCCTGTCGATAGACCTTGTCGTAGAATCCTGCCGGGATTCCCTTCTCATAGTCGTAGACGGTGTCTTCCATTGCTGCTTGTCAGGGTCTCACGGCCTCGCACGGGGACAGGCCGCGGGAACCGTCGCTCCTGCAAGACTATCGGGAATCTCTTGGACCTCGCCAGATGAAGTGGCAAGAGCCCGTCAGCCGGCGAGCCGTCCCTTCAGCACCGTCCCCGCATAGGCGCCCGTCGCCTCTCCGTTCTCGAACGCCACGGCGCCATTCACCAGGGTCGCCTTGATGCCCTCGGCCTTCTGGACCAGGCGGCGCGCGCCACCGGGGAGATCGCGCTCGACCGTGGGCAGGCAGGGCCGGATGCCGTTCTCCTCGAACAGGACGAGATCGGCGCGATAGCCCTCGCGCACGAGGCCGCGGTCGTTCAGTTCCCAGGCTTGGGCATTGTCGTGCGTGATTTTCTTTACCGCCTCCTCCAGGGTGAAGGCACCGCGCTTGCGCACCCAGTAGCTGAGAAGATGCGTCTGCAGCGACGATCCCATCTCCTGCGCGACGTGCGCACCGGAGTCCGAGAAGGTCGCCAGGGTGCGCGGATGCTTCAGGATGCCCAGCACGTCAGACGGTGTCTCGTTGACCAGCGGCTGGACATAGACCTGGTTCTCGTTGGCCAGCGACAGGTCGATCATGACTTCGACCGGATGCTGCCCCCGTGATCTCGCAAGTTGCTCGACCGTGGGATCGTCCCAGTCGACGCCGTTCAACGCATACAGGTTGGAATAGTCCGGCCTGCGCGGATCGGTGGTCGCTGCGCCGCCTCCCTGGAAGACATTGTCGCGCGGCTTCATCCGCTCCTCGGCCGCCACCAGTTCGCGCCGCACCCCGGGATCGGCCAGCCGCCTCTTCTGCTCCGCGATCGGCAGGTCGCGGACCTGGCGCCAGGCCGGCAGCACATCGAACGGCAGATACGACTTCAGAGAGAAGATCGCGTTGATCGACCGTGTCGTGCCCTGCCCGAACATGCGCCCGCCGGCCGCCACGGTCTCGTCGATATAGCGCGTCTGGTAGGCCCAGCCCGTGGGATCGTCGCCCTGCTTGGTGGCCAACACGCCGAACATGACGGGTCGCCTGTAGGTCAGCGCAACCTCGCGCAGCCGCGCGAGGAAGGCGCGGTGCGCCGCGCCGCTCGCAATGTCAGGGCCGACCTGGAAGATGCCGGCATCGAGCTCTGCCATCGCCGCGACGATACGGTCGATCTCCTCCCACTCTGCTATGCGGCTGGCGACCGGCGTATTGTCCGGCGTCACATGCGTTGAGGCGCGTGAACTGGAGAAGCCCATGGCGCCGGCTCGCAGCGCCTCCTTTACGAGGTTGGCCATGCGGACCATCTCGTCCTCGCTCGCCTTCTCCGTGAAGGCCCGCTTGCCCATCGCATACATGCGCAGCGCCGAATGGCCGATGTACATGCCGTAGTTGATCGCCTTGGGCAGGCGTTCGACGGTCGCGAGATATTCCGGGAAGGTTTCCCAGGTCCAGTCGATGCCGGCGGCCATCGCCTCGGTCGGGATGTCCTCGACCGCCGAGAGGCAGCGCGCATAGAGGTCGCGGTCCTCGGGCTTGCACGGCGCGAGGGCGAAGCCGCAATTGCTCATCACCACCGACGTGACGCCGTGCCAGCAGGAACAGCTTCCCAGCGGATCCCAGGCGACCTGCGCGTCCATGTGTGTATGGCCGTCGATGAATCCCGGCGAGACGATCAAGCCGTCGGCATCGAGAGTACGCGACGCGGCGGGAGCGATGTGTCCGACCTCGGCAATCATCCCGTCCTTGATGGCGACATCTGCGGTGAAACGCCGGGCGCCGGAACCATCGACGACCGTGCCGCCGCGAATGACGAGATCGTAAGCCATTACAGGCACTCCCCGTTCGGGACGATCAGAGTGCAGGTGGCGTTTGCGGCTGTAACGTCCGGCATACGAAACCTCCCTTGCTGCTTTTGCCGACGATTGCAGGCTTCACACAACCCGGCAAGCGGACAACCACATCCGGCCCCATCCGTGCTAGCGTGGCCGCAATAAACGGGGAAACGCCAAGTGTACGACTACATCATCGTCGGCGGCGGGTCGGCAGGCTCGGTCATGGCCCATCGGCTCTCGGCCCGGAGCGCCAACAAGGTGCTTCTGTGCGAGGCCGGTCCGGATACACCGCCCGGCCGGGAGCCGAAGGAAATCGCCGACAGCTATTCCGGCACGGCCTACTTCGATCCGCGTTTCCACTGGACCGAACTCAAGGTCCATACCCAGGTCGTCAGCCACAACAATCCGCAGGAGAACCGGCCACCGCTGCGCAAGTACGAGCAGGCCCGCGTGCTGGGCGGCGGCTCCTCGATCAACGGGCAGATGGCCAACCGCGGCGCGCCGACCGACTACGCCGATTGGGAGAGTCGCGGGGCGGCCGGCTGGGGCTGGAACGACGTCCTGCCCTATTTCAAGAAGGTCGAGCGCGACCTCGATTTCGACGGACCGTTGCACGGCAAGGACGGCCGCATCCCCGTGCGCCGCATCCCGCGCGACAAGTGGGCGGGCCACGCCCAGGCCGTCGGCCGCGCCTTCGAGGCCAAGGGCTTCAAGTACCTGCCCGACCAGAACGGCGAGTTCGTCGACGGCTACTTCCCGGTCACCCACTCCAATGCCGAGGAGCGGCGCGTCTCGGCCGCCATGGGCTATCTCGATACCGAGACCCGCAAGCGTGCCAATCTCACCATCTCGACCGACACGCAGGTCATGTCTCTCCTCTTCGAGGGTACCCGTTGCGTCGGCGTCACGGCCCGGGTGGCCGGTCAGGAACAGGAATTCCGCGCCCGCGAGGTGATCCTGTCGAGCGGCGCCATCCATTCCCCGGCGCATCTGATGCGAGCCGGCATCGGCCCCGTAGGCCAACTCGCCGAACTCGGCATTCCGGTCGTGTCCGCCCTGCCCGGCGTCGGCCAGCGATTGATGGACCATCCGTCGATCGCACTGTCGTCGTTCATCAAGCGACGCGCGCGCCTGCGCGAGCATACGCGGCGCCACATCCATGTCGGCCTGCGCTACTCGTCCAACCTGCCCGGTGTCCCCAAGGGCGACATGTTCGTGGCCGTCGCCAGCAAGTCGGCGTGGCACGCCGTCGGTGAACAGATCGGGTCGCTGCTCACCTTCATCAACAAGACCTACTCCGAGACGGGGCAGGTCAGGCTTACCTCGCGCGACTGGCGCAGCGAGCCTCTGGTCGAATTCAATCTTCTGTCCGACAAGCGCGACCTCGATCGCCTGATGAGCGGCTTCAAGCTGATGGCCGCGGTGCAGATGACCGATGCACTTCGCCAGGTGACCGACGCGCCCTTCCCGGCCGCCTACAGCGACCGGGTGCGCCAGATCGGTGTGGTCAACGCGAAGAACAAGTGGCTGACCCGTCTGATCGCCACGATGCTGGACGGACCGGCAGCGCTCAGGCGCTATATGATCGACAACTATGTGGTCGAGGGTTTCACCTTCGACCAGGTGATCAATGACGACGACGCGCTGGAGGCCTTCGTGCGCAAGGCGGCGATCGGCGTGTGGCACGCCTCCTGCACCTGCCGGATGGGTCGCGACGACGATCCCATGGCCGTGGTCGACACGCAGGGCCGGGTGCGCGGCGTCCAGGGGCTGCGCGTAGTTGACGCTTCCGTCTTCCCGGTGGTGCCCTGTGCCAACACGAATTTCCCCACCCTGATGACGGCCGAGAAGATCTCGGACGCCGTCCTCGCCGGCCACTGAGGAGCACTCGCATGTCGGTCGTGCTGGGCAGCGGCGAGCACCGCTACCGTGTCGTCGAGAACTGGGCGAAGCTGCCCGACGGCTGGGAGTTCCGCGATGTCGCCGCCGTCGCCGTCGACAGCAAGGACCGGGTCTACGTCTTCAACCGCGGCGAACATCCGATGATGGTGTTCGACCGGGATGGCAACTTCCTGCGCTCATGGGGCGAAGGACTGTTCAACCGGGCCCACGGCATCCACATCGACCGCGACGACAATCTCTACTGCACCGACGACGGCGACCACACGGTCCGCAAGGTCACGACCGAGGGCAAAGTGCTGATGACGATCGGCGTGCCGGACCAGCCTGCGCCCTTTCTGAGCGGCAGGCCGTTCAACCGCTGCACCCATACGGCCCTCTCGCCCCAGGGCGAGATCTACGTCTCGGACGGATACGGCAACAGCCGCGTCCACAAATACTCACCCGACGGAAAGCACCTGATGTGCTGGGGCACGACCGGGACCGATCCCGGCGAGTTCAACATCCCGCACAACATCGCCGCCGACGAAAACGGTTGGGTCTATGTCGCCGACCGGGAGAATCACCGCGTGCAGGTGTTCGACGGCAACGGCAGGTACGAGACGCAGTGGAACAACATGCACCGCCCTTGCGCGCTCTAATGCTGCGGCGGCGCACACAACCCGACCTTCATCATCGGCGAGCTGGGGCCGGGCATGCCGGTGAACAGCAAGCACACCAATCTCGGCCCCCGCCTGTCGATCGTCGACGCGAAGGGCAAGACGCTGGCCCGCCTCGGTGGCCAGGACGGACCAGGCGAACAGGCCGGCCGGTTCCTGTCACCGCACGGCCTCGCCGTCGATTCACGTGGCGATATCTATGTCGGCGAGGTGAGCTACACCAACTGGCCGAGCACCTTCCCCGGCACTCCGGTGCCGAAATACCTGCGCTCGTTGCAGAAACTCGAGAAAGTCGTCTGAGGAGAATGGTTATGGTCGAACGCGTACTCGTCGTCGGACCCAAGGACACCCTGTCCATGGTCGACGACCTCGCCCCCAAGGGCTACGAGATCGTCAAGGCTCTGCACAATTCGCCGGAGCAGAAGGCCGCCCTGCCCGGCGCGCACTACTTCGTGGGCTTCATCCAGCAGTACGTGACACCACAGCTCTACAAGGACGCCCCGAACCTCAAGCTCGTGCAGATGCTGAGCGCCGGCTACGACCGCGCCGACCTCGAGGCGGCCCGCAAGAGCGGCGTGCCACTCTGCGCCAATGGCGGCGCCAACTCGGTCGCCGTCTCCGAGCATGCGATGCTGCTGATGCTGGCGGTCTCGCGGCGGCTGATCACCCAGCACAGCAACGTCACGGCCGGCCGCTGGCATGGCAATTCGCCGCCGACCGTCCACGAGGTGCGCAACCGCGTGCTGGGTATCATCGGCCTCGGCACGATCGGAAAGAAGGTCGCGAAGCTCGCCCTCGCCTTCGGCATGACTGTCCACTACTACGACATCGCCCGCCTCAAGGAGGAAGAGGAAGACGCGCTCGGCGTCCGCTTCCGCTTGCTGCCGGAAATCCTGAAGCACTCCGACATCGTCTCCCTGCACGTGCCTCTGAACGACTCGACCCGGCACATGATCGGCAAGGACGAGCTCGCCGCCATGAAGAAGTCGGCGATCATCGTGAACACCTCGCGCGGGCCCGTGATCGACGAAAAGGCGATGATCGCTGCCCTGTCCTCCGGCAGCCTGTTCGGCGCCGGCCTCGACGTGTTCGACGAGGAGCCGACCCCGCCGGATAATCCCCTTCTGAAGCTCGACAACGTCGTCCTGACGGCGCATCTCGCCGGGCCGACCTTCGAGAGCAACATCACCCGCCTGCGCAACGGCTTCGACAACGTCCAGAGGGTCGCCCGGGGCGAACCCGCGCTCTGGGTCGTGCCCGAACTGCTGGAGCCGAAGTCATGAGCCGCATTTCAAGGCGCGGCGTCCTTGCAGGGGGCCTCGCGGCCCCCTTCATCGCGCGCGAGGGCTTTGCCCAGGGCGACTGGCCCAAGGGTCCGGTGCGCTGGGTCGTCGCCTTCGCCGCCGGCGGCGCGGCCGACACGGTAGCCCGCAACATCGGCGTGCGCGTGGCCGAGATCATCGGCCAGCAGGTGATCATCGACAACCGCACCGGTGGCAATGCCGTGGTCGCAGCCAACGCCGTGCTGCAAGCGCCACGGGACGGCCAGACCTTCCTGGTCGATGCCGCCAACCAGATCACCAATCCCCTGCTGATGAAGGACCTGCCCTTCGACTATGCGCAGACTTGGCTCCCGGTAACCCAGCTCGCGAGCTTCCCGCAGGTCGTCGCCGTGAAGCAGGATTTTCCGTCGAAGACGATCCAGGAATTCATCGCGGCCGCGAAGGCCAGGCCCGGCACGATCAGCTACGGCACCCCGCCCGCGGCCGGGATGGCCCACATGGCCGGCGAGGAACTGCAGCGTCGCGCGGGCATCAAGCTGATCCACGTACCCTATCGCGGCGGCGCCGATGCAGCGCGCGACATCGGTGCCGGCGCCGTCGATTCGGTGATCATCACCACCAACTCCATCCGCCCGCCCGTCGCCGCCGGACGCGCGCGCGTGCTCGCCGTTACGAGCCTGAAGCGCTCCGTGGCCTTCCCCGACGTTCCGACGCTGGCCGAAAGCGGCTATCCGGGCTTCGACCTGAACGACTGGAACGGCCTGTTCGCCGTCACCGGCACGCCGCCGGCCCTGGTCGACCGGATGCAGGCGGTGGTAGCTGAAGCCATCAAGGATCCGAAGGTGAAGGAGCGCCTCGACCCTACAGGCGCCGATCTGGTCGCCAATACGCCCGCCGAGTTCCGGACCTGGATCGCCGGCCAGCGCGAGCTGCTCGGCAAGCTGATCGCCGAAGCCGGCATCAAGCTGCAGTAATTCTTTATCCGTCTACGCGGCCTGCAGCTTCAGCCTGTGGGTCTCGTCGAACTTCAGGATGGCCGCGAACGAGATCGCCGCGGCGGCCATGATCATGAAGGCCGGGCTGTAGTCGTTCTCCGTCCGGTGGACGAGCCAGGTGGCGACCAGCGGGCTGAAGCCGCCGAGGACGCCGAGGGTCACGTTGTAGCCCAGCGCGATAGCAGTGCAGCGGATCTCTGCCGGCACGGCCTCGACCATCAGGGCAGGCTGGCCTCCGATGAACGCCCCGACCGACAATACGAAGCCGAGCTGCCCCAGCACGACCAGCCCGGGTTGCCCATGGTGCATCAGCCAGAAGAAGGGCACCGCGCCGACGAAGCCCAGTGCCGCAGCCCCCAGCATTACGGGACGGCGGCCGTAATGGTCGGACAACCAGCCCATCAGGACCATGACCGGCAGCATCGCCACCATGCTGGTCGAATTGATGGCCAGCGCCGTCGCGGGCGCAATGCCATCGGCGGATTGCAGCCAGCTCACGATGTAGACGAACATCAGGTAGAAGCCGACAGAGTTGAACACCGAGAGCGCGGCGAGCCTGGCTAGCAGCGGGCCATGGTTGCGCACGGTGTTGAGCAACGGCGACTTGGCGGAGGCCTTGCGCGGCGACTCAGGGACGTGCCGGCGAAGCACGACACCGGCGATGCCGACGACCAGCCCGAGCAGGAACGGCAAACGCCAACCCCAGCTTTCCAGCGCCTGCTCCGACATCACCGAGGCGAGAAGCGCCCCCGTCGCCGAGCCCAACAGGATGCCGCCGACCGCACCGCAGCACCCCAGAGCGCCCACGAAGGCGCGCCGGTCGGGCGGCGATTGCTCGATGATGAAGATGATGGACGTCGTGTACTCGCCGCCCACCGACAGGCCCTGGATCATGCGGAGAAGCGTCAGCAGGATCGGCGCGGCTATTCCGAGCGTCTGGTAGTCGGGCAACACGCCGACCAGGAAGGTCGGAATGGCCATAGCGGCCACGGAGAAGGTGAGCGCTGCGCGGCGGCCGAGCCGGTCGCCGATCGCCCCGATCACCGCACCGCCGATGGGACGCATCAGGAAGCCCACGGCGAAGATTCCGAAGGCTGCGAGGACCTGGGCGACGGCGTCCTCGCTGGGGAAGAAGGCCCGTCCGATCGCGGCGGCGAAGTAGCCGTAGACCGCGAAATCATACCATTCCAGCACGTTGCCGATCGCGCCCGCCGCAATGACACGGCGCGTGTTGCCCTGCTTCATCCCCGCTCCCCCGAGCCTTGGATCGGCCGACTTATCAGCCGTAGACGAACGCCTTGTCCTCCAGGTCGATGGCAGGAAAGACGTTCTTCTCGTTCCAGTAATCCTGCGTGTGCTGCCATTCCGGCTTGTCGCCGCGCTTGGGCAGGAGATGCATGCCGCGCATCAGGTAGCCCGGATTGAAGTTCTCGGGATCGATCCAGGGCAACAAGGCCATGTCCTTGTCCTCCGGCCGCAGGGCGACCTCGACCTTGCGGGCCTGGTGCTTGTCCATGTGATCCAGCAGGCGGCAGACGAAGTCTCCCACCAGGTCGGCACGAAGGGTCCAGCTCGCGCGGAAATAGCCGAAAACCCAGATCATATTGGGTACGCCGGTGAACATCATGCCGCGATAGGTCACGGTCTCGGCGAAGTCGACCGGCTTGCCGTCCACCGCGAAGGCGATGTCGCCCATCACCGACAGGTGGAAGCCGGTCGCGGTCACAATGATGTCGGCCTCGAGCACCTTGCCCGACTTCAGCAGGATGCCCTCCGGGACGAAGCGATCGATCTCGTCGGTCTCCACCGAGGCCCTGCCGGAACGGACGGCCTTGAAGAGGTCCCCGTCCGGCACGAACGCAATGCGCTGCTGCCAGGGACGGTAGCTGGGCGTGAAATGCGGCTCCATGGGGAAGTCCGGCCCGACATGGGCACGAACCCCGGCCAGCAGCTCGGCCCGCACCTTGTCGGACTCCTCGAAGGAGCGACGGGTGAACACCGACTGGTCGTGCAGGATCTTGCGGCGCACGATCTCGTGGATCCATTCCTCATCGACCTCGAGCTGGCGCAGCGTCTCGGCAAGCTCGATGGCGTTGCGGCCGGGAATGAAATAAGTCGGCGTCCGCTGCAGCATCGTCACATGGCCGGCCTTGTCGGCCATCGCCGGGATGACCGTCGCCGCGGTCGCGCCCGACCCGATCACGACGATCTTCTTGCCCGCATAGTCGAGGTCCTCCGGCCAGGTCTGGGGATGGACGATCCGGCCCTTGAAACTCTCCATGTCCTTCCATTCCGGCGTGTATCCGACGGAGTGGCGGTAGTAGCCCTGGCACATCCAGAGGAAGTTGGCGGTGAAGCGGACCGCCTCGCCCGTGTCGGTGCGGACGCCCTCGATGGTCCAGAGATTGTCCTTGCTCGACCAGGACGCGGACTCGATGCGGTGGCGGTAGCGGATATGCCGCGCCAGATCGTTTTCCTCGATGACCTCGCCCATGTAGGTCTTGATCTCGTGCGCGGTGGCGATCGGCTTGCCCTTCCAGGCCTTGAAGCGATAGCCGAACGTGTGGAGGTCGCTGTCGGAGCGGATGCCCGGATACTTGTGGGTCAGCCAGGTCCCGCCGAAGCTCTCCTGCGTCTCCAGGATGACGAAGCTGCGGTCCGGCATCTGGTGGGTGAGATGATAGGCGCCGCCGATGCCGGAAATGCCGGCGCCGACGATGACGACATCGAAATGCTCGGTCTTTGTGGCCGCAGGCCGCGCAAGGGTTGTATCCGGCATGGGAAGGCTCTTTCCTCGCTGATATTCTGGCGACAGTCTTGCTTGAACATGAGCGTCGAAACCAGTCCCCAGATGCCACGAGTCGAAACCGGCCGGAAACGCCGCAGCGTCCTGTCGGCCGTTGCCATCCTGGCCGGCCTCGCGGTCGGGATCGGTCTCGCCGAGGGCCTGACCCGCCTGCTTCTCCCTGCCTTCGACCCGTCCGGCCGCTTCGAATTCACCTACCCGGTCGGCTCCTTGGTCCTCGGAAAGCCCGGCCTGGAGGCCCGCCAGGTCAAGAATACCGGCGACTATGACGTGGCCATTCGCATCAATTCACACGGACTGCGCGACGCCAACGATGTCGCGACCGCGGGTTCCGACGACATCCTCGTCGTGGGCGATTCCTTCACCTGGGGCTGGGGCGTCGAAGCCCAGGACCGCTTTTCCGAGCAGCTCCAGATCCTCACCGGCCGACGGACCTTCAACCTCTCGACCCCGACGGACATAGACGGTTACGCGGCCCTCCTCGACTACGCGAGGAAGCTCGGCTCCAGGGCCGGCCGTGTCGTCATCGCCATCTGCATGGAGAACGATCTCCACCTGTACGGCAGCGACCCGCCGGAAGAACCGCCGCCGGACAACGGCGACACGCTCAAGGACTGGCTGTCGAGCCATTCGGCCCTCTACCTCTTCGCCGTCACCGCCGTTCAGCAGACGCCCTGGCTGCGCGACATTGCGGTCAAAGCGGGCCTGATCGTGCCGAACCTCGAGGGGATCGCCAAGAACGACTACGACCCCGCCGCCATCGATTCATCGGCCGACAGACTCCAGCAGATCGCGGAGCAGTATCGAACGCTGGTCGTGCTCATCCCGTCGCGCGCCCTCTGGGTCGGCAATTCCCACTCCCAGGCCATCGAGAATCGCGTCCATACGGCCTTCGTCGTCGCCCTGCAGCGGCGCGGCATCGACGTACTGGACCTGCAGCCGGTCCTGGAGGCACAACTTGCCCCGTTGTCCTACCACTTCGCCAATGACGGCCACTGGAATGCCCGCGGCCACGCCCTTGCCGCCCAAGCCATAAGCCAGCATCTCGCCCGCTAACGGAAGAACGCCATGCACGAAAAGGTCGACGTCCTGATCATCGGTTCCGGCGCCTCGGGGGCGGCGGTGGCCTGGAGCCTCGCCGACACGAAGATGCGGATCCTCTGTCTCGAGCAGGGCGACTGGGTGAAGCCCACGGACTACCCGACCAACGGCCGGGACTGGGAGGCTCGCCTGTTCGGCGACTTCGCCATCAACCCGAACCGCCGCGCCCGCGAGACCGACTATCCGATCAACAACGGCACCTCGCCGATCCAGGTCGTGAACTTCAACGGCGTCGGTGGCAGCACCATCATGTACACGGCGCACTATCCGCGCCTGCACCCGTCGGACTTCAGGGTGAAGACGCTGGACGGCGTGGCCGACGACTGGCCCGTCGACTACGCCACCCTGGAGCCGTTCTTTGCCGAGAACGACCGCATGACGGGCGTCGCGGGCCTCGAGGGCGACCCGGCCTATCCGCACCATGTGCTGCCGATGCCGCCGCTGCCACTGGGCAAGACCGGCAAGTGCTTCGGCGAGGCGATGAACAAGCTCGGCTGGCACTGGTGGCCATCGGACTCGGCGATCGCCACGACCGAGTATGACGGCCGCGCGCCCTGCATCAATCTCGGCCACTGCACGCCGGGGTGCGCCCAGGGCGCCAAGGCCAGCACCGACGTCACCTACTGGCCGCACGCGATCCGTGCCGGCGTCGAATTGCGCACCCGCGCACGCGTCCGCGAGATCACGGTGGGTCCAGACGGTCTCGCGACTGGCGCGATCTACTACGACGCCGAGGGCAAGGAGCACTTCCAGCCGGCCGAGATGGTGATCGTGGCCTGTAACGGCATCGGCACGCCGCGCCTGCTGCTCAATTCCGTGTCCGCCAAGTTCCCCAGCGGCATCGCCAATTCGAGCGGGCTGGTGGGCAGGAACCTGATGTTCCACCCGTTCGCCCACACCTACGGCTATGTCGACGAGCCGATCGACGGCAACACCGGCGCGCAGCTCTCGCTGTGGAGCCAGGAATTCTACGAGACCGACCGGGCCCGTGGTTTCGTGCGCGGCTACACGCTGCAGCTCCATCGCGGCGCCGGCACGATCGTCGATGCGATCGCCAATACCGCGCGCGGCTTCCTGCCGTGGGGCGAGGCGCACCATGATGTCTATCGCACCATCTTAAACCGCAAGCTCGGCCTCTCGGCGATCTGCGAGGACCTGCCCGAGGAGCACAACCGGGTCACGCTCGATCCGGTGCTGAAGGACAGCAATGGCATTCCCGCGCCGAAGATCGAGTACACGCTGGGCGAAAACACGAAGAAGATGATGGCCCACGGCGTTGCGCGTTCGAAAGAGATCCTCGCAGCGGCCGGCGCGAAGAACGTCGGGAGCGATGCGCCGATGCTAAATGCCGGGTGGCACCTGATGGGCACGGCCCGCATGGGCACCGATCCCGAGCGGTCCGTTGTCAACGAATGGGGCCGCAGCCACGACGTGAAGAACATGTTCATCGTCGACGGCAGCATCTGGGTCACATCGGGCGGCGTGAACCCGACCTCCACCATCCAGGCCCTGGCGCTCTATATCGCCGACAACATCAAGCGGCGTCTCGCCGACGCCACGCTCTTCGACTGAGGCCCAACGTCATGACCTACGAGACCCTGACCGACGCCGAGACCCGCGACCTGCACGCCCTGGCCGGCCTAATGATCCCCGCCAGCGCCACCCATGGCGTGCCGGGCGCCGACGACGATCTGATCTTCGCCGATATCCTGAAGAGCCTGGAACGCGACACCGCCGATGCAAAGACCGCGTTGCAGCAGCTCGTCACGCTGTCCGGCGGTGCCTTCTCCGCTCTCACCGCGGAGCGCCGCGGCGAGGTCGCGGCCCGCTTCAAGCAGGAAGGTGGAGCTCCCCTCTTCACCCTCAATCGCGTGGTACTGCTCTGCTACTACCGCGACGACCGCGTGATGCGCTCGCTCGGCCAGGAGCCGCGCTCACCCTTCCCCAAGGGCCATGTCGTGGAGCAGGGCGACTGGTCGCTGCTCGATCCGGTGAGGAAGCGCCCGCCGATGTGGCGGCGTGTCTGAGGGCGCCCGTCAGCCCTGGCCGCGGGCCTTCAGCACATAGCCCATCGCCCGGAAGCTCGAATCCTTCTGGATCGCCGATGTGATCCGCGGATCGCCATGGGGATTGCTGAGGGCGTTGAGCACATCGGTCTGGGTCTGGCAGGACGCCGCCACATTGGCGGCAAGCGACTGGGCATTCGCGCTGTAGGCATCGGCCAGGTGGACGTTCGCGGCCAGGCAGTTGTCGCGCGCCTCGTAGGCGTCGTTGATGCTCTTCATCAGCTTGGGATCGGACAGGCCAGCGCCGGCCATGGAACTCGCTGCCTCGCAGCCGCCCAGCAGCACCGGAAGAAGCACCATGGCCGCCTGTAGGGATGTCCTCGTCGCCTTCATCCGATCTTCCCGTCTCGTAACATCACGTAACAAAATTACGCTGGGCCCGGCCTGTCAAGGCCAGGCCCGGATATCGGCTCAGTGCCGGCTGATCTCGGCGCGGCCCACCACCATGTGATGGACCTCGTCCGGGCCGTCGGCGAAGCGCAGATGACGCTGGTTCACGTACATTTCCGACAGAGGCGACCACTGCGAGATGCCGGTGGCGCCATGGATCTGCATCGCCTGATCGATGATGGTGCAGACCTTCTCGGGCACCATCGCCTTGACCATGCTGATCCAGACGCGAGCCTCGCGATGGCCCAGCACGTCCATCGCCTTGGCAGCCTTCAGGACCATGAGGCGCATCGCCTCGATTTCGATGCGGGCGCGGCTCACCAGCTCGAGGTTCTTGCCAAGGGCGATCAGCTGCTTGCCGAAGGCGGTACGGGTAGAGCCGCGCTTGACCATCAGGTCGAGCGCCTTCTCCGCCGCGCCGATGGAGCGCATGCAGTGATGGATCCGGCCCGGCCCCAGGCGGACCTGGCTGATCTCGAAGCCGCGGCCTTCGCCCAGCAGCATGTTAGAGGCCGGGACGCGGCAATTGTTGAACTTGAGGTGCATGTGGCCGCGCGGCGCGTGGTCGTGGCCGAACACGGTCATCGGCCCGACGATCTCAAGGCCGGGCGTGCCGATCGGCACCAGGATCTGCGACTGCTGGAACTGCGGCGAGGCGTCGGGGCTGGTCTTGCACATGACGATCATGATCTTGCAGCGCGGGTCGCCTGCGCCGGAGATGTAGTACTTCTCGCCGTTGATCACCCATTCGTCACCGACCAGTTCGGCCCGCGTGGCGATGTTCTTGGCATCCGACGAAGCGACACCCGGCTCGGTCATGGCATAGGCCGAACGGATCTCGCCGTTGAGCAGCGGCTTCAGCCACTTCTCCTTCTGTTCCGGGGTGCCGACCTTCTCGAGCACCTCCATGTTGCCGGTGTCCGGCGCGGAACAGTTCAGCGACTCCGAAGCGAGTTGGTATTTTCCCAGCTCGGCTGCGATGTAGGCGTAGTCGAGGTTGGTCAGGCCGCGGCCGATCTCGGAGTGCGGCAGGAAGAAGTTCCACAGCCCCGAGGCCTTGGCCTTGTTCTTGGCGCCCTCGAGCAGCTCCAGCTGGCCCGGCGCCCAGCTCCAGCGATCCTTGCGGCCTTCGCCCAGGCGGAAAAACTCCTCGGTGATCGGCGCGACGTTCTCGGCGATGTGTGCCTTCACGGCATCGAACAGCGGCTGCGCCTCCTTCGACATCGCCAGATTGTTCAGTTCGGCGTCGAGATCCGGGCGGACCGCCTTCCTGGTCGCTGCCGCTGTCTTCTGTGTCATTGAGGTTTCCTCGATGTTCGTTCGATTCACGTTGCAGCAATCCCTACAGGCCTGAAATTTCCGGTCAATCCCCTGCAGACACATTGCATCCAGTCCGGTGTCGCCGTGCAATGGGCCCATGGCTGCTTCCTACTAGTCACACGAACTAAAATATTGCGCCGATGATGCAATCATTGTATGTCGCCCGCGGGACAGGGGCGAAGTGGGACGCGCCCCGAACTGAGTGGGTGTGAAATGGATAGAACAGTTGCGTTCAGCTTGGGGCTGTTGGCGGCGGCTTTTGCCGCCCTTTTGGTCGCGTATGCTCAAGCGCCGGAAATTGCCGCGACCACGCGGAGGGAGCCATTGGTGAGCGAGAGAGCCATCGAATGGTCCCCTTCACGCACGGGACAACTGCCACAAACGGCATCCGATTCGTTACGATCCATCCGAGGCAAGCTCGTCAGCGACTGATTTTCAGAGCAGAATAGATGTACGGGGCGTTTGCCCCGTCTTGCACCCACGAATGGCGTGCAAATTGCATTGATTGTTGAGCGGCCGTCCATCGATCCTTTTGACAGGAGATCGACGATGCTCAAGATCTACGTTCCGAAGGTACTGAGTGGCGAGATTGGCGACTGGTGCAGCAGCATCTCGCTGGCTGCCGGCGTGCCAATCTGCTGGGGCAGCGACCATCTGGGTCACTTCGTGAATGCGCCCAATGCGGAGTGGGTGACATCCCTGTCGGCCGCCATTGCGGATGCCTGCGAGGGCAAGTCACCGAGCCTCAACTAGCGGCGGCACCTCGAGACGGCCTTCCCGCCGGACGGAGACTGCTGGCCCATTGACGTTCGTCACCCTCATGCTGAGGGCGGCGAACCTGCTACACGAGGGAAATGGCGGAGGGGATGGGATTCGAACCCACGATAGGGATTATCTCCCTATAACGGTTTAGCAAACCGCCGCCTTCGGCCACTCGGCCACCCCTCCGCAGACCCGTTAAGACCCCGGCGACCATTAACCACGACGGATGCCGGGCGGTTCTAGCGGCGGGTCCCTGGAGTGTCAAACGACACCATGAATTCACGAGGTTTTACAGGCTCTTGGCTGGCCCCGCTGAAGCATGCGACGCTGCTTCCATGACATCCAGTTCCATCGACATGCTCCAGCGCCTGGTGGCGTTCGACACCACCTCGCGCAATTCCAACCTAGACCTGATCAAATACATTCAGGCCTACCTGGACGATCACGGTATCCGCAGCACGCTGGTCCCCAACCAGGAAGGCACCAAGGCCAACCTGTTCGCCTCGATCGGCCCCGAGGCCGAGGGCGGCATCGTCCTGTCGGGCCATACCGACGTCGTGCCGGTCGACGGACAGGCCTGGGAGACCGATCCGTGGACGCTGACCGAAAAGGCCGATGGCAACCTCTATGGCCGCGGCACCTGCGACATGAAGGGTTTCATCGCCGCCTGCCTCGCCCATGTGCCCGCTCTCAAGAAGGCGAAGCTCAAGGTGCCGATGCATTTCGCCTTCAGCTACGATGAGGAGATCGGCTGCCTCGGTGCGCACGCACTCGCGGAAAAGCTGGTCGGCAACGTGCCTCGCCCGCAGGCGGTGATCGTGGGCGAACCCACCATGATGGGCGTCGTCAACGCCCAGAACGCCGGCGGCGGTATCATTGCCACCTTCACCGGGGTCGAGGCCCACTCCTCCATGACCCATCTCGGCGTCAGCGCAATCCACTTCGCCGGCGACTTCATTCACTGGCTGAACGAACTGCAGGTCGAACTGGCCGGCCGCAAGCGCACCGACATCGACACCGTGCCCGGCCACACCACGATCAATGTCGGCATCGTGACCGGTGGCACGGCGGGCAACATCCTCGCCCGCGAATGCACGCTGAATTGGGGTTACCGCACCCTGCCCGGTGACGACCCTTGGGAGGTACAGCGCCGAGCCGAAGCGTATGTCGCCGAACTGCTTCTGCCGAAGATGAAGGCCAAGCACCCCGACGCCGACATCAAGATGAAACGCCGCTCCTTCGTGCCTGGCCTGCTGCCGCAGGAGAACGAGGAAGCCGCCAAGCTCGCGCTGCAATGGACCGGCGGCAATCGTACCTATGCCGTGCCCTACGGCACCGAGGCCGGCATCTTCCGCAGCCACGGTATCCCGACCGTGATCTGCGGACCGGGTGACATCTCGCAGGCCCACCAGCCCAACGAGTTCGTCGCGAAGTCGCAGATGGATGCCTGCGACGCCTTCATCGGCAAGATGATCGGCTGGGCCGAGCGCCAATAGGCACCCGGCTCAGCCCCTCGCCTCACCCTTCGGTGCGGCGCGTCGTCTCGAACAGGAACCAGACGCGCTTCTCGGTCTCATCGATCCAGTTCTCGATGAGGCTGGCCGTCGCGATGTCGCCATGCTCGTCGCAGAGTTCGTGGAGCGTGCGCATGTGGACGCAGAGCTGCTTGTTGTCGTCACGCAGCTCCGCGAGCATGTCCAGCGGAGTCACATAGTCGGCATCGTTGTCGAGGATTCGCTGCAGCCGGGAGATATGGCCGATCGAACGCAGCGTCGTGCCGCCGAGCTTGCGCACGCGCTCGGCGATCACGTCCGTCATCGCGTCGATTTCGGTTGCCTGCTCGTCAAGCAGCAGATGGTAGTCGCGGAAGTTCGGGCCGGACATGTGCCAGTGGAAGTTCTTGGTCTTCCAGTACAATGCGGCCACGTCCGCCAGCAGGATGTTCAAGCCGCCGCTTAGATCCTTGGTGGCGTTCTCACCCAGATCGGTCGGCGTGGCGAGCGCGACTGTCTTGCGGGCCTTCATGTCTTTGCTCATGGGCTGGCTCTCCTGAAAAGGGAACTACGTCGGAAATCTAGCGCGCGCCGGAGCACCCGTCAGCCAGCGCAGACCGGCCGCTCGACCCGGAAGACCTCATGCTGGCCGAAGCGCGTCGCGTAGGTCTCGACAATCGAGGCGACCTTGGGCCGATGCGCCGGCGCGTCGAAGACGACGACCACCAGGAGCTTCGTACGCTCGGCTCCGACGACACCCGCCGGATCGCGATGCTGGCCCCGCGCATCGATCACCGTGAGGCCGGCCGGGAACCGCGGCGTCACCGTGTCGGCGAGGAACGATGCCCATTCCGCATCGCTCACCTCCCCGCCTGCCGGCTTGTCGCGGCCAAAGTAGAGATTGACCTCGACCGCCGGTTTGAGCGGGAGTGCGCAAACCGGGGCCGTCTCCGACCCCGCACAGGCGACGACAGTCGGGCACAGCAAAACTGCCCCGAGCGCTCCACGCCAGGATCCGCCGGGCATCCTAGTTCAGGTACGGAACGGCCATGCCCTTGGTAACGGCGGGCCGGGCGTTCACGATGTCGTACCAACGCTTCACGTTGGGGAACTCAGCGAGGTTCACGGTGTGCCATTCGTGACGTGCGGCCCACGGGAAGATCGACATATCGGCGATCGTGTACTCCTCGCCCGCCACGAAGGCGTTGCCGGCGAGCTGCTTGTCGAGCACACCGTAGAGGCGCTTGGCCTCGTCGACGTAGCGCTTGATGCCGTACTCGATCTTGGTCGGCGCGGCTCGCAGGAAGTGATGGGCCTGGCCAAGCATCGGGCCGAAGCCGCCCATCTGCCACATTAGCCACTGGAGCGAATCGTACCGCTTGGCGCCATCGGCCGGGAGGAACTTCTTCGTCTTGTCGGCCAGGTAGATCAGGATCGCACCGGACTCGAACAGGCTGTACGGCTTGCCGCCCGGACCATCGGGATCGACGATCGCCGGGATCCGATTGTTCGGGCTGATTCGCAGGAACTCGGGCTTGTGCTGCTCGCCCTTGGAGATGTCGATCTTGTGCACGCTGTAGGGCAATTCGCACTCTTCGAGCATGATGGAAATCTTGCGGCCGTTCGGCGTGCCCCACGTGTGAAGTTCGATCATCTCTTCAAATCCCCCTGAATTCACTGAAGTCGAGGCCGTTCAGGCCCAGCTGTCGTCGTCCCCTGCACCACCTCCATCGTCAAGCGAGGCGGTGTCGTAGTCGTCCTGTCCCTGACGATCGTCGGCATAGGCATGTTGTTGCACCGACGAATCGGGCGGCAACAATTCGGGCGGCGTCGCATCCGGGGTTCCGCCGAACGCCTGCTGCTGCCCGCCGAACGGCCCGGGAGTGCTGCCCATCAGATTGCGAATGCCTTCGAACAGCAGCGCGCCGCCGGCCACGCCCGCGGCAGTCATCATGGCCGTGCGCAGGAAGCTGCCCCCGGCGGCCGGCTGTTGCTGTGGTGAGACGGCGGCCTGCAAGGGCGAGCGCGTGGACGGAACCATCGAGGCCCCTGTCGGCGCCGGCGCCGCTTGTGTCTGAGACACCGATGCGCGCGGCGCCCCCCACGGGCCGATCTTCGGTGCGCTGGCCAGAAAACCGGCCTCCGGCTGTGGTGCGGCGGCGACCTTCGCCTCGAGTTCGGCGATGCGGTCCTGCGCGGCCTTGAGCGCCTGCTCCTGCACCAACACTGTCTGCACGAGCAGATAGGCTGAAGCGGGCTGCTTCGATGCCCGGTCCCAGATGAATTGCTCGACCTCGTTGTCGCGCGGCTGGGACTCGAACGGCTTCAACCGGTCGAACAGACCCGAGATCAGATCGCGTTCCTGCTGCTGCATGACAAGCCTCCTGCCCCTTCACGTTGGGCTCCGCCAACGTGGTTGTCCGTCGGCGGAGCGTCAAGGGCGGCTAATTCACCATCGCCTGGTAGACGAGGTCGCGCATCAGGAAGCGATAGCGCAGGCGAGCCTGCGGCGACTGCATCATGAAAACGACATACAGGCGCTCACGGGGGTCGTGCCAGAAATAGGTTCCGTAGGCGCCGCCCCAGAAATAGTCGTTGGGCGATCCCGGCAGCGGATTGACACCCTGCACGTTGCGCACCGCGAAGCCGAGGCCGAAGCCCTGCCCCATTCTGGCGCTGGGTTCCAGCGCCTCGAAGCGGAACATGTCGGCGCCCATCTTGATATCCGGCGGCAGGGCGTCAGCCGTCATCAGGTCGATGGTCTTGCGCGAAACCAGGCGCACGCCATCGAGCTGGCCGCCGTTCGCGAACATCTGCAGGAAGCGCGCATAGTCGGCTGCCGTGGAGACCATGCCGCCGCCGCCCGAGCGCCAGTTGAATTTCTCGGTGACGTCCGGGATCGATGGCACTTCGTTCTTCGGCCCCTCCTTCATCGGCTTCGCCCCGCGCGCCTTCTTGTCGGCGCTGGCCTCGAAGCCAGTGTCGCCCATCTTGAGCGGCTTGGTGATGCGCTCCTCGATGAACTTGTCGAGCGGCATGCCGGACGCGACCTCGACGACGCGGCCGAGCACGTCGGTCGACATCGAATATTCCCACGTCGTGCCCGGCTGGTAGAGCAGCGCCAGTTTGGCGAGCTTGTCGGCCATCTCGGCATTGGTCTGGCTTCGGTCGGCGACCTTCATGTCGAGGTAGGACTGCTTCACCGGATTGGCGCCAACGGCGCCGTAGGTCAGACCCGACGTGTGGCGCATCAGGTCATGCACCGTCATCGGGCGGTACTGCGGCTCGAGCACCATCTCGACCGTGCCATCGTCCTTCTTCTTCGGCACCGCAACCTTGGTATCGGCGAAGGCCGGTATGTACATCGACACCCGATCAGCCAGGGTAAGCTTGCCCTCCTCCATCAGCATCATCGCGGCGAGGGTGACGATCGGCTTGGTCATCGAAGCGATGCGGAAGATCGTGTCGTTGGTCATCGCGACCTTGGCGTCCTTGTCGCGGAAGCCATAGGATTCAAACATCACGATCTTGCCGTTGCGGGCGATCAGGACGACCGCGCCGGGCAGTTCATTGTTCTTCACCCCTTCATTGAGTCGGTCGCTGAGACGCTTCAGCCGGGTCGATAGAAACCCCACTTCCTCTGGGGACTGTACCTTGGGAATCCCCTGCGCCGCGGCGGGCCAGGCCAGCACCGCGCCGAGCGCCGCCCCGGCAACCATACGAACCATCGACATTTTGCAGTCTCCTCCCGAAGTTTGGATCATCAAAGCAATTGACCGACGGCAGGCGCAAGCTTAACGAATGCATATCGACGGTCCTCCTTAACCGGAGGCTAACAGGGAATGCCGTGCCGCTCCCTTTCGGGAGCCAATCGGCAGCTGTACCCGCAGCTGTAAGCGGCGAGCGAGAGCCCATATGTCACTGGATTTCGGTCCGGGAAGACGGGCAGGAGCTACGACCCGCGAGCCAGAAGACCTGCCGGCGATAGCGTCGCTCTTCCGATGGACGGGATGATCCAACGGGACGGTCAACCGAGCGGTGACGCGCTTTGTGCGAACCGTTTGGGAGATCGTCCGATGACGTCGATCCGTGGAATCCTGCCTGCGCCCGTTTCCGATGCCCGACCTGCCGAGAGGCATTCCGGTCATCTGCACCGTTATGCCTCTACCCTGCTTTCGACTTCCGACCGCTGGGCGGCCGAACCGACCCCGACCCTCAATGTCTCGCTGCCCTTCCGCCGGGGCGGCTTCGCGAGCCTGGCCGAGGCACTGGACTATGCCGCCCACGGCGAGACCGGCCTCAACTTCTTCGATGCACGCGGCCAGCTGCTGAGCAGCCTCTCGTACCGGCGGCTCCGCTTCGAGGCGCAGTCCTTCGCCCGCCGGCTGATCTCCGCCGGCTTCGGGCCGGGCGAGCGGCTGGTCATCGTCGCGGATACCTGGCCCGGCTTCTGCGTCGCCTTCTTCGGCTGCCAGTATGCTGGCGTGGTGCCCGTGCCGGTGCCCGTCCCGGTCGGCCTGGGCGCCAAGGCGCATTACATCTTCCAGCTCCGCCGACAGATCCTGTCCTCGCAGGCCCTGGGCATCCTTGCGCCGGACGAGCTGGTCGACTTTGCACGGAGCGCCGCCGAGGACACCACCGCTCGCCATGCCGGGGGCATCGCCGTGTTCGACGCCTTCCCCGAGGCCAAGGTCGACCTGCGGCCGCTCGGCGCGGGCATGCCCTGCTACGTCCAGTTCTCCTCGGGCAGTACCCGCGCCCCGCTCGGCGTCGACATTCGCCAGGACCAGCTCATGGCGAACATCGACGGATCGATCACGGCGCAGGGCCTGGACGAATATGACTCCGGCGTGAGCTGGCTGCCGCTCTATCACGACATGGGGCTGATCGGATTCATCCTGGCGCCGATGTGTGCGCAGCGCAGCGTCGACCTGCTGGCACCACGAGACTTCGCCCGTCGGCCGATGCAGTGGCTCTCCCTCATCTCGCGCCGCCGCGCCACGATCACCTACAGTCCGAGCTTCGGCTACGACCTGCTCACGCGCCGGGCTCTCACCGCACCGGTCGGCGAGCTCGACCTGTCCTGCGTGCGGCTGGCCGGCGTCGGAGCCGACATGATCCAGCTTCCCGTGCTGCGGCGCTTTGCCGGCGCCTTCCAGGCCGCAGGCTTCGACGAGCGCGCCTTCATGCCGAGCTACGGCATGGCCGAAGTCTGCGTCGGTCTGAGCTTCGGCGCGCCCTTCGGCGGCGTCAAAACCGACAGCTTCACCGACCCGCAGTCGGGCCGGATCCGCGAGTTCGTGGTCTGCGGCAGGGTGATGGCAGGGCACGATGTCGAGATCCGCGACGAGGACGGCGCGGCCGTGGGCGAGCGTTGTATCGGCCGCCTGTTCGTCCGGGGTCCGAGCGTGATGCCGGGTTACTTCCAGAAGCCCGACGAAAGCGCACGCGTGCTTCGTGACGGCTGGCTCGACACCGGCGATCTCGGCTACTGGCACGAGGGCGAGCTGGTGATCACGGGGCGTGCCAAGGACCTGATCATCGTCAACGGCCGCAACATCTGGCCACAGGACATCGAATGGGCCGTGGAAGCGCTGCCGCAGGTCGGACGCGGTGACGTCTGCGCCTTCTCGATCGACGACGGCGACGCCGAGAGCGTTGTGGTCATCGTCCAGGCCTATCCCAGCGAGCCGGCAGAGCGTGAGACGCTGGTCGGTGACATACGGCAGGCGGTCAAGGAAGCCGTGGGTGTCGATGGTCGGGTGGTCCTGATCAAGCGGCAACCCGGCCTGCCACGCACCTCCTCCGGCAAGCTGAGCCGCACGCACGCCAAGTCGAAGTTCGCCGCCGGCGACTATTCGACCTGACGCGCGCCGCCCTTTCCCCGATCAGGTCACCGCGATGGGCCCGCCGTTCGATCCCGTCGCGCCCCTGATGGGTGCAGGCGAGAATATGTAGGCGAACTGGTACTTGCGGTCGGCGATGAGTCCCGTGAAGTCCAGGTTCTCGTGGTTGAATATGCCGTTCTTGGCGATCAGCTCGCCATGGACCGGAAAGGCCAGGTCCTTGTTGGGATTGGGGACGACCTCGGTTCCCCAGGTGTCGGCGCCGGTGAGCGCGATGCCCTTGTCGATGAACCATTTGGCGGCGTCCAGTCCGATGCCCGGTTCGCCGCCGTTGAACTTGTCGTTGTTCTTCATCCAGAGCTTGCCCCAGCCGGTATTGAAGAACACAGCGTCGCCTTCCTTGATGTCGGCTTCCTGCATGTTCTGCTTCTGCAGCGCAGCCTTGAGATCGGCGATGGTGATCTCCTGACCGGCTTCCATCATGGCGCCCTTGACCGCCTCGACGTCGAACAGGTGGCCGCGCGTAAAGAACGGCTTCACGTTCTCGATGCCGAGCTTCTTCATGCCGGTGGCGCTGTTCATTTCCTGGTCGGTGACGCCGTTGTAGTAGCGCATCTCGTTCTTGTCGCCGTCCTTGCCCATCTGGATGCCGATATGCGCGAGGCCGTCGAACTGCGTTCCCGTCTGCCCGATCTCCGTCGACAGATACTCGTCATTGTAGATCAGCCTGTTGGTGCCGAACGGGCCGCCGGTCGGGCTTCCCGGGATTCGCAAGGTGAAGGCGCGTTCGCCGAACTTGGGCATGGCCGATTCATAGATGCGGCCGATGCGATAGACCTTGCCGTCCTTGATCAGCTTCACCGTGTCGAGGACCTTGGCCGGCGTCATGTAGTTCGAGGCGCCAGCCTGGTCGTCCTTGCCCCACTTCGGATGCGGCCACCAGGCCTTGTCGGTCAGTGCCGGCGCCTGTGCAACCTGCTGCTGTGCATGCGCGACGCCGGCCGCCAGCGTGCCGGCGGCAACGGCACCGCCGATCAACCCCGCCGCCAGGAAGGAGCGACGTTCCTCATCGATCGCCTGCTGCGGTTGCTTGAGGTGTTCCTTGTCCTGAAGATATCTCGAGTCCATGGACGCTCCTCCTTTTCCTTGTTGATCTTGGAAGCGTCATACCCGCAGGTTGCATCGTCAAGCGGAAGCGGCATCGTTACTTTGTTACATATGCGTATGTGAAGGTGTTGAACGATGAGCCTTTTCGATCGCGACAAGTCGGCGGAGCGCCTGCCGGTGACACTGATCACCGGCTTCCTCGGCAGCGGCAAGACCACGTTGCTCAATCGCGTGCTGGGCGACCCGCGCATGGCCCGCAGCCTCGTGCTGGTGAATGAATTCGGCGAGGTCGGCCTCGACCATCTGTTCGTGGAGCAGGTCGGGGGCGACATGGTGCTTCTGCAATCAGGCTGCGTGTGCTGCACCATCCAGGGCGACCTGGACAACGCCCTGCGCGACATCGCGCGTCGCCGCGCGAAGGACGAGATCCCACCCTTCGACCGGGTACTTCTGGAGACGACGGGCCTTGCCGATCCCGCGCCGATCCTGCAGCTCCTGCTCAATCATCCGATGATCAGCCACGACTACCGGCTCGATGGTGTCGTCGCGACCGTCGATGCCGTGAACGGCGGGCGCCAGCTCGACGAACATCCCGAGGCCGTGAAGCAGGCCGCCGTGGCCGACCGGCTCCTGATCAGCAAGACCGATCTCGCCGAGATCGCGGCCAGTGCCGGGCTACGCGCACGTCTTGGGAAGCTGAACCCAGGCGCATCGCTCTACGAGATCGTCCAGGGAGACATCGACCCGGCCCTGCTGTTCGACTCGGGCCCCTTCGATCCGACCGGCAAGAGCGACAAGGTGCAGGCATGGCTCAATGCCGAGGCTCACGACCACGTGCACCGCAATCATCACCATGACCGCTCACGGCACGATGCACACATCGCCTCGTTCTGCCTCACCTTCGAGGCGCCGCTCGACTGGGACCTCTTCAATCGCTGGCTGATGGCCGTGCGCGCGGCCTGGGGCGACCGGCTGCTGCGGTTGAAGGGCGTGCTCAATGTGATCGGGGAAAGCCAGCCGCTGGTGATCCACGGCGTGCATCGCACCTTCCATCCACCGACCCTGCTCGCGCGCTGGCCCGACGACGACCGCCGGTCCCGACTGGTCTTCATCACCCGGGACCTCGACCGCACCGCGGTCGAGGCGAGTTGGGTGGAGATGGAAGAGGCTTTTAGAGCCTAGGCCGCATCCTGCTTGGGCAGGACATCCTCATACTTCTTGAAGCCAGGCAGCTTCTCGATCCGTGCCATCCAGGCCTTCACGTTGGCATAGGGTGCTAGGTCGATCGCCCCTTCCTCGGCGTAGGCCACGTCGCCGTACACGGCGATATCGGCAATGGTCGCCTCGTTTCCGACCAGGAAGTCCGACTTGGCAAGCGCCGCGTCGAGCACCTTGAGCGCATCGCCCGCCTGGTTGACGTACATCTGATGGACGTTGTCGTCGGCCTTCATGAAGCCGCGCTTGATCGCCCGCGGGCGATAAATGTTGGAGGCCAGCCGGTCGAACTCCCAGAACAGCCACTCGCGCACCCGCGCCTTCTCCTCGGCCGTCTTGCCGCCCATCTTGCCGAACTTGTCGGCGAGATAGAGCAGGATCGAGCCCGACTGGCAGAGCTTGAGGTCGCCGTCTACCAGTGCCGGCACCTGCCCGAAACGGTTGATGGCGAGGTAGTCCGGCTGCTTGTGCGCCCCGGCCCGCAGGTCGACATGCTTGTAGGCAAACTCCTGCCCCATCAGCGACAAAGCGAGCCCCGCCTTGTAGGTCGGGCCGCTCAGCCAAATGCCGTAAAGCGTCATCTTGGACATAAATCCGTTCCTCCGGTGATTTCAGACCCCGCAGCATCGCACTTGAGCGAGGTGGGGGTAAGCCTATATGAGCGGGCATGAAAATTTCAGCACGCGACATCGACCACATTTCCGTGACCGCCTCGGATCCGGCAGAGATGGCCACCCGGCTGGGCCAGCTCGGCTTCAATCTCACGCCCGAGGGTGTCGAGCCGCGCTGCATCTGCTTCCAACCCGATCGCGACGACATCCCGAACTACATCGAACTGCTGCAGGACGACCCCGCACAGGTTTCACTCGCAATGAACGTCGCAGAACTCGAGGGTGAGGAGCGCACGCACGCCTGGGAAACCGAGGACGGTTTCGAGGTCGATGCCGGCGTCGTGGTTGGCGAGAGCGCAGGCCCCCTGCCCTGGTTCCCCGTGAAGCACGAGACGCCGGACGCCTTCATGGAGCCGGAATGGATCGTCCATCCCAACGGCGCGCTGGGCATGATGGCCGTTCACGCCATCGCCGAGACGCCGAAGGAGACGGCCAAGGCGCTGAAGGCCGCCTGGGGTGCCACGGTCGAGGAGATCTTCGACGGCTGCACGATGGTGAAGGCAGGCTCGGTCGAATTGCTGATCTGGTCTCCTCTCGCCTTCCAGCTCGAATACAAGGCACTCGAGATGATGATGCCCAGCGAACTGCCGGCCGTGATTGGCGCCGCCATCGCCGTCGAGCGTGCGCGTCCGCTTCAGGGGCTTCTCAGCGCCAACAACGTGCCCTTCGCCCTGGCCGAGGGCGATCGGGTCCTGGTGGCGCCGGAGCAGACGGGCGGCCTGATGATCGAGTTCATCCCGCAAAACTAGGCAACACTCAGAACGCGGGTACGGGAGCCTGCGGTACGTCCTTCCAGAAGTCGGGATCGTGACCGAAGAAGAGGCGCGCACCGCCTCTTTCAAGGGCCTCAAGCCGATCGAGCGAGGCGAGCATCTGTTCGCGGTCGTATACGAAGCGCGGCAGGCGGCGTTCGCGGAGCGTCCGGCAGAAGTAGCAGGCGTCGCCCGTGATCACGATCTCGCCGGCCTCGGTCCGTACCTTCAGGGATTGATGGCCGGGCGTATGGCCGTAGGTCGGGATGCAGACCACGGAACCGTCGCCGAACAGGTCGTGCTCGCCCTCGACCTGCTTCACCGGATGCCCATGGTCGAAGTCGGCGCGGAAGAAGCCGACCTTGGCCGCCATTTCCGGATCCTGCGCGGCTTCCCATTCGCGCTTCTGTACGACCATGGTCGCGTTGGGCACCAGCTCATTGCCGCCGGCATGGTCGAAGTGCAGGTGCGAATTCACGATGAAGTCCACCTTCCCGAGGTCGCGGTCGATCGACTCCAGGCGCGACTTCACATCGTCGCACGGACCATACTGTTCGAAGCCGAAAATGCGCGCGACGCTTGCACCCATGCGCCCTGCGGCGTCGGTGCGACATTGCGGATGCATACCGGTGTCGAACACGGCCCGACCTTTGCGATGTTCAATGAGGTAGGATGGAATGGGCAGCGCCACCTGCCCGTCTTCGCCTTCGATCATGTCTTTCAGGCGGCCGACGAGTCGGCCGCAGGTCATGGCATAGATCTTTGCGCTCATTTTTCCTCCACTTCCGGACGGTACCACAGGGTCGACGCGGAACCGGACGTAAACGCCCTCGTTCCGTTCTGATCCCCCAAGGGTACAGCGAGGGATGAGCCGTCGTGAAAGTCATAACCGTCGAGCCAGGTGTCGCGGGTTCAGTGCGACTGGAGGACCGGCGTGAGCCAGAGGTGCGCCCGGATCAACTGCTTGTCCAGGCGATGGCGTTGGGAATCTGCGGCACGGACCGCGAGATCATGGCGGGCTCCTATGGCTGGGCGCCCGATCGCAACGACCGCCTCGTTCTGGGACATGAATCACTGGGTCGCGTCTTAAAGGCTCCCGACAGTTCGAACTTCGCGGTCGGAGATCACGTGGTCGGCATCGTCAGACGCCCCGATCCCGTGCCCTGTCGGGCCTGCGGCGCCGGCGAGTGGGACATGTGTCTCAACGGCCGTTACGTGGAGCGTGGAATCAAGTCGCTCGACGGCTATGGCGCGGAGCGGTTTCTGCTGGAGCCAGATTACGCGGTAAGGGTCGCTCCGCACCTCGGCATGCTGGGTGTGCTTCTCGAGCCGGCCAGCGTGCTGGCCAAGGCATGGGACCACATCTATCGCATCGGACAGCGCACACGCAGCTGGCAGCCGAAGAGCGCACTGGTCACCGGAGCGGGTCCCGTCGGATTGCTGGCAGCCCTCATGGCGACGCAACGAGGCCTCGAGCTTCATGTCCTTGATCGGGCAGAGGGCGGCCCCAAGGCTGACCTCACCCGGGCACTCGGCGGCACCTACCATCCGCGTGAACTACCGAAAGACTTCGCAGCCGACATCGTGGTCGAATGCACCGGCGCACCGCAGCTCGTGATCGACGTTTTGTGCGGAGCCGGTGGCCGCAACGGCATCGTGTGCCTGACCGGCGTGTCCAGCGGCGGGCGGCTCCTGCCCTTCGACTCCGGCAACTTCAACCGGAGCATGGTGCTGCAGAACGACCTCGTGTTCGGCTCGGTGAATGCCAATCGAAGCCACTATGAGAGCGGCGCGCGCGCGCTGGCGACCGCCGATCCCGCCTGGCTGGCCGGCCTCCTCACCCGCCGCGTGCCTCTGACGGACTGGCGCGAGGCTTTCGAGCGAAGGGATGGAGACATCAAGGTCGTCGTCGAATTCGAGCCGCCAGGTTCATGAGCGCTCCAATCGAAAATTATGGACTTATCGGAGACTGTCAGACGGCCGCCCTCGTCGGACTCGATGGCTCGATCGACTGGCTGTGCTGGCCCCGCTTTGATTCGGATGCCTGCTTTGCGGCCCTTGTCGGAAAGCCGTCTAACGGTCGCTGGCTGATTGCAACATCGTGCGGGACCGCCCAAGTGACGCGCCGTTACAGGAAAAGCACGCTGATCCTCGAGACAGTCTTTCGGACCGCGGAAGGAGTTGCGACGGTGATCGACTTCATGCTTCCGCGCGGGCAGGCATCGGACCTGATTCGCGTGGTGCGCGGTGACGAGGGGGAAGTGTCGATGTGCATGGAGCTCGTCCTGCGCTTCGGATATGGGGCGACCATTCCCTGGGTCAGCCGCCTGGAAGACGGCGCTCTCCGCGCGGTGGCCGGCCCCGACATGGCCGTCCTTCGCACCCCCGTCACCACCTGGGGCGAGAACTTCAAAACCTCCGCCATGTTCAAGGTGCAAGCGGGCCAGACCGTGCCGTTCACGCTCAGCTACAGGCCTTCGCATCTGCCGCCACCCGAACCGGTCGACTGTGAAAAAGCGCTCGCCGACTGCGAACGATTCTGGCGCGACTGGATCGGAACTGCACGGACTGACGGACCGCATGTGGAGGCCATCGAGCGGTCGCTGATCACCCTAAAGGCGCTCACTTATGCACCCACGGGCGGCATCGTTGCCGCCCCCACTACTTCGCTTCCGGAACAGGTGGGCGGCTCGCGAAACTGGGACTACCGCTTCTGCTGGATCCGTGATTCTACCCTGACGTTGCTCGCCCTGATGAACGCAGGAGTCTACGACGAGGCGAGCGCATGGCGCGACTGGCTGCAGCGGGCCGTCGCCGGCAGTCCGGCCGACATGCAGATCATGTACGGGATCATGGGCGAGCGGCGACTGGCGGAATGGGAGGCCGAATGGCTTCCCGGCTATCTCGATTCGAAGCCGGTGCGCATCGGCAACGCCGCTCACGGCCAGTTCCAGCTCGACGTCTACGGCGAGCTGATGGACACGTTCGAACAGGCCCGCGAGGGCGCTCTGGCGCCGACGGACAGCGGCTGGGCCCTGCAACTGGAGCTCGTGAAACACGTCGAACGGTCGTGGATGAATTCCGACTATGGCATCTGGGAGATGCGGCGGCCGCCCCTCCATTTCACATACTCCAAAGCCATGGCCTGGGTCGTGTTCGACCGTGCGATCCGGGCGGTCGAACAGCATGGGCTTGCCGGCCCGGTCGAAGGGTGGCGCCGCACACGCGACGCTATCCGCGCCGAGATCTGGGAGCACGGCTTCGACGCCAGCCGCAACACCTTCCGCGCGGCCTACGGCGAGACGTTTCTCGACGCCAGTCTGCTGCTGCTGGCGCAGGTCGGCTTCGTCGAGGCCAGCGATGCGCGCTACATCGGCACCGTCGAAGCCATCGCGACCGAGTTGCTCGTCGATGGATTCGTCCTGCGCTATGACACGGCGGCAGCGGACGATGGGCTTCGGCCCGGCGAGGGCGCATTCCTCGCCTGCAGTTTCTGGCTGGCCGACGCCTATATCTCCATCGGCCGCCACGACGACGCACGCGCCCTGTTCGATCGGCTCCTCGCCACTCGCAATGACCTCGGACTGTTGGCCGAGGAGTACGACTGCGGAAACCGGCGACTGGTCGGGAACTTCCCCCAGGCTTTCAGCCACGTCGCCTTGATCAATACGGCTTTCAATCTGACCAGGGCCGCCCGCCCTGCCGACCAGCGGGCCAAAGCCAGGGGCTCGGACGTCCAGTCTCCGGCAAAACCCCAGAAGCCGCGACGTCCCGGCAGCGGCCCGGAGATGGCAGAACCGGGCTCGCACAACGTCGAGGCCGACGTCAGGCGTCGAGCGCCCTTCTCAGAAGCTCGTTGACCACCTTCGGGTTGGCCTTGCCGCCGGTCGACTTCATGACCTGGCCAACGAACCAGCCGAACAGGCTGGGCTTGGCCTTGTAGGCCGCAAGCTGGCCAGGGTTGGCGTCGATCACCGCCTTGATGGCGGCCTCGATGGCGCCCGTGTCGGTCACCTGCTTCAGCCCGCGTTCCTCGACCAGGACGGCCGGATCCTTGCCGGTCTCCTCCATGGCGACGAACAGGTCCTTGGCGATACGGCCCGAGATCGTGCCGTCGGCCTGCAGGTCGAGCAGCTTGCCGAGATTGGCGGCGCTGATCGGCGAAGTCTCGAAGGTGGCCCCGCGGCGGTTCAGCATGGCGAAGAAATCGCCGGTCACCAGATTGGCGGCCTGCTTGGCGTCGCGGCCCTTGGCAACGGCTTCGAAGAACTCCGCCGTCGCCTTCTCGGCCGTCAGAACGCCCGCATCATAGGGTGAGAGGCCGTAATCCTTGATGTAGCGGTTCTTCCGAGCGTCGGGCAGCTCCGGCAGCGTCGCACGGATCTGGTCGACATAGTCCTGCGTGAAGGTCAGCGGCAGCAGGTCGGGATCCGGGAAGTAGCGATAGTCGTGCGCATCTTCCTTGGACCGCATCGAGCGGGTTTCGCCGCGGCCGGAGTCGAACAGGCGCGTCTCCTGCGTGATCGTGCCACCACCCTCGATGACCTCGACCTGGCGGCGCGCTTCGTACTCGATCGCCTGCTTGACGAATCGGATCGAGTTCACGTTCTTGATCTCGCAACGCGTTCCGAGCTCGCCACCCGGCTTGCGCACCGACACGTTCACGTCGCAGCGCATGGAGCCTTCGTCCATGTTGCCGTCGCAGGTGCCGAGATAGCGCACGATCGAGCGCAGCTTGGTGAGGTAGGCCGCGGCCTCGTCCGCCGTGCGCATGTCCGGCTTGCTCACGATCTCCATCAGCGCCACGCCGGAGCGATTCAAGTCGACATAGGTCTGGCTGGGATGCTGGTCGTGCAGGCTCTTGCCGGCATCCTGCTCGAGATGCAGCCGTTCGATGCCGATGGTGCGCGTCTTGCCGTCCGGCAGGTCGATCTCGACCGATCCCTCGCCCACGATGGGGTCTTTGAACTGCGAGATCTGATAGCCCTGCGGCAGGTCGGCATAGAAGTAGTTCTTGCGGTCGAACACCGAGCGCAGATTGATCTTCGCGTTGAGGCCGAGGCCGGTCCGGATCGCCTGCTCCACGCAGCGCTCGTTGATCACGGGCAGCATGCCGGGCATGGCGGCATCGACCAGCGACACCTGGGTGTTGGGATCGGCCCCGAACGCGGTCGGCGCGCCGGAGAAGAGCTTGGCGTCGGAAATCACCTGGGCGTGGACTTCCAGCCCCAGGACGATCTCCCACTCGCCGGTTTCACCTTTGATGAGCGACATGAAGGCTAGATAGCCAAAGGTGCGCCGCTTGGCAAAAGATCGATCCGCACTGGGCCATTGCGCCACATTTTCGGCACAAGATCGCACTACCCGATGACGAACTGGCTGAAGTAAAAGCTTGGGCAAGAGCGGCCATTTTCGGCACGCCAAAACAAGACGTATTCACAGGGAGGCTTTCAATGACGACGTTCAATCGCCGTACGCTGCTCGTCGGCGCAGCGGCTGCCACGCTGGGGGCGCCGGCCCTCGTTCGCGCCCAGGCCGCCGCCGACTGGCCCAAGGGAGCCCTCAGGATCATCGTTCCCTTCCCGCCCGGCGGCTCGACCGACCCGGTGGCGCGCATCATCCAGGCCAAGATGATCGAGAACACCGGCTGGAACATCCTGGTCGACAACAAGCCGGGCGGCACCGGCGCGGTCGGCTCGGCGATCGCGGCCAAGGCTCCGCCCGACGGCCAGACCTGGATGCTGACCTTCGACAGCCACATCCTCAATCCCGCCTTCGCGTCGGGCCTGCCTTACAAGGATTCCGAACTCTTCAACGTCATGCTGATCGGCCGCACGCCGCAGGCGATCTGCGCGCACCCCGACCGGCCCTACAAGACCTTCGCCGAGGTCATCACCGACGCCAAGGCGCGGCCGGGCAAGGTCAATGTCGGTGTGCTCGGCGCCAGCCAGGCGCTGGTGCTGATGACCCTCATCAAGAAAGAGAACGGCGTCGACCTCAACCTGATCCCCTACAAGGGCGGCGGGCCGCTCAACCAGGACATCCTGGCGGGCGTCACCGATGTCGCCATCGGAAGCCTGACCTCCTTCAGCCCGCACGTGCGCGCCAACAAGGTGCGCGCGCTCGCGGTGACCGGCGAGAAGCGCACCCCGGCGCTGCCCGACACGCCTACGCTCATCGAGCAAGGCGTCAAGAGCTTCCCCTCCTACTCCTGGTGGGGTGTCTATGCGCCGACCGGGACCCCGCGCCCGATCGTCGACCGCATGCATGCCGAGATCAAGAAGGCGGTGCAGGCGCCCGACGTGACGCAGAAATTCATCGACCAGTTCAACATGGAAATCCTGACGACCTCGCCCGAGGAGTTCGCCGCCTATCAGAAGAGCGAACAGGAGCGCTGGTTCAAGGTCATCAAGGACAACGACATCAAGGGCGACTAGTCACCATCGACGATCGAGCCTTGCTTCCCCCCGTCAACGGGGGAAGTGCCCTTGTCTTACGAGGGCGATGGGGTCATGACCCCTCCGCCCCTGCGGGGCACCTCCCCATTTGAATGGGGAGGTATCCGACCTTCTCTAGGCTCGCGCGCCACGCACCAGGCGGCCCGGCAACGCGCCGGTCGCCTCGCCGTCACGATACGTGACCTGCCCTGACACGATGGTCGCCCGGTAGCCGGTCGCCCGCTGCAGCAGGCGCTTGCCGCCGGCCGGCAGGTCCCACTTCATGATCGGGGCCTCGACGCGGAGCCTGTCGAAGTCGATGACGTTGAGATCGGCCTTCTTGCCGACCGCCACGACGCCGCGATCGCCGAGGCCCACGGCCTTGGCATTATCGTGCGTGTGCCGCTTCACCAGCCACGACACGTCGAGCCGGCCCTGCTTGCGGTCGCGGCCCCAGTGCTGGAGCAGGTAGGTCGGATAGGAGCCGTCGGAGATCAGGCCGACGTGCGCGCCGCCGTCACCGAGGCCGATCAGCGTGTGCGGGCTCTGCATCATCTCGCTGCAGCAGTCGAGATTGTAGGCGGCATAGTTCGCGAAAGGCGCGAAGATGAAATTCCGGCCCTCGCCCTCGATCAGATAGTCGTAGATCAGCTCGCGCGGATCACGGCCCTCACGTGCGGCACGGGCGCCGAACGAACTCTCCTGCGGCGGCTCGTAGTTGGGTGGATCGCCCAGCGGGAACATGCGGTCGAAGTCGGTGAGGCGCTGCGCCATCTCCGAGCGCATGGGCTCGTTGCTCTCCTTCAGGATGCGGGCGCGGAAGGTGGGATCGCGCATGATCGCGAGCCGCTCTTCCACCGACTTGCTCTGGATCTCCTTGTAGGCGGCGCACATCGAGAACGGAATGCGGCTCGCCTGCAGGCCCTGCAGCACCCCGATCGGGCGCGGCGCCACCTGCGCCTTGGCGCTGTGCCCCTTGGCGACCAGCCCCTCGACAAGGCCGAGCAGTCGGCGCCAGCCGTCGGGCCGCGAATGGCGCTGCGCCAGCGACACCGAGAACGGGCGGCCGGATGCGGTGAGCAACCGGTCGAGCATCTCGAATTCGCTTTCGGGATTGGGCGTGTTGAAGTCGGAGATGAACTCGATGACGCCGCGGCCGGCATCCTTCATGCCGAGCGCGATGCCGAGGAGCTCTTCTTCTGAAGCACGCAGCGACGGCGTGGGATCGCCCTTGACCGTGCGATGGTTCAGCGTGCGCGAGGTCGAGAAGCCCAGCGCGCCATCGCGCATCGCCTGCGCCGTCAGCGCGCGCATCTGCGCCACTTCCTCAGAGGTCGCTTCCTCTAGGCGGGCCGCGCGCTCGCCCATCACGAAGACTCGCAGCGCGCCATGCGGCAGCTGCGCGCCGAGGTCCATGTCGCGCGGCTTGGCGTCGAGCGTGTCGAGATACTGCCCGAACGACTCCCATGACCAGTTGAGCCCCTCGTCAAGTGCAGCGCCGGGAATGTCCTCGACGCCTTCCATCAGCTCGATCAGGCGTTGCCGGTCCTCGATCTTCACCGGCGCGAAGCCGACGCCGCAATTTCCCATCACGGCGGTGGTTACGCCATGCCAGCTCGAAGGCTGCAGGTACGAATCCCAGGTGGCCTGGCCGTCATAGTGGGTATGGATGTCGACGAAGCCGGGCGTGACCAGCATGCCCTTTGCGTCAATCTCCTCACGGCCCCGCCCGCTCACCCTGCCGACGGCGGCGATCCTGCCGTCCTTCACCGCGACGTCGGCTTCGCGGATTGCCGCACCCGTGCCATCGGCAAGGTTGCCGCCGCGCACGACGAGATCGAATTCGCCCATGTTCGTTTCCTCCGGAATTTCCGGAAGTGTAGCGCAAGCGGTGCCCCCACGAGAGGCGCATGAGCGCGGAATACCGGCATCCGGTCCGGCATGGAAGCTCCCGCTCGCCCTGCGATCCGATGGACGGCGGAACGGCTCCGTCGTCCGGAGCCCCGCTCATTCGATCCTGATGTTCCCGTCGCGAACGACCTTGCCCCATTTGCCGATCTCTTCCTTCACGAAGGCGGCGAAGCGCGCGGTCGGCGCGCCTCCCGGTGCCGCTCCCTGATCGTCCCAGGCTTTCTTCAGGTCGGCCGAGCCGAAAGCCTTCGCGACCGCGGCCTGCATCCGGGCGATGATGGCGGCATCGGTGCCGGACGGCGCCCACAAGCCATACCACGAAAGAGACTCGAAGCCCGGCAAGCCGGCCTCGGCGGCCGTCGGGATATCGGGAAAGGCAGGCGATCGTTCTGCCGTGAATACCGCCAGCGCGCGCGCCTTGCCGCTGCGGATGTAGGGGGCCGCACTGCCGAGGCCCTCGAAGACCGCCGTCACCTCACCGCTGATCAAGGCCGCCGTCGCCGGTCCCGACCCCTTAGGGCACGTGAGTCATGCCGGCGCCCGTCTTCTCGTTGAAGATCTCGCCCGCGAGATGACGGGTCGTGCCGAGCCCGGCCGAGCCGTAGTTCACCTTGCCCGGATTCGCCTTGCAGTAGGCGATGAACTCCTGAAGCGTCTTCGCCGGTATACCGGGATAGACCACCAGAACATCGGGCACCGAGGCGACGCTGGTGACCGGCGCCAGATCCTTTTCCAGCTCGTAAGACAACTGCTTGTAGGCGGTGACCGCGACGGCGTGATGCACGGAGCCCAGCAGGAACGTGTAACCATCGGGCTTCGCCTTGGCGACCATGGCCGCGCCCACGGTCCCGCCTGCACCGGCGCGATTGTCGATCACCACCTGCTGTCCAAGTTCCTGGGAAAGCTTGGCGGCGAAGGGCCGCGCAAAGGTGTCGGTCCCGCCACCGGGAGCAAAAGGGACGACCAGCGTGATCGACCGCGCGGGCCACGCCTGCGCCCGGGCCACGCCCGCCAGGAAAGGCGCCGCGACGGCCCCTGCCAGAACGGCGCGGCGCGCCGGCCCCGTCTTCGTGTTCATTGCAATCCCCCTCATTCATCCGTCCGCCTATTCGAGAGGCGTGACGGTTTCGTGACGGAAGACTGACATGTGACAGCGGCCCTGTCGCCGCCGCGCGATCAGTATCCGGCGGGCCTCGAGGTGAAGGCGGCGGCCTTCTCGAGCGCCGCCGCGGCGCGCAGCAGCGTCTCCTCGTCGAAGGCGCGACCGATCAGCTGCAGTCCGAGGGGAAGTCCGTCCTTGTCGAGGCTCACCGGCACCGAGATGCCCGGCAGGCCGGCCATGGACGCCGGGATCGTGAACATGTCGTTGAGGTACATGGTCACCGGGTCGTCCATCTTGTCGCCAGCCGCGAAAGCGGCCGTCGGCGCGGTCGGGGTGAGCAGCACGTCGCACGTCTCGAAAGCCTGCTTGAAGTCGCGCGCGATCAGCGCTCGGATCTGCTGCGCCTTCTTGTAGTAAGCATCGTAGTAGCCGGCCGATAGCACATAGGTGCCGATCAGGATGCGTCGCCGCGTTTCCTTGCCGAAGCCCGCCCCGCGCGTGTTCTCGTAGAGCTCCGTCAGATCCTTGCCCGGCACGCGCAGGCCGAACCGCACGCCGTCATAGCGCGCGAGGTTGGACGAGCATTCCGCCGGCGCCACGATGTAATAGGCCGGCAGCGCGTACTTGGTGTGCGGCAGCGAGACCTCGACCGGCTCGGCGCCGGCCGCCTTGAGCATCTCCATGCCCTTCGACCACAGCGCCACGATCTCCTCGGACGTGCCATCGACCCGGTATTCCTTCGGGATGCCGACTTTCAGGCCCTTGATGCCGGGATTACGCGCCGCGGCGGCGAAGTCCGGCACCGGCAACGGCGCGGACGTCGAATCCTTCGGATCGTGGCCCGACATGGCCTGCAGCATCAGCGCCGTGTCCTCGACCGTGCGGGCGAAGGGCCCAGGCTGGTCGAGCGAGCTCGCGAAGGCGACGACGCCCCAGCGCGAACAGCGGCCATAAGTGGGCTTCAAGCCGACGATGCCACAGAAGGCCGCCGGCTGACGGATCGAACCACCGGTATCCGTTCCCGTGCTGCCGGGCACCATGTAGGCAGCGACGGCCGCCGCCGAGCCGCCGGAGGAACCGCCCGGCACAAGCTTGCGGTTGTCGCCCTTGCGCTTCCACGGATTCTCGACGCCGCCGAAATGGCTCGTCATGTTCGATGAGCCCATGGCGAACTCGTCGAGGTTGGTCTTGCCGACCATCACCGCGCCCGACCTCCACAGGTTCGCCGTCACAGTGCTCTCGTACTGCGGCACGAATCCTTCGAGAATCTTCGACGCGGCCGTCGTCTGGACACCTTCGGTACAGAACAGGTCCTTGATCGCGAGCGGCACGCCCTCGAGCAGGCCTGCCTCGCCCCTGGCGCGGCGCGCGTCGGAGGCTTTGGCCATCTCGCGGGCCTTGTCGTGTGTCTCGGTGATGAAGGCGTTGAGCGCGCGATGCTCGTCGAGCTTCGCGAGGTGCGCGTCCGCCACCTCGTCGGCGCTCGCCTCCTTCCTGGCCAGCGCCGACGTGAGCTGGGCGATCGTGAGATCGGTGAGAGCGGCCATCGTCTACTCCACCACCTTCGGGACGGTGAAGAAGCCGCCGGCATTCTTGTCCGACGGGTCGATGTAGACCGCACCGCCCGGCGCGTTGGCCAGCACCTTCTCAGCGATGCCGCCGTCGGTGACCTTGTCGGCGCGCATCGGAAGCGTCACGTCGGAGACCGACGACATCGGCTCGACGTTCTTGGTGTCGACTTCGTTCAACTGCTCGATCCAGGCAAAAATACCCGAAAGCTCCCCGGCCAGCGGGGCCAGCTCCTCTTCGGGAACCTTCAGACGGGCCAGCCGCGCGATGCGCGCCACCGTCTTCTTGTCGAGCGACATCCCAGCACTCCAAAACGCCAGAAACAAAGCGGTAATCGCGGTTGGTAGCCGGTTTGCCCTTCGCGAGCAACCGAACCGTCGGGGCTGCGTCAGGCGCGGCGGGCCGCGACTTCCTCGATCGCCGCCCTCACCTCCGGCTTACGCGAGAGAAGCTGGTCGAAGTCCTTCTTGTAGAGAACCAGCAGGTGGCAGTAGCCGTTGGCTACGACGTCGGCATTGCGCGGCTGGGAGCTCAGGAGCCCCATCTCACCAAAGAAGTCGCCCTCCTTCAGGGTCACCGTGACCGTCCGGGCATGGACCGTCACTTCGCCCGCGGCGACGAAGTACATGGCATCGGACGGCCCGCCGACCCGGATGATCTTCTCGCCCGGGAAAGCAACGAGCGCGCGCAGCCGCTTGCCGACTTGGACGATGGTCTCCCGGTCCAGCGCCGCGAACAGGGACACGCGACCGATCATGGCCTGCAGTTCGAGGCCGAGGTCGAGCGGCGGGCGCTGGCTCACGGCACCGCGCCGCTCGGCGAGTTGATCCCGGAGGTCGTTGTAGACCTCGCGGCTGATGATGCCCTCGTGCAGCCGGCGGACATACTCCTCCGCTTCGAAGCGAATCGCGGCGCGTTCGAGCTGTCGCTGCTGCACCGATTCGGAGTAGCCGGGATACTGCAGCGAGAGCGCCCGCAATGCGCCCTCGACGCCGGCCTGTCGGGTGGCGATCAGCTCCGCGAGGCGCTGCTCGGCATCGTGCTCCAGCAGGTCGGCAATGGAGTTCGCATTGAACACGGCGAGTTCGCCGAGAACGCTGAGCGACACCATCAGGATCTCGAACCGATCGGCCAGACGCTCTGTCAGCATGCGTTCGAAACCGAACCGCCGATGCAGCCACAGCGCGACCCGGAAGCCGTAGTTAGGTTTCGAAATCTCCTGCAGCCACTCCTGGTAGCCCTGCACGCCCTTGTCGCGAACCGTGTCGATCAGGCGGTCGGCATTTGCCGCCAGGATCGCCACCATGCGGCGCGACAGGATCTGCTGCTGGAACTGCTCCAGATAGAGTTCCTTTTCGCGGGTGCAGAGTGTCACCAGGCCGATCTTGACCCTCTCCTCGAGATCGAGGGCCAGGTCCGGCGGTACCGGCTCGACCGCAGGATCGCCGGCCGAAGCGGGGTCGACGGCAAAGCCGTCCGTGCGCTCGTTGTGCTGACGGATGATCTGTTGGAGATGCCGGTCGACGTTGATCCGTGAGAGCGCCAGCACCCGGTCGCGCAGCGCCAGCTCGAGGCGGCTGAGCTTGTCCAGGCCAAACATATGCATGACGAGGCCGAGCGTGGTGGCATTCACGAACAGCGTGAAGAGCACGAACAGGACGGCCGAGATGGCGATGAAGTCGCGAATCGTCTCGGGAAGCTGCTCGTTGCCGCTGGCGACCATGGCCAGCACGATCGTCACCGCACCGCGCAGGCCGCCCCAGACCAGGATCGCCTTGTAGCGGCGGTTGACCGGCTGGACGAGCTTCAGGGTTTCGAGCACCGGCAGCATGCCGAACACCACCAGCGCGCGCGCGGCGAAGGCGCCGACCGCAACCGCGAGCACGCCGCCAATGTAGAGCCAGCTGATCTTCAGCAGCACATCGGCCGCCAGCATCGAAGCCAACACGAAGATAAGGCAGTTGGCCCAGAATTCGAGCTGGGCCCAAACCTGGCGCAGCGCCGTCCATTGGCGCGGATGGAGGTGCGTGGGCCCGTAGGCCGCCACCGTAAGCGCGGCCATGACGACAGAGACGACGCCGGAGACATGGATGTAGCGGTCGGCGACGATGAAGCAGAGGTAGGTGAGGCTTACCGTGACCGAGGCGATGGCGGCATCCGACTCGCCCAGCCGCGGCAGGATCATCATGGCCACCCGCGCCATGGCAAAGCCCAGCAGAAGGCCGCCGACGAATTCGCGCAGGAACACGCCGATGGCCGCGGTCGGGTCGGCCGGCATCGCGGAATCCCCCGACGCTCGCGCCACCAGGATACCCATGAACAGGCCGAAGGCCGCGATGGCGACCGCGTCATTCAGCAGGGACTCGCCCTCGGCCAGGATCGAGAGCCGCTTGGGAGCGCCGACATCGCGGAAGATTCCGATGACGGCGGCCGGGTCGGTCGTGGAGACTACCGCGCCCAGCAGCAGGCAAACGACAATGTCCATGCCGGTGGCGAAATGCACGACGCCCGCGACGCAGGCGATGCAGACCAGCACCGCGATGACCGCCAGCAGGAGCACTGCGTGGATCTCGTCCATCAGGCGGCGGACGTCGATCGTCAGGCCCGCAGTGAACAGCAACGGCGGCAGGAACAGTGGCAGGAACACCTCGGTGCCGACTTCGAGCTTGTCGAGGCCGACAAACGCGTCGCTCAGGACCCCCAGATGGAGCCCGCCGCTGATGATCCAGGATCCCAGGAAGCCCATTCCCATGCCGGCAATGGCCAGCAGGACGGTATGCGGCAGGCGGAACCGTTCCGCGAGCGGTACCAATACACTCACGACGGTCAGGACCATCGCAATTGCCAGCAGGGCATAGAGAGTATCTGTCACCTTACCTGATCACCTTTGCTGGGGGCTCGTGTCGACCCGGTCGATTGCACGCCTTATAACCTTTGCGATGGTTCGGATGGCAGTCCTGATTCACGGCATGTGGGGAACATCGGCCGTATGGCGCAATTGGCGTCCCCTCCTCGAGGAGCGAGGATGGGCGACCATTGCAGACACTCTGCGATACCACGATGCGGCTGCGGATTCACCGCCAGCCGCCCTTGGTGAAACCAGCCTGCACGACTACGTCGCCGATCTCGAAACGACCATCCTTGCGCTGCCGGAGAAACCGGTCGTCATCGGCCATTCGATGGGCGGACTCATCGCTCTCCTTCTTTGTGCCAGAGGCCTCGCGCGCGCGGGGGTGTTGCTCACGCCTGCTCCACCGTCGAGCGTCATCGCGCTGCGCCCGTCCAACCTCATGGCCTTCGCCCGCATCCAGGCGCGCTGGGCCTGGTGGCGGAAGCCGCATCGCGCGACGCTCCGCGAAGCACTGACCTACACATTCAACACATCCGATCCTGTCGACGGTACGATCGAACATGCGGGCTTCGTCCATGAATCAGGCCGTGCCCTGCTGGAAATCGGCATGCCGTGGCTCGACGACAGGAAGGCCGCGACCGTCGATCCGCGAAGGGTGACCGTACCGCTGCTGTTCGTCGGCGCGGAGAAGGACAGGCTCGTGCCGCCCGGCGTCGTTCGCCGCACCGCCAGGCAGTTCGCCCACGTCGCCGACTATGTCGAGTATGAAGGCCAGGGACATTGGGTGCTCGGCCAGCCCGGATGGGAACGGGTCGCCGACGAGGCGGAAACCTGGCTCAAAGGGAAAGCCGCTTGAATGCCTGTCGTCGAATTTCCGGAACTGAAGACCTTGCTGATTCGCGACGGCCGGCTGATGGCGCTCGATCTCGGCACCAAGACCATCGGCATCGCGACCACAGACGTAATGCGCATGCTGGCGACGCCGCTCACGACCTTGAAGCGTACCAAGCTGGCGCCGGATCTCGCCGCGCTCGACGAACTCGTGCGCAAGCATGAGGTCAGAGCGCTTGTGGTCGGCCTGCCCCTCAACATGGATGGCACCGAAGGTCCGCGTTGCCAATCGGTGCGTCAGTTCGTGACCAACATCCAGAACCACGGTGCGCCGTCGCTCGCCGGCCTTCCCATCGTCTTCCAGGACGAGAGACTCAGCACCGCGGCGGTAACGCGCGGCATGATCGACGACTACGATATGACACGCGCAAAGCGCGCCGAGCGCGTCGATGCGGCCGCCGCTGCCTGGATTCTCGAAAGCATGATCGCTCGGTTGCGCTGACTTTCATTGCTTTGAGCAGCGACGTCTCGCTTTCGCCGCATCGAAGAAGTCTGCAGTGAGAGCGCACGCTTTAGAACGCGCAACCATGTTGCGCTGTTCGAGCTTCGCGCGTACTTCACTTATGACTTACACAACAACCGAGGACTGGTAAGCATGAAGATAAAGTCGATGGCCTTTGACGACTTGGTCGTAATGCGCGCGCAGATCGATGCGGAAATCGAGACACGCATTTCAAGGCAGCGCATGCGGTTGATCGAAGCTATTACCGAACTTCGTGGAACAGCCCCCGGCAAGATCGGGGCGGAGCGTCGTGGCAAAGCACATCCACTCAAGGGTAGAGAGCTGCCGCCGCTTTATCGCAATCCGAAGAACGCGTCCGAGACGTGGGCCGGCCGCGGCAACCGTCCGAGATGGCTCGCGGCTGCCCTCAAGAGCGGCAAGAAGCTGGAATCCTTCCTGATCAAATAGCGCGTTTCGGCCTCGAGAGGCTTTAAGGACAGAGCGGCGCCGGTGTTGAGCGCGGTGGCGGCTCGGCATCGAGCGAGCGGAGGAAGGCCACGAGATCGGCGCTCTGCTCCGCCGTCAGGCCGAGCGGCCGCACCAATGGGATGCCGTCGCTGTGGAGGCGATCGGGACTTACCTCCGAATAGTGCCTTACGACGTCTTCGAGGGTCGCCAGGCTGCCATTGTGCATGTAAGGGCCGCCGCGGCCCACCTGGCGCAGGCCGGGTACACGAAATTCCCCGAAGTTCGTATGCTGGCGTTGAACGTGCCGCGTACGCCGGGTGTTGTTGCCGCTGGCATCGTCATTGTACTTGCCCAGCAGGTTGAAGGGGCTGGCCGCCAGCCGCGTCAACCCGCCGAGGCGACCGGGGTCGACCTCTCCTGGCCGCACGAAGAATGGAATCCCGACGTCGCCGAACTCGCCGCTCGTGAAGCGCGGACCGAGATGGCAGAGGTTGCAATTGGCCTCGCCGATGAAGAGTTTGAGGCCGCGCTGCGCGGCAAGCGAATAGCGCGACGCCCGCTCGCGATCGCCGGCCACGAGGGCATCGCGGAAATCATCGAACGGCGTGCGCGGACTGACCAGCGTCGCCTGGAAGGCCGCCAGCGCCTTGGCCGTCTCGACCAGCAGCCGCTCGTCGTCGTTGCCAGGCTTGCTGCCGAAAGCCCTTTCGTAGCCGCACGTCAGGGCGGTGTCGCCGCGCAGCAGTGCGGCCACGCGCGCCGCCTCGCCGTTCATCTCGCGAGGATCGAGCAGCGGACGGATGCTCTGCGCCCAAAGTGAGTCGCCTGCCCCATCCCAGCCGAACCAGTGGAGGTAGCCGATGTTCCACAGCGACGGCGTGCGACGGTCGAGTTCGACTGTTCCACGCGCCCTGGCGAGGCCGTCGCTCCACTCGCGACCGGCCTGATGGCAGGTGGCGCAACTCACGCGGCCATCGCCAGACAGCCGGGGCTCGTTGAAGAGATGCTCGCCGAGCAGGATGCCGGCCGGCGTGCCCGATACCTTGTTCGAGGGATCACGCACCGGCGATGGTGGCCACGGGCCGTGCCGCCCCACGCTCCCGATCTCCTCGGGTGTCCAGTCGAGCAGTTGCTGCGCAGAGACGCCACCGGACCAGGCGGCCAGCAGTGCAAGCAACACCAGCAATCGGGTCACTTGAGGATGATATCGTGCGTCAGGTTCTCGCTTTCCTCGCCTGCGCGCACGTTGAAGGTGATCTCCCATCGGCCTGGCATGTGGAACAGCATGCCCTCGGCCCTGAAACGGCCGTCCCCCTTCGCTACGATGCGGGGCCGGTAATTCATGCCATGTCGATGCTCGGGCATGCTGGCATCCACGGCCAGCAGCTCGGCCGGCTCGCCGCCTTTGGTACAGACATTGAGGACCAGCGCGAACGGCTCGCCCACCTCGATACGCAGCGGGTCGGAACGGAACGCCATCAGGTAGTGATCGGAGTAGACAACCCAACCCGTGCCGCGGCCGAGGTCGAGCGGGCAATCGGCCCAGGCCGGCGTCGCGAGAAGAAATCCCGGCAACGCGACCGCCAGCTTCATTGCGCCCCTCCGAACAGCCGGTCCCCATTCTCGTAGGCGATCTTGCGCGCAACGTCCGGCGGCAGGTCCGAAAGCCACTGCCGCGACCAGCGCGCGTTCTCGATCACATAGTGCCAACGCTCCGGCGTAAAGGTGTCGCTGCCCAGCACGAACCGATCGGGAAACTCGATAAAGAGCTCGCGCCAGCCCGGCGCGACCCTGCCGTTGGAGACGTGCGCCGTGAGAAAGGCGAGGTCGCACCACAGGGTGGGATACCGGCGCAGCATCTCGCGTACCTTCTCCGGTCGCTCGAAACCCGAATGCGCCCACAGAACCCTGGCAGTCGGGTCCTGCTGGAAATGCCGCGTCACGGCATCGGCATCGGAATGCGAGTGCAGGTAGAGACCGTACTGCTTCGCCAGCTCGACGACGCGTCGCACGTTCGGAAGGTCGGCATCCGCGCCGTAAATGTGGAACTCGCCGATCGCCCTGTACCTGCGCTTCGAAAGCAGGTCCTCGAGGTACGGGATCAGCGTCGGATCCTTCGCCCAGGTCGAGATCTCGCCGCGCGAACGATAGGGCCGCAGCTCGGGCACGATCGTGTCCGGCGCCACGTCCTGCAGCATCTTCGTGCCCTCGTTGTTCGAACTGGACACCATCGCGCGCTTGATGCCCGCCTTCTTCAGGATATCGACCACTTCCTTGGGCGGCACGACCGACCAGGCGTCGTGGCTGTAGTGCATATGCGCGTCGAAGATCGGCAGCTCGTCAGCCGCCCGCGCGGAAGACACGCCGACGGCGGAGAAGACAAGAAGGACCAGGGCAAGGAGGCGCATCGTTGCTCCGTCAGCGACCGGCCTTTGGCGGGCAGGCGTAGTTGAAGCTAATCGAGATGCGTTCGCCGGAGAAGTGCGCGGGAGGCACCTCGTGGCGCAGCCAGCTTTCGAACAGCACCAGATCGCCGTCATGCGCCGACACGCTGACGAAGGAGCGATAGGCCTCCGGCGCATCGGCGCGGCGTGGCGGTGCGGCCATCTGATAGGCGAGCCGCGGATCCTCGAACTTGATCGCCCCCGCGCCCTTCGGCACCGACACGTAATAGGTGCCGCTGACGAAGGAGGTCGGATGGATGTGCATGGAATGGACGGTGCCGGCCGGCATGAGGTTGGCCCAGCAATCGGTCATCTCCAGCGTACGACCGGAAAGATCGTAGTGGAGGTCGCGCGCGAAGGACTTCACGTGCGGATCGATGCGCCGGCGGAGCCGGTCGAACAGCGAGGAGACGAGGTGCAGACGGTCGAGCGAGCCGTAGGAGGTATAGCCGCCGAGATAGTGTTTGGCCGACCAGCGCTGCCCCGCCGCGTCCGAAGCGGCGAGCGACTGGCACTCGTCGGCGAGGTCCTGGTTGAAGCGCCGCCAGCGCCGGTCGACGAGCGACTCGCGATAGACAAGGGTCGGAAAGAGGGTTCGGCTCGTCATGCCGCGATTATCGATGATGCGGGCCTGGCGTGCTATGTTTTCCGCATGTTGACCGATCATCAAATCGAGACTTACCGTCGCGACGGCTATCTCGTGATCCCGCGCCTGATCGAGGGGGAGCAGCTCGCCGAACTACGAGCGCTCACCGACCGTCTGGTGGCGGACGCGCGCGGCGTCTCGGCCAACGACGAACTCTACGATCTGGAACCCAGCCACAGCGCCACCATGCCCAGGGTGCGCCGGCTGAAGCCGGCCATCTTCAAGCGCCACGCCTTCTTCGGCGCACTAGCCCGCGACCCCAAGATCACGTCCCTGCTCTCGCGGCTCATCGGTCCGTCGATCCGCCTCCATGGCGGCAAGCTCAACATGAAGTCGGCAGGCTATGGTTCGCCGGTCGAGTGGCACCAGGACTGGGCCTTCTATCCACACAGTAACGACGACGTTCTGGCGACCGGCATCTATCTCGACGATTGCGACGAGGCCAACGGCCCTCTCATGGTGGTACCCGGCAGCCATCACGGCCCGGTCCACGACCACCATGCCAACGGCCGGTTCTGTGGCGCTTTCGATCCGCAGGCAGCCGGCATAGACGTCGCGAAGGCCGTGCCGCTCGTGGGCCCGGCCGGTTCGATGACGATCCATCATGCGCGGCTGGTGCACGGCTCGGCGCTCAATCGATCCAATCGCCAGCGGCGGCTCCTGCTGCACAAATATGCGGCCGCCGACGCCTGGCCATTGATGGGCGTGGCCGACTTCGACGAGTTCAACGGCCGCATGGTGCTGGGCGAGCCGACAATCGAGCCGCGCGTGCGGCCGGCGCCGGTGCGCATGCCCCTGCCGCCGGCCGATCACCAGGGGTCGATCTACGAGAACCAGCGTGGATCGGGCCGCCGCTTCTTCGCGACCTACGAGGAGCAGCCCGCTCTTGCCGGCTAGGCTTGCCTGCCCATGATTACGCGGCGGCACGCACTGGCCACCTCCGCCCTGCTGCTTGCCGCGTCCGGTGCGCACGCCCAACACGTTCGATGGACCGACTGGCTCGGCACCTATTCCGGCACCGCCAGCTTCCACCGCGCGCTCCCGCTGGAGGACATCGTCCCGCCGCCCACGTCGCCACGAGAGGAATTCGGCGGTGGCACACCCTTTTCGATTCAGTTCGCGGTGCGCAGCGTCGATGACAGGCCGGCCATCTGGCTCCGCATCGACGGCGGGCCGATGCAGACCGACGAGGTCGGCGAGACGATGTTTTTCGGATCGCTGACGGGCGGTGTGGCCCTGCTGCGCTCGGCCGATGCGCGCGCCCTGCCGCGTTCGGCCAGCCTGACCGTGCGACCGAACCAGCTCGGCACGGAGGCGCTGTTCACCCACGCCGACGGCAGCTTCTGGCGCCGCTACTTCACGGCCACCTTCACGCCGGCCGGCGCCGACGTGATCCTCTGGGTCTTCGACGCCACCGGCACGCGGGCCCGCACCTGGCGCGGCTCGACGGTCCGTCGAGCCTGAGGCTCAGGCCGGCCGCGGCCCGACGTAGGTCGATTGCGGCCGAATCAACCGCCCGCCCCTCTCCTGCTCGAAGATGTGCGCGCACCAGCCTGCGGCACGTCCGACGGCGAACAGGGCTGTGAAGGCGCTGCGCGGCACCTCGAGCGCCTCCAGGAGAAGCGCCGTGTAATATTCGACGTTGGTGTCGAGGCGTTGCTTGGGCTTGTATTTGCGCAGCGATTGTATGGCGCTGCGTTCGACCTCGACCGCGAAGCCCAGTCTCCCCGCCGTCTGCGGCAGCTTCGCGACGGCGTTCTTCAGGACATCGGCCCTGGGATCTCGCTTCTTGTAGACCCGGTGGCCGAAGCCCATCAGACGCGTGCCCCTGGCGAAGGCATCGTCGAGCCACGCCTCGGCGCGCTCGGGCGATCCGATCTCGTCGAACATATCGAGCACGGGCCCCGGCGCTCCGCCATGCAAAGGGCCCTTCAGGGCGCAGAGCGCAGCCAGTACCGAGGAGATCAGGCCGGCACGTGTCGACGCGACGACCCTCGCCGTGAAGGTCGAGGCGTTGAAGCCGTGATCGGTGACCGTTGCGAGATAGGTATCGAGACCCTTCTCGAAGGCCTCGTCGGCACGACGGCCGCGGATCATGCGCAGGAGATCCTGCGCCGTCGTGAGGGCCGGATCCGGCGCGAGGGCCGGCTTGGAGTCAGCTGCCCGCAGCAGCGCCGCCAGAAAGACCGGCAGCGCGCCACAGACCAGAAAGTGGTGCGGCACGGGGTCCGAATCGGGCAGCATGCCGAGGCCGACCCTCAGCCCCTCGACCGGATTGAGCCCCTTGGCCGCCCCCAGCAGCTTCGGGACGTCCGCGAAGGCGCGCACACGCGCCGCGGCCAGGCCGGCTCGGACCGCCGCCTCATCACCGCCGCCGGCTGCGAAGCCCTCCCAGAGCAGCGCGGCCACACCCTCGAAGCCTCGCGTCCTCACCAGGTCCTCGATCGCCTGGCCGCGAACGATCAGCCGACCGGCCTCCCCATCCACCTCGCTCATCACCGTGTCGGCCACGATCACGCCGTCGAGCCCGCTGTCCACCCGTGTCTGCAGCATCGCAATCCCCTTGCTTGTTCGGGCTCAACATTCGATCCAACCAATATATTGTCAATATTGACTGATTTAATCCATAATAAGAAATGCCTACGGAATGGTTGAGCTCGAAAGAAGCGGCGCGGCGCCTCGGCGTCTCCGCCGCCACTCTCTATGCCTATGTGAGCCGCGGCCTGCTGCGCTCCGAGGGTACGAACGGACAGCGTGAGCGGCGCTACCGGGCCGATGACGTTGCCCAGCTCAAGCGTCGGCGCGATGTCGGCCGCAAGGCCGAGTCGATCGCCGCCAATGCGCTCGACTTCGGCACGCCCGTTCTCGAATCATCGCTCACGCTGATCGAGAACGGTCGCCTCTTCTATCGCGGCCAGGACGCCGCACGGCTGGCGCGCAACAGCTCGCTGGAGCAGGTCGCGCAGCTTCTCTGGGATTGCGACGACCGGCCCTTCGCCGCGCGTAACCTGCCGCCGATGTCGGCGGCGTTGCGCAGCGCCTGGCAGACGGCCTCGGCCCTGCCGCCGGTCGATGCCTGTCTCGTCCTCCTGACGGCCGCGTCGCGCTGGGACCATCCGAGCTGGGTCGAGGATCGCCCGGCCATGCTCGAGACCGGCGCACGTATCCTGCGGCTGCTGGCGGCGGCCGTGACGGGCCAGCCGCTCTCCGACCGGCCGATCCACGAGCAGGTGGCCGCCGCCTGGAACGTCCCGGCCGGACAGGCTTCGCTGATCCGCGCCGCGCTCGTCCTCTCCGCCGACCATGAGTTCAACGCATCCGCCTTCGCCGCGCGCGTCGTGGCCTCCACCGGGGCCAATCTCTATGCTTCGACGATGGCGGGCCTGGTGGCTATCAACGGCCCCCGTCACGGCGGCCTCACGCGCCGTGTGGCAAGTCTCCTCGCCGATCTCGCTGCTGCGCCCGACATCGATGCGGAAATTTCGCGGCGGGTGAGTGAGCGAATCTACATCCCCGGCTTTGGCCATCAGCTCTATCCGGACGGCGATGTCCGGGCCGTCGCCCTCTTCTCGATGATGCGCGAGCTCCTTCCCGGTTCCGCAGAGCTGGCCTTTGCCGAGCGCGTGGCGGGCGCCGTGGAACAGCAGATCGATCGCAAGCCGAACGTCGATTTCGCGACCGTGACACTTGCGCGCGTTCTCGGCCTGCCGAATGACTCCGCACTGGCCCTGTTCCTGCTCGGACGCACCGTCGGTTGGATCGCACATGCCATCGAGCAGGCCGCACACGGCGCACTGATAAGGCCTCGGGCGCGCTATACCGGACCGCGTCCGCCGGCGTGATTCGCCTCTCGCCGGTTATCCACCAAAACGCTTTCTTGCGAGGGCCGCACGCGCGTGCTTAACGTCGCGCTTTAGTGACAAACAATCGCGCGGGCGTGCCGAGGTTGCCCCACCTTCTCGGCATCGAAGGTCTTTCGCCTGAAACGATTTCGGGCTTGCTCGACCTATCTGAAACCTACATCGACCAGAACAGGTCCGTTGACAAACGGCGCGACAGGCTCGCCGGCCGTACGATCATCAACCTGTTCTTCGAGAATTCGACGCGCACGCGGACGAGCTTCGAAGTTGCCGCCAAACGGCTGGGCGCCGACGTCATCAATATGGACGTCGCCACGTCCTCGGTGCGCAAGGGAGAAACCCTGCTCGACACGGCGATGACCTTGAACGCCATGCGGCCCGACGCCATCGTCGTACGGCACCACGAGTCCGGCGCCGTCAATCTTCTGTCGCAGAAGGTCAACTGCGCCGTCATCAACGCCGGGGACGGGCAGCACGAACATCCGACGCAGGCGTTGCTCGACGCTGTCACCATCCGACGACGACGCGGCAGCCTGGAAGGTCTCCTCGTGGCGATCTGCGGCGACATCATGCACAGCCGCGTGGCCCGCTCGAACATCCACCTTCTGCAGATCATGGGCGCCCGTGTGCGCGTGGTCGGCCCACCCACCCTGATGCCGACCGACGTCGACAAGATGGGCGTCGAGGTTCACTACAACATGAAGACGGGCCTGAAGGACGTCGACATCGTGATGATGCTGCGGCTGCAGACCGAACGGATGCAGGGCTCCTTCGTGCCGTCGATCAGCGAATACTTCCATTTCTTCGGCCTCGACCGGGCCAAGCTCGCCTATGCCAAGCCCGATGCACTGATCATGCACCCCGGCCCGATGAACCGCGGCGTGGAGATCGACTCGGAAGTCGCCGACGATCTAGACCGGAGCGTGATCCATGAGCAGGTCGAGATGGGCGTCACCGTGCGCATGGCCTGCCTCGACGCCCTGATCGGCGGGCAGCGCAACCAGATCGGGAACGGGGCATGAGCGGCAAGATCGACAAGCTCGCGCCGCCACACGCCGGCTCGACCGCCTACATCAACGCCCGCATCGTCGACCCGACCGGGAATTCCGAGTATCTCGGCGCCGTCCTGATCAGCGACGGCAAGATCGCCGACTTCGGTCCCAACCTCTTCGCCTCGGGTGCACCCTACGGCATCCAGTCGGTCGACTGCCGCGGCTTCTATCTTGCACCCGGCCTCGTCGACACGCGCGTTCATACCGGAGAGCCCGGAGAAGAGCACAAGGAGACGCTGGAAAGCGCCGGCGCCGCGGCTGCGGTGGGCGGCATCACCTCGATGGTGCTGCTGCCCGACACCGAGCCGCCGTTCGACGATGCGTCCCTGATCGAGTTCGTGGCGCGCCGCGCCCGCCAGATCAAGCTCGCCAACATGTACGCCTACGGCGCGCTGACCGTTGGCCTCGAGGGCAAGGAACTCGCGGAAATCGGCCTGCTGGCAGAAGCCGGCGCCGTGGCCTTCACCGATGCCGACCATGCCGTCGCCAATGCCCAGGTCATGCGGCGCGCGCTCTACTACGCCAAGACCTTCGATGCGCTGATCGTCCACCTGCCGCAGGAGCCGACCCTGTCCGGCGGCACCATGACGAGCGGTGCAATGGCGACGCGCCTTGGCCTGTCGGGCTGTCCGCCGCTCGCCGAAGTGATGATGGTCGAGCGCGACATCCGGCTGGCCGAGATGACCGGCGGCCGCATGCACCTGACCAAGATCTCGACCGCGGAGTCTGTCGAGGCGATTGCCGCCGCCAAGGCGCGCGGCCTCAAGATCACCTGCGATACCGCCGCACCCTATTTCGCACTGAACGATTTGGCAGTCGGAGACTATCGCACCTTCGGTAAGCTGGTGCCGCCGCTGCGCGCCGAGAAGGACCGGCTGGCCGTCGTCGAAGGGCTGAAGAACGGCACGATCGACGCGATCGTCTCCGATCACCGGCCGCAGGACCAGGACAGCAAGCGCGTGCCTTTCGCCCAGGCCGAGCCGGGCGGCATCGGGCTCGAAACCCTGCTGCCGATCTCACTCGAACTGGTGCACGGTGGTCATCTCACCCTGCCCAGGCTGTTCCAGCTCCTCTCATCCACGCCGGCGTCGCTGTTTGGTCTGCCGGCCGGAAAGCTCGCGAAGGGCGCGCCGGCGGATCTGGTCCTGTTCGATGCCGACTATGCCTGGAAGATCGATCGCGATGATCTGTGGAGCAAGACCAAGAACTCGCCCTTCGACGAACGCCCGGTACAGGGCCGGGCCCTTGCGACGATCGTCGGCGGCCGGACGATCTACCGCGACGACAGCTTCGCAGCCGCGGCCACGGCCGCCTAACCGATGCCTTCAAACGGCCATCTGGTCTGATATGGTCGTTTCCGTCTTTAAACGGGGAACCGATGATGCTCCGGCACTCACTTCTTCTCGGCGTCGCGACGATCGCGCTCGCCGGCACCGCCCACGCCCAGCAGCGCGGCGGGTCGCGTGACGACCTTCTGGATGCGCTGACGCGCCATATCCAGATCTGCAGCGAGATCACAGAGACCCAGGCGCGACTGTCCTGTTACGACCGCCTGCAGACCCAGGTCGGCGGTGTTCAGGCCCCGGCGGCGGCGCCCGTCGCCTCGACGCCCGCCCCGACGCCGACGCCGCTTCAGGCGACGCCCACGCCTCTTTCGCCGATGCCGAGCACGGGCTCCTCGATCAGCGCCGCGCCGCTGACGCCCCAGCCCCTCGGCGTGCCCGGCGGCGGCACGGCGACCTTGGGCAGCCCCCAGCCGCTCGGTGCACCGACGCCCACCGCGCCGGCGGCCGCGCCATACGATCCCAATGCCGCCTTCGACCCGAGCCGGTCGACCTACCGGCCGCCGGAGGCCATGGGACCGAAGCCGCAGCCGCAGGCCCGTCGCAGCGGCCCGCGTCCGGTGCCGAACTTCGCCACGCCGCAGCCGCTGGTCACCATCGGCGCCAACAACCTGACCTACGGGCCGTCACGCTACTGGCAGGTCACGATCGTGCTGAAGTCCAACGTGCAGCGCGCGGTCGATACGCAAGCGGTCTGCACCTTCATGAACGGCAGCCGCGCGCTGGAAGATGCCTACTACGGTCCGGTCTCGATCCAGCCCGGCGAGCAGATCACCACTGAGCTGATCGGACCGCCGACCACGGCCTATGTCGACTCGACGAACTGCAGGCTGCTGAGCCCGTAGGACGCGGCGATGATCTCGACCCTGATCCTGATGGCCGGCCCGTTCCTGATGGGCTACCTGATGGGCTCGATCCCGTTCGGGTTGTTGCTGACTCGCGCCGCCGGACTGGGCGACATCCGCAACGTCGGCTCCGGCAATATCGGCGCTACCAACGTGTTGCGCACCGGCCGCAAGGGACTGGCTGCGGCGACCTTGCTGCTCGACGCCCTGAAGGGCGTGGCGGCCGTGCTGATCGCCGACCAGGTGGGTCAGCTCCCGGCCGTCGGTGCCGCCGCCGGCGCCGTGCTTGGCCACATGTTCCCGGTCTGGCTGGGCTTCAAGGGCGGCAAGGGAGTCGCCACGACGCTGGGAGTGATGTGGGGCCTGTCGTGGCCGGTCGGCGCGATCGCCTGCGCTGCCTGGCTGCTGTTCGCCGCCGCCTTCCGCTACTCCTCGCTGGCGGCGCTGCTCAGCGTGGTGATCGCCGCGATCGCCGCCTGGTTCCTGACCGACCCGCGGGCGGCGATGCTGCTTACCCTGCTGGTCCCGCTCGTGTGGGTGCGCCACCATGAGAACATCGCGCGCCTGCTCAACGGAACGGAGTCCAAGATTGGCCAGGGCAAGAAGCAGGCAGCCTGATCACTTGCGGGCCGCCTTGCCCTCGTAGCGCTTCGTCCATTCCGCGAGGATTCGCGCCCGGTTTTCCGAAGCCCAGGCGAAGTCGTTGCTGATCATCGATTCGGCAACCCCGGCAGGATAGTCGGGAATTTTGCTGGCGATGCCAGGGATCGCGACCTGGCTGACGAACGACGCATAGAGCTCGTTGGCCCGCCGACTGGCCGCGAAATCCATGAGCCGGCGCGCGGCTTCCGGTTTCTTCGTGCCGCGCAGGATGGCCGCCGCATCCATGTCCCAGCCGCCGCCCTCCTTCATCATGAGACCTTCGATCGGCGCCCCCTTCTGACGGGCGCTGGCAGCCGCCAGTTCGTAGGAAATGCCGACCGGAAATTCACCCGACGCCGCCTGACGGCAGGGCCTCGTGCCGGATTGTTCGTAGACGGCGATGTTCTCATGGAGCTTGTCCATGAACGCCCACGCCTTGTCTTCGCCGAACATCTGGATCCAGGCCGAAACGTGGAAATAGCCCGTACCCGACGAGGCCGGATGCGGCATGGTCAGCTTGCCCTTGAAGCGGGGGTCGAGCAGGTCGAACCAGGATTGCGGCTTGGGCAACGACGGTTTTTGCGCCTCGATCGTGTTGAAGCACACCGCGGCAACCCACGCCTCCATGCCGACCCAGGCCGGCGGATCGGCAGGATCGCGGAACGCCGGCTTGATCGCGGCCAGGTTCCCGGGTGCGTAGGGCTCGAGCAGGCCGCGCCTGTCGAGCAGCAGCATAGACGTGACGGCCAGGCCCCAGATCGCATCGGCACGCTGCTGCCCCTGCTCGGCCAGGATCTTTGCCGTGACGACGCCGGTCGAATCGCGGTTCCACTGGATCTCGATGTCGGGGTTCTCGGTCTCGAACGTCTTCTTGAAGTCGTTGAGGTTCTCGACTTCGAGGGTCGAATAGACTTCGAGGCGCGTCCGATCCTGCGCCGCCGCTGTCGCCGCGGCCAACACGCAAACGACGGCCGCCCACCATCTCGTCATTGCTCGTTCCTTCACAGCAGGAAGTTCATGGCACATATATCGATCCGGCCGATGCAGGTCGTCGCCATTCCTGTCATAGCAGCGGCGCATGAGCATTTCTTCGTCCCGCGGCCTGCCCTGGGCCCTGATCGGCGCCGCCTGCCTGGGATCGTTCGCCGCGACGTCGAGCGGGACCACGCGTGCCCCCTTCCTGCTGGAGATGTCGCACGATCTCGATGTCTCGATGCCGCTCGTCGCCAACCTGGTTTCGTTGACGGCCACGGCCTGGGGGCTCACCTCTGCGCTCGGCGGCTGGATGTCGGATGTCATCGGACGTCGGCCGATCCTCATTGCGGCGCCTCTTGCCCTCGCTCTTACGCTGGTGGCGCAGGCCGCCGCGGGCTCTTTCTTCTGGGTCGGCGTGTGGGCGGCGCTCAGCGGCGGATGCGCCGGCGCCTTCACCGGCGTCATCTTCGCCGAAGTCTCCTCGCATGTGCATGACAGCCAGCGCGGCCGCGCGCTGGGCTGGGTGATGAGCGGCCAGTCCCTGACTCTGGTCGTCGGCGTGCCGATGGCCGCTGCCGTGGGTTCGGTCTTCGGCTGGCGCGGCTGGCTGCTTTGCGTCGCGGGCCTGTCGATCGCCGCCGTGATCAGCCTGTTCCTGACCGTCGGCCGCGGCAGCGCAGGCCACACGCGTGCCGCCGGTACGCGGCCCTCTCTGCGCGCGGCCCTCTCCCGGCGTGTGCTGGGTCTGCTCGGCACCGGCGTCGCCGAACGCATCTGCTACGGACTCGCGGTGGTCTACTTCGCCACCTTCATGCAGGTCACCTATCACATGACCCTGATCGAACTCGCCATTCCCCTGGCGGTGTTCGCACTCGGCAATATCGCCGGCACGGTACTGGGCGGCCAGCTCGCCGACCGGCTGCGCGACCGGCTCCTCACCTTCGCCGTCGCCATGGCCTTGTCCGGCGTGGCGGCGCTCGTCCTGTTCACCTGGCATCCTGGCCCGGCCGTTTCGGTCGCCGTGGGGTTCGTCTACGTGCTGCTGAACGCGCTCGGACGGCCATCCTATATGGCCTCCCTCGCCTCCGTGCCGGAGGACGTGCGCGGCACCGTGCTCGGCCTGAACGGCACCTCGGCCAGCGTCGGCTGGATCGGGGCGGCCGCCCTGGGGGCTGTCATGATCGGCTCGGCCGGCTTCGAGGGATTCGGCCCGCTCATCGCCCTGCTCGCCCTGCTCGGCGCCGGGGGCGCGCTGCTCAGTCGCCGCAGCCGCGCCTGAAGTGGATTGCTACTATTGGTTGTTTTACAAACATGAATTGCCCGCCTATCGTCGCCCCATGTTCGACGGTCCCCATCGCATCGAGATCACACCGGCGGAGCGTCGCGCCCGGCTGAGGCTGGCGCGCAGCGCGCGGATCGGCCCCGTCACCTTCCACGAGGCGCTGGCGCATTTCGGATCGGCCCGCGCGGCCTGCGCCACCCTGGCGACCATTTCCGAGGCCGCGATCGAGCGCGAGGAAAAGGCGCTCGCTGCCCGCGGTGGACGCTTCGTGGTGGTGGGTGACGAACTCTATCCCGCCGCGCTGTCCACCCTGCCCGATGCGCCGCCGATCCTCTCCGCCGTCGGCGACATCGCTCTTCTCGATCGCCCGACCCTGGCCATCGTCGGAGCCCGCGAGGCGTCCCTGGCCGGGCGCCAGTTTGCCGCCGCCCTCGCCGCTGCGCTGGGTTCGGCGGGCTTCCTGATCGCCTCCGGTCTCGCCAGGGGCATCGACGCGGCCGCTCACGAGGCGGCCCTCGACAGCGGGACGGTCGCCGTGCTGGCCTGCGGTGTCGATCAGGTCTACCCGCCGCAGAACGCCGCCCTGCAGGATGCAATCGCCACGCGCGGCCTGATCCTGAGCGAGGTGGCCCTGGGAGCACCGCCCATCGCGCGCGCCTTCCCGCGACGGAACCGGATCGTGAGCGGCCTCTCGGCCGGCATCGTCGTCATCGAAGCGGCCGCCCGGTCGGGCTCCCTCATCACCGCCCAGCGGGCGGCCGAACAAGGCCGAGAGGTGTTTGTGGTGCCCGGCTCGCCAATGGACCCGAGATACGCCGGATCCAATAGCCTCATTCGGGACGGGGCCATTCTGGTGCGCGACGCGAACGATATTCTCGGCGTCCTGGGCTGCCCCAGGGCGGCGGCGCAACGTCTTGAAAAACCGACCGAAATGCCGGCCGACACAGATGCCGCACGGATCATGCAAATCCTGGGCTCCGTCCCCACTGCGGTTGACGAACTGGTGCGCCGGTGCCAAGTGTCCGCCGCCTCCATAGCGGAGGTCCTCATGGCTCTCGAGCTGGAGGGCCGCCTGGAGAGGCACCGGGGTAACCGCGTATCTCTGATTTAGATCAGTGATTTAGCTCCGGTACTTGAGATCAAACGGAGCATGTTCCGGCGATGGACGTACTGGTCGTCGAGTCCCCGGCCAAGGCTAAGACCATTGGGAAATACCTAGGCCCCGGCTACACCGTGCTGGCCTCGTATGGTCATGTCCGTGACCTTCCTCCCAAGGATGGCTCGGTTCGGCCGGACGAGGATTTCGCCATGGATTGGGAGGTCGACCCCCAGTCGCAGAAGCGTCTGGATGCGATTGCTCATGCCGTCAGCAAGGGCGGCAAGCTCTACCTCGCCACCGACCCGGATCGCGAAGGCGAAGCGATTTCCTGGCATGTTCTCGACGTCCTGCAACGCAAGAAAGCGTTGCAGGATGTCGACGTGAAGCGCGTCACGTTCAACGCCATCACCAAGAAGTCGGTGCTCGATGCCGTCGCCAACCCGCGCGACCTCGACCAGCCGCTGATCGATGCCTACCTTGCGCGCCGCGCCCTCGACTATCTGGTGGGCTTCACCCTCTCCCCCGTCCTGTGGCGTAAGCTGCCCGGCAGCCGCTCGGCCGGTCGCGTCCAGTCGGTGGCACTCCGTCTGATCTGCGAGCGTGAATCGGAAATCGAGGTCTTCAAGAGCCGCGAGTACTGGACCGTCGATGCCTATTTCGGCACGGCCAAGAAGCAGGTGCTGAAGGCCCGCCTCACCCACCTCGACGGCCGCAAGCTCGAGAAGTTCGACCTCGACACGAAGGAACGCGCCGAGCAGGCGAAGCACGCGATCGAGCGCCGCGCCTTCGCGGTTTCCTCGATCGACCGCCGCCAGGTTCGCCGCAATCCGCCGCCGCCTTTCATCACCTCGACCCTGCAGCAGGAAGCCTCGCGCAAGCTCGGCCTCGGCGCCGCCACCGCCATGCGCATTGCCCAGCGCCTCTATGAAGGTGTCGACATCGGCGGCGAGACGGTCGGCCTCATCACCTATATGCGTACCGACGGCGTGCAGCTCGCTCCCGAGGCGATCGGCCAGACCCGCCGGCTGATCGAGACGAAGTATGGCGCGGCTTACGTGCCCGCCAGTCCGCGCATCTACACGTCCAAGGCCAAGAACGCCCAGGAGGCGCACGAGGCGATCCGCCCGACCGATCTGTTCCGCACGCCACAGGACGTCGCCGCCTATCTAGATAAGGACCAGCTGGGTCTCTACGAGCTGATCTGGAAGCGCACCGTCGCCAGCCAGATGGAAAGCGCCGTGCTCGACCAGGTGACGGTCGACATCGCGAGCGGCGACAAGACCGTGCAGTTGCGCGCCACCGGTTCGGTGGTGAAGTTCAACGGCTTCCTCACCCTCTACGACGAGGGCCAGGACGACAAGAGCGACGACGAAGAGACCGGCGCGATCCTGCCCGACGTCACCGAGAACGAGGCGCTGGATCGGCGCGAGGTCGTGCCGGAGCAGCACTTCACCGAGCCGCCGCCCCGCTATTCGGAAGCGAGTCTCGTGAAGAAGCTCGAGGAACTCGGCATCGGCCGTCCCTCGACCTACGCCAGCATCATCGAGGTCCTGCAGCGCCGCAACTACGTGCGCCTCGACCGCAAGCGCTTCATTCCCGAGGATCGCGGCCGCATCGTCACCGCGTTCCTGCAGACCTATTTCCCGCGCTACGTCGAGTACGGCTTCACCGCCCATCTCGAGGAAGAGCTGGACGATATCTCCAGCGGCAAGATCGATTGGCACGAGGTACTGCGCGAATTCTGGAAGGCGTTCTCCGCCGCCGTCGGCGAGACCAAGGAACTGCGCGTCAAGGAAGTGCTCGACAAGCTCGACGAGGAGCTAGGCCCCCACTTCTTCCCGGCCAATGACAATGGCGGCAAGAATCCGCGCCACTGTCCGTCCTGCGCCAACGGCCGGCTCGGCCTGAAGCTCGGCAAGTTCGGCGCCTTCATCGGCTGCTCGAATTATCCGGAGTGCCGCTTCACGCGGAAGCTCGGAATCGTCGATGCCGACGCGGACGCGGCCAGTGGGGAAAATCTCGACGGGCCGAAACTGCTGGGCCTCGATCCGGTCACCGGTAAACCCGTGACGCTGCGCAAGGGTCCCTATGGTCTCTACGTCCAGCTGGGCGAGCCCGAAGGCAAGGAGAAGCCGAAGCGGCAGTCACTGCTGCGCGACATGACGCCGGGCGACCTGACGCTCGAAAAGGCACTGGCGCTTCTGGCCCTGCCGCGCGAACTGGGCCCTCATCCCGAGGATGGAGAAGTCATCCTGGCCGGCGTCGGCCGCTTCGGTCCCTACGTGAAGCACGGGCCGAAATACAAATCCGTTCCGTCCGACGAGAGCGTGCTCGACATCGGCATGAACCGCGCGGTGGCCCTGCTCGCCGAGGCAAAGACGCCGCGCGGCCGAGCCGCCGCCAAGCCGATCCGCAGCATTGGCAACCATCCCTCCGACGAGGCGCCAGTCGAACTCTACGAAGGGCGCTACGGTCCCTACGTCAAGCATGGTGGCGTCAATGCCACCGTCCCGCGCGACATCAAGCCGGCGGAGCTGACGCTCGACCAGGCGGTCGCGCTTCTGGCCGAACGCGCCGCCAAGGGCGGAGGCAAGAAGCCGAAGGCAGCGCGGCCCAAGAAGGCGGTAGCCTCGGCGGCCAACGACGCCGGCGACAAGCCGAAGGCTAAAAAGGCGACGGCGAAGAAGAAGCCGGCCGCCAAGAAGAAGGCGGCCAAGGCGAAGGACAAGTCCGACACCCCGCCCCGCACGGGCACCGATGGCTAAGGGCAAGGTCCCGACCCGCGACGAACTGCTGGCCTTTATCCGCGACAGCGAAACGCCTGTCGGCAAGCGCGAGATCGCAAAAGCCTACGGGCTGAAGGGCGACCAGCGGATCGAGCTCAAGGAACTTCTGCGCGACCTGCGCGACACGGGAGAGATCGCGCCGGACCGCGCCAAGACCTTCCGTCACCCCGAGTCCCTGAGCGACATGGTCGTGCTCGAGATTGTCTCGGTCGACGACGACGGCCACCTGCTGGCCGTGCCGCGCCGGCATGACGACGACAAGGACGGTCCTCCGCCGCGCATCGAGGTCTCTGCACCAGCCTCGCGCAACGTGCCCGCCCTGGCGGTCGGTGACCGCGTGCTGGCAAGCATGAAGCGCCGCGGCAAGAACACCTACGAGGCGAAAGTCGTCCGCCGGCTGGGCAGCGGACCGAAAAAGATCCTCGGCCTCTACGAGGAGCCGCCCGGCCGGAACGGGCTCGGCCTCGTCACGCCGACCGACCGCAAGCTGCGCCGCGAGTTCGACGTGAGGCCGAGCGACAGGAACGGCGCGCTGGCCGGCGACATCGTCTGGATCGAGGAGATCGGTGGCGCGCTGGCGCGGCGCGCACGTATCGTCGAGCGCATCGGGCCGATGAGCGATCCGCGCACCGTGAGCCTGATCTCGATCGCCGCCAACGACATTCCGATCGACTTCCCCGAGGCCGCAATCGAGGAAGCCGACAAGGCCAAGGCCGCTCCGATGGGCCACCGCCTCGACTTGCGCGACGTGCCGCTGGTTACGATCGACGGTGAGGACGCCCGCGACTTCGACGACGCGGTATTCGCGGAGCCCGATCCCGCCCACCCCGGCGGCTGGCGCATCCTCGTGGCCATCGCCGACGTCGCCTGGTACGTGCGCCACGACCGGCCGCTCGACCGCGCCGCCTATCGCCGCGGCACCTCGGTCTATTTCCCCGATCGCGTCGTGCCGATGCTGCCCGAGCAGCTCTCCAACCACTGGTGCTCGCTGGTCCCGCGCGAGGATCGTCCCGTGCTGGTGGCCGAGATGTGGATCGACGGCGAAGGCCATCTGAAGCGCCACAAGTTCCACCGCGCCATGATGCGCTCGGCCGCGCGACTCACCTACAACCGCGTGCAACGCGCCATGGACGGCACGCCGGACGCCGAGATCGAGCCGCTGATGGACGAGGTCGTCCGCCCCCTCTACGGTGCCTACCGCGTCCTGCTGGCCGCCCGCGAGGCCCGTGGCGCCCTCGACCTCGACCTGCCGGAGCGCCAGGTGACGCTGGGCAAGGACGGCCATATCGCCACGATCGGCGTGCGCGAACGTCTCGACAGCCACAAACTGATCGAGGAGTTCATGGTCCTGGCCAACGTGGCGGCGGCGCAGGCTCTGGAACAGCGTCATGCGCCCTGCCTCTACCGCGTCCACGACCAGCCCGACCTCGCCAAGCTCGAAGCCCTGCGCGAATTCCTCGGCACACTCGGGATCAAGGTACCGACCGGCCAGCGGCTGCGCCCCGCCGACCTCAACCGTGTCCTGCACGAGGTCGCCGACAAACCGGTCTCCCAGCTCGTCAGCCAGACCGTGTTGCGCAGCCAGAGCCAGGCCGTCTACAGCCCGGACAATCTCGGCCATTTCGGCCTCGCCCTCGCCCGATACGCCCACTTCACCTCGCCCATCCGGCGTTTCCCCGACCTGATCGTGCATCGGGCCCTGATCGCCGCCTACGGACTGGGCGAAGGCGGCCTCTCCGCCGAGGACAAGGGCCGGTTCACCGAGTTCGGCGAGCACCTGTCGATGTGCGAGCGGCGCGCCGTCGCCGCCGAACGTGGCGCCATGGATCGCTACGTCGCGGCGTTCATGGCCGGCCATGTCGGGGCCGTGTTCCCCGGGCGCGTCAACGGAGTGACCCGCTTCGGCCTCTTCGCCACCCTCGAAGGCACCGGTGCCGATGGGCTCATCCCCATCCGCTCCCTCGGCCAGGAATTCTTCCGGCACGACGAGGGACGGCAGGTCCTGATCGGCGAACGGACCGGCGAGACCTTCGGCCTGGGCGACCGGTTGCAGATCAAGCTGGTCGAGGCCGATACGGCCACCGGCGGCCTCCTGTTCGAGATCGTCGACGTGATCGAGCGGGTCGAACGGCAGGCGGCGCCGCGGAGCTTTCGTTCGACATATGGCAAAGAACGCAGCGGACCGCCGCGGCGTCCGGTCGCGCATCGCGGCCCGCCACGGGACAAAGGGTCACGCCGACGCAAGTAGTCGCCGAGCGCATCTTATCCGTCATGGATGAGGAGCACGCTCCGGTTGATTTCTGGACCGCCCTGCTGAGGGGGTGGCATGGCCGTTGCCCGCGGTGCAACAAAGGCCATCTGTTCAGCTCGTATTTGAAGATGAAGGGCCATTGCGAGGCCTGCGAGTTGGCGCTTGAGCCCTACCGGGCCGACGACGCCCCCGCCTACTTCACCATCTTCATCGTCGGCCACATCGTCGTGCCGCTGGTTCTCCTGGTCGAGCGCTGGGGCGCCGAGCCGCCCCTCTGGGTTCATGCCCTCCTGTGGCTGCCGCTCTCTCTCGCACTCGCCCTGATTCTGCTGCCGCGGATAAAGGGCGCCGTAATTGCGCTGCTTTGGGTGCAGAAGGCTGCTGCTCCGAAGCCCGTGACCGAGAGCCTGGACCCCTCTGCCTGAACGACGTGGCCGCCCGCCGACGGCCTGTGCTATTGTGGTATTCGCCGCGTATGGAAATGCCTCAATTCCCTTTTCTGCGTTCGATGCTGCCGCGAGCCGCCGCATCGCTTCTTGCTGCGTGTCTGGTCGTGTCCTGCGCGACCTCTCCCGACACGCCGAGCAGTCAGGCGGACGCTCGCAGCCCGGCCGCCGGCGACGCCGGCATCGAACGGGTCGTCCTCCAGGCCTACCGGGCCATTGGCGACCGTCATCTCTATGAGCCCAACTTCCGCAACCTTTCGGTCGAGGCCTATCGCGGCTTCGCCAGCGGCGATTCCGCACTCGTGCTGGAGGCCAGCGACAGCAGCCTTACGGTGAAGCGCGACGGCAAGGAGATCGTGAGCCGCCCCGCTCCTGCCGACACGGCGGACGGCCGCGCCTGGGGCAGTATCCTGACGGAACTGATGGCCGGCTCGATCGACGCATCACCAGCGCTGCAGCAGGCTGACCGGCAGGCGCTCATCCGCCAGGCGATGACCGCCACCACCAAGCAGCTCGACCGCAACAGCCGCTATGCGGATCCCGACGAAGCCAAGGACAACCGCTTCCAGCGCGATGGCGGCGGCGGCGTCGGCATCACGGTCGAGCGAACCGACGAAAAGAAAATCCTGATTCGTGCCGTTCAGGAAGGGTCGCCCGCCGCCAAGGCCGGCATCCAGATCGGCGACCAGATCCTGGCGATCGACGGCGACTCGATGATCGATCGCCCGCTGTCCGACGTCGTGGCCAAGCTGCGCGGTTCGGTCGGCGCGCCGGTGACCATGACCGTGTTCCGTGCCTCCACGGGCGGGGAACTCGCCCTGCCGATGAAGCGTGGCCGCATCGTCCCGACCACGGTGGTCTACGAGCGCCGGGGCGACGTCGCCCTGATCCACCTGACGGGTTTCAACACGGCCACGACCGACAATCTCCGCGCCGCCCTCGACAAGGCAAAGGCCGACATCGGCAAGGACCTGACCGGCATCATCATCGACATGCGTTCGAACCGCGGCGGCCTGCTCGACCAGGCCCAATCGGTCTCGGAAGTGTTCATCGCGGACGGCACGATCTTCTCGACCAATGGCCGCCATCCCGACAGCAGGCGCACATATCGCAGCTCCAACGGCCGCGCCTCGGGACAGATTCCGATCGTGGTGCTGATGAACGGCGGCTCGGCCTCGGCAGCCGAGATCGTGGCGGCAGCCCTCCAGGATCGCGGGCGCGCCGTCGTTGTCGGCACCACCAGCTATGGCAAGGGCACGGTCCAGACCGTCGTGCGCCTGGCCAACGAGGGCGAGCTGATCCTCACCTGGTCGCGCCTGCAGGCCCCGTCCGGCTACACCTGGAACGAGCTGGGCGTGCTGCCGAACATCTGCACCTCAAAGGTCGGCGACGCCAGCAAGCTCGGCACCGCCTCGGTGGACTCCAACCAGGGCCAGTTGATGCGCTGGCATGCGCTGCGCAACCCGACGCCACAGGAGGTGGCCGACCTGCGCAAGATCTGCCCGCCGGGCGAGGCCGCGCCGGAGGCGGATGTCGATCTCGCCGTCCGTTTGCTGCACGATCGCGCCCTTTATGCCCATGCCGTGCAATCGGCGACCTATCAGGCCGCCGCCCGCCCCTAGCCTCAGCGCTTGACAAGGCGGCCCTGCCGACTACTTTGCGCGCCTCCGCGAATTCGCCCTCCAGGGCTCAAGGACAATTGCCATGGCCAAGCCGACCTCCATCCTGATCAAGATGATCTCCAGCGCCGACACGGGATTCTTCTACGTGACCAAGAAGAACCCGCGCACCAAGACCGAGAAGCTCGAACTCAAGAAGTACGATCCGGTCGCGCGCAAGCACGTCGTGTTCAAGGAATCCAAGATCAAGTAGCCTGCTGCATTGCAGGATAGACGATCAGGCCGCCCTTCCGGGCGGCTTTTTCGTGGGATAGGCTCCCGCGCAATTCAATGAGGAGGAAAGAGATCATGAGCGCCCAGCTTTCGCGCGACGACTGGAAAGGCCGCGTCGGCGGCCTCAGCTACCGGAACCAGGCCTTCATCGGCGGCAAGTTCGCGGCGTCGCTGACCGGCAAGACCTTCGACTGCGTCAATCCGGCGACGGGCCAGGTCCTCACCAAGGTTGCCGCCTGCGAGCAGGCCGATGTCGACGCCGCGGTGAAGGCCGCACGCGCCGCCTTCGAGAAGGGCACCTGGGCCAACATGGCGCCGGCCCAGCGCAAGCGCATCATGCTGAAGCTTGCCGACCTCATGATGAAGAACCGCGAGGAGCTGGCCCTGCTCGAGACACTCGACATGGGCAAGCCGATCGCCTTCTCGACCACGGTCGACATTCCGGGCTCGGCCAATACGATCCAGTGGTTCGCTGAGGCGATCGACAAGATCTACGACGAAGTCGCGCCGACGCCCGGCAACGTCATCGCCATGATCACCCGCGAGGCCGCCGGTGTGGTGGCCTGCGTCGTGCCGTGGAACTTCCCGCTCCTGATGGCCTGCTGGAAGATCTCGCCGGCTCTGGCTGCCGGCAACTCCGTCATCCTGAAGCCCGCCGAGCAGTCACCCCTCACCGCGCTTCGTCTCGCCGAACTGGCGGCCGAGGCGGGCATCCCCGAGGGTGTGTTCAACGTGCTGCCGGGCTTCGGCGAGACCGCCGGCCAGGCACTCGGCCGTCACATGGACGTCGACGTGCTGGCCTTCACCGGCTCGACGGAGGTCGGCAAGTACTTCCTCCGCTATTCCGGCGAATCCAACATGAAGCAGGTCTGGCTGGAGTGCGGCGGCAAGTCGCCGAACATCGTGCTGGCCGACGCACCCAACCTCGACATTGCCGCACGCCGCACGGCCTTTGGCATCTGGTTCAACCAGGGCGAGGTCTGCACTGCCGGCTCGCGCCTGATCGTCGAGGACAAGATCAAGGACGAGTTCCTCGCCAAGGTCATGGCGATCGGCCAGAAGATGATGCCGGGCGACCCGCTCGACCCGAAGACCCAGATGGGTGCCATGGTCGACGAGACCCAGACCAAGCGCGTGATGGGCTACATCGACGCCGGCCAGAAGGAAGGCGCCAAGCTCGCCATGGGCGGCAAGCAGGTGCACATCGACAATGCTGGCTCGTTCATCCAGCCGACCGTGTTCGACAACGTCGACAATCGGATGAAGATCGCCCAGGAGGAGATCTTCGGGCCGGTCCTGTCGGTCATCCCGGTCAAGGATGCCGAGCAGGCCCTCAGCGTCGCGAACGACACGATCTACGGCCTCGCCTCGGCGATCTTCACCGCCGACATCAACAAGGCCTTCAAGTTCGCCAAGAGCCTGCGCGCCGGCTCGGTCTGGGTGAATACCTATGACGGCGGCGACATCACCACCCCGTTCGGCGGCTACAAGCAGTCGGGCAACGGTCGCGACAAGTCGCTGCACGCCTTCGACAAGTTCACGCAGATGAAGACCACCTGGATCCAGCTGGGCTGATCCTGTTCGATCGAAGAGAAGCCGCGCCGGCAGCCACGCTGGCGCGGCTTTTTTCTGCCTCCGATCCCATGCCCGTCTGGGACACACGGCTCACCCGAGGTCGCTCATGAACAGTGAAGGACTGCATCATCTGAAGGAGCGCGGTATCGAGGAAATCCGGCGCTTCCTGCTGATGTTCATCTATCTCTACGTGGTCTTCGGCCTGTTCGTCCTGAACGAGAGCCTGGTCCTGTCCGAGCGGCATCTGTCCTTCGCGCCGCAGGGCTTCGCCCTGATCAACGCCGCCGTCATGGCCAAGGTCATGCTGATCGCCGAGAACCTGAAGCTCGGCCGCCGCTTCGACCATCTGCCGCTGATCTGGCCTGTGGCCTACATGGCCGGGTTGTTCGCCCTCGTATTCATGCTGTTCCATGCCATCGAGCGAATTGGCCTCGGCATGGTGGCGGGCCGGAGTCTGGCCGACAGCATGCCTCACATCGGTGGCACCACCTGGGAAGGCAAGCTGACGGTGTGGGCCATCATGACCATTTCGCTGCTGCCGTTCTTCGCGCTGCGCGAGATCGGGCAGATCATGGGCGAAGGCAGGCTCTGGCGGCTGATGTTCCATGCGCGTGACGCCTCCACGTTGAGCCGGCCACCGGCAGACGCGGCCTGAATTCAACCGCGCAGCACCGCGTCCACCGTGGTCACTTCGGCGTACTCGCCATCGAGAAGCGCCAGGGTGAGCTGATGCACTTCTTCGGCCGGCCATAGCCGGCCCGTCAGGTCGCGCTTGTCGCAGGACCAGCACGCGTCTGCCGGCAGCCGCACCTCGAAGCCGAGATTGGCGGCCACCCGCACCGTAGCTTCGACCGAATTGGCGAGCAGCACGCCGCAGATCACCAGCCGCGGCTTCCCGCCGCCGCCGGCCATCGCCTGGAGGCCGGCCGCCAGCTCGGTGCCGATAAAGGCACTATGGACCTTTTTTCGCCACCACCAGCTCGCCGGCACGCGGCGCCGTCAGCGGCAGAAAATCGTTGCCCTCCTGGCCCGGTCGGAACGGCGAATCGGGATCGGTGCTGTCATGCTTCACATGGACGATCGGTGCCGTGCGGCGACGCCAGTCGGCGAGCAGCCGGGCGATGTTGGCCTCGGCTGCCGGATTGTTGCGCGGGCCCCACTTGGGGTGATCCATGGCCTTCTGCTGGTCGATCACGATCAATACGTCTTCAGCCATGCATCCCTGCCCCTTGCGCCTTGCCCGCAATGGTAGTGGACTTGGAGACAACGAAAACAGGAGGAAACGATGCAATTCGGCTATTTCACCATGCCCTCGCATCCGCCCGAGCGGTCCCTGAAGGACGGGCACGAATGGGATCTCCAGGTGATCCGATGGCTCGACGAACTCGGCTTCACCGAGGCCTGGATCGGCGAGCATCACACCGCACCGTGGGAGCCCCACCCCTCGCCCGACCTGCTGGTGGCGCAGGCGCTCATGCAGACCAAGAACATTCGCCTCGGCCCCGGCGGCTTCCTCTTGCCGTACCATCACCCGGCCGAACTCGCGAACAGGGTCGCCATGCTCGACCACATTTCGGGTGGGCGGTTGAACTTCGGCATTGCCGCATCTGGCCTGCCGAGCGATTGGGCGATGTTCAACGTCGACGGCATGTCGGGCACCAACCGCGAGATGACGCGGGAGGCCCTCGACATCATCCTCAAGCTCTGGTCCTCGACCGAACCCTTCGACTACAAGGGCAAGTACTGGCACGTGACGAAGCCGGACACGATGTTCGGGTTCCTGAAGCCGCACATCAAGCCGCTACAGGCACCGCATCCGCCGATCGGCGTCGCCGGCCTCTCCAAGGGCTCCGACACGCTGAAGCTCGCGGGCGAGAAGGGCTACATTCCGATGAGCCTCAACCTCAACCCGGCCTATGTGAAGAGCCACTGGGAATCGGTGGAAACAGGCGCCGCGAAGTCGGGTCGCACCCCCGACCGCAATCAGTGGCGGCTGGTGCGCGAGGTCTTCGTGGCGGACACAGACGAAGAGGCGATGCGCCTCTCCGTCGGCTCACACATGGGCCGCATGATGCGGGAGTACTTCCTGCCCCTGCTCTCCCAGTTCGGCTTCTTCGAATACCTGAAGCACGACGCCGGCGCGGCGGACTCTGACGTGACGCCAGAGTATTGCGCGAAGCACAACTGGATCGTCGGCTCTCCGAAGACGGTCGTCGAGAAGATCGAGAAGATCTACGACGAGGTGGGCGGCTTCGGCCAGCTCCTGGTCTTCGGCTTCGACTATGTCGAGAATCCGAAAGCCTGGCGCCACTCGCTCGAACTTCTGTCGAAGGAAGTGATGCCCAAGGTGCAGCACCTCAAGCCGAAGATGACGAGACTGGCGGCAGAATAACTCCGCCGCCCGCCGTCCCTTCCGTCAGGCCGCGACCGGCACGCTCTTGCCGGTCGCCGAGGCGACGCTGCCGTGGAGATGCGCCACCAGGGCGTCATCGAGCCTGAGGCGCGCGGCCAGCATCGCGAGGTAGCCGCGCTCGGCGGCATTGTCGACGTCGATGGCCAGCAGCGAGGCCGTGTAGATTTCGGCAGCCTCTTCCGGCGTCGCCGCTGCACCAGCGACGGCATCGACATCGAGCTTGGCTCGAAGCTCGTCCATCACGAAGGCCTTGTCGTCGGCCCCGAGTGGCAGCTTGTCCATCTCCGCGAAGATGCGCGCCTGCTCCTGTGCGTCGACGTGACCGTCGGCCTTGGCGGCCGCGATCATGGCGCGCAGCAGATGACGCGCCAGCGTCTGCTGACCGGCCTCGGTCGAGGGATTGAAGGGGGTTCCGCTGGGCGCCGGCAGCATAGGTACCGGAGCCGGAGCCTGGGGCGCCTGCGAGACCGGCGCCGCCTGCTTGCCGGCCTGCCAATCGTTGTAGGCCTTGTAGGCGAGCGCTCCGACCGCAGCCATGCCGCCGAGCTTCAGCGCCTCACCGCCGATCTTGCGACCGGTCTTGCTCCCCATCAGCAGTGCCGCCAGGCCGCCCGCGAGCACGCCGCCGCCGGCTCCGCTGAGGAAGCCGCCCATGCCGCCCTGACTGCCGGTCGGGCCGACACCCTGGCCGCCGCCTTGACCACCCACGAACTGCTCCAGCAAACGCTTCGCATCAAACATGGCGCCTCGCCTTATTGGTTACCTTGCGAGGTCAGATGATGTGCAATTATGGCAAAATCCGGAGTTCAGGCTCGTTTCGAAAGAAATGCCGCCGCCGCGAATCCCAAGGCAGCGACCAGCATGATGCCCGCCAATCCCCATAGCACCGGCGTGTAGCCGCCAAACGCCCCCCACGCGAGCGACGCCAGCACCGGCCCGGCGGCACGCATGACGTTGGTCGGCATCGTGAGGGCCCCCGAGACGACGCCATACCCTTCGGACCCGATGAATTCCGGCACGGCCATGCCCCGCAGGATGGTCACGAGACCGTTGGCCACGCCGTAGACGACCGCAAACAGGATCAGCGGATAGACGTCCGTGATGCCGGTCGCCAGGAAGCCCATCGCCAGTGGAAAGGCAAAGTAGATCAGTGCGCCCAACTGGATGGTCGTGATGTGCCGCTGGCCAACCATCAGCAGAACCCGCCCAACCACCTGCATGGGGCCGATCAGGGCAATGATCGCCATGACCACGCCGGTTGGTACGCCACGATCGTCGAGCAACGGGATGAGATGAAAGCTCATCGCCGAGAAAGCGAGCCCGTAGCCCGCGAAGGCGATGACGAGCCCCCAGAAAGCCGGCACGCGGATGGCGGCGGCGAGCGGGCTCCGCTTTGCCGCGCCCTCGGCGGGTGGCCGGGATGCGGCGATGGGCACGGGCTTCACGTCCGGACCGGGCACGAACAGCCAGTGCATCAGCGCGACACCCAGGACGATGACCGCCAGGACGTCGAGCGTGGGCCGCCAGCCGATCCGCTCGACCAGGAACTGCGTGAAGGGAATGCCGAAGGTGCTGGCGAGGCCGCCGAGGAAGGTCATCAGCAGGATCGCCTGCTTGTAGCGCGGGCCATAGACCCGGGTGATCACCGCGAAGGCCGGTTCATAGAGCGTCACGGCCTGGCACGCCCCCAGTCCGATCCACATCGCGTAGAACAACGGCAGCGACTCGATCCTCGACCACAGGAACAGCAGCGCGGCGGCGAGCAGCGACCCGCCGGTCATCAGCAGGCGCCCGTGGCCGCGATCGATCCAGGCGCCGACGGTGATGGAACAGAGGCCGGCGGTGAGCAGCCCCGCCGAGAGGGCGCCGAACATCGCGCTGCGCGACCAGCCAAGCTCCTCGCTCATCGGCACGACGAACAGCGGGAATGTGTAGTAGACGATGCCCCAGGTCACGAGCTGGCCCAGCGAGAGCATCCACAGGATGGACGACGGGCGCTTTCGCCAGGGTTCCTCTGCCCGCTCATTCGCCATAATGCTGCCGGCTCCGCACGCTCTTTACAGAACGATGACCCTAACGCCGCATCAGCCGCGAGGATAGACGCATGACCGACACCAAGCGCATCAACCTCGCTCTGCAAGGCGGCGGCAGCCACGGCGCCTACACATGGGGCGTCCTCGACGCCCTGATAGAGGACGGAAGGCTCGAGATCGAAGCCGTCAGTGGCACCAGCGCCGGCGCGATGAATGCTGCGATCATGCTGCAAGGCTGGGCCAAGGGCGGCCCGGCCGGTGCGCGTGCTGCACTCGCCGCCTTCTGGAGCGAGCTCGGACAGATGTCGATCGCCAGCCCGATCCGGCGGACGCCGCTCGACCGGTTGCAGGGCAATTGGAACCTGGACGATTCACCCGGCGCCCTGTGGGCCGACCTGATCCAGCGCACGCTCACGCCATGGCAGCGCAATCCGCTCAAGTTCGATCCGCTGCGCGACCTCCTCACCCGCCACTTCGACCAGGAAGCTGTCCGCGCCTGCCATCACATCAAGGCCTTCATTGCCGCGACCAACGTGGCGACCGGCAAGGTACGCATTTTCACGCGCGAGGAACTGTCGATCGACGCGCTGCTGGCATCGGCGTGCCTCCCCAGCATCCACGAAGCCGTGGTGATCGACGGCGAACCGTATTGGGATGGCGGCTTCCGCGGCAATCCGCCGATCTGGCCCTTCATCTACAATAGCGAGAGCACCGACGTGGTGATGATCGAGGTCGATCCCCCGCACCGCGAGGGCGTGCCGACTTCCAATGCCGAGATCGCCGACCGGCTGAACGAGATCACCTTCGGCGGCGCGCTCATGGCCGAGATGCGCGCGATCGCCTTCGTGCAGGAACTGATCGACAAGGGCGCGGTCACCGGTGCGTTCGGCGATCGCCTGAAGAAGCTGCTGATCCACTCGATCACCGATGCCCCGACCTTGGCGCCACTCGGAGCGGTCAGCAAGTTCAACATCGAGCCGGAATTCCTCGACCATCTGTTCAAGGCCGGCCGCGCCTCCGCAACCGCCTGGCTGGCTTCGACGTTCGACAAGATCGGCGTGGAGAACAGCATCGACATACGCGCTCGCTTCCTGTGAGATCGATCCCGGGGAAACTAGGAAAACAACGAATGAAGCGACTTCTCTCCGGTATCTCGGCACTCGCCCTGGTCACGGCATCCCTCGCGACGCCTGCTCAGGCCTGCACGCGGACCCTCTACGTCGGTGACGGCAATCTCGTCCTGACGGGCCGTAACATGGATTGGCGAGAGGACATGGCATCGAACCTCTGGGTTCTGCCCGCCGGCATGAAGCGCAATGGCGCCGCCGGCCCCCAATCGGCCGAATGGACCTCGAAGTATGGGAGCGTCGTGGTTTCGGGCTACGAGGCCGGAAGCACGGACGGCATGAACGAGAAGGGTCTCGTCGCCAACCTCCTCTATCTCGCCGAATCGCAGTATCCCAAGCCGGTTCAGGGCAAGCCCTACATCTCGCTGTCGACGTGGCTGCAGTATGCGCTCGATAAATTCGCGACGGTTGCCGAGGCCGTCGAGGCATTGCGCAACGAGCCGTTCAACGTGCTGGCTCCGACGCTGCCGAATGGAGCGCCGTCGACCCTGCACCTTTCCCTCTCGGATGCGACGGGCGATTCGGCGATCCTCGAGTATGTGAACGGCAAGCTCGTGATCCATCACGGCAAGCAATATGTCGTGATGACCAACTCGCCGATCTACAGCGAGCAGCTTGCCCTGAACACTTACTGGGAGGGGATCGGAGGCCTTACATTTCTCCCCGGCACCAATCGCGCCGCCGACAGGTTCGCCCGCGCCTCCTTTCTGCTCGGGGCGATCCCGAGAGCGAAGGACAAGAACTACATCAAGGGGGTACCCGAGCAGTCCTTCACGTTTCAGGCGGTGGCCAGTGTCATGAGTGTGATGCGGGCCGTCAGCGTACCGCTCGGCATCACCACACCGGATCAACCGAACATCTCGTCGACGATCTGGCGCACGGTCTCGGACCAGAAGAACCTCGTCTACTATTTCGACTCCGCGACCCGGCCGAATACATTCTGGGTGTCCTTCGACAGGATCGACCTGAAGCCCGGCGCGCCGGTGAAGAAGCTCACAATCCAGGGCGGCGAAGTCTTCTCGGGCGAGGCATCGGACAATTTCAAGCCGGCCGAGCCCTTCAGATTCCTTCCGGTAACCTCGCAGTAACAGCATGCGCATTGGCATCGATCTCGGCGGCACAAAAATCGAGGGGTTGGTTCTCGGCGATGACGGCGCCGAACGCGCGCGACTGCGCGTCCCGACCCCGCAGGACAGCTACGAGGCCACGGTCGAGGCCGTGGCGGGTGTGGTGCGCGAACTCGAGACACGCGTGGGCGTGCGCTGCCGGGTCGGCATAGGACATCCCGGCGCCCTCTCACCCGCGACGGGCCTCGTCAAGAACGCCAACTCCACACGACTGAACGGCCGGCCGCTCGACGTCGACCTGAAGCAGGCGCTGGGCCGCGATGACGTTCGCCTGTCCAATGACGCCAACTGCTTTGCCGTCTCCGAGGCGGCCGACGGCGCGGGCGCCGGCGCCCCGATCGTTTTCGGCGTGATCCTCGGCACAGGCGTGGGCGGCGGCATCGTCATCGACGGCAAGCCGTTGGTCGGGGCCCAGGCGATCGCAGGCGAATGGGGCCACAACGCCCTTCCCCTGCCCCGTGACGACGAACGACCTGGCCCGCAATGCTATTGCGGCCGCAAGGGTTGCGTAGAATCCTGGCTGAGCGGGCCTGCGTTCCAGGGCCAGTATGCCAGCGCGGCCGGACATGAGCTGCGGGCCACGGACATAGCGGACGCCGCGGCCACGGGCGAGAAGGTCGCGATGGAGTGCTTCGCCCGCTACTGCGACCGCCTTGCCCGCTCGCTCGCGAACGTCGTCAATCTCCTCGATCCGCACGTCATCGTGCTGGGCGGCGGCCTTTCGAAGATCCCGCAGCTCTACGAGCGCGTTCCCCAATTGTGGAAGGACTACATCTTCTCCGAACGCGACAGCATCGCCACGCAGCTACGCCCGCCCCAACACGGCGACTCGAGCGGCGTCCGCGGCGCCGCGTGGTTGTGGCCTGTCTAGATTGAAGTGAGCCCTTGCCTTACTTGCATTCAGGCTTCGGCAACGCTTCCAGGCGAGTGATGCGGTATTCGATGCCGCCGTCGCCCTGCTCGTGGGTGCCGTAGAGTTCGACGCCGTTATCGAGGGTGACGCTGCTCATCTCGAAGGCCGGTTCGCCCTGCCCCTTCGCTTCGCCGTCGAAGAAGCCGGCGCGGTAGTAGATGCGCGTCCGGCCGTCGACCAGTTCTTCCGCACCCTCCGGGATCTTCACGTCGGCCAGCCGCCTCGGAACCTTGCCGATCACCGCATTGACCCGCTGCGGCGGCTTCACCTTATCGCCAAAGAAGAACAGCGCATCGAGTCCGTTCTCGCCGGCCTTGGCGGCGCGAATCGTGGCACGGGCGATGGCGACCGGGAACAGCGTCCCGGCCGGCAGGCTCACCGTCTGGTTCTCGGGGTCGGTAAAGCGCGCCTGGCCGGTCCCGTCGTCGGAGATGATCGCCTCGCCCTTGATCAGGCTGGTCTGCTTGCCACCGGCCACGGACCGGTGCTCGAAGGTGAGCTTCCGGCCGTCCTTGCTCTCGGTCATCTGGGTCTGTTGTTCGCTCACAACCGCCGAGCGCTGTCCGGCGGCTTCAAGGCGCAGCCGCTGGTAGATGACGTAGCCGTCGCAGGTCTGCTTCAGCTCGTAGGCGTAGGTCCCGGGCGTATTGCCGGTCGGCTTGCCATTCTCAATGGCGCCGACCTCGTACACGGCGCGATGAGGCGCCATCTCCTGCGCCATCGCCGGCGCCGCGAGGACGACCAGGCCGGCAACAGGCACGAGCAGGCGGCGTTTCAGCATCTGGGCCTCGGCAGGGCTTGGAGTTGAACGAGACGAGCATCCACGGCGAACTCGCCGTAGTCGAGAAGCATGGAACGGGCGATGCCGTTGCCGAGCAAGTCGAGGGCCAATTCGTACTCTGGAGGGGCGCCTTGGTCACCAGAAGCGAAGAAGGCGAAGCGCACCCCCCATGCGGGTTGGTTGCGCAGGAGGGCGACGTCGCCGCGGACCACCGGCGCTCCAGCCTGACGCGGCGGCCTGCCGATCACCGCGTTCACCCGGAACGCGCCATCGAGACGGGCGCCGTCAAACACGAGGTAAGACGCCGACTTGTCGCCGTCGCGGGCGTGACGAAGAACCAGTGCGAGGTGCGTGGTCGGAAATAGCGTCCCGGCGGGAAGCTCGAAGCTCCGGGCCTCCGGCAATGAGAAGCTCGCCCGCCCCTTGGCGCCGGGCGCCTCAAGATCGGCATGGCCCCGCAGTTCCTCCTCGACCTCATCGTCCTGGATGTTGCGCACGCTGAAACGCAGGGAGAGGCCGTCCTTCGTTTCGTAGCTGGTAAAGCTCGAATCGGTGGAGAACTCGTCACCATCGTTGCGCAGGAACGTGAGCTTGATGCGCTGCTTGACCTCCCAGCCTTCACAGGCCTCGACGGTCTCCAGCACCATGCGGCCGCCGACTTCGACGATGCCACTGTTGGGCCGCGCCACGGACAGCTTCATGTCGTAGGTCGCACGATGCGGGACCAGCGGTGAATCCGGCTGCTGCTGCTGGGCGTCAGCGCCCTTTATCCACAGGCCCAGCAACACGAGAACGCCCACGGCGGCGAGAACGACCGCTGTTTGGACGCGAGGACGGCGAAAACTATACGTGGTCAACTGACGAGGGCTTGAGAGGCTAGGCCTTGTAGCCGGGCTGCCAAGCGTAATATCCATGCGCGCGGAATACCAGAATGATTGCCTGCGTCAGGGCTACACAGGGAGGTTTTTTTCGATGAGCAACGGCAAGCCCAGGGTTCTCGCGACCCGACACTTCCCGCCGGCCGTCGAGGCCCGCCTGGCGACAAATTTCGACGCGCTCCTCAACCCCGAGGATCGTCTCTACGACGGCCCTGCCCTGGCCAAGGCATCGGCCGGTTTCGATGGCATCATGTGCGCCGCGGGCGACGCCCTGAACGCCGCCACCATCGCCGCCCTGCCCGCCTCGGTACGCATGATCGCCACCTTCTCGGTCGGCTACGAGCATGTCGACGTCGCCGCCGCGGCCAGGCGCAACATCGTCGTGAGCAATACGCCCGACGTGCTGACCGACGCGACCGCCGATATCACCATGCTCTGCCTGCTGGGCGCCGCTCGGCGGGCTCATGAGGGGGCAACCATGCTGCGGACCCACAACTGGGTCGGCTGGACCCCGACGCAGCTCATGGGCACCCACGTCACCGGCAAGAGACTCGGTATTCTCGGGATGGGGCGTATCGGCCAGGCGACGGCCGACCGCGCGCGCGCCTTCCGCATGCAGATTCACTACTCAAACCGCAGCCGCCTGGCGCCCGACCTCGAGAAGGGCGCGGTGTTCCACGCCAATCCCGACGACATGCTGCCTCATTGCGACTTCCTCTCGATCAACGCGCCAATGACGCCCGCGACCGCCAAGTGGGTGAATGCCGAGCGCATCGCCAGGCTTCCCAAGGGCGCCATCGTGGTGAACACGGCCCGCGGCGGGGTGGTGGACGACGAGGCCCTGATCGCCGCCCTGAAGAGCGGCCACCTTGCTTCGGCCGGTCTCGACGTGTTCGACGGCGAGCCGCGTATTCACCAGGGTTACTACGAGCTCGAGAACGCGTTCCTGTTGCCGCACATGGGGTCGGCCACGGTCGAGACCCGCAACGCGATGGGCTTCAAGGCGCTCGACAATCTCGAGGCCTTCCTGCTCAGGGGGCAGACGCCGCCGGACCTCGTAAAGGCTTCTTAGCCGAGCGCTGCGCCGTTTTCGCCTTCTTGGTCTTCGCTGGGGCCGAGGCCGCCCTGGTTGTCGACGCGGGCTCGGCGGCAGGTTCGACATTGGCCGACATCGGCCCTTCCACGGCCGGCGGTGGAGCCGGCGGGGTCTGGTAGACGGAAGAATCCCAACTCACGGCCGGCGCATTGGCAGCCGGACGCAGGGGGGCCGAATACTCGACACCGCTCTCCGAGACGGTCCGTTGAGGCTCCGTATAGTCGGTATTGTAGGGGTCCTTGCCGTCGACACGCGCCGTGCAGATCTGCCGCCCCTTGAAGATGCGCCAGATCGCACAATCCTGCTTCGTGACGACCGAATAGACATGATCGGTCGAGGTCTTGTCCGAAGCAGCCAGCATGCCGCCATCGGCCGCGTAACTCGCCGCCGAAACGGCAACGGGCACGCCACAGGCGCTCGTCAGGAGCGCCTGCCCCGCCACCAGCGGCAGGACTATGAAGGAAGAGAGCTTAAATGAGCTCATAATCTTCTTTATAAAAAGACTATAACTCATTGATCGTACTGGACATTCCATGTCCAGTCAATTTGCACTCCCCCTACTACACCTAGTCCTTTTTGGCCGGCGGCAGGCGCAACCCGATGTGCAGTTCCCGCAGCTTCTCGGGCGGCACCTCGGCGGGCGCATCCATCATCAGGTCGACCGCCGACTGGTTCATCGGGAAGGTGATGATCTCACGGATGTTCGGTTCGTCGGCGAGAAGCATGACGATGCGGTCGACGCCGGGAGCGGCCCCTCCGTGCGGCGGCGCGCCGAACTTGAAGGCGTTCAGCATGCCGCCGAAGCGCGCTTCGACCTCTTCCTTGCTGTAGCCCGCAATCCCGAACGCCTTGTACATGATCTCCGGCTTGTGGTTCCGGATCGCGCCGGAGCACAGTTCGATGCCGTTGCAGACGATGTCGTACTGCCACGCCTTGATGGTCAGCGGGTCCTGAGTCTCGAGCGCCTCGAGCCCGCCCTGAGGCATCGAGAACGGGTTGTGGCTGAAGTCGATCTTCTTCAGCTTGTCGTCGTACTCGAACATCGGGAAGTCGACGACCCAGCACAGCGCGAACTGGTCCTGGTCGATGACGCCCAGCTCCTGGCCGATCTTGGTCCGCGCCTGACCGGCGAACTTCCAGGCGGTGTCGGCCGTGTCGGCTACGAAGAACACCGAATCGCCGTCCTCGGCGCCGGTCAGCTCCTTGAGCTTCGCCAGCCGCTCGTCGGCCACAAACTTGGCGATCGGGCCCTTCCCGGCGCCGTTCTCCAGCGTGATGTAACCCAGGCCCGGCTTGCCCTCGCCCTGTGCCCAGCTGTTCAGCTTGTCGAAGAAGCTGCGCGGCTGGCTGGCGGCCTCGGGCGCCCGGATGGCGCGCACCACGCCGCCCTTGGCGACGATTCCGGCGAAGACCTTGAAGTCGGATCCGGCGAACACCTCGCCCACCTCGAAGATGCGCAGCGGGTTGCGTAGGTCAGGCTTGTCGGTGCCGAACGACAGGAGTGCCTCGGCGAAGGGAATGCGCGGGAACGGAAAGGGCGAAACCTTGCGGGGGGTCTCGCGGTTGAACGACGCGAATTCCTGGAAAACGCCGCCCAGCACGGGTTCGATGGCCTCGAACACGTCTTCCTGGGTGACGAAGCTCATCTCGAAATCGAGCTGGTAGAATTCGCCAGGCGAACGGTCGGCGCGCGCATCCTCGTCGCGGAAGCAGGGCGCGATCTGGAAGTAGCGGTCGAAGCCCGACACCATCAGGAGCTGCTTGAACATCTGCGGCGCCTGCGGAAGCGCGTAGAACTTGCCGGGATGGAGCCGGCTCGGCACCAGGTAGGAGCGCGCGCCCTCGGGACTGTCGGCGGTCAGGATCGGCGTCTGAAACTCGGTGAAGCCCTGATCGATCATGCGCCGGCGCAGGCTGGCGATCACCTGGCTGCGCAGGATGATGTTCTTGTGCAGCTTCTCCTTGCGCAGGTCGAGGAAGCGGTACTTGAGCCGCAGCTCCTCCGGTGTCGTGTCGTTCTCCTGGTAGACCGGAATCGGCAGCGGATCGGCCATCGACTGGACGACCATCTCGGCGGCATCCAGCTCAACCGCGCCGGTCGCCAGCCTGGGGTTCACGGTCGAGGCCTCGCGGGCCACCACCTTGCCGGTCACCGTGATGACGCTCTCGTTGCGCACGGCCTCCGCAGTCTTGAAGACCGGGCTCGACACGTCCACCACCACCTGGGTCACGCCATAGTGGTCGCGCAGGTCGATGAACAGCAGATTGCCGTGGTCGCGCTTGCGCTGCACCCAGCCTGAAAGACGGGCCTGCTGGCCGACATGCTCGGGCCGCAACTGGCCGCACGTGTGGGTTCGGTAGACTGAAGACATGACGTATTTTCCGGGTTTGGAGGCCCGGCAAGAGGCACCGAAAGCCGAGGCAAGTCAAGGGAATGGCCGCTTTCCGTTCACGGGAACTTTGCCGGAGCCGCCGCGGGGTCTATAGATCGTCCCCAATGAAGCTCATCACCACGACCGACGAGTTGGCGGCGTTCTGCAAGCCCCTCGCCGACACCGAGTTTATTGCCGTCGACACCGAGTTCATGCGTGAGCGGACCTACTGGCCCAAGCTCTGCCTGGCCCAGGTCGCCGGCCCCGACGACGCGGCCGCGATCGACACGCTGGCCGAGGGTATCGACCTCGCCCCGCTGGACGAGCTGATGCTCAACCCCAAGGTCCTCAAGGTCTTCCACGCGGCCCGGCAGGACCTCGAAATCTTCTACCTGCGCCTCCAGAAGGTGCCGGGGCCTCTCTTCGATACCCAGGTCGCTGCCATGGTCTGCGGCCACGGCGAGGCCGCCTCCTACGAGTCTCTCGCCACGCGCCTGGCCAAGGCCAAGATCGACAAGTCGAGCCGGTTCACCGACTGGAGCCGCCGGCCGCTCAGCGAGCGCCAGATCACCTACGCACTCTCCGACGTCACCCATTTGCGGGTGGTCTACGAGAAGCTGAAGAAGCAGCTCGACAAGACCGGGCGTTTCTCCTGGATCGCCGAGGAAATGGCCATCCTGAGCGATCCCGCGATCTACCGAGCCGATCCGGAACAGGCCTGGCGCCGGATGCGGCCGCGGGGCGCTTCCCCGCGGGTGATGGCGATCCTCAAGGAGGCCGCCGCCTGGCGCGAACGCACGGCGCAACGCATCGACATTCCCCGCCAGCGCCTCCTGCGGGACGAGCAGCTGCTGGAAATCTCGGCCCATGCACCGAAGTCGATCGAGGAACTCGCCGCCACGCGCGGGCTCGGCCGCGGCTTCGCCGAAGGCTGGCAGGGTCGCGAGCTGATGGAAGCCATCGAGCGTGCCCGGGCCCTGCCGGAGTCGGAGCTGCCGGTCCGTGACAAGACCCCCGAGCAGATCCGCGCGCCCGGCGCGATCGTCGACCTGCTGCGGACCCTGCTGCGGCTCAAGGCCGAGCAGGCCGGAGTCGCGGGCCGCCTGGTCGCCAGCGCCGACGAACTCGACCGGCTCGCCGCGGGCAAGCGCGACATCGCGGCCCTGAAGGGCTGGCGGCACGAAGTGTTCGGCGCCGACGCCGTCGACCTGATCGAAGGCCGGCTCGCACTGGCGCTGGACGGCGACCAGCCTCGGCTCATCCAGCTTCCGCCGAGTTCCTGAAGTCCATCGGCGCGCGCCACTCCCGCCGCGCGCCCTCTGCTTCCTACCCGGACACGATCATCGGCTTGAGATCGAAGGCCTGCGCCGCCGTCTCAAGGCGGCGCGCCGTCACGTCTCCCAGTGTTCTCTTCAGCGTCGTCGGCACCAGGAGCCGTAGTTCGCGGTCGCCCCGGCGCAACTGGAGCTGGGGCAGCAGCCCGGGGGCGCCACCGCTCAGATTGTAGGCCAGCCGCAGGCAGGCGCCGAGGCGCCGGGCGAAGCTTCGCCCCTTGCTGTCGGTCAGTCGCAACGCCGTGTCGATCATCGCGGCCTTGGGGTCGCTCTTGTAGCGATAGGTCAGCGCCATCGCGAGGATCGCCCGTTCGCGGTGGCTCATGCCCGGCGCCGGCAGGTGCAGCACGCGGAAATAAGCCTGCTCGGCGCGATAGTCGGGATGGTCGTCCCACGAAATGTCACTCAAGTGACAGGCCGCGGTCCGCAGCACGCGCTCGCCGTCGCTCTCGCCGGCGAAGGCCGGCGAGAGCCAGTCGAAGATCTCCTGCGGCGAAAGATCGAACCGGTGCCAGCCCTCGCCCTGCTCCTCGGCGAAGGTGATCAGCGGATGACGCGCCCTCTCGGCTTCGCTGAGACGCGAATAGTAGAAGCCCTCACGCAGGCCGAATGCGGAGAAGACGACGTTCCGGGGTTTCAGCGCGGCCAACAGCTTGTCGAGCGCCAGACAGGCGAGCGGCAGCGTATCGACGCGGCGCCGCGATACCCCCGGCATCTTCTCCAGCGACTTCACGCTCTGAACAGCAATCAGCCGCGCCACCGCGCGCGCTTCGTCGGCCGAGATCTCGTACTGATGGATGATGTGGAGCGGATAGCCCGCCTGCTCCATGTGCAGCCGCGCGAAGGATCGCCAGGCGCCGCCCACGGCATAGAAGGTCCTGCCCTGCTCCTCGCGCAGCCAGCGCACGTTCTCGACGGCATCGACAACGGTCTTTCGGGGATCGCCCCGGCCCGAGGACATGAGCCGCAGCGGTCCGATCGGAAGCGTGGTGGAGGCGCCCAGTTGGCCATTGGTCAGCGAAACGAGCTCCAGGCTGCCGCCCCCCAGGTCCCCCATGACGCCATCGGCGTCGGGCATGCCGCAGATCACGCCGTATCCCGAGAAACGGGCTTCGTCCTGACCGCTCACCGTATGGGCGACGATGCCGGGACGGCTTGCCAGCTCGCGCATGAAGTCGGCACCGTCGGCGGCGTCGCGCACGGCGGCGGTCGCCAGCAGGTCGAGCGACGCGACTTTCATGTTGTGGGCGAGCGTGACGAAACGGTCGATGTTGGCCAACGCCATCTCCACCCCTTCCGGGTTGAGGCGTCCGGTGGCGTCGAGGCCGCGTGCCAGGCCACAGAGGACCTTTTCGTTGAAGACTGGCAACGGGGCGCGGCTGGCGCGCTCGTAGACGACGAGCCGGATCGAATTCGAGCCGACGTCGATGATGCCGACGCGACCTTTTTCGTGCGGGCTGCGCGCGGCGGAGACGCCTGCGGTCGGGTGGCCGTCCATGCGTGCCCGGTCTAGCCGAAACCGAGAGGGATTACAGCGCCGGAATGGGCGCGACCCGACGCCGCTGGCCCGATCGCGAGCTCACGTCAGGAGCTCAGCACCAGCCGCGGCACCGCGCCGCTCAGCTTGAGCGCACTGCCGCGTCCGGAGAGCGACGGGTTCGTCATGAAATAGTGATGGGCAATGAACGGTTCCTTGCCGGTCTGCGGCCGGTGATAGTTACCGTCTTGTGACATCAGCCAGCTCTGGCCGTCGTCCTTGAGATTGGCGACCATGATCTGGTCGAGAACCTGTTCACGCACGGTCTGGTTCTCGACCGGGCACAGCAGCTCGACACGACGGTCGAGATTGCGCGGCATCCAGTCGGCCGACGACAGGAACACCTTGGCGTCCAGCGACGGCAGCGCTTTGCCGTTGCCGAAGCAGATGATGCGCGCGTGTTCGAGGAAGCGGCCGACCATGCTCTTGACCCGGATATGCTCGCTGAGCCCCGGGACGCCGGGCCTGAGACAGCAGATGCCGCGCACGACCAGGTCGATCTGGACGCCGGCATTCGACGCCGCATAGAGGCGATCGATCAATGCGCTGTCGACCAGGGAGTTGAGCTTGGCCCAGATCGCCGCCGGCTTGCCGGACCTGGCGTTGGCGATCTCGGCGTCGATCAGGCTGTAGAGGGTCGGCCGCAGGGTGACCGGTGCGAATGCGATCTTCTCCATTTGCTCGGGCCGCGCGTAGCCGGTCATGTAGTTGAACAGGCGCGCGGCATCGCGGCACATCGCCGGATCGCACGTGAAGAACGACAGGTCCGTATAGATACGCGCCGTGATGGGATGATAGTTGCCGGTGCCGAAATGCACGTAGGTGCGGATCGACTGCGCCTCACGGCGCACCACCATCGAGACCTTGGCGTGCGTCTTGAGATCGATGAAGCCGTAGACCACCTGGACACCGGCGCGCTCCAGATCGCGCGCCCAGCGGATGTTGGCCTCCTCGTCGAAGCGGGCCTTGAGCTCGACCAGCGCCGAAACCGTCTTGCCTGCCTCGGCCGCCGCGATCAGCTCCTTGACGATCGGCGAATCGGCGCTGGTGCGATAGAGCGTCTGCTTGATCGCCACGACTGCGGGATCGCGCGCTGCCTGGCGCAGGAACTGCACCACGACGTCGAAACTCTCATAGGGATGATGGACGATGATGTCCTTGGCGCGGATCGCCGCGAAGCAGTCGCCGCCGAAATCGCGGATGCGCTCGGGAAACCGGGCATTGTAAGGGTCGAACTTCAGGTCCGGCCGATCGTCGACGATCACCGCCTTCACGTCGACGATGTTCAGCATGCGGTCGAGATGGAAGACGTGGACGGTCTGCGTTTGCTCCGGAATCTCCAGCTGATCGAACAGGAAGTCGCGCAGCTCGGCGGGCATCGCGCTGTTGACGGAGATGGAGATCAGGTCGCCGCGACGGCGGCGCTTCAGCGCGCTCTCGTAAAGCAGCACCAGATCCTCGGCCTCCTCGTTGATCTCGACGTCGCTGTCGCGGATCACGCGGAAGAAGGCGCGCTCGATCACCTCATAACCGGGGAACAGGCGCGGCAGATAGATGTCGATCAGATCCTCGAGGGGCAGGAAGCGGATGTCCGGTCCCGGCAAACGCACGAAGCGGTCGACCTGTGGCGGCAATGGCAACAGCGCCATCAGCGGCCGGCGATCGTCGCGACGCTGCAGCTTCAGGATGGCGGAGAAGCCGCCGTTGGGAATGAACGGAAACGGGTGCGCCGGATCGATCGCCAGCGGCGTCAGGATCGGGAAGACCTGATCGATGAAGTAGGCGTCGAGCCAGTTCCGCTCTGCCTCCGTGAGTTCGCCCGAATCCAGCACGGCAATACCGGCCTGGCGCAGATCGTCCTGCAGAGACGCCCAGACATCCTGCTGGTGAGACATCAGGATCGAGGCGCGGTCTCGGATGGCCGCAAGCTGCTCGACCGGTGTCATGCCGTCATCGCTCAGCAGACTCGAACGGGTCTGCAGCATGTCGACCAGGCCCGCGACGCGGACCATATAGAACTCGTCGAGATTGGCCGCCGAGATCGACAGGAAGCGGACCCGCTCCAACAGCGGATGGCGCTTGTTGGTGGCTTCTTCCAGCACCCGCGTGTTGAAGGCCAGCCACGACAGTTCACGATTGATGAAGCGTCGGGGGCTATCCAGTGCTATTTCGAGCGAAGCCGGATCGGCAGAGTTGAGCGCGTCCATGTGGACCCCTGCGGGGCACTCTCCCTGAAATTATGCACAGGAACGGTAGCGTCTCTACATGACCATGTCATGGCATTTCACTAAACCATTGTTCCTACTGTATTTATTGGAATGACTGGCGTGAAGACCATTCTCCTCCTGCGCCATGCAAAGTCAGCCTGGAACACGCCGCACCAGAACGATCATGACCGCCCGCTGAACGATCGCGGCGAACGCGCCGCCCGGACCATGGCGGGCCACCTTGCCAGCAGGTCCCCTCGCCCCGACCTGATCCTGTGTTCCACGGCGGCACGGACGCGCCAGACGCTGGCGCCCCTCGTGAAAGCCCTCGGCAGCCCTGCGCCGCCGATCTCGCTGGAGAAAGCACTCTACCTCGCATCCGAGGAAGAACTGCTGGAGCGCCTGCAGGCCCTGCCCGAGACCGTCGGGACCGTCCTGCTGATCGGCCACAATGAGGGGATCGGCCAACTCGCGGCCACCCTCGCGGCGCGCGGGCCGCAGGAGGCGCTGGCACGCCTCAGGGACAAATATCCGACGGGAGCCCTCGCCACCCTCCGACCGCCTTCAGGCCCCTGGAGCGCCCTTGCTCCCGGGACCTGCGAACTGCTGGCCTTCGTCCGGCCACGCGACCTCGATCCGCGCTGACCCCTCAGTAGGTGCCCGGATACTGGCCGCCATCCATCAGGATGTTCTGTCCGGTCATGTAACCGGCGTGCACGCTGCACAGGAAAGCGCACATCATGCCGAACTCCTCGGCCGTGCCGAAGCGACCGGCCGGATGCGCCTTGGCGGCGGCCGCGTACTCCTCGTCGAAGCTGCGGCCGGCCTTCGCCGCGCGCGCCTTCGTCGTGCCGCGCAGCCGGTCGGTATCGAACGGACCCGGCAACAGGCCGTTGATCGTCACACCGTACCGGATCGTCGTGCGCGAGACGCCGGCCACGAAGCCCGTGAGGCCCGATCGGGCGCCGTTGCTGAGTCCGAGGATGTCGATCGGCGCCTTCACTGAGCTCGAAGTAATGTTCACGATGCGCCCGAAGCCGCGCTTCATCATGCCGTCGACGCTCGCCTTGATGAACTCGATCGGCGTCAGCATGTTGGCGTCGAGCGCCTTGATCCAGTCCTCGCGGCTCCAGTCCCGGAAGTTGCCCGGCGGCGGGCCGCCGGCATTGTTGACGATGATGTCGGGCTCGGGACAGGCCGCCAGCACCTGCTTGCGGCCGTCCTCGGTGGTGACGTCGACGGCGACCGGCGTGACCTTCACGCCGTACGTCTTGCGGATCTCCTCCGCCGTCGCCTCGAGCTCCGACTTGGTGCGCGCATTGATCACGAGGTCGACGCCCTCGCCCGCCAGCGCCATCGCGCAGCCCTTGCCCAGTCCCTTGCTCGCCGCGCAGACGATGGCCTTGCGGCCCCTGATTCCCATGTCCATTTGCGTTCCTCTCCTAATTCACGCGCGTCCAGAGTTGCGTCTTGCCGAACATCGGCGTGCCGACGAAACCGCGCAACCGCAGCTTGCCATCGGGCTGGAGGCTGATGTTGGCGCTGTAGGTCTTGCCGTCCTCGCCATTGTAGACCTTGCCGTCTTCGAATGTGTTGGGTGCGGCGGCTTGCTTGAAGCCCCAGATCAGCGGCATGCCGATCACCTTGCGCGTGCGCAGCGCCGGGTTCTCGTTGCGATAGTCGGTGGCGGCATCGGGGGAGACGGCTACGCCGTCCGGTCCCTTGGGGTTGATGAGGTTGACGACGAAGCCGCAGATCGGGCCGCTCGCGGCATCTGGGCAGGCGCCGATCTTGATCTGTGCGACACCCGACTCGGAGAGCCAGGTTCCCATCACCGTTCCCTGTTGGGCCGAGGCCGTCGCCGCACCGAGGCACAGCGCGAAGGCCGCCAGAAGAATCTTCATCGTCTTCCTCCCTTCAGGTGGCGCCGGCGATGTCCGCCAGCACGTCTGCCGCCAGCCGTCGGTCTATCTCCCGCCGTTCCGTCAAGGCACGCCGATCGAGAGCCGCAACGACGCGTCGAGCGGCGTCCGCCGAACGTTCCATGTGCGAGACGAGATACTGCACGACGCCAGCACCTGCGTGCAATTGCCGGTCGGCCAGCTGCTTCAGGATGATCGACCCCAGGAGCTCGTCGTCAGGCGGCTCGACCGCGACCGCGGGCGCCGCCCGCAGCCGGGAAGCGAGATCGGGCAACGCAATGGACCGGCGTGCAGGCGGCTCGGCTGAAATCAGCAGAAGAAATCCGCCCCGCTCACGCATCAGGTTGTAGAGATGGAAGAGTCCGCGCTCGGGCGCCCGTTCCGCCCCTTCGATCACGATGGCTGGCGATGTCGCCGCGAGACGCGTGAGATCGGCCACGCTCATTCCGTCGAGATCGTCGCCGCTCATGACGATTGCGTTGCTGCGGGCCGCCCAGATACGGCCGAGATGCGTCTTGCCGCATCCGCTCGGTCCGCTCAGCGACAGGGCCGGCGCCGGCCAGTCCGGCCAGCTGTCGATCCAAGCCAGCGCCTGGCGATTGCCGTCGGCCACGACGAAATCCTGCCGCGCGTAGGTCGGCGGCGGCAATGCGAGATCCAGTGTGAGTTGGTTAGCCATGGGACGGTTCAACCGCCTGCCCTGCCGCGATAGAGATCGCTCTCGCGATAGCGCGCGATGAAGTGGCGCGCGACCACGCCGAGCACGGCTGCCACCGGCACGGCGATGAGCACGCCGGTGAAGCCGAACAGCGAGCCGCCGGCCAACAACGCGAACATGATCCAGACCGGGTGCAGGCCGACACGATCGCCGACAAGCTTGGGCGACAGGAAATTGCCTTCGATCATCTGGCCCACCACGAACACCGCCGCGACCTTGACGACCCCCACCCAGTCCGGCGGGAACTGCGCCAGCGCCATGCCGAGCGCCATGACGGCCCCAACGAAAGTGCCGACGAAGGGAATGAACGAAATCGCACCCGCGATCAGGCCGATGACCAGTCCGAACTGAAGCCCGACCAGCGTCAGGCCAATGCCGTAGAAAGAGCCGAGCGCGAGGCCGACGAGCGCCTGGCCGCGCAGATAGCCCGCGATGGCGGCATTCGATTCCCGTGTGAGCTTGCGGATCGTATCGGCGTGGTCGAGAGGCAGGGCGCCGTCGATCGCCGCCAGTACCTTCTCCCAGTCGCGCAGCAGGTAGAACGTCACCACCGGCGTGATGAACAGCAGGCCGAGCAGGTTGATGATCGCCACGCCGCGCTCGGCGACTGCTCCGGCCACGCCGCCCGCGAAGGCGAGCCCCTTACCAGCCCATTCCGTCGCCCCGGACTGCAGGTCGTGGACACTGGGCGGATCGAGGCCGAGCCTGTCACGCAGCGGCTCGATCAAGGGCTGGATGCGGCTCACGGCCTTCATCACATATTCGGGCGCATTGGCGATCAGTTTCTGTATCTGCCCGAACAGCGGCGGCAGGATTGCCATTACGACGCCGACGGCGATGAGGACTGCCACGATCGTGACGAGCGTGGTCGCCCCGGTCCGCGACAGGTGCGCCCGCTGAAGTCGCGCAACCACCGGGTCGAGAAAGTACGCGACGACCATGCCGACGACGAAGGGCAGCAGGATGTCGTTCAGCAGCCACAGCAACAGCAGGAAGATCGCGGCCGCCGCAACCCAGAAGATCCAGCGCCCCGTCGTGATGGATTGCGCCATCAATTCAGACTCCCCGGGGCAGGCCTAGCGCGCCTGCAACTGCCACTGTCCCGCTTCCTGCGACAGGCTCAATCCCGCCTGAGCCAGCGTGCGCTGCAGTTCCTCGGGCGAACCGAAGTAGTCGAGCTTCAGATCGGCTCGATCGGCCTCGAGTGTCTTCACCGTCACCGACCTCACGGCCGGGATCGCGCCGAGACGCTGCCGCACCTGCACCCAGTCGCCGAGCGCGCGGATCGGCACGACGACATCGAGTGAGGCCTGCGAGTCGCGTCGCACGGTGCCGATTCCACGCCAGTCCTGGTCGGCCTTGGCGTGGATCGCCTTCACGGCGGCCGGCAGGTCGGCCGCGCTGGCAACGGGGATGCGCGGGATCTCGCTGCGGGCACCGGTCTGCGTGTCGTAACGCAGGCCGCCGACGCTCAGCGCGCCGCCGTTCTTGTCGCCGTCGACCGTGGCCACGATGATGGTGGGCGCCCGGTAACGCTCGTTGAGGCGCGCCAGCGCCGAGACGTCGCCGACATAGGCCTGTTCCGCCGAGAGAGCGCCCTGGTCGGTGGGGTCGCCGCGCAGCAGGGTCACGGGTACAGCGCTGCCCGCGCTGTCGAGCTGCTGCCAGGCCTCGCGCCAGGCATTGCGGTCGTTGAGTGGCTCCACGCCGGCCGGCCCCTTCCAGAGCGGGATCACGAGGGCCGGCCTGGGCACGGTTTCCACGACCTTCGCACCGGCGCCGCCGAGGTACGATTTCACCGCATCGGGAGCAAAGACGACATTCACCGTGGCGACGTAGCGACCGGGTGACGGGCGCTCGCGCACGAATTCCACCCCGCGCACCAGGTTCTCGAGCTGCGCATCGTCAATTTGCGGCAATCGCGCGCGATCTTCCGCCGGCACCATGCGATTCACGAGGAGATCAAAGGCTTTTCGCCGCGCCTCCCGGATGCCCTGGGCCCGCGCCTGCACGGCATCGGCCCCGCTGACGTCGACCTCGACACCGGTGACGTCGTATCCTGTGCCCCCGAATGACTGCGCCAGGGCGATGTTTGCGGTGAGGACGGCCAGAAAAAGGGCAGCAATCGTGGAAAAGACGCGGCCTATCGGCATTGCGGGGGTCCGGTTTTTGGCTATGTTCGCGCACCCTATCTAGCACGAATGAGGCTGGCTTGAAGCCCGACGCCCCCGGCCACAATCGGCCCCCCCTCACCTACAAGGACGCCGGCGTCGATATCGATGCCGGCGACAACCTCGTCGAACACATCAAGCCGCTGGCCCGCAGCACGAACCGGCCGGGCGTCATGGGTGGACTGGGAGGCTTCGGCGGGCTGTTCGACCTCAAGGCGGCGGGCTTCACCGATCCGATCCTGGTCTCCGGCACCGACGGCGTCGGCACCAAGCTCAAGGTCGCGATCGAAGCGGCCATACCGGACACGGTCGGCATCGATCTCGTGGCGATGTGCGTCAACGACATCGTCGTGCAGGGCGCCGAGCCACTGTTCTTCCTCGACTACTATGCAAGCGGCCGCCTCGACGTAGATGTCGGCCGCCGCCTCGTCGCGGGCATTGCCGAGGGCTGCCGGCGCGCCGGCTGTGCCCTCGTCGGCGGCGAAACGGCCGAGATGCCGGGCATGTATGTCGACGGCGACTACGACCTGGCGGGTTTCACGGTCGGCGCCGCCGAGCGCGACGCCCTGCTGCCGCGCAGCGACATCGCGGTTGGCGACGTCGTGATGGGCATCGCCTCGAGCGGCCCGCACTCCAACGGTTATTCGCTGGTGCGCCGTATCGTCGAGCGCAGCGGTCTGAGCTATGCCGACCGCGCGCCCTTCGCGGACGCGACGCTGGGCGAGGCGCTGCTGGAGCCCACGCGCATCTATGTGAAGCAACTCCTGCAGGTGATCCGGGCGACTGGGGCGATCAAGGGCCTGGCGCACATCACGGGCGGCGGCCTGCCCGGCAATGTGCCGCGCTGCCTCCCCGACGGCATGCGCGCTCGTCTCGATGCGCGCCGGTGGACGGTGCCGCGCGTCTTCCAATGGCTGCGCGAGGTCGGCCAGGTGCCGACCGACGACATGCTGCGGACCTTCAATTGCGGTCTCGGCATGATCGTGGTCGTCGCGAAGGATGACGCGGCGCGGGTCGCCACGGCGCTGACCGGTACCGGCGAGACCGTGAGCGAGATCGGCACGATCGAGAGGGCGCCGACCGACGAGGCGGACTGCATCGTCGACCACGCCGAAAGCCTATGGCGAAGCTGAAGGTCGGCGTTCTGATCTCCGGCCGCGGCAGCAACCTCGCCGCGTTGATCGAGGCGGCGCGGGCCGCGGACTATCCCGCCGGAATCGGCTGCGTGGTGAGCAACAAGGCCGACGCGCCGGGGCTCTCGATCGCCGCCGCGGCCGGCATCCCCACGGCCATCGTCTCGCACCGAGACCATCCCGACCGCGAGACCTTCGATCGCGCCGTCTCGGCGGAACTCGAGCGCCATGGTGTCGAATTGGTCGTGCTGGCCGGGTTCATGCGCATCTTCAGCCCGTGGTTTCCCACGCGCTGGGCAAACCGGTTGATCAATATCCACCCGTCCCTGCTGCCGGCGTTCAAGGGGACGCACGTACAACGCCAGGCGCTGGCGGCCGGCGTCCGCGTGAGCGGCTGCACCGCCCATCTGGTGACTCCGGACCTCGACTCGGGCCCGATCATCGCCCAGGCGGCGGTGCCGGTGCTCGCCGGCGACACGGAGGAGACGCTATCGGCACGCATCCTGCGCCAGGAGCACCGCCTCTATCCGCTGGTGGTGCGCTGGTTCGGCGAAGGCCGGATCGCGATCGATGGCGAGACGGTCGAGGTCACGGGCCTCGCCTGCGACGCCACGCTCCTCTTTTCCCGAGAAACCTAGTCCGATATAAGATCGCCAACGAATTCAAGCGGGGAAGAGTTATGGCTGAAGCAAAGGATGACTATCCGGCTCACGTGGCGACGTATACGGCGTTCAGCAAGCTGGTGACGTTCAGTCTCCTCTGGATCATCGTCCTTCTGGTCTCGATGGCCCTCGGCCTGATTGCCCACCTGCCGCTGCTCGGCCTCGTTCTGGGAATCGGCGGCTCGATCGCCCTGCTGGTCGCCTTTGCCGTCCTGAACTGACGTCCGGAGCGGATCTTCCAAAAGAAAAGCGGCCCGATGGGCCGCTTTTTTCGTTTGAGGGCCGCCTCGCGTCAGCCGACGATCTCGGAGCCCGCGAAGAAGTAGGCGATCTCGATGGCCGCGTTCTCCGGCGAGTCGGAGCCGTGCACCGAATTGGCTTCGATCGACTCGGCGAAGTCCTTGCGGATCGTGCCGGCGTCGGCGTTGGCCGGATTGGTGGCGCCCATGATCTCGCGGTTCTTCGCGACGGCGTTCTCGCCTTCCAGGACCTGAACGACGACCGGGCCGGACGTCATGAAGGTGCAGAGATCGTTGAAGAACGGACGGGCCTTGTGCACGCCGTAGAACTGTTCGGCCTGCTGGCGGCTCATCTGGATGCGCTTCTGGGCGACGATGCGCAGGCCCTTCTCCTCGAACCGGGCGTTGATCTTGCCGGTCAGGTTCCGGCGGGTCGCATCCGGCTTGATGATCGAGAAAGTACGTTCGACGGCCATGAATTCCCTCGTGGAGGCAGTGATTTTCAGCGCTTGGGCGCGCCTTATAGACGCGGGGTTTGGGCCCGGCAAGCGCGGCCAATGCGCTTGGTTTGCGGCCAAATCGCATGGTAAATGCCCCCGCCCATGCTCCACATCAGCGATATCTCCTTCCGCCATGGCGAGCGGGTGCTGTTCGACCGCGCCTCGGCGGCCCTTTCCGACGGCTGGAAAGTCGGTCTGGTCGGCCGCAACGGCGCCGGCAAGTCGACCCTGCTGCGCCTGATCCAGGGCCAGATCGAAGCCGACAGCGGCGAGATCAACCTGATGGGACGCACCCGCGTGGGCTCGGTCCCCCAGGACCCGCCCGGCGGCGACATCAGGGTGATCGATGCGGTGCTCGCCGCGGACGTTGAGCGCAGCGCCCTGCTGGCGGAGGATGCGACCTGCCATGACGGCGTGCGCCTCGCCGAGATTCACGCCCGGCTCGAGGAAATCGGCGCCGCGGCTGCGCCCTCGCGCGCGGCCTCGATCCTGAACGGCCTGGGCTTCGACAACGAGAAGCAATCCCGCCCCTGCGGCGAGTTCTCGGGCGGCTGGCGCATGCGCGTAGCGCTCGCCGGCACGCTGTTCAGCAGCCCGGACCTCCTGATCCTCGACGAGCCCTCGAACCACCTCGACGTCGAGGCGATGATCTGGCTCACCGAGTACCTGAAGCGCTTCCGCAACACGGTGCTGATGGTCAGCCACGACCGCGACCTGCTGAACGACGTGTGCGACCACATCGTGCACATCGACCAGCAGAAGCTCGTCGCCTACACCGGCAACTACGACTTCTTCGAGCGCACCCGCGCCGAACGCCTCGCCAACGATGCCGCGCAGCAAGCCAAGGTCGCCGCGCAGCGCAAGCACATGCAGGCCTTCGTCGACCGCTTCAAGGCCAAGGCCAGCAAGGCGCGCCAGGCCCAGTCGCGCATGAAGATGATCGAGAAGCTCGGGCCCGTCGCCTCGGTCCCGATCGACGAACGCATTTCGTTCAACTTCCCCTCGCCCGATATCCTCGCCTCGCCGATCGAGACGCTCGACCAGGTCTCCGTGGGCTACCCCGACGGGCCGCTGGTGCTGCGCAACCTCGACCTGCGCATCGACATGGAAGACCGCATCGCGCTGCTCGGCCAGAACGGCAACGGCAAGTCGACCTTCATCCGCCTGATCTCGCAGCGGCTCGAGCCGCGCGAAGGCCAGCTCAAGAAGACGCCGAAACTGCGGGTCGGCTACTTCTCGCAGGATCAGGAAGAGAGCCTCGACTACGAGGGGACGCCGTTCGACCATATGAACCGCGCGCTGGGACCGGGCGCTGGCGAGGCCAAGGTGCGCGCCCAGCTCGGCCGGTTCGGCTTCTCGCGCGAGCGCGCGAATCTCAAGGTCGGCGTCATGTCGGGCGGCGAGAAGACCCGCCTGCTGCTGTCGCTGGCCACGCGCAACGCCCCTCACCTGCTGCTGCTCGACGAGCCGACCAACCACCTCGACATGGATGCGCGCGCCTCGCTGGTCGACGCCATCAACGACTTCGAAGGCGCGGTCGTGCTGGTGAGCCACGACACGCATCTGGTGAAGATGGTCGCCGACGCGCTGTGGGTGGTCGAGAAGGGAACGGTGAAGCCGTTCGACGGCGACATCGACGAATATCAGGCCAAACTGCTGAAGGAACGAGGCGCCCGCCCGCCCAAGGCCGAAAAGCAGGCCGATGCGGGCAGCAAGAAGGACCAGCGCAAGGCCGCCGCCGACAACCGCACCAACAAGGCACCGCTGAAGAAAGCCGTCGACAGCGCCGAGAAGATGCTCGCCCGCCTCACCGACCAGCTGAACGGCGTACTGGCGAAGCTCGCCGATCCGGCGATCTATGCGGGCCCCGGCAGCGTGGTCACGGACTTGCAGAAGGAAAAAGCCCGCCTCGAACGCGAGGTCGAGAATGCCGAGAAGCGCTGGCTGACCGCCCAGGAAGCGCTGGAAGCCGCCGCCTGACCCCTACTCCGCTGCCGCCGGATAGGCGGGCTTGGCGCTGCTGCTGCGGATCAGCATCACCATGCCGGCATTGAAAGCGTAGAGCCCGACGGCGATCCAGAAGATCACCGCCGGCATGCCGCTGTTCATCAGCAGGCCGTACAGCGGCGGCGCCACGAAGGAGCCGATGTCGAGCCCGGAATACACGAAGCCGAAGACCTTGCCCGATGCGCCGGGAGGCGTCGCACCGCGCACGATCATGTCGCGCGACGGGTTGGTGATGCCGCCGGCGGCGCCGGCCAGCGCCAGCAGGATCGGCAGCAAGGTGGACGACACGGTCTGCGTCGCAATCGGCACGGTAAGGGCCGCCGCCGCCAGCAGGCCGAATGCCGCCACCAGCTCGTGCCGGCGGACGCGGTCGGCGAAATAGCCGCCGACCAGGATACCCGCGGCCGATCCGGCGATGAACACGATCAGGCAGAAGGCGGCATAGTTCTCGGTGACGCCGAACATGCCGCTCCAGGCGGGTACGGCGAACTGCTGGATGCCGACCGTGTTGGCGGCGATCAGCGCGAAATACGCCAGGCAGAGCAGCAGCGCCGGCTGCAGGAACAGCGCCAGGCCCGGCCGGCCGCCGGCCTGCGCCGCGGCCGCACGCACCTTGACCCTGTGATCGACCAGCTGCTCACGATGGACGAGGACCAGGCCGGACAGCACGATGCCCGGCAATGCGCCGATCAGGGCCGCTCCGACCCAGCCGAACAGGCTGTCGAGGAAGTACATCACCGGGGCGGCGGCCCAACCCAGCGACCCGCCGAGCCCGTGGATGCTGAAGGCGCGGCCAAGCCGGTGGGTATTCACCGACGAATTCAGCAGCGCGAAGTCGGCCGGATGGAAGACCGAGTTGCCCAGTCCGGCAATGACCGCGATGCAGGCGAAGCCGCGGAAGGTATGCGCGACCGAGATGCAAGCGAGGCCGAGGCCGACGATGAAAAGGCCACTGGCGAGGATCGGCCGGGCGCCGAAACGATCGACCGCGAATCCCGCCGCCGTCTGAGCCACCCCGGAGACACCGTAGAAGATTCCCGCCAGCAGGCCGACGTCGGCGTAGCTCAGCCCTGCTTCCTGACGCACGATCAGCAGCATGGTCGCGAAGGCAAGCTGGTAGTAATGGCTCACCCCGTGGGCGACGCCGATCAGGCTGATCACCCTGAAATCGTGCCGAAGCGGCGTTGTGGCAGCAGCGGACATGGACACCTCTTCCGACGCATCATAAGCGATCCGCATGGCGAACGTTTCCGCAAATGCATGGGGGGAGCCATGCGCACGTAATGACGCGCTGCAGCGGGCCTTGTAGTGTCCCCGCCGGCAAGAGGGAGAAACGCATCATGAAGCGCTGGAAGCATCGCCCTGAAGGATCGACCTGGGGAGACTGGGGCGACGACGATCAGCTTGGCCGCCTGAACCTGATCACGCCGAAGAAGGTGCTGGAGGGCATCGCCGAGGTGAAGGAAGGGATTTCGTTCTGCCTGAGCCTGCCGCTCGACTTTCCGGGCGGCAACGTGCTGAACCCCCGCCGACTGCCGCCGGTACTTTCTCCCACGGGCGACGAGAATGGCTGGCGCTTCAATTTCCTGACCAACAGCCTCAATCCGCAGTTCGTCGACGTCGCCAGCGACGACCGGGTGATCCTCACGCTGCAATATTCGACGCAGTGGGACACGCTGGCCCATGTCGGCGGCCTGTTCGACGCCGACGGCGACGGCGTGCCCGAGCCGCTCTACTACAATGGCTTCAAGGCTGGCTCCGATGTTGTCGGTCCTCAGCCGGATGCCGGCCGCGACGGCTGCGGCCACCTCTCCTACGCCCACAAGCTCGGTGTCGAGAACATGGCGGCCAAGGCGATCCAGGGCCGCGCCGTGCTGGTCGATCTCGAGAAGCACTACGGCCGCGACCACAAATATGTGAGCTACGACGATTTCAGGCGCGTGCTCGACGCCGACAAGGTCGTGGTCGAACCCGGCGACATGCTGCTGCTCTACACCGGGTTCACCGACGAGATCATGAAGATGAACAAGAACGTCGACCCGGCGCGCGCGCACGCGATGTGCTGCGTGCTCGACGGTCGAGACAAGCGCCTGCTGCAGTGGATCACCGACAGCCAGATCTCGGCATTGATCGCCGACAACTACGGCGTCGAGGCGGTGCCCGCGCGGCCCGGGCCGGAGGACGCCGAGCATCCGTCGCTGCCGATCCACAATCACTGCCTGTTCAAGCTCGGGCTGAACCTCGGCGAGATCTGGTGGCTGAAGGACCTGGCGCTGTGGCTGCGCGACAAGAAGCGCTCGCGGTTCCTGCTGACGGCGCCGCCGCTGCGTCTTCCCGGCGCGGTCGGTTCGCCCGCGACTCCCGTGGCAACGGTCTGAGCGCGTCGTCGCGATGTCGTTCCCGGCGTTCGTCGCCCAAGGGCTGAAGGCGGAACGGTTCGCGCTGCTGGACATCGGCTGCTCCGGCGGCCTCGATCCGAAGTGGCGCGCCTTCGGCGGGAAGCTGAAGGCGCTTGGCATCGACGCCAGCGCCAGCGAATGCCAACGCCTCACCTCGGAGGAAAAGAACCCCGACGTCTCCTACGTGGCCGCGTTCGTGAGCCCGCGTGCCGACACGCCGATCGACCTGTCGGCCGGCCCGGCGGCGCCGCTGATCATGAAGATGCGCGACCGCATGAGCTTCATGCGCACGCGCGAGATCCGCGACGCAAAGCTGCGGACCGCGTCGACCGAGGAACAGCTCCGGCACAATGCCTGGGAACTGACCGGGCTCGCCGATCCGAACAAGCCGATGGTCGTGCCCGACCTTCTCGCGGAACGTGGCTGGACCGATCTCGACTACATGAAGATCGATACCGACGGCATCGACTGGCAGATCCTGCAGAGCTTCGAAGGGCGCCTGCCGCCGAACCTGCTGGCCGTGCAGATGGAAGTGAATTTCGTGGGTGACGGGGCCGCCGACGAGCACTCCTTCCACAACACCGACCGGTTCATGCGCCGTCACGGCTTCGATCTCTTCCGGCTCGACGTGCGCAACTACTCCTCGCGCGCGCTGCCAGCCCGCTACATCTGGCCGACGCCGGCCGAGACGCATTCCGGCCGCCCCTTCCAAGGCGAGGCCTACTACGCCCTCGATCTGCTGGGTCCAAACGGTCCGTCGAAGCTTGCGAGCCTCAGCGCCGAGAAAGTGGCCAAGCTGGCGGCGATCCTGTCGGCCTGGGACGTGCCCGATGCCGCCGCCGAGCTTCTGCTCGGCTGCCGCGACAGGCTGAAGCCAGTCATCGAAGTCGACCGCGGCCTCGACCTGCTGGCCGCCCAGGCGCAGGGCGACCGGGCCCGACCGCTCGATTATCGCAGCTACATGGCCCGCTTCGAATCCGATCCGCCGGATTTCTACCGGCCCGAGGGGCCGATCCCCTTGCGTGAGCGTCTCGTCGCGGCGTGGCAGGCCTATCTGAGGCCGCGCGACAGGCGTTAGCTCAGGCCTTTTTCTCCCAACCGCCGGTGTCGGTCTGCTGCCAGTAGGCAAGCAGGTGGCCTGCGGTCTTGTAGGCCTTCCAGCGCTCGCGGGCGTCGGCGACGGCGGTGTCGTCCCGGCCGTCGAACAATTCGAAGCAGCGCTTGTAGTCGCCGACCTTCTCCGACCTGGCGCGATCGGCGACGAAGAGGAACGCTGCCCCGTTTGGGTTCTCGTCGACATGCGTCAGCCAGACGGGCTGGCGATCGGCCTCGCCATCGCGCGCCGCGCCGTGCGGCAGGAAGCCGTTGGGATCGTAGGTCCAGAGATGGGTGTTCAAGGCATCCACCCGCTCCGCCGATCCCAGCAGCACGACAGCCCGCTCCCCCGCCTGCAAGGTCTTGGTCAGCAGGCGCGGCAGCGTGTCTTCCAGCGAGGACCGGGTCAGGTGATAGAAATTGACCTCGGTCGCCATCGGCGGATCAGCGCTCGTAGTTCTCGGCAATCAGCCGGTCGAGCAGGCGCACGCCGAACGCCGTCGCACCCTTGGGCGTCGTGACATCGCCCTTGCCCGACCAGGCAACGCCCGCGATGTCGATATGCGCCCAGGCGACGCCGTCCTGCACGAAGCGCTGCAGGAACTGCGCCGCCGTGATCGAGCCGCCGTCGCGGCCGCCACCGACATTCTTCATGTCGGCGATTTCAGACTCGATCAGCTTGTCGTACTTGGGCCCGAGCGGCATGCGCCACAGTTTTTCGCCGATGCCCGAGCCGGCCGCGCGCAGGCGGTTGGAGAGCTGCGTGTTGTTGCAGAACAGGCCGGCCCGCTCGTGGCCCAGCGCCACGATGATCGCGCCGGTCAGGGTCGACAGCTCGATCATCGCCTGAGGCTTGAACTTCTCCTGCGCATACCACATGGCGTCGCACAGGATCAGGCGGCCTTCGGCGTCGGTGTTGATGACCTCGACCGTCTGGCCCGACATCGACTTCACGACGTCGCCCGGACGCTGGGCATTGCCGTCGGGCATGTTCTCGACGAGCGCGCACACCGCCACGACGTTCGCCTTGGCCTTGCGGCCAGCGATCAGCCTCATGGCGCCCGTTACGGCGCCGGCGCCACCCATGTCCCACTTCATGTCTTCCATGCCGGCGGCCGGCTTGAGCGAGATGCCGCCGGTGTCGAAGCATACGCCCTTGCCGATCAGCGCCACCGGCGCCTGGCCCTTGGGACCGTTCATCCAGGTCATGACCAGGAGCTGGGAGTCGCGTCCGCTGCCCTGTCCGACAGCCAGCAAGGTCTCCATGCCGAGCTTCTTCATCTCGGCCTCGCCCAGGATCTCGACCTTCACGCCGAGCTTGGTGAGCTCCTTGGCGCGACGGGCGAACTCCACGGGGTAGAGGACGTTCGGCGGCTCGCTCACCAGGTCGCGCGTGAGGAACACGGCATCGACCACCGGTTCGAGCTGCGCATAGGCCTTCCGCGCGTCGGCGGGACCGGCCAGGACGATGGTGACCTGCTGGAGCGACAGCTTCTGCTCCGGCTTGTCCTTGGTCTTGTACTTGTCGAAACGGTAGTTGCGCAGCCGGATGCCCAGGGCGATATGGGCTGCGATCTGGGCCGGCGACAGGCGGCTGCCCTTCACCGGGTCGACGACCACCGTGACGGCCGTATGGCCCGCGGCATTGGCTTCGGCGGCGATCACACCGCCCAGCCCCTCGGCTGCCCGGGCATCCAGCTCCTTGCCCTTGCCGACGCCCAGTAGCAGAAGCCGTGCAATATCGCCGGAATGGCCAAGCACGGTCTGGGTCTGCCCCTTGGCGCCCGTGAAGCGGCCGCCTTCGAAAGCCCGGGCTACGGCACCCCCGGTCTGTGCATCGACAGACTGGGCGGTCGCCAGGAGCTGCTTGTCGTCACCGACGAAGACCGCGACATTGCCCGCAAAGGCCTTCGGAAAGGCCGAAAACTCCACTTTCATCCAGTTCCCCTGCGCTTGGCGCTTGATTGCACACGATTTTTCGCCCCTGCGACGGGAGCGCGCAAGCGGTGTTTACCCCGACTGCCCCTGCAAAATCGGGGTGGCATCCGGCCGCTGGCGCCAGTATCAGTACCGGCCTTCAAAACGGACATGGAAATGACCTCAGCAACTCTGCCCCGCGTTTCGGTCGTCGGTCTCGGTAAGCTCGGTGCGCCGCTCGCGGCAGTCCTCGCCAGCCGCGGCTTCACCGTGATTGGCCTCGATGTGAACAAGACGCTCGTCGACGCCATGAACGCCGGCAAGATGCCGATCGTCGAGCCGCAACTCAACGAGCTGATCGCAGCCAACAAGGAGCGCCTCTCGGCGACCATGGACGCCAATGAGGCGATCCAGAAGAGCGACGCCAGCTTCGTCATCGTGCCGACGCCGTCCGACAGCACCGGCTTCTTTTCCAACCGGTTCGTGCTCCAGGCCATGGAGACGCTCGGCAAGGCCCTGAGGAACAAGAAGGGCTACCACATGGTCGTCATCACCAGCACGGTGATGCCCGGCACGACCGGCACCGAGATCAAGGACGCGCTCGAGGCCGCTTCCGGCCGAAAGGTCGGCCCCGAGCTCGGCCTCTGCTATAATCCGGAATTCATCGCTCTGGGCAGCGTCGTGCGCGACATGCTCTTCCCCGACTCGATCCTGATCGGCGAGAGCGACGCCAAGGCCGGCGACATGCTGCAGACCATCTACCTGCAGATGTGCGAGAAGAAGCCGCCGGTGCAGCGCATGAACTTCGTGAACGCCGAGCTGACCAAGATCTCGGTGAACACCTACGTCACGACCAAGATCTCCTACGCCAACATGCTGGCCGACATCTGCGACCGGATCCCCGGCGCCGACGTCGACGCCGTCACCAAGGCGCTGGGCGCAGACACCCGCATCGGCGCGAAGTACCTCAAGGGCGCGATGGGCTATGGCGGCCCCTGCTTCCCGCGTGACAACGTGGCTTTCGCCGCCTTCGCCCGCAAGATCGGCGCCCGCGCCGACGTGGCCGAGGCGACCGACCGCATCAACAACTTCCAGGTGGAGCGTCTTTCCGCCCTGGTCTCCAAGTTCGCCAAGGCCGGCACGCGCATCGCCATTCTCGGTCTCTCCTACAAGCCGCATACGCCGGTCGTCGAAGAGAGCCACAGCGTGAAGCTCGCCGCCAAGCTCGCCGACGCGGGCTATGTCGTCACCGTGCACGACCCGCTGGCCCAGGATGCGGCGCTGGCCGTGCTGGGCGACAAGGTGGTCGGCGGCTCCTCGATCGAAGGGGCGGTGCGCGAGTGCGACCTGCTGATCGTCGCGACCGGCTGGCCGCAGTACAAGGAGATCTCGCCGGCCTGGTGCAAGCGCGACGGCCAGCGCCTGACCGTGCTGGACCTGTGGCGCACCCTGCCCGCCGACCAGTTCGAGGAGGTCGCCGACCTGCTCTATCTCGGATCGGGCCGGTAGGACCGAGCCCACATCGGATGACGAAGCCCGCCACGTGCGGGCTTTTTCATGCCCTCCCGGACAAGCGCGTCGACGTAAGACGTCGACGGAAGGGCCATAAGGCGGTTGTTCGTCCTTCGGCGCTCTCGGACATTGCAAGCTTGGCGGCTTGTAGCCAAGCCGCAGCCTGTCGCTCAACGGGCCGAGCTTCGCTCGGCCCCTACGTCAGATCGCGCGACGTCCGCGGAAGCGCAGCACCTTGCCACGAAGGCTCGGATCGACGCGGGGCAGCCCAGCAAGCACCTGGCTGCAGAACGGGTTGATGTTGGCTCCGACATAGTCCGTGAACAGCGGCCAGAACCGGTTGTAGATCACGTTGACGCCGACGAAGCGACGCGGGGTCCGCCGACCCGGAGGCCGCGTTTCCGCCTCCGTCGACGTCGCCTGCCTGAACAGCTTGGCGACGACCTTGAGGCGCTTGGTATCCAGCGGCCCCGCCTGCCGTCCTATGCGGATCGGCTCGTCCGGACTCTGCGTCGCCAGGCCGAACTCGAAAATGAACATCTCGGCCCGCGGGAGCAGATCCTCGAAGGTGCCCCTCTCCAATCCTTCCAGATCCGACGGAAGCCCTTCGCATTCGTTCGGCACCAGGATCGGACCGGTGAATCCCATGGCTCGCCACGCCGTCAGGAACCGCTCGACGAACTCCTTGCGCGTCCCGACGATCATCACCGATGTCGAGCGCGGATAGGTCAGCATCTGATCGGCCACGAAGGGCAGCGTGTGGTCGATGTCGTAGGTGAGATCGTCGTAGAGGAACCACTCGAGGCTCGTCGACGTGTACGGCACCGTGGCCGGCTTCAGCGCCGCATCCAACCCCGCCGTGAAGCGCTGGTAGGACGTCTCGCGGTCGAGCCTCACTTCCTCGATCTCTACATCCGGCCAGCCCCAGTTCTCGGCCTGCTCCGGCACGTAAGGCGTGGACACGTTCCAGATATATTGGTCCTGGTCGTTCATCCGCGTCTGCCGGCCCTTGTTGTTGGCGGCGGCAACGCGGGTATGGTCGCAATGATAACCGAAGACCTTGTCGATCAGCGTGTCGACGCGACCGCGATACAGGGCGAGACGAGCGGCCAGGTTCGAATCGCAATGCCAGCCCAGCAGCATCGATTCGTCGAAACCATGGATGGCGAACATGTCCTCGCGAAGCGCTGCCTGGAAATCACCCAGCGCATCGTACTTCATCGGCATGAAGTTATGGACGACCTGGTTGAGATGGTAGCGGACCGACCAGTCCCGCAACTTCTCGAGATTGCCGGCGGGATCGCGGCGGTCGAAGGCAGCCTCCCACAGCATCTCCGGCAGTTCGAAGCGCGGGATCTGGTAGAAGCCATCCGGAACGGAACCCAGGATGTCGCTGAGCGATTCGCCCGGGGTGCGCGAAACCAGAAGCATGTCGGTGTTCGTATAGAGGACCCACCGGTTCCTGGGATTCGACCGGCGCAGCGCCACGTTGCGCGACTGGGCTTCCAGCGCGACCAGGTGGGTCTTCGACTTCAGATGCGCATGCTGCTCGGGGCGAATCCGCAGGATCCGGATGACCTTCTTGGCCTTCTCGGTCAGCGTGTCGTGAATCGCCTCCGGAAACGTCGGATGATCGTCGGGCGTGTTGTAGTCGACGAAGAGAATCTCGTCGTCCGGATCCGACATCACTTCGGCGAGAGCATTGAAGCTGATGGCCGCACGCTTGTGCAGGTTATAGCCGTGCGTGTCGTTGCGGCCGTAGATGATGACGGAAAACATGGGACCTCGCGTGACGGGCGATCAGTCAGGAAGCGGAACGCGCCAGCTCGTTGCGGGCTGCTGCGTACTCCACGAGCGTCGGAAGGCCGGTGGCCACTACCTGCTGCCAATACGAGCGGGCGGCGGACCGGTCCCGGGCATGGGCGGCGACGCCGAGCTGGAACAGCGCTTCGGCACGGCGGGCGGCAGTGTCGGCCCGGGCCATCACTTCTGATTCGGAAGCCTTGCCAGCCTGCAGCGCCAGCAGCGACGAGACCCAGGAGTCGCCGTCCACCGTTTCCCTGTCTGACAGGGGACGCTCCAGCCGAAGCAATGCCGTGCCCAGATACAGGGCCCAGTAGGGATCCCGGCGGTCATTCCGAACCATTGCCTCGAGATGCGGCAGCGCGACGGCGTAGTCTGCCAGGCGCAAGGCAACATAGGCACTCGCGGCCGGGCGGCCAGCCAGCAGGCCGAGCTGCTGCCGCCAGTCACCATTGGCCTGGTCGACATGCCCGAGCGCCATGTGCGCGATCCCCCGGGCGTTCAGGGCTTCCGCGTCCTTCGGCCGGGCGGCGATGACCCGGTCGAGGGCTTCTATCGCGGCGGCGTGCTGGCCGAGGGCGGACAGGGCCTCGCCTTTCAGTGCCAGGGCGTCCAGAGAGTTCGGATGCAGCTTCAGCGCGCGATCATAGTCGGCCAGCGCCAGCTCGGGCTGCCGGTCGGCGAGATAGGCATTTCCGCGCGCGAGGTGCGGCAAGGCGAATTTCTTGAGGGACTTCAGAACCCTCGTGTAGGCGACGATCTCAGCGGTGTGCGATCCCTGCTGGCGCAGGACGAAGTGTCGGTCGGGAGCCCCGGGCCGTCCCACCTGCCGGAGCCTGCGGGCTTCGTCGTAGCGGGCTGCGGCCGCGGCCGGGTCACCGCCCATGTCGAGAGCTTCGCCCTCGGCCTCGATCGCATCCGAAAATGCAGGGGCGATCGCGATCGCCTGCCGGAGCAGGCGGATGGCTGTCTCGCCGTCACCCGTTCGGAAAAGCGTCGTCGCCCGCAGGAAGAGATGTTCGGCTTCGCTGCCGTTGCCGCCCGCGACCCACTCGTCGACCGGTTGCCGGCGCCGCGTACCCAGCGCCTCTCGCAGGCTACCCGACAGGCGCAACAACATCCCTGAGTTACTCACACAACTGCTCCTGCACGGTGTGGGACCGAATTGACCGCCCAGAGGACCCGGGCCCGATCCTGCCCCGAGATCGCTCGCAGAACTGCCGGAAAGCTCCGATGGCCCGCCAAAACCGCTATTTCGGCCTGTCCGCTATCTTAGCGTCGCTGGAACGTCAAGGCATCCCGATCAGGTCCAGGGTGTCTCGGCCCTTGGACTCAATTGACGGAATTCTACCGCGCCGATAACAAACCGCCCCAAATAACCGACGCATCAGCCGTCAGAGCAGGTGTCAACGAATGCATGCCCCGCCCTATCTCAGCATCGTTGGCTGGGCACGGAACGACGGCTACACGCCGAACTACGCAAAACGCCTCGAACACTCCATAGGCTTTCTCGTCCGCCAGCTCGACAAGCACAAGATCCCCTCTGAGGTGATCGTCGTGGAATGGAACCCGCCACCGGGGAGCCCCCTGCTCGCGGACCAGATGAATGGTTTCCTCGGCGGCACGTCCCACGCGAGCGTGCGGTTCATCGTCGTGCCCCCGCAGTTCCATCGTGGCCCGCGGGGCTGGCAGAAGCGCGGGATGCACGTGAACAACGCGGCGAATGTCGGCTTCCGGCGGGCCCGGGGACGCTTCGTGACGCCCAAGGCCCTGGATACGTTCTACTCGGAGAAGCTCGTCGCGACGATCGGCCAACTCGATCTCGACGACCGCCACGTCTACCGCTGCGACAGGCTCGATGCCCGCATGGAGGACGAGAGCTGGCTCGACCTGCCGGACGACGAGCTCCTCGCCTCGCTGGCGCGCCATGTCGTCCACAGGAACGATCGCCTGACCCACAGCATCGACTGGAAGATGCGGGACCTCCACAGCAATGCCTGCGGTGACTTCATCCTGATGTCGACGGCGCGGTGGCATGAGATCCGCGGCTACCAGAAGGACCGGACCGTGCTCTGCCTCGATTCGGATTCGATCGCGCTTCACGCTGCGGCGGCGCATGGCGCCTCCGAAGTCCACTGGCAGGACGAATGCATCTACAAGGTCGTGCATGGAAACACGCACGCCCAGCGCGTGGCCACGATCTGGAAGGACTGGCAGCTCCGCCTGGATCACTATCTGATCGGCCGAAACCGTCGGGAACTGGCGATGAACCTGCGGGTATGGCTCAACTATCCCCGCCGCCGGGTGCGCGGCCTGGAAGAAATCCTCGCGCCCTCGATCGAGCGTCACTTCGTCGCCAAGGCGGCGCGCTACGCGAAGAACGATACTTCTCTCGTGACGAATGATGCGGATTGGGGGCTGGCGCGCGAGGCTCTTACCGAACGGACCGTGGTTCGCGCGGCCTGGGACACGCCATGACCGTCCGGCAGGTCGTCTGTCTGGTCGGCGGGCTCGGGACGCGCCTCGGCCCGCTCACGCGGAACATGCCCAAACCCCTTCTCGAGGTCGGTGGCCGCCCCTTCCTCGACTATCTGATAGACGAGGCCGCCCGGTTCGGACTCCAGCGGCTGCTGCTGCTCGCCGGACACAGCGCCGGTGAAGTCGTCCGGCACTATGCCGGCAGGGTCGTCGGCGGACTGTCGATCGACGTGATTGTCGAACAGTCGCCGCTGGGAACGGCCGGCGCTCTCGCCAATGCGGCAGCCGCCCTCGATCCGGTGTTTTTCCTGACCAACGGCGATTCCTTCTTCGGCTTCAACTGGCTGGCGCTCGTCCCGGCCCTCGAGCGTGACGACTGGACGATGCATCTCGCCCTCGCTCGCGGCGTCGGCGGGGGGCGATACGGCCGCGTCGAAACCCGGGAAGACCGGGTATCGCGATTTCTTCCCAAGGCGGAAAGCGAACTCCCGATCAATGCCGGTATCTATCTGGTCCGGCGGAGAATCCTCGACAGGATCCAAAGCGTCCCCTGCTCGCTCGAGAACGATGTTCTGCCTCCACTTGCCTCGGAGGGCCAACTCCTCGGGCTCGCAGCGGAAGGCACGTTCATCGACATCGGGGTTCCCGACGACTTTGCCCGCTCGCAGCACGCCATGCCGGCCTTCACGCGCAGGCCGGCGGCCTTCCTCGACCGCGACGGCGTGATCAATCACGACGACAACTATGTGCACCGGCCCGAGCAGATCCGCTGGATCGATGGCGCTCGGGAGGCCATCCGCTGGCTGAACGACGCCGGTTACTACGTGTTCGCCGTCACCAACCAGGCCGGCGTCGCGCGCGGCTATTATGGCGAAGATGACGTGAAGTCGCTTCACGGGTGGATGCAGGGCGAGTTGCAGCGTGCCGGCGCCCACATCGATTGCTTCGAGTACTGCCCCTATCACCCCGAGGGGGTGGTCGAGCGCTACCGGCGGGTTTCCGAGATGCGCAAGCCGGGGCCTGGGATGATCCTGAAGCTTCAGAAGGAATGGAACGTCGAAATGGACGGGTCATTCATGATCGGCGATCGCGATATCGACATGCAGGCGGCGGCGGCGGCCGGCATCGCCGGCCATCAATTCCCCGGCGGCAACCTCCTCGACTTCGTCAGGATGCGCGTACCGGCGAAACGAAGAAATCCCTCTTCGCGTTGATCGCCAGCACCCGGTCGACGACATCGGCCGGCAGAGCTCCCAGCGCGCTCGCTTCGGCATTCGTCTCCGCCTCGGCCGGGTGCAGCACGCCCGGGATGACGCTCGAGACCCCGGCGAACGAGAGACAAAAGCGGAGCGCGCTCAGCACCGCCTCGCGTCCGGGCGTCGCCGAGACCGCCGATATCAGATCTCCCGCGCCGTCGATCCAGTTGTCGAGTTGGGCGCGCGACCAGGCCGCCCGGTGGTCTCCGGCGGCGAAGACCGTCGTGCGATCGATCGTCCCCGTGAGGAAGCCGAAGCAAAGCGGCGTCCGGGCGATGAAAGCGGCGCCACGCCGAGTGACCTCGTCGAGCAGCCCCTCCGTGACGACGCGGACGTCCATCATGTTGAAGTTGGCCTGGACGATCGGGGCGTCCACCAGGCGCAGCGCTTCGAGCGCGCCGGCGGGAGCCTTCGCGGAAACGCCCCAGGACCGGATTTTTCCCTCGGCGCGCAAGGAGGCGAGCACCTCTCTCGTCTCGCCGGACGCGAGCACGTCCGAGGGTGGATTGTGGAGCTGCAGGACGTCGAGATAGTCCGTGGCGAGGCGCTGCAGGCTGAGCTCGGTCGAGCGCCTGATGGCGGCAGCCGAAAAGTCCGGCGGCCTCGTCCAATCGTCGTACCCGGCCTTGGTGGCGATCACCGCCTTGTCGCGCCTGCCGGCCACCGCCCTGCCGATCAGGACTTCGCTATGTCCGGCTCCGTAGGCACTGGACGTGTCGAAGAAGGTGATGCCGAGGTCCAGCGCCCGGTGAAGCGCCCTGAGGGATTGCGCGTCATCGGTGTCGCCGTAGGACGTGGCGCCGGCCGTTCTGCCGCCGATGCCCCAGGCGCCGAAGCCGACCTCCGAGACCAGAATGCCGGTCCCGCCCAGCTTGCGATACTTCATTGCCTCGGCCGCAGGCTCAGTAGTGTCCGGCCAGCTCGGGCGTGATCTCGACGGCGCGCGGCGAATAGAGATATGCGCCCTTCTTGTTGCCCCACCAGACGATCTCCCGGCACCACTTCTGGAAATCGTCGTAAGGCCGGCTCGTCCGGTCCACTTCCACGACGATCGGGACCTTGCGCAGCAGCGCAGGCTCGCCGCCGCGCACCTTGTTCCAGTAGTCCAGAAGGTCGTAGTCGAGCTTCACCTTTATGTCGCCCTTGGCGAAGGGCTGATGAACCAGTGCGTGGTTCAGGCGAACCGCCTCTTCGACGATCTCGATCGGAAGTCCATCGCTCCGGGCCCGCACCGTCTCGGAAAGGAGCTCGCCGGCCTCCTTGTAGAAAGCGTCGAACCGGCCCTCCGCCGTGAGCTTCACGAAGATGTACTCGTCGGCCGGCCAGAAGATGTTGAGATATTCCTTCGAGAAAACGTACTCCGAGCCGCCCTGCTGGATGGATCGGGCCTCGCTCTCGAAGAAGGCATTGATCCAGGCGATCGTCGGGAACCGCTTCTCGTCGGCGGCCATGAAGGCCTCGATCATGTCGCGGTAGGAAATGCCGGAAATGCCGTGCGCCAGGATGAGCGGGATCTGGAACAGCTTGTCGAAGTGCAGCAGCGCCGTCATCCAGCAGAAGGTGCGCGTGCGGCGCCAGTCGTCGAGCGGCGTCGCCGCCGTGGCGATCACCAGGTCCTGGACTTCCGGTACATCGTCGTCGAGCTCGATGCGCTCGCCGTGGATGTTGATGATCTTCGATTCGACCGTGACCATGCCGTACTTCGCCTGATAGGCGGGATCGCCCATCTCGGCGTTCGGCAGGATCGACAGGTTGTTGAACTGGATGCGGTTGTGCTGGCCGTTCTCCATCAGCAGGTCGACGCCGCGCACGAAGGACTCGTAGGTCTCCCCGGGCAGCCCCAGGATCAAATCCGAATAGGTCTCGACCTTGTCGCGCGTGAAGCGGCGCTGCAGCTCCATGTAGGTGCCGAGCGAGATGTTGTCGCGCTTGATCGCCTCGAGCGTCGGCATGTCGACGCTCTGCATCGAGAGGGCGACGCCCTTGTTCAGGCCGGCGTCGGACAGGATCTTCTGCGTCTGGTAGGCGCGTTCCGTCGCGTTCTTCGTGTTCTGGACGGACAGCGCGACCGGATAGCCGGTCTTCTTCTTCACGTCGGCGACGTAGTTGGCGATGTCGACGTCGCGCTTCTGGATGCCGAAGTTGGCGTCGCAGCAGAAGATGTATTCGATCTTCTTCTCGGCGAACCAGTCGACCTCGCGATAGAGCCGCTCTTCGCCGAACTTGGTGACCTTGCCCGCCGTCGCCGATCCCCAGTCGCAGAAGGTGCACCGGAAGGGACAGCCGCGGTTGGTTTCCCAGAGACCGATCCAGCTTTCGGTCCGGTTGGCCGCCATGATCTCGTCGAAGGCGCCCTCGAGGAACGGCGAGGGAATCTCGTCGAGGTCGCGCACACGGTCGAGATTCTTGGTGCGAACGAAACTGCCGTCGGCCCGGACCAGGCTGATGCCCGGGACCGTGTCCCAGGTCGCGCGGTCGTCGAAAGTCTCGAGCAGCTTCAGGAAGGTCCGCTCGCCCTCGTTATGGACCGCAAGGTCGATCTGGCGATTGGCCCGCATGAAGGACTCGGGCTGGTCGGGAACGTGCGGCCCGCCGAAGATGATGACGATGCCCGGCTTCAACGCCTTGAGGCGCCGCGCGATCTCCAGCGAAATCCGGCCATTCCACACATAGGTGCTGAAGCCGACGATATCGGCATCCTTCAGGGCCTCGACGGCATCGGCGATGCGCACGCGCTTGTAGAGCGGCGGCAGGAACCGATAGAGTTCCGGCCGGGCGGCGAACTTCTTCACATAGGTCTGCAGGAGAGCGACCGAATACGGAAGATAGTTCTGGCCGGAGAAGGAGTTGTTGATCTGGACCAGACCGACGACCAGCGGCTTCGCCGGAGGCGTGGCTTGCACAGTGGCTTCGTCGGCGTGTGGCGTGGACATTCGCTGCGCCCCGTTGTCCTCGGTTCCTTGGCGGGATCCAGCCAAAGTAGTGGATGAAATGTCGGTGGAAGTCGCCCTGAGAGGTAGAGCGGCCCACTTCGCATTGCAATAGGATTGACGGCCATAATCCCATGGTCCAGCAGGGATTTTTCGGTGTCTCGGGGGCGAAATGCAGTTTGCGGGCAAAAAGGTTCTGATCACAGGCGGGGCGGGCTTCCTGGGAACCAACCTGGCTCTGAAATTGACGGCCCTCGGCGCCAGACTGCGTCTCACGATGCACCGGAAGCCTCTTCAGGCCGCGTTCCCTGACGCCGAAATCGTGCAAGCCGACCTGCGTCGCCCGGAGGATTGCGCCCGTGTCGTCGAAGGTATGGACGTCGTCTTCATCTGCTCGGCACAGACCTCCGGCGCCGGTGTGATCCGGACGACCCCGCTCGTGCATGTGACGCCCAACGTGCTCATCAACAGCCTTCTCCTCGAAGCCGCCTACCAGGCACAGGTGAAGAAAGTGTGCTTCATTTCGAGCGGCGCCGCCTATCCGGGGACGGGCGCGCGGCCCGTGACCGAAGCGGAGATGTTCAACGGCGATCCGGAGGAGGTCTATTTTCCCGCCGGCTGGATGAAGCGCTACGCCGAGATCCTCTGCCGGACCTATGCCGAGAAGATTGCGAATCCGATGCCCACTGTGGTCATCCGCCCCTCCAACGTCTTCGGCCCCTACGACAAGTTCGACTTTGCCGTGAGCCACGTGACGGCCGCCCTGGTGCGGCGGGTCGCCGAACGGCAGACGCCGCTCCAGGTGTGGGGTACCGGCGAGGACATCCGCGACCTGATCTACATCGACGATTTCGTCGAGGGCACCCTGGCCGCGGTCGCGACGGACCTGCCCTTCCTCGCGATCAACATTTGCGCCGGCCAGGGCTATGCCGTCCGGCAGGTCCTCGAAACGTTGCTGGACGTCGATGGCTTTTCCGACGCCCGGGTGACGTTCGATGCCTCCAAGCCCAGCACGGTCCCGGTGCGCCTGATGGACAATGGTCTCGCCCGCTCGCTGCTCGGCTTCGAGGCGAAGCTATCCCTGGCGGAGGGGCTGCGGCGGACGCTGGACTGGTACAGGAACGACCCGGCCAGTCCGGCGCGCCGCTAGAACGGGCCCCTGAAGCGCTTGTAGCCTTCGGTCATCGATCGCTCGACCGGAAGCTCGATCCCATGACCGGTGCCGCGGACCTGGGTCAGGATCGCTTCGACCGTCTCATGCTGGCTCGGGTAGTAGATGTCCTCGAGGCTCTTGGCCGTGGGACACGGCGCTGCGGCCATGCCGAGCATGGCCGGCGCCTGACGCAGCATCGAGGGATCGCGCAGCATGACCTGGCGGCAGACCTCGCCGGCAACGCCGTATTCGAGCCAGGACGTATCGGCGATGACCAGCCGGCCCGTCTTGCGGATGCTCCCGATGACGAGGTCCCAGTCGGGATGGCTGATGGAATTGAGGTCGATGACTTCGACTTCGATGCCGGCCTTCTCGGCCACGTACTGGGCCGCGCGCAGCGCCTCGAGCACCATCACCGACGTCGCCACGACGGTCACGTCGCACCCTTCGCGGGCGACGTAGCTGGTGAGCGGGATCGGCTTCGACGGGGCACCCGCCGAAACCGAGAAGTCGAGGTTGTAGAGCAGGCGGTGCTCGATGCTCACCACCGGGCCGGGATGCCGGGCGATGATCTGCGGGTACATGTCGAGGATCGCCTGGCTGGTCGACGGCATGACGACCGTCAGGCCGGGATAGTGGGCGAACGTCGCCTGCGGGCTCTGGGAATGCTGCGCCCCCTGCCCCCAGCTGCGCCCAACGACCAGGCGGATCAGCATCGGGCACGACATGATGCCGCCGAACATGTAGCGGTACTTGGAGGCGAGGTTGACGATCTGGTTCATCGCCAGGAACGAGAAGTCGGCGCGGATGTGCGTGGTGATCGGATAGTCGCCGACCAGCGCCGCACCGATCGCCACGCCCGTCATGCCTTCTTCCATCAGCGGGACGTCGAACACGCGCGCGGCGCCGTACTTCTCCGCGAGGCCGGTGGTCGAGCCGAAGATGCCCTTAAAGTCGTCGACGCCCTGGCCCATGATGAAGGTGTTCGGATGATCGGCCAGTGCCGCATCCATGGTCTCCAGCAGCGCGCCGGCATAGGACAGGACGCGCGTCTGTGTCGACGGACGCTCTTTCGTAGAGACGTTCATGCTCAAGCCCTGCCTAGATGATGTCGGTCAGCAATTCGTCGCGGCCCGGGAAGGGGCTGCTCTCGGCGAACGCGGCGGCCGCCGCGATTTCCCGGTCGATCTCCGGCCGGAGTTCGGCCACGAGCTTGGCGTCGAGCAACAGCGGATCCTTCGCCTTCCATGCATCGATGTCCGCGGCGCTGCGGTAGCCGAAGTGGAAATCGTCGCCGACGCCGACATGTTCCTTGTATCGCCCGGTGGCGATCTCCAGGACGAACGGCCGGCCGGCGCGCACGACCGAGAGCGCGTCGCGGGTAGCCTGACGGATCGCCAGCATGTCCCAGCCCTCGTCCACCCGCCGGCATTCGATGCCGAAGGTCGCGGCGTGTTCGAGCAGATTGTAGGATTGCCGGGCGTTCTTGAAGCTGTGCACGGCGAGCCCGTTATCCTCGCAGAGGAACAGCACCGGCACCTTCATGAGCGCGGCGAAGTTCAGGCTCTCGTGATAGACGCCCTCCTCGGTGGCGCCGTCGCCGAACACGGCGACGGCCACGCGCGAGCTGCCCCGGCGCTTGAACGAGAGCGCCGCGCCGACGGCATGCGGAATGGAACTGGCGACGACGGCGGAAGAGCCCATCAGCCCCACTTCGGGTGCCGAAAGGTGCATCGAACCGGCCTTGCCCTTGGAGACGCCGCCGATGCGGCCGTAGAGCTCGGCGAACATCTTGTCGAGGGCGCCGCCCTTGGCGATGTAGAAGCCGTGCGAGCGGTAGGTCGCGAACACGAGATCGTCCGCGTTCAGCGCGTCGCAGACACCGACCGCGACGGCTTCCTGCCCGATCGACAGATGGACGGGGCTTTGGATCCTGTCGGACGGGTAGAGCTCGATGATGCGCTCTTCGACCAGCCTGATCGTCAGCGCTGTCCGGAAAAGTCGGCGGTAGCGCTCGTCGCTGTCCATCAAACTACATTCCCCAGCCAGAAATTCGGCCAATCCGGCCGCCATTGCCGCCTCTCCTAGCGATACGCCTGCAACTATTCAACAAGGCGGTTGGCACGGTACCAGGCGAGCAACTCTCCGAGGCCATCCCGGATCGACGTGGCCGGCCGCCAGCCGGTCGCCTCCATGAAGTGGCGCCCCGAGACACGCAGCATCGCAGGGCCTAGATTCTGGCCTTCCAGCTCGACCACCGCATCTTCGAAACCGTCGGCGTCGAGCAGGGTCTCCAGGATGGATCGAACCGAGACTTCGTCCGGTGTCGCCACGTTGAAGGCCCGGAAGCTCCGTTCGTCAGGCCGGCAGACCGCTTTCACGGCTGCGGCCAGGTCGCGGGCGTGGATCAGGTTTCGCGTCTGGGTGCCGTCTCCGGCCAGCCGGATCGGCCGCTCGCGCTCGACGACCCGCCGGACGAGCGACGGCAGGAAATGACCCGTCCGCGGGTCGAAATCGTCGTACGGCCCGTAAACCAGGGTCGGTCTCAGGACGATGGCGGACTGCAACCAACCCAACGTCCGCACATACCATTCGAGTTGCTTCTCCAGGTAGCGGTGCATCCATCCCACGCCGAACCAGTGCCCCGGCGGGTTGCCGGTCTCGTATCGATCCTCCTCCAGAAGTTCCGTGGCGGGCGGATAGCCCGTGCAGGAACTGACCAGCACGACATGCCGCGCATCGCCTCGTGCCGCGGCTTCCATGGCATTCGTGACAATGCGCAGGTTGTCGAGCACCGACTCCACCGGTTCTTCCCGCAGCACGGCACTGGTGGAGACCCGCCCGGCGCACAGGATGACCGTCTCGCAATCGGCGAACGCCCGCGATGCCTGGTCCCGGTGGTTGAAATCGCATTGCACCCACCGAACGCCTTCCGCGGAAAAGGGCGCGCGCGATCTGTAGGTCGCGACGACGGACTCTCCTGCCCCCGTCCGGCCGGCAAGCGCATCCACCACGTGTCTTCCGATCAGCCCCGTCGCCCCCGCCACCGCGATTGTCATCTTCCCTTGGCCCTCCGCCGTCTGCATGCCGCGCCGGCCTCGACCACCGACCGGCAGATTGTCGCACAGTTCGGTCGATTGGGTCGCCGGACGTGGTAAGGAAGCGCCCGAACGGACGATCTGACAGGAAAATGGGAATGTCGCCGCATCAGCGCCTGGGCCAAAGAGAGTTTGAAATCGCGGTCGGACTTCCGGCGGGAAGCCTGGACGAGCGGACCAAGGCACTGCTGGAGAAGACGCCCCTCCTGTATTCGCCTCTCGACGAGGATGCACAGGCGGCCGCGCGGGCGAAGGTGGCCGAGGACATCGATCGCGGCTTCACGGTCGTCGGCGAACATCGCGCTGGGATCTGGCGCGACGCGTGGCAGGACCATCTCGACGACTTCGTCAGGTCCGGACACGCGTTGGAAGCTCTCAACCCGCGGTTCGTGGGCGGCACCGCCCTGCTGCGCTGGCAGGGAGCCTATATCGAGGGGGTCACGGACCGGTTCGAACTCGCCTTCCTGGAGATCTTCCGGGACTGGCTGTTCCGAACCTACCTTGCGGATGCGTCGCATCTCTACGAGTTCGGCAGCGGCAGTGCCTTCAACGTGGCCGCCTATGCGAAGCTCTATCCACAGACCTCGATCACCGCCCTCGACTGGGCGCCCGCCGCGGTAACCATCGCCAATCTCCTGGGCGAGAAGCACGGGATGAAGATCGCCGGGCAGCGGTTCGATTTCTTCGCCCCCGACAGCAGCTTCGAATTCGCCCCGAACAGCAGCGTGCTGACCATGTGCGCCCTCGAACAGGTCGGCGACAGGTTCCTCCCCTTCCTGGATTTCATCCTGGCGAAGCGGCCGCAGCGGGTCGTGCATGTCGAGCCCATGCTGGAACTCTACGATGCCGACCTGCCGCACGATGCCCTGGCCATCCGGTACCATCGGCTGCGCAAGTACCTCAGTGGTCTCCTGCCGCACCTGCGCGCGCTCGAAAAGGCCGGCACCATCAGGTTGCTGAAGGTTCAACGGCTGAAGTTCGGCAGCCGGTTCCACGAGTGCTTCTCCGTGGTGGCCTGGGAACCGGTCTGACGGCGGCTACGGCAAGCTCCGGCCCGGCCTCCGGGCGAGCCAATCCCGGGGTCGCATTCACCGGCGAGACGGGCTATTGAGGCCCCGACCGGGCGCTTGGGCGCCCGGACAGATCGAATGCCAAGCGAAAGGCACCTCAAGATGTCGGCCAAGCGCGCCCTGATCACGGGCATCACGGGAATGGTTGGCTCGCACCTTGCCGAATACATCCTCAAGCACACCGACTGGGAAATCGTCGGGCTTCTGCGCTGGCGAAGCCCCCTCGACAATCTCAGCGCCGTCGTGGGCTCGATAAATTCGGGCTCCCGGGTACGGCTCGTCTACGGCGACCTGCGCGACACCCTGTCGATCCAGCGCTGCGTCGAATCGGCGAAGCCGGACTACGTCTTCCACCTGGCCGCCCAGAGTTTCCCCCGCACCAGCTTCGACTCCCCCCTCGACACGATGGACACCAACATCCTCGGGACGGTGAGAATCCTCGATGCCCTGCGCACGACCGCGCCGGATGCGGTCATCCATGTCTGCGCATCGTCCGAGGTCTTCGGCCGGGTGCCGAAGGAGAAGCTGCCGATCTCCGAGGAATGCAGCTTCCACCCCGCCTCGCCCTATGCGATCTCCAAGGTCGGGACCGATCTTGTCGGTCGCTTCTATGCCGAGGCGTACGGCATGAAGGTCATGACCACCCGCATGTTCACGCATACCGGCCCGCGCCGCGGCGACGTGTTCGCGGAGTCGACCTTCGCCAAGCAGATCGCGATGATCGAGCACGGCCTGGTTCCCCCGGTGGTCAAGGTCGGCAACCTGGAATCGCTGCGCACAGTGGCCGACGTGCGCGACGCGGTGCGCGCCTACTACCTCCTCGTGACGAAGGATCCGGTCCCGGGCGCCTACTACAATATTGGCGGCACCCATTCCTGCACCGTCGGAAACATCCTCGAGCACCTCATCGCGCTGTCGCCGAAGCGCGCGGACATCAAGGTCGAGGTCGATCCGGACCGGCTTCGTCCCATCGACGCCGATCTCCAGGTTCCGGATACCTCGAAATTCGAGAAGCACACGGGCTGGCGGCCCGAAATCCCCTTCGAACAGACGATGCGTGACCTGCTCGACTATTGGCGCCAGCGGATCGGCGTCGAGGGCAACCGCTTCCTGACGCGATAGCCAGAAGAACCCAACAGAGCATCCAAGAAATGAAGCGCCCTCCGGCAAGCGACAACATGTCGATGGCAATGTCGAGAACGCCCTACCGCGTGTCGTTCTTCGGCGGCGGTACGGACTATCCCGAATGGTACCGGGAACATGGCGGCAGCGTGCTGTCGATGGCCATCAACAGGTACTGCTACATCGTCGGGCGTCATCTGCCTCCCTTCTTCGCGACGCGTCACAGGGTGGTCTGGTCCCATATCGAGACCGTCAACTCGATCTCGGAGATCCTGCATCCGGCAGTTCGCGCGGGATTGCAGTACATGGAGTTCGACAACGATCGGGGCGTCGAAATCCATCATCAGGGCGATCTTCCGGCCCGCTCGGGCATCGGCTCGAGTTCCTCCTTCTCCGTGGGCCTGATCAACGTTCTCCATGCGATGCGCGGCCAGACGATCAACAAGCGCGATCTCGCCAACGCCGCAATCCACCTCGAGCGCGACATCCTGCAGGAAACGGTCGGATGCCAGGATCAGGTTGCCAGCGCCTATGGTGGCCTGAACGTCATCAGTTTTGGAAAGGACGGCGCGATCGACGTGGTTCCGCTGGACCTTTCAGGCCAGAACCAGCGGAAGCTCGAGGACTGGCTGCTGCTCTTCTACACGGGCACGACCAGGCTCTCTTCGACGATTGCGAAGCTGCTGGTCTCCAATTTCGCCGCGAAGAGCAAACATCTCCAGCGGATGCACGCCATGGTCGATCCTGCCGCGAAGCAGCTTCGCATGGGTGATCTGGAGTCCTTCGGGGAGATGCTGAACGAAGCCTGGCAGCTCAAGCGCCAGTTGTCGGACGGTGTCACCACGACCAGCATCGACGACGTCTACGCGGCCGCCCTGTCCGCGGGCGCGCGTGGCGGCAAGCTCCTGGGGGCCGGCGGCGCGGGTTTCATGGCGTTCATCGTGCCGCCTGAGAAACAGCCGCAGGTCCGGGCCGCTCTCTCCCATCTTCTTCACGTGCCGGCCGGGATCGACTTCACCGGATCGACGATCGTCTACCGCCAGCTCGAAACGCTGCCACAATCCTGAAATCGACGGGAATTCACATGGAGACCTTTGCGACGCCCCTCGACTCGGTCCGGTTGATCAAGCCGCCGACGATCTTCGAGGACTTCCGCGGTCAGTATGTCGAGACGTACAACGAGCGCCTCTACCGCGAGGCCGGGATCGACCAGCATTTCATCCAGGACGATATTTCGATGTCGCGCCGGCATGTGCTGCGGGGCATCCATGGCGACGACAAGACGTGGAAGCTCATCTCCTGCCTGCAGGGAAGCTTCTACATGGTCGTGATCAACAACGATCCCCAGTCCCCGCAATACCGGAAGTGGACGTCGTTCACCCTGTCGGAGAGCAACCGGCTTCAGGTGCTGGTGCCGCCGAAGTTCGGCAATGGCCATGTCGTCATGAGCGAGCAGGCGATCTTCCACTACAAGCAGACCACCGACTACGATCGTTCGGGCCAGTTCACGCTGATCTGGAACGATCCGGCACTGAACATCTGGTGGCCGGTCCAGAATCCGATCGTCTCGCAGAGGGACCAGGGACTGTAGCCGGCGCCGGCTCGAGTCTTTCCGGGCGGGATTGAATCAGTCGACCGTTCCAACATCGACCTCACCCTTCGAGACGCCGTGCTTAGCGCGGCTCCTCAGGATGAAGTGAATGGTTCGAAGTGAGGCGGAATGGCTTTAGATCCTGCTGGCGGCGGCGAACCGGGAGACCTCGTCGACCGCTCCGGCGAGATGATAAAGGCTCGTCGCGGGCATGAAGTCGCCAAGTCGCGATCCATCCTCGCCGAGCCGGTCGATCCACCCACCTCGCGGCGCACCGCCCAGGAAGCGGTCATGCATCGCTTCGATCAGTGCGAGCGCGTTCTCTAGGGATTGCGGTCGTCCGCGTCGCGCTTCGGCCAGGTTGCATTTGATGGCTTCGGTCATCGGCCATAAACGGCGAGACGCTTTCGCGGTCGTGCCGTCAGGGCGCACTTCGTCGACGATGAGGCGGTCGCTGTCGAAGCCACTGCGATTTGCATGCTCGTACAGCCTGTCGATGATCGCCGGCACCCGGCGGTCGCCCGTCTCCTGTTCGTAGCGACGCAGAAGCCAGCACCATTCGAAGTGGTGTCCCGGCTCGACAATCGCACCGACGGCGGCGGCAGGCATCAGCGCCGCGTCGAAATATTCCAGGAGCACCCCCTGTTCGCCCTGAAAGAATCTCGAGACGAAGAGGTCGAACAGCTTCTCCGCCCTGTCGAGAAAGAGGCGGTCTCCCGAGCACTCCCAGAGCGCGAGCATGGCCTCGAACAGGTGCATATGCGGATTCTGCCGGCGAGGCCCTTCCCGCGCGGGCAGAGCCTCGACGTAGCCGCCGCCCAGCGGGGCCGTCATGTCGCGGTCCAGGAAGGCGAGCGTTTCGTGGGCGAGAGCCAGCCCTTCGCGCTTGCCGGTCAGCTGCACATAGGAAGCAACCGCAAGGAGTACGAATGCGTGCGCGTACAAGTCACGGGTGGAATCGACGACGCTTCCGTCCCGGGCCATCGAGAATACCCATCCATCACGGCCATCAGGACGGAAATAGTCTCTGCGCATCGCGGCGAAGGCGCGTTCGGCGAGCGCGTCCGAGCCCGAATGCCAATTGCGACGTTCCGCAAGGGCGTAGACGAAGATTTGCCGAGCCTGCACGAGCAGCCGGATCGGCGCTTCCCGACGCCGCTCACTTTCGAATGTCAGTCCCTCTTCGAAACGTCCGGCTTCCGCGTCGAACCCTGACGTCGCCCACAGAGGCAGGGCCTGCTCACGCATCCAGGCTTCCATGAACGTCGCTGCAGTTCGAACGTCCTGGAACATCAGGCCTCAATCCCGGCAAGCGTTGCGCGCGGGTTCCTATGCTTTGAGCAGAGTTTCAGCACGTTCTTTCGGCACGGCCACGACGTTCGGAGACAACGGCGCTCCCTCGACGATGCACTCGGGCCAGCCGCCGGTCTGGGAAAACGTGAGGATCTGGTAGTTCAGCTCATCCCGAAGCACGGTCAGCAAGGCGTCCGCGCTCTGGCCCTGCGCGTGCAACGCCCGCTCGTTCAGCTCCATCAGGAGCACCGGCCTCGCCGTCGCCAGGACAGTGCGCGCGCCGGCCACGACGCCGGCCTCGCCCCCCTCGACGTCGATCTTGACCATGTCGACCTGCGACAGCCCATGCCTCGCCACGACCGCATCGAGCGTGTCCAGCGTGACCCGCTCCGAACTCGCGCGCACGACGTCGTCATGGGCGAAGTCGCCCAGCGTGTTGTGGCCGGCATGAACGCCATGGGCGAGATGAAGGTCGACGAACCCTGCCTCGGCGCCGAGCGCCGCCGCGACCACCTGAACGTTGTCGAGACCGTTGCGGCCGAGATTGCGCTGGAGGTGCGCGCGCTCACGCGAGCTCGGCTCGATGGCAATCACCCGGCCCGAGGGGCCGACGCGGCGGGCGGCAAAGAGCGTGTAGTAGCCGTCATTGGCACCGACATCGATGAATACCATGCCGGGCTTCAGCACGCGGTCGACGAAGGCGAACTCGTTGGGTTCGAAGGAGCCACAGACATAGAGGCAGAGGCTGTTGTCGTTGCCCAGCGTCACGTCCACCGTGGTGCCGCCGTGCCAGCGCACGGTAAGCGGCACCGCCAGTTCCTTTTCACGGGCCGCTTCCCACAGGGCGCCGCGCCGGCAGGCCAGCCAGCGTCGCTGGTCGTAATATTCCTCGGCGAACCGCCAGCCAGGACGCGGCTCGAGCCGGGGCGTACCTGGCGCCAGGATTGCCGCGTAGGCAGCACCGATCGTCGGCGCCCGCACAATCAGCCAGCGCCCCATATTGTCGAGATGATAGCCAACGCCCGAGCAAACCCGTTCCCAGGCGCCGGCAACGCTGATCGAACCGCGGGCCGTTCTCATGCCTGAACTATTTTGCCCCCCAACATGCGACCGTTCGGCTAACGTACCCACCGCCAAGCGTCAAGCGTGCCTGTGTGTTGCCACTTTCTGTCTTTAGTGGCGTGCATTGCAGCTACCCTGCTGCGGAAATATAATGATCGTCCCTCTCAAACGCCGTCGGTGAAATGTTCGCGCCAGTCTCCCGCGCTCTCGTCGTCTTCACGATCATGCTGCTGCCCGCTGCGGCGTCCGCCCAAAGGCCGACGGCCCAGGGAACGGCTGCCAACGCCGCGCCCGGCCAGGGCTTGCGCGTGGTCGCCCGCGTCAACGACGACGCCATCACCGACTTCGACCTGTCGCAGCGGGTGTTGTTCGCCATCAAGACGTCGGGCCTGCAGGACAGTCCCGACCTGCGCCAGCGCATGGCGCCCCAGATGCTGCGGCAGATGATCGACGAGCGCCTCCAGGTGCTGGACTCGAAGAAGCTCGGCGTCAAACCCACGGAAGCCGAGATTCAGAACCGCTATGCCGAGATCGAGCGCGCCGCCGGTCTGGGTCGCGGCCAGTTCCGGCAATACCTGCAGAGCGTCGGCGTCGCTCCCGACATCGCCACGCAGCAGATCGAGGCGCAGATCGCCTGGGCCAAGATCATCCGGCGAAAGGTCCGCGCCCAGGTCGACGTCTCCGAGGCGGAGATCGACGATGCGCTGAGTCGTATGCGTTCGAACGTCGGCAAGACCGAAACCCGCGTCGCCGAGATCTTCGTGCCGGTCGACCGCGCCGATTCGGTGGAGGAAGGCAAGCGAAGCGCCGACCGGATCATGGAGCAGCTGCGCCGCGGCGCTCCCTTTGCCGCCGTCGCGCAGCAATTCTCACAGGGTGCCTCCGCCGGGGCCGGCGGCGATCTGGGCTGGGTCCTGCCGGGCGCGCTCGATCCCTCGCTCGACGCAGCGCTCGAGAGAGTGCAGCCGCGGTCGTTCTCCGAGCCGATCCGTTCGGCATCCGGATGGCACATCCTCTATGTCGTCGATCGCCGGCCGTTCGCCGCGGCGCGGCCCGACGACGTCAAGCTCAACCTGGTCCAGATGACCCTCGCCCTGCCCCCCAACGCGTCGCCGGAAGAGATCAACCGCGCGACCGCCGATGCACAGAAGGCGATGTCGGGCGTCCGCCAGTGCACCGATCTTCATGTCCAGGCCCGCCAGGTCAAGGGCAGCACGTCGGGCGACCTCAACGGTGTCAGGGTCGGCGATCTCGCGGCCAATCCGCAGATGTACGAGCAGCTGCCGCGCCTCCCCATCGGCGGCACCGCGGGCCCGTTCCGCGTCGCCGAAGGCCTGCAGGTGGTTGCCCTGTGCAGCAAGGCCGGGGGAGACGGCCTGCCGACCCGCGACGCCATCTCGCAACAGCTCCTCATCCAGAAGCTCGACGCGGCGGGACGGCGGTACATGCGCGATCTTCGCCGGCAGGCCACGATCGACATCAAGTCGTGATGCGGCTGACGGACCGGCCATGACCGCAGGGGCGCCGCTCGCCGTCACCATGGGCGAGCCGGCCGGCGTCGGCGGCGAACTCAGCCTCAAGGCCTGGCAGGCGCGCCGCTCCGGCAGCCGTCCTTTCTTCGTCCTCGACGATCCGGGCCGCCTTGCCGGCCTGGCGCGCCAGCTCGGGATCGACGTGCCACTGCGCGAGATCGCCGGGCCCGGGGAAGCCGCTTCCGTTTTCTCCGAAGCCTTGCCGGTGCTCCCGGTTCGTCTGGCGGCGCCTTCGACGCCCGGCCGACCGGATGTCGCGAACGCCCCGGCCACCATCGAAGCGATCGAACGGGCCGTGCGGTTTGCCCAGGGCGGCATCGTCGCCGGAGTCGTCACCAACCCGATCCAGAAGAAGACGCTGCAGGACGCCGGGTTCCGCCATCCCGGGCACACGGAATTCCTGGCCGAACTCGCCGGAGGGGTCGACGTTGCGATGATGCTGGCCTGCCCCCAGCTCCGGGTGGTCCCGGTGACCATCCACCTGTCGCTGGCCGAAGCCGTGCGCACCCTCGACGGCGACGCGATCGTGCGCGCCGGCCGGATCGCGGCCTTGGGATTGCGGACGCTGTTCGGCATCGACCGTCCCCGGCTGGCTGTGGCCGCCCTCAACCCGCATGCCGGCGAACAGGGCGCCATGGGTGACGAGGAGCGCCGCATCATCATGCCCGCCATCGAGAGCCTGCGCCGCGAGGGCATCGAGGCAAGCGGACCGGCGCCGGCCGACACGCTGTTCCATGCCGCGGCGCGGCCGGCCTACGACGTGGCGCTGTGCATGTATCACGACCAGGCGCTGATCCCGATCAAGACCATCGACTTCGCCGGCGGGGTCAACGTCACGCTCGGCCTGCCGTTCGTACGCACCTCGCCCGATCACGGCACGGCACTCGACATCGCCGGCACCGGCCGCGCCGATCCGACGAGCCTGCTCGCGGCGATCGACATGGCGGACGACATGGCGCGCCGGCGCCGCCATTGAGCATGGACGGCGTCCTGGCATTGCCGCCGCTGCGCGAGACCATCGCGGCGCACGGCCTCGACGCGAAGAAGCGCTTCGGCCAGCACTTCCTGCTCGACCTCAACCTGACGCGCCGCATCGCCCGCGCCGCGGCGCCGCTCGGCGAAGGCACCGTGATCGAGATCGGTCCGGGGCCTGGCGGCCTCACCCGCGCACTGCTGCTCGAAGGCGCCGGCCACGTCGTTGCGATCGAGGTCGATGCCCGGGCTTTCGGCCCCCTGCTCGAGTTGCAGGCTGCAGCGGGCGGGCGGCTCGATCTGGTGGAAGCCGATGCCCTGAAGGTCGAGCCCCGGGAACTCGGGGCGGCCCCCCGCCGGATCGTCGCCAATCTGCCGTACAACATATCGACCGCACTCCTGGTGCGCTGGCTTCATGCCGCAAACGACATCGCCGACATGGTGCTGATGTTCCAGAAGGAAGTCGTCGATCGCCTGGTGGCCGTACCGCGGACGAAGGACTATGGCCGCCTCTCCGTGCTCGCCCAGCATGTCTGCGAGGTTCGGCGGCTGTTCGACGTCGCCCCGACGGCCTTCGTGCCGCCACCGAAAGTGACATCGGCCGTCGCGCGGCTGACGCCCCGGCGCCCAGCGGCTCGCCTGGCCGACCTGGGCCCGCTGGAGCGGGTCACCGCCGCCGCCTTCGGTCAGCGCCGCAAGATGCTGCGGGGCTCCCTGGCGGGCGTTTTCGCGGACCCTGTGGGCATCCTGGAGCGATTGGGACTGCAGCCGACGGCGCGGGCGGAGGAGCTCTCGGTCGCCGATTTCGTGCGGCTGGCAGGCGCGCTTGACAATGAGTGAGCACTCACTAATATCGGACCTATGATCCGGTCTCTGGCCTTCAACATCTATTTCTACGTCGGCACCCTGCTGGTGGCGGTTGTCGGCATCGTCCTGGTCCCCATCCCCACGCCGGTCCTGCTGCGCGGCCTCCTCTTCCACTGGGCGCGGGCGGTCGTGGCGGGCATGCGCTGGATCGGCGGCATGAAAATCGAGTTCCGTGGCCTGGAGCATCTTCCCTCCGACGGCCCCGCGCTGCTGGCGAACAAGCACCACAGCGAGAGCGACGGCATCCTGCTCGCGGCGAAGATCCGCGGCATTGCGTTCGTCGCCATGCAGGAACTCTTCCGCTACCCGCTGATCGGCGCGATCCTGTACCGCCTCCAGATGATCCGCGTGGATACGTGCGGCGGCGGCCGCGAGCGCGAGAACCTCGCCCAGTTCGCCCGGCGCGCCTACGACACTCGCCGGCACATCGCCATCTATCCCGAGGGCAACCTGATGGAGCCGGGTGAACGCGAGCGCTACCGCTCGGGCATCTATTATCTCTATCGCGACCTCGGCCTGCCCGTGACGCCGGTCGCCACCTCGGTGGGGCTCCTGTGGAACCGCCGCGACTGGCGCAAGAAGGCCGGCCGGGCCGCTGTGGAGTTCCTGCCCGCGATCGAGCCAGGCCTCGACAAGGACAGCTTCATGCGCCGCCTCGAGGACGCGATCGAGAGCGCCAGCGACCGGCTGATCGCCGAATTCGCCGGCCGCCCCTACCAGCCCAGCCAGCTCGTCCTGCGCTCGCAGGGACAGACCGGCATCGGCGCGCCGGTCACCGCCCCTCGCGCAACGCCTTGACGAAGTTCGACAGGCCGACCTGCCGCTCGCGCTTCAACCGCTCGGCCGTCAGGATCGACTTGAGTTCCATCAGGCTCGTCGCGATGTCGCGGTTGATGATCTGGTAGTCGTACTCGGCCCAATGGCTCATCTCGTCGGCGGCCTTGGCCATCCGCTTCTGCACGATCTCCATCGAATCCTGGGCGCGGGTGATCAACCGCCGCTCGAGGTCGCGCGTCGACGGCGGCAGAATGAAGACCGTCACCAGATCGCCGCCGGCCTTCTCTTTCAGCTGCTGCGTGCCCTGCCAGTCGATATCGAACAGAACGTCGCGGCCCGCCATCAAGGCGGCTTCCACGGGCGCGCTCGGCGTGCCGTAGAAATGGTCGAACACCCGCGCATGCTCGAGGAACTCGCCGCGTTCGATCATGCCGCTGAAGGTGGCCGTATCGACGAAGTGGTAGTCGACGCCGTCCTTTTCGCCCGACCGGCGCGCGCGCGTGGTCGCCGAGACGCTGAGCTGGATCTGCTTGTCGTTGTCGAGGAGCTGCCGCGACAGGGTCGTCTTGCCGGCGCCCGAGGGCGACGACAGGACGAGCATCAGGCCGCGCCGCTGGATCTGGCCGGCATCCACCTCATTCGACATTCTGGACCTGCTCCCGCATGCGCTCGACGGCGCCCTTGAGATCGATGCCGATGCGCGTCAGCTCGATGTCCGCGGACTTGGAGCAGAGCGTGTTGGCCTCGCGATTGAACTCCTGGCAGAGGAAATCGAACTTCCGGCCCACCGGGTTGTCGGCACGCGCGTCGGCGAGCAGGGTCCGCGCCTGCGCGATATGGGCGGTCAGCCGGTCGAGTTCCTCGCGCACGTCGGCCTTGCCGACCAGCAGCGCCACTTCCTGGGCGAACCGTTCCTCCGAAAGCGCGGGCACGCGGCCGAGCAGTTCGGCTAGCTGCGCCTCGAAGCGCGCCCGGACGATACCGATTTGTGCCAGCGCACGTTCCGTCGCCCGGCCGCACAGGCCCTCGATCTCCGCCACGTGGCCTTCGATCACCCTGGCCAGCGCCTTGCCCTCGGCGGCACGCGACGCGACGAGCGCCTTCAGCGCCTCGTCGAGGGTCGCCTGCACCTCCCTGTCCAGAACGGCGAGCGACTCCTCGGTCTCCTCGCCGGCATCCTCTTCCTCGATCACCCCGCGTACCCGCAACAGCCCGTCTGCGGACGGAGCGGCCGCCCCGGTCGTCCGGCGCACTTCATCGACCAGCGTCGCCAGCTCCGCCAGCAACGCGCGATTTATGGCGAGCGGCTTGGCGTGGCGTTCGCTCGTGATGGTCAAGGTAAGCGAGACATTGCCGCGCTTCATCTTGCCGCCGACGGCGACCCTGGACGGATTCTCCAGGCGGTCGAAACCGGGCGGGACGCGACACCTGATCTCGAGATTTCGCCCGTTGACGCTGCGCGCTTCCCAGACCCAGCGCCGCCGATCATCCGATCCTTGCGCCCGGGCGTATCCCGTCATACTTGCGATCAAATTGCCCCCTGCCCTTTTCGTGGGCACTGTTAACCCTTAAGTGGATCGGCTTTTCGATTCAATCGGCTATTGAGGCGATCGTTCGTCATGGTGAAGAAGGTTACCCCACGGCAAACGGGCCTCAAGGTTGTCGCGCTGTGTATCGGCCTTGTCGGGGCACTGGCGGGGCTCGAGATCCTCTCGACGGCGTGGTTGACGATCCGCGATGGCCGCTACATCCCGGCCAAGGAACTCTTCGCCACGTCCCGCAACACCTACATCCAGGACATCACCGGCAGCGGGGGCAGCAATTGCCGGTACATCGACACGATGTTCCCGCACCCCTATCTGGCTTTCGTCCATCATCGAGACGATCCCTGCGGCGTCCCCAGCGCCAACGACATCGGGGTACTGGGCGACGAATACCCGGTCGTCCGCAATCCGGAGCGTTACGTGATCCTCCTGGCTGGTGGCTCCGTCGCCTCGCAGTTGGGTCAGCTCGCCCAGCCCGGCCGGCGCAGCTTCCTCGAAGAGGAGCTCAACCGGTCCTACATCAGCCCGACCGGCAAGCCGTTCCAGGTCTTGAATGGCGGGGTCGGCGCGTGGAAACAGCCGCAGCAGCTGATCCTGATGGCCATCTATGGCGACTTCATCGACGCGGTGGTCACGCTCGACGGCTACAACGAGCAGTACCTGATGAAGCCGGGCCTCAACAGGCGATTCGAGATGCCGGCCGTCAACTATCTCGGTGTGAACCCGATCGTCGCGAAGGACGGCTTCGCCAGCCTCGCCATGAGCTGGTTCATGGGACGGATCTCGGGTTGGCTGGGAACCGGCCTCACCGGCCATTCGCATGCCGCCTATCTCCTCGCTTCGGCCCTGGAGCAGAAGCCAGCCGACCACAACGATGGCTTCGGTGCCAGGACCTACGCCGCCATGACGAGCCTTCCTGCCGACATCACGGACTCCCCCGCCGTCTACATGGACTGGCAGATCGCGCAGTATGCCAAGTACATCCGCATCATGGACGTCACGGCTCGCGATTTCGGCATCAAGTCGATGTTCTTCCTGCAGCCCGTCCCCGCCGTCGACAAGGTCCTGACTCCGGAGGAGGCCCGCGGTACGCCCGATACCAGCTACGGGCCGCGTTATGTCGACATCGTCCAGCGCCTTCTCACCCTCCGGGAACGCAACATCGAGGTCCGGAGCCTGCTCGACCTCTTCAAGGACGAGAAGGAAACGATCTACAGCGACGACATCCATCCCAAGCGGGAGTTGATGGACAGCCGCGGCTACTCGCTGATGGCGAACCGGATGGCGCATGAAATGGCCAGCGCCTGGGGCTGGCACACGAAACCCCAACATTGAGGGCGCTCGAGCATGAAGACCTTCTCCAGCATCGTACTCACCGGCGCATCGAGCGGTATCGGCGAGGCGGTGGCCCTCGACTACGCCGCTCCAGGCGTGGCCCTGGCGCTGACCGGGCGCGATGTCGGGCGGCTCGAGACGGTGGCCGCCGCCTGTCGCGCGAAGGGCGCCACCGTGGTCGCGGATGCGATCGACGTCACCGATCGCGAGCGCTTCCAGCCCTGGCTGACCGCGTTCGACGAGGCGCATCCCGTCGATCTCGTACTCGCCAATGCGGGCGTCTCGATCGACAAGGATAATTCCTCGCTCGACGATTTCTCGATCATCCGCAAGACGCTCGACATCAATATCAACGGCGTGCTGAACACCGTCGAGCCGCTGCTCCATCCGATGATGGCCCGCAAGCGCGGCCAGATCGGCATCGTCTCGTCCCTCGCGGGCTTCATCGGCCTGCCCTACTCGGCCTCCTACAATGCCAGCAAGGCGGCGGTGCGCGTCTGGGGCGAGAGCATCCGTTACGTACTCAAGAAGGACGGCATCGGCGTCAGCGTCATCTGTCCCGGCTTCGTCGTCAGCCGCATCACCACCGAGGCTCCCTTTCCGATGCCATTCATGATGAGTGCGGCGCGGGCATCGAAGATCATCCGCGACGGCCTCGCCGCCAACAAGCCACGCATCGCCTTCCCGATCGGCACCAAGGCCGGTGTCTGGCTGGGGTCGGTCCTGCCGGGCAGTTGGACGGCGCGGTTGCTGGGCGCCGCCTAGAGCCTTTCCGACATACATTGAGCCATCGCACCTCAATTGCTTACCCATTCAAATGGGGAAGTGCCCCGTCACACGGGGCGATGGGGTCATAAGCGCCGCAATGCCATGACCCCTCCGTCGGCTGGCGGCTTGGTTACAAGCCGCGAGCCGCCACCTCCACATTTGAATGGGGAGGAAGATGACTCTGCTTCGTTCAGAAAGACCCTAGCGCCGTTCCAGCCGGCGCAGTTCCTGGAAGACGCGACTGGCGGCGATCTCGACGCCCTTGTCCGTCCAATGGGCGTCGCTGCGGCGGTAGGCGCCGCGCACGCCCTCGAAGTCCTTGCGCAGGTCGACGTAGCGAATGGAGGTCCTGCCCAAGGCTTCCAGGAGCCGGTCCTGCCGGTAGTCGGCAATCACGTTGAAGGCGTAGAAGCGCGGCCAGCGCTTCCAATACTCGACATAGTCGGGATCGACGCTGCCCGGCGGCACGATGAACAGGACGAGCGGCACGCCGCGCTCGCGGGCCGCACGATCCATCGCCACCAGCCAGGACAAGGTCGCCTTGATGTCGCCGTCCTTCACCAGCCGTGCCGCCTGCTCGCGCGTCGTGGCTTCGAAGTAGGGAGACTTCTCGATTTCGGCCTTGGTCATGAGGTTGAGGAGCCAGCCCTGCAGCGACTCGTCGTCGGCCTTGCCTGAGGCGTAGGCCTGCCAGAAGGCGTCGCCGTCGCGGCCGAAGATGGCCGCGATCTGCCGTTCGCTCAGGTCGGGGTAGTAGTAGCGCTTTATGTGCCTCGCGAGGGCCGGCGTGCGCTCGGCCGGCGGCAGACGGGCGATCGTGGCCAGCGTGTCGAACTCCTGCGGCACCGGCTTGTTGGTCGTCAGCATCTCCGACAGGCGCAGACGGTTGACCAGGACCCAGTTGGCGTTCGGCATGACATTGCCGAGGATCGAGCCGCCCGGCGCTTCGTCGACCAGACGGGGCAGGATCCCCTGCCCATAACCCTGCCCGTCGAAGAGAAAATCGTTGCCCGAGAAGAAGAACACAGCGAGCGCGTCGGGCGACAGGGCGAAGGCCACGTCGCGCAGGCGGTAGTAGTAGCTGCGCGGGCCGGTCGCGGAGATGCCGAGGTTGATCATCTCGGCCTTCGGTTGCCCGGCCTCGACGAAGCGCCGCTCGACCTCGCCCGGCAGCGTGAGACGCGTGAGCTGGAACTCGAGGTAGCTGTCGCCGATGAAGACGCTGCGGAAGCCGCCACCCGCCGGTTTGCCGACGCTGCGTTCCTTGTCGCGCATCCCCCAGGAGTTGTACGGCTCGAAGATCCAGGGCTTGTCGGCCAGCCCGGTAAAGTCGGTCGATTGCACGTTGACCGGCGGCGTCGAACGCAAGGCCCGAGCGGGCCAGGCCGGCGCCTCCAGCGACGCCAGCAGTTCGAGGCCCGCGAGCGTGACCCCCGTCAGGATCAGGCCGAATACGATCGCATAGATGCGCTTGCGGCCGCTCTCAGTCATCGCCCGGCGTAATATAGGGCGAGTCCGAGACGGTCCAGCGGGCCGGCCTTTCCTGCCGGAATATCTGCCGCAGGTGGACTTCGTCCGGCCCATCGGCGATGCGCAGCATGCGTGCGACGGCAAACGCACGATGGATCGGCGCATCGTCGCTGCCGCCCATCGCCCCGAACAGCTGCATCGCGCGGTCGGCAATGCGCTGCGCCGTCTCCGGCACCGCGACCTTGACCATCGAGACATCACGCCACACGGCCTGGTGGCCGTCGCTGTCGAGCCGCTCGGCGGTGCGCAACACCAGCAGGCGGGCCTGCTCGATCTCGATGCGGGAGCGCGCGATCGCCTGCTGCGCCGAGTCATAGTCGATCACCGCGCGGCCGAAGGTCCGGCGCTCGGCGGCGCGGGCCATCATGAGTTCGACCAGGACCTCGCAGGTGCCGATCGCGCGCATACAGTGGTGCAGGCGCGCCGGTCCCAGCCGCACCTGCGCCGCGGCGAAGCCCTCGCCCTCCTCGCCCAGCAGGTTCTCCGCCGGCACGCGGACGTTCCTGAAGTCCAGCTCGGCGATGGGCGCGATACTGTCCTCCCAGCCGAGAAAACGCAGCTCGCGCACGACCCGCAGTCCGGGCGACGGCATCGGAACGATCACGCAGGAATGCCGGCCGGTGCGCGGCGCCTCCGGACGCGACACACCCATCACGATCACGAACGCGCAGTCGGGATGCGCGCCGCCCGTGATGTACCACTTGCGGCCGTTCACGACCCACTCGTCGCCCTCGCGCCTCAACGTCGTGGCGATGTTGGTGGCGTCGGACGAGGCGACGTCGGGCTCGGTCATGCCGAAGGCCGAGCGCACACGTCCTTCGAGCAGCGGCTCCAGCCATCGCTTCTTCTGGTCGGCGGTTGCCGCATGCTGGAGCATGATCATGTTCGGCACGTCCGGCGCCTGGGCATTGAACACTTCGGGTGCCCACGGCAGGCGCCCCATGATTTCGGCGATCGGCGCAAAGGCGCGATTGCTCATCCGGTCCGGCAGGCCGAGGTTCCAGAGGCCCTCGGCGCGCGCCTTCGCCTTCAGATCCGCCATGAACGGAGGGATGCCCTTCCGCGCCGACACATGAGCCGCCCATTCGCGATGGCGCGGCAGGATCTCCTCGTCGAAGAAACGCTCGACGGCAGCCGGCAGGTCCTTGCTCATTTCATCTGGTTTGTCAGAAGGGCCGCGATGCCGCCCTGGTCCTTGCCGTACTTGAGCAACGCGGAGCGGCCACCGGCGGCATAGGCGGCGACCGCGCCGAGCAGGCGCTTGAGCTGGTCAGGGCTCGACCGGTCGAACTTGCAGTAGGCCCCGCGCGTCAGCTTGGCGATCTGGGGAAACAGCCGAGACGCCGTGCGGTCCTCGCCTTCCTGGAACACGAAGACCGGCAGGCCGAGGAGGCCGAGCTGGCCCGCCTCGTGGCCCACGGCGTCGACATCCTCCTCGCAGCAGTCGCCGACGAAGATCACCGCATCGAGACGGCTCTCGCGGCGCTGCTCGCCGGCGTACCGCAGCAGCCGCGCGATCTGGGTACGGCCGGCCGCGCACCGCACGCTGCTCATCAGACGGGCGAGTTCGCGGCCGTCGGACGTCCACTTGCTGACCTTGAATTCCTCGAAGCCGCGATAGAAGGCGAGCCGAACGTCGAGACCGCCCAGCGCATCGGCGGCCACGAACATCTCCCCCTGGATGGCGCAGGCATGATCCCAGGTCGGTTCGCGGCTCGCTGTCGCATCCATGGCGAACAGCAGGCGGCCGCGTCCGCCCGGCCGGCGCTCGGCCGGCAGATTGCCCACTTCGCGCACGAAGGCATCGACCGCATTCGCACCTGCGGTAGACGGGACGTTGCGATCTCCGGCGCGATCCTCGGCCATGTCCTTTGACCCTCTGCGGTGCGTTCAATATGGTGCAGCCGCGCGTTCGCGCCAACATTGAAGCATGACCGGAAACGCCCCCTCCTTCGCCACGCTGCTGCTGCGCGTCTTCGTTCCGTTCGCGCTGGCCTATTTCCTCTCCTACATTTTCCGCGGCGTGAACGCGGTGATCTTCCCGTATCTCGAGCGGGATGTCGGAATCAGCGCAGGCGACCTCGGCCTCCTCACCTCGGCCTTCTTCCTGTTCTTCGCCGGCTGCCAGCCGATCTTGGGCGTCATGCTCGACCGCTACGGGCCGCGCCGCGTGCAGGCGTTGCTGCTGGCGATGGCGGCGGTGGGCTCGGCGCTGTTCGGCCTCAGCCTGTCGCTCGGCGAGCTGATCGTGGCCCGCGTGCTGATCGGCCTAGGCTTCGCCGGCGGTCTGATGGCCGCCATCAAGGCGATCACGCTCTGGTATCCGCCCGAGCGCTGGGGGCTGATCACCGGCTTCCACATGATGGCGGGCGGCCTGGGCTCGATGGCCGCGACCCTGCCGATCCAATGGTCGCTCTCGATCATCAGCTGGCAGGGCCTGTTCTTCTGGCTGGCGGGGCTCTGCCTGGTCGTCTCCGCGATCCTGTTCACCGTCGTGCCGGAGCGCGGCACGCCGAAGGCCCCGGGAACGCTGCGCGACCAGTTCCGCATCACCGGCATCGTGCTGACCAACGGCTTCTTCTGGCGCATCCAGCCGCTGCTCACCTTCCAGCAGATGGCCTTCATCGCCGCGATCACCCTGTGGATCGGCCCCTGGCTGCGCGACGTCGGCGGCTTCGCCAGCAACGAGACCCGGGCCGACATCCAGCTCTACACGACGGCGGTGATGACCGCGGGCTTCGCGCTGAGCGGCGTGCTGGCCGGCGCCTTCCGCCGCATCGGCGTCAGCGATTTCGCCTCGGCCAACCTCGTCAGTGCGCTCTTCACCCTGGTCTGCGCCTGGCTCGCCTTCCTGCCGTCCTTCTACCCGGTCGCGGCCTGGCTCCTGTTCGGCTTCCTCGGCGCCTATCCGATCCAGTACATGCCGCTGCTGGCGCGCTCCTTCCCGCCGCAATATGCAGGACGGGTCAGCACCAGTTCCAACTTCGTGGTCTTCACGGTGATCTTCGGCGGTCAGTGGGCCATCGGAAAGGTCGTCGACCTGTGGCCGCGCACCGCGACGGGCTATTCACCCGACGGTTACTCCTGGTCGTTCGGCCTGCTGTTCATCCTGCAAGCGGCGGGGCTTCTGTGGCTTCTTCTGTCGCGGGCGCGTCCGCTTCTGCAGGAGCGACCCCCGGCAGGTTGAGCGCCATGACGAGGTCGCGTACTTCCTGGCGCGCGGCAACATGGCTCAAGGTCAACGACGGCCCGGCGCCGCCGCTGCGCTTCAGGTCGAGCAGCGTGAGCCCCATCAGGAAAAGCTCCTTGTAGATCACGCGCTCGCTGAGACCCGCGGCGACCCGGAACCCGATGCGCTTGGCCAGCGCCTCGATCACATTGCCCATGTCGCGCTTGTTACGTGCCGCCAGCGAAGACAGGCGGTTGCGCATCACGATCCAGTCGACCGGCCGGCCGCCCTCGATGGCGCGTATCTGGCGCTGCTTCCAGACCGCTTCCGCATAGATCGACGGCCGCACGATCTTCAGCGTGTCGGGATCGACCCGGGCCAAGAGATCGAGGTCGATGAAGCTGTCGTTCAGCGGCGTCAGCAAGGTATCGGCCCAGGTGTGGGCCAGCCGGCTGAGATGGGTGTCACTGCCCGGCGTATCGATGATCACGAAGTCGGCCGCGCCGACCGCCGGTTCGAGCGCAGCCGCCAGCCGGGCGCGCTCGTCCGCCTCGGCCTCGCGGCGATCGTTCAGGGTCGAGATCATCACCGGCGTGTGCAGCGGCATCGGCAGGTCGATGCCCTTCTTCGCGGCGTAGGCCGCGCGGTTCTCGATGTAGCGGCTGAGCGTTCCCTGCCGGGCATCGAGGTCGAGCGTCGCCACCCGCGCGCCATCCCTCATCAGCGACACGGCGATGTGCAGCGCCGTCGTCGACTTGCCCGAGCCGCCCTTCTCGTTGCCGATCACGAGGACGTGGCCACGGCCCTCGATCCGAGGAGCCTGTGTCTGGGCGATGCTCGGATTGGGCGCTGGTTGGAATCCCTCGCTCACGAGGCTTTGCGGATCCAGACGGCGGTGTCGTGGAACACCGCGCCGCCATTGGGCCAGCCAGGATCGGCGGAGGTCAGCGCATTGATGCCGATGCCGGTCTCGAAATTGCGGTTGGGCCAGATGCCCTCGACCACGACGACACCCTTCTGCTGGCCATTGCGCGGCTTGGCATTGACCACCGTCTTTCCGCGTTCGTTGCCGATCTCGAGACGATCCCCCTCCACGATGCCCATCGCGAGGCAGTCGTCGGGATTCATCAGCGCCGTCGGCCGGACCTCGCGCTTCTGCGAACTGGGCGTCTCGGTGAAGGTCGAGTTGAGGAAGGTGCGCGCCGGTGCCGCGACCAGCCGGAACGGCTTGTCGTCGGTGGCATTGTCGATCACGTCGAAATGGTCGGGCAGGACCGGCATTTCCTTGCCGCGCCCGCCATAGGCCGCCCAGTCGGGCTTGAAGCGGAACTTCTTGTCGGGCCAGGCGAAGCCGTCGAGGAAGTGCGACGTCTCGAAGCCAAGGTGGAAGTCCTGGCCGCCCTTCTGCCAGTTGGTCTCGGCATCCCACATGCCCGAGACCTTGAGCGTTTCGTCCATGATCTCCCATGGCGTCATGTCGAAGCCGCGGTGCTGGGCACCCAGGCGCTTGGCGAGTTCAGAAATCACGAAGTGGTTCTCGCGGCACTCGCCCGGCGCGTCAATCACCGCCTTGGTCACCTGGAAGAAAGTGTGGCCGCTGGCTGTGTAAAAGTCGTCATGTTCGAGGAACATGGTGGCCGGCAGCACGATGTCGGCGAAGGCCGCCGTCTCCGTCATGAACTGCTCGTGCACGCAGCTGAAGAGGTCCTCGCGCTTGAAGCCCTTGTGCACGAGCTCGAGTTCCGGACAGACCATGGCCGGATTGGTGTTCTGGATCAGCATGCCGGTGACCGGCGGGCCGTTCTTCAGTGCCGCGGCATCGTTGGTCAGGATCGGCCCGAGGCGCGACTGGTCGAGATCGCGGATCGACGGATCGACCACGTCGAGCCCTTCGATCAGCGTCTTGTTGATCGGGTACATGCCGGTGTGGCCGTAGAGGGCGCCGCCGCCCTTGTACTGCCACGCACCGGTGACCGCCGGCAGGCAGGTCACGGCATGCATGTTGGCCGCCCCGTTGCGGCTGCGGCTGAAGCCGTGATGGCAGCGGATGAAAGAGGCCTTGCTCTGCCCGTAAAGGCGCGCGAACGCCACGATCTCCTCGACGGAAAGCCCGGTGATCCTCGACGCCCATTCCGGCGTGCGCGACGCCACATGCGCGGCCAGCTCGTCCGGCGCGTCGGTGTACTTCCGCAGGTAATCCCAGTCGGCATAGCCCTCCTTGAAGAGGACATGCATCACACCGACCGCCAGCGCACCATCGGTGCCGGGACGCACCGCGAGATGAATGTCGGCCTGGTCGGCGGTGCCGGTGCGATAGGGATCGACCACGACGAGCTTGGCGCCGCGCTTCTTCGCCTTCATCGCGTGGGTCATGACGTTGACCTGGGTGTTCACGGGATTGCCGCCCCAGATCACCACCAGCTCGGCATGCTCGTCGATCTCGCGCACATCGGCGCCACGCTTGGCACCGACGCCGGCAATCCAGCCCGTGTCGGACAGGGTCACGCAGATGGTCGAGAAATAGCGCGAATACTTCATCGCATGGCGCAGGCGGTTGATGCCGTCGCGCTGCACCAGGCCCATCGTGCCGGCATAGTAATACGGCCAGATCGTCTCGCTGCCGTGCTGGCGCGCCTTGGCGATGAACTGCTCGGCCACGATGTCGAGCGCGTCCGACCACGAGATCTCGGCGAACTGCTTCGAGCCCTTCGGCCCGACCCGGCGCAGCGGCTTCATCAGGCGGTCGGGATGGTGGATCCGCTCGGCGTAGCGCGCGACCTTCTCGCAGATCACGCCCGCGGTGTAGTCGTTGCGCATCGAGCCGCGAATACGGCCGATCCTGGTGTTGCTCAGCCTCTCGACATCCAGCGCGCAGGTACTCGTGCAATCGTGCGGGCACACCGACGGAACAGTCGTCGTGCCGGACTCGTGCAGCTTGGCGCGGCCTACCGGCGGGTAGGCATGATCGTCGGGTGACATGTGGACGCTCCGCGAGAAGTGCCGCAGCATACAGTCCGGCCACCGGCCATGAAAGCGGCCTCAGGGAGTGGAAAGTCAGCGTGTCTTCTCAGGCTTGGGTCTCCGTGGGCGCCGTTCGCCGCGCCACTGCTGCCGATGCCGAGGGCATCGCGCGACTTTTCCCCAGCCTGCCGCCCGTCGCCTCGACCAGCGATACGCGAGCGATCTTCGTGATCGACGGCGAGACCGCACTCCTCGGCGCCGTGCAGCTCGAGCAGGCCTCCGACCATCTCGCCGTCGGCCCCCTGGCAACCGTGTCCGACGGCGAACGCCACGAGACCGCACGCGTGCTGATCGCTTTCGCCGAAATGACGGCGCGTGCCATCGGCCTGCGCGAGGTGCGCCTGAGGGACGGCGCCGTGCCGACGGGCCTGGCGACGTCGCTCGGTTACCGCGAAGGTGCAAGGCGCATCCGCACCGGCAAGCTCGCCCGCATGGTCGACCATCTCGAGGCGCTGGGCGTGCCGCTGTGGCGCGATGGCGCCGCGCCGTTCGATCTCACTCTCTACTATCGCGGCGTGTGGGCGGCGATGGCGTTGCTGGTCGGCTTCGGCAGCATCACCCTCGCCGTCTTCGGTTCCGGCGAGGTGACGCTGCTGCATGTCCTCGGCCCCGCCCTGCTCTGCCTGGCCGCGTCCGCCTTCGCCTTCGTGCAGGTCTGCCTGATCGCGATCGCCGCGCGACGGCGCGCCCCCGTGCCGATCGCCCTCGGCATCTTCGTGGCCGCGGCGCTGTCGATCGCCGGCATCGGCGGCCTCCTCTACGAGCGGGCCGTGCCGTCGGTCGGCGAACTCTGGGCGATCTATACCGGTGACGAGGCCCTCGACACGCTCGCCGTCAGCGTCAGTCCCGACGGTACGGCGCTGAGCGTCGAAGGCGCCTACGGCACCGGCAGCGCCGCCGCCGTGCGGCAGGCGCTGGACAGGCATCCCTCGATCCGTCGCGTCGTCCTGGCCGGTCCGGGCGGGCGCATCGGCACCGCCTTCGAGATCAACCGCATGATCCGCAACCGCAAGCTTGCAACGCGTGTCGACACCGGCTGCGCTTCCGCCTGCACCATCGCCTTCCTCGGCGGCAACGATCGCTCGATCTCCGCCACCGGACGCCTCGGTTTCCACCAGGGCAGCTTTCCCGGCATGGGCCCGAACGACCTGTACGAAAGCAACCGCGACATGCGGCGCTTCCTGGTCTCAAGCGGAGTCACGCCCGAGTTCGCGCAGCGCGTGATCGACACGCCCTCCGACGAAATCTGGACGCCGACGCCGCAGGAACTGCTGGCCGGCCGCGTCGTGCAACGCGTAAATCGCTGACGGAGGTACCTTTCGGCATGATCCCTCGCGGTCTTTCCTACGACGACGCCATGAAGCGGTTCCGCTGGCCCGCTCCCCAGCGGTTCAACATCGGACGCGCCGTCTGCGAGCGCCACGCGCCCGACACGCTGGCGATGATCGTCGAGAATGCCGACGGCTCGGTGCGCAACTGGACCTTCGGCCAGCTCCTTGCCGCCAGCTCGCGCCTCGCCAATGCGCTGGTCGCGCGCGGCATCGGCAAAGGCGATCGCGTCGCCGTGTTCCTGAGCCAGGGTGCGGAGCTGACGCTCTGCCATCTCGCCGGCTATCGCATGGGCGCGGTCGTGCTGCCGCTGTTCACGCTGTTCGGCGAGGAGGCGATCGAATACCGGCTGGCCAATGCGGAGGCCTCGGCCGTCATCACCGACATGAGCCAGCTGCCGAAGCTGCTGGCCGTGCGCGACCGCCTGCCCCACCTCAAGACCATCATCGTGATCGGCGCCGGCGCCCATGGCAGCGCCTTCCTCGACTGGGACCGGCTGCTGGGCGCCGCCTCCGACCGCTTCGCCACCGTCGACACGGCAGCCGAGGATCCCGCGCTGCTGATCTACACGTCCGGCACGACGGGCCAGCCCAAGGGCGCGCTGCACGCCCATCGCATGATGCTGGGCTGCATTCCCGCCGTGGAGCAGTGGCTGGGCCACTGGCCGCGCGGTAACGAGGTGATGTGGACCCCGGCCGAATGGGCCTGGATCGCCGGGCTCTACGACGCGCTGTTCCCCGCCTGGTACTACGGCACGCCGGTGCTGGCCCATCGCTTCGCCAAGTTCGATCCCGAGCGTGCCTTCGCCATGCTGGCCAAGCACCATGTCGGCGTGAGCTTCATCCCGCCGACCGCGCTCAAGATGATGCGGCAGGTCCACAAGCCGCGGGACCGCTGGAGCTACGACATCCGCGCGATCTCGACCGGCGGCGAGGCCATGGGCGAGGAGCTGCTGAGCTGGGGCCGCGACACGTTCGGCACGACGATCTCGGAGGGCTACGGCCAGACCGAGATGAACCTGATGCTGCTGAACTCACCCGACTGGTTCGAGGTCCGCCCCGGCTCCTGCGGCCGCGCCTGCCCCGGCCGCAGGGTCGCGATCGTCGATGGCGACGGCAACGTCCTGCCGCCCGGCCAGGAAGGCCAGATCGCGGGCTGGCGGCACGACCCGATCGTCATGCTCGAATACTGGCGCAACCCGGAAGCCACCGAGCGCAAGTATGCCGGCGACTGGCTGCTGACGGGCGACCTCGGCACCATCGACCAGGACGGCTACGTCTTCTTCAAGAGCCGCGACGACGACGTCATTACCTCGGGCGGCTACCGCATCGGACCGGGTGAGATCGAGGAATGCCTGATGAAGCATCCCGCGGTGGCGATGGTCGGGGTCGTGGGCGTACCCGACCGGCTGCGCACGGAGATCGTGAAGGCCTTCGTCCAGCTCAGGCCCGAGATCGCGCCCACCGACTCGCTCAAGGCCGACCTGGCGGGCTTCGTGAAGACCCGGCTGGCCGCGCACGAATATCCGCGCGAGGTCGAATTCGTGCCGGAACTGCCCCTCACGACGACCGGCAAGATCCTGCGCCGCGAACTGAGGCGCCGCGAGGCCGAGCGCGGCGTGGTCGTTCGACTGCGTTAGAGGCCTTCCGTCTCGCTTCGAGCCATTCACCTCATCTTGAGAGGTTGGCCGGAAATGAATTGCACTTACCTCATCCTGAGGAGCCGCGCGAAGCGCGGTGTCTCGAAGGAGGGGCAACAGACGCGGTGCTCGTGCCCACCCTTCGAGACGCTCACTGCGTTCGCTCCTCAGGGTGAGGTCGATGTTGGAACGGTCGACTGATTCAATCCCGCCCGGAAGACTCTAAGTCAGGAGCGTCTGGACGCTTTCAGCGAGGCTGTTCAGGAGCGTGGCGAGGCCGATCAGGGCCGCGGGCCACCATGAGAGGAAGCGGGTCGCAGGGTCCGTGGAGTACATGATGATCTTCAGGTCTGAAATGAGGTTCGTAATATGGATTAACCATATCCACCACTTCATTGAAATTCAACGATTTTATCGACAGACCTAAAGTGAAGTCTCAGCTGGCGGCTGTCGATACGTTGAACTGCAGCTCCGCCAGCCGGGCGTAGAGGCCGCCCCGCCCCACAAGCTCGGCATGGGTCCCGACATCGACCACCCGTCCCTGGTCGAGAACGACGATGCGGTCGGCCTTCTGCACCGTGGCCAGGCGATGGGCGATGACGAGGGTCGTGCGGTTGCGCATCACCCGGTCCAGGGCCTGCTGGACCGCCAGCTCGCTCTCGGCATCGAGGGCACTCGTCGCCTCGTCGAGCAGCAGCACGGCCGGGTCGCAGAGCAGAGCCCGGGCGATGGCGATGCGCTGCCGCTGCCCGCCCGAGAGACGCACGCCTCGCGCGCCGAGGTCGGTCGCGAAGCCATGCGGCAGGGCCTCGATGAAGCCCAGCGCCGAGGCCGCCTCGGCGGCGGCCCGCACCTCGGCATCGCTGGCGTCGGGCCGGCCATAGCGGATGTTGTCGGCGACCGACGTGCTGAACAGGGTCGGATCCTGCGGGACCACGGCCAGCGACCGCCGGAGGTCGCCCAGAGCCAGATCCCTGATGTCGATGCCGTCGAGGCGGACCGTGCCCTTCTCGGGATCGTAGAAGCGCAGCAGCAGGTTGAAGGCGGTCGTCTTGCCGGCGCCCGAGGGACCGACGATCGCCACCGTCTCGCCGGGCGCGATCGCGAGGTCGAAGCGATCGAGGGCGAGCGCGTCGGTGCGCGTCGGATAGCGGAACGAGACGTCTTCGAAGGCCACCGCTCCCCGGACCGGCTTCGGCAGCGTCCTGGGGTTGACCGGCTCGGCGATCGAGGGCGGCTCGGCGCGCAGCTCCGCCAGCCGCTCGGCGGCACCCGAGGCGCGTTGCAGGTCGCCGATCGTCTCGCTGATGGCGCCGCCCGAACTGGCGACCAGGACCGCGTAGAAGACGAAGGCCGAGAGATCGCCGGCGCTGATGCGGCCGGTCAGCACGTCGTGGCCGCCCATCCACAGCAGGAAGCCCACCGCCGAGAACACGATGAAGATGACCAGCGTGGTCATGATGGCGCGACGCGACACCCGCCGCGTCGCGGCCACGAAGGCCCGCTCCGTCGCCTCGCCGAAGCGCTGCGCCGCCCGGTCCTCCTGGGCGAAGGCCTGCACGGTGCGGACCCCGTCCAGCGTCTCGGCGCCCTCCGACACCATCTCGCCCATGCGGGCCTGGGCCTCGCGCGACAGCGCCCTCACCTTCCGGCCGAACACGACGATGGGCACAACGGTGAGCGGCACGACCGCGAGCGTCCACAGAGCGAGCTTGGGATTGGTCACCACCAGCATCACCACGCCGCCGAGGCACATCAGCGTGTTGCGCAGCGCCACCGAGGCCGAGGAACCGATCACCTGCTCGATGAGCTGCGCGTCGGCCGAGATGCGGCTCATCACGTCGCCCGAACGCTTGATCTCGAACCAGGCCGGCCCCAGCCGCACGACGTGGTCGAAGAGATCGCGGCGCAGGTCGCCCACGACCCGCTCGCCCAGCCAGGAGACCAGGTAGAAGCGCGCGCCCGAGGCGATCGCCAGCACGACGGCGACGGCCAGCAGCGAGGCCAGGGCGTAGTTGAGGATGTCCGGCCGCCCCTGGGCGAAGCCCCGGTCGATCAGGGCACGCAGGCAGGCGCCGAACGCCAGCACCGTCCCCGCCGCGACCAGCAGCGACAGCAGCGCCAGGATCGTGCGGCCGCGATAGGGTTTGAGATAGGGCCCCAGCAGGGCCAGTCCGCCGAACCGGTTCATGGCGCCTGCCACGCCAGTTCGACGCCCAGTTCGGTGCCCAGGACCTCGAGCAGCTCACCGCCACCCCTTGTGTCCTGCCAGCGTCCGCTGCCCTCGTCGAAGGCATAGTGCCGGGCGCCGCTGACCGGCGAACTCAGCCAGATTTGCCGGGTGGGCGCATGTTTGTTGACGATCCAGGTCCCGGCGTCCCCCTCGACCGTCAGGATGCCCCCGTGGAGTTCGGCGTCGACATGGTCGCCCAGCGCCTCCTCGAGGGTGGCGAGCAGGCTGTCTGCAAGGGTTTCGAAGGCTGAATCGCTCATGGCTGGCCGGTCTACAAGCCATGACGGGGCCGTACAACCAGCTTGTCGCCGCTCCCCGGGGAATGTATATCCCCGCCCTTATTGCGCCGGCCGGTCGGAATCGGCCCTGAAGCGCTGGAGAGATAGTATGCAAGAGAAGATCCACCCCGACTACCACACCATCACGGTGGTGATGACCGACGGCTCGTCCTTCGAGACGAAGTCGACCTGGGGCAAGGAAGGCGCCACCATGCGTCTCGACATCGATCCGAAGACGCATCCGGCCTGGACGGGCGTGCGCCAGAGCATCGATCGCGGCGGCCGCGTGCAGCGCTTCCGCAATCGCTTCGGCATGATCGGCAGCGACAAGACCGATCCGGCCAAGGCAGAAGCCAAGCCCGACGCCGAGACGAAGTAAGCCCTCTTCTTATTTCGACTTCTGCTAAACTACAGCCGCGATACCCTTCGGGAGGCGGCGTAGTGAAATCTGTCAGAGTTGTCTGTGCTCACGATTGTCCCGACATGTGCTCGCTCATTGCACATGTCGACAACGGTAAGGTCGTGCGCATCCAGGGTGACCCCGACCAGCCGTACACAGCTGGTTTTGCCTGCGGCAAGGTCAACCGCGACAGCGACCTGGTGAACTCTCCCGAGCGCATCGCCACGCCGCTGCGCCGCACCGGGCCCAAGGGCTCGGGCCAGTTCAAGTCCATCACCTGGGACGAGGCGCTCGACGAGATCGCCGGCCAGTGGAAGACCATCATCGCGGAGAGCGGCCCGCTCTCCATCCTGGGCTACGCCTACTCCGCCCATCAGGGGCTGATGAACCGCGGCCTGGTGAACGGCCTGTTCCATGCGCTCGGCACGTCGCGCCTGCAGGCCGGTACGGTCTGCGACACGTGCTGCGAGACCGCCTGGGAGATGACGGTGGGCCCGGTGGGCGGCGCCGATCCTGAATCGGTCATCTATTCCGACCTGGTGATTTCCTGGGGCGCCGATCTGGCGGCCACCAACGTGCATTTCTGGGCGCTGGCCGAGAGCCAGCGCAAGAAGACCGGCATGCCGATCGTCGTGATCGATCCGCGTCGCACGCGCAGTGCCCGGGCCGCCGATCTCTACCTGCCGATCCGGATCGGCACCGATGCCGCCCTGGCGCTGGGCGTCATGCACATCCTCGTGCGCGACGGGCTGGCCAACCGCGACTACATCGACGTTCATACGCTCGGCTTCTACAAGGTCGAGCGCGAGGTACTGCCGAAGTTCACGCCGGAACGCACGGCCGAGATCACCGGCCTGCCCGTGGCGGACATCGAGAAGCTCGCTTCGATGTACGGCCACGCCAAGGCCGCGCTGATCCGGCTCGGCGAGGGCATGACCCGCCTCACCCATGGCGGCCAGGCGCTGCGCAGCGTGGCGCTGCTGCCGGGCGTCACCGGCCATTACGGCGTCAAGGGTGGCGGCGCGCTGCTGCTCACGGCCGCCTCGTGCGACCTCAACTATGCGGCGGTGCGCAAGCCCTCCGGGCCGGCGACGGCGCGGATGGTGAACCACCTGCGTCTCGGCGAAGAGCTCCTCAACATGAAGGATCCGACGATCCGTTCGCTGTTCGTGGCCGCCAACAATCCGGTCGTGACCTGCCCCGAAGTGCACAAGGTCCGGAAGGGCCTGATGCGCGAGGACCTGTTCACCGTCGTGCACGACCCGTTCATGACCGACACGGCGCGCTATGCCGACATCGTGCTGCCGGCCGCGAACTATCTCGAGACCGACGATCTCTACCGCGCCTACGGCGCCTACTGGATGCAGTGGGGCCAGAAGGCGGTCGAGCCGGCGGGCGAAGCGCGTTCCAACTTCCATGTCGCGCAGGCGCTGGCGCAGCGCATGGGCATCACCGACAGGATCTTCACCCTGTCGCCGCGCGAGGCGGCCGAGGAATTCTTCAAGGGCTCGACCGGCCCCGCGTCAAAGGTCGACCGTGACGAGCTGTTCGCCGGCGTGCCGCTCAACATCAAGCACGACTGGGACGGCCAGCCCTTCAAGACGCCGTCGGGCAAGCTCGAATTCCATTCCGAGCAACTGGCCAAACAGGGCCTGCCGCCGATGCCGGACTGGGAAGCCGATCCCGTCGAGGCCGAGGAGGCCGCGAAGTGGCCGCTGCGGCTCCTGACGGCGCCGGGCTACTTCCAGGCCCACACGGCTTTCTCCGGCGTCGGCTTCCTGCGCGAGCGCGAGGGCAAGCCCTTCTGCATCCTGCACCCCGACGACGCCGCGAAGCGCGGGCTGAAGGATGGCGCCCCGGTGCGCGTGTTCAACGACCGCGGCGAGATCGGCCTGATCCTCAAGGTCGCCGACGAGGTCCAGCCGGGCGTCCTCCTGGTGCCCGGCCAGCGTCCCGTGGGCGAGGCCATCTCCGGCACGATCAACATGCTCTGCTCGGACCGCTACAGCGACATGGGCGAAGGCGCGACCTACCAGAGCACCTGGCTCGAAGTCGCTCCCTGGAAGGACGCGGCGGCGGCCTGAAGAAGGATCAAAGATCCCTCGCTACGCTGGGATGACAGGATTTTTGGATCGGCGCACGGCGCAATTTCCAACAACATTGTCATCCCGAACGAAGTGAGGGACCTTTCCTTTCACTGACAGACGAAGCGGTGCTGCGTGCGCTCGCGCTTCGCCAGCTTCGGCAGCGCCTGCTCCACGATGAGCGCCTTGAAGTGCGGCGTCTCCTGGTGGGAAGCGAAACCCGCCTCGTCGCGGAACACCTCGTAGAAGAAGAACTTCCCGGGCTCCGCGATCGAGCGATGGATCTGGAAGGCGAGTACCCAGGGCTCGCGCTGGGCCTGCGGCAGGTACTCGCGGACGATCGCCGCGACGGCGTCGGCCTCGGAGGGGATGGCCTCCCAGAACGCCGTGACGACGAGCCCGTCTTTCAGTGAATGAAGATCGACCATGTGTGCTTCTCCTGTCGTTGCTGACGGGAAGGTTCTAGGTCGGCCGCCCGCGCCGTCGTTTCGGTCGAGGTCGAAGCGACTACTTCACCATCTCCTGCGCGGCGACCCGGATGCGGCCGGTGCGGCGGGCCTTGTCGAGCGCCTCGTGGTCCTCGTCGGTCTGTTTGGAATAGGCCATGGCGAACTTGCCGATCGCCTCGTCGAGCGCATCGCCGTTGCCGCAGTAGCCGGCGATCATGGCGGGATCGCCCGACTTGGCATGCGCCAGCGCCAGGGCCCAGCCGCACAGGGTGCAGTACTCGACGAAGCCGTCGATGCCGCTCGTGTCGCTCTCGTTGAACTTGATGCTGCCCTTCATGTCGGCGAGCTGGCGGACGTAGAAATCCTTGCCGTCGCCCTCGCCCCAGCCGAGGAAGATGTCGGGCGAGCCCTGCGTCAGCCGCTGGCCGACGACGACCCGCCTGCCCTGGTTCTCGAACCTCAATTGCTGGTCGACATAGGGCGCAAGAACGGACGCCTGCGCCTGCTTCACCTGCAGGAAGAGCGGATCGTCGGGATCGTGGCCTTGCAGCAGCAGGATCCAGCAGCCCGTGCCGACGCTGCCGACGCCAACCACCTTGCGGGCGGAATCGACGATGCGATAGCGCGACAGCAGCATCCGCCGGTCGATCGGCAGCGACGCAACATAGGCCTGGAGCATCATGTCGAGCGCTTCATTGGCCGGGGTGCCCGCCGCCGTATGCGTCTCGCGCACGACGAGCGGCACCTCCTCGATGATGCGGTGCTCGCCATCGACCTGCTCGGTCAGCTTCTCCAGAACGCTGACATGTCCCTTGGCGCGGGCCTTGTCCATCAGCCGCTCGGCGCCGCGTCGCGCCCGCGGGGACAGGGTGTCCAGCACCGCGCGCTCGTCGATCCGGTCGTACCAGATGTCGAGATAGCCCATGTCGGCGTAGCGCCGCATGCGCTTGCGGTAGGAGCGCACGATCGCCTGCGCCGCCTCCTCCGCCACGACGCGATCGCCGCCCATGAAGCGCACGGCAACCGCGCCGCTGGCGGCGAGGCGCTTCAGGTCCCATTCCCAGGGGCCGGGATGGACCTCGTCGAAGTCGTTGATGGCGAAGATCAGGTTGCGCTCGGCCGAGGCGAAAACCCCGAAGTTCGAGACATGCATGTCGCCACACGCCGCAACGCCCATGCCAGTGACCGGCGTGGTCGACAGGTCGGCCGCCATGACCGCCGCCGAGCCGCGCAGGAAGGCGAAGGGCGAGGCCAGCATGCGCGCGAACCGCACCGGCACCAGCTTCTGCACCCGGCTTTCGTTCTGCGCCTCGAGGATGGCGACCGGATCGGGGCGATCCGAAGCCTTCTCGAAGCGGGCGTGCGACGCGCGCGGCACCTGCGCGCGCAGGGCCTTGCCGGCCTGCATACGCTCTTCGAGCGTCGGCCGTGGCGCAACGAAGCTGTCGCGCAGAGACATGTTGTCGATCGCCGTATTCAAGCGCTCGTAGGTCCGGTCGATGTTCGCCTGGATCTTCACCACCGCCATGGTCGCCCCCGCTCCCGAAATTCAACGTCGCATTGTGGCCTTGTTAGCATCTGCGCGACCGGCGATCAGCGCCAGGCGAGCGCCGGCGACAACCGCCACGAGGGCAACCGACACGAAACTCGCCGGCACCCAGAAGGCCGCATGGGCGATGCCCTGCGTGTCGAGCCCGCGCGCGAGCCCCGACAGGGTGGCGACGATGCCGGCCGCCGCGGCTCCGAGCGCAAAGCCGGTCTGCTGCACGGTCGCGACCGCGGAGGCAGCGAGATCGCCCTCTCCTGCCCTGGCGCCGCCCATCAACCGCTGCACGCCGAAGCCCCAGCACGTGCCGATGCCCAGGCCCACCAGGGCGATCAAAGCCGGCAGGACGACGACCGGCCGGGCCGGCATCAGCACTGCCACGCCGGCCAGGCCCACTGCCATCGCCAGCGGCCCCGCGCTCAGCAAGCGCCCGGCGGCTCGGGGCGACCAGCCCGAGACGACCAGCGAGGCGACGGTCCAGCCCATCGAGGCGCCGGCAACGGTATAGCCCGCCGCCAGCGGATCGAACCCGTGCAGGGTCCGCAGGAAGATCGGCACGAAGATCGAGAGCGGGCTGTAGGCGATCGAGACCAGCAGCGCGAACCACATGGCGACGCCGGTGGTGCTCCTCAGCGAGAAGGAATCGCTCGGGAAGAGCGGCGCGCCCGACCGGCGATCGAGCAGGATCATCGTCACCAGCAGCACGACCGCCGTCAGGAAGAGTCCCGCCTTGGCGGCCGCCAGGGTGACGACGCTGGCCGCCGACATGGTGGCGATCGCCAGACAGATCAGCACGATGCGCCCCATCGGAATCGCCCGTCCGGGTCTTCCCGTGTCGGCGGTGGCCCGTGGCAGGGCGCGGGCTGCCACCAGGGCCAGCAGGGCCGCGAGACCGGTCACGGCATAGAAGGCTCCGCGCCAGTTGCCCCAGATGGCGAAGGCTCCGCCCATCAACGGGCCGATCAGCACCGACATGCTCCAGGCGCCCGAAAGCAGCGCGGCGACCCTCGGCCACATCGGCTCGGGAAACGACTTGCCGACCAGCACATAGGCCATCGCCGACAACACGCCGCCGCCGAAGCCCTGCACGAAGCGGCCGGCCACCACCGTTTCCATCGACGGCGCCACGGCGCAGACCAGGGCGCCGGCGCCGAACACGACCGCTCCCGCACAGAAGGCCGCACGGGCACCGAGCTGCGCCGTGAGGCGGCCGGTGCAGGTTGCCGCGACGATCGACGAAGCGAGGAAGGCCGTGGTCGGCCAGCTCATCATCGCCGTGCCGCCGACCTCCTCGACGATGCTCGGCAGCACCGTCGCCAGCATGAGCACGTTCATCGAATGCAGGAGCACGCAGCCCACCAGCGCCACCAGAAGGGGCAACCATTCGCGCTTCAGGAGCGCCGACCAACCGACCGTCACCGACATGGCCGGCGACTGATCATTTTCCCGGGCCCCGGTCAAACGATGGCCCCGGAGAGCGTGTGACCATCGGGTCCGAAAACCGCGAGCGCGGCCCGCACGCGCGTGGAAGGATGGCCCCATGGAATTGCTCGACCGCAGGACCTACTACCGCGCCTTCCAGAGCCGCGACGCCCGCTTCGACGGGCGCGTGTTCGTCGGCGTCACCTCGACCGGCATCTACTGCCGGCCGGTGTGCCCGGCCCGCACACCCAGGTTCGAGAACTGCCGGTTCTTCGCCTCGGCCGCCGCCGCGCAGGAGGCGGGCTTCCGGCCCTGCCTGCGCTGCCGACCCGAGATCGCCCCCGACCTGGCCTTCTGGCGCGGCACCGCCAACACGGTGAGCCGCGCGCTGGCACTGATCGCTGATGGCGCGCTCGACGAGGACGAGGCTAGTATCGAAGCGTTGGCCGAGCGGCTGGGGGTCGGCGGCCGGCAGCTTCGCCGCCTGTTCCAGCGCCATCTCGGCGCGTCGCCTGTCGCGGTGGCGCAGACGAGGCGGGTGCTGTTCGCCAAGCAGCTGCTGCACGACACGCGCCTGCCGATGGCGGAGGTGGCGTTGGCCTCGGGCTTCGGCAGCGTTCGGCGCTTCAACGAGACGTTCCGTTCATTGTTCGACCGGCCGCCGAGCGCGCTACGGCGCAGGAGCGGCGCCGATACCTCGGCCAGGGACGGCGTCACGTTGAAGCTCGCCTACCGCCCGCCGTACGACTGGCCCGGGATGCTGGCGGCGCTCGCCGCCCGGTCGGCGCCCGGCACGGAATGGATCGAGGAAGACGTCTGGCACCGCCGCATCGAGCTCGACGGCGAACGAGGCAACGTCGCCGTCGCTCATCTGCCGGAGCGCAATGCCGTCGCGGTCACCATCCGCTTCCCGTCGGTCAAGGCGCTGCCGGCGATCGTCGCGCGCGTGCGCCGCGTATTCGACCTCGGTGCCGACATCGCCACCATCGACCGCCATCTCGCCCGCGACCCGAAGCTCGCGCCGCTGATTGCGAGGCGCCCCGGCCTGCGGGCGCCAGGGGACTGGGAACGCGACACGCTAACCATCTCCGTCGACGAAGGAGCACCCCCGGCCTGGCGGCCCTGGCACGCCTATGCCGCCCAGCATCTCAGGATGGCCCGTCATGGCTGAGCATTTCGACTTCCGGATCGATCGTCTGGCGACGCCGGTCGGCGAGCTGCTGATTGTGGCCGACGCCGAGGGCCGCCTTCGCACCATCGACTGGACCGATCACGAGGCGCGCATGCGTCTCCTGCTCGACCGCTACTACGGCAAGGGGCGCTATTCGCTCTCGGCCGCGCGCGATCCGGGTGGGCTGACGACGGCGATGCGGTCGTACTTCCAGGGCGACATCGCGGTCATCGACACGCTGCCGGTCGAGATGGCCGGCACACCCTTCCAGAGAAGCGTGTGGCAGGCGCTGCGCAGGATCCGCCACGGCACGACGATCAGCTACGCCGAGCTGGCCGCGCGCATCGACAAGCCCCGCGCGATCCGCGCCGCCGGGCTTGCCAATGGCCAGAACCCGATCAGCATCGTCGTGCCTTGCCATCGCGTCATCGGCAGCAACGGCACCCTGACCGGATACGGCGGCGGCCTGCCGCGCAAGAAGTGGCTGCTGGAGCACGAAGGCGCGCTGTAGGCGCTCCAATTCACGCTGACAGAGAAGGCTCGTCAGTCCAGCGAGACGCCGGTCTCCGCCGCCACCGTCTTCCACTGGCGCACTTCCCCGTCGAGGAAGCGCGCCATCTCGGCACTTCCCTGCGGCATGGGATCGAGGAAGGCGGCGTCGAATTTCTCCTTCACGTCCGGCAGGACGAGCACGCGGGCGATGTCCGCCGCCAGCTTGTTCGTCACCTCCGGCGGCGTGCCCGCCGGCGCGAGAAAGCCATACCAGTTGTAGACGACGACGCCCGGCGCGCTCTCGGCATAGGTCTGGACATCGGGCAGACGCGGATGACGCTCCGCCGTGGCGATCGCCAATGCCTTCAGCTTGCCCGACTGGAGATGCGGCATGACCGGTGGCATTGCGTTCATGACCAACGGGATCTGGCCGTTGATCGCGTCGGCGAGCGCAGGCGCGCCTCCCTTGTAGGGCACATGGACGAGGTCGAGGCCGACCTTCGTGCGCAGCAGTTCATAGGTCAGATGGGGACCACTGCCCTGCCCCGGCGTACCAACCGGGATCTTCTGGAGCTGATCGCGCGGCATCGCGAGCAACTCCTTCAGCGAATTGGCGGGAAACGATGGATTGGCGACCAGGACCTGGGGCGACGCGCCGACCAGCGTGATCGGCACGAAATTCTTCACGGGATCGTAACGCGCCTTGGAATAGACGGCGGGATTGATGCCGTGCGCGACGTCGGCATAGAGCAGCGTATATCCGTCCGCCGGCGCCCGCGCGACGAGCTCCGTGCCCAGCATGCCGGCGGCGCCGGGCCTGTTGTCGACGATCAGGTTGTAGCCGCCGATCTCCTGGAGCTTCTGCGCCACGAGCCGGCCGGTGAAATCCGAGCCGCCGCCGGGCGTATAGGGCACCACGAGGCGAATGGTCTGCGACGGATAGGCCGCCTGCGCACGGACGGAAGAGCCGATCAGGCCGGCAGTCGCGCCGGCCGCCAGGAAAGTGCGACGTGAAACAGCAGTCATGGCTGAAGATCATACACACTTCATGCCAGGACAGTTGCGAGGCCGCCGGTTCAGTCCGGCTTGCGGGCGGCCGTCTCCTCCGCCGAGATCGCATCGATCGTCTTCACGACCTGCTGCCAGCCGTTGCCCATGCCGGTGAACGCGGTCTGGTTGCGCGGCAGCACGAAGCCGGAATGAACGAGGCGCAGGCGCGTTCCGGCCTCGACCGGAGCCAGCGTCCACGTGACCACCGTGTCGAGTGGCGCGCCGTAGCCCACGTTCGACTCGTGTCCGCCTTTCCAGGAATGGACGAAGCGGCGATTCTCGACCACGTCGAGGACCTCGCAATGGATCGTGCCGTCCCATCCGCCGGCCGGCGTCGTCCTGTAGGTGAAACGGGTACCGACCACCGGCGCAAAGCCTTCGATCGGCATCTTCAGCCAGCGGCCGATCAGGGCGCCGGTCGTGAGCACTTTCCAGATCGCCGATGGCGGATGCGGGAAGACGTCCTCGACGACGATGTCATGGGTATCGGGCCTGCGGGCAGCAGCGTTGCTCATGGGTCAATTTCCTTCAGGAGAGCACGGAGGTTGTCGAAGCGATCGCGCCAGAAGACGCCGTAGTGGCTCATCCAGTCGACCAGCGGCTCGAGCCCCTTGGGCTCGGCGCGGTAGTAGACGTTACGGCCCTCGGGCCGTTCGGCGACGAGCCCGGCCTGCTTCAAGGACTTGAGGTGCTGCGAGATGGCGCCCTGCGTCACCCCGCTCCCCTTCGTGAGTTCGCCCACGGTAATTTCCGAGGCGCCGACCACGCGTTCGAACACCGCCCGCCGCGTGGGATCGGCGAGGGTGCGCATGACGGCATCGAGGGGAGCAGGCTGGTTCATGACCAACGCATTAGCCAAGGCTAATGAATTAGTCAATACTATTTGGTCGTCGCCTTTGGTTGGCGATCCTCAGGCCTGAAGGATCGCCACCGCCTGGCTATAGGCCACCTCGGCCCGGACCTTGAGTTCGTCGAGGGTGCAACTCCCGATCGGGTGCTGGACCTTCACGAACGGGTAGTCAGGAATGCCGAGCACCCGAGCGATGTTCTTCACGGTCACCTCGAAGGGCGTCGTGCAAATCACCACGGCGCGCTTGCCGAGTTGTTCGAAGCTGATGCTGTCGTGCAGACTGCACGTTGAGCAGGACCCTCAATCCCCCAGGCCGGTGATGAGGAAGTCCACCTCCTGCGCCACCTGGGTCAGGGTCGCGGACGGCGCCGGGGCGCTCGCGTTCTTCTTCGAGGCCACGGTTCGGATGGTACAGCCATGCCGCTCGACGAACAGCGCCGCGACTTCCCGCAGCATCTCGTCGGCATTGAGCTTGCCGTTCTCCAGGAGGCCGATTCGCAGGCCCTCGAGGCTGGCGAGCGGCGGCGCGCGGAACGCCTGGCGCTTGGGCGTCGTCGACATGGGTGAATAGAGCTGCATCTGAAACTCCTTCCGCTTACTTAGCGACGCCCAAAGGCGGTGGGATGATGGCCTTGTGCTGCATGATCGACGCCCGGCCCCGGCTCCACGACGGGATGAAGCAGGAATGACCGCCGGCATCGCCGCCGCCCATGGTCACGAGGATGTCGTCCGGCCGCATCCCGCGATGCATGAAGCCCTCCATGGCGAGCGCGTGCGCGCCCTCCCCGTGCTGCGCTTCATATTCTCGGTCGCGATACTTGCCCGCGCTCTTCATGCCTTCGACCGACCGCCTGGCCGTTACGAACAGGAACTCCTGCACCTTCTCGCGCGACCAGCCGGCATCCGCCACGATCTTCATGTGCTCGGGCGCGAGGATCACCACGCTCTGGCCGAGGCTGATGCAGCCGTAGTTGGCCATCGAATCGGCGACCGAGCCGAGCACTTCCTCCGGCGTATTGCCACCGTGGTTCTCGACGTTGAAGAAGCCGCCGCCGGCATAGCAGGTGACGCTCGACACGCCCTTCTCGTAGCCCTGCGCCTCGCAGAGCAGCGGCCACGGATTGCCGCGCGACCGTTCGGCGATGCAGAAGCTGTATTTTCCCGGATTGCCCTGCGTGGACTTGTCCGAAATGCCCGGCAGCATCTGGAACACGTTGCGCAGGATGAGGCGCGTCGCCCGGCCGATCGTCCCGTTGGCGCGGTTACCCGGGCCGAACAGGTTCACGTCGGCATTCATGCCGATCTCCTCGGCATAGGGACCGCTGACGACGAGCAGCGGCGCCGACCCGCCGGTGCTGGCGGTCGAACCGTGGAAGTTGAAATCGGTCCGGTCCATCGCCTCGAACGCGGCGACGATCACCGGGAAATATTCGGGCAGGCAGCCCGCCATCACCGCGTTCACCGCCGCGGCATGCAGCGACAGGTCGAGGCCGGTCGCGGGATGGTGCGCGATCACCGTCTCGCGCGGACGCGCCTCGGCCGCCAGCATGGCGTCGACGCGGGGAACGACCGGCGGCACGACGGGAAGACCGTCGGTCCAGCCCTGCTCGTAGCACCAGTCGATGGCGGCCAGCAGATCGTCCGGGACTTCGTGGATCCGCGGCTTGGGGGCGACGGCCATGGCTCGTTCCTTCCCTACTCGACCTTGGCGCCGACGCCCTCGACGAGCTTGCGCCACTTCACGAGTTCGCCGGGCAGGATCGCACCGAATTCGGAGCCCGGCCGGAAATCGATGTCGGAGCCTCCGCTTTCGAGTTGTTCACGGAAGGCCGGATCCTTGAGCGCGTTTGTCATGGCCGCGACGATCACCTGCCCCACTTCGGGTGGCGTGCCCGCCGGCGCGACGAGGCCCAGCCAGCCTTCGAGGCTGAACCCGTCGGGCAGCGCTTCGAGCAGGGTTGGCGTATCGGGAAGCTGTCGCGAGCGCTTCGAGCCGGTCGTCGCGAGCGCGCGCAGCGTCTTCTGCTGCACCAGTCCCAGCGCCGTCTCGAAGGTCGGGAAACCGACCTGCACCTGATCGGACACGAGCGCGCGCACGATCTCGGGCGCGCCCTTGTAGGGCACGTGGACGTAGTCAATGCCGGTAGCCTGACGGAAGGCTTCCGCAGCGAGATGCGCCGGACTGCCCGCACCGCCCGAACCGAAGTTGAGCTTGCCGGGATTGGCCTTCGCCATGTCGACGAATTCCTTGACCGTCTTTGCCGGGCTGTTGGCCGGCACCACCATCATCGAGGCGCCGCGCACGAGCAGGCAGATCGGCGTGAAATCCTTCACCACGTCGTAGGTGATCTTCGTATAGAGCGCCGGATTGATGACATGGCTGTTGGCCATCATCATCAGCGTGTAGCCGTCAGGCGCCGAGCGAGCGGCCGTCTCTGCGCCGATATTGCCGGCCGCGCCTGGCCGGTTCTCGACGATGAACTGCTGCTTCAGCTCCTGGGTCAGGCGTTGCGCGACACGACGAGCCGTCGTATCGGGCGAACCACCCGCGGTAAAGGGCACGATGAGCCGGACCGGCTTGTCCGGATACTGCGCCGCCGCCGGTCCTGCGGCCCCGGCGGCGATCGCTGTCGCAAGCAACAGCGTCCCACACAGGCCCATCAGGCTGTGTCTTGTAGCCATGGATCCTCCATCGGCTTCATCTTCTTGTTCTACCCGCTAAAGGCCCCTGATCCCGGCCCGGTGACAATTGCCCAAATCCGAATGAGCCATAGCCTGCAGGCATAGCCTCTAGCGGCGCGGTGTCTTCCGCCGCATGGCCGCACGAGCGAAGTCGGCGACCTTCTTCACGACCGGCGAGCGCCAGTTCGCCTCGGTCGTGAGCATCCAGCATTCGTAGCCGATCTCCACGCGCAGCTTCAGCTCGACGAGCGTACCGTCACGCAGTTCCTGCTCGAACACGAACCGTGGGCCCAGGGCGACGAAGTCGGACTCGAGCGCCCGGCTCTTCACCAGCGCATAGTCGTCGGAGACAAAGGCATTCATGTTCCGCGCCGCCTTGGCGCTCATCGCACCCAGCCATTTGCGGAAACTCGGCACGGCGCCGACGCTGGCGAGAGGGTGTTTGAGCAGCATCTCCGGCGTCAGCGGTGCCTGACGGAGGGCCAGATGACGCGGTCGCACCACGGCGATCCGCAGGTCGTCGCAGATCTTGACGCGGATGAAATCGGACTGCTCGTCGGGCGCCTCGAAATAGCAGAAGACCAGATCGAGGCTGCCCATGCGCAGCGAGCGCATCAATGTCTGGACGTCGTCGTAGCGCGCTTCGAGCTGCAGGTCGGGAAAGGTCTTCCCGACCTGCCGGACGACCTCGGGCAGCAGCTTGACGCGTGTCGCCGGCCCGACGCCGATGCGCAGGCTGCCGGTTTCTCCGCGGGCGAGTTCCTCCAGCTGTTCGCTCATTCTCGCCACGCCGGCCAGCAGCATTGCCGCATGCTCGGCCGCCACGTGACCGTAAACGGTCGGCCGGGCGCTGCCACCGCCGCGGTCGAACAGCTTCAGTCCAAGATGCTTCTCCAGTCGCGCGATGCTCTTGCTCAGCGTCGGCTGGGAGATTCCCAACCGCTTGGCCGCGCCGCTGAAACTGCCCGCACTGCAGACGGCGACGAGATGCTCGAGTTGCTTCAACTCCATCGCGGCAGGGTATCAGGCCGCGACCGGCCGGCAATCAGTAGGTCGCGAAGATCCGGGCGATCTCGGCCGGATCGGTCGTCCGGGTGAGCGCCAGGGCAAGCAGCAGGCGTGCCTTCTGGGGATTGAGATTGTCCGCGGCGAGGATGCCGGCCTTGTCGAGCTTCTGGCCGCGGAAGATGCGGCCCGAACCGGCCCGCGAGGACTGCACCACGACGATCCCCTGCTTCACCGCCTCTTCCATCGCGGCGAGATCGGCGGCGGGCGGCATGCCCGGCGCGAAGCCGGCGGACACCAGCCCCTTCGCCCCGGCGGCAATGAAGGCCCGCATCGCGCTGCCGTCGGAACCCGCATAGGCATAGGCGATGTCGACCCTCGGCAGGGCGTCGAGGTGTGTCAGGTCGAATTCGGTATCGGGAATGTGCCGGCGCTCCGGCCGCCGGTAGTAGGCGACGCGGTCGGCATCGGCGTGCCCCAGGACGCCGAAATCGGGCGTGCGGAAGGTCTGCATGCGCCAGTTCGAGGTCTTGGTGACCTCGCGCGCTGCCTGGATCTCGTCGTTCAGCAGCACCAGAACGCCCCGTCCGCGGCTATGCGGGCTGGCGGCGGTGCGCACGCCGTTCACGAGATTGATCGCGGCATCGGTCGACAGGCCGGAGGCCGGCCGCTGTGAGCCGATCAGCACCACCGGCACATCGACCTTGAGCACCAGGTTCAGGACCCAGGCCGTCTCCTCGAGGGTCGCGGTGCCGTGGCCGATCACGATGCCGGACAGGTCGGGATGCTCGGCCACGACGCGATGGCAGAGCGCCGCGAGCTCCTTCCATTCGTCGAAGTAGATCTCGGGGCTCGGCACGTTGCGGAAATCGACCGGAATGATCTCGGCGATCTCCTCGACCACCGGAAAACGGGCGACGATCTCGCTGGCATGCATCCGATTCTCATGCACGCCGTAGTCCTGCAGCTCGAGCGGATGGACACCCAGCGAGGCCATGGTGCCCCCGGTGCCGATGAAGGCCACCTTGGGCCGGGTGGTGCTGCTCACGTGATGCTCCTGCGCTGTTCGTTCATCCATCAGCCAACGCAAGATCGATGCCGCCGCAGCGTCGCCGAATGGCGATACTGCGGCGGCAAACGGCGGGGTCGCTCAGCCCTTGGCCGCGATCTTGTCCTGCGTCTTCAGGTCGAAGTCGCTGGCGTCGTGGCGCTCATGGAGCTGCGCGGCGGGATCACCCTGCAGACGATTGACGATGCGACCGCGTTTGACCGCCGGGCGCGCGCCGATCTCGTCGGCCCAGCGATTGACGTTTTTGTACTCATGCACCGCCAGGAATTCGCCGGCGCCATAGAGCAGGCCCTTGGCCAGGCCGCCGTACCACGGCCAGACCGCGATGTCGGCGATCGTGTAGTCGTCACCGGCCAGGTACTTGGTTTCGGCCAGGCGCCGGTCGAGCACGTCGAGCTGGCGCTTGGTCTCCATCGCGAACCGGTCGATGGCATATTCGATCTTGGTCGGCGCATAGGCGTAGAAGTGCCCGAAGCCGCCGCCGAGATAGGGCGCGCTGCCCATCTGCCAGAACAGCCACGACAGGCACTCGGCGCGCTTTGCGCTCTCCGTCGGCACCAGCGCGCCGAACTTCTCGGCGAGGTAGAGCAGGATGGCGCCCGACTCGAACACGCGGACCGGCTCAGGCCCGCTGCGATCCACCAGGGCGGGGATCTTGGAGTTCGGATTGATGGCGACGAAGCCGCTGCTGAACTGGTCGCCCTCGCCGATCTTGATCAGCCAGGCGTCGTATTCGGCGCCCTTGTGACCCAGCGCCAGCAGCTCCTCGAGCATGATGGTGACCTTCTGGCCATTGGGCGTGCCCAGCGAGTAGAGCTGCAGCGGATGCTTGCCCACCGGCAGCTCCTTCTCGCTGGTCGGGCCGGCGATCGGACGGTTGATGTTGGCGAACCGGCCGCCGCTGGCCTTGTTCCAGGTCCAGACCTTGGGCGGTGTGTAGTCGGATGCGTCGCTCATGCTTCCAATATCCTGTGATGGAGCTTCGTTGATGGCGCCATCCTAGCCGCCTTTCGCTCGCCCTGCTCGCCTCCGTGCCGCCGGCAGGAGGGGTTAGAAAACGAAACGGAACATATGGTAGGTAGGGATAAGTCCCCGGATTTCGGGCATTCCCTGACCCAAGGAGGGGCGAGCCTGCTCGCTTCGTAATGGCTCCATGAGAATTCTTGTTACCGGCGGCGCCGGGTTCATCGGTTCGGCCGTCGTGCGTCACATCATCCGGGACACCGACTGGACGGTGGCCAACGTCGACAAGCTCACCTACGCGGGCAACCTCGAATCGCTGGCCGAGGCGCAGACCAGCAACCGGCACCGCCACTACAAGACCGACATCTGCGATCGCGCCGGAATCGACGCGGTTCTGGCCGAATTCCGTCCCGACGCGATCCTGCATCTCGCCGCGGAAAGCCATGTCGACCGGTCGATCACCGGCGCCGCACCGTTCATCGAGACGAACGTCAACGGCACCTTCACGATGCTGGAGGCCGCCCTCGCCTATTGGCGCACGCTCGACGAGGCCGCGCGCGGCCGCTTCCGCTTCCAGCACATCTCGACCGACGAGGTGTTCGGCTCGCTGGGCGCCACCGGCCTGTTCACCGAGACCACGCCCTATGCCCCCAACTCCCCCTATTCCGCGAGCAAGGCCGCGTCCGACCATCTGGTCCGCGCCTGGCACCACACCTACGGTCTGCCGACCCTGGCGACCAACTGCTCCAACAATTACGGCCCCTATCACTTTCCCGAGAAACTGATCCCGCTGGTCACCATCCGGGCCCTGCGCGGCGAGAGCCTGCCGGTCTACGGCAAGGGCGAGAACGTGCGCGACTGGCTGCACGTCGAGGATCACGCCGAGGCGCTCGTCACGGTGCTGCGCAAGGGCCGGCCCGGCGAGACCTACAATATCGGCGGCAACAGCGAGCGCCGGAACATCGACGTGGTACGCGGCATCTGCCGCCTGCTCGATGAGATGCAGCCCGGCGCCGCCCACCGTCCCCACGAATCGCTGATCCGGTTCGTGACCGACCGGCCAGGACACGACGCCCGCTACGCTATCGACGCGTCGAAGATCGCGACCGAACTCGGCTGGCGGCCGCGGCACGATTTCGAGAGCGGCCTGCGCGACACGGTGCGCTGGTTCCTCGACAATCGCGGCTGGTGGGAGCGCGTGATGAGCGGCGAATACCGCGGAGAGCGGCTGGGCCTGACCGCCGCCTGATCGATGCGACGTTCTATTTGTCGCCGACCCGCGCGCCCTCCCAAGCAGACGCGCCTAAGCGCTCGTCAGACCCTTGGCTTCGAGCAGGCTGAGCAACTGGTCGACTGCCGCTTCGACGGAAAGCCGGGTCGTATCCAGCTGGGCGTCGGGATTCTCGGGGGGTTCATACAGAGAGCCGATACCCGTAAAATTCATGAGTTGCTGCCGCCGCGCCTTCTTGTAGAGGCCCTTGGGATCGCGCGCCTCGCAAACATCCAGTGGCGCATCAACGAACACTTCGAGGAACTCACCCTCACCCATGAGATTGCGCGCTGCTTCGCGCTCGTTCCGGAACGGAGAAATGAACGAGACGATCACGAGCAGCCCGGCATCGACCATCAGCCGTGCCACTTCCGCCACTCGCCGGATATTCTCGATACGATCAGCATCGGTGAATCCCAGATCGCGATTCAGGCCGTGGCGGACATTGTCGCCGTCCAGGACGTAGGTATGCCGTCCGAGGCTGTAGAGCCTCTTCTCCAGGGCCGATGCGATGGTCGATTTTCCCGAGCCTGATAGGCCCGTGAACCAGATCACCGCTGCCTTCTGGTTCTTCTGCGCAGCCCGTGCCGCTCGGCTTATCTCGAGGTTCTGCCAGTGAATGTTGCTGGCCCGCCGCAGCGCGAAGTCGATCAGTCCCATGCCGATGGTCTGGTTGGTGATGCGGTCGATCAGAATGAAGCTGCCAAGATCGCGGCTTTCCCCATATGGCTCGAACGCGATCGGCCTGTCCAAGGAGATGTTGCAGAGCCCGATCTCGTTGAGCTGGAGTGTCTTGGCGGCATTGTATTCGAGGGTATTGATGCTGATCTTGTGCTTGAGCGCCGTGACGGTCGCCTGCGTCGTCCCGGTGCCGGCTTTCATGAGGTAGGTCCGCCCCGGCAGAAGCTCCTCCGCCGCCATCCACAGTAAACGCACGGCGAACTGATCGGCAATGGAGACGGGTGATCCGGCAGCGCAGATGACATCACCGCGACTCACGTCGATTTCCCGGTCCAACACCAGCGTCACCGCCTGGGCGTCGACTGCGGTTTCAAGGTCGGCGTCCTGAGTAACGATGCGCGAGATCGTTGCTTCCTGGCCGGAAGGAAGCACCTTGATGCGATCGGACGTTCTCACTGTGCCGCTTGCGATCGTCCCGGCGAAGCCGCGGAAATCCGCATTGGGTCGATTGACCCATTGCACGGGCATGCGCAGTGGGCGCATCGAGGTTTCCCGGCCGAACTCTACAGTCTCCAGGTACGGTAACAGGGCAATCCCCCGGTACCAGCTCATTTGGCTGCTTGGCGCGACGACGTTGTCGCCCCGCAATGCCGAGATCGGAATGCATTCGACCTGCTTCAGCCCGAGCTCCTTGGCGAAGGCCATGTACCTGGCGACATAGGCTTCGAAGACGGCATGGTCGTATTGGACGAGGTCCATCTTGTTGACGGCAAGCACGATGTGCCGGATGCCGAGCATCGAACAAATGTAGGAATGCCGCCGGGTTTGCGTCAGCAGTTCGCTGCTGCGGTGGACATCCGCCAAGATGATGGCGAGGTCTGCCGTCGATGCGGCCGTTGCCATGTTGCGCGTGTACTGTTCGTGGCCTGGTGTATCGGCAACGATGAACTTGCGCTTGTCGGTTGCGAAGAAGCGATAGGCGATGTCGATAGTGATGCCTTGTTCGCGTTCCGCCGAAAGCCCGTCGACAAGAAGCGCGAGGTCGAGATCGCCTGCCTGAGTGCCGACCCGTGCGCTCTCGGCCTTCAGGCTATCGAGCTGATCATCCAACAACATCTTGCCTTCGTAGAGGAGTCTGCCGATCAGTGTGGACTTGCCGTCGTCCACACTCCCGCAGGTGATCAAGCGCAGCAAATCCTTCTTCTCCTGAGCGCGCAGGTAGGCGTCCAGACCGGGTGCTTCGCCACTCATCAGAAATAGCCTTCCAACTTTTTCCTCTCCATCGAGCCCATGCTGTCGCGATCGATCATGCGGCCCTGACGTTCCGAGTTTCTGGCGCGCAGCATTTCGTCGAGGATCGCCGGCAACGTGTCTGCATCGCTTTCGATCGCGCCGGTGAGCGGGTAGCAACCCAGGGTGCGGAACCGGACCTTCCTCATCTCCGGCCGCTCGCCCGGCTCCAGAGGTAAACGATCGTCATCCACCATGATCAACATGCCATCGCGCCGCACAACGGGACGCTCCTTGGCGAAGTAAAGCGGCACGACAGGAATCTTCTCACGGTAGATGTATTGCCAGATGTCGAATTCGGTCCAGTTCGACAACGGAAAGACTCGGATGTTCTCGCCTTTGCTCTTGCGCGCGTTATAGAGCTTCCAGGGCTCCGGGCGCTGGTTCTTCGGATCCCAGCGATGGTTCCGCGATCGGAAGGAAAAGATGCGTTCCTTCGCACGGGACTTTTCCTCGTCACGGCGAGCCCCGCCAAGGGCCGCGTCGAAGCCGTGCCGATCGAGCGCCTGGCGAAGCCCCTCCGTTTTCATCACGTTCGTGTAGATCGACGAGCCGTGGCTGAAGGGATTGATCCCCTGACGGACACCCTCCGAGTTGACGTGAACAATGAGATCGAGGCCGAGCCGGGCCGTGGTTTCCTCGCGAAATGCAATCATTTCCCGGAATTTCCACATCGTATCCACGTGCAGCAGCGGGAACGGAGGCTTCGCGGGATAGAAAGCCTTCATCGCGAGATGAAGCATGACCGAGGAGTCCTTGCCGATCGAATAGAGCATCACCGGCTTCTCGCACTCCGCGACCACTTCGCGCATGATGAAGATGCTCTCGGCCTCGAGCCGCTGGAGATGTGTCAACCGTTGAACGTCGTCGAGCAATCGATCTCTCTCCATTAAAGAGGGCAGCGCAAGTCCAGCTTCATGAATTTCAGAAGTCGCAGTTCCTGACGTGTGCTCCATCTGGGGCCGCCGTCGTGTCGCCTTCGTCCTGCGGCGAACCGCCCGGGCGAGGCCGTGCGAGAGGCATCTCGCAAGACAGTTGGGGCGGCCGGCCATCGACGCTTTCGATGAACGCGTGGCCATCCATTATGTCGATCGGTCTCCGGCAGCCTCAAGTCTTTCCCGTTCGGCGGCGAAAGCGCGATGCACCCCCAAGAGGTAGAGACCGTAACGGCTCTTGCTCGCCGCAACCGCCAGCCGATGAAAGGCATCGAGCGTTATGTGCCCCAGTCGCAGGGCAACCTCTTCGGGGCACGAAACACGAAGCCCCTGACGTTGCTCCAGGATCTGGACGAACTGACTGGCCTCGGTCAGCGATTCGTGGGTGCCGGTGTCAAGCCAGGCAAAGCCGCGCCCCAGCATCTCGACGAAAAGCCGTCCTTCCTCCATGTACGCCCGATTGACGTCGGTTATCTCGATTTCGCCCCGGGGGGAGGGCTTCAAGGCGGCGGCGACGTCCAGCACACGATTGTCGTAAAAATAGAGACCGGTGACCGCAAAATTCGACTTGGGCTGGCTAGGCTTCTCCTCGATCGAAAGCGCACGGCCGCCCGCATCCAGTTCCACCACGCCGTACTGCTCCGGGCGGGCCACGACATAGGCGAATATCGTGGCGCCCTCCTCCCGGGCCGCCGCATTCGCCATGGCCTCGGGCAGGCCGTTGCCATAGAAGATGTTGTCGCCCAGCACCAGGGCAACACGATCCGTCCCCACGAACTCGCGGCCGACGATGAAAGCATCGGCAAGACCTCGAGGCGCTTCCTGCGCGGCGTACGTGAAGCGCATCCCCCACTGGCTGCCGTCTCCGAGCAGCCTTTCAAAAAGCGCCATGTCTGGCCGCGTGGATATGATCAGAATGTCGCGGATGCCGGCGAACATGAGCGTGGTTAGCGGGTAGTAGATCATCGGCTTGTCGAAAACAGGAAGCAGCTGTTTCGACACGACCGCCGTCGCCGGATAGAGCCGGGTGCCCGAACCGCCGGCCAAGATGATACCCTTCATCGCACCCCCCTCCGCCGGACTCACCGATGTTGCCAATAACGTACAATTACTCCTATAAAAAGCCTCTCGTTAGTTGCCGGGTGAACAAGAATGCGCACGTTCGAGACCACACTTCCTGGCGTGGTTGTTTTCGAACCTCGCCGGGTCAGCGATGCCCGCGGCTTTTTCGTCGAGACATTCCAGGCAGACCGATATGCGTCGTGGGGCGCCGGCGGCCCCTTTGTTCAGGACAACCTGTCTCGCTCTTCCCAGGGGGTCCTTCGTGGATTGCATCTTCAGAACCCAAATCCCCAAGGCAGGCTCGTCAGTGTGTTGCGGGGAACCGTCATGGATGTTGCCGTCGATGTGAGACTCGGCAGCCCAACCTTCGGAAAATCGTTCACCGCGGAGCTCAGTGAGGAAAATGGCCTTCAGATGTACATTCCGAGAGGCTTTGCCCACGGATTTGTCGTGCTCTCCGTGAGCGCCGATTTCTTCTACAAGTGCGACCGCGTGTACAGCCCTGAGGATGAAATCACGGTGAGTTGGTCCGATCCCGCACTGGGCATCGACTGGCAGGTTTTGGATCCTAAGGTTTCCCCCAAAGATGCGGCTGCCCTTCCGCTTTCGCAAATTGATCGCCTGCCCAGGTATGAAGGCTAGCAATTGCGGATTCTGGTGACGGGAGTCACGGGTCAGGTCGGATCGGCACTGATATCCCGCCTGTCACGGTTCGGCACGGTGATTCCGGCCGATCGTACCGTCATCGACTTGTCTGCTCCGCGGGAGATTGCAGCCCGACTTAATGCTCTGGCTCCCGACATTGTCATCAATCCTGCAGCCTATACTGCCGTCGACAAGGCGGAGGATGATCGCGACCTCGCTTTCCTCGTGAATGAGACGGCTCCGCTCGCCATTGCTCGATGGACGGCTGACAATCACGTGCCCTTAGTTCATTTCTCAACAGACTACGTTTTCGACGGTACCGGGACGACTCCCTGGAGAGAATCGGATTCGCCCTCCCCGATCTCCGTCTATGGCCTCAGCAAGCTAGCCGGTGAAGTGGCCATCCAGAGCGTTGGCGGCCCGCATCTCATTGTGAGGACGTCGTGGGTATACGCGCCAACCGGCACCAATTTCCTTCGGACCATCATGCGCTTGGCTCACGAGCGGGATGAGTTGCGCATCGTCGCCGATCAATTCGGTGCGCCGACATCAGCCGCAATCATCGCTGATGCGATTGCGGCCATGTTTGCCGCCCCTCAGGGGATCTCCAATGTCATCGCCCGTGACAGCGGCCTCGTTCATCTGGCCGCATCTGGCATAACCACTCGGCATGAATTCGGTTGCGCGGTCGTAGAATGTCTAAACGCCAAAGGGGCTCCACTGAAGGTCACGAAAATTGTTCCAATTAGCAGCGATAACTACGCGATGAAAGCGAAGCGTCCGCTCAACTGCCGTCTCGATTTAACTAGGCTAGCCCAAACCTTTGGTATCTCTACGCCTCACTGGCGCAGTGGACTCGAGGCTGCGGCTACGGATCTGCTCCCTATTGATGACACGCCGGCTTATTGAGTCTTTTCGACCTACTCTCGTTGGTGCGGTACACCAGGGTGGCACGCAAAGCCCGGCAACAACGTAAAGATCGCCATGACCTCCGGCCATTAGTGGCGGCGCGACTTGGGGCTCGCTTACGCCGCACCCGGCACGCACTGACGCGAGTCGGACAGTGCACGACGGTGAGCCATAAGGCCTGAATCTTCGCGCGTCATGTTCGTTCCCTCCGAACGGATTCGCCACAACTGTGGGACAGGTTCCAGGTGCAGGTCAGACGCATCAGGTTAGTTCCGACGAATCCGCGCCCATCTGCAATTAGAATCTGCTGTTCGCCCAAGAACTGAACGGCTGCGACAAGTACGGGCTGCTATCCCCAGATCCCGTAGAAATGGCCATGTTCGCTCGCTTGGGTGTCCAAAGCGATGCGCAGAGGAGAGGCGCCCCCGATGACCAGTGGCCCGATACCGTCGCGATATGGCGCGGGCCGGCATCAGACCGCCGAGGTGGTCGCTCACTATGCACAGACTGTCGAGCTCAGCGATGGATGAAAGCGGAATAGTTACAGGTGGCACTTTTGAAAGCGCTCACCCGTATTGAACTTCGAGAAGCAGCACTCGATCATATGACGGACGGCATGGGCTGGCAGAAGCCGGTCAAGCGCCCGGCCGGACGGCCGACGCCTTCGTAGGCAAATCCGAGGGACCGCATTTCGTCGGGATCGAAGATGTTGCGCAGGTCGACGATGCGCGGCTGCCGCATCGCCTCCTTCAGCCGGCGCGGGTCGAGGCCACGGAACTCATGCCATTCGGTGATCACCACCAGCACGTCCGCGCCCGTCGCCGCCTCGTAGGCCGTCCGGGCGAACGTCACGTCCTTCATCAGGCGCCCCGCCTCGTCCATTCCCTCGGGGTCGAACGCCACGATCCGCGCCCCTGCCGCCTGCAGCGCCGGCACGATGTCCAGCGACGGCGCATCCCGCATGTCGTCCGTGTTCGCCTTGAACGTCAGCCCCAGCACACCGATCGTCTGCCCAGACACCGAACCGCCGCAGAAATCGATGACCTTCTGCGCCATCTTCTTCTTGCGGCTGTTGTTCACCTCGATCACCTGCTCCACGATCGTCTGCGGCGCATTCGCCTCGCGCGCCGTGTAGGCCAGCGCCAGCGTGTCCTTCGGGAAGCACGAGCCCCCGAACCCCGGACCCGGATGCAGGAACTTCCGCCCGATCCGCCCGTCCAGCCCGATCCCCCGCGCCACGTCGTGCACGTCCGCCCCCACCCGCTCGCACAGGTCCGCGATCTCGTTGATGAACGTGATCTTCGTCGCCAGGAACGCGTTGCCCGCGTACTTCGTTACCTCCGCCGTCTCGATGTTCGTGAACACCATCGGCGTCTGGATCAGGTTCAGCGGACGGTAGATCCCCGACATCACCTCCTGCGCCCGCTCGCTCTCAACCCCGATCACCACGCGATCCGGCTTCATGAAGTCCTCGATCGCCGCCCCCTCGCGCAGGAACTCAGGGTTCGACGCCACGTCGAACTCCCCGGCCGGATGCGCCTCGCGGATGATCCGCGCAACCTCACGACCCGTCCCCACCGGCACCGTCGACTTCGTCACCACCACCGTGTAGCCCCGGATCGAGCGCGCGATCTCCGCCGCCGCCGCGTAGACATACGTCAGGTCCGCATGACCGTCGCCCCGACGCGTCGGCGTCCCCACCGCGATGAACACCGCGTCCGCATCGCCCACCGCCGCCGCAAGGTCCGTCCCGAACCGCAGACGGCCCGCCTCCACATTGTCCGCCACCAGCTTGTCCAGCCCGGGCTCGTAGATCGGCATCACCCCCTTCAGCAGCCGATCGATCTTCCCCGCATCCTTGTCCACGCAGAAAACATCGTGCCCGAAGTGAGCAAAGCACGCCCCGGACACCAGACCGACGTAGCCAGACCCGATCATCGCTATACGCATCGCTGCCATCTCCGTGCTTGGGCGCGCCAACTGCACCCCGTACTATTGTCTCGATCCTTCAACCGTCAATCGCACGATTGCCCGCAGAGATTTAATTGCGCAAAAGAGATCGGCTCGGTTTGTTTGTGCGGATTCCGGGCTTCCAGAGTGGAGTATCCGTGGCCCGAGGTCCTGATGCGGATCGTGGCGATGAATGATCGCCAGCCCGCCATGCTCGGCATGCCCGAACACCCTATGGGAACCGATCGAGGGGCGCCGATCGGGCCAGAGTCCGGCCCGCACGGTCGCACAGTATGTTTAAGGGCGAATGACATGAAGCTGACCAAGCAAGACCCCGGCCATTCGGGAACCCGCCCAGCGAACGACCGTATCGGCCGGCGGAGACTGCTGAGATCGTCTTGTGCGGCCGCTGGTTCGGTCGCTGTTTCACTGGTGGGACAGGGCGCCCTCGCCTCACCAGGGGGAACGTCGCCGGCGGTGGTGGAGCGGCCCGTCCGCGTCACGAAGGAGCGGCTCGATGCGCTCGCGGCAAAATTCCATGCGGTGTTCAACGAAGGCAACGTCCTGGGACCATTCTCAACCGCCCGGCATGCCGCGCGCCACGACGTGGAGTTGAGACGCCTCACCACGTCCACGCGTCTGCCCGAGACGGGAGAGCAGGTGCAGGTCAGCGGCTTGCTCGCGATCCCGGCCGGCAGCAAGGGCTCGCTACCCGTCGTCTCCTGGCAGCACGGCACGATCCTGTCCTTCGACCAGGTCCCGTCGAACCTGACGCGGCTCGAGAGCGAGGCCTATGGGCTGCGCGACAATGTCGATTCGCTCGAGACCCTGTTCAACGTCCAGCGCTTCGCGGGTAACGGCTATGCCGTCATCGCCGCGGACTATCCCGGCAAGGGCCCCTATCGCGACGGCCGCGCCGAAGCCTATGCCGTCAAGGACGCCACGGTTCAGTGCTGCCTCGACGTGTTGCAGGCGGGCGTGCGGGAGCTGGAGAAATCGGCTCTGCGCCCCTCCGCCTTGTTCCTGAATGGCTGGTCGCAAGGGGCCCTGAACACTCAATGGCTGAATCAGGAGCTGCAGCGGCGCGACATCAAGGTGGCTGCGACCGCCGCCCAGAGCCCGTTCAACGATCTGCCCGACACGTTCCACTACTGGTCCAGCCCGCAATCCTTCATCCCCTCGGCGGAGAAATCCTATCCGCTGCCGCCGGCCTGGATCGTGCCCTGCGAGATCGTCCTGCTCGGCAGCTACCGGCGCTACTACGGCCTGACCGATCTCTTCGAGACTGCGATCAAGCCGCAATATCGCGCCTTCGCCGAGAAATACTGGTCCGACTACAGCCTCGACGGAGACCTCGCCAAGGCGATCCCGCCCGCCGCCGACTTCCTGACCGACGGCTTCTTCGACCACTTCACCCACGCGACCAACAGCAAGTTCCTGCGCCGCCTCGCCGCCAACAGCACCACCTTCTGGGACTATGCCTCGCCGATCCGTTTCTACTACGGCCTGGCCGACGAGGCCTTGTACCCCGGCCTCGTCAAGATGGCGCTCGCGTCCGGCGGACACGACATGGCGGGCGTTCCGGTCAAGGGAGCCAGCCACCGCGCCACCTTCCTGGCGAGCCTCTACGGCGACGCCGCCATCCTCGACGGCAAGTCCACCGTCTTCGACTGGTTCAATTCGCTGCGCTGAGGCCGCCCCTTCGCAGCCTGCGGGAGCGGTGTGAAGCTCCGCTCGTGTTGCGCCCGTTCATGGTCGATGATGCGGCTCAGGCCAGAGTCCGGGCCATCAGGAGCAGCGGCACCAGCAGGACGTTGAGCAACCCGACCAGCACCATGACGAGGCCGGCGACGGCGCCCTCCTCCTGGCCGATCTCGTGGGCCTTGGCAGTGCCGGCGCCATGGGCGACAACGCCGAGCAGGGCACCGAGGGCAAGGCTGGAGCGGATCGGCAATCGCAGCAGCAGGACATCCCCGATCGCCGCGCCCACGACGCCCGTCACGATGACGAACACGGCCGTCAGATCGGGCGCGCCGCCGATCTCGGTCGACACCGTCATGGCGAACGGCGTGCTCATGGAGCGCGGCAGGAGGCTCAGGGTCAGCGTCTCGTTCAATCCGAGCAGCCGCGCCAGCCCCCAGGCGGTCAGCATCGAGGTGGCACTGCCCAGGAGCATGCCCGTGGCCAGAACGCGCCAGTGCCGTCGGATGAGGCCGCGCTTCTCATAGATGGGCACGGCGAAGGCGACCGTCGCCGGCCCCAGCAGGCTCACCAGCCAGTGCGTTCCGCGGCTGTAGTCGCGATAGCTGGTATGCAGGGCGAGCGCCGTCACGATCAGGGCCAGCGGCGCGATCGCCAGCGGCATCAGCCACCAGCGGGGCCAGCGCCGGTAAACCGCCCTCGCCCCGAGATAGAGGGCGATCGTCGCCCCCGACCAGAAGATCGCCTGAAGGGTGGGATCAATCCCTGCTGGCATGAACCGCGGCATCGCGGGCCTCCCACCTGGTGCAAAGATCGACGATCAGGCCGGTCACGAGCATGACGGCGAAGGTGCCGCTAACGATCACGGCGAGGATTTTCAGGCCGAGCAGGCCGATGAGTTCGCCGTGATCGAGCAGCGCCATCACGCCGGGCACGAAGAACAGCACCATGTAGCCTATGAACCACTCGGCGCCCCGCCGCAGGCTGTGCACGCTCAGTCTTCGTGTGGCGAGCAGCGCGAGGACCAGCAGCATGCCGATCACGCCGCCGGGAACAGGCAGGCCGGCCAGCTTTGCGATGCTCTCCCCGGCGAGCCAGAACCCGACGACCAGCCCGATCTGCAGGGGCGGGCTGCGGCGAACGCCATGACGGACACGGACTCTGAAACCAGACGCACTCATCGGCTGCTCCTTCGCAGCCAAGGTAGGATGTCGCCGGGCATTCTTTAAATGAATTGAATGACTAGAATTCATTCTGATATGGAATGGCATGGAGATTCGCACGCTGCGCGCTTTTGTCGAGGTGGTCCGCCAGGGAGGCTTCTCGCAGGCGGCCAAAGCCGTCTCCGCCACCCAGTCCACGATCAGCAAGGCGGTCAAACAGCTGGAGGACGAGATCGGCGTGGCGCTGCTCGACCGTATCGGCCATCGCAGCAGGCTGACGGCCGCCGGGGAGATCGTCCTGCGCCGGGCCCAGCGCATCCTCACCGAGCGAGAGGACCTGATCGCCGAACTGCGGGAGCTGCGCGGCCTCGAGCGCGGCACGCTGCGCCTCGGGCTGCCGCCGGTCGGGAGCGACGTCCTGTTCGCGCCGCTGTTTGCCATCTACAGCAAGCGCTATCCCGGTATCGACATCCGGTTGGTGGAGTACGGCAGCGACCGGCTGGAAGAGGTCCTGATGTCGGGCGAGATCGAGCTCGCCGCCTCACTCCTTCCCGTGTCGGACGGATTTGAATGGCAGGAGGTGAAACGCGAGCCTCTGACCGTCCTGCTGGCGGCCGATCACCCGCTGGCGCGCCGCCGCTCCGTCGACCTCGCAGCCCTCCGCGAACAGCCGTTCATCCTGTTCGAATCGGGATTTGCCCTCAACCGCATCATCCTCGACGCGTGCCACCGGCGCGGCCTCGAACCGACCGTCGTCGCGCGCAGCAGCCAGATCGACTTCATCGTCGCGCTTGCCGCAGCGGGCATGGGGGTCGCTTTCCTGCCGCAGATGATCGCCGAACAGCGCAAGCACCGGTCGGTCGCCCGCGTGCGCCTCGCCGAGGCGGACACGGACTGGCGCATCGCCATGATCTGGCGCCGCGGCGCTTTTCTCTCGCACGCCGCGAGAGCCTGGCTCGACCTCGTCGCCACGACGCGGGGCCCGCACGTCGTCCCGGCGAAGGAGAGGCACGCGGCCGCAAAGCGATGAGACGCGCGACTTGAATCGCGCGTCCCCCGGCCTCTCATTCCAGGTCGGACAACTCGTAGAGCGGCCGGATCTCGACCTCGCTCGGCCCCGGCATGGGATTGGGGCAGCGCTTCACCCAGGCCACCGCCTCGTCCATGTCCTTGACCTCCCAGAGCCAGAAGCCCGCAAGCTGCTCGCGCGCCGGCAGGAACGGACCGGCCGTGACCGTACGCCCTGGGCCGTCGAAAGCAATGCGCCGGCCCTCCGACGTGGGCTTCAGCCCATCGCCATCGCGCAAAATCCCGGCCTTCTGCAGCTCGTCGTTGAACCTGCCCATGGCCTCCATCAGTGCCGCCGTCTCGGGCGAGCGGACAAAGCCCTTCTCGCTATCCTCGGTCGCCTTCACGAGCACCATCACGCGCATATCCGTCTCCTTGCTGAAGCCGGTTCGACCGGCCATGTGACGGAACGACGAACGAGGCCGGCACAGGCCGACAGTGCGTTGAAGAAATTTCCGTCAGCCGGGATGGAGACCCGGCGCCTCCCTGCCCGTCGAGGACACATATTCCGTGTAGCCGCCGCCATACTGGTGGACGCCTTCGGGCGTGACTTCCAGCACCCGGTTCGAGAGGGCGGCCAGGAAGTGACGATCGTGTGACACGAACAGCATCGTGCCCTCGAAGTCCGCCAGCGCGGCGACCAGCATCTCCTTGGTCGCCATGTCGAGATGGTTGGTCGGCTCGTCGAGCACCAGGAAGTTGGGCGGGTCGAACAGCATCTTGGCCATGACCAGCCGCGCCTTCTCGCCGCCCGACAGCACGCGGCAGGGCTTCTCGACGTCGTCGCCGGAGAAGCCGAAGCAGCCGGCGAGCGACTTCAGCGCGCCCGTCCCGGCCTGCGGGAACGAGGCATCGAGCGATTCGAAGATCGTGTCGTCGCCATCGAGCAGGTCCATCGAGTGCTGCGCGAAGTAGCCCATCTTGACGCTGGCGCCGACAGTCACACTGCCCTCGTCCGGCTCGGCAGCACCGGCCACCAGCTTCAGCAAGGTCGACTTGCCGGCGCCGTTGGCGCCCAGCACGCACCAGCGCTCCTGGCGGCGCAGCCGCAGGTCGAGCCCCGAATAGATCGGCTGCGTGCCGTAGCCCTTGTGGACGCCGCGGAAGCTCACCACGTCCTCGCCCGAGCGCGGCGGTGCGCGGAATTCGAACCGCACCGACTGGCGGCGCCGCGGCGGCTCGACCTTCTCGATCTTGTCGAGCTTCTTCACCCGGCTCTGCACCTGGGCGGCGTGGGACGCGCGCGCCTTGAAGCGCTCGATGAACTTCATCTCCTTGGCCAGCATCGCCTGCTGCCGCTCGAACTGCGCCTGGCGCTGCTTCTCGGAGAGCGCGCGCTGGACCTCGTAGAACTCGAAGTTGCCCGAATAGGTGGTGAGCGTGCCGCCGTCGATCTCGATGATCTTGCCGACGATGCGGTTCATGAACTCGCGATCGTGGCTGGTCATCAGCAGTGCGCCCTCGTAGTTCCTGAGGAAGTCCTCCAGCCAGATCAGGCTTTCCAGATCGAGATGGTTGGAGGGCTCGTCGAGCAGCATGCCATCGGGCCGCATCAGCAGGATGCGGGCCAGCGCCACGCGCATCTTCCAGCCGCCGGACAGCAGCCCGACATCGCCGTCCATCCGCTCCTGGCTGAACGACAGCCCCGCCAGCACCTCGCGGGCGCGCGCGTCGAGCGCATAGCCGTCCAGCTCCTCGAAGCGCCCCTGCACCTCGCCGTAACGCTCGACCAGGGCGTCCATGTTGTCGGCCTGCTCGGGATCAGCCATCGCCGCCTCGAGCTGGGCGATCTCGACCGCCAGCGCGCTCACCGGCCCGACGCCGTCCATCACCGCCGCGACGGCGCTCATGCCCGACATTTCACCGACGTCCTGGCTGAAATAGCCGATGGTCATGCCGGCATCGATCGTCACCTGCCCGTCATCGGGCTGTTCCTGGCCCGAAATCATTCGGAACAGCGTGGTCTTTCCGGCGCCGTTGGGCCCCACCAGCCCCGCCTTCTCCCCCTTCTGGAGGCCCATCGACGCGTCGATGAACAGGATCTGGTGGCCGTTCTGCTTGCTGATGTTGTCGAGGCGAATCATGGGCGCTGTGCTGGCGGGAAAGCCGCGGCAACGCAAGCCACAGGGACCCACGGAATTGCGGCTGATTGTCTCCTCTTCTCCCACACGACCCGAGCCGGGAGGCTTGGGGAGGCGTCGCCTGCACCCGCCGCGCGTCAGTCGTTCGGTATGGACCGCCCCGCGAGAAGCGGCGCGTAGGCGGCGAGCCTGCGGGCGACGAACTCCGTGAAGAGTCGCACGCGTTTCGTCTTGCGTGTCTCCCCCTGTGTGAGAAGCCAGAGCGTTCCGCCCATGTGCAGGTCGGCGCCGGGCGCCCTTACCAGTAGGGGGTCGGCATCTCCGACGAAACACGGCAGTGTCGTCATCCCAATCCCCTGCTGCGCCGCGGCAATCTGTGCCTCGGCGTCCGGGGTCCTGAACGGAACCCCGGTGGCACCAACCTCGCCCTTGCTGGCCCAATCCGGAGTGCCGTGATCGCCGATCACGATCGGGCGGACGGGCCCCGACGCGCCCGCGCGCCACGCGGCCAGCAGGCTGCGCGACATGTAGACGCCGCCGAACAGCTGCGGCCCCATCAGGCCGTGAAGATTGAGCGGCAGGGCCCTGCGGTTGACGACGATGCGGATCGCCACGTCGGCGTCCCTGTTGGTCAGGTTCGCCACTTCGCCACTCGACAGGATTTCCATCTCAATATCCGGATGCAGACGCGCGAAGTCGGCGAAGTCCGGCATCAGCAGATGCGCCGCCAGGAACGGTGGCAGCGTCACCCGCAAGAGCCCGCGCGCGTGCTGGTCGCGCCCGAAGACGCGCGTCTCCAAAAGGCGCGACGACGCTTCCATCTGGTCCGCGAACTCGAGGACCTCCTCGCCTGCGGCCGTCAGACGGTAACCTGAAGGCAGCTTTTCGAAAATCTGCACCCCAAGGCGCTCCTCGAACTGGGCGATGCGCCGCAGCACGGTCGCGTGGTTCACGCCGAGGCGCTCGGCGGCGGCCCGCACCGAGCCTTCGCGCGCGACGGTGAGGAAATAGCGGACATCGTCCCAGTCGGTCATGGCGCGATCCTGCACCGTACGGTGTGCCCTTCAAAGCTCCGCCTCATCGTTGCCTGGATGAAGTCGTCTGGCTGGATCGATATCGCACCACCGTTGTGCGCCCTTTCGCACTCACCCCCTGACACTGGCAGCCCCATGTCGAGGTTCTCGGGCGACTGCCCGTACACCGAAACAGAGTCTGGAAGGAGAAGTCATGGGTAAGCTCGAGGGCAAGGTCGCCGTCATCACGGGGGGATCGAGCGGCATGGCGCTGGCGAGCGCCAAGCGGTTCGTCGAAGAAGGCGCTTACGTTTTCATCACGGGCCGAAGGCAGGAGGCGCTCGACGAGGCCGTCAGGACGATTGGTCGGAACGTGACCGGCGTGCGCGGTGACGCTGCCAATCTGGACGACCTCGACCGTCTGTTCGACACGGTCAGCCGCGAAAAGGGCAGGATCGACGTCCTGTATGCGAGCGCCGGCACGGGCGAAGCCGCGCCACTGGGCGAGATTACCGAGCAGCATTTCGATGCGACGTTCGGCCTGAACGCGCGTGGCACGCTGTTCACGGTGCAAAAGGCGCTGCCGCTGTTCAACGATGGCGGGTCGATCTTCATGACCGGATCGGTTGCTTCGCTGAAGGGCTTTCCCGGTTACAGCGTGTACGCAGCGAGCAAGGCGACGTTGCACGCATTCGCACGCGGCTGGCTCAACGAGCTCAAGGGCCGGAACATCCGGGTGAACGTGCTGCACCCGGGGCCGATCGCCACGCCAATGCAGGACCAGGTTCTCACCCAGGAGTCGAAGCAGATGTTCGAATCCCTGATCCCGCGGGGCACGATGGGGCGGCCCGAGGAAATCGCGGCCGCCGCACTGTTTCTTGCTTCAGACGATTCGAGCTTCGTGAATGGGCTTGAGTTGTCCGTCGACGGCGGCTTCTCAGCCATCTGAGACCGTGGAACCGATATCAACACGGATCCGAGGAGAAATTCCCATGAGCATCGACAAGAACATCCAGACCGCGAAGGACTTCTTCGCCGCGATCGGTCGCGGCGACAAGGAGGCTTTGCGGGCGCTGGTCGCCGAAGACATCGAGTGGATCATTCCGGGCAAGGACTGGCCGCTAGCCGGCACGCGCCACGGACATGCCGGGCTCGCGGATTTGCTCGAGACAGCCTCCAGGTCGATCGAAACGTCCACGGAAGCCCGCGAATTCGTGGCGCAAGGAGACCGGGTCTTCGTCGTCGGCGTCGCGACGGGAAGGATCAAAGCCACGAACACGACCTTCAAGGACGATTGGGTTTTCGCCATCACCGTCAGACACGGCAAATTGGCGAAGATCCGGGAATACATCGACACGCAGGCGCTGGCGCAGGCTTCGCAGATCGACGCGTCCGCGCTGGCGTAACGCTCAACCGCAGGAGATTCCGATGTACGACCAATCCAGGCTATCCGAGTTGATCCGGTTCGCACGAGTGGGGCCGGGCTCCACCGTCATCGACGTCTATCCGGGCGACGGCAACTGGACGCGCCTCTTCTCCGACACCGTGGGACCCGAAGGGCGGGTCTACAGCTTCGTGCCAGCCGAAATCGCGGACTTCAAGAACGATCCGGTCGGCCGCATGCGGACGCTTGCGAAGGAGCCGGGCCGAGCGAACGTCGAAGCCGTCTCGGCGGACCTCATGGCGATGCCCGGGGTCACGCAACCGGCGGATGTCCTGTGGCTGCACCTGTTCTATCACGATCTCCACACCGCGCTGATGCAGAAGAAGGGCGCGACGGCGGCCGCCTTCAATCGCGCCGTCCACGAGCGGCTGAAAGCCGGCGGGCGCTACGTCATCGTCGACCACGCCGCCGCCGTCGGGGCAGGCACGAGCGCCGCCCAGTCGCTGCATCGGATCGACCCTGCCTCCGTGCGCGCGGAGGTGAAGGCGGCCGGCTTCGTGCTGGACGCGGAGAGCACCTTACTCGCGAACAAGGACGATCCGCACACGATCGAGGTGTTCGACGCCTCGATCAAGGGCAGGACCGATCGCTTCGCCTATCGATTCGTGAAGCCCTGACCGGCCCCTGCGCAGGCCGGTCAGCCTGTGAACCGCCTTCACAGATCCTGAGACGCTCCGCCGGCTACCGCGCGCCCATGCCGTGCCTATATCTCTGGCCACCGGCGCGATGCGCCGCCCCCCTCGACGAAAGTGGAGCCCGACATGAAACTGAAAGACATCCTGCCCAGCCGCCTCGGCTTCGGCGCCGCGCCGCTGGGCAACATGTTCCGCGCCATCCCCGAGGACGAGGCGCGGGCCACCGTCGAGGCCGCCTGGGCCGACGGCATCCGCTATTTCGATACCGCCCCCTTCTACGGCGCGGGCCTGGCCGAGATCCGCATGGGGGCAGCGCTGCGCGACAAGCCGCGCGACCAATATGTGATCAGCACCAAGGTCGGCCGCCTCATCCTCGACGAGGTCGAGGAGCTCTCGGCGCGAGACAACGGCGAAAAGGGCGATGTCTTCAAGCACGGCCGCCCCAACAAAGTCGTGAACGACTATTCGGAGGACGCGACCTACCGCTCGATCGAGGACAGCCTGAAGCGGCTGGGCACCGATCATGTCGACATCGTCTTCGTGCACGACGTGGCACAGGACTTCTACCGCGACGAATGGCTGGGCGTGTTCGAGAGCGCGCGCAAAGGCGCCTTCCGGGCGCTCGACCGGATGCGCGACGAGGGCGTCATCAAGGCCTGGGGCCTCGGCGTGAACCGGGTCGAGCCGATCGAGATCCTGCTCGCGCTCGACGAGCCGAAGCCCGACGCCTTCCTGCTGGCGGGCCGCTACACGCTGCTCGACCACAGCCACGCGCTGCAGCGCGCCCTGCCGATGGTGGCCGAACGCGGCCTCGGCATCGTGGTCGGCGGCCCCTACAGTTCCGACGCCCTGGTCGGCGGCCCGAACTTCGAATATGCGCCGGCGACGCCCGCGATCCTCGCCAGGGTGGCGGCGATCAAGGCCATCGCCGACCGCCATGGCATCTCGATGAAGGCCGCCGGCCTGCAGTTCTCGCTGGCCCATCCCGCGGTCGGCGCCGTGATCCCGGGTGCCAGCCGCCCCGGCCGCATCGCCGAGGACAGCGCCGCGCTCGCGGAGAAGATCCCGGCCTCCTTCTGGCAGGCATTGCGCGAAGCGCGGCTGGTCGATCCCGCCGCGCCGCTGCCGATCACCGGCTGACGATCACCGGCTGACGGTCGAGGGCTTCGCACGCGTGGCCGCCAGGAACTGCGCCATCCGGGGGACGGTGAAGTCGAGGAACACCGTCACCCGGGCGGGCAGCAGCCGGGCGCCGCGGTACACCGCATGGATCTCGTCCCAGGTTTCGAGACCCTAGTCGGCCAGCACCTCGACCAGTTCGCCATGATCGATCGCCTCGCGCAGATGGTATTCGGCCACGCGCGCGATGCCGACGCCGGCGATCGCCATCCGGCGCAACGTCTCGGCGTTGTTGGCCAGCAGCGAGCCGCTCAGCATGCGCTCGACGATGCGGCCACCCTCGCGCATCGGCCAGACCGGCTGGGAGCGGCGGAAGTTGAAGCCGAGGCAATTGTGCGCCGCCAGGTCCTCCGGCGTGCGCGGCGTCCCGTACCGGGCGAGATAGTCGGGCGAGGCCACGATGCAGCGGCGCGTCTCGCCGATCTTGCGCGCCCGCAGGCTCGAATCCGGCAGCGACCCGACGCGGATCGCAACATCCGTGCGGTCGAGATAGAGATCGACCATCTCGTCCGACAGCGACAGGTCGACCACGATTCCGGGATAGGCTTCGAGGAACGCCGCCAGGACCGGCTCCAGCGCCGCCGAGCCGAAGGTCACGGAGGAGCTGACGCGGATGACGCCCTCGGGCTTGGCATTGCCCTGCGCCAGCTGCTGCTCGGTCTCGTCGATCTGCGAGACCAGCGACCGGCTGCGCTCGTAGTAGAACTGCCCTTCGTTGGTGAGAACCAGCCGCCGCGTCGAGCGCTCGATCAGGCGCACGCCGATCCGGGCCTCGAGCCGCGCGATCAGCTTCGAGACCGTGGACGGCGTCATCATCAGCAACCGCGCCGCCTCGGAGAAGCTCCCCGCCTCCACGACCCGGACAAACACCATCATCTCGCCCGCGCGATTGTCCATGACGCCCCTGTTCGCTCGCTTCGACTGTGGCCGAAGCGGTTCGGGTGCCGCAAGCGGATCGGCGCCACTAGCGGCCGGCGTCGCGGGAAGGCTTGCGGCGCAGGTCGCCCTTGCAGCGTTCGGAGCAGGTCTTCACCTGCTCCCAGTCGCGCGCCCACTTCCTGCGCCAGGCGAAGGGACGGCCGCAGGCAGCGCAGGTCTTCTGCGGCAGGGTCGCCTTGGTGTAGCGCTTGGCGGTCACAGGCCCGCCAGGAACGCGGCGGCGCTGTCGGCGATGCGTTGCCGCTCGTCTGCCGGGAACTTGTCGTAGGTGCGAACCATCTGCGCCAGGCGCGGATTGCGGCCGATCTTCGCTCGATGGCGGGAGATGAAATCCCAGTAGAGCGCGTTGAACGGACACGCCTTCGCCCCCGTCCGCTGCTTCACGTCGTAGCGGCAGCCGCCGCAATAGTCGGACATGCGGTTGATGTAGGCGCCGCTCGCCGCATAGGGCTTGGAGGCCAGCAGGCCGCCGTCGGCGAACTGGCTCATGCCCACCGTGTTCGGCAGCTCGACCCATTCATAGGCGTCGGCATAGACCGTCAGGTACCATTCGTGCAGCTCGTACGGATCGATGCCGGCCAGCAGCGCGAAGTTGCCGGTGATCATCAGCCGCTGGATGTGATGGGCATAGGCGTGCTCGCGCGTCTGGGTCACCGCCGCGCGCACGCACGCCATCGCTGTCTCGCCCGTCCAGTAGAAATCCGGAAGCCGGCGCGTGTGGCCGAGGAAGTTGCTGCGCGCGTAGCTCGGCATCTTCAGCCAATAGATGCCGCGCACATATTCGCGCCAGCCGACGATCTGCCGGATGAATCCCTCAGCGGCGTTCAGCGGCACCCGCCCCGCCCGCCACTCGATCTCGACCCGCCGGCAGACCCGCAGCGGATCGAGCAGGCCGCAATTGAGATAGAGCGCGATGACGGCGTGATAGAGGAACGGCTCGCCCGCCAGCAGCGCGTCCTGGTAGTCGCCGAACTTCGGCAGCGCCTTGTCGACGAAAGCGTCGAACGCCGCCTCGGCATCGCCGCGGGTGACCGCGAAGCCGAAGGGCGCGAGGTCGCCGAAATGATCGCCGAACCGCGCCTCGACCAGCGTCAGTACCTCGCGCGTCACGGCATCGGGCGCGAATACCGGCGGCCGCGGCATGAAGAGATCGGCCTTGGCGGGCTTGCGGTTCTCCGCATCGAAGTTCCAGCGTCCGCCGGCGGGTTCGTCGCCGTCGATCAGCAGGCCGGTGCGACGGCGCATCTCGCGATAGAAGTATTCCATGCGGAGCTGCTTGCGCCCTTCCGCCCAGCGCGCGAACCAGCCGGTCGGACACAGGAAGCGCTCGTCGGGCAGGATCTCCACGGGCAGCGCGAACCGCTCAGCCCACGAGGCCTGCATCTCGCGCACCCGCCACTCCCCCGCCTCGGTGACGACCACGCGCTCCGGGCCATGGCGGGCGATGGCGTCGCCCAGCTGCGCGGTGAAGGAGCCGCGATTGCCGGCGGCGTCCAGGGTCACGTACTCGACCCTCCAGCCGAGCCCGCGCAGTTCTTCCGCGAAGTGGCGCATAGCCGAGAACAGGAAGGCGATCTTCTTCTTGTGGTGGCGCACGGAGCGCGCCTCGTCCGCCAGCTCCGCCATCAGCACGAGATCGCGCGCCGGATCGCCGGCCGCCAGGCTGGTGATCGATGGCGTCAGCTGGTCGCCCAGCACGAGGATGAGGTTGCGGACGGCCGCGCTCGACATGGAGCGAGATACGGCCGCGACCGCGCCCCGGTTCAGTGCGGGGTGAGGAGCAGCCGGACGAGCGGGTTGGGAAAACGCCGCGCCATGGTGACGGCGTAGAAGGTCTCGACGATCCCCGGCAGTTGCTCGCCCTCGACCAGCACGCCGGCCGCGATCTCGTCCTTGACCACGATCGGCGGCAGCACCGCCAGCCCGATATCCTCGCGGGCGAGCAGGCGCATCATCGCCATGTCCTCGACTTCCGCGACGATCTGCGGCCGCACGCCCAGCCGGTCCGCCAGCGCGTCGAAGCCGGTGCGCACGCTGCTGTCGACGGTCGGCAGGATGATCGGGTGTTCCCGCAGCCGGTCCGCCAGACCCGACGCGGCTCGCATGCGAGCCGGCGTGCCCACCAGGCTGACCGGACGCTCGGCGAGACGGTGCGTGACCAATGGGGTCAGCGCATCGCCCGGCGGCGCCTGGTTGAGCAGGACGACGTCGAGGTTGAGCGCCTCGAGCGCGCGCAGCAGCTCGGCCGCGCCACCGGAGCGCAGGATCAGGTCGATGTCCGTGCGGCCGAGCACCGGACCGAGGAACTCCATCTGGAAATTGCGCGACAGGGTGGCGAGCGAGCCGACCCTCAGCGCCTGCCGCGCGGCGCCGGTCTGGCGCAGCGTACCCAGCAATTCTTCGCCGGTGGCGAAGATCGCATCGGCATGGTCGAGGGCGATCTGCCCCGCCTCGGTGAGATGCAGCTGCCGCCCGCGCCGCTCGAACAGCGCGTGCCCCAGACGCTCCTCGAGCTTCCGGATCTGCACCGAGAGCGCCGACTGGGTGAGGTTCAGCCGCTCGGCCGTGCGGGTGAGATTGCCGTCGTGCGCGACCGCCCAGAAATACCGCAGGTGATTGTAATTCAGCGACTGCATACCGTTCTATTTTACCGAACGATTTCACTCATACAATGCATTTTATTGAACAAACCGGGAGAGCCATAAGGCGGCCACACGCCCTCCTCCGTCCCAGGTGACTCCCTTGTCGTACTCATTGCTCCCGCTCGGCGCCCCGCTCCTGCTGCTCGCCGCCGCCACCCTCGGATTCGCCCGCCCCGGCCGGCGTCCGCCCCTGGTCGCGGTCTTCGCGGAGGCCGCGGCGCTGGGCGCGCTGCTGGTCGTGCTGGGCTCGCTGGCGCTGCTGCTCCTGCGCGGCGCCGGTACCAGCGGGCTCATCGGATTGGCCGGCATCGGCCTGTCGGTCCGGCTCGACGCGGTGAGCGTCACCATGCTCCTGCTGGTCGCGTTCGTCGGCTGGATCGTCGTCCGCTACGCCCGCACCTATCTCGATGGCGAGGCGCGGCAGGGTTATTTCACCGGCTGGCTCTGCGCCGCGCTCGCCTCCGTCCTGCTGCTGGTCCAGGCCGGCAATCTCGTCCAGCTGGTCGGCGCCTGGATCGCGACCGCGGCCGCGCTGCACCGGCTGCTCCTGTTCTATCTCGAGCGCGCGGCGGCGCGGCGGGCGGCGCGCAAGAAGCGGCTCTTCTCGACCGTCGGCGCCGGCGCGCTGATCCTCGCCGCGGTCCTCGTCTGGGCGAGCTTCGGCACGACCGACATCGCCGCGATCAATGCGCTTGCCCGCAGCGGCGACGCCTCGTGGGCCGCCCTCGCCGCGGCCGCCCTGCTGGCGCTCGCCGCGGTGCTGAAGTCGGCGCAGTTCCCGACCCACGGCTGGCTCACCGAGGTCATGGAAGCGCCGACGCCGGTCTCAGCCCTGCTCCATGCTGGCGTGATCAATGCCGGCGGCTTCCTGCTGATCCGGTTCGCCGACCTGATGCTGGCGGCCCCCGGCGTCCTCGCGGTGCTGGCGATCGTGGGCGGCTTCACCGCCCTGTTCGGCGCCCTCGTCATGCTGACCCAGCCCGCGGTCAAGACCTCGCTCGCCTGGTCGACGGTCGCGCAGATGGGCTTCATGGTGCTGCAATGCGGGCTGGCGCTTTTCCCGCTGGCGCTGCTCCACATCGTCGCCCACTCGCTCTACAAGGCGCACGCCTTCCTGGCCTCCGGCGGCGCGGTCGAACAGGTGGCGTCCATCCGGCGGCCGGGGCCGGTCGCCGTGCCCGACGGGCCGGCCGTGGGCCGCGCCTTCCTGATCGCGCTGGCCATCTACGCCGCGATCGGCACCGTGTTCGGCCTGGTCTTCGGCTTCGACCACAAGTCGCCGCAGGCGCTGGCGCTGGGCACCATCCTGATCTTCGGCGTGGCCTACCTGCTGGCCCAGGGCCTGGCCGATGCCGCGCCGCGCGAACTGACCCGGCGGACCGCGCTCTACGCCAGCGCCGCCGCGATCGGATACTTCGCGCTGCATTCCGCCGCCGAATGGCTGACCACCGGCATCCTCCCGGCGACGCCGGCGCCCGGCCGTCTCGAATGGACCCTGATGGCGCTGGCCGTGCTCACCTTCGGGCTGGTGGCGGTGGCGCAGGCGCTGTTCCCGCTCTGGGCGACGCACCCCGCCGCGACGGGACTGCGCGTCCACCTCTCCAACGGCCTCTACGTCAACGCCACGATCGACCGGCTGCTCGGCGGCTGGTCGGTGTCGAAGGCGCCGTGATCCCCCGAACGCAAGGACCATGAACATGATGACGACCACGATCCTGCAGGCCGCCGACCGGGCGGCGCGGGCGATCCCGCCGCTCTGGCCGCTGGCCTCGAGCGTCGCCGTGAACCCCTTCCTCGGCCAGACCGGCGAACCGCTCGCCATCGCCGCCGCCCGGCTGCGGCGCACCGGCGGCATCGCGCTCACCATGCCGCGGGCCTGGTACGTGGCGCGGCTGCGCTCGGGCGAGATCGCCGACGCGGATCTCGAGGCCGCGCTTGACGCGGCGCCCCAGGGAATGCGCCCGGCGACGCTCGCGGCACTGAAGCAGGCGGCCGAGGCGGAGCGCCCGAAGCCGCAGGCGATCCCCACCGTCGCCGAGCTGGCGCGCGACCTCTCCAGCATCGACTGGCCGCGGCTGGTCGAGGACCGCATCAGCCACTTCGCCTCCGCCTACTACGATCAGGGGCAGGCGCTGTGGGTCGGCGCCCCGCCGGCGCGCGGCGCCTGGGCGGCGTGGCGGGCGGTCGCCATGCACGACCTGACGCCGGAGATCGTCGGCCTCGAAGGCTTCGCCCAGACCGTGGCCGATGCCCCCGCCGATGCCGAGGCGGCGCTGGCCGAGTGCGTCGGCAAGCTCGGCCTGACCGGCGCGGCACTGGAGAGCTACTTCCACCGGCTGCTGACGACGCTGGGCGGCTGGGCCCAGGTCGCGCGCCACCGGCTCTGGCAGGCGGAGCTGGCCGGCGGGACCGACGGCGCCGTGACCGACCTCCTCGCCATCCGCATCGCCTGGGAGGCGGCGCTGCTGCGCCAGTACGGGGCCGCGCTGGAGCCGCAATGGCAGGCCGCCATCGCCGCTCATGCCGAGCCCACGACGGCGACTCCGGACGACGTCGTCGACGCGATCCTGCAGGAGGCGGCCGAGCGCGCAGCGCAGCGGCGGCTGCAGGCCCAGCTCGCCGCGAAGCAGTCGGCGCCGTCGGCCCCGGACCAGCCCGCACTACAGATGGCCTTCTGCATCGACGTGCGCTCGGAAGTGTTCCGGCGGGCGCTGGAGAGCGTCGATCCCGGCATCCGCACCCTGGGCTTCGCCGGCTTCTTCGGCCTGGGACTCGGCCACCGGCGCTTCGCCTCCGACGTGGTCGAGGCACGGCTGCCCGTGCTGCTAACGCCGGGCCTGCTCACCTGCTCCGGCACCGCCACTCCGGCGACGGAGAAAGCCGACGTCGCCGCGCGCATCGCCGCGCGGGCCAGGCGCGCCTGGGGCCGCTTCAAGCTGGCGGCGATCTCCTCCTTCGCCTTCGTCGAGGCCGCCGGTCCGATCTATGCGGCGAAGCTGCTGTCCGACGGGCTGGCACTGAAGCGGCATCCGGCGCCGAACGACCCCGCGCCGCGCCCAGCCGCGAGCCTCGATGCCGGCACGAAAATCGCGACGGCCGCCAGCGTGCTCAAGGCGATGTCGCTCACCGGCGGGTTCGCGCGGCTGGTCCTGCTCGCGGGTCACGGCGCCAACGTCGTGAACAATCCACATGCCAGCGCGCTGCATTGCGGCGCCTGCGGTGGCTACTCGGGCGAGGTGAATGCGCGGCTGCTCGCGTCCCTGCTCAACGACCGCGAGGTCCGCAGCGGCCTCGGCGACCGGGGCATCGAGATCCCCGACGACACGCTGTTCGTCGGCGCCCTGCACGACACCACGACCGACGCAGTCACGCTCTACGCCGAGGACCACCCCTCGCCCGCCCATGCGGCGGACCTGGCGCAGGCCGGGCGCTGGCTGAAAGCGGCCGGCATGCTGGCGCGGGGCGAACGGGCGCTGCGCCTGCCCGGCGCCGCGAGCGGCCGGGACGTGCCGCGGCGCATGATCGGCACGCTGTCCGACATCGACGCCCGCCGGCAGTCCGAGGCCCAGATCCATTTCCTGGCCCGGCACGACCCGCTGACCGAGCTGGCCAACCGGGCGCACTTCTCGGAGCGGCTGCAGCTGGCGCTGGCCCATGCCCGGCGCTACCGGGAGAGCCTGGGTCTGATCCTGGTGGACCTGGATCGCTTCAAGCCCGTGAACGACGTCCACGGCCATGCCGTCGGCGACGAGTTGCTGCAGGCCGTGGCAAAGCGGCTGAAGTCCGCCGTCCGGGAGACCGATGTGGTGGGCCGCATCGGCGGCGACGAGTTCCTGGTGCTGCTGCCCGATGTCGACAGC
>NZ_CAMFKM010000003.1 GCF_945957355.1 uncultured Reyranella sp. | reverse complement strand
TGCAGACATCATCGCCGATCTGGATCAGGCTCTGGCCAAGGCGACAAGCCAATGAGCCATCGCGCCGGGCAGTGCCCGGAGCGGCAGCCAAGAAGAAGAGGAAGGAAATGCTCAGCAAGGCGGACAACGAGTTCCTGACCCGTGCCGGCAAGGGCACGCCCATGGGCGAGATGCTGCGGCGCTTCTGGATGCCCGCGCTGCTTTCCGAGGAATTGGCCGAGCGCGACGGACCGCCGAAGAAGATTCGCATCCTGGGCGAGGATCTCCTCGCCTTCCGGCAGACCGACGGACGGGTCGGCATCGTCGAGCCGCACTGTCCGCATCGCGGCGCCAACCTCTATTACGGCCGCAACGAGAATTGCGGGCTGCGCTGCTCCTTCCACGGCTGGAAGTTCGACGTCGACGGCAACTGCGTCGACCTCCCGACCTCGCCGCCGGAATCCGCGTACAAGGACACGATCAAGCTCCTCGCCTATCCGACCCGCGAATGGGCCGACATGATCTGGGTCTACATGGGCCCGCGCGAGACGATGCCCGAACTGCCGCAGCTCGAGCTGGGGCTGGTCCCCGCCGCCTCTCGCTTCGTCACCAAGAAGTGGCAGGACTGCAACTGGGTCCAAAGTCTCGAAGGAGCGATCGACACATCGCACTTCTCTTTCCTGCACAAGGTCCTGGCGACCGACGACGAGGCGGCGCGCCGCGCCATGAGCCGCGCCGCCCTGGCCGACCAGGCCAAGCCGGACGATCGCGTGCGCTGGGTGCAGAACGATCCGCGGCCAAAGTTCAGCGTGTTGGGCCATGATACCGGCCTGGTGATCGCCGGCGGCCGCAAGACCGACGGGCCCGACCTCTACTGGCGCATCGCGCAGTTCCTGATGCCCAACCACGCCTACACGCCGGCCGCCTTCCCCGGCGAGATCTACTACGGGCAGTCGTGGGTGCCGGTCGATGACGTGAACTGCTGGATCTACACCTACTGCTGGCAGCCCGACCGGCCGCTCAGCAATTCCGAGCGGGCCAAGTTCCGCGGCGGCTTCAACGTCCATTCCGAAGTCGACGCCGACTACAAGCCGCTGCGCAACCGGGACAACGACTATCTGCGCGACCGCAGCGTCCAGCTCAGCGAGAACTTCACCGGCATCACCGGCGTCTCCGAACAGGACGCCGCCATCCAGGACAGCCAGGGCCCGATCCAGGATCGAACGAAGGAGCGTCTCGGGCCGACCGACATCGGCATCGTCGAGTTCCGCAAGCTTGTGATGGGCACGGCGCGACGCCTCGCCTCGGGCGAAGCGCCGGCCGCGGCCCACAAGGCGCATCGCTATGCCGTGCGCTCGGGTGGGTGGATCGCCGCGCCGGACAAGGACCTCGCCACGGTCATGGCCGAGCGCTTCGGCCACGATCGCGGTTATGTCGGCAACCTGTATGGATTGGGTGAGTGATGCTCGCTGCCGACAACGCGTTCCTGACGCAGAGCGGTCCTGGCACGCCAATGGGCGACCTGATGCGCCGCTTCTGGATGCCCGCCCTCCTCTCCGAGGAACTTCCCGAGCGCGACGGGCCGCCGAAGAAGATCCGCATCCTGGGGGAGGACCTGCTGGCCTTCCGACAGACCGACGGACGGGTCGGCATCGTCGAGCCGCACTGTCCGCATCGCGGCGCCAACCTCTATTACGGCCGCAACGAGGAGTGCGGCATCCGCTGCGCCTTCCACGGCTGGAAGTTCGACATCGACGGCAACTGCGTCGACCTGCCCACCTCGCCACCCGAGTCCACCTACAAGGACACGATCAAGCTCCTGTCCTACCCGGTACGCGAATGGGCCGACATGATCTGGGTCTACATGGGCCCGCGCGAGCACATGCCGGAACTGCCGCAGCTCGAGCTCGGCCTCGTGCCCGCCGGCCATCGCTTCGTCTCCAAGAAATGGCAGGACTGCAACTGGGTGCAGAGTCTCGAAGGCGCCATCGATACCGCGCACTTCTCCTTCCTGCACGCCATCCCGACCAAGGATGAAGCGACCCGCCTCGACATCCTGCGCAAGACCTCGGCGATCGGCCAGGAAGGCGGCCTCGCCGACCGCAGCCGCTGGGTGACCGACGATCCGCGGCCGAAATTCAGGGTCCAGGGCCACGATGCCGGGCTGGTCATCGCCGCCGGCCGCAAGACCGACACGACCGACCTCTACTGGCGCATTGCCCAGTACCTCGCGCCCAACCATGCGCTGGTGCCGGTCGCCTTCCCGGGCGAGGTCTATCACGGGCAGACCTGGGTGCCGGTCGATGACACGAGCTGCTGGATCTACACCTACAGCTGGGTGCCCGACCGGCCGCTCACCAATGCCGAGCGCGCCAAGTACGCCTCCGGCCTCAGCCTTCATGCCGAGATCGACGAGAATTACGTTCCGAAGCGCAACATGCGCAACGACTACATGATCGATCGCGAGCTGCAGAAGACGCTGAGCTACACCGGCATCAGCGGCGTGTCCGACCAGGATGCCGCCATCCAGGACAGCCAGGGTGCGATTCAGGACCGCACCCGCGAGCATCTCGGTCCCACGGATGTCGGCATCGCCGAGTTCCGCAAGCTGTTGATGGCGGCGGCCCGCGCGCTGCAGCAGGGCCAACCGCCGCGCGCGGCCGCCGCGTCGCGCCACTATGCCGTGCGTGCGGGCGGATGGATCGCCGCGGCGGACAAGGATCTCGTGACGGTGATGACCGAACGCTTCGGCCACCGCGATGGCTATGTCGGCCACGAATACGGGCTGGCGGAATAGAGCGTTAGACCGCCATGATGCGCTGGATTATCGTCGCCGCCGATATCGGGCTTGGGGAGACAGCTAGGTGACCATCAAGATTTACGGACCGACGGCCTCGCGCGCGGCGCGCGCCCTCTGGATCGCGCATGAACTCGGCATTCCGTACGAGCACATCGCCGTCGAGATGAAGGATCTCAAGAATCCCGACTATCTGAAGGTCAATCCGAACGGCAAGGTGCCGGCCCTCGTCGACGGCGACTTCAAGCTCTTCGAGTCGATGGCGATCAACCTCTACCTCGCCGCCAAGCACGGCAAGGACGGCTTCCTGCCGGCCAGCCTCGAGGATCAGGCCCTGTGCAACCAGTGGAGCTTCTGGGGCATGACCGAGCTCGAGAAGCCGCTGCTGACGATCCTGATCGACATGTTCATGACCGCCCCCGACAAGCGCAAGCCGGAGGCCGTCGCCGAGGCGCAGAAGGCGTTGCCGAAGCCGCTGGCAGTGCTCAACGGCGCGCTCGAGGGACGCGACTACCTGCTGGGCTCGACCTTCACCGTCGCCGACCTGAACCTGGCCTCGATCATGAGCTGGGCCAAGCCGATCAAGGTCGACTTCAGCCAGGTCCCCAACGTCAGTGCGTGGCTAGACCGCTGCCTGTCGCGCCCCTCCTACAAGGCGGCCCGCGGCGCGAAGTAGCCGCTCCTACTCCGCGGGCGCGACCTGGGGCGCCGGCAACGACGTATCGCGCTCGCTGCCGGGTAGCAGCAGCGCCACCAGGGTGATCACGACCGAGACGACGGCGAGGCCGAGGAACAGAAGTTCGAGGCCTCCGGTCGTCTCGCGCACCCAGGCGATCAGCAGGATCGCGAGCGGCCCGGCCCCGAAGGCCACGACGAACTTCGCACCGAAACCGAGACCGTGATAGCGGCTGGGCGTGTAGCGCGCGATCAGGATGTTCTCGATCGGGCCCGCCGCCGAGCTCAGCACCGCCGAGCCGATGGCACCCAGCAGCGCCACGTAGCCGTTGCCCATGGCCAGCGCCAGCATGGCGATCACCTGCAGCGCCGAGGCCACGACATAGGTCGCCTTTAGCGGATAGCGGTCGACGATGCGCCGGCCCATCGCATACTGGGCGACACCCGAAACCACGTAGATCATCGAGGTGGCCAGGCCGACCCACAGCACGATCTGCGTGGCGACGCCCCACGAAGCGAGCCCGTCGCGCAACGCCGAGATTTCGGGTGCCAGCTTCACCTCGAAGACCATCGCCGCGCCGAACATCACCGCCTGCCAGATGACGCCTTCCAGCGCCATGGTGACCGAGAGCACCGAGAAGACGCGCCAGAAGTCGCGGCGACCGACCTGCGTGCCCTTGGCCTGCGGCATCGGCCGGTCGCCGACCTTGCCCTGGCGGATCTGCGCCCACAGGACGGCGCCGACGGCGAGACAGACGATGCCGGGAACGATGAAGGCGGCGCGCCACGAGGCCAGCGTGATCAGCACGCCGGGCACGATGCCGTAGAGCGCCAGCCCGGCGCTGCCCCACAGCCCGTTCACGCCCATCGCGTGCCCCTGCTCCTTCGCCGTGCGGATCACCCAGCCGATGCCGACCGAATGGTAGAAGGCGCCGAAGGTGCCGATGCCGCAGAGGGCCAGCGACAGCGCCAGCGTGTCGCCGGTCGGCACCAGGCCACAGGCGATCGACGACAGGCCGAGGCCGAGGAACATTACGACCATCATCGCGGGCGCGCCGAACCGGTCGGAGGCCCAGCCGGCCGGCAGCGACACCACGCCCAGCAGGATGGTCGCCGGCGCGTAGAGCCGCAGCAGATCCTCGGCCGGCAGGTTCCAGGAAACCGCCAGGGTCAGCACGATCACGGCATAGAAGGCCGTCATCATGTGCATCAGCGCGTGGCCGATGGAGGAGAAGAGCAGGACGCGGTTGCCGGATTCGATCATGGCGCCTGTATCCTTTGCCGTCCGTTTCGGCGCAAGCGCAGCTTGCGGCAATGCTGCCATTCGCGCTAAAGCCCCCGTGCCGCGGGCCGACCGGCCGGCGGCACCGGTCGGGGCGTAGCGCAGCCTGGTAGCGCATCAGTCTGGGGGACTGGGGGTCGCAGGTTCAAATCCTGTCGCCCCGACCATTTAAAGCCTGAAAACGTTGGATTTTCGCAAGGTGGCCGGATCGGCGCTCCCCTCGCATTGCGGTGCCAAGGGCCCCGAAGTGCAGAGTTCGGCCCCGAAATCCCTGAAAAATCCCTGAAGTGCGTTCCCGTCCGGTTCACGGTGGAAGCGCCCCCTCTTTGAAGGCACCGCCAGCTAGGCGGCTCCCGCGCATTCGCTGGTCACAGGTCGTGGAAATGCGGAGCATCCGAGGCGGAAACACTACTGATCGGGCCTTAGGCAAGATTGAGTACTTCGGAGCAGCGAGAATAAAACGCGTCCGAGATAATCTTTATCAGGCAATCTGGATGTAAAGCCCTTCCGACAATTTGCTCAGGCCGAGCCCTGAAGCCGCCGTGTTTCGGACGTGCAAAACACTCACGCCCCATGCACCATGCACCATGCCTTTAGCCACTCCGATGTGGCGCGACCTTCGCGGGGAAGCTTCCATGTGCATCAAGTCGTTCTGCGCCGCGCTCGGTGGGTTGGCGTTCGTCGTCGTTTCCACATCACCGGCCTTGTCTCAAGGCGCCATGACGCCCGGCGGAGGAGCCGTTGCGCCTCAGCCTCGCTCGGCTCTGGCAGCACCCGCCGTCGCCCCAAGCGCGCCCGCGGCTATTCCGGTCGCACCAACGATCCCGTCGGCGGCGCCGGGGATGACCCATGGGCATTCAGGGCCCTTGGGCGGCAACGGTGGCGCCGCCGGTATGGACGACGCGAACGCGGCAATGGGCGCCGGTGGAAGATTGAAATGAACGTCCGGTGAGGACTCACTAGCCAGAACGAAGAAGCCCTACCTTCAGGATCGGGCTTCTGTGCCAGCCACCCGAAAGGCGGCGGGCGCGATACAGGCTGACGAGCCTCTCGCTTACCAGCAGAGCGTTCCCAATGCCTATCTGCAGGCCAGGAGGCCCGTGCCCTTCATGCGCCACTCCTTCACGCAGTCGCTGTCGTCCTTCATCACGATCGGGATGAAGTAGAGCGACTGCTGGCCGGTGATGAGCTGCTGCTGGTTGATCCAGGTGCCCGGCGCCGGCACGCGCGTGCGGTAGCGCACGGCGTCCTCGCCCGCCTGGGCCGTGAGCGTCGGGGTCTCGACGATCGGCTCCGGGCCGTAGATGGCCGCCGCGGTCGCCTCTCCGGCGCGACGGCCGCCGCTCACCAGCCAGAGCTGGTTCTGCTTGGCCGAGGCATAGGGGAAGAAGTCGGCGCGGCCGGTCGGCGGATGGCTCACGGCGAACAGCTTGGCGTCGATCTGGACCTTGAGCGGCTCCGGGCGTCCGGCCGGCGCCGCGAGGATGTCGGTGCGCAGGGCGCCGTAAAGGCCGCCCAGTTCCGGCACGCGCAGCTCCTCGGCGAGGGCGAGGCCCACGCGGCCGAGCGGCGTGTCGACCACGACCGGCGCATCGCCGGAGCTGGCCCACGCCGCGGTCGCGGCGGAGAGATGCGTTGCGCGATAGCGGCCCAGCACCGTGCCCTCGGGACCCGCGAGCACGACGGTGTGATAGACCTTGTCGCCGTCGCGCTCGGGATAGCTGCCGACGAGGTAGCCGGCGCCGGCCTTCGCGGCGGCGCCCAGCGCCTTCTCGAAATCCCCTCCCCGCGCCTCGGCGCGGTTCCTGACCTCGGTCGCGGCAATCCCCGAGGCGAGGCCCGACAGTTCGGGCAGGACGAGGAGTTCGCCCGCGCCCGGGCGGGCCGAGGACAGGAGCGACGGCCCCTCGGGCCATTGCGCCGCCGCCAGCGACACCGAGCGCGCGGCCACGGTGGCGTTGGCGTCGGTCGGGCTGCGATGCAGCGCCAGCACCGGCGAATAGAGTTCGGGCCGGCGGCGCGCCAGTTGGGCGCCGCGCTCGGCATCGGCGTCGGCCGGCGCGATCGTCGTCGCGTAGATGCCGGCGAGGCCGGGCGGCAGGTTCTCGGGCGGCACCACGGGCGCCTGCACGAGCTTCTCGCCCTTCGGCGACCAGATGCTCGAACCGCCATTGTAGTAGAGCTTGCCGCCGGTGATCGGGTTGGTCTCGACGCCGGTGCGTGTGGCGCCGACGACCCAGACGCCGTTCTGCGCGCTCATGTACTGCACGTTCGAGACCGTCGAATGATTGCCGGTCGCCTCGGCCGGCGGCGTCCCCGGCATGACCCGATCCGATACCGAATGCCAGCCGATGATCTGCGCGCCACGCAGCGCCGCGAGGCGGGCGTACTGCCAATAGGTGTCGTCGTAGCAGATCAGCAGCGCGATGCGGCCGAGCGGCGTGTCGAAGACCTCGACGCCGGTGGTGCCGGGCGCGAAGACCTTCTGGTCCTGCGGGTTGAGGCCGTTCTTGCGATACTTGCCGATGATGCCGCCGGGTCCCATCAGCACGGCGGTGTTGTAGACGAGGCCGGTCGCCGCGTCGCGCTCGGCGATGCCGACGCTCATGTGCAGGCCGGTGCGCTGCAGGATCGGCAGCAGAGCGGCGGTCGCCTTGCCGGGGATCGTGTCGACGAAGGGCGCGAGTTGCTGCGGCCCGCTGAACAGGTAGCCGCTGACCGCCGTCTCGGGGAACACGGCATATTCGACGCCCTGCTTCGCCACCTCTTCGGCCGCCTTGGCGAGACGGGAGACATTGCCGTCGAGATCGCCCCAGGCGGGCACGAAGTCGACGGCGGCAACCTTAACCTGCTTCCGGGCACCGGCGCTTTGCGCACCCGCGGGCACGATCGCCGCCAGCACGGAGAACGCACTGACGAGCCCGACCGCCAGAGTGGACTTGAATGACATGACGCCACCTCCCCGAGACACCGGCAGACATACTGCCTCAACGCTGCAAGTTCACAATCATCCTCTTGGTCCTGCGGGTGCATAACAGGATAAAGATCGGCGCATTCTTCCGCCCTGCAAGCAATCGATCCGGCAAACGGGAAAGCAATGAACACGCGTCGTGCCCTCGCCTTCATCTTCTGTACGGTGTCGCTCGACGTGCTGGCGCTCGGGGTCATGATCCCGGTCCTGCCGACGATCGTGCTGGGCTTCATGGGCGGCGACACGGCCGGCGCCGCCGAGATGTTCGGCGTGTTCGCGACGGTCTGGGCGCTGATGCAGTTCCTGTGCTCGCCGCTGCTCGGTGCCCTGTCGGACCGCTACGGCCGCAGGCCGGTCATCCTGATCTCCTGCCTGGGTCTCGGCCTCGACTACATCTTCATGGCGCTGGCGCCCTCGCTGCTGCCGCTGCTGGTCGGCCGCATCGTCTCGGGCATCACCTCGGCCACGATCGGCACCTCGGTCGCCTACATCGCCGACGTGACGAAGCCCGAGGAGCGCGCCAAGGCGTTCGGCCTGGTCGGCATGGCATTCGGGCTGGGCTTCGTGGTCGGTCCGGCCATCGGCGGCCTGCTGGGCAGCGTCGATTCGCGCCTGCCGTTCTGGGTGTCGGCCGCCGCCTGTCTCGCCAATGCGGCGTTCGGCTGGTTCGTCCTGCCGGAATCGCTGCCACCGGAAAGGCGCATGGAATTTTCGTGGAAGCGCGCCAACTCGGTCGGCTCGCTGAAGCTGCTGGCTTCGCACCGCCAGTTGCTCGGCCTTGCCGCCGTGGACTTTCTGGGAAACTTCGCCCACCAGGTCCTGCCCGCCGTGTTCGTTCTCTACGCCGGCCATCGCTACGGCTGGGGCGAGACCACGGTGGGGCTCACCCTCGCCTTCGTGGGCATCTGCACCGCCTTCGTGCAGGGAGGGTTGATCGGACCCATCGTCAGCCGGCTCGGGGCGCGGCGAGCCCTGATCGTCGGTCTGCTGGCCGGCGCGGCCGGCATGGCGATCTATGGGCTGGCCGCCACCGGACCCTGGTTCTGGGCCGGCGTGCCGGTGATGGCCTTCTGGGGGATCGCTGGTCCGGCGTTGCAGGACATGATGACCCGCAGGGTCAGCGGCTCCGAGCAGGGCCAGCTTCAGGGCGCCACCTCGGCATCGCGCAGCATTGCCGGCCTGGTTGCGCCCGGCGTTTTCGCCGTGCTGTTCGCTTCGACGATCGACAGCGTGCCCGGTGCGGCCTTTCTGCTGGCTGGTGCGCTGCTCGCGGCAGCGGCCGTCGTGACGTGGATCGTTACCGGGGGGCGGACGCGACCTGCCGCCCCAGTTCCGTGAGCTTGCAGACGAGCCAGTCGGGCTTCAGCGGATTCTTGAACCAAGGCTGCGCCCACCCTGCCTTCAGGCATTTCTTGACGACGGCAGGATCCACATCCTGACCGTCAAGATCGAACAAGGGCAGCTTTCCGCCCGGCTGGATCAGCCCGCGACGCAGGTAAAGTAACTCATGCAGAGTAGGAAGATCACCCTCCAACCCATTGTCATTTAATGAAATTAATTCAAATGAGCACGCGTGATGGCGCGCGAAATCGCGATTAATAAGCACGGTCACGTCCCCCTTTGACGATACCGCTAAAGGCCCCTCACCAGGCACGATACGCCTACCCGGCTAAAAACCAAATAAAATCAGAGACTTGATACACTTTCTTACAAAGGCCACCTGATTTGGTGGCCCGCCGACGCCGCACCTGCAAGCCCTTGAGCATCGCCCCCCGGCAATGCCCACGGATTGAAGGGGCTAGTTCTGCGTCTTCAGCGTGCTGCGCAATTGCGTCAGCGCCTGCTCGAGGTCTTCCAGCACGGATTCGATCTCACGCCGCTTGTGGAGGTCGAGGACCGCCGCCCGCGGAGTGGTGGTGGACGGCTGAGGGCCGGTGCGCGGCAGCGGCTGGCGAGTGCCTCCCGCCATAGCCTCAGCCCGCGCCGAGACGATGCGCAGGCTCTCCAGCGCACTTTCCGCCGCGAGATCGAGGCGCTGCGCCGGCAAGCGACCGCGGCCTTCCTTGAGTAGGCGCTGGACGCCCTTGATCGTGTACCCATCTTCGTAGAGCAGCGTGCGGATCCGGCGCAGGAGGTCGATGTCTTCCGGCCGGTAGTAGCGGCGGCCCCCGCCCCGCTTCAGCGGGCGAACCTGGGTGAACTTGCTTTCCCAGAACCGCAGCACGTGCTGCGGCACATCGAGCTCGGTCGCGACCTCGCTGATCGTACGGAACGCCTGCGCCGACTTCTCGACCCGTCTTTCGACGGTCTGAACGGAAACGGCCATCTAAGATCCCCTCGTGTTCCCAACTACCCCTTGTTCTCGCCGGGCGCCCCGTTGATCAGTGTTTTCAGGACATTCGACGCTCGAAAGACGAGGACTCGCCGCGGCAGGATGGGAACTTCCTGCCCGGTCTTCGGGTTGCGGCCGACCCTTTGCCCCTTGTCGCGAACCGTGAAACTCCCAAACGAGGAGATCTTCACCGATTCGCCGCGCGCCAACGCCTCCACCACCTCGGAGAGAATCGTCTCCACGAGATCGCTGGATTCATTGCGAGACAGGCCCACTTCCTGGAACACTGACTCGCTCAGATCGGCACGCGTGATTGTCCGGCCGTCCACTCCGGTACCTCTTCTTCCCCCACTTAATCCTTACTCTAAGGTGGGAAAGCGGTCAATATCAGTAGGATAGAGGGTGGACTTGAATCGCCGCCTGTTCACGTTCCGTTGGCTACGATTCTCGCATTACCAGCGAACGAGGCTTGCTCCCCAGGACAGGCCGCCGCCGATCCCCTCCAGCAGGAGCAGGTCGCCCTTCTTAATGCGGCCGTCCTTGACCGCGACGTCGAGTGCCAGCGGGATCGACGCCGCCGACGTGTTGGCGTGCTTGTCGACGGTCACCACGACGCGCTCCGGCGGCAGGCCGAGCTTGCGACCGGTACCGTCGATGATGCGCTTGTTGGCCTGATGCGGGACCAGCCAGTCGACGTCTTTGGCCTCGAGCCCAGCCTTCTCCAGCACCTCGCCCACGACGGTGGCCATGTTGACCACCGCATGCTTGAAGACCTCCTTGCCTTCCATGCGGAGGAAGCCGGTGGTCCGGGTCGAGGACGGTCCGCCGTCGACATAGAGAAGGTCGTGGTGCCGACCGTCGGAGTGCAGCGCGTTGGCGAGGATACCGCGGTCGGCCGGGGTGCCGGCACCCTGCTCGCCCCTGAGGACGATCGCACCGGCGCCGTCGCCGAACAGCACGCACGTCCCACGATCGTCCCAGTCGAGGATGCGGGAGAAGGTCTCCGCGCCGATCACGAGGGCGGTCGAGGCGAGACCGCTCTTGATGAGACTGTCGGCGACCGACACGCCGTAAACGAATCCCGCACACACCGCCTGGACGTCGAACGCCGCGCCCTTCGTCATGCCGAGCGCGGCCTGCACCCGCGTCGCCGTCGCCGGAAACGTCTGGTCCGGCGTCGCCGTCGCGAGCACGATCAGGTCGAGGTCAGAGGCGTTGAGGCCCGCGTGGTCGAGCGCGCGCTGGGAGGCCTTGATTGCAAGGTGGGACGTGAACTCGCCCTCGGCTGCGATATGGCGTTGGCAGATGCCGCTGCGCTGGCGGATCCACTCGTCGGTGGTGTCCACGGTCCTGGACAGTTCTTCGTTGGTGACGACGCGCTCGGGCAGATACGAACCGCAACCCTGGACGACAGAACGAATCACGCAGTTCCTCCGGTGGCCTGCAGCGAGGTGGCAGGCGTTTCGGCGGCCGAGGTGACCTCGCGCAGCCGGGCCAGACCCTCGACAAGCTTGCTCTTGTATTCGTAGCGGACCAGGTCGACCGCCACGCCTATGGCGTAGGCGAAGCCCAGCGCGTCCGTGCCGCCGTGGCTCTTCACGCAGACCCCATCGAGGCCCAGGAACACGCCGCCATTGTAACGGCGCGGATCGACCCTCTTGCGCAGTTTCCGCCAGGCGCCAGCCGCGAACAGGTAGCCGATCTTGGCGAAGGTCGAGGTGCGGAAGGCGTCGCCCACGAACTGGAAGGTGAGCTTGGCGGTACCCTCGATCGCCTTCAGGGCGACATTGCCGGTGAAGCCGTCGGTGACGACGACGTCGGTCACGCCGGCACCGATGTCATTGCCTTCGACGAAGCCATGGAAATTGACCGGCGAGCCCTCGCGGCGCAGCCACGCCGCCGCCTGCCGCAGCTCCTCGTGCCCCTTGAGCTCCTCCGAGCCGACATTCAGCAAGCCGACTTTCGGGGAGTCGAGGCCGAGCAGCGCCTGGGCGAACACGCTGCCCATCACGGCGAACTGCGCGAGGTTTTCGGCATCGCATTCGAGATTGGCGCCGAGATCCAGCATCACGGTCTCGCCCCGCGAGGTCGGCATGAACGAAGCCAATGCCGGCCGGTCGGCACCCTCGAGCATGCGCATCGCGAACATCGAGATGGCGAGAAGCGCACCGGTATTGCCGGCCGACACGACCGTGTCGGCGCGTCCCTGGGCTGCCGCCTCGACAGCCATCCACATACTGGACTTACGGCGCCGACGCAGCGCGAAGGACGGCTTGTCCTCGGCCAGCACGGCATCTTCCGACGGCACGATTTCGAGCACCTGCGCGAGGCCCTTGCGCTTGTCGACCAGGGCCTTCAGGCGCGGCTCGTCACCGAACAACAGAAAGGACGTACCGGGATAGCGCTCGCGGGCGATATCCGCGCCGTTCACCACGACATCGGGCGCGTGATCGCCCCCCATGCCGTCGAGTGCGAGGACGATCTTGTTCGCACCCACCGTCACGCTCCGCCTGTCGAATGCCAGCGCATTGCCGGCGGCGTGCTTCGGACTACTTCTCGGCCGACGCGGCGTCGGCCAGGACGGGCATGTCCTCGCGGTAGTAGCCGCAATGCGAGCACACCATATGGGGGCGCTTCAGCTCGCCACAGTTCTTGCACTCCATGAATGCCATGGTCGGCAGCGCGTGATGCGAGCGACGCATGTTGCGGCGGGACTTCGAAACCTTTTTCTTGGGAACTGCCATGACGATCTCCACGACGAGGGCCGCACCCGCCCATCTGAGCAGGGCATGCCCCCAAAAAAGCTGCAGCCGCGCTCTGTAGGCGCGGCGGGCGGCCTTCTCTAGCCAAAACGTCTTACCGCCGCAACAATTTACCGGCCGCGGCGGGGCTTGTCCTTCAGGGCCGCCAGGCCGGCAAAGGGATGCCGCCGCTGCTCGGGCGCCGAACGGCGGGCGCCGCCTTTCGGTTTGGGCAGCACGTCCTCGAGCTTGATTCCCGGCCGCCTCGGATAGGGGTCCGCCGTCAGGGACAGTTGCTCGGCCACGATTTCACCGACATCCAGCATATTCCCGCTCAGCGGCTCCGGCGCGTCGCCCTGTGAATTCAACAGCGCTTCGCCGCTCTCGGGGTCGTGCTCCTCCGCGACATTCTCGGCAAAGACGAGCCGGAAGGCGTCGTCCAGTTCCTGGGCTACAGGCTCAAGGCTCAGGATGCAGGCTTGGACGATCCGGCCCTTGAGGCGCCCCTCGACGACGACCTGCCCCCCTGGCCGCCTGTCCACGGTCACCCTCGCCGAAAAGGCCGGCAGACCCAGGAAGCCGAACCTCTTGGCCAGCGCCGCCCGCTCACTTTCCGTTGTGGAAATCTCGAGCGCCGCGCCATTGTTGCCGAGCTTGTCGAGATCAACCAAGCGTTCAATCTCAGATTTTACTGTTTTATCAGTATCTTGGGACATTTTGTTAATTCACTTTATCAGGTCGTTACGGGCCGTGGCACCAAGGAGGCGCACATAATCTCGCACATAAGCTTCAAGCCGGGCGACGACTTCGGAATTCTGGGGCGACCTACCGCCATAGGCATTGCGGCGCAAGACCTCGGCCAGCGGTGTCGGCCCGTCATTCAGCGCCTCGCGATAGGCCAGCGCACGGCCATGCAGCCCCTCGGCCATGATCTTGATGCGCCGGCCGACCCCCAGGTCCTGAATGCCGATCTCGCGCAGCGTGAGGTCCAGATGGCGGAACATGGCGTCGAAGAACGCCTGGGACAGGGGCTCGCCGTCCGGCTCACGGCGCAATCGGTCGATCATCAGCGCCGCGTGGAGCGCCAGCGAATCGAAGCGGCCATCGAGCGTGTCGGGAATGCCGCAGGATTCGAACAGCTCCGCCGTGCGCGCCTGCTCGGCCACACGATTATAGATGGTGGCGGCGAAATCATCCTCTGGCTTGCGACGGCGGAACACGAACGACTCCCTCCCCAACTGGTCGCGGTACAACAGGTTGACCCGGACCCTTCATCGCGACATCTTGCGATCCCTCTTCCCGCAAAGCCAAGAAGCAGTCCATGCGTCGCACCGCCCCGCTCGCCCTCGCCGGCGCACTCGCCCTTACCGCCATTGCGCTGACCGGCTGCGAGAACACTGTCGACCTGCGTGGCTTCGCGGCAACGCCGGGCTCGGTCGAAAAGCTCGAAGTCGGCGCCCAGAGCCGTGAGGACGTGGTCCGCCTGATCGGATCGCCCTCGGCCGTGGCGACCTTCAATCCGAACATCTGGTACTACATCAGCGAGACCCAGGAGTACTGGGCCTACACCAAGCCTAGGATCACTTCCCAGAAGGTGATCCAGGTCACGTTCAACGAATCGGGCCGTATCGAAGCCATCAAGAACTACGACCTCAAGGATGCGCAGGACATCCAGATGGTCCAGCGCATCACGCCGACCTCGGGCAAGGAACTCACGATCCTCGAGCAGGTGCTGGGCAACGTCGGCCGCTTCACCGGTCCGAAGCAGACGAGCAACCCCGGCGCTCCGACCGGCGGTGGCGGAATCTAACGCCCCGAGATCGTCCGGCCCGGAGCCGGGCCAGATCCTCAACGAAAAAGCCCCGGCCTCTCGGCCGGGGCTTTTCCGTATCAGGTGTTCCGCGTGCGCTCAGTGCGCCAGAACGGCGAGGAGCAGCAGCGCCACGATGTTGGTGATCTTGATCATCGGATTGACGGCCGGACCCGACGTATCCTTGTACGGGTCGCCGACGGTATCACCGGTCACCGCCGCCTTGTGGGCGTCGGATCCCTTGCCGCCGAAATGGCCTTCCTCGATGTACTTCTTGGCGTTGTCCCAGGCACCGCCGCCGGCCGTCATCGAAATGGCGACGAAGATGCCGGTGACGATCACGCCGAGCAGCATCGCACCGACCGCCGCGAAGGCATCCGAGCGTCCCGCAATCCACGAGATCACGAAGAACAGCACGACCGGGGACAGCACCGGCAGCAGCGACGGGATCATCATCTCCTTGATCGCCGCCTTGGTGAGCATGTCCACGGCGCGGCCATAGTCCGGCCGGTCCGTCCCCGCCATGATGCCGGGCTTCTCCTTGAACTGGCGACGGACTTCCTCGACCACCGCCTGGGCGGCACGGCCGACGGCCAGCATCGACATGCCACCGAACAGGTACGGCAGGAGGCCGCCGACCAGCAGACCGACGACGACGTACGGATTCTTGAGGGAGAAATCGACCGCCTTTACGCCGAGCTTGCCCGCGGCGATGAAGTAGTCGAGGTCCGAGGTGTAGGCAGCGAACAGCACCAGCGCGCCAAGGCCAGCCGAAGCGATGGCGTAACCCTTGGTGACGGCCTTGGTGGTGTTGCCGACCGCATCGAGCGCGTCGGTGTTCTTGCGCACTTCCTTCGGCAGGCCGGCCATTTCGGCGATGCCGCCGGCATTGTCGGTGACCGGGCCGTAGGCGTCGAGCGCCACGACCATGCCCGCGAGCGCCAGCATGGCGGTGGTGGCGATGGCGATACCGAACAGGCCGGCCAGCACGTAGCAGATCACGATGCCGCCGCAGATCAGCAGCGCCGGGCCCGCCGTGGCTTCCATCGACATCGCGAGACCGGCGATGACGTTGGTGCCGTGACCGGTGACCGAAGCCTGCGCCACGGCCTTCACCGGGCGATAGTCGGTGCCGGTGTAGTATTCGGTGATCCAGACGATCACGCCGGTGATGACCAGACCGACCAGCGAGCACCAGAACAGTGACATGCCGGTGAACGAACGATCGCCCACCGTCATCACCGTGCCCATGCCGATCAGGCGGTCGGTGGCAATGTAGATGGCCGGGATCGACAGCACGGCGGCCGCGATCACGCCCTTGTACATCGCCCACATGATGTTGCCGTCGGAGCCGAGGCGGACGAAGTAGGTGCCGATGATCGAGGTGATGATGCAGGCGCCGCCGATGACCAGCGGAAACGCCATCAACTTTGCCACGAGGACCGGATCGGCCGCGAAGAAGATCGATGCCAGGACCATCGTGGCGACGGTCGTCACCGCGTAGGTCTCGAACAGATCGGCGGCCATGCCGGCGCAGTCGCCGACGTTGTCGCCCACGTTGTCGGCGATCGTCGCCGGGTTACGGGGGTCATCCTCCGGGATGCCCGCCTCGACCTTGCCGACCATGTCGCCGCCGACGTCCGCACCCTTGGTGAAGATGCCACCGCCGAGACGGGCGAAGATCGAGATCAGCGAGGCGCCGAAGCCCAGCGCAACAAGCGCGTCGATCATGTCGCGGCTGCCGCCGGCGACGCCCATGTTCAGCAGAACGGCGTAGTAGCCGCCGACGCCGATCAGGGCGAGGCCGGCCACCAGCATGCCGGTCACCGCGCCCGCCTTGAAGGCAAGGTCGAGGCCCGAGGCCAGGCTCTTCTGGGCCGCGACGGCCGTGCGCACGTTGGCACGGACCGACACGTTCATGCCGATGAAGCCCGTCACGCCCGACAAGATGGCACCGATCAGGAAGCCGATGGCGGCGAACTTGCCGAGCAGGATGGCGAGGAGGACGAGGACGATGACGCCCACGATGCCGATGGTCGTGTACTGGCGGCGCAGGTAGGCAGCCGCACCTTCCTGGATGGCCTGCGCAATTTCTTGCATGCGCGGCGTGCCGGCGTCGGCCGCCATGACCCGCGATGCGGTAATGACGCCATACAGCACGGCGATTAAGCCGCAGCCTATGACACCCCAAAGAACGGTGGACATATTTCCTAACCCATTGTTTTTTAAAGCGCTTCTAGCGCATCGCGGCCTGAAGCGATTACTCCCCCGGCGCGAGGCGCGCGAAAAATGACATGATGCCCGTGTCGGCGCAACTCGCCGATGGGAAAAGCGCCGTCACCTCAAGGGCTTGGCGTCAGGCGCGTGACGGATTCCGCAACCGGAAGATGCCGATGACCAGCAGGGCGACCAGCACCAGGGCGAGCGCCACGTAATTGAGGGCAGCCCAGCCCTTCAGCTCCAGCACGACGCTGGCCATCAGGCTGGCCACGGTGGTGACGCCAAACACCATGAAGTCGTTGAATGCCTGCGCCTTTCCCCGCTCCGATGGCCGGTAGGTCGTGGTGAGCAGGGTCGTCGCCCCGACGAACAGGAAGTTCCAGCCCACGCCGTTCAGGCTGAGGGCGCCGCGGAAGTGCCATTCGGTGACCCCCATCAGCGCCACGACCACCCCCGCCACCAGCAGCACGATGCCCGCGATCATGATGTTGAAGATGCCGAAGCGCGCAATCAGGTGGCCGGTGAAGAAGGACGGGATGAACATGCCCATAACGTGCACGAAGATCGTCACCGGCGCTTCAGTCGCCTTGAGACCGCATTGCACGATGGCCAGCGGCGAGGCCGCCATCACGAAGGACATCACACCGAAGGCGATCATCGCCCCCGCGCAGGCCACCATGTAGGCCGGCTGGGTAACGATCTGGGAGAGCGGCCGCTGCGGCCCGGATGTGTCCTCGACCCTGACCTGCGGGAATTCGATGAAGCCCAGCACGATGAAGACGAGGATGTGAATGACGATGACGGCGCAGAAGCTCGCCTGGAAGAGCGGCTGCCAGAGATCGGGCGTGAAACGGGCCAGGCTCGGGCCGAGGATGCCCGCCAGCACGCCGCCCGCCGTGACGTAGGAGATCGCCTGTGCGCGATAAGGCGCCGGGGCCAACTCGACGGCGGCGAAGCGATAGAGTTGCATGTTGGCGATGCCGTAGCCCAGGAACAGGCCGCCAAGGCACATGACCGGAAAACTGCCGAGGCCCAGCCCGATGGCGGCCAGCGACGAGCCGATCATCCCCATTACCGAGCCGCTGCGGAAACCGAACTTGCGGCCGCGCCGCATCATCAGCAGCGAGGCCGGGAACACCGACAGCATCACGCCGAGATGCTGCATGGTGACCGGCAGGTTGGCCCACATGCGCATGTCCGGCGAAACGATGGTGAGAACCGCCAGCGCCGACGAAGCGAACATCAGCGTATTACTGCTCTGCGTCAGCGCCTGGCACATTGCCAGCAAGGCGATGTTTCGCATCGACCGGCGCGGTATGCGCCCGTCGGAGGCCGCGGGCATTTCCTGCACCCTAGAAGATCCGTCCATTGGGCCGGCACTCTAGTGGCGCGCCCTGCCCGCGCCATGGCGCGGCACGCAGTGCAGCTATGAGGAGGTGTGATTCACTAGAAGTGAACGTACCCCTTGCGCGGGGCCGCGGCGGCCCTGCCCGCCGCCGTCAAGGTGACGCCGCTGCCATCGGTAAAACGGCCAATACGCGTGACGGCGATGCCGGCGGCACGTGCGGCGCCCAAGAGCGCCGACCGCTTGCGGGGCGGGACCGCCAATACGAGCTCGTAGTCGTCGCCACCCCCCAGGACATTCGCCCACAGGCGGGGGTCGGCCGTCACCGCCGCACGGCCCGCCGCTGACAGAGGCACGTCATCGCGCTCGACGGTCACGGCCAGGCGAGAGGCGTCAGCGATGTGCCCGGCATCGGCCAGGAGCCCGTCGGAGACATCAGCCATCGCCGTCGCGATGCCCACGAGGTGATGGCCGAGCGCGGTGCGTGGCTGCGGCAGGCGATAGCGATCGTCGAGAAAGGCGCGCTGCCGCGGCGTCAGCTCCGGCAAGCGGCCTTTCGCCGCCAGCAGGCCGAGCGCGCCGTCGCCAACCGTGCCACTCACCCAGAGTTCGTCCCCGGCCCTCGCGCCACCGCGACCGATGCCCTTGCCGCGCGCCACGCGGCCGAAGGCGGTGATCGTGACGGTGAGTGGCCCGGGGGTCACCACCGTGTCGCCGCCGCACAGGACGATAGCGTAGCGCCGCTGGTCGGCCGCGAGGCCTTTAGCGAAGCCCGCGAGCCACTTCTCGGTCCACCGCGCCGGCAGTGCGAGAGAGAGTTGATAGACGAACGGCATCGCGCCGCCGGCCGCAAGATCGGAGAGGCAGACGCGCAGGGCCTTGGCCGCGACACGCTGAGGCGACTCATCGGCCAGGAAATGGACGCCCGCGACGACCGTGTCCGTCTTGACGACGAGGTCGTGGCGCGGATCGGCCGCGAGAAAGGCGTTGTCGCTCTGGAGATTGCCCGCCCCCTTGAAGGTCCGGGCAAGCGGCGCAAAGTAGCGGGCGATCAGTTCGAACTCGCCGATCCGCCCGCGCCGCGCCATGGCGGCCTACTTCCGGTCGGTCGGCCGCGCCTGACGTGCCACGCGGTCGAGGACGGAGTTGATGAAGCTCGGCTCGCCCTTGTCATAGAAGGCGTGCGCGATTTCGACATACTCGTTGATGACGACCCGCAGCGGTACGTCCCCCCGATGCACGAGTTCATAGGCGCCCGCGAGCAGAATGGCACGCACCAGGCGGTCGACCCTCGCCCAAGTCCAGTCCTGCGCCAGCGACGCCGTCACGATCGCCTCCAGCGCGTCGCGGTTGGTCGTGGTGCCCTCGACCACGTCCTTGAACAGCGGACGGTCGGCATCTCGGCGCATGCCGCCCTCGCCCGCCTCCCCGGTCCGCACCTTCAGGAACTGCTCGATGATCTCGGCCGGGGCATCCTGCCCCTCCTGCCACTGGTAGAGCGCCTGGACCGCCGCCAGCCGTGCTGCCTGGCGACGGCTGGGGCCGGCCGGCTTGGTGTCGCTCACGATTTCTTCCAGCGACGGCCGAGTGCCACCATCGCGAGGCAGGCATGGGCGGCGTCGCCGCCCTTGTCGCCGCGATCTGTGAAGGCGCGCGCCCGGGCCTGCTCGATGGTCTCGACCGTGACGATGCCGTAGCCGATGGCCAGCTTCTTCTGGACCGCGAGATCCATCAGCCCGCGCGCACTCTCACCGCAGACATAGTCGTAGTGGGTCGTCTCACCGCGGATGACGCAGCCCAGCGCGACATAGCCATCGTAGCGCTTACCCTTCTTGTCTGCCGCCATCGCGATCGCGCCCGGAATCTCGAAGGCGCCGGGCACGACAACGCGCTCGGACTTCGCGCCATTCCTGGCGATCTCCTGCTCAGCGCCCAGGATCAGCGCATCGGCGATGTCTGCGTAGTAGCGCGATTCGACGATCAGGATGCGCGCGCCCTTGACCCCATCGACCGCCGGCCTGGCCGTCGGGTTTTCCGTCCGTGTCGACATGTTCAGACCTTTGCGCGACCGGGGACCGGCTTCTGGGCGACGATCTTCAGCCCGAATCCCTCGAGGGCGACGACGCTCTTCTGGGAATTGCTGAGCAGCACCATTTCCTTCACTCCGAGGTCGATCAGGATCTGGGCGCCGACGCCGTAGTCGCGCAGCTCCTGGCCCGACGGCTCGATCGGCTCGCCGGCGCGGCGGCGCTGCTCGGCCAGAACGACGGTGAGCGGCTCCCGGATGAGCACGATGACACCGCGTCCCTCGTGGGCGATCTCCCGCATCGAAGCCTCGATCTCTCCGCCGCGACCGCCACTGCGCTGGCCCAGCGTGTCGGTGAAGAGGTTGACGGCATGCATACGCACCATGACGGGCCCGCCGGCTGCAGGATCGCCCTTCACCAGGGCAACGTGCTGCGCCATTGTCACCTTGTTCACGTAGACGACGCAGCGGAAGTCACCACCCCAGGTGCTGTCCAGCGAGGTCTCGCTGATGCGCTTCACGATCGAGTCGTAGCGGCGGCGATAGGCGATCAGATCGGCGATGGTGCCGATCTTCAGCGCATGGCGCTGCGCGAAGGTGATGAGGTCGTTGCGACGGGCCATCGTGCCGTCGTCGTTCATGATCTCGCAGATCACGCCGGCCGGATTGAGACCGGCCAGACGGGCGATATCGACGGCAGCCTCGGTGTGGCCTGTGCGCTCCAGCGTGCCGCCGTCGCGGGCGACCAGCGGGAAGACATGCCCCGGCGTCACGATGTCCTGCGGACCACACGAGGGATCGATCGCCACCGATACCGTGCGCGCACGGTCGGCGGCGGAGATTCCGGTCGTCACGCCCTCGCGGGCTTCGATCGAGACGGTGAACGCGGTCGAGTGTCGGGTGCGGTTGTTCTGGGACATCAACGGCAGGCCGAGCTGCTCCACCCGTTCGCGCGTCAGCGCGAGGCAGATCAGGCCGCGCGCATGCCGGGCCATGAAATTGATCGCTTCGGCCGTCGCCCACTGGGCCGGGATCACCAGGTCGCCCTCGTTCTCGCGATCCTCGTCGTCGACGAGGATGAACATCCGGCCCTTGCGAGCCTCCTCGATGATGTCCTCGGCGGCGGCCTTCACCTCGCTGAAGGTGACCCGCCAGGCGTCCTTTTCGAGCGCACTCATGTTTTCTGATGCTCCAACAGTCGCGCAACGTAACGCGCGAGCATATCCACCTCAAGGTTGACCCTCTGGCCGACCCGGGCCTGCCCCAGCGTGGTGACCGCCTGCGTGTGTGAAATCACGTTCACGCCGAAGCGATTGCCCTCCACTTCATTGACGGTGAGCGAGATGCCGTCGATCGCGATGGAGCCCTTGGCCGCAACGAAGCGCGCCAGCTCCGGAGGCGCCTCGAACACGAAACGCACGCTGCCGCCCTCCGGGGTCATGGCGGCGATCCTGCCCACACCGTCGACGTGGCCGTAGACGAGATGTCCACCCAGCTCGTCGCCGAGCTTCAGCGACAATTCGAGGTTGAGCCGGCTGCCGACCTGCCAGTCACCCAGATGCGTCTTGGCGAGACTCTCGGCCGAGACCTCGACGGCGAACCAGCCGGTCCCCTTCTCGATCACCGTCAGGCAGCAGCCCGAGCAGGCGATCGAAGCACCGATGGCGATCGGAGCCATGTCGTGTTTCGTGGCGATCACGAAACGGCGGTCGCCTTCCTTGCCGCCGGGGTCGACCGAGACGATCTCGCCGATGTCGGTCACGATGCCTGTGAACATGGCCGCTACTTAGTCCTCCCGGCGCCAGGTTTCCAGCGTGTCGCCCTGCAGTTGCCGCGCCGAAAGGAGTCTGAACCGGGGCGCGGAACCGAGGCGTGCAAATTCCAGTCCCCCAACCGCAGAGCGGCCGTCGGCCCCCAGGACCAACCCGGCCCGGTAGCTCGAGATCCGGTCGACAAGCCCTGCCTTGAGGAAGGAGGCGGCGACCTGGCCGCCGCCTTCCACAAGCACCCGGGTCACCCCGCGCGAGCCGAGCGCCTGCGCCGCCGCCGCAACATCGATCCGACCGTCGTCGCGGCCGCCGACCTCGACGATCTCGACACCGAGCGCGCTCAGCGCATCCCGGCGGTCTGCCGACGCCGCCTTCGTACAAACCAGCCACACTGGAGTCACCCGCGCCGACGTTGCGAGTTTTGACAGGGCCGACAGGCGCGCCTGCGAATCCAGGACGATCCGGACGGGCGAGCGGACACCCAGACCCGGCAGGCGGCAGGTGAGCTCCGGATCGTCGGCGGCCGCCGTCGCGGCCCCGACCAGGATTGCGTCGTGGGTCGCGCGCAGCCGGTGGCCGTCGCGTCGCGCGCCCTCGCCGGTGATCCACTTGCTCTCGCCGGACGCGGTCGCGATACGCCCGTCGAGCGATCCCGCCAACTTGAGATGGAAGAGCGGCCGGCCTTCACGAACCCGCAACAGGAAGCCGGCATTGATCTCGGCCGCCTCGGCGCGCCCTTCCCCGATCTCGACCGAGAGTCCGGCAGCCTTGAGTCGCGCATGCCCCTCGCCGCTGACGCGCGGATCCGGATCCTCGAGCGCGGAGACGACCCGTGAGATTCCGGCCGCCACGAGGGCGTCCGCACAGGGCGGTGTTCGACCGTGATGCGAGCAGGGTTCAAGCGTGACGTAGGCCGTGGCACCCGTCAGCGACAGGCCGGCCTCGGCCGCCTGCGCGATCGCATCGGCCTCGGCGTGAGGCCGGCCCCCTTCCCTGGTGCGACCGCGCACCAGTATCCGGCCGTCCCGCACGATCACGCAGCCCACGGCGGGATTGGGCCAGGTGCAGCCGAGTGACCTCCGCGCCAGCGCGAGCGCCGCGCGCATCATCGGCGTCAGTCCTTGAAGTGGGCGGTATCGGCGAGATCGGAGATGAACTCCTCGAAATCCCGGGCCTCGCGGAAGTTGCGATAAACCGAGGCGAATCGCACATAGGCCACCGGATCGAGCGCGCGCAGCGCATCCATCACCAGCTCGCCGATCTGCGTCGAGGGGATCTCACTTTCGCCGGAGCTTTCGAGGCGGCGCACGATCCCGTTCACCACGCGCTCCGTACGCTCCGGATCGACCGGCCGCTTGCGGCAGGCGACCTGTATGGAACGCGCCAGCTTATCGCGATCGAATTGCACGCGCTGCCCGTTCTTCTTCACCACCGTCAATTCGCGCAGCTGCACGCGCTCGAAGGTCGTGAAGCGCGATCCACAGGACGGGCAGTAACGCCGCCGGCGGATCGCCGAATTGTCGTCGGTCGGCCGCGAGTCCTTAACTTGTGTGTCCTCGTGACCGCAGAATGGGCAGCGCATCTAGTTCCCCTGTTCGTTCCGGCTTTGCGCCTTGTCAGTCACGGTAGATCGGGAAGCGCGCGCAGAGGGCATGGACCTTGGCGCGAACCTGGGCTTCGACCTGGGCGTCGCCGTCCGGACCGTTCTTGGCGATGCCGTCGAGCACGTCGGCAATCAGATGACCGATCTGCTGGAACTCCGCGACGCCGAAGCCGCGCGAGGTTCCCGCCGGCGAGCCGAGCCGCACGCCCGACGTCACCGTGTACTTCTCCGGATCGCCCGGGATGCTGTTCTTGTTCGTCGTGATGCCCGCGCGGTCGAGCACCTTCTCAGCCGACACGCCGGTCGCCTTCTTCGGGCGCAGGTCGACCAGCATGACGTGGCTGTCGGTGCCGCCGGACACGATCTTCAGACCGCGCTCGGTCAGGGTCGCTGCGAGCGCGCGCGCGTTGTCGACGACCTGCTGGGCATAGACCTTGAACTCGGGCTTCAGCGCTTCGCCGAACGCCACCGCCTTCGCGGCGATGATGTGCATCAGCGGGCCGCCCTGCAGGCCGGGGAACACCGCCGAGTTGATCTTCTTCCCGAGCTCGGCGTCGTTCGACAGGATCATGCCGCCACGCGGTCCGCGCAGCGTCTTGTGGGTCGTCGTCGTCACGACATGGGCGTGCGGCAGCGGGCTCGGATAGACGCCGGCCGCAACCAGGCCGGCATAGTGCGCCATATCGACCATGAAGTAGGCGCCGATCTCGTCAGCCACCTTCCGGAAGCGCGCCCAGTCGATGTGGCGCGAGTAGGCCGACGCGCCGGCGATGATCAGCTTCGGCTTCTCGCGGCGGGCCGCCTCCTCCATCTGCTCGTAGTCGATCAGATGCGTGTCTGGCTTCAGCCCGTAGGACACGACCTTGAACCACTTGCCCGACTGGTTGGCCGGCGAGCCGTGCGTCAGGTGCCCGCCCTGGTCGAGCGCCATGCCGAGGAACGTGTCGCCCGGCTGCAACAGCGCCATGAACACGGCCTGGTTGGCCTGCGCGCCCGAGTGCGGCTGTACGTTGGCGAAGCTGCAATTGAACAGCTTCTTGGCGCGCTCGATCGCGAGATCCTCGGCCTTGTCGACCTCCTCGCAGCCGCCATAGTAGCGGCGGCGCGGATAGCCCTCGGCATACTTGTTGGTCAGGACCGAGCCCGCGACCTCGAGCACGGCCCGCGAGACGATGTTCTCCGAGGCGATCAGCTCGATCTGCTCTTGTTGCCGGTGCAGTTCGCCCTTGAGGACGGCATCGATCGCCGGATCGGCTTCGGCGACCCCCCTGGTGAACAACGGCAGCGGCGAATCGCTCATCTTGGCAGCGGCTTGGCTCATGACACTCAACCCTTCGAAAGCTTGTCGACGCGGCCGCTGTGACGGCCGCCTTCGAACTTGGTCGCGAGGAAGACCTTCAGGGCTTCGCGCGCGACCTCGATACCGGTCAGACGCTGGCCGAAGGCAATGACATTGGCGTCGTTGTGCTCGCGCGAGAGCCGCGCCGAGGTCACATCGTGCGCGAGCACTGCGCGAACTTTGGGATTGCGGTTGGCGGCGATGGAGATGCCGATGCCGCTGCCGCAGACGAGGACGCCGCGGTTGGCCCTGCCCGAGGCGATGGCGTCGCCCATGGCTTTCCCGAAGTCGGGATAGTCGACGGAAGCGGTCGAATTCGTGCCGAGATCCAGCACTTCGTGACCTGCTTCCTGCAGGTCACGCTTCAGCGTTTCCTTAAGGTCGAAGCCGGCATGATCCGACGCGACCGCGATGGCGCCCCCCGGCATATCGACGATCGACCCCCTCTAGCTATTGAGCCCCCCGATACCATATCCGGGGCCGTGATGTCACCGTTCCGCAAAATCGTGGAGGGTGACCCACAAGACACTGAATTGGCTCAGGAAAATCGCCGGCCCAGGAAGATGATCGCAGCCGCGAGGGTCTGGACGCCCCCCGCCACCAGGAATGGCACAACATAGCTGCCGGTCGAATCGCGCAAGGCGCCGAATATGGCTGGCGCAAAGGCAAAGACCGCCTGGTTAATGGCTGTCACGAGAGCGACCACGGTCCCGACGTCGGCCAGCCGGAATTCGCGCTGGGCGATCAGCGGCGGCAGCGAGAGCAGGTTACCGACTCCCAATCCGAACAGGATGCAACCCGCCGTCAGCGGGACGCTGCCCTCCCCGAGCGCCAGCAGCAACACGCCGACGGCCTGCATCAGCAGGTTGGCCGCGGCAGCGAGCCTACGGTCATGCTCGCCCAGGAGCCTTGCCAGCAAGGTGCGCCCCACCACAGCGCAAACCGTGATCAGACTGATCGCCCCCGCCGCCAGGCTTGGCCCGAGCACGGGTTCGAGCCTCGCGATCAAATGCGCGAAGAGCCCGATCTGTGCGAACAGGCCGAGGGCAAAGGCCAGTGAGATCGTCAGGAAGCGCGGCTGCCGCAGAAGGGCAAGACGCGGCAACGGCCGCGTCTTCGATACCGCGACTGCGGGCCGACGCTGCAGGGTGCGGAATGCCAGGGGGCAGACGATCGCAACCATGGCGATGCTCATGAGGAACGCCGCAGGCGCCAGGCCGAAACCGCCTGCGAGCGCCATCCAGAGCGGCACCAACACGATGCCGCCGACGCTCGCGCCATTGAACGCCATGCTGAGGGCCTTGGGCCGATCGCGCTCGAACCAGGGTGACACCATCGCGTTGAGTGCTGCCCCGCTCATTGCGGCCCATCCCGCGCCGCTCAGCAGCAGAGCGGGCACGAGCTGCCATGTCTGCTGCGCATTGGCCCACGCAATCGCACCTGCGGCACCAAGCAGTGTACCGCCCTGCGTGACGCGGGCCACGCCAAAGCGCCGGTAGGCATCTGGCAAAGCGATGATCAGGACGGCGCTCACGAGGTAGTGCGCCGTGATCGCCGCGGAGAGGATCGAGAGCGACCAGCCATGCGTCCGATGTAGCACCGGGAGATAAACCGCAGGTCCGTAGAAGCCTACGCCCCAGCCGAATACGGCCACCACGAAGGCGGTCCAGACGACCCGCGTGCCGTGGCGGTCGGCCGCATCGATCATCTGGGCCGGCGCCACAGGACCATGAGTTCGCGCCGGACCTCGAAGCCCAGGTGGCGATAAAGCTCGATCGCCGGCTTGTTGTCGGGCCGTACGTGCAGGAACGGCACTTCGCCGTTCTCGAAGGCCAGCCGCATCAGCCGACGCACGAGTCTGCCTGCGTGTCCCTGCCCTCGCGCCTCGGGGTGGACGCAGATCGCGCTCAGCTCGACATGGCCCGCTACGCGCAGCCGCTCGCCTGCCATCGCAATGAGACGATTTCCGCTCCAAGCGCCGAGGTAACGCCCCAACAATGGTGTACGCGCCCCAAATGGACCGGGCTGGGCAAGCGCCACGAGATCGAGCATTGCCCCAGCGTCGTCGGACGAGAGTGGCGAAACCGCGTCGTCATCTTCCTCCGGAGTTCGCGTCGCCACCATCTGCAGCATGGGGAAGCGACCGACATCGTCCCAGCCGGGCGGCAGCGGCTCCTCTGTCGGACGGAACAGGCGTGCTTCGGCGCCAGCCGGAAGATCGGCCGCAAGGTCGGCATAGGCCTGATCGGTGGGTTCGAGGATCGCGGAGAACGGCGCGATATCGCGCGGATAATGACGGGCGGCTCCACGGCCGGTCGCGTGATGTCGATGCCGCCCCACAAGAGCGTGCCATACCGAATTGTCGAGAACGTTGATCGTCATGCCGCGCGAAGTAACATGAGTGGTGAAAGTCGACTCGCCGGAATCGGACTCCATCGTCATGCTCGACCCCGAGGTCTGCGAACGCGCCCGCATCGGTCGCGACCGTCGCTACGATGGCCGCTTCTTCTCCGGCGTGCGCACCACCCGCATCTACTGTCGTCCGGTCTGTCCGGTGCGCCCCGCCCAGGGCAGGAACGTCCAGTTCTATCCGACGGCCGCCGCAGCGGAGGTTGCTGGCTTCCGCCCGTGCCTGCGCTGTCGTCCCGAGACGGCCCCCTTCTCGCCGGCGTGGCTGGGCTCACGCACGACGGTGCAGCGCGCCCTGCGGCTGATCCGTGACGGCGCGCTCGACCGCGGAGGCGTCGACGATCTAGCTGAACGACTGGGCGTCGGCACGCGCCATCTCGACCGGCTGTTCCAACGCCACATCGGCGCAAGCCCGCTGCAGGTCGCGCGAACACAGCGCGTCCAACGCGCCAAGCGCCTGCTCGATCAGACCAGGGTGCCGATGATCGAGGTCGCAGCGCGCGCTGGCTTCGCAAGCCTGCGCCGCTTCAACGCCGTCTTCGCCGAAGTCTACAAGCGCACGCCTAGCGACATACGCCGGCTCGCCGCCAAAAAGAAAAGGCCCGGCTGAAGCCGGGCCCCTCCATCGCAGAGCTCGTCTGCCCTACTTCTTCATCGGAGCCGACTTGCCGTCCTTCCAGACGTAGATGTCGTAGACCGCGTCCTTGATGTCGCCCTTGGCGTCGAATTCGAGCACGCCGACGGCCGAGTCGTACTTGCCCGAGCGCAGCGCCGCGGCGACCTTGGCTGCCTCGACCGACTTCGCCTTGTTGGCGGCATCGGCCCAGGCCTTCACGGCGGCGTAGCTGAACAGCGTGTAGCCTTCCGGGTTGTACTTGGCGTCACGGAATTTCTTAACGAGGGCGGCATTCTTGGGGTCGTCCTCGGCCTTCGGCGGGAACGACATCATCACGCCGTTGGTCGCCGCGCCGCCCAGTTGGGCGAACTCAGCGGTCTCGAGCGCGTCGAAGCCCATCATGTTCGCGGCCAGGCCCTGCTCGCGCGCCTGTTTGATGATCAGCGCACCCGCGGTGTGGTAGCCGCCCAGCACGATGATGTCGATCTTCGCCTGCTTCATCTTGTTGATCAGCGCGGCGAAGTCCTTGTCGGTGTCGTTGTAGGCCTCGTACATGGCCTCGCGCAGACCACCCTTGTTCAGGGCCTTCTTGGTCTCGTCGGCCACGCCTTTGCCGTACGGCGACTTGTCGTGAAGGATCGCGACCTTGGCGGTCTTGTTGTTCTTCAGGATGTAGTTGCCGACCGTCGTGCCCTGCACGTCGTCACGGCCGCAGGTGCGGAACACCGTGGTGTTGCCCTTGGAAGCGGCGTCGTCCGTCAGCTTCGGATTGGTCGAGGCCGGCGTGATCTGCAGGATCTTGCCTTCCTTGTAGATGTCCGAGGCCGGGATCGACGAACCCGAACAGAAGTGGCCGGCCACGAACACGACCTTGTCCGAAACCATCTTGTTGGCGACCGCGGTCGCCTGCTTGGGATCGCAGGCATCGTCGCCGATCACCAGTTCGAGCTTCTGGCCGTTGACGCCGCCGGCGGCATTGATGTCCGCGACCGCCATCTCGGCGCCGCGACGGAGCTGCTCGCCGAACGCCGCGTTGGAACCGGTCATCGGACCGGCCGAGCCGATCTTGATCTGGGCGAACGCGGGCGTCGCCATCAGTGCGACGGCTGCGACGGCCAGTGTGCCGTACATCTTCTTCATCCGGGTCTCCCTTGTCGTTGAGCCTCCTCCGCACTGGCGGAGCATGGCTGTTACATTAGGGCCGCTCGTCCCAGCCCAGCAAGCCTTTGCGCCGGTAAAGCCATGGATATTGGCGCACCATCTGGCGCGCGCGCGTGAGCCTGAAGGCGAAGGCCGCGATCGCCAGTTGCACGGCCCAGCCCAGTACAAATCCCGCCAACGACCATAACTCGCCATTGGCCAGCGCATAGTCGAGGAAGCGCAGGGTCGCCGACAGGAGCGCCGTGTAGAATACGATCTGCGGCCAGGGTCGCCAGGTGAGAGCCACGGCGTGCCCGGCGGCGAACGACGCCGGCCCGATCAGCACGATGTTGAACAGCACCACGTTGAACAGCGTGTCGCCGAACCAGTCGAACATGAAGGTGTCGAGCGGGCTCATGCGTGCCCACCTTCCAGATAGGCCGCGCGGACTTCCTGGTTGGCCAGGAGCTCCTTGCCGCTGCCGCTGAGGCGCACCCGTCCGTTGGCCAGAACGTAGCCGCGGTCGGCCAGGCGCAGCGCGTGGAAGGCGTTCTGCTCGACCAGGAAGATCGTGACACCTTCCTCCCGCGCGATGCGGCCGATCGAGTCGAATATCTGGCGCACGATCAGCGGCGCGAGCCCCAGCGACGGCTCGTCGAGCAGGAGGATGCGCGGCCGGCTCATCAGGGCGCGGCCAATCGCCAGCATCTGCTGCTCGCCGCCCGACAGGGTGCCGCCGCGCTGGTCGCGCCGCTCGGCCAGCCGCGGGAACATCGCGAAGACACGGTCGAGGTCCGACTTGAAGTTCGCCGGATCGGCGAGGATCGCGCCCATCTGCAAATTCTCATAGACGCTCATGCGCGCGAAGATGCGACGTCCCTCCGGCACCTGCGCCACGCCACGCCGCACGATTTGAAAGGTCGGCAGCGCGGTGATGTCCTCGCCGTCGAGCAGAATCTTTCCTCCGCGCGCCCGGGGATTGCCGCAGATCGTCATCAGCAGCGTCGACTTGCCTGCCCCGTTGGCGCCGATGAGGGTCACGATCTCGCCGCGTGCCACCTCGAGGTCGACGCCATGCAGTGCCTGGATGGCGCCATAGAACGTCTCGACGCCCCTGACCGAGAGAATCGAGGGCTCAGCCATCGATCGCCTCCTCGTCGGTGCCGAGATAGGCGCGAATCACCGCCGGGTTGCCGCGCACCGCCAGCGGATCCCCCTCGGCGATCTTGCGGCCATAGTCGAGGACGACGATGTGGTCGGAAATGTTCATCACGACGCTCATGTCGTGCTCGATCAGCAGCACGCCGATCCCGTCCCGGTCTCTGATCGAAACCAGCAGCTGGTTGAGTTCGGCCGATTCGCGCGGGTTGAGACCGGCCGCCGGCTCGTCCAGGCAGAGCAGCACCGGCTCGGTGCACATGGCCCGGGCGATCTCGAGGCGCCGCTGGGCGCCATAGGGCAGCTCGCCGGCCGGACGGTCGGCATCCGCCACCAGACCGATGCGCTCCAGCCAGAGCCGCGCCAGGTCGACCGCGGCCGCCTCGGCCCGCCGGAAGCTCGCCACGCCAACAAGACCCAGCAGGCTCCAGCCCGAGGCGCGCATCAGCTTGTTGTGCTGCGCCACCATCAGGTTCTCCAGCACGGTCATGCCGGGAAACAGACGGATATTCTGGAAGGTACGAGCCACCCGGGCCTTCTGACCGATCTCGTGGCCGCGCATCCGTTCGAGCAGGAATTCGCCGCCAGCGCCACGCAGGGTCAGCCGGCCGATCGTCGGCTTGTAGAAGCCGGTGATGCAGTTGAAGACCGTCGTCTTGCCGGCGCCGTTGGGACCGATGACTGCGGTAATCTCCTGCGATCGCGCCGAGAACGAGACGTCGTCTATCGCGACCAGCCCGCCGAAGCGCATGGTGAGGTGCTCGATCTCGATCAGCGATGAGGTCATCCCCCGCCTCCCGAGCCGGCGGGATGCAACCGTATCGACGGCTCGCGATGGGAAATGAGCCCGCGCGGCTTGAACACCATGATCAGGACCATGGCGAGGCCGAAGGCCAGCATGCGGTAATTGCCGAGGTCCCGGAACCATTCTGGCAGGCCGATCAACAGCACGGCCGCCAGCACCACGCCGATCTGGCTGCCCATGCCGCCCAGGACGACGATGGCCAGGATGATCGCCGACTCGATGAACACGAAGCTCTCGGGGCTGATGAAGCGCTGCTTGGCGGCAAAGAAGGAACCGGCAAAGCCCGCGAACATGGCGCCGATGGCGAAGGCCGTGAGCTTGGTGTTGGTCGGATTGATGCCGAGCGCCTGGCAAGCGGTCTCGTCCTCGCGCAACGCCTCCCAGGCGCGACCGACCGGCAGGCGCCGCATGCGCTGGGTGAAGAGGTTGGTGATCAGGGCCAGGCCGAGGATGATGTAATAGAGGAAGATCAGCCGGTGATTGCCGTCGAAGGCGATTCCCAGCATCTCCGAGACAGTCTGCTTGCCGGGCGGCGGCGTCTCGGCGAACACGGCGCCGAACAGGGTCGGTCCCGGGATCGAGCCGATGCCGGCCGGCCCGTTGGTGAGGTCGAACCAGTTCAGCAGCACGAGACGGATGATCTCGCCGAAGCCGAGGGTCACGATGGCGAGGTAGTCGCCGCGCAGGCGCAGGACCGGGAAACCCAGCATGATGCCGAACAGCGCCGCCATCATCCCGGCGAGCGGCAAGACAGTCCAGAAGCCCAGTCCATACTGCGTGCTGAGCAGCGCATAGGCGTAGGCGCCGACCGCGTAGAATGCGACGTAGCCCAGGTCGAGCAGGCCGGCGAGGCCGACCACGATGTTGAGCCCCCAGCCAAGCATCACGTAGGTCAGGATCAGGACGCCGAGATCCATCGTCTTCTGGTCGGCGAACGGCGTGAACGGCATCAGCACCGCTGCGGCCAGCAACAGCCAGCCAAACCATTTGGACCCGGCCTTGCCCAGCGCCACACCCGACGGGGTCCGCGCCGCAGCGCCCATGGCGTCATTGGCCCATGGCCAGATCGCGCGGATCACCAGCAGTACGCCGCCCAGCGCCACGAACCAGTGCAGGAAGCCGGACGGCAGCTTCATGGGCGAGGCGCCGGCCGCGACCATCGCCACACCCAGCGCAATGGCCGGCCAGCGCAGACCATTGGCCGCCATCGAGAGGCCGAGCCGGCCGATGAAGATGACGACCACGGCCACCGCGAGATCGACGAGGTGATAGTCGAAGCCCAGCCCCTTGCCGCCCCCCAGGTCGACGGTGCGGAAGCCCACGATGAAGATGCCGAGGGCCGCGGCGACGAAGGCGGTAAGGCCCGCATCCTTCAGCATGAGAGGGAGACGCGGGCCCATCCGTCAGACCTTCTCGATCTCCGGCTTGCCGAGCAGTCCGCTCGGCCGGAAGATCAGCACCAGGACCAGGATCGCGAAGGCCGCGACATCCTTGTACTCGCTCGAGAAGTAGCCGGCCCAGAAGACCTCGATCAATCCGATCAGCAGCCCGCCGAGCATGGCGCCCGGCAGCGAGCCGATGCCGCCGAGCACCGCCGCAGTGAAGGCCTTGATGCCGGCCAGGAAGCCGATGAAGAAGTCGATGACGCCGTAGTACATCAGGAACAGCATGCCGGCGACGGCAGCGAGCGCCGCCCCCAGCACGAAGGTGAGCGAGATGGTGCGGTCGACATTGACGCCCAGCAACGCCGCCATCTTCATGTCCTGTTCGCAGGCGCGTTGCTGGCGCCCCAGCGAGGTTTTCGCGATCACCCAGGTGAATGCGGCCATCAGCACGACCGTCACCAGCACGATGATGATCTGAAGCCAGGTGACGCGGACGTCGAAGCCGTCGGCGCTGAACAGGTTGAATCCGCCCGACACGATCTGCCCGCCGGGTTTGGGCCGCGCGCCCTGGGCCAGCTGCACATAGTTCTGGAGGGCGATCGACACGCCGATGGCGGAGATCAGCGGCGCCAGCCGGAACGAGCCCCTGAGCGGTCGATAGGCCGTTCGTTCTATCGCCCAGCCGTAGACAGCCGAAAAGCACATGGCCAGCAGCAGCACCAGGACGATGGCGATCGGCGCCGAGCTGATGCCGAGGCTGCCGCAGATGATGAAGCCGATCAACGAGATGAAGGCACCGATCATGAACACTTCGCCATGCGCGAAGTTGATCATGCCGATGATCCCGTAGACCATCGTGTACCCGATGGCGATCAGCCCGTAGATGGCGCCCAGCGTGATTGCGTTGATCAGCTGTTGCGTGAAGTACGCCATGCCTTGTTTCTGTCTCCCTGCCTTTGCGACCTACGATGCTTTCTCGGGGACTGGCAAGCTCAAGATGCACGGCCTGCAAATCGCGGACCACAATGGGGCGCGGGAGGATGCTCAGGCTTGACCAGCTCCGTCCGGTCCCGGAATTGTCCCTTGCACTCCCCGGTACAAGTGCCGATTAAAGACGACCATGGACACCCCTTCCTACGACGTGATCGTCATTGGCGCCGGTCCTGCCGGACTGACCGCCGCCACCGAAGCCGCCCGCGCGGGCCTGAAGGCGCTCTGCCTCGACAAGCTCGCGCCCGGCGGCGAAATCATCAACCTGGGCCAGTTGCACGATTTCGAGGAGATCTTCGACGGCACGACTATGGCCGCGCGCCTGACCGACGACGCCGTCGTCGCCGGCGTCGAGATCGGCTTCGGCGAAGTGACGGCGATTTCCGGCAACGGGCCCTTCGAGATCGAGACCGCCGACGGCGAGCACCACACGGCGCGATCCCTCGTCGTTGCGACCGGCATGAGCAAGGGCAAGCTCGGTCTCCCCGGCGAGGAGGAATATGAAGGACGTGGCCTTTCCCACTGCGCGAACTGCGACGGGCCGCTCTATGCCGGCCAGCCCGTGATCATCGCCGGCGCGACCGGCTGGGCGCCCTACGAGGCCGCCGTCCTGGTCGGCATCGCCAGCGACATCACCATGCTCGGCACGCCGAATGGCCCGCTCCCCGAAGGCGTCACGGCCATGCCGGGACGCATCGTCGGTCTCGAAGGCAGCAACGGTCTCGAGGCCGTCACGGTCGAAGATAGCGGCCAGCGAAACCGAATTCCGACCAATGCGGTGTTCGTTTATGAGGGGCGGTCTCCCGCTGCGGAATTCCTGCCGGATTCGCTTGCACGCGACGCCACGGGGCATATCGTTGTTGACGAAGCGGGCCAGACTGCCCAGCCGCTGGTGTTTGCCGCCGGCGACGTAAGGTCCGGTTCGAAGGAATATCTGGCCAACGCCATCGCGGACGGCCAACGCGCCGCCAAGTCGGTTATCGCGGCGTTGAACAAGTAGCGTGGAGGAAAGCGAACATGCGTATCTTCAATCCAAGCTTCGGAATGGCCGCCGCCGGCCCCGCCAAGGTGACGTTGCAGCCGGTCAACTGGGCGACGGACGCCATTGCGCTGATCTCCAATTCCAAGCCGAACGCTCGTGAGTTGCTGGAAGGCGTACGCGCCATGCTGGGCGCCCATCGTCCGGTCGACAACATCCATTTCCACGCCAAGAACAGCGCCAGCCAGCCGGCGCCGAAGGAACTGATCGAGAAGGTCGCCAAGAACTACAAGGCGGCACTCCTCGCCTTAGGGGATTGAGGAAGCTGTTCATCGTGGAGTTTCCACGACAGCCTCGAACTCGAGAAGCTCGGCATCACCGCCTACGTGATCGCCACTGAGACATTCAAGCCGCTGGTCCTCGCCCAGGCGAAGGCCCGCAAGGTCGAACCGCGCCTGATCGTGGTCAAGCATCCCGTCGGCGGCCTCAATGCCGAAGAACTGCGGGAACGTATCGAAGCAGCGACCAAGGGATTGACCGAGGCCACGGGCAAATGAAGGACATCGCCGACCAGGAAGTGATCGACATCGGCGACATGGATGTCGAGGCCTTCAACGAGTACGCCAACGAACAGGGCTGGAGCGACGGCATGCCGCTCTTCGTGCCCACCGAGGCCAAAGTGGCGAAGTTCGTCGAGACGGTCCGGGGCGACAATCGCCCCTACCCGCCCGTCCCGCCGCGCCAGATCGTGCCGACGCTGCAGGCGCTTGCCGCGAACGCCGTCATGGCCGGGTGCAAGCCCGAATACTTCCCCGTCGTGACCGCCGCCCTGCGCGGCGTGCTCGATCCGGACTACAATCTGCACGGCACGCTTGCGACCACTCACTCCTGCGCCCCGATGGTCATGGTGAGCGGCCCGATCCGCCACGAACTCAACATCAACTGCGGCACCAACTGCTTCGGCCAGGGCCGCCAGGCCAATGCCACGATCGGCCGCGCGCTCGGCCTGATGTTGCTGAACGTAGCCGGCGCCAAGCCCGGTGAGATGGACCGCTCGACCCAGGGCAATCCCGCCAAGTTCACCTTCTGCTTCGGCGAGAACGAGGAGGAGAATCCCTGGACGCCCTATCACGTGCAGCGCGGCTTCGCGCCCACCGACTCGGTCGTTACGGTGATGTCGGGCGAAGGTCCGCATAATCTCAACGATCACGGTTCGACCACGGGCGACGGCCTGCTCACCACCTTCGCCGGCGGCATGTCCAATCCGGGTGCCAACACCGTGTACGGCAAGGGCCCGATGTTCCTCATCATCGGCCCCGAACATGCGGCGACCCTGAAGCGTGATGGCTTCACGATCGAGAGCATCCGGGAGGAACTCTGGAAGCGCTCGCGCATCCACCTGTCGCGCATCTCCCGCGAGAACCTCGCCACCTACGAGAGCACCGGCCACAAGCCCGACGGGGACTGGCTGGCGATCGGCCGTGATCCGAACGACATCCACATCACTGTGGCGGGCGGTCCAGGCAAGCATTCGGCCTTCATACCGTCATTCGGCGGCACCACCGTCGCCTGCACGCGCATCGCCCGATGAACGAGTGGTGCGGCTGGCCGGTCGTCGACGAGCAGACGGCTTGGGAGAGCGCACAACAGATCCTGACGGAGGCCGAACTCTCGGATGGCCTCCCCCTGGTGCCGCCGACCCGGCGGCGCCTGGAAGCGATGGTCGCCGGCATCGGCGGCCGCTCGGAGTCGCAAGGCATGATGCCGCCGATGTTCGGCGACATCACCCCCGAGAGCGTAGCCTATCAATGCGTGATCGCGGGCTGCGTACCGGCCGAGGTGCCGGTGGTTCTGGCGGCGGCGCAGGCGGTGCTCGAACCCGACTTCAATCTCCTCGGCATCGCCACGACCACCGGCAGCGCCGCGGTCGCGCTCTGCCTCCACGGCCCGATCGTGCAGCAGCTCGGCGTCAACGCCCTGACGAACACCATCGGTCCCGGCAACCGCACCAATGCCTGCATCGGCCGCGCCCTCCAGCTCTGCCTGCGCAACATCGGCGGTGCGCGCTCTGACACGGGCGACATGGCGACAATGGGCCAGCCTGCCAAGTTCACCCTGTGCTTCGCCGAGAGGAGTGAAGGTCCCTTCCCGACATTCACGGAACGCCACGGGCTTGCGAAGAACGAGAGCGCCCTCACGGTGATGGGCATTTCTGGCACGGCCGAGGTGCTGCCCGGCGACGGCGAGGGCGCGACACCGCAAGCGATCCTCGACCCGGTCGTCGCCGGCATGCGTGCCGAGATCGTGATGTCGGGCCAGAGCCGCAAGAGCGCGCGAGGCGAACAGGTGCTTCTGCTGCCGCTCGAACTCGCCGAGAAAATCGCCCGCCACGAGGGCTGGGACATCAAGCGGGTCCAGCAGTATCTGTTCGATGAGGGCAAGGACGTCGCCTCCTCTTCCGAGGCGATCCATCCGATCGTGACCGGCGGCGCCGGCTACAAGATGGCCTATCTCCCGATCTGGGGCGGCGGCTCGCAGATCGTTATGCGCAGGCTCTGACGAGGGGCATCAAGCCGGCTACCTGAGCAGCCGGCGGATGAGACCGTAGAACAGCCACATCCCGAAGCCCCAGAGTGCGTAGACGATGGGCACCACGACCACGCCCGGCAGGCGCCAGCCGCCGCCCACCGGCGCGCCCTTGATCGGCAGGACGACGAACCAGTTCACCGCCAGCACCAGCGTGATCGCGAAGAGGATCCAGCCCAGCGCCCCGCTCAGGATCCCGGGCAGGCGCCCGACCACGAACGCGCCGAGCATCCCCCACAGCCCGCCCCAGAAGGCGAGCGAGACGATGGCGGGAGCGCCCCACGGCGGGACCGGCCGCATGCTGTAGAGATTGGGTCGCCCGAAGCCGAGTTCAGCGGCGACGTAGAATCCCCACTGATGGAACACCAGCACGCTGAGCGCGCCGGCGACGAAGCCCGCGACCGCGATGCGCCAGAAATTGCCCGTCACGTCAGTTCACTCCGGGAGGCCGCCGATCGCGCCACGGATGCGCCTGTTCGAGCTGCGCAGCCAGTGACAACAGCGTGGCCTCTGCGCCGTAGCGGGCGACGAAGTGCATGCCGATGGGCAGACCGTCGTCCGTCCATTCCAGCGGCACCGACATGGCCGGCACGCCTGCGGCATTGCAGACAGAGGTGAAGGCCACCATCGGCGCGAGCCCCCCCTCGTACTGCTCAAGGCTGCCATCCATGCGCACGGTGCCCAGCGGCAACGACGGCCGCGCGATGGTCGGCGAGAGGAGGATGTCGAACCTCTCGAAGAAGGCGCCGAGCTGCCGTCCCGTGCGATGGAAAGTCTGGACGGCGCGGATATAGTCGTGGGCGCTCACCTTGCCGCCCTGCTCCGCGTAGAGCCGCGTCACCGGTTCCAGATCGCCGGGCCCGGGCACGCGGCCGTTGGCGCGGACCTGGATGTTGGTGAAGGTGTTGGCGCACATCACCGTGCCGAAGGCCATGCCGGTCGCCACGGGATCATAATCCGGCGTCGCCTCCTCGACGTGATGACCGAGCGCTTCCAGCCGCTTCGCCGTACGCTCGACGGCCGCGACCAGCGCCGGGTCCATCGACTCCCAGCCGACGGGCTTGCGGACGAAGGCGACGCGAAGCTTGCCCGGGGTACGCTTGGTCGCGTCGAGGAACGACCCTTCGGCCTCGGGCGCGCGATAGGGATCTCCGGGTTCGCCGCCCGCCAGTACGTCGAGCAGTGCCGCGCTGTCGCGCACGGAGATCGAGACGCTGAGCTGTGCCCCAGCCCCGGCGAGGGTCTCTCCGATCGGCGCGAGGCTGATGCGGCCGCGCGAGGGCTTCAGGCCGAACAGCCCGCACAGGGAGGCCGGAATGCGGATCGAGCCGCCGCCGTCGGTCGCATGCGCCATCGGCAGCAGCCGGGCCGCCACCACCGCAGCCGAACCGCCGGACGAGCCGCCCGGCGACAGGTCAGCACGCCACGGATTGACCGTCGCGCCGCCAAAGGCGGGCTCGGTCGTCGGCGCCAGGCCGAACTCGCTGGTGTTGCTGCGGCCGACAATCACCAGGCCGGCGCGGCGCATGCGGGCTACCGCAGCACTGTCATTTGCCGCCACCGGTTCCCTGGCAAAGAAGCGCGAGCCGACCGTGGTCGGCGTACCGGCGCAATCGGCCATCAGCTGCTTCACGACGAAGGGAATGCCGCGGAACGGCCCCTCGCCCGCCGCCGAGACGGACCGTTCGAGCAGGTTGCCCTCGTAGAAATCCGTGATCGCGTTCAGATGGCCGTTGGCTTTGCGCAGCCGCGCGAGAGTGACGTCGAGCAGTTCCCGAGCGCCGATCTGCCGGCTGCGGACCAGCTCCGCGACGGCCAGTGCGTCATGGGAAGCGAACAGATCGTCCAACGGCTCAGTTCCGCCAGCGCTCGAGGTTCGCCGCCACGAAGGCATCGTCGTGCAGCTCGGGGTAGGTCGCGTAGAGCCGGTCGATTCCCTCGCTCTGGCCGGGGCTCAGCTTTTCGTGAGGGTCCAGGCATTCGATCGATTGCAGAAGCCCCTGCCGCCGCAGGATCTCGTGGCACCCCGGAATGCAGCCCGCGAAATCGTGGTCGACGTCGAAAACCACGCTGTTGCAATCCGTAACGAAGGAATCGAGCGCCAGCACCTCGGGCGCGATGGCACCGTTCGAGACCGAGAGCTTCAGCCTTTCGAGCATCTTCACCGCGCCGCGTGTCCAGACGCTCCAGTGACCGAGGAGTCCGCCCTGGAACCGCAGCGTCACCTCGCGGTTGCCGGTGCGAACGACCATCGGCGTCACAAGGTCGGCCACGATATGGTCGTCGTTGCCGGTATAGAGCGTGATGCGATCCTCGGCATGGGCGGCGGCGATACCGAAGCAGACGTCGAGCGTGCGATAGCGGTTGAACGGCGCCACCTTGATGGCCACGACATTGTCGATCGCCGCGAAGCGCGTCCAGAATTCGCGCGACAGCTTGATGCCTCCCACGGCGGTCTGCAGATAGAAGCCGATTAGCGGCATCTCCTTCGCGACCGCCGCGCAATGCTCGATCAGCTCGTCCTCGCTCGCGCCCTTCAGCGCCGCCAGCGACAGCAACACTGCATGATAGCCGAGCGACCGCGCCGTGCGCGCTTCCTCGACCGCCTGCGCCGTCCTGCCGACCGCGCCCGCGATCATGACCAGCGGCCGGTCGGTCCAGTCGCGCGCCGTCCCGATGGCAAGCTCGAGCACGGGACGATAGAGCCCGACTTCGCGAATGGCGAACTGGGTGGAATGCACCCCTACGGCCAGCCCGCCGGAACCGGCGTCGAGGTAGTAGCGGCTGAGCGCGCGCTGCGACTGCTTGTCGAAGATTCGGTCGGTGTCGAGCGCCAGCGGATGCGCGGGGATGACGGTACCCTGCCGCAGCAGGGACAGGACCGGCGCCGGAAGATCGCGCCAGTGGAGGGCCTTGTCGGTGCTCATGCCTGTATCCTATCCCAATTCAGGACCCGCGAGGGCGAAGACATACGAGGGATCGTCCAGTCCCTTCGCTGTGCCCAACGTCATCCGCATGTAGCCGCGGGGCGAAGTCGCGCCCTGCTCCTCGAGCCAGGCGCGGACGGCCTGGTGCGCCTCCGGCACGTCGGTGATGAACGGCCCCGGAGCGGCAGCCGCCGCGCGCGAGATCAGTGACAGGGCGATGGACTCGCGATCGGCGACCACGGGCCCGAGCGACGTCGCCGTGCGGCCTTCACGGCCCAGCACGAAGCCCACGATCTTGCCGCCCGCGTCTTCGGCCAGCCAGGCGCGGCCGGGCTGACGCAAGGCGAGATGCATCAGGATCGACGGTCGCTCCATCCCGGTCAGCGGCCGGTCGTAGATCGCGAGCCGCGGCAGATCGGCCGGGGTGATTGGCCGGACCGTGATGCCGGCCGGCGGCGCAACGGCCTCGCCTTTCACGGCGTCGAAGTGCCAACGCGCGATCGGGTAGAGGTCGCGGAATCCCAGAGACAGGTAGATCGGCCGCCCCTGCTCCGTCGCATCGAGGCCCGCTACCGCATCGGCGGCTCGCACCTCATCGATGCAGCGCTTCAGCAGGCCGGTCCCGACGCCGCCGCGGCGGCGCTCCTTCGTCACCAGCACCATGCTGATCCAGGCCAGCTTCTGGCCGAGCGGCAGGATCAGGGAACTCGCCTGCCACGTCCCGTCCGGCGCCGCACAGCCAAAGCCGCGTCCGGCGCCCAGCATGAAGCGCCAGTCGGCGACGTTCTGGTTCCAGCCCGCCTCGATCGACAGCGGCCACACCGCGTCGCTCTGTTCGGGATCGATCGGCCGGACGTCGAGCGCTTCAGTACTTGCCATCGCGCACCTCGTAGTGCGTGGGCTTGTTCAGCGTGGCCATGTCCCTCTGCAGCCAGTCGGTGGTCCACTCGATCATCTTGGAGAGCGGCACGCTGGGCGGACCGAATTCCTTCTCCATGCGGCTGGCATTGTTCAGCCAGCCGGTCGGCGCTTCCTTGCCGGTGAGCGTCGGCGTCCTGCCCAGCAGCTTGCCGAACTCGGCGGCGAGTTTCCGGATCTCGATCGTCTCCAGTCCCGTAACGTTGATCGGTGTCGTGGGCGTCGTCGCGCGCGCCAGGCAGCGCAGCGCGACCGAGTTGGCGTCGCCCTGCCAGATGACGTTCACGTGGCCCATTGACAGGTCGATCGGCTCGCCGTCCCTCACCTTGCGGCCGACGTCGTGCAGCACGCCGTAGCGCATGTCGATCGCGTAGTTGAGTCGGAACAGGCGGCCGGGCGTGCCGTGGCGCGCCGAAAAATACTCGAACATGCGCTCGCGCCCGACGCAGGAATTCGCATAGTCGCCGGAGGGCGGCACCGGCGGGACGTCTTCCGTGGCGCCGCCGCTGTCGACCGGCACGAACGGATAGACGCATCCTGTCGAGAAAGCGACGATGCGCGACTCCTTGAAGACTTCGGCGACCATCGCCGGCACCTGCACGTTCATCGCCCAAGTGAGTGGAACGTCGCCCGTGGCGCCGAACTTGCGCCCCGCCATGAACACGACGTTGGCGGCTTTCGGAAGGCTTTCCAGTGCAGCCCGATCCAGCAGGTCCGCGGAGATCGGCTCGACACCGGCCTTCTCCAGAGCGCCCTTCACACCCGGCTCGCTGAAGCGCGCCACGCCCATCACGCGTTTGGACGGCGCCGCGCGCTTGGCCATGCGCGCCAGGGTCGGGCCCATCTTGCCCCCGACACCCAGCACCAGGATGTCGCCTGGCGTCGCAGCAAGGTCCGCCACCAGCTCGGCGGACGGGGCGGTCATGAAGTCCTCGACCGCTTCGACACTCTCGAAGCGGGCTGGAAGATTGGCGCTCATTTCTTGCCTCCAGGATGGGCCGGGACCAGGCGTTCTCGCGGCGCGGCGGGCATCGACCGCAGGGCAGCGAAGTCGAGATCGACGCCGACCGCAAAGCCCGGGCAATCCAGCGAGCCCAGCGACAGCGCGCCGTCGCGGACTTTCAGGCGCGCCGGCTTGCCCGGCTGCCGCTCGTAGAGATCGGGATGCGCGGCCACGAAGGCGTTCTGTTCGGCATCGGAGGCCGACGACATGCCATCGATGAAATGGTGGGCGTTGCGCTCGACATGGGTGAGGCCCAGCAGCGAGACCAGGGCCAGGTCCTGCTGGACGCTGACGCCGGGCTGCGTGGTCAGATCCTCGGCGGACATGAAGTACCCCGGCCCGAGCCTGGCGACGCGCGCGGCATTCAGGATCGACTTGTAGAAGCCCTTGCAGTTCTTGCTCGAGACACCAGCATAGCCGAGCTTCAGCGCCTCAGGGAAGGTCGAGAGCTCGCCGTCGGACTCGTCAATGATGACCGGACGGTATTTGGCCAGCGCCGTCACCGGCCGACTGAGCGCCGCCTGGCGCTTGATCGGCTGCTCGATGAACAGTGTCGCCGCGACCATCTTGGCGAGCGCCGGCGTCTCCTCGACCTTGCGCCAGAGTTCGACGATGCCGTCGACATCGTCATACTGCTCGTTGCCGTCGAACGTGACCTTGTAATCGCCGGCGCCGGAATCGAGCACCGAGGCGATGCGCGTCAGCCGGTCGAGGTCGGCCTTGATGTCGCCGCCCACCTTCAGCTTGTAGTAACGGCCGCGATAATAGGAGACGACCTCTTCGAGCGTTTCCGGCAACCCGTCGTTCACCCGCTCCGACTCCGGCCGGTCGGCCTTCGTCAGCGGATCGACGAGGCCCACCGTGTGACGCAGATCGATCGAGGGTCGCGGCTTTAATCCCGGGAGGAATCCCGCCAAATGCCCCGCGTCGATGTCGGGAGTCAGATCGGTCGCGGCGATGCCGGGCACATTGGCCGCGATCATCTCCGCAAAGGACTGGCCGGTCGCCTTGCCGAGCGCATCGATGATCGCGCGGTCGAGCAGGGCCGGCCCGTACGAGGCGACCAGCGGATTGAGGCCGAGTTCGGCGCCGCGCGCGATCTGCTGGCGATAGCTGCCGGCGTAGAGCCCGAACGGCGTATCGAAGCCGCGCGCCGAATAGTGGTCGACGGCCAGCTGCAGCGCCTGACGCAGCTGGTCGAGATTCTGCGCGTCGGAAAATTCCGGGCTCTTCTCGAACCACTTCGCCCCCAACGCCTCGGCGGCGACGCCTTCGCTGGTGCGGCCATCCTCCAGCGCGATGCGCACGCGGATGATCGCCTGGATGCCCTGCGTCACCGTGATGACACCGAAGCGGAACGGCAGGCGCAGGCGATGGTCGCGCTCGAAGCGGTCGACCGCCTCAACCTTCACTTTCATGCAGTTTGCTCCAGCAGACCTTGGACATAGCCGATCATGCGCGCCGCGCAGGTCGGGCCATCGGGCTCGTACACGAAGGGCTCCATGGCGACCCAGCCATCATAGCCGGTGTCGTGCAGCGCCTCGACCACGGGCTCGAACTTGTCCGTGCCCTCGCCCGGTCCGCGCTTGTTGCGGTCGTTGAACTGGATATGGGCCATCAATCCGGTCGGCATCCAGCGGCGGATGACGTTGGCGACCGGTTCTTGCTCTTCCAGGCTCGATGCCAGCGTGTCGACCATCAGCCGGAAGGCCGGACTGCCGATCCGGCGGACGATGGCTTCCGCCTCGCCGAGCGTATTGACGAAGTTGCAATCCGGCCGGGCGAGCGGCTCCAGACAATAGACCACGCCGGCCTTTTCCGCGGCAGCCGCGGCAGCCGCCCAGGCTGCTTCGACCCGCTTGGCGTCATCCGGACCGGCGATGCGCCGCTGACCCGGCGAGCCATGTACGAGATAGGCACCGCCCAGCTCGGCGCACAGTTCGATGGATGACAACATCACGTCGAGGCTGCGTTGCCACACGGCCCGATCGTCAGTCGCAATCGAAAGCCCGGCCGGCGCCGCCAGCAGCCAGTGAAGACCGCTCACCTCGACGCCGGCGTCGGCACAGGTCCGACGGACGGCAGCACGCTTGGTGGCTGGCATGCGCCACGCGTCGTCGCCCAAGGTGAAAGGCGCGACTTCCAGCCCCTGATAGCCGAGCGCCGCGGCCAGTGCGCATTGACGCTCGAACGGCAGCTCGCGGATGACTTCGTTGCACAGGGAAAGCTTCACAGACGAACCTCGCCTTGACGGGCAAATGCGCGTTCGCCAGTCTCATCTCATGGGGGCCCATGATATCAGTGAGACGAAAGCGATGAACAGTTTCATCGCTGCGCGCGCATGACGAAATTCGGCACCCTGGCCAACCGTTACTGGCCCACGCTCGCCCTCTTCGCCTTCCTGCTGGCGAGTTGGCAGGCCGCCGTCACCTTCGGCAACATCCGCGAATATTTGCTTCCCGCCCCGCTCTCGGTCTGGAACGCACTCTGGCACGGCGACACGGCCTGGGCGGGCCATCTCTGGACGACCACCCTCGAGATCATCGGCGCCTTCCTGATGGCCGCCGTGGTCGGCGTGGCGCTGGGCGTGGCCATCGCCTGGTCGCCCGTGCTCGCCAACGCACTCGTTCCCTTCCTCGTGTTCGTGAACACGCTGCCCAAGGTCGCGATCGCGCCGTTGTTCCTGATCTGGATGGGCTACGGCATCTTCCCCAACATGCTGATGGGCGCGCTCATCGGCTTCTTCCCGGTGGTGATCAACACCGCCGTCGGCCTGTCCCAGGTCGAGCCGGACATGCTCGACCTCGGGCGTGTCTTCAACGCGCCGAAATGGAAGATCTTCGTCAAGATCCGCATCCCCAACGCGCTCCCCTACATCCTGAGCGCGCTGAAGATCACGGCGACCGCCGCCGTGGTGGGCGCGATCGTCGGCGAGTTCGTCGCCTCCCAGCGCGGCCTGGGATACGTCATCGTCACCACCCAGAGCAGCATGAACACCTCCGTGGCGTTCGCAGCCCTGGTCTGGATTTCCGTCGTGGGCCTCGTGCTTTACGGCGCCGTCGTGTTGCTGGCGCATCTCTGGGCCCCCTGGGCCGAGGGCGTCGACTGAAATCGGGGAAGGGAAAAGGGAGACCGTCATGACTCGCACACTGTCGCTTGCGCTGGCTGCGCTGCTGGCCGCCTCCGGCGCCGCCTCGGCGCAGGAGAAGTTCACCTTTGCACTGAACTGGTTTGCGGTCGGCGACCACGCCGCCTACTGGGTCGCCCTCGACAAGGGCTACTACAAGGCCAAGGGCCTCGACGTGACACTCGAGAACTCCAAGGGATCGGGCGACTCGATCGCCAAGGTCGACACCGGCCGCGCCGATGCCGGACTCGCCGACGCCGCCGTCGTCATCGCCTCGGTGGGCCGTGGCACGACGGTGAAGACGGTCGGCATGGTGTTCGACAAGACGCCGCTCAACATCTTCAGCCTGAAAGAAAAGCCGCTCGCCAAGCCCAAGGACCTCGAGGGCAAGACGCTCGCCGCCCCTCCGGGCGATTCGCAGCGCCAGATGTTCCCGGCCTTCGCCAAGGTGAACGGCATCGATCCGGCCAAGGTCTCCTGGGTGAACATCGAGCCTGCCGCCAAGATCGCGGCGCTGGCCGAGAAGCGTGTCGACGGCGTCGGCGACTACAGCACCGGCCTGCCGCTCTACGAGAAGGCCGCCGGCAAGGGTAGCGTCGTCATGATGCCGTGGGCCGATTTCGGCTTCGACATGTACTCCATGTCGATCATCGCCAGCGCCAAGACGATGAAGGACAGGCCCAAGGCCCTGAAGGACTTCCTCGAAGCCTCCTACATGGGCTGGCGTGACGTCATGGCCGATCCGAAGGCCGCCATGGAAATCCTGAAGAAGCGCGTGCCCGAGGTCGACGTCGAGGTGATGACGCCGAACATGATGATCGGCCTCGGCCTGATGAAGACCGACCGCTACGCCAAGAACGGCATCGGCTGGATCGACGAGAAGAAGATGTGCGACTCGGTCGACCTGGTGAACACCTATATGGGCCTGCCGAAGAAGGTCGAGTGCAAGGACGTCTACTCGACCGCGTTCTTCACCAAGGTCGCGATGCCGAACTGATCCAGGCAGTCGCGTCGCGTGACAAAGGGACTGATCGACCTCGACCGGGTCGGCATGACGTATCAGGCGGCGAGCGGCCCGGTTGAAGCCCTCGCCGGGATTTCCGCGTCGATCGGGGGCGGCGAGTTCGTCTCGCTGGTCGGCCCGAGCGGCTGCGGGAAGTCGACCCTGCTGCGCATTGTGGCCGGGCTGCGTCCGGCCACGACCGGCGCCATCACGGTAGCCGGCCGCACTGTGAACCAGCCGATCCCCGACATCGGCATGGTCTTCCAGGCGCCGATCCTGCTGAAATGGCGGTCAATCCTGGAGAACGTACTGCTGCCAGCCGAGCTCGCCGGCAAGGATCCGCGCTTACTGCGGAAACGAGCTGAGCAGCTTCTCGAAATGGCCGGCCTTGGCGGATTCGGCACCAAGCTGCCGCGCGAACTCTCAGGCGGCATGCAGCAGCGGGCCGCGCTCTGCCGAGCCCTGCTCCTCGACCCGCCGCTCCTCCTCATGGACGAGCCGTTCGGCGCGCTCGACGCCATGACGCGGGACGACATGGCCCTGGAACTCCTGCGTATCTGGGGCGAGAAGGACGTCGCGCGCGAGGCCCGCAAGACCGTCCTGTTCGTCACCCACTCGATCCCGGAGGCCGTTTTCCTCTCCGACCGCGTGATCGTCATGTCGGCCCGCCCGGGCCGCATCGCAGCGGACTTCCGCATCGACCTGCCGCGCCCTCGCACCGTGGAACTGCGGGCATCCGAGGCTTTCGGCAAGCTCAACCTCGAGATTTTCCGCGCCCTGACAGGCAAGACCATCGTGGGCACGGCCCTTTAGGGCGTTGGCGCAGCCCGCCCTGCCTGATAAGACGCGGGCGAAATAGCAGGAGCAGACATGGCCAACGCCGCCACCCCCCTCAAGAGCGCCGCCAAGGGCATCAGCGCCGATGCCAGGCCCTTCGACTGGGAAGACCCGTTCTTCCTCGACGACCAGCTGACCGAGGACGAGATCGCGATCCGCGACGTCGCGCGCGACTATTGCCAGGACAAGCTGATGTCGCGCGTCCTGCTGGCAAACCGCAACGAGAAGTTCGATCGCGAGATCATGAACGAATTCGGCGCACTGGGCCTGCTGGGCTCGACGCTTCCCGAGAAGTACGGCTGCGCCGGCGCCAACTACACGAGCTACGGCCTGGTCGCCCGCGAAGTCGAGCGTGTCGACTCCGGCTACCGCTCGGCGATGAGCGTCCAGTCCTCTCTGGTCATGCATCCGATCTACGCCTACGGCAGCGAAGAGCAGCGCATGAAGTACCTGCCCAAGCTCGCCACCGGCGAATGGGTCGGCTGCTTCGGCTTGACCGAGCCCGACCATGGCTCCGATCCCGGCGGCATGAAGACCCGCGCCGTCACGGTTCCCGGTGGCTTCAAGCTCTCCGGCTCGAAGATGTGGATCACCAACTCGCCGATCGCCGACGTGCTGGTCATCTGGGCCAAGCTCGACGGCGGCGCCATTCGCGGCTTCATCCTCGAGCGCGGCTGGAAGGGCATCGAGACGCCGAAGATCGAGGGCAAGTTCAGTCTTCGCGCCTCGGTGACCGGCGCCATCATGCTCGAAGACGTCTTCGTGCCGGTCGAGAACCTGATGCCCAACGTCGCCGGCCTCGGCGGCCCGTTCGGCTGCCTCAACAACGCCCGCTACGGCATCGCCTGGGGCGCCATGGGCGCCGCCGAGTTCTGCTGGAAGCAGGCGCGCAACTACACGATGGAGCGCAAGCAGTTCGGCCGCCCGCTGGCCGCCACCCAGCTCATCCAGAAGAAGCTCGCCGACATGCAGACCGAGATCGCGCTCGGCCTCCAGGCCTGCCTGCGGGTCGGCCGCCTCAAGGACAAGGGCCATGCCCAACCGGAGATGATCTCGCTGATCAAGCGCAACAACTGCGGCAAGGCGCTCGACATTGCCCGCGTCGCCCGCGACATGCACGGCGGCAACGGCGTCTCGGACGAATATCACGTGATCCGTCACGCGATGAACCTCGAGGCCGTGAACACCTATGAGGGCACGCACGACGTCCATGCGCTGATCCTCGGCCGTGCCATCACCGGCATGCAGGCGTTCAGCGCCGGGGCCTGATTCGGCCGTGCCCCTGCCACCCCCCGGCGACATCGCGATCGTCGTCGCCGGGGCGCTGGCGGCAGGCTTCGTCAACGGATTGAGCGGCACCGGCTACGCGCTGGTGGCGCTGGGCTTCTGGCTGCAGGCCATGTCGCCCCTCACGGCTGCACCCCTCACCGCCCTGTGCGGCGTGGCAGGGCACGTCCAGTCCCTACCGCGCATCTGGAGCGGCGTGCGCTGGTCGCGCCTGTGGCCAATGCTGTCGGCGGGTATCGTCGGCGTGCCGTTGGGCACGCTCCTGCTCAACCACCTGGAACCTCGCCCCCTCAAGGCCGGCGTCGGCATCCTGCTGATCGTCTACAGCGCCTGGATGGCCATGGTGCGCCGGCCGCCCATCGTTACCGGCGGCGGCCGTCTGGCCGACGCGGCGGTGGGCCTGATCGGCGGTGCGATGGGTGGCATGGCGAGCCTCAGCGGCCCGGCGCCGGCGATCTGGGCGCAACTGCGCGGCTTCGGCAAGGACGAACAGCGCGGCGTCAACCAGCCCTTCAACATGAGCGTGTTGTCCCTGGCCCTGGTGTCGGCAGGGATCGCGGGCTTCCTCGACCGGACCTTCCTGATCTGGGCAGCGATCACCGTGCCGACGACCCTGGTCGGTGCGCGCATCGGCCTGGCCCTCTACGGCCGCATCAACGATGCCCAGTTCCGCACCATCCTGCTCAGCCTGCTCTGCCTGTCGGGCCTGACATTGATCCTGACGTCGCTGCGTTAGCCGGGCTCTCCCAGGCTCACAGCGGTGTCGGGTCGAGGAAGCGCCTCAGGACATTTCCGGTGAGCTGGCTCACGTTGTTCCTGTAGCCCGCGTGCGACAGGGCACAGACCCAGGCGATCGATCCGGTCGAGAAGACCGCACCGCCGTTGGCGGTTGGGAAATAGACCAGATCGGCCCTCACCTGCGCGTTCTGGTCCCCCATCACGCCGCGATGCAGCGTACGGATCTCCTCCGGTGCGGGCGTCCCGCCATAGCCGAGCCGGTCCGCCGTCGCGAGCCAGACGGTGCCGGGCGGCGACCCAAGCGACCAGTCCACGCGATCGATCTCGACCCCAGCGGCGCCGTTGCCACGCAGGCCGAAGTCGCCCAGCGGGGCGGCAAGGTCGATCCCTTCGGTCAGCCATGACAGGGCCGGATCCTTGGCACCGTCGAGCCAGCGGTACGGCGAGGAATGGGTGAAGACCTGACCGTCGAAGCCGACACCGAGCAGTCGCTGGGGAGGACGCCCGTTGCTGCGCCAGGTCGAGGACGGCTCGCCGGTGAAGGCCAGCGCGGTCTCACCCGCCTCTCCTTCCCAGGTGCGCAGCCCGGTCATGCCGCGGCGCATCTCGATCGTGTGCGGCACCGTCGGATGATAGGCGATGCGCCAGTAGAAGCCGTTGCCTCCGAGATACATGTGACGTCCGCCGCCCCGCTGATAGGCGTCGAACGCCTCCCAGACCTCGCGGCTGATGTACTCCGGATGCGACCCCGTGACGACGCAGGTGTAGGGCGCCAGAACCTGGACGCCGTGGCGGTGGATGTCGTCGTCGGTGATGACGTCGTAATCCTGCCCCGTCTCCTCGAGCCAGTCGATGAAGTGCGTATCGTTGCCGTAGTTGAAGACGTTGCCGCGCGGCCGCATGTTGAGAATGGGGCGTCGCGCGCTGCTGATGCTCCAGCCGCTGCCGTCGGCATGCGTGTCGTAGGTCGAGAGGCCGACCTCGCGATGCTCCTGGATGTAGACATCGTCGCGTGACAGCGTCAGCACCCCTTCGAGCATCGCCTCGGCATGGACCTGGTCGAGGCGAAGGGCGCTGTTGGCATAGGCGAGAAAGGTGCCGGTGCTGGCCACGAAGGCGAGCTTCGAACGGGGCTTGCCCAGTTCGGCGCGAACGAAGAACGCGACGAAGCTCTCGACCGGCTCGTCACCCCCGCCTGCACGCAAACGCAGCGCATAGAAACCGCTGCGCCACTCCGCCGGGACGGTGAAGCGCACGGTCGGCTCCCACTCCGCGTCGGCCATGTCGTCGCTGTGAAAATGGATGGCGCCATACTGCTCGGGGCAATCCGTCCAACGGTCCGTGCTGCCGTCCCAGTTGGCGCCGGTCATGCCTCGCGTGGGCATCTGGCGCAGCCTGCCATGGAGGTGGTGGGCCGAAAGGTCGGTGACACTCTCGCCGGCGATCTCCCGCGAAAAATCCCACGCAGCGATCAGTCGCGCGTCAGCCACCGGAAAGCGCACGCTCTCGCAAAGCCGGTGCAACCCGTCGATCGGCTGCACGCTGGCATGGAGCCGGGGCCGGTCTATCTTGCCGTCGTAGAAACCGTCGAACAGCAGGTTGCCACCGTCCCTGGCATGGGCTGCGATCACCAGCGGAACGGCGGCTGGCCATTCCAGGAGTGTCGGCCCGTCCGCCTCGACTCTCTCGGAGCGATCCCGGCCGGCCTGTGGGTCGGCGCTGCGGACCACCACCGCAAGGCGGCCGGCGTCGGCATCCCAACTCGCCCCCGCCAGCACCCACTCGCGCGACAACAGGGCCGCGCTGGTCGCAGCCCGCCACGTCCGGCCACCGGCCGCCACGACGAACTCCAGGTGGCCCTCTGCGTCGAGGCCGAGCCGCCAGCCCTCCTGCGTATCCGCTCTCCAGCGCGACAGGATGGTCTGCGCGCGGTCTCCGGGCATCGTCGGCCACAGGAACGCACCGACGGTGAACGACCGGAAGGACGTGAGTGCCGGCGCGTCGGCCACGATGGCGCACGAGCCGGGCCGGATGGGCTGATTTACGAGCGACACCGTGCGCTCGAACGGGGCGTCCATCTCCTGCACGCGGATTCCGGGGCCCGCAGGGTCCGGATCGCCACAGCGCACGCGCACCAGGGCGGCATCGGCCTTCGGTACGGAAGGGCTGGAAAGATGGAAGGCCACTTCTTCGCCGGGCGAGACCACCATCGGCCACGCATATCCCAGAACGGACGTTGTATCGGTCATGCCAGTTTTTCACTCAGGTGCGGTGGCAGGGTCCGGCCGGTGGCGGCCTCCCAGCGCAACTTGAAGACCTCCCATTCCGCCTCGGCGATGGAGGTGAAGACGTGATTGCGCATGAGCTCGATCGGCCTGCCCCGCTGGCGCGGCAGGCGGCCCAGCATCCATTCCTTGCCCGGCTGCGTGACGATCAGCACATAACGGCCGGGCTGGTCGGGATCGCCCGCCCAGCGCAGCCGATGCAGCAGCTTCTGAAGTTCATCTCCGTGCGGTCCGCGCGGTTGCCGCCTGAATTCCTCGACCAGGTCGAGCCGGTCGGGGTCGATCGGCCAGTGCGCGGCCTCGGGATAGGTGACGAGCACGGGCGGCCTACTTGGTGAGCCAGCTGATCCAGCGCTCGCGCAGCTTGGCGCGATCGGCGGCGATCCACGCATAGTCGGCGATGACCAGCTTGTCGTAGTTCTCGGGATAGCTCGGCCGGAAGCGCCGCTCCTCGGCCGGCACCTTGGCGGCGGCTTCCTTGTTGTTCGAATCGAAGCTCACCTCGTTGCTGAACGGCAGGTGCTCCGACGGGTCCTGTACGAAGAAATCGAGGAACTTGATGGCGTTCGCGGTATTCGGCCCGCCCTTCAGCACCGCCCAGTTGCCGGTGTCGCGGATGGCGCCGTTCCAGGTGAAATCGAACTCGCCGCTCTTGGCGAGGGGAACGGCACGGCTCGAATAGAGCATGCTCATGACCGCGTCGCCGCCGCGCAGGATCTGCATGGAATTGTCGCCGCTCTTCCACCAGGCCGCGACGTGCTTCTTGATCGTGTCGAGCTTGCGGTAGGCCCGATCCACATCCATCGGGAACAGCTTGTCGCGCGGCACGCCGTCGGCCATCAGGGCGGCCAGCGGCACCCACCAGTCACGATCCCCGGTGTCGGGGAGCGAGCGCGGGCCGGGAAACTTGGCCACGTCGAAAAAATCGGCCCAGGATTGCGGCCCGCCCGCCGGGAAGGCTTTCTTGCTCCAGGTCAGGGCCATGCCGCCCACCGTCCGGATGATTCCGCTCGGCATGCAACTGCCCGGCAGGGCATTGGCAACGATGCCGGGCATGGCGGCGCAATCGAGCGGCTGCAGCAGGCTCGCATGCTGGATCAGGTCGGGCGGCGTGGCGGTCACCACATCGAACGGCACGTTGCCGCTGCGCGCCCCTGCGATCGCCCGCGCCCACTGGTCCGGAAGCTCGATGGCGATGGCGCGAACCTTGATGCCGGTCTGGGCCTCGAAGCGCTTGTAGAAATGGGCCTGCAGGCTGTTCGTCATCAGCCCGCCGGTGGTCGCGATGATCACCTCGCCGCCGGCGGCCCGGGCCGTCGAGATGAAGGGAAAGGACGCGGTGGCCCCGAGGATCGTGCGGCGTGTCAATTTCATGCTGCTCTCCTGTTCAATTCCCGGAAGTCGGCCTGCGCGCACCGGGCGAGGCCTGCCGGCCGCGGCCGGCAAAATGACCGGCCACCAGGGCCAGTACGGTGAGCCCGGTCAGGACCGTGGCCACCGCGGCCAGGGTCGGCGAAACATTGTAGTCGATGTCCTCGAACATCTTGCGCGGCAGCGACCGGTGATCGAGGTCCGAAATGAAGAACGAGATCACCGGCTCGTCGAAGGAAATGATGAAGGCGAAAAGCGCCGCCGAGACGATGCCGGGCAGTATCTGAGGCAGCGTGACCCAGGTGAAGGCCTGCAGTGGACTGGCGCCGCACGACAGCGCCGCGCGCTCAAGATCGGCATCGAAGCGATGCAGCGACGCCAGGATCGTGAACACGACGAACGGCATCGCGAGCGCGGTATGGGCGGCAACGAAGCCCAGCGTGGTGCCGGTGAGCTTCAGCCCGTCGAACACCAGGTAGGTGGCGATGGCGATCGCTATGTTGGGCACGATCACCGGTCCCACCACAAGCAACTCGAACACGGGCTTGCCGGGAAGCCGGCCGCGCACCAGGGCCAGGGAAACGAGCGCGCCGACGACTGTGGCGACGATCGATGTCAGCACCGCGATGCGCAGGCTGAAGAAAGTCGAATCGAGCCAGTCCCGATCGGAGAAATAGGCCGCGTACCATTCGAGCGTGAAGCCCGAGGGCGGGAATTTGAGGAAGCGATCGGGGCCGAACGACATCGGCACGATCAGCGCCGTCGGCACGAGCAGGAAGATCGCGACACCGTAGGCAAAGGCGTTTGCCGCCAGCCGTCCCGCCGTCAGGTCCGACCGCCGCTTCACGCCTGCCCCACGAACCGGTCCAGCCGGATGACGCGATGGAAGACGATCATCAGCCCAAGCACCGCGAGCAGCAGAACACCGATGATGGCGCCGGCGAAGGGCCAGTTCAGCAGTTCGGTGACCTGCTGCTGGACCAACGTGGCCAGCATCATCTGCTGCGGCCCGCCGATCAGCGCTGGCGTGACGAAGAAGCCCAGCGCCAGCAGGAACACCATCACGCATCCGGACGTGATGCCGGGCATCGACAGCGGCAGGGTGACGTGGCGGAACACCGCGAAGCCGTTGGCGCCCAGCATCCTGGCGGCCCGCGCATAGTCGTCCGGTATGGCGCGCAACGTGGCATAGAGTGGCAACACCACGAACGGCAGAAGTACATGGCTCATCGCCAGCACGACCGCACCCTCGGTGCGCAGGAGCTGCATGGGCGCGTCCACGACGCCGAGGCCGGTCAGCAGGTCGTTGACCACGCCGTTGCGCTGCAGCAACACGAGCCAGGCATAGGTGCGCACCAGCACTGACGTCCAAAGCGGCAGCAGAACAGCGACCAGCAGCAGGTTGAGCATCAGCCCGCGCGTTCGCGCCATCATGGCCGCCAGAGGATAGCCGAGCAGCAGGCTGATCAGTGTCACGAGCGCCGATATCCTGATCGTGCGGTACATCACCCGGAGATAGACCGGCTCGTCGAACACGCGGCGATAGTGCTCCACCGTGAAGGACGGCACGAAAAGACTCTCGCGCAGGAGCATGCCCAGCGGCAGCAGGAACGCGAGCAGCAGGACCAGCAGGAACGGCGTCGCGAGCAACAGGCTTGCGGCAGGACTATAGGTCCGGCCCCCCAGCATGAAGCGCGACGGCCGGGCTGTCATGCGGCGTAGGCGCGGGCGTGGCGCGTCTGCCAGCCCAAGGTGAAGGGAGTGCCCGGCATCGGCTCGCGCAGCGCACCGTCGGGGCCGACCCGGACGCGCAGCGTCGGCCCCTTGCTGCGCAGCAGAAGCGTCGTAACGCTGCCGGCATAGATGGCTTCTTCGACCGTGGCCTGCACGCCGGCACCGTCGCCGGACAGGCGGATATTCTCGGGGCGGATCGCCACCCTGACCTTCTGCCCGCCCCGGATGGCGTCCGCGGCGGTGACGGTTGCCCACTCTCCTCCGTCGAGGGTGACGCCGACCTCGCTTCCGGCCGCGGCGTCGCCCGACGCGACGGCCGGCCAGAAATTGGTCTCGCCGATGAATCCCGCGACGAAGGCTGAGGTGGGCTGTTCGTAGAGTGCCTTGGGCGTGTCGAGCTGCTGCAGCTTGCCGAGATCGAGCACGGCGATGCGGTCGGCCATGGTGAGAGCCTCGGTCTGGTCGTGGGTAACGAAGATCACCGTCACGCCCAGCTCTCGCTGCAGATGCTTGATCTCGATCTGCATCTCCTCTCGCAGATTCTTGTCGAGCGCGGACAGCGGTTCGTCCATCAGCAGCACTTCGGGATTGTACACGACGGCCCTTGCCATCGCGACGCGCTGCTGTTGGCCACCCGACAGCTGGGCGGGCTTGCGCTCGCCATAGCCTTCGAGGCGCACCGTGCTGAGTGCCGCGCGCGCCCGTTCCTCACGCTCGGCCCGGCCGATCCTCCTCATGCGGAGCGGGAATGCGATGTTGTCGAGCACGGTCATGTGCGGGAACAGGGTGTAGCGCTGGAACACCATCCCCAGGTTGCGCTTGTGGGACGGCGTCCAGGTCACGTCCTGTCCGCCAATCTCGATGCGCCCGGAGTCAGGAAAATCGAAGCCCGCGATGTTCATAAGGACTGTGGTCTTGCCCGATCCCGAAGGGCCCAGCAGGGCAAGGAATTCTCCGGTACGGACACCGAACGTCACCCCGTCCACGGCCGCGACATCACCGTAGCGCTTTACCAGCTCGTGAACGCCGACATGCTCGCCATTTCCGGTGCCTGTACGCAACTCTGCCCCGCCTGCTGCTGCACGCATCCTAAAGAGCGGCCGACGTCGCGCACAACCTCATATTTGCACGATGCTGCTAGTCGTGACATCCGTACGCTAGTCCGCCAGCACTTTCAGGCAGCCACTCTCGGCCAGTAGCCTGTCGAGGCCGGGCGCATCCTTTGCCGCTTCATACTTGCGCCGGATCTCGGCCAGCGAGCGTGCATGGTACTTCTGCGGCTCCTGCGTCCACTCCGCGCCGCCGAGGCTCAGGGTGAAGCTCTTCTCGCCGGCTGCGATCGCGGCCGCGTTGGCCTTCGACCAGGGCAGGAACAGCGCACCGACCTCTTCGCGCAGAAGCGGCATCAGCGTCGGCACGAGGGCCGACAGGGCCTCGAACTCCCCTTCCAACCGTGGCGAGAGCATGCGCTGGAGCCAGGCCATCACGTTCGGTGCCGTTTCCCGCATGATCGCGCCCGGCGTGGGATCGGTCGCGCCCTCGTAGAGCTGTGCCCAGAGACCGAAATCCGCCATCGCGGGCCGGCCGCCCAGCAGGTAGGGCCGCGACGCCAGATGAGCCTCGATCAGGCCAAGCGCCGTCTTGAATGAGGCCTCGATCAGTTGCTGGGTCTTCTCGTTCGATCCCACGAATCCCAGCCGTCCCATCATGCGCTCGGCCACGGCCGCCCGGGCCTGCGCGACGGCCAGCGTGCCCTGTGCGCCCATCATCTGCTGGGCGATGCGCTCGGCCGTCGACCAGACGTCCGGTTGGTAGCGCCAGCGATAGTGGAACATCCATTTGTTGCCCCACTCGTCGCCATACTCTTCGAGAAGTGCGGAGACGAAGGCGAGCGCGGGGTCCGCGGGCGTAACGGCAGGTTCGGGATGGAACACCTCGAACCGTTCAAGGATCGGCGTGGAGTCCTGGATGCCCTCGCCTTCGGGGGTCACCACAAGCGGCACGAGCGGCAACTTGGCGTATTTCTGGAACTCGGGCTGCACCGCGGGCGACCTCGGAATCCACTCGTGATCTAGGTTCTTGTAGCGGAAGAAGGACCGGACCTTGACCGAATAGGGCGACAGTTCGGAGCCGTAGATCCTGTAGGTCATGGCGCTCTCAGATCCAGCGTTTGCGCTTCAGCCAGAGGAAGATGGACGTCACGATGACCACGACCATCACCCAGAAGAAATCATAGCCATGCTTCCATCCCAGCTCGGGCATGTTGCCGCTGTCGCGGTCGAAGTTCATGCCGTAGATGCCGGCAAGGAAACTGAGCGGCATGAAGAACACGGTGATGACCGCCATGGTCTTCATCACCTCGGACATCCGGTTGGACGAGTCCATGAGGTAGACTTCCATCAAGCCATTGGCCATTTCGCGGTAACTCTCGACCAGGTCGAGCACAGCCACGGCATGGTCGAAGCAGTCGCGCAGGTAGGTCCGCGTCTCCGGCATGATGAAGGGTACGTCCGGCCGCATCACCGCCAGCACCGTCTCGCGCTCGGCCCACTGGATGCGATGGAAGGCGACGAGCGCCCGCCGGGCCTGATGGATATGCGCCAGCGTGTCCTTGGTCGGGTGGTCGAGCGCCTCCTCCTCCAGCTCCTCGAGATGAGTCGACAGGGCCTCGATCAGCGGGAACTTGCGGTCGACCACGAGATCGATCAGCGCATAGACGAGATAGTCGATGCCGAACGTGCGCAGCCGCGAGCCCGGGGTCTGCAACCGATCGCGCACCGGCTTGAAGATGTCGGCCTTCAGGTCATGGAAGGAGATGACGTAGTTGTCGCCGAAGAAGATGCTGACCTGCTGGCCCTTCAGGACGCAGTCCTCGTAGGCCGGGTCGTTCAGGACGATGAATCCCTGCCCTTCGTAGAGATCCAGCTTGCTGCGCTGATTGGCGTGGAACACGTCCTCCAGCGCGAGGGGATGCAGGTTGAACGCCATGCCGAGATTGCGAAGCATCTCGGAACTCGGGCGGCCGCTCACGTCGATCCAGGTATGCCCGGGCGTGCCGAGATGGAAGCGGCACTGGTCCACTTCCACCTCGTGCAGGACTTCGACCTCGTCCGCCGTGTACTCGACCAAGGTGAAATCGAGCGCCTCGTCCGGGACCGGCGCGCGGCCGGCCAATGTGCCGGGCGCCGTTCCGGGCTTGGTATGGCGGCGGGAAAAGCCCTCCATGCGGTCACTCGCCCTCGAGTCGTTCAGACTTCTTCCATCACCTGGACGTCGGGGCGGCCGGCGAGATAGTCGCCGAGCTTGCGGCCGAGTTCCTTGAAGTGCGGCGCAGCCCGATGGGCCTCCAGCGCCGCCTGGTCTGCGTAGCGCTCCAGCATGACGTAGACGTTAACGTCGGCCGTCTTGTGCAGCGCATAGAGCTTGTTGCCCGGCTCGTCGGCGTGAACCTTGGCTTGAAGCGCCTTCATGGTCGCCTCGAAGTCGCTGTTGGTGCCGGGCTTGATGGTCAGTTTCGCGATAACGCCGATCATACTCACTCCTCCTGCCGTCTCTATTGCGGCTTCTTCTTCAAAAGATACTTGTGCTCGCCATCGCACACCAGTTCACCTTTCTGGTTGTGGATGGTGAGTTTCAGCACGGCAACGCCCGTCGTGCGCCCGGGCTTCAGCCCGATGACCTGAAGCATTGGATAGAGTGTGTCGCCGACATAGACCGGCTTCAGGAAACGCGAGGACTGTTCAAGGAATCCGACCAGCGATTCGCCCACGAAATGCGGGAATATCCCGCCGCCCGCCGCGCCCTGGATCGCGACCTGGAGTCCATGGGCCAGCATGTCCCGATGCCCCAGCGCCTTGCAGTATTCGCGATCGTAGTGGATCGGATGATTGTCGCCGCTGGCGAGCTGGAAGGCCGAGAACAATGCCTCGGTCTGGGTCCTGGAGTTGATATAGAATTTCTGGCCGACCTCGAGATCCTCGAACCAGTGGGCCGGCCCGAAGCGATGCTCGGCCGGGTCGAACGGCTTGGCCTGGTCGTCCGTCATGCCTAGGCTGCCTTCGCCTTGCGGGCCATGCCGTCGAAGAGGTCGAGCATGCGCTCTCGCCACGCGTAGACCGGGTCGTCCTTCTCCAGCAGTTCGAGCGGGCTGACAGTGCGCGGCCACATGAAGGTGCCGGCAAGGATGTAGTCCGGATACGCCGCCTCGGCGCCCGACAGGAACGCCTGCTCACGCAGCGCCCGGCGAGCCGGTTCGAGCGCGGCGCGGAAGGCCGCCAGCCCCTTTTCACGCGCCTTCGTCTGGAACGAGGAGAAATCCGTCGTGCCCAGCCGCTTCCCGCGCGACTCCGCGAAGTAAGGCTTGTCCTCTGCCCGCACGCGATCATAGAGGTCACCAACGATCAGCGGGAATACCCCGGCATTGACCACCGTGTCCGTCCAGCCATTGATGAAGCGCGCATAGGACCGGCCCATCTCGCTCTTCAGCAACAGCCTCTCCGGATACATGTCGTCGAGGTAGACGGCGATGGCCCAGCTGTCCTTGACCGGCTTCTCGCCGTCCCTGATCACCGGCACGGTCTTCGAATCGGCGAAGGCGATCTTCTCCTTCTCCGTGAAGCCCATCGGCACGCTGGTGAAGTCTAGGCCCTTGTGCGCCAGCGAGAACTTGGTGCGCCAGCAGAAGGGACTGGGACGCCGGTCGTTCTCGAAGGCCAGGTCGTAAAGCGTGATCATCCGCGCCTCACTTGCCGTCCAGCATCCTGACGATGCCGGAGAAGTCCTTGGCGCCGTTGCCCGAGTTCACGAACAGGCTGAAGAGTTGGGCGGCTTCGGCGCCGAGCGGCGTGCTGGCGCCGGCCGCACTGGCCGCCTGCTGGGCCAGCATCAAATCCTTCAGCATCATCGCCGCCGTGAAGCCCGGCTGGTAGTCGCGATTGGCCGGCGAGGCCGGCACCGGGCCCGGAACGGGGCAGTAGTTGGTGAGCGACCAGCACTGACCCGATGCGGTCGAGGCCACGTCGAACAGCTTCTGGGCATCGAGGCCCAACCGCTTGGCCAGCATGAAGGCCTCGCTGACGGCGATCATCGAGATGCCCAGGATCATGTTGTTGCAGATCTTGGCGGCCTGCCCGCCGCCGCTCGCGCCGGCCAGGACGATGTTCTTGCCCATCTTCTCCAGGATGGGCCGGGCCTTGGCGAACGACGCTTCGCTGCCGCCCACCATGAAGGTGAGCGTGCCCGCAGTGGCGCCGCCGACGCCGCCCGAAACCGGCGCGTCGACCATGTCGAGGCCCGCCTTCTCCGCCAGCGTCGCCACGTGGCGCGCGCTCTCCACGTCGATGGTCGAGCAGTCGATCAGGAGCGTGCCCTTTGCGACATTCGGCAGCACGTCCTTCTCATAGACCTCGCGCACATGCTTGCCGGCCGGCAGCATGGTGACGACGATCTCCGCCCCCCTCGCCGCTTCGGCGGCCGAGGAGGCCTTGTGCGCCCCCTTCTCCACCGCCGCGCTGACCGCGGCGTCGGAAAGGTCGAAGGCCATGACGTGATGCTGGGCCTTTGCCAGGTTGGCGGCCATCGGGCCGCCCATGTTGCCGAGACCGATGAAGGCAATCTTCGCCATGGTTTCCTCCGTATTTGCTTGCTGCCGCCTAGTCGAAGAACAGGTCGTTGGACACCGGCTGGAAGTGCTCCTCGACCAGGGCGCGCGTGACGCCGTCGATGGTCGGCGGGTTCCATTGCGGCTTCTGGTCCTTGTCGATCAGCAGCGCGCGCACGCCCTCGAAGAAGTCATGGCCCTTCTGCATGCAGCGCTGCGACATGCGGTACTCGATCGTCATCGTGTCCTCGAACGACCGGTTGGCGCAGCGCTTCAGCTGCTCCAGCGTGATCGCCATCGAGAGCGGCGAGAGCTTCATGAGGGCGGCGAGCTGCTTCTGCGCGAACTCGCTGTTCGACTTCTTCAGGTTGCCGACGATCTCCTGCAGGGTCTCGGCCGAGAAGCAGCGGTCGATCTCCGGCATCAGGTCCGGCAGCGTCTGCTCGCCCGCATCCCCCTGGAACCGGGCAATGACGGCATCGACCTTCTCGTTGGCGCGCGGGCCGGAAAGGTCTGCCGCGCCAAGGGCGGCCTGCAGGTCGTCGATCTTTGCGCTCGGCACGAAGGCATGTGCGATTCCTGCCCAGACTGCGTCGGCTGCCTTGAGCCGGTAGCTGGTCAGCGCGAGGAAGGTGCCCAGTGCGCCCGGCAGGCGCGTAAGGAAATAGCCGCCGCCGACATCGGGGAATAGGCCGATCGTCGTCTCGGGCATGGCGAACAGGTACTTCTCCGTCACCACCGAGTGCGAGCCGTGTGCCGACAGGCCGACACCGCCACCCATGTTGATGCCGTCGATCAGCGAGATCCACGGTTTGGCATAGCGGTAGATGCGACGGTTGACGATGTACTCGTCGCGGAAGAAGTCGCGACGCAGGGTGCCCGACGGATTGTCACGCATCTCGCGATAGAGACCCGCCACGTCGCCACCCGCCGAGAAGGCCCGGTCGCCCGCGCCCCGCAGGACAACCGCCTTGATGGAAGGATCCTTCTCCCATTCCGGCATGACCCTTTCCATCTCGAGGATGATGCCGTGCGACAGCGAGTTGAGGACCTTCGGGCGGTTGAGCGTCATGACGCCCAGACCGTCCTTCACGTCGAACAGGATTTCAGCTTCGGACATACTTTCAACTCATCAACAGGCGGCGGGAAATGATCACGCGCATGATCTCGTTGGTGCCTTCGAGGATCTGGTGCACGCGCAGGTCGCGGAGATAGCGCTCCAGCGGGAAGTCCTTCAAGTAGCCGTATCCGCCATGCAATTGCAGAGCGTCGTTGACCACGCGGAAGCCGACGTCGGTCGCGAAACGCTTGCCCATGGCCGCGGCCTGCGTCGCCTCGGGCGACTTTGCATCGAGCAGCGAGGCCGCGCGCCAGATCAGCAACCGCGCCGCGTCGAGTTCGGTCGCCATGTCGGCCAGCTTGAACTGCGTCGCCTGGAAGTCGGCCAGCGGCTTGCCGAACTGCTTCCGCTCGACCACGTAGCGCGAGGCCGTCTCCAGGCAGGCGCGCGCGCCGCCCAGCGAGCAGGCGCCGATATTGATGCGCCCGCCGTCGAGTCCCATCATCGCGATCTTGAAGCCGTGCCCTTCTGGGCCGAGCCGGTTGGCCACCGGCACCCGGCAGTTTTCGAAGATCACCGAAGCCGTCGGCTGGCTGTTCCAGCCGAGCTTGTTCTCCTGCTTGCCGAAAGAGAGGCCGGGTGTCCCCGCCTCGACCACCAGGGTCGAGACGCCGCTGGCGCCCGGGCCGCCGGTGCGCAGCATCACGACATAGATGTCGCTGCGGCCACCGCCCGAGATGAAGGCCTTGCTGCCGTTCAGCACATAGTGATCGCCCTGGAGTTCGGCTCGCGTGGCCAGCGCCGCCGCGTCGGAACCGGCCCCGGGTTCGGTGAGGCAGTAGCTCGCGAAATGCTCCATCGAGCAGAGTTTCGGCAGGAAGCGCCGGCGCTGCTCGTCGTCGCCGAAGGCGTCGATCATCCAGGCGGCCATGTTGTGGATCGAGATGTAGGCCGCCGTGCTCGGACAGGCCGCCGCCAGCTCCTCCATGATGAGCGCTGCGTCGAAGCGGCTGAGGCCGCTGCCGCCGACATCGTCGCGCACGTAGATGCCGCCGAAGCCGAGTGCCGCGGCCTCGCGCAGCACCTCCTCCGGAAAGATCTTCCCGGCATCCCAGCGCGCGGCCTGGGGCAGCATGCGGTCGGTCGCGAACTGCCGGGCCGTATCGCGGAAGGCCTGCTGGTCTTCTGAAAGCGTGAAATCCATCGGCGGGACCGTATCAACTCTGGCGACAGCTTTCCGCAGGAAAAGGAGCCGCATTGCGGGCCCTGGCGGTTCGCGCGATAAGGCGGGTCATGTCCGCCCGTTTCACGACCCTCGGCCGTTTTCCCACGACCCGCCTGCGTCGCAATCGCGGCGAGGAATGGTCCCGCCGCCTCGTCGCCGAGAACAAGCTCTCCGTCGACGACCTGATCTGGCCGGTCTTCGTCCAGGAGGGCCAGAACACCCGTACGCCCGTCGCCTCCATGCCAGGCGTCGACCGCCTCTCGATCGACCTGTTCGCGGAAGCGGCCAAGGAGGCACGCGACCTCGGCATTCCCGCCATCGCGATCTTTCCCGAGACCGATCCCAAGGCCAAGACACCCGACGCGCGCGAGGCCTACAACCCGGGCAATCTCGTCTGCCGCGCCATCACGGCGGTGAAGAAGGCCGTCCCCGACATCGGCATCGTCTGCGACGTGGCGCTCGACCCGTTCAACAGCGACGGCCATGACGGCATCGTGCGCGACGGCCGCATCCTGAACGACGAATCGGTCGAGGCGCTGGTCAAGCAGGCGATCGTGCAGACCGAGGCCGGCGCCGACATCCAGGCGCCCTCGGACATGATGGACGGCCGCATCGGCGCCATCCGCGCCGCGCTCGACGCCAGGGGCTTCCAGCACGAACAGATCATGTCCTACGCTGCCAAGTATGCGTCGGCCTTCTACAATCCGTTCCGCGACGCCATCGGCAGCTCCGGCGCCCTGAAGGGCGACAAGAAGACCTACCAGATGGACTACGCCAATTCCGACGAGGCGCTGCGCGAGGTTGGCTTCGACATCGAGGAAGGCGCCGACATGGTGATGGTGAAGCCCGGCCTGCCCTATCTCGACATCGTGCGGCGCGTGAAGGACACGTTCGGCGTGCCGACCTACGCCTACCAGGTGAGCGGCGAGTACGCGATGCTGAAGGGCGCGGCCGATCGCGGCTGGCTCGACTGGAACAAGGTGCTGATCGAGACGCTGACCGGCTTCAAGCGCGCCGGCTGCGACGGCATCCTGACCTATGGCGCAATCGACGCGGCGCGGCTGCTCAAGTCGAAATGATCGCCTGCCGATGATCGAACGCCCCTCGGCCCGCCTGATCCTGCTCGATCCGCAGGACCGGCTGTTCCTGTTCAACGTCCACGATCCCCACGTCTTCGATCCGGCCAAGCCGTTCTTCGATCCTTTCTGGGTGATGATCGGCGGCATGGTCGATCCGGGCGAGGACTATGCCCAGGCCGCGGTACGCGAGGCCGGCGAGGAAACCAGGCTGCCGGTCATCGGCACCCCGCGCTGGGTCTGGTCGCGAGAGCGAGTCATGAGCTGGCGCGGCAAGGACGTGCTGCACAGGGAGCGCTTCTTCCTGGCACGCACCGACCGAACCGAGATCGACGTGTCGGGCCTTGACGAGAAGGAACGGAGCTGGACGCTCGGCCATCGCTGGTGGACCGCCGAGGAGATCGCCTCGTCGTCCGAGCGCTTCGAGCCGCTTGCCCTCGGAACGCTGCTGCCCGCCCTGCTGCGCGACGGGCCTCCGGTCGAGGCGCTGCAACTCAGCTAGCGGCGTTCGCGCTCCTCGCGTTCCCGCTTGCGCCGTTCCTGCTCCTCTGCCGCGCCGCGATAGGCGCGCCATGCCAGGACGAGTGCGACCGCTGAACAGGCCACGCCCACGATCATCGCCATCGGCTCCACCTCACCCACGATCGAAAAACCTCATGATGGCCTCGTCGCTCCAGGGATGGCGGCTGGCGGCGCCATGGAAGCCGACATGCCCGCCGCGCGTCGGCAACAGCGGCATCAGCGCCTTGTTGCCTGCCCAGTCGTAGCTGCTGTAGAGCGCACCGGGAATCCAGGGATCGTCCAGCGCGCCCAGCACCAATGTCGGCACGCGGATGCCGCCCATGAAATGGACCGGCTTGCAGCGTTCGTAATAATCCTCCGCACCGGCAAAGCCGTGGCGCGGCGCGATGAAAACTTCGTCGTAATCCCAGACCGAACGCGATCCGAGGATGGCCTCTCTCTCCGCCGCCGTGATTTCCGCCCCCGCCGCCGTTGCCTCGATCTTCATCTGTCCGAGAATATAGCGATGGTAGATCGTGTTGCGGCGCTCCAGCATCCGGCGGCAGGTCGCGGACAGGTCGATGGGCGCGCACACTGTCGCCGCCGCAAGCAGAGGGGCGGCCTCTCCTTCCTCGCCGAGGTATTTGAGAAGCATTGCGCCGCCCAGTGAGTAACCCGCCGCGCGCATTCCATCGCGTGTCAGCTCGGCTGGCAGGTTCGCCAGCAGCGCGCGGAAGTCGTGGCTGCGGCCCGCATAGTATTGCCCGCGGCAGGTCGCCCGCGACGGCCCGGCACCCCGCAGGTTGACCCGCAGCACCCGTTCGCCGGCATCGAGCAGCCGGCACGCCATGCTGTAGATGTACTGGCTCTCCTGCGAGCCGGTCAGCCCGTGGACCAGGATCGTGAGCGGCGTGCCGGGCCTGGGTACCGCGGGTCTGTCGAGCGTGCAGAATAGACGGTCGCCCGTGCCGTCCCGCAGGTCGATCAGCAAGTTTTCGGAATCGTGAGGAGCCAACGTCCGCTTTGCCGAGCGTACGAAGTTGGCGACGGTCTGGAGATCGGCGCCCCACCAGGGAAAGCGCGGACGGAACAGCGGGAGATCGAGCTTCACGCCTCGATGGTAGCAAGCCGGTCGATGAATTTCTCCACCGCGAGATCGCACCAGGGCCGCGTGCTGTCATGGGCATGGAAGCCGATATGCCCGCCCGCCGGCGGCATCAGGGGCACGAGAGACGGATTGTCGGCCCAGTTGAACTCCCGATAGTACTCGACGGGAATCCAGGGATCGTCGCACGAGGCGATGACCATCGTCGGCACGCGGATCTCGGGCATGAAGGCGAGCGGCGAGCAAAGCTCGTAGTAATCCTCGGCACCGCGGAAGCCGTAGCGCGGGGAGATGAACCGGTCGTCGTATTCCCTGACGCTCCGCGCCGCCCTGATGATCTCCCGCTCCTCCGGCGACGTCAGCGCCCCCGGCGCCAGCGCCTCGGCCTTCATGTCGTTCAGGAGGTAGGCCTGATAGAGCCAGTTGCGCGCCCGCGACATGTGCTTGCAGGTCCGGATCAGGTCGATCGGGGCGCAGATCGTGGCGGCTCCCAACAGGGGCGAGAACGATCCCTCCTCGCCCAGATACTTCAGCAGCATCGCCCCACCCAGCGAATAGCCGACGGCGACCACGCCGTTTGCGGTGAGATCCTCCGGCAGTTGCGCGAGCACGCGGCGGAAGTCAGCGGTACGTCCGAGGTGATAGTGCTCCCGGCAGTAGGGCCGCGAGGGACCGGATCCCCGCATGTTCAGGCGCAACACGCAGTAGCCGCTGTCGAGCAGGTATCGTGCGGCGTTCAGCATGTAGGGACTGTCCTCGCTGCCCGTCAGCCCGTGAATCAGGAGCACGAGAGGCCGCTGCTCGGCAGGTTCAGCCGGCTTATCGAGCATTCCGAGGAGGATATCGCCAGTCCGGTCGGCCATGGGAAAAGCCATCCGCTCGCTGGTATGCGGCGCGAGATCCGACGCACGCCCCGTCAGCAGGATGGCTATGGTCTGCAGGTCCGGCCCCCACCACGGAAAGCGTGGCTTGAACGGCGGCAGATCGAGGGAATCGATGGACGGGGGCACGGTCGATCCGTATTCACGCTTTCGTTGCGATGAAAACGTCCGTCACCCCGCCAAGTTCCCCGCTGCTCGGAGTGCTGTTCGCCGTCGCGGCGGCAATCACATTCAGCACCGCCGGCGTCATCGTGCGACGGATCGACCTTCCCGCATGGGATGTGTCCTTCTGGCGTTCGGCCCTTCTCGTCGCGACGATGCTGCCGCTCCTGATCTGGCAGCGACGGCAAGTCCTGATCGACGTGCGCAACGGCGGGCCGGCCCTGCTGCTCAGCGCCATTTTGCTCTCCGGCGGTTTCGTGAGCTTCATCCTGGCGCTGGGCCTCGCGCCGGTGGCGAACGTGCTGATCGTGTTTGGCGCGACGCCGTTCATCACGGCGATTGCCGCCCGGCTGTTCCTGCGCGAGCCCCTGCATGGTCACACCATCCTCGCCATGGCGGCGGCGGTCGTCGGCCTGGCGATCAGTGTCGCCGGATCGCTGCAGCCCGGCGCCCTGGCGGGCATGGCCGTCGCCTTCATCGTCGTGCTGTGCATGAGCGGCAACTACGTGGTGGTGCGCCACCGCCGTGACATCGGCATGACGCCCTCGATCTGGCTCGCCGGCGTCATTTCCGGCCTCGTGGCGCTGCCTTTTGCGTATCCCGGGAACGTCACTTGGTCGCAGCTTCCGTGGCTGTTTGCCCTCAGCCCGGGTCAGCTCGCAGTCGGCCTGCTGCTCTACATGGCCAGCCTGAAACGCATTCCGGCAGCCCAGGCCTCGTTGCTCGGCCTGCTCGAACTGGTGCTGGGGCCGATCTGGGTGTGGCTGTTCGATGGCGAAAAGCCGGACGATCTCACCTTGTTCGGCGGTCTCATCGTCATCTCGGCGGCAGCGGCCAATGTGTGGCTGGATTCACGACGATCCACTGGCTAAGAACCGGGCATGACCCAGAATACCAAGGGCCCCCTGTCGGGCATTCTCGTCGTCGATCTCTCCCGCATCCTGGCGGGCCCCTATTGTACCCTTCTGATGGCCGAAATGGGCGCCCGGGTGATCAAGGTCGAGCCGCCCAAGGGCGGCGACGATGCCCGTGCCTACGGCCCCTTCGTGAACGGCAAGTCGACCTATTTCGCCTCGGTGAACCGCGGCAAGGAGAGCATCGCGCTCGACCTCAAGAACGACGAGCACCGCAAGATCTTCGAGAAGCTGCTCGAGAAGGCCGACGTGGTGGTCGAGAACTTCCGCCCCGGCACGATGGAGAAGCTGGGCTACGGCTGGGAGACGCTGCACGCCAGGTACCCTAAGCTGATCTACGCCTCGGCCTCGGGCTTCGGCCACACCGGCCCGAACTCCAAGGACCCTGCCTACGACATGGTCATGCAGGGCCAGGGCGGCATGATGAGCATCACAGGCAACGAGGGCCAGCCGCCCAGCCGGGTCGGCATGTCGATCGGTGACATCGGCGCGGGCCTCTACACGGCCGTCGCCGTGAACGCGGCACTCGTGCACCGGCTCAAGACCGGTGAATCGACCAAGGTCGACATCGCGATGTTCGACTGCCAGCTCGCGCTGCTCGAGAACGCGATCATGCGCTACACGGTCGAGAAGGAGATCCCCGGTCCGCTCGGTGCGCGCCACCCGACCATCACGCCCTTCGAGGCCTTCGCCACGGCCGACGGCTCGATGATCATCGCCGCCGGCAACGACAGCCTGTTCATCAAGATGTGCGAGGCGCTCGGCCGCCCCGACATGGCGACCGACCCTGCCTACGCGTCGAATGCCCTGCGCCAGAAGAGCCAGAAGAAGTTGAAGGACGAGATCGAGTCCGTCCTGAAGACCGACACGACCGACCACTGGATCGCCGTCGTGTCCAAGGGCGGCGTGCCCTGCGGACCGATCAACAACATCGCCCAGGCCATCGCCCATCCGCAGGTTGCCGCGCGCAACATGCTGGTCGACGTGCCGGACGGCAGCGGCGGCATGCTGAAGCTGGCGGGCAACCCGCTCAAGATGTCTGCCTTCCCCGATCCGACGACACGCCCCGCCGCGCCCGACCTCGACGGCGACCGCGATACGATCCTCTCCTATCTGGGCGGCTGACCCGGTGAGGCTGTTGGTCCGCGTCGCTGCCGTCCTCGGAAAGGTTCTGGCCGGCACGGCGCTGGCGCTCGCGGTCTTCCTCACCGGTACCTACTTCCACGTACACGGCGCCCTTCCGAGTTACAGCGGCACGATGGACGTGGCCGGCCTGAAGGCTCCAGTCGAGATCCTGCGCGACAAGAATGCGGTCCCGCACATCATCGCGGGCTCGATCGACGATGCTTCCTTCGCCCTGGGCTACGTCCACGCCCAGGACCGCTTCTGGCAGATGGAGCTGATGCGCCGCATCGGCCAGGGACGACTGGCGGAACTCGTGCCGCCCGCCCTGGTCGGCAACGGCCTCGTGGACAGCGACCGGACGATGCGCGGCCTGGGCGTCTACCGGCGCGCGTCGGAAAGCGTGAATGCCCTCTCGCCCGCCATGCGCGCCCGGCTCGACGCCTATGCCGCCGGCGTGAATGCCTGGCTGTCAGACGACGATCAGCAGTTCGGCCTCGAACTCACGCTGATCAAGCTCCTGTCCGCGGGCGGCTACCGGCCCGAGCCATGGCGGCCGGCCGATTCGCTGGTCTGGGCCAAGCTCATGGCGCTCGGCCTCGACGGCAACTGGCGCGCCGAGCTGCTGCGCCTGCGGCTGTCGCAGAAGATCGGCGAGGACGGGGTGAAGTTCCTGATCGAGCCGTCCGGCGACAGCAAGGACTCGACCCTCTCGATGGTCATGGCCGCCGTGAAGGACATCGACCTCGACCGGATTTTCCGCGGCACCGACAACGAGGTGACGCGCAAGCGTGAAGCGTCCAACGAGTGGGTGCTCTCGGGCGCGCACGCCGTGTCGGGGCGCCCGCTGCTCGCCAACGACCCGCATCTCGGCTTCTCCTTTCCGGGCGTCTGGTATCTCGCCCGCCTGATCGGACCAGGGTTCGACATCCGCGGCGCCACCTCGCCCGGCTCGCCGGCCGTGGTGCTGGGCCACAACGGAATCATCGGCTGGGGCTTCACGACCACCAATCTCGACAGCCAGGACATCTTCGTCGAGCGCGTCGATCCGACCGATCCCAACCGATACATCACGCCCGACGGCGCCCGCCCCTTCGCGGTACGGGAAGAGACCATCAAGGTTGCCTGGGGCGATCCGATCACCATGCGCGTGCGCGAGACGCGCCATGGTCCGGTGATCGACGACTTCGTCCGCCACGGCGAGAACCTCACGCCCCAGGGACATGTGCTCGCCCTCCAGGCGACCGCACTCGACGGCGCCGACACCTCGGCAGAGGGCTTTGCGCGCGTCGGCTCGGCGCAGAACTGGGACGAATTTCTCTCGGCTGCCCGCCGCATCGTCTCGCCCATGCAGAACATGGTCTATGCGGACACGTCGGGGAACATCGGCCTGATCTCTCCGGCGCGCGTGCCGATCCGGCGCAAGGGCGACGGCTCGATGCCGGTGCCGGGCTGGACTTCCGAATACGACTGGGCGGGCTTCGTGCCGTTCGAGGAGCTGCCCCGCGTCTACAATCCGGTCGGCGGCGTGATCGTCAACGCCAATGGCCGCCTGGTGCCCGACGACTATCGCCATTTCATCAGCAAGGACTGGGCCGAGCCCTATCGCCAGCGCCGCGCTGCCGAGCTTCTGGGTGAGGTCGAGCGCCATCCGGTCTACGGCATGATCGTCATGCAGGCCGACAATCTCACGCTCGATGCCGCCGAGATGCTGCCCTACCTCCTGAAGGGCGCAGCGCGCAACACTCGCGCCGCCCAGGCGCGCGACCTGCTGAGCCGCTGGAACATGTTCATGCTGGCGAGCCGGCCCGAACCCCTGATCTACAATGCCTGGATCACCGAGCTGCAGCGCGGTCTGCTCGCCGACGAGCTGGGCGAGGATCTCTTCAATTCGATCGCCGTGCCCAATGTACCCCTGATGATCCGCATCCTGCGCGACAAGCCGGGCTGGTGCGACGACGGCGGCACGAAGCCGGCCGAATCGTGCGAGGATGCGATCGCACTGGCGCTAGACCGGGCGCTCGACTGGATCGCGCGCCGTCAGGGTCCCGACATGACCAAATGGCAGTGGGGACGGGAACACTTCGCGGTGCATCGCCATCCGCTGTTCGACGGCGTGCCGCTGCTGCGCGACATCGCATCGGTGCGCTACCCGTCCGACGGCGGCAACCAGACGCTGAACCGCGCCTCCCCCTCCTTCAGGGGCAACCGGCCGTTCGACGCCGTGCACGGCGCCGGCTATCGCGGCATCTACGATTTCAGCGATCTCGAGAACAGCCGCTTCGCGACCCCGCTCGGCCAGTCGGGCAACATGCTCTCGCCGTGGGCCCGCAACTTCGTCCAACCCTGGCAGAAGCTCGCCTACATCAACATCGGCGGCACACGCGCCGAAACGGCGCGCAGCGCCGTCGGCACGATCACACTCAATCCGGCGACGCGCTGACGGACTCATCGGAGCGCGCCACTCCAGTGGCGCTCAGGCTTCGTCGATTAAAAGAATATGAGCGCAACTGGAGTTGCGCGCTCCCCTTGACCACAGTCATCCCGCCCTAAGCCTCGAGCGTCGGCGTCCGGCGCGCCAGCAGCTTGTCGATGCGCCGTCCATCCATGTCGACGATCTCGAAGGTCCAGTCTTCGTAGGTGAACTGCTCGCCGGCCACCGGCAGATGACCGAGCTGGGCCAGCGCAAAGCCCGCGATCGTGTGGAACCTGGTGCTGACCGGCAGCTTGTCGAGCTGCAGGCGGTCCAGCGTCGCGTGGACGGGCGCCATGCCGTCGATCAGCAGCGAGCCATCCTCGCGTTCGACCACGTCGGGATCCTCGCCGGGCGCCGCCGGAAGGTCGCCCGCCAGCGCCTCCAGCAAGTCGGCCTGGGTGACAATGCCCTCGATGCCGCCATACTCGTCGACCACGACGGCCAGGCGCACGGGCGTCTTCTTGAACTGCTCCAGTACCTTGAAGATCGGCATGGCCTCATGGACCATCAGCGGCGTCGCCACCGCCGCGCCCGGATCGAGCGGGCCGCCCCGCAGCATCTGGTTCAACAGGTCCGTCTTGCTGACGGCGCCCAGCAGGTTGTCGATGCTCCCTCGCCCGACCAGCATCTGCTCATGCGGGCTTTCGAGAACCCAACGCGCGATCTCGTCGCGATCGTCGGCGACGTCGATCCAGTCGAGCTCCGTGCGCGGCGTCATGATTTCCCCGATGCGACGGTTGCCGATGTCGAGCGCACGCACGACGACCTCTTCCTGCGCATCCTGCAGGAGACCGGCATCCTGGCTGGCCTCGACCAGCAGCTTCAACTCGCCAGGCGAATGCAGGGACTCCTCGCCCGCTCCCGGCCGCAATCCGAACAGCCTCAGCACGAGGTTGCCCATACCGTTCAGCACCAGGATCGCCGGGCTGAGCAGCCACCGGAACAGGCCGAGCGGCCGGACGACCCACAGCGCCGTGCTTTCGCTGCGCTGGAGCGCGAGGCTCTTGGGCGCCAGCTCCCCCAGCACGATGTGCAGGGCCGTGATGAGGACGAAGGAGATGCCGACGGCGATGGCGTAGGCGCTGATGCCCGCGGTCGTGCCCCAAAGGTCCGCCAGTGGCTTTTCGATCAGGTGACCGATCGCCGGTTCGCCGATCCAGCCCAGCGCCAGCGACGAGATGGTGATGCCGAGTTGCGTGGCGGCAAGGTTGGAATCCAAATGGTCGAGCGCGCGTATCAGTGCCTGGGCGTTCATCCGTCCCGAGGCGGCCAGTTCGATCACCCGGCTGCGGCGAACGGCCACCAGCGAGAATTCCGCAGCCACGAAGAACCCGTTGGCCGCGACCAGCACCAGGACCGCCAGCAATCCTCCCGCTCCCGACATGTGCAGCTCCCCTATCGCGGCTTGTCGCCGGCCAGCGTGATCCGATGCATGACGCGCCGGAAGCCGTGGTAATCGTTGATCGGGTTGTGCATGGCGCAGCGATTGTCCCAGAAGGCCAGCGAACCCGGTTCCCAGCGGAAGCGGCAGGTGAATTCCGGCCGCGTCTGGTGCTCCCACAGGAAGCGCAGCAGCGGCAGGCTCTCCTTCTCCGCCCAGCCCTTGATGTGGGCGGTATGGGCATCGGATGTGTAGAGCGCCTTGCGGCCGGTCTCCGGGTGCGTCCGCACGATCGGATGCTCCGCCGTCATCACCTTCAGCTCGGCACCCGCGGCCTTCATGCGGTCCTCGCGGGTCTTGGTGACATCGGCCTTGGCGGAAGAGCTGACGCCGACCAGCCCGTCGAGTGTCGCCCGCAGCCCGTCCGACAACGCCTCGTAGGCCAGGTACTGGTTGGCGAACATCGTATCGCCACCGAATGGCGGCACCTCGCGCGCCAGCAGCATGCTGCCCATCGGCGGCATCTGCAGGTACGTCGTGTCGGAGTGCCAGATGCCGCCGAAATTGTTGCGCTCGTGCTCGAGCTTCACCACCGGCGTGATCATCGGCGATTCCGGCAGCCCCTTGAGCTGAGGATACTCGACGGGTTCGCCGAACTTCCGCGCGAAGGCGAGCTGCTGCAGCGGCGTCACGGTCTGATCGCGCAGGAAGATCACGAGATGGTCGAGGAAGGCCTGGCGCATCTCCGCCACGACTTCCGCGTCGAGATCCTGTGCGATGTCGACGCCGTGGATCTCCGCGCCCAGGGCGCCAGCGACCGGCCTCACTTCAATGTGGCGATAGTTTCGCATGTCTACCTCTTGGCCCATGAGGGCGTCGTCTTCGCCATGAAATGCCGGATGCCCTCGGCCGCCTCCGGCTCGCGCAGCAGGCCGACCAGGCTCGCGGCCGCCTCGTCGAGTACGTCGAGATCGTCCTTCTTCGCGCAGGACAGGACCAGCCGTTTGGCCACGGCCAACGCCTTGGGTTCCATCTTCAGGATGTCATCGAGCAGACCCTGAAGCGTGGCTTCGACGTCGGCGTCCGTCAGGCAGGGATAGCGTCCCACGCCCAGGCGATACGCCTCGGCCGCATCGATCACGCGACCCGTCACCGCCAGATCGCGGACCGGCCCTTCTCCGAGCCGCCGAACCAGGAACGGTATGATCTGCGACGGGATGAAGCCCACCTTCGGTTCGGGAATACCGAAACGGGCGTCCTCGCGCAGGATGACGACGTCCGAACAGCAGGCCATGCCGAAGCCCGCCCCGACCGCCGAGCCTTCGACCACCGCGATGGTGGCTTGCGGCAGGGCTTCCAGCGCCAGCAGCGCGTTGCCGAACTGGCGATAGGTCGGGAGCAGCGGGTCCGTGCCACCCGGCGGCACGGGCGGCAGGTCGGCCATCGTGTCGAGATCGCCCCCGGCGCAGAAATGCCCGCCCGCCCCGCGAAGAACCAGCACGCGGCAGGCCGCGTCGTTGCCGACGCCCACGAAGGCATCCTCCAGTTCCAGCATCATCCGGTGCGTCAGCGCATTGCGCCGCTGCGGCCGGTTGAGTGTCAGGAAGGTGACGGCGCCCTGCCGGTCGATAGTGAGGAACTCATAGTCGGCCATGGGCAAAGTCTTAGCGAGCGACTATCGTGGCAACAAGATGATGCGCTTCGCGATTCCGCTGCTCGCGGCCCTCCTTTTCCTCACGAACGCGGCCCGCGCCGATGACTGGGCCACCGTGATGACGCCGGCACCCGGGCCGACGCAGTCGATCGGTTTCTATACCGCGGGTTGCCTGCAGGGCGCGCAGGCGCTGCCGTTGGAAGGGCCCGGCTATGAAGCCATCCGCGTCAGCCGCAACCGCTACTGGGGCCAGCCGGTCACGATCGAGTTTATCAAGACCCTGTCGGAGAAGATCCGGGCCGCCGGCCAGGCGCATCTCTACATCGGCGACATCGGCCAGCCGCGTGGCGGGCCCGCCCCGTCGGGCCATGCCAGCCACCAGGTCGGGCTCGATGCCGACATCTGGTTCGAACGGCAGCCCGGGGCGCGCCGCACGCCCACCGACCGCGAAAATCCCCGCCTGCGCTCTCTGGTGCTCGCCGACGACAGCGGGATCGACGACTCGGTCTTCAACGAGCAGCATGTATTCCTGCTGAGAACGGCCGCGCAGATGCCGAACCTCGACCGCATGTTCGTGAACAAATGGATCAAGCAGCGGCTCTGCCAGACGGTCGGGGGCGACCGTTCGTGGCTGCGCAAGCTGGTCCCCTGGTACGGGCACGATTCGCATTTCCACGTGAGACTCTACTGCCCGCCGGGCAATCCGCAGTGCCAGCCGCAGGCCGACTATGCGCACGACGACGGCTGTGGCGAAGCGCTCGAATCATGGTTCCGCAAGGCACCGCTCGTGCCGCCGACCACCCCGCCCAAGCCCTACCGGCCGAAGCTGCCGGCGGCCTGTACTGCGGTGCTGAACGCCCGGTAGCCGGATCAGCCGATCCCGCCGCAGCGGTTGGCGCGCTGGCGGGCCTGCACGTCGAGCCAGTCGAGACCGCCCACCGTGCCGACGCGGATCCAGTCGACCTGGATCGTGCCGTCGGGCACGCGCTTCACGACATAGCGCGACTCCGCCTGCGGGGCGCTCTGCGGCACGTAGAGGACCGTCGTCGTCCCCGGCGCCGACGACGGCTCGATGTTCACCACGAAGCCGCTGGCCGCCGGGGCCGCGAGGCAGGTCACCATCGAGTCATAGGGGACTGTATAGACGCTCGACCAAGCCGGCACGGGCTTCGGCGGCTTGATGGGCTCGCTGCCCAATTTGTCTACGGTCGAACACGCTGCGGCGGCGAGCGATAGAAGAGCGGGAACCATCACGTGCTTGAACATCACTCACCTCCGGAAACGGCCCTATTCTACTCACCTTGCCCGAGGAGGGAACCGGCCTGGCGCGAGGAGCGGAAGAACCACTGGAACACCTGGAAACCGATTACCAGGTAGACGGCCGACAGCCCGAAAGCGACGGCCAGCAGGTCCCAATGGACCGTGTTCTCCAGCATGATGGAGCGCATGCCCTCGAAGATGTAGGCCGGCGGCAATCCCCAGGCGACGACCTGCAGCCAGTGCGGCAATACCGAGACGGGATAGTAGACTCCGCTCACCGGCATCAGGACGAAGACGGCCGCCCAGGCGAAGCTCTCCGCGCTCTGCCCCACCCGCATCACGAGGCCCGACATGGCGAGCCCGATCGACCAGGAGAACATCTGCAGGATCACGAAGAAGGCGAGCAGCGGCAGGCCGAGCGTGTAGATCGAGTAGCCGAAGAACGCCCAGGCCAGCAGCGAGACCGGGATCATGCCCAGCAGGGTGCGCAGCAGCGACGCGACGATGATGCCGGCGGCCAATTCCCAGGAACGGATGGGACTGACGAAGAGATGGCCGAGGTTGCGCGACCAGATCTCTTCCAGGAAAGCGATCGACAGCGAGAGGTTGCCGCGGACCACGACCTCCCACAGCAACAGTCCCGACAGCAGCACACCGGCTGCCTGCGCCACGAACGATGCCTGGGGCAGAAGGTACTGGGTCATGAAGCCCCACATCACCATCTGCACGGCCGGCCAGTAGATCGAATCGACCAAGCGCATGATCGAGCTGCGCCAGAGATAGATATGGCGCAACACGAGGGCGTATATGCGTTGCAAGGAGCCGCTCATGGCGCGCGCTCCTCCCGCTTCAGCGCGTCGAGCCCGCGGCCCCGGCCGCGCGCCATGTCGAGGAACACTTCCTCCATGTCCTCGCGGCCGAACCGCTCGAGCAGCTCGCGCGGGCTGCCGCGCTCGAACACCTTGCCGGCCTGCAGAAGGATCACGTCGTCGCACAGCCGCTCGACCTCGGCCATGTTGTGCGAGGCGAGCAGGATCGTGGCGTGGGTCTCGCGCTGATAGGCTTCGAGATAGCCGCGCACCCAGTCGGCGGTATCGGGGTCGAGCGACGCCGTCGGTTCGTCGAGCAGCAGAACATCCGGCCGGTTGATCAGCGCCTTGGCCAGCGCCACCCGCGTCTTCTGCCCGGCCGACAACCTGCCCGCCTGCCGGTCGAGGAAGGCCGAGACCTGCATATGCTCGGCGATCTCCTCGATGCGCTGACGCAGGCCCTTCACGCCATACAGCCGGCCGTAGAACTGCAAATTCTGGCGCACCGTCAGCCGATGCGGCAGGTCGACGTAGGGCGAGGAGAAATTCATGCGCGGCAGCGCCGCGTAGCGTCGTCTCAGCATGTCGACGCCGAGGATCTCGATGCTGCCGGCCGTCGGTTCGAGGAGGCCGAGCAGCATGGCGATGGTCGTCGTCTTGCCCGCACCATTGCCGCCGAGCAATCCCAGCACCGCGCCGCGCGGCACCGAGAAGCTCAGATCGTCGACGGCGACGATCTCGCCATACACCTTGCGCAGGTGATGGACGGCGATGGAGGAAGGCGCTGGCATACCGGCATCACAACGCCTTGACCGCCGCTTCGATGCGATCGAGGCCTTTGCTCAGCCGCTCCGCGCTCGACGCGAAGCACAGGCGGACATTGCCCTGCCCGCCCGGCCCGAAGGCCTCGCCGGGGGCCAGGCCCACCTTGTACTGCTTCGCCATCGTCTTGCAGAAGGCCAGCGTGTCGCTCACGCCCTCGACCGAGAAGAAGGCGTAGAACGCCGCGTCCGGCCGCGCGATCGTCACCTTCGGCAGCGCAGAAAGACGCTGGAACACGAGTTCCCCACCGGCACGGCAGCGTTCGACCATCTCGTGGACGAAATCATCGCCCTGCTCCAGCGCGGCTACCGCACCCTTCTGCAGGAAGGCGGGAACGCCCGAGGTGTTGATCTGCACCAGCTTGGCGAACTGGTCGCCCAGCGCCGCCGGATGGGTGAGCCATCCCAGGCGCCAGCCCGTCATGGCCCACGGCTTGGAGAAGCTGTTGAGCACGATGACCGGGTCGTCGGGACCGGCGAGCTCGAGGAAGGACGGCGCCGCCTGCCGGCCGTCGGGTCGCTTCGTGTAGATCAGGCGAGCGTAAACTTCGTCGGCCATGATCCAGACGCCGCGCTTGCGGGTGAAGTCCAACAGGGCCGCCTGCTCCTCGGTGGACATCGTCCAGCCGGTCGGATTGCCCGGCGAGTTGACGAAGATCGCGCGTGTGCGGTCATCGACGGCATCGAAGACCTTCTGGAGGTCGAGCTTCCAACCACCGCCCGGCGTGCGGTCGAGCGCCACATACTTCGGAACCCCGCCCACCAGCCTGGTGGCCGAGGTGATGTTCGGCCAGATCGGCGAGACGATCACGATATTGTCGCCCGGATCCAGCAGGAGCTGGCAGGTCAGCAGGATCGCCTGCATGCCGCCGGTCGTCACCGTGAGGCGCTCGATCGGGCACTTGATGCGATACAGGCGTTCGGTATAGGCCGACAGCGCGCTCCGCAGCTCAGGGATTCCCCGCTGCCACGTATAGAACGTCTCGCCCGCCTGCAGCCCCTTGGCCGCGGCGTCGCGCACGAAATCCGGTGTCACGAGATCGCTCTCGCCGAACCAGAGCGGCACCACGTCCGGGTCTCCGAACACGGTCATCGCCACTTCGGAAATGGGCGTTTCGGCCATGCCGGCGGTGGCGCCGCTCAGCGAAGCCGGGAGGCCCGGCGCGACGAATCTGGAGTGGTCTTGCATGCTGTGGACGTACCGCATCGTTCGGAATTGCGCCAGTCAGGGGCCTGCACGACAATTGTTGGCGGCGAGGCCCAACCCTACTAATCACAGGAGAAAGCCATGAAGTATCTTCCCTGTCTGCTTGCACCCCTGCTTCTGGCCGGCTGTGTACACGGCGACAATGTCGAGCGCCTCCAGGCAGGGATGGACCGCGAGCAGGTGCGATCGGTCATGGGGCCGCCCGAAGGGTCCGCCCATTCGCCGGGCAAGGATTGCGCCTACTACACCGTGCTCAAGGACTTCTGGAGCCGGACGCCCTGGTCGATGTCGGATCGCTATTACGTCTGCTTCACCGACGGCAAGGTCGACACCTATGGCCGCGTGGATCAGCCCGCGTCGGCTCAGATGACATCGCCATAGAGCGGCGCTACGGTATCGTCAGGGAGAGACAATGCATTCACATCAGGATGACGGGCAGATCGCGCAATGGCTTTCCGAGCGTCAGGACAGTCTCTACGCCGACGGGCGACGCTGCGATGAGATCCAGTACCTCCAGTGCAAGCTGATCCTCAAGCCCGATCGCTTCACCTCCGCCCGCGTTTTCAAGGAGTTCGCGGCACTCGTCCAGCGAGCCGCGGCCACTACCGGCGTCGGCTACCAGCACACGCCAAAATCCCAGCAGCGCCCCGAGGTCCGCGAGGTCCTGTTCCTCGATACCGGTGGCTACCATCTCTACAACAACAACTTCATCGTCCGCCGGCGCATCGCCTATGAGGACGGCTTCGCGATCGGCGATCCCGAGATCGTCTTCAAATATCGCAGCGACAACATGGTGAAGGCCCAGGCCCTCGACGTGCGGCCGCATATCGATGGCAAGTACAAGATCAAGTTCAAGCTGGAGATCATGCCCCTCAAGGAGAGGATCGGCGGAATCCGGCGCCTGCTCTCGCACAATGTGGAGTTCGGCCTCAGCCAGGCCCCCCAGGCGGCCCGGATCGTGATGTCGTCGCTTGGCAACATGTCCCTGCCGGAGCTGACCCAGATCTTCCCGACGCTGGGTGCGATCTCCTGTGACGGTCCCAACGACATCTCCCTCGTCAACCAGACGATCGTCGAGGAACTGCTGCAGGACATCTGCCTGCTCGACTTCGGCCATCACACGGCGGCGACGGCCAATCTCGGCCTTTGGCGCGCGCGCGGTGACCACCATGCGTTCGTCGGCGAGTTCGCCTTCCAGCTGCGGTTCGCAGGCCCCGACGACATCAAGCACAAGTCACTGAACCATTGCGAAAGGTTCTTTCTGGAGCTCCAGCAGGTTGCGGCCGACTGGCTGACGCTGACCACGACCAAGACCGGCGCCGTGTACCGCCTTAAGGGCAACCCGCCGCAAGCGCACGAATGAGCGTCGCAGAAACCCCATCGCCGCCGCCACCGCCATCACTCGGAAAGCTCTTCTGGGTCTTCCTGGTCATGGGCGCGACGAGCCTGGGCGGTGGCGTGGTCGCCTATCTGCGAACCGGCCTCGTCGTGCGCCAGCGCTGGCTCGACGATCTGAGCTTCGTCGAGCTGCTCTCGATCAGCCAGACCCTGCCCGGCCTCAACGCAACCAACATGTCGATCCTGGTGGGCGACCGCCTGAGGGGTGGCATGGGCGCCCTGGTCGCCACCCTGGGCATGTGCCTCCCCGGCGCCAGTCTCATGATCGCCGCAGGTTTCCTCTATGGTGCGGGTGGAGACGGTCCCTGGTCGAAGGCCTTCCTGCACGGGATTGCGGCCGGCGCCGTAGGCCTCGTCGTCGTCGTCCTTGTCCAGCTCGGCGCCAAGACGCTCAAGACCGCAGCCGACTACGTGTTCGTGGCGGCCACGGCCGTCGCTGTGGCCTTCTTCAAGGTGCCGGTGCCGTATGCGCTGATCGTGGCCGGGATCATCGCCATCTGGTGGCACCGGCCGCACGACAAGGATGTCCGGTGAAGCAGCTCTGGGACCTCGCCGGCGTCTTCGCCTACCTGTCGCTCCTGACCGTGGGTGGCGGCATGGCCGCCTTCCCGGAAATGAAGGAGCTCACGGTCGACACCTATCACTGGCTGACCTTTCCGGAGCTGCTGCATTTCTACAGCCTGGGCCAGCTCGCCCCCGGCCCGAACATGATGATGGTGGCGTCGATCGGCACCGTCGTGGGGCACATACCCGGCGCGCTGGTGGCCCTCGTCGCCTTCTTCCTGCCGACGGGTCTGCTGACCTTCTTCGTCGGCCGCCTGTGGAGCCACCTTGCGACCTGGCGCTGGCGCCCGTCGATTCAGACGGGTCTCGGTTCGGTAGCGGTCGGGCTCGTGCTGGCCGGTGCGATCATCATGGGACGCGGTGCGATCACCGAGATCTTCTTCGGCGTGATTGCGCTGGCAGTCTTCCTGCTGCTGTGGCGGACCAAGATCAATCCCGCCTATCCGATCGTGGCCTCGGGCTTGATCGGCATGGCGCTGCACTATTTCAACATCGCCTAATTAGGCAAGGTCGCCGTCTCGGCCGTGTATTCCGGTTCATGCTCGCAACTGGCCCGCGGAACACCGATCGCCACGACCTTGTCGCCCGTCTTCAGGCATCCATTGCGCCATTCGCCTGAAAGCGTAGTACCCGCCAGCGTTACCGTCCCGAATCCGTTCGGCAAATCGTTGGCGTAGGTGCCCTCGAAGCGATCGGTTGCGTTCCAGACATAACGGCCAGCACCTTCGCGGCGCCCGTTGCGGTAGCTGCCCTCGAAGCGATCGATCGGCAGGCCATGTTCGGTCCACTGGGACACTCCGTTGCCCTCCTTGAGCGAGGAGCGGCACGCCCCGCTCCACGTCACCTTGTCGTGCTTGTCGGGGTGCCAGTCCCACATGCGGCAACCGACGCCCGGTTCGAAGAGCCAATCGCCCTGTTGGCAAGGCGCATTCCAGCTGATCTCCACCGGATCGGGCTCAGCGCCGGCGCAGTCTGACCGGCCCGGCGCAAGCGCGAGCTGCTGCGCCAGAACCGGAAAAACCGTCAGCATAAGTCCCGAGGAAACAAGCACGGGCAGAATCTTCACGAGAACCCCTTCAACGGCCTTGCGACCGTGGAAATGGAACGCGACAGGCCAGTGTACGGTTGCCCCCATGTGGGGCCGAATGATGATCGTACCGGGATGAATTCGGGGCAGAACCTCGCAACGCCTGGAGGATTTCCGCATTAGACCGGACAGTCTTTGTCCGAGGAGTGTTACGATGAAAACCGTCCTTTCGACGGCCGCGGCCCTGATCGTCGCCGCGTCGAGCGCAAATGCCCAGATGCCTCCGGCCACCGGCACGTCAACGACGCCGGCTGCCCCGCCAGCCGGCATGCCCGGAAGTGCCCCCCAGACCGCTACATCGGCTCGGACGCAGATCGAGGCGAGCGGCTATACCAACATCAAGGCTCTCAAGCGCAAGGAGGACGGTTCCTGGGAGGCCCTCGCCACCAAGAACAACGTCGAGGTCGCCGTCTCCGTCGACACGACCGGGAGTGTCACGCAGACTTCACGATAGCCCGGGTGTGCAGGCGAGCCTGCACGCAAACAATGCGCGTATTATTGCGCCTAATGCGCAATAATATGTGTGCTATAGAGACTGCATGTCACTGTTGATCCTGGGTCTGGCCCTGTTTCTTGGCGTTCATTTCTTCACCACCCTGCGGTCAACACGGGCAGCGGTTATCGGGCGTTTGGGCGACGCGGCTTACAAGGGCATCTATTCCCTGCTGTCCGCGGCCGGGTTGCTCCTGATCTTCATCGGCTTCGGCAGTTATCGCAGCGCGGGCTACGTCCAGGTGTGGAACCCGCCCTCGCTTTTCCATCCAATTGCGCTGGTTCTGCTGTGGTTTGCATTCGTAGCCCTTACGGCGGCGTATGCGCCGCCGAGCCGGATCAAATCGCTGCTGCGGCATCCCATGTTGGTGGGAGTGAAGGCCTGGGCCCTGTCCCATCTCCTGGTGAACGGCGACCTGGGCTCAATGTTGGTGTTCGGCGGTCTGCTTGCCTGGGCCGTCTACGATCGCATTGCCCTGAAGCGCCGGGGCGATACGGGCGCTCCGCCGGTGGGGTGGTCGATCAACGATCTGCTGGTCGTCGGACTGGGGACCGTAGCCTACGTCGCCATGTTCTGGTTACACGACAGCTTGATCGGCGTTACAGCCGCATAGGCGTGCCGTCGCTGGCTCAATTGCATAGGCCATGATAGGTTCGACGGTAAATTCCGTCTCCCCCCAGTCCCCGAAAGCTGCCGAAATCCAGTGATCCTAGACGCACTGTTTCCAACCTATCGCTTCGACAAGGCCGAGACCGACGATCTCGTGGTCATCGATCGCTGGTCATATACTTGGGCGGCCTTCGGCGGCCCGCTTTTCGTGCTTTCGAAGCGACTCTACTTCCTGGCTTTCATTGACCTTCTCGCCATGATCGCCATTGCCGGCGGGATAATCTTCGGTCTCACCGTCATCGTCTACCTATTCAGCGCCTCGCTGGAAGGCATGCTGCTGATGCTCATAACCGTCGTCGGCGGCATTGCATTGAACGGCGTCATGGCCGTGCGTCTGGTTCGCTACGGCTACCTGCAGAGAGGCTGGCGCCTCGGCTACTAGTGGTGATGCGGGTGGTGGCCGTGATGGTGCCCGCCGCCGAACCGGTCGATATGTAGCGGCTGCTTGGCGAGCCCCGGACAGAACGTGTTCACCACCTTCTCGAGCTTGTCGTAGAGCGCCTTGGCGGGCTTGCGGCCCCGCTCCAGCCGCTCCCGCGCCTTCTCGGCCAGGCGGGCAAGCTGGGCCATGTCGACGTTCAGCAGCTTGCGGTCCTCGAGGATCATGCGACCGCCGACCATCACCGAATGCACGGCGGAACCGTCCTCGGTATGGACGATCTGGTTGGTCGGATCATTGAACGGGATCCAGTTGATGTGCCCGAGGTCGAGGAACACGATGTCGGCCTTGTAGCTAGCCTCCAGTTTGCCGATCCTGTCGCCGAGCCCCAGCGCCCGCGCGCTGCCCGCCGTCGCCGCATGCAGCACTTCCTCGGTCGTGATCCACTCGCGGTTATCCGGCCCCTGCACCTTGGAGACCATCGAAGCCAGCCGCATGTTCTCGTACATGTTCTGATTGTCCGAACAGCTCGCGCCATCCGTCCCGATGCCGACATTGACCTTGGCATCCAGCATGCCCCGCATGTCGGCGATGCCGTTGCCCAGCACCATGTTCGAGCCGGGATTATGCGAGACCGAAGCCCCCTTGTCGCCGAGCAGCTTCATGTCGTCCCCGTCGAGCCACACACCGTGCGCCACGGTGAACTTCGGTCCGACGAGGCCCAGCGAGTCCATGTAGGCGGTGAGCGAAGTCCCGTAGAGCCGGTAGCCGGCGATCACCTGCACTTTCGATTCGGAGACATGGGTATGAAGACCGGTATCGTAGTCCTTGGCGAGCTTCAGGCAGGCCAGCAGGAACTCCCGGCTGCAGTGATGCGGGATGGTCGGCGCGACCGCCAGATGAACGCCCAGGCGGTCGAGCTTCCAGCCGTGCAGCGCCTTCTTCATCTGCTTCACGCTCGCCTTGTAGGGCGAGAACCTATAGGCCTCGACCTCCTTCTGCAGTGACCGCGGCAGCTGCTCCATCAGGCCCGGGATCGCCTCGAAGAAGCTGGTGTCGGCGACCATCGGCGCCAGCATGGCCCGCATGCCGACATCGGCATAAGCCTGCCCGATCGCAGCGAGGCCCTCAGCCGTCGGCATGGGGAACTCGGCCGCCAGGTCATAGGCTGCGGTGCAGCCTTTCATCACCATCTCAGCAGCCCCGATCAGGCTCGACAGGTACTTGTCCTCGAGCGTGCGAGCGCCGCTCATGTAGGGGCCAGCCGTCAGCAGCAGCTCGAGAGTCACGCGGTCGACCATGCCCTTGGCGAGGTTGCCGTGGCTGTGCGTGTGGCCGTTGATCAGGCCGGGATGCAGCAGCTTGCCCCTGGCGTCGATCACGGTGGCCGACTCCGGCGCCGAGACCTTCGTCCCGATCTCCATGATGGTATCGCCGTTCACCAGGATGTCGGCCTTGGGGGCCGCATGCCCCTTGATGTCCACCACGCGGCCGCCGCGGATCACGGTCATCGAGGCTTTGGAGGCTTTCGCCATATCACACACTCCCCTTGCGCAGTCGGTCAGGCACCCGGAGTCGCATTGCTGCTCGACCATGGGAAGAACACCCGTTCGGCGACCACCACGATCTGGAACAGAACGACACCCATCACCGACAGGATGATAAGTGCCCCGAATGCCACGGGCACCTTGAAGAACGCCGTCGAGGTCTGGATCAGGAAACCCAATCCGGCATCGGCGTTGACGAACTCGGCGACGACGGCGCCGACAACGGCGAGCGAGATCGCGACCTTGAGGCCTGCGAAGATGAAGGGAATCGCATAGGGTAGCCTGATCCGCAGCAACTCGCTGAGCTTCGAGGCGCGGCAGGCACGGCTCAGTTCGATCAGCTCCGGAGGTACCGAGAGGAGCCCGGTCGCGATCGAGATGACCAGCGGGAAGAACGCCACCAGCACGGTGATGACGATGCGCGGCAATTCGTTGGTTCCGAGCAACACCACGAGGATCGGAGCGAGCGCTACCTTGGGGATCGACTGGGTCCAGACCAGGAAGGGATAGACGGCCGCCGCGATGGCGGGCGAAGCGGTGAGGACTACCGCCAGCGGCAGGCTGATGAGGATCGAGACCACGAACCCCAGCATGACGGTCTTGAAGGTCGCCATCGTATGGCCGGCCACGGTGGGGCCGATGGCCATCGTTTCGTTCCAGATATCGACCGGCGACGGCACGAGATAGCCAGGAATCTGGAAGAGGCGGCAAGCGCCCTCCCATGCCACGAACAGCCCGATCGTGGCCAGCAGCGGCACCACCATCTCATAGAGGGCGGCGCTCCTCCTTCGTCGTCGGGGCGGCTTCGGCCGCTCTTCAAGCGGCGGCGCGGCCTGGACCGACATGGCGTGTTCCGAAGATGAGTTGGCGGATGCGCTGGCTGGCCTCGTGGAATTCCGGCGAGGCCTCCGTCTCGAAGCTGCGCGGGCGCGGCAGGCCGATATCGATGATCTCGGCGATCCGGCCGGGCCGCGGCGACATCACGACCACGCGATCGGCCAGCACAACGGCCTCCGTGATCGAGTGCGTCACGAACAGCACGGTCTTGGGCCGCTCGCTCCAGATGCGCAGCAGCTCCATGGTCATCTCTTCGCGCGTCAGCGCGTCGAGCGCCCCGAACGGCTCGTCCATCAGCAGGATGTCCGGATCGTGCACCAGCGCCCGGCAGATGGCGACCCGCTGCTGCATCCCGCCCGACAGCTCGCGCGGCGACTTGCCTTCGAAGCCCTGGAGGCCGACCAGCTTGAGTAGCGCCATCGCCTTGTCGGTGCTGGTGGAATCGATGCGGTGCATCATGCGCAGCGGGAACAGCACGTTGTCGAGCACGCTGGCCCAGGGCAGCAGTGTCGGCGCCTGGAACACGATCCCGGTTTCCGCCCTCGGCTCGGTGATCTCCTGCCCTCCGATGAAGGCCCGGCCCGCCGTCGGCAGGATCAGGCCGGCCACGATGCGCAACAGGGTGGACTTGCCGCAGCCCGAGGGCCCCACGAGAGTGATGAACTCGTTGCGGCCGATCTCCAGCGACACGTCCTGGAGCGCCGTGACCTGGTCTCCGTCACGACTGTTGAAGATGCGCGTGACCCGATTGAGCGAGATCACTTCCCGCCCCCTACTTGGTGACCTTGCTCGTGTCGATCGCGGTCTTGTAGTCGAACCCGGGCTTCAGCTCGTTCGCCGTGGCGATCGTCTCCCACGAGAACTTGAGCCGCTCCGGGCTTTCCTTGCCCCAGCCGAATTCCTTGCTGTGGTCGTTGAAGACGAACTTCATCACCGCCTTCACGCTGCCCATGCAGTCGTCGAGCTCGACCTCGGGAAAGCGCGCGACATGCAGCTTGCAGGCTTCCTCGGGATTGGCCGCGGCCCATTCGAAGGCTTCCTTGGTCGCGGCCAGGAAACGCCTCACCAGGTCCGGCTTGTCCTGGATCATCTTGTCGGTGGTGATGAGCGAGGCGGCGTAGATCTTGAAGCCGACCTCGACGAACGGCAGCGGCAGGATCTCCTCGCCCGCCTTCACCGCGGCCTTGTTGATGTAATAGTAATGGATCGAATAGAACGGCGCGGCATCGATGTTCTTGGCGATGAGCTGCGCCGCCATCGCCGCCCCGTCCATGTTCGTCCAGATCAGCTTGTTGGGATCGGTCCCCGCCTTCTTGGCGACTTCGGGGAAATAGAAGCGATGGCTGTTGCCCGGGGTAATGCCGATCTTCTTCCCCTCGAGGCCCTTGAAGGTCGTGATGCCCGAACTCTTCAGCACGAACAGCGAATGCGGCGATTCATTGTAGAGCACGGCGATGGTCTTGACCGGCACGTTGGTGCGGGCCCTTGCCGTCATGACGGCCGCGATGTCGGCGACGCCGAAATCGGCTGCGCCCGATGCCACCTTGGTGACCGTGTCGCCGGAGCCGTATCCGCGCGTGATGGTGATGTCGATGCCGTGCTTGGCGTAGATGCCCTTGCTCCACGCGCCATAGTACATCGCGTGCTCGCCTGACGGGATCCAGTCGGTCTGGAAGCGGACCTTGTCCTGGGCCAGCGCCGGCATGGCGGACAGCAGCGTCAGCGCAAGCGCCGCCAATCCGGTACGTCGGCGGAACGATGATGACTGCATGGCTGCCTCCCTGTCCGTGTCGAGCACTGCGAGAGGAAGCAAATTCGGTGCCACGCAGTTTTCACCCGACGAACCATCCCACCGTTGCAGCGACAAGGACGGCATACCGGGCCGTCTTGCCGATCGCGACCAGCACGAGGAACGGCAGCAGCGGCGTTCGCATCGCGCCGGCCACCACGGTGAGGGCGTCCCCGCCGAACGGCAACCATGCGAACAGCAGGGACCATACACCCCATCGGGCATACCAGCGCTCGACGCGCTCATAATCGCGCGCCTTCACCGGAAACCACGCCCGGTCATGGTAGCGCTCGATCAAACGGCCCAGGACCCAGTTGACTGCCGATCCCAGCGTATTGCCCACGCTGGCCACCAGCAGCAGCGTGGGCCAATGGGTCGGCTCGGCAACCAGCAGGCCGACCAGCACCAGTTCGGACTGGAAGGGAAACACCGTCGCGGCGAGGAAGGCGGCGGCGAACAGACCACCATGGCTCAAGACGAAATCGCTCATCGAGACTTGTCATTAGCGGCTGGAGAAGTGTGCGGATAGCGCGTTGAGATCAGGGCCATTTCCTGACGATCGCTTTCTGCGATCCGATGCAACACCTTCCACGGGGGCGACGTTGATCCGGCACAGCCCACGCCATTCACCCGCCACGGAGGAATACCATGAAGAAGACCCTCATGACGCTCGCCGCGCTTGCCATGACCGGGATCGGCACCGCCTCGTTCGCGCAGACGATGCAGCCGAGCACGCCGGCCGGCCGTGACATGAACTCGATGCCGGGCCAGACCAGCAATCCGAACACCAACTTGCCGGCAACTTCGCCGAACGCCACGGCCGCCGAGGCTGCGGCCAAGGCCCAGCTCGAGGCGAAAGGCTACAACGGCGTGAAGTCGTTGACACGGGACACGGCCGGCAACTGGACCGCCAAGGCGATGCGCAACAACGTCGAGGTCGCGGTGACGCTCGACCCGAAGGGAAATATCCGCGAGCAGTAGGAGCCACACCCTACACGCCTGCGGTACGGCGGAGCGCCCTATCCCTCATGGGGCGCTCCGTTCGTATGCCTGCGTCCGGGCACCGCAAAGAATGCCGTGCCGCCGTCATGGCCGCCGTCTAGGATGCAGGCCTTCACGCTCGGTCTGACGAGGGACATTCGGCATGCGCACCGTCAAGGACGTAACCTTCGACCTGCTCCGCAAGCTTGGCCTGACGACCATCGTCGGCAATCCTGGCTCGACCGAAGAGACGTTCCTAAAGAATTTCCCTGTAGATTTCGATTACGTGCTGGCCCTGCAGGAAGCCAGCGTCGTCGGTATCGCCGACGGCATCTCCCAGGGTCTCCGCAAGCCGGTCATCGTCAACGTGCATACCGGGGCCGGCATGGGCAACGCGCTCGGCTGTATCGTGACCGCTTACCAGAACAAGACTCCCTTGATCATCACCGCCGGCCAGCAGACCCGCGAGATGCTGCTGCTCGAGCCACTCCTGACCAACATCGACGCCGTGACTTTGCCGCGGCCTTGGGTGAAGTGGTCGTATGAGCCCTCGCGCGCCGAGGACATCCCCGCCGCATTCATGCGCGCCTATGCGACGGCCCTGCAGCAGCCTGCCGGACCGGTATTCCTTTCCCTACCGCTCGACGACTGGGACAGGCCGATGCCCGAGATCGATGCCTTCCGCACGATCGCCACGCGCGTCGGCCCCGATCCCGCGCGCGTCGCCGAATTCGCGGAGCGCATCAATGCCGCCAGGTCGCCCGTCATCGTCTATGGCTCGGACATCGCCCGCAGCCAGGCGTGGGACGAGGGCGTCCGCTTCGCCGAAGCGCTCGGCGTCCCGGTCTGGACCGCGCCCTTTGCAGAGCGCACGCCCTTCCCCGAAAGCCATCGCCAACATGCCGGCGCGCTTCCGTCCGCGATCGGCCCGCTGGGCAAGAAGCTGGAAGGCCACGACCTCGCGATCGTCGTCGGGGCGCCGGTCTTCCGCTACTATCCCTATGTCGGTGGAGACTATCTGCCGAAGGGGATGCGGTTGCTTCACGTCACCGACGACCCGAACATGTCGTCCAAGGCGCCGGTCGGCGACAGTCTGGTATCCGATGCCAAGCTCTTCCTCGAGGCGATCCAGCCGTTCTTGAAGAAGCGGACCTCATCCGTGTCCGCGCCCCTGCGCGCTGCGCCGAAGAAGCCCGACATGGAAGCGCAGCCTTTGGCCGCCGAGGCGATCATGGCCGCTGTCCGCGACGCCTGCCCGGCGGACTACGTGCTCGTCGAGGAAGCGCCCTCCGTCGTGGCTGAGATGCAGGACCAGTTCCGCATCGCAAAGCCCGATAGCTTCTACACTTTCGCCTCTGGCGGCCTCGGCTGGGACATGCCGGCTGCGGTAGGGCTTGCACTGGCGGAGCGAAGCAGCGGTCGCAATCGGCCGGTGATCGCCCTCATGGGAGACGGCTCGTTCCAGTATTCGATCCAGGCGCTCTACACCGCGGTTCAGCAGAAGGCGCACGTGGTCTTCGTCGTCTTGCAGAACCACGAATATGCCATCTTGAAATCCTTCGCCGAACTCGAGGAGACACCGAACGTGCCCGGCCTCGATCTGCCCGGCATCGATCTCGAAGCCCTGGCGAAAGGCTACGGAGCACCGGCGACGCTGGCCAAGACCGGCGCACAGGTGACGGCGGCCGTTGCCGCGGCCCTTGCCCGCCCTGGCGCGAGCGTCGTCGTCGTGCCCCTCACGCGGAAACGTCACTCCCTGCTTTGAGCGCCACCCGGCAAGCGACGGGTGGCGCGCGATCGGCCGTAGGCGAAGTAGATGACCAGCCCGATCGCGATCCAGAGGACGAGTCGCGCCCATGTCACCGGCGCCAGTCCGACCATCAGGCCAAGGCAGGACAGGATGCCGAGTATCGGCACCAACGGGACGGCGGGTACCCGGAATGGACGCGGGGCATGCGGCTCCAGGTGTCGAAGCCTCACCACCGACGCACAGACCATCAGGAACGAGAACAGCGTGCCCACGCCGACCAGCTCGCTCAGCGTCTCGATCGGGGCCACGGCGGCGATTGCAGCCACGATCAAGCCGATCAGGATCTGACTCATCCAGGGCGTCTTCAGCCGCGGATGAACGCGGCTGAACAGCGACGGCATCAGGCCGTCATTTGCCATGGTCGCGAAAATCCGACCCTGTCCGTAGAGCAGAACGAGGATCGCCGTCGTGATCCCGATCATTGCGCCGAGCTGGATCAGCGCGGCGAACCAGCCAATGCCCATGTGATCGACCGCCAGCCCGACCGGGGCCGCCACGTTCAGTTGATGGTACGGCACGACGCCGACCAGCACGCCCGCCACCATCACATAGAGGACCGTCGAGATCACGAGTGCGCCCAGGATGCCGATCGGCATGTCGCGCTGGGGCCGCCTTGCTTCCTGCGCACAATTGGAGACGGCGTCGAATCCGATGTAGGTGAAGAATACGACCGAGGCGCCGTGCAGGACGCCGCTCCATCCGAAGGTCCCGAATGTGCCGGCATTCGGCGGCACGAACGGCTGCCAGTTCGCGACCGAGACATGGCTGATCCCGAAGCCGATGAACGCCAGGATGACGAGCAGCTTGAGCGCCACCATGAAGTTGTTGAGTCGCGCCGACTCGCGCGTCCCCAGGACCAGCAGGAGCGTCAGAAGCGCCACGATCGCCGCGGCCGGCAGGTTGGCAATCGCGGTCGTCGTCGAGCCGTCGGCGAGCTGGACGGCCTGGCCGGTCGAGACCGACAGCCGGGGCGGAATGGCAAGACCGACGGAGGCCAGAGTGCCGTTGAAGTAACCCGACCAGCCGACGGCGACTGCAGCCGCACCGATCGAATATTCGAGGATGAGGTTCCAGCCGACCAGCCATGCCGCGAGCTGGCCCAGGCTCGCATAGGTGTAGGTATAGGTGCTGCCGGAAACGGGCATCAGCGCCGCCAGCTCCGCGTAGCAGAGCGCCACGAACGCACAGGCGATGCCGGCCAGCATAAAGGACACGACCACGGCGGGCCCGGCATAGAGGGCCGCGGCCGTGCCTGTCAGGACGAAAATGCCGGCGCCGATGATGGCGCCGATGCCCATGAACACGATGCTGATGGGGCCCAGGACCTTGGGCAAGGGCGCGGCGTGGGCGGCCGACGCCAGGATATCGGAAAGCAACTTACGCGACGCCGCGCCCTTGATCTTCATTCGGTTCCCCCGCCCCCTCTTAGCAAGACCGGGGCAGACACCCTATATAAACCGCATGCGTCCCACCCTGCTCACCCTCGTCTTCGTGATGGCCCTGGTCGCCGCGGCGGACACGGCCTTCGGCCAATTGGTGCCAGGCTCGATCGGCAATGGCGGCCGCATGCCCGACACCATGTCGCCCGGCGCCCTGCCGCCGCCTCCCGTCGCCCCGCCCGCGCCGGTCATGGCGCCGCCGGCGCCGCAGCCCAACACCTACTCCCTGCAGCGCGACCGACTCGAGAACCAGGGCTACAAGGTTCAGAGACTGGAAGAGCAGAATGACGGCTCCTGGCGCGCCAGGGTCAGCCGCGACCCCGTGCCGACCCGGCCTCAGGGCGTGCCGAAGAGGGTCACGATCCATCCCAACGGACAGGTGATCGAAGAGTACTGAGCCGGCGGCTACTTCGCCGTCTTGATGTTTGCGTCCTTGATGACCTTGGCCCACTTGGGGATGTCGGCGGCTATGGCGGCCCGGGTTTCCTCCGGCGTGCTGCCGAGGAGGTCGAGACCCATGGTGGTGAATTTCTTTTCCATCTCGGGATCGGCCAGCACCTTCAGCGACTCCGCCCGCACCTTGTCCACGATCGGCTTTGGCAGGTCGGCAGGCCCGAGCAGGGCAAACCACGAAGTCGCCTCGAAACCCGGAAAGCCCTGCTCCGCGAGCGTCGGCAGGTTGGGCGCACTCCGGGTCCGCTTCAACGAAGTAACCGCAATGCCGCGCACGCGGCCGTCGCGTACCAGCGGCATCGCCGCGCCGGCATTCTGGATGCCGACCTGGACCACACCGCTCATGAGATCCGCCATGTTCGCGCCGCGATAGGGAATGTGCTCCATCCTGATGCCCGCCAGGAAGCAGAACAGCTCGCCCGCAATGTGCTGCGGCGTGCCGACGCCCGGCGTGCCGTAGGACAGTTTCCCCGGATTGGCCTTGGCGTAGGCAATCAGCTCAGGGATCGATTTCACCGGCAGATCGTTGTTCACCATGAACAGCGATGGCATGACGAGCGAGGTCGAGATCGGCGTGAGATCCTTCAGCGGATCGAACGGGAGGGCCTGCATCGAGGGCAGGATGGTGATGGCGGCGTTTCCCGACCACATCAGCGTGTATCCATCGGGCGCCGCCTTGGCGACACGGTCGACACCGATCGCGCCCGAATTGCCGGCGATGTTTTCCACGATCACCGGTTGGCCCCAGGCCTCGGAAAACTTCTGTGCGAACATCCGCGCCGTGACGTCCGTCGAGCTTCCCGCCGTGAAGCCAACCACGATCTTGACCGGTTTGTCCGGCCAGTTCGTCTGGGCGGCGGCCGGCTGCACAACGGCCAGCGCAAGCAGGCATGCGAGGGCGCCTCGGATAGTTGACAGCATCGTGAAGTCCTCCGGGATTGCGGTCTTTGCCGCTTGACCCGGAGGGTATGGAGCTTGCACCCCGTCGGCAACCGCCTCTCGCCCGCGAGGTCCGTGCTGCGAAGTTTCGCGCCTGGACGTGCATCACCGTATCGATCGAAAGGTGGCTGTAAGCCCCGCGTGCGATATCCACAGCGTATTTCGGAGGATCATTTGGCTCTTTCCCATCCCGTAGACACTCACGTCGGAAACCGGCTACGGCAACGGCGCGCGCTCCTCGGCATGAGCCAGACGGATCTCGGCAAGGCCGTGGGTCTTACTTTCCAGCAGGTTCAGAAGTACGAACGCGGCTTCAACCGCATCAGCTCCAGCCGCCTGTTCGAGTTCGCCAAGGTCCTCGACGTCCCCGTGACCCACTTCTTCGATGGCATGGACCCCGCCGCCGCCGGGACCAAGCGCAAGCCCGGCCGCCCCAAGGCCGCCAGCAAGTCGGCCGATGGCGATCTCAACACCAAGCGCGAAACGCTCGAACTGGTCCGTGCCTACTACAAGATCCGGAGCAAGAGCCTGCGGACGAAGACGCTCGACCTGATCGAGGCCCTCGCGCGCGATTGACGGCGTCGCGAAACTTTCGGCCATTGGCGGCGTTGAGGAAAATTCGTTCCCTCTTTGCGGTCCGGTGTTCGGATATGCCTCGTCTCCCGGCTTTGGCCGCTGCCCTTCTGTTCACGCCAGCAATTTCGGCGTGCAATGACGGTCCGCCCCTGAAAGCGCCGCCTCCCGGCGCCCCCATGTCCACGGTCCGCTACCAGTGTGAGCAGAACAAGACGATCGTCGCGGACTACTATGACGGCAAATCGAGCGTCGGAGCCGACGGACGGCCGATTCCCGGCGGGCGGGTCGTGGTGCAGCTGAGCGACGGGCGCAAGTTCAGCCTGCCGCAGACGCTCTCAGGCTCGGGAATCCGCTATGCCGATGCGAGCGGCACTTTCGTTTTCTGGAGCAAGGGCGACACCGCCTTCGTCGAGGAAGGCGCCAACCAGACCGTGACCTACCGCGGCTGCGCACCGAAGCGCTGACGCCGCGCCGTCAGCGGCGGCCGGCCAGCGCGCGATTCTCCAACCGGCTCAACAGCCGCACGACCGGCCAAAGCAGCAGGAAGTAGATCACGGCGGCCATCACGATTGGCGTGGGATTGTAGGTGATGCTCTGCGCCTGCCGGGCCTCGTAGAGCAGTTCCGGCACGGCGACCACCGAACCCAGCGACGTGAGCTTCACGACTTCCAGCGTATTGGAGAGCAGGTCCGGCATCACGTTGCGCACCGCCTGGGGCAGCACGACGTAGCGCATGGCCTGCATCCGGGTGAGGCCGGTGGACCGTGCTGCCTCGACCTGGCCGGCGGGCACGGAATCGATGCCGGCGCGGAAGATCTCGCCGTAGTAGGAGCCGGTGTTCAGGAAGAAGGCGATCGCCACGCAGGCGAAGCCGCCCAGTTCGAGGCCGGCGAACGGAAGGCCCGCGAACAGCAGGACCAGGAGCACCAGCGGCGGGAAGGCCCGGAAGAAGTCGACCCAGGCCATCAGCGGCCAGCGCACAAGCGGATGCCTGATCGAGGCGAGCAGCGCCAGGATCAGGCCGCCCAGCAGGCCGAGCGGCACGACGATCAGCGACAGCAGGATCGTGTTCCAGAGGCCCGTCAGCACGATGGGCCAGGCCGCCTTCATGATCTCGATGTTGAAGAAGGCCTCGATCATCGCTTCCACGCGAACCTGGTCTCGATCCAGCGCGCCGCGACGACCACGGGGAGGAACAGGACGACATAGGCCGCCGCGCCCATCATCAGCGGCGAGGGATTGTACGAGTTGGACATGGCCGAACTCGCCTGCCCGAGGATCTCGGTCACGGCCACGACGGTGCCGAGCGCCGTTCCCTTGGTGATGGCGATGGTGCGGTTGGTCAGCGGCGGGATGGTGAGCCGGAAAGCCTGCGGCAGCACCACGTTGAACAGGGTCTGGCCGAACGACAGGCCGGTCGAGCGCGCGGCCTCCCACTGGCCCTTCGGGATCGATGTGATTCCAGCCCAGAAAATCTCCTCGGAGAAGGCCATCAGCACGAAGGCGAGCGATAGCCAGGTCGATACGAATCCCGACGGGGCCGGCCCTGCGTAGGGCAGCCCGAAATACATCAGCACGATGATGACCAGCGGCGGCAGCGAGCGGAACAGGTCGACGATGAAGATGATCAGCCAGTTGAGCGGCCGGATGGCCAGGCTGCGCAGCAGGGCCAGCGCTAGCCCCGCCCCGAGGCCGGTGACGATGATCAGCAGCGCGAGCTCGATGGTGACCACCACACCGGACAGGATATCCGGCAGGTACTTCACCATCACCTTCGCGTTGAAGAAGGTCTCGACGAACTTGTCCCAGCCGCTCATTGCCGTGCGGCCCTCAGTGCCGCTGGATCTGGCCGATGAAGGCGCGCGTGCGTTCGTGGGTCGGGTTCTCGAAGATCGCCGCGGGCGGCCCCTGCTCCACGGTCAGCCCGTCATCCATGAACACGACCCGGTCGGCCGCGTTGCGCGCGAAGCCCATCTCATGGCTGACGACGATCATCGTCATGCCGCTTTCGCGCAGGCCGCGCATCACCTCGAGCACCGACCCGACCAGTTCCGGATCGAGTGCACTGGTCGGCTCGTCGAACAGCATCACGCGCGGCTCCAGCGCAATTGAACGGGCGATGGCGACCCGCTGCTGCTGACCACCGGAAAGCTGGCCCGGCGTGTGGTCGGCGCGTTCGGCGAGGCCCACGCGCTCCAGCGCCGCCCGACCGAGAGCCTCGGCCTCGGCGCGGCCCTTGCCGGCCACCTTGCGCAGCGCCAGCGTCACGTTCCCCAGCGCCGTCATGTGCGGATAGAGGTTGAACGACTGGAAAACCATGCCGATGCGGCGACGGGCATGGTTGATGTCGGTCTTCGGGTTCAGCATGTCGATGCCGTCGACCACAATCGAGCCGGAGGACGGTTCCTCCAGCCGGTTGAGGCAGCGCAGCAAGGTCGACTTGCCCGAGCCCGACGGCCCGATGATGAAGACCAGCTCGCGCTCGTCTACCTTCAGATCGACACCCTTCAGGACATGAAGGGTGCCGAAATGCTTGTGGATGGCGCGCGCGTCGACGATGTGATTCGTTGCCATGAGCCTAATCCGTCGCCTCGACCGGAGGCGACGATAACGTCAGTTGCACTTCAGCTCATGCGGCGTCGGATCGTAGCCCGGCATGCCCGGCACGCCGTATCCCGGCGTGACCACGACCGCGAGATCGTCGGCCGCCGGCTTCTTGTTGAACCACTTCTCGTAGAACTTTGCCATGGTGCCGTCCTTCTTCATGCAGTCGAGCGCATCCTGCAGCTCGGCGCGAAGCTTGGGATTGTCCTTCGGGACGGGCGCGGCCCAGTGGGCGCGCGTTTCGGCGAGTTCGAGGTCGGCGATGAACTGCGGGTTCTTGGACGCCGCGTAGACGATCGTGGTGTTGCCACCCAGCGTCGCGTAGGCGCGGCCGGAGAGAACGGCCTGCGTGGCGTCGGGCTGCGTGTCGTAGACCTGCACGGTGAAGCCGTGCTGCTCTGCCATCTTCTTGGCGAGCGTCTCGTAGGGCGTGCCCTTGTTCACGGCCACGGCCTTGCCTTTCAGGTCGGCCCAGCTCTTGATCGGCGCGCTGCCCTTCTTGATGCCGAACTGGAACGCGGTCCACAGGTAGCCGGCGGTGAACAGCATGTTCTCGGCGCGCTCCTTGGTCACCGTGGTCGGTGCCGCGATGAAGTCGTAGCGGCCTGACTGCATGCCCGGGATCAGGGTGGAGAAGCTCACGGCATCGATCGTGATGTCGCGCTTCATGCGCTTGGCGGCCTCGGTGAAGACGTCGATCTGGAAGCCTTCGACACCGCCGCCCAGCTTCGGCATGGCGTGCGGTGCGAAGGTGCCATCGACGCCGGTGCGCAACGGCGGCTTCTTGTCCTGGGCCAACGCGGGGCTCGCGCACATCAGGGCCGCGAGGGCCAGCGCGGCAAAGCGACGGTTCAGCATTTTCTCAGTTTCCTTCCCATGAAATCCCCAAGCGGCAACGTTAGATCAGGCATTGTTGAATAGCAATTTAGAGGCCATCTTGCGGCCCATGTCCGACCGCATCCTCGTCATCAATCCCAACTCCACCGAAGCCGTCACCCGCGGCATCGACACCGCCATGGAGCCGTTGCGCATCACCGGTGGTCCGACCATCGAATGCGTGACGCTGAAGGACGGTCCGCCCGGCATCGAGAACCAGGGACATGTCGAGCAGGTCGTTCCCCTGATCGGCGCCATGGTGAAGCAACGCGACAGGGACTGCTCGGCCTTCGTGATCGCCTGCTATTCGGACCCCGGCCTGCATGCCGCGCGCGAACTGACGACCAGACCGGTGCTGGGCATCGCCGAGTGCGGCATCCTGACCGCCCTCACCCTCGGGCAGCGCTTCGGCGTGATCTCGATCCTGCGCAAGTCGATCCCGCGTCACCTGCGCTACGTCGGCCAGATGGGCCTCAACGATCGCATGGCGGGCGACCGGGCGATCGGGCTCGGGGTCGTCGAGCTCGCCGACGAGGCCCGTACCTTCAGCCGCATGGCCGAGGTCGCCGCCGAGCTGCGCGACGAGGACGGCGCCGACGTGCTGGTGATGGGCTGCGCCGGCATGGCGCGCTACCGCGACCGCCTGCAGCGCCACGTCGGCCTGCCCGTGGTCGAGCCCAGCCAGGCCGCGGTCTCGATGGCGATCGGCCGCAGCCGACTGAATTGGAGCTAACGACGGGGGCGGACCGTCACTCGGCCGCAGCCTTGACGACCGGCGCCGCGGGAAACTCCATGCGGTCGTCGGTGCGGCAATAGCGGTCGGCGAACATGCGGCCGACCGGATGGTACTTGTCCATGTGCACGCGCATCGCCTTGGGGTCCCACAGCTCGTCGCGGATGTGGAAGCGCGAGCCCTCGCCGATCACGAGCTGGCGGTCGTCCTTCACGTTGATGACCTGCCAGGTCTTGCACTCCATCGCCCATGGCGCGTCGGCCAGGCGCGGCGTCTTGATGTCGACCGACGGCGCGAGCTTCAGGCCGAGATAGTCCGGCTCGCCGACGTCCGGCGGAAAATCACCGCTCGATTGGTGCATCTTGAGCGCCAGCGGCTCGTCGGTCAGGTTGACCACGAACTCGCCGGTGCGCTGGATGTTGGTCCAGGTGTCCTTGAGGCGCCCGTCCGGCCGCTTGTTGATGGCGAACATGCAGAGCGGCGGGTCCTCGGCAAAGACGTTGAAGAAGCTGAACGGCGCGGCGTTGACGACGCCCGTCGGCCCCAGCGTCGTCACCCAGGCGATCGGCCGCGGCAGCACGAAGGCCGTCAGGATCTTGTAGCGATCGTGCGGATTAACGTCGGAAGCGGCGTATTGCATGACCCTGTTCCTCAGTTCGACGGTTCGAGCTTCACGCCGGTGCGCTCGCTGATCAGCTTGTAGTGCTCCGGGCGGCGGTGCTTGGCGAAGTTGAAGGTGGTGTTGCGGATGTATTCCCCGAGGCCGAGGTCACAATCGTAGGAGATGACCTCGTCGTCCTCGGTCGTGCCCTTGGCCACGATCTCGCCAGTCGGCGCGACGATCACCGAACCGCCATGCAGCCAGAACCCGTCTTCCTTGCCGGCCTTGGCCGTCGCCACGACCCAGATGCCGTTCTGATAGGCAGCTGCCTGCAACGACAGCATGTGGTGGAACACACGCAGGTACGGCGGCTCATGCGGCGCGTAGACGTTGTCGCTGGGCGTGTTGTAGCCCAGCACCACCATCTCGGCGCCCTTCAGCGCCATGACGCGGAACGTCTCCGGCCAGCGGCGATCGTTGCAGATGCACTGGCCGACGATCACCTCGTCCTTGAACATCTTCCAGACGTTGAAGCCCAGGTTGCCGACCTCGAAGTACTTCTTCTCGAGATGCTGGTACGGCACCGTCGGACGATGCTCGTCGTGGCCGGGCAGATGGACCTTTCGGTACTTGCCAATCAGCCTGCCGTCGGGTCCCACCAGGATCGACGTGTTGAAGTGATGCGTCGATCCCTCTTCCTCGGTCCGCTCCGCATAGCCCAGGTAGAAGCCGATGCCCTTCTCGCGCGCCAGCTCGAACAGCGGCAGCGTGTCCGGGCTCGGCATCTGGCTCTCGAAGTACTTCTCGACCTCGTTGGGATCCTCCATCCAGTAGCGCGGGAAGAAGGTCGTGAGCGCGAGTTCGGGAAACACGACGAACTTGGAGCCGCGGCTGTCGGCCTCCTTCAGCATCTCGATCATGCGCTTGACCACGCTCGCGCGGCTGTCGGCGAGATGGATCGGACCCAGCTGGGCGGAAGAGACTTTGAGACGGCGGGACACTTGCTTCACTCCTCTAGAACAGCGGCTTCAGGCCGAAGCGCGACATGGCCTGCAGTTCGGGCGCGCTCTGGCCGATGGGCCTGGACGAATCGGGCGAGGCGCAGGGCAGGAACTGGCCCGAGCCCCGCTCGGCGTTGAGCTTGCCGTCTTCGACGACGACACGGCCACGGCTCACCACGGTGACAGGCCAGCCCTTGAGCTGACGTCCCTCGTAGGGCGTGTAGCCGACATTGTCGTGCAGGTCCTTCCAGGTGACCGTCACATCCTTGTCGGCATCCCAGATCGCGAAGTCGGCATCGGAGCCGACCGCGATCGTGCCCTTCCTCGGATAGAGGCCATAGAGCTTGGCGTGGTTGGCGGAAGTCAGCGCCACGAACTGCTGCAGGGTGATGCGGCCCTTCTGGACGCCTTCCGAGAACAGCATCGGCAGGCGGATCTCGAGGCCGGGCACGCCGTTCGCCATCTCCTTGAAGGTCGTCTTATCGCCCTTGGGAATCTTGCCGCCGGCATTGAACTGGTACGGCGCATGGTCGGACGAAAAGGTCTGGAACGTGCCGTCCTTCAGCGCCGCCCAAACGGCTTCCTGTGCCGCCGAATCGCGCGGCGGCGGGCTGCAGCACCACATGGCGCCCTCGACGCCGGGCTTGTCCATGTCGTCGGCGGTCAGCGCGATGTATTGCGGGCAGGTCTCGCCGAAGATCTTCAGCCCCTTCTTCTGCGCCTGGCGCAGCGTCTCGATCGCCTCGATCTCGGACATGTGGACCAGCAGCAGCGGCGCATCGACCAGCCGCGCCAGCGAGATCGCGCGGTTGGTCGCCTCGGCCTCGGCGATGCGGGCATGGGCGATGGCGTGGAACTTCGGCGCGCCATGGCCCTGGTCGACCAGGTGATGCGCCAGCCACTGGATCATGTCGTGGTTCTCGGCATGCACCATGACCAGCGCACCGTCGCGCCGCGCCACGGCCAGGATGTCGAGGATCTGGTAGTCGCTGACCTTCATAGCGTCGTAGGTCATGTAGATCTTGAACGAGGTGTAGCCGTCCTTGATCAGCGCCGGCAGCTCCTGACCCAGTGCCTGCGGTGTCGGATCGGTGACGATCAGGTGGAAAGCGTAGTCGATCACCGCCTTTGGCGTCGCCGCCTCGTGATAGTCGTTCACCACCTGGCGCAGCGACATGCCGCGATGCTGGGCGGCGAAGGGAATGACCGTGGTGGTGCCGCCGAACGCGGCGGAGACGGTGCCGGTATAGAAATCGTCGGCGCACATCACGCCCATGCCCGACTTCTGTTCGATGTGGCAGTGGCTGTCGACGCCACCCGGCAGCACGAACTTAGCCCCGGCATCGATCTCCCGCGTGCCCTTGCCCTTGAGGTCGGGGCCGATCTCGACGACCTGGCCATCCTTGACGGCGATGTCACCCTCGGTCTGGCGCTCGGCCGTAACGATCTTCGCGTTGCGAACGATCAAATCATACTCAGCCATTCTTCCTACTCCGCCGCCTTGGCGAGACGGCCGGCGGCCGCCAGACGCCGCTCGAGGCGCGCAATCATTCCATCGAGTTCGCTCTTGTCCGCCGCCGTCAGCGACGAACCGGGCGCCCGCTGCTTCGGGCTCTTGATGGCCCCGCGCCGGAACAGCACTTCCTTGCGCAGCGCCAGGCCGATCGCCGGCTGTACCTCGTGGCGCACCAGGGGCAGATAGATGTCGAACAGGTCCTCGGCCTCCTCCGCCTTTCCCTGAGCGAAGAGGTCATAGACCTGCACCAGCATCTCGGGCCAGGCAAAGCCGGTCATCGCGCCGTCGGCGCCGCGACGCATCTCCTGCGGATAGTAGAGCCCGCCATTGCCGACGAGTATCGACACCCGACGCCGGCCCGGCTTCTTCTCGCCCTCGCGCACCTTTGTCAGCTTGGCGAGACCTGGTGCGTCCTCGTGCTTCAGCATGACGAGTTGCGGGAACTCGTCGACCAGCCGCTCGAACACGTTGACCGGCAAGTAGACACCGGTGGTCTGCGGATAATCCTGGTACACGACCGGGATGTGCGGGCCGAGCGCCTGGAAGACCTGCGTATAATAATTGTAGAGGCCCTCGTCGCCCTTGAGGCCGGGAGGCGGCGCGACCATCACGCCGGCGGCGCCAGCCATCATCGCCTCGTGCGAGAGACGACGAACGTTCTCCAGTCCGGCATGGCTTACACCCACGATCACCTGCCGGCCCTGGGCCCGGCCGATCACGCGGTTGACCACCGAAAGAGATTCGTCGGCCGTGAGCTTGTGCGCCTCGCCCATCATGCCGAGCAGCGTGAATCCATGTACGCCGCAGCCCAAATAAAAATCGGTCAAGCTGTCGACGCTCTGCAGGTCGACCGCGCCCTCGTCCGTGAAGGGCGTGGCGGCGATGATGTAAACGCCCTTTGCCTGCTCGTTCAGCTTTCCTGATGACATCGTCGACCTTCCTCGGCGCGGTTCTTGCAACACCCCAGGAATGAGGTTGCAGCGATCATGCCAGTCGCCGGGCGCTTGTCGAGCGTTGCGGCGGTGGCAAGCGTTCTTACCCGAAGCGGGGCAGGTGTCGAAGTAAATGGCGCGGCATATCGCTCATCGATTGATGATTTCGTTTCCGGTCCTGCTGGGGGTGCTGCTCATCGGCTTCCTGCTGCTGCAGGTCGTGCCCACGGATCCGGCAACGGTCGTCGCCGGACCGACCGCAACGAAAGCGGAGATCGACGCCATCCGCAACGACCTCGGGCTGAACCAGCCGCTCTGGGTCCAGTTCGGGCGCTATCTGGGCCGCGTCTTCCAACTCGATCTCGGCCGCTCCATGATCTCCAACCGCGCCGTCGTCGACGAGATCGCCCTCACCCTCTGGCCGACCATCGAGCTGATGCTGGCCTGCCTGATCTGGGCGGTGCCGCTCGGCATCACCCTGGGGACCCTCGCCGCCCGCCGCCGCGGCACGGTGATCGACCGCGCGATCATGGCGCTCTCGGTCATGGGCGTGTCGGTGCCGATCTTCTGGGTCGGCCTGCTCCTGATCCAGTATGTCGGAGGTGCAGGCCTGTTGCCCTTCCAGGGGCGCAACGGGCCGATTTGGACCGCCGACGGCTTCATGAGCATCATCCTGCCGGCCGTGACCCTGGGCGCCGTCTTCATCGGCCCGGTTGCGCGCATGACCCGGACCTCCCTTCTGGAAACGCTGGGCGCCGACTATGTGCGCACCGCCCGCGCCAAGGGCGCCTCGGACTGGCGCGTGACGATCCGCCATGCGCTGCGCAATGCGATGATCCCCGTCATCACGCTGGTCGGCCTGCAGATCGGCTTCCTGCTGGGCGGCTCCATCGTGACCGAGACCATGTTCGCCTGGCCGGGCGTCGGCCGCATGGCGGTTGGCGCCATCACCTCGAGCGACTTCCCGTTGGCACAGGGTGCGATCCTGATCCTCGCCGTCGGCTTCATGTCGATCAACCTGCTGGTCGACGTCCTCTACGCCTATCTCGATCCGAGGATCGCCCGCGGATGACCGACGCCGCCCTTCCCCTGCAGAGCCAGGCCGACCAGAGCGCCATCGCAGCGATCCGGCGCAAGAACGCCATATGGCGGCGCATCCTGCGCGATCCGCCGGCCGCCCTCGCGGCGCTCTTCCTCATCGTGATCGTCGGGGCGGCGATCCTCGCGCCCTGGATCGCGCCCTTCGACCCCTATGCCTCCAACATGCGGCTGCGCCTCTGCCCGATCGGCGGCGCGCGCTGCCCGGATTTCCTGCTGGGCGCCGACAACCAGGGCCGCGACATGCTCAGCCGGATCCTGTTCGGGCTGCGCGCCACCCTGGGCATCGGCATCGTCGCCGTCATGGTCGGCGGCGGACTGGGCGCGCTGATCGGCTTGAGCGCGGCCTATTTCAAACGCCTCGACCAGCCGCTCATGCGCCTGGTCGATGTGCTGCTCTCCTTCCCCTCGATCCTGTTCGGCCTGGCCATCGCGGCCGTCATGGGCACCGGCCTCTTCTCTCTCGTGGTCGCCCTCAGCATCGCCTCGGTCCCGTCGATTGCCCGCATCGCCCGCGGGGCCGCGCAGTCGATCATGCAGCAGGAATACATGGAAGCGGGCCGCGCGGTCGGTCTCGGCGACGGGGCGCTGATCTGGCGGTATCTCGCCCTCAACTGCTGGCCGACCATCCTGATTTACATGACCCTACAGCTCGGCCAGGCGATCCTGCTGGGCGCCGCGCTCTCGTTCCTCGGCCTTGGCGCCCAGCCGCCGACCGCCGAGCTGGGCAGCATGGCTGCCGACGGCCGCAAGTTCCTGTCGATCGCACCACACGTTTCGACCCTGCCCTGCGCAGCGATCTTCCTCGTGGTGCTCGCATTCAATGTCCTGGGGGATGCGCTGCGCGACGCCCTCGATCCGAAGTTGAGGCAATAACTCGAAACAGCAGGAGGTGTGGGCATGAGAAAGTTGACAGTGGCAACGCTGGCCGCGATGGCCGTAGCAGGTATTGCGGCACCGGCGATGGCGCAGAAGAGCGTGACGATCGTGCGCGAGATCGACACCGACCGCTACGATCCGCACAAGTCGACCGCCCGCTCGGGCGCCGAGGTCATCTACATGATGGGTGACACCATGGTGAACCTCGACTTCGACATGAAGACGTTGAAGCCGGGCCTCGCTAAGAGCTGGACGGTGTCGCCGGACGGTCTCACCTACACGTTCAAGCTGCGCGACGACGTCACCTTCTGCAGCGGCAAGAAGATGACGGCCAAGGATGTTGTGGCCACCTACGAACGCTGGCTCGATCCCGAGACCAAGGGTCTCGTGAAGTGGCGCATGGGCGACGTCGACAAGGTGACCGCACCCGACGACTTTACCGTCGAGTACAAGCTCAAGAAGCCGTTCTCCGAGCTGCTCTACCAGATGACGCAGTACTTCCACACGGTGCTGAACGTGGAGCAGGCCAAGCAGCTCGGCGCCGACTTCGGCGTGAAGGGCTTCGACGGGACCGGCCCCTACTGCTTCGAGAGCTGGACGCCGCGCGACTCGACGGTGCTCAGCAAGCACAAGGGCTACAAGTGGGGCCCGCCGATCTACGACTACACCGAGGCGCAGGTCGACAAGGTGATCTGGAAGGTGGTGCCGGAAGAGAACACCCGCGTTACCGCGCTGCAGGCCGGCCAGGCCGATGCCAGCCAGTACGTGCCCTACTGGTCGATCAAGGAGCTGCAGTCCAACAAGAACCTCTCGGTGACCAAGGCCGAGAACTTCTTCTGGACCTACTTCATCGGCTTCAAGGTCGACAAGGAGCTGGTCAACGACGTGCGCGTCCGCCAGGCGATGAACCTCGCCGTCGACCAGAAGGCGATCACCGAGGCCGTGACCTTCGGCTTCGCCGATCCGGCCTCGACGATGCTGATGCCCAACGTCCTCGACTTCAACGGCAAGCTCAACCGGGCGGCCTATGGCGAGAACATCAAGGAGGCCGACAGGCTGCTCGACGAGGCGGGCTGGAAGAAAGGCGCCGACGGCTTCCGTTACAAGGACGGCAAGAAGCTGGCGCCGGTCATCTATGGCATCTCCGGCGCTTTCAAGGAGATCGCCGAAGCCGTGCAGGGCGACCTGCGCAAGGTCGGCGTCGACCTGCAGATCCAGCTGTTCGACGCGACGGTCGCCTGGGGCAAGCTCGCCACGCAGGAGTTCGACGCCTTCGGCATGAGCTTCCCGTATGTCAGCGCGGGCGACGCACTGAACCTCTACTTCCGGTCGACCAATGCGCCGACCCCGAACCGCATGAACTGGAAGGACAAGGAAACCGACGAGCTGCTCGACAAGGGCTCCACTGCCCTCGACGAAGCCACGCGCGCCGCCTCGTATCAGGCGGTGCAGCAGAAGGTGCACGATGCCTTCGTCTGGATCCCGCTGTTCCACGAGCCGCTGTTCGTCGTGGCAGGCGCCAAACTGAAGCCCATCAAGGCCCACGGCAATTATGGCTGCGGCCTCTACAAGGGCCTGGGCCTCGCCTACAAATAACCAGCAGTCAGCCAAGCAACCGGAGCGAAGCGCGTATGAAGACGACCAAGATCGCCGGCCTCGACCACGTCGTTGCGTGGGACGAGGCCGAAGGGCGGCACGTCTATCTCGAAAATGCAGATCTCGTGTTCAAGGGCAACGAGATCGCCCATGTCGGACCGGATTACACGGGCCCGGTCGACACGACCATCGACGGCAAGGGGATGATGGCCATCCCCGGCCTCGTGAACGTGCACAGCCATCCCTTCTCCGAGCCTGCCAACAAGGGCCTGACCGAGGAGTATGGCAGCGACAAGCTCGGACAGAGCTCGCTCTACGAATACCTGACGGTCTTTGGGCTCAACCCCGAGGATGCCGGCCCCTCGTCCAAGGTGGCGGTCTCCGAGCTGTTGAAGAGCGGCGTGACGACCATCACCGACCTGTCGATGGCGCGCCCCGGCTGGGCCGACGATCTCGCGGCGACCGGCATCCGCGCCGTCGTCTGCCCGATGATGCGCCAGGGCGTCTGGTACACGAAGAACGGTCACACGGTCGAATATGCCTGGGACGAGAAAGCCGGCGAGAAGGCCTTCGAAGCCTCGATGGCGACGCTCGACGAGGCCGCGAAACATCCCAGCGGCCGCATTTCCGGGATGGTCGGGCCGGCGCAGATCGATACCTGCCGCGAGGGCTTCTTCAAGGAAGCCCTGCAGGAAGCCAGGCGTCGCGGCCTGCCGATGCAGACCCATGCCTGCCAGGCCGTCGTCGAGTTCCACGAGATGGTCCATCGCCACGGCAAGACGCCCATCGAATGGCTCGACTCGATCGGCGTGCTGGGACCCGACCTCATCATCGGCCATGGCATCTTCCTGAACGACCATCCGCAGATCCACTATCCGCATGCCAACGACTTCGAGCGGCTACGCGACTCCGGCGCGTCCGTCGCACACTGCCCGACCGTCTTCGTGCGGCGCGGCATGGTGATGAATTCGATCGGCCGCTACATGGATGCGGGCATCACGGTCGGCATCGGCACCGACACCTTCCCGCACAACATGCTCGATGAGATGCGGCTGGTCTGCTACCTCGCCCGCGCCGTCACCATGAACTACAAGATGGGCACGACGCGGCACGCCTTCGAGGCGGCCACGATCGGCGGCGCCCGGATGCTGCGCCGGTCCGACCTTGGACGCCTCGCGCCGGGCTGCAAGGCCGACTTCTCGCTGGTCGACATGAGCCATCCCTACATGCAGCCGGCCCACGAGCCGGTGCGCAGCCTGATCTACTCGGCGGGCGACCGCGCCATCCGCCACGTCTATGTCGACGGCAATCAGGTCGTGAAGGACGGCAAGGTCCTGACGGTGGATGTCGAAGCCGCGACCGCCGGTCTGGTCGAAGGCCAGCGAAAGCGGCTCGAAACGGTGAGCCAGCGCGATTGGGCCGGCCGCACCGCCGACCAGCTCGCGCCCCCGGTCTACGGCACGCGCGATCGCCTGCCGCAGTCCCGGCCTGTGACGTAAGGCGCAACGTGAGCGACGCCGCTCCCCTCCTCGAAGTGAAGGGCCTGCGCACGGAGTTCCGCTCTGGCGGCAGTTCCTTTGCCGCCGTCGACGGCATCAGCTTCTCGCTGGCGCCGGGCGAGACATTGGGCATCGTGGGCGAATCCGGCTGCGGCAAGTCAGTGACGTCACTGTCGATCATGCGGCTGGTGCCCAATCCACCCGGCAAGATCACGGCAGGCGAGATCAGGCTGGAAGGTCGCAACCTCCTCGACCTGCCGGAAAGCGACATGCGCGCCGTGCGCGGCGACGACATCGCCATGATCTTCCAGGAGCCGATGACCAGCCTCAACCCGGTACAGACCGTGGGCGATCAGATCATCGAGGCGGTCCAGCTCCACCGTTCGCTCAGCGCCGCCGAGGCCCGCGCCCGCGCACTCGAAATGCTGCAGCTGGTAAAGATCCCCTCGCCCGAGACCCGGCTCGACGAGTATCCCCACCAGCTCTCGGGCGGCATGCGCCAGCGCGTGATGATCGCCATGGCGCTGGCCTGCGACCCGAAGCTCCTGATCGCCGACGAACCGACCACCGCGCTCGACGTCACCATCCAGGCGCAGATCCTCGACCTGCTGCGCGACCTGCGCGAGCGCACCGGCGCGGCGATCATGCTCATCACTCACGATCTCGGTGTGGTGGCCGAGCTCGCGCACCGGGTGATCGTCATGTATTCCGGCCGCATCGTCGAGGAAGCGCCGGTCGGCCTGCTGTTCGCCGACCCGCAGCACCCCTATACGCTCGGCCTGCTGGGCTCGATCCCACGACTGGGCAGCGATGGCGACGAGCGCCTGACCGCTATCGAGGGGGTCGTGCCTAACCCCTACGCGCTTCCGCCCGGCTGCCGCTTCAGCCCGCGCTGTGCCCTCGCCGACGCGAGATGCCGCGCCGAGCAGCCCGCCCTGCGCGAGATCGCGCCCGGCCATCGCGCCGCCTGCTGGAAGGCGCCGCTCGACCTGATTCTCGCCGAGGCCGCCGAATGAGCACCGAGCCCCTCCTCTCCGTCGCCGGCCTCGCCAAGCACTTCCCGGTAAAGCGCGGCATCGTATTCCAGAGCGCGGTCGGCATCGTGCGCGCGGTCGATGGTCTCACCTTCGACGTGGCGCCGGGCGAGACGCTGGCGCTGGTCGGCGAATCGGGCTGCGGGAAGTCGACGACGGGCCGGCTGGTGCTGCGCCTGATCGAGGCGACTCAGGGCACCATCCGCTTCGAGGGTCGCGACGTGCGCGGCCTTTCGCGGGGAGCGCTGCGCGACCTGCGCCGCGACATGCAGATCATCTTCCAGGATCCCTACGCGTCGCTGAATCCGCGGCTGACCGTGGGCGAGACGTTGGCCGAACCGCTGCGCCTGCACGGGATCGCCTCAGGCGCGGCCCTGCGCAAACGCATCGACGAGCTGCTGGGCGAGGTCGGCCTTTCGGCGTGGCACGCGCTGCGCTACCCGCACGAATTCTCCGGCGGCCAGCGCCAGCGCATCGGCATCGCCCGGGCGCTGGCCTCGCAGCCCAAGCTGATCGTCTGCGACGAGCCGGTCTCGGCGCTCGACGTGTCGATCCAGGCGCAGGTCATCAACCTGTTGCAGGACCTGAAGCGCAAGCTGGGGCTGTCCTATATCTTCATCGCCCACGACCTCGCCGTCGTGCGCCACATCTCCGACCGGGTCGCGGTCATGTATCTCGGCAAGATCGTCGAACTGGCGCCCAAGCGCAGCCTGTTCGCCCGGCCGCGGCACCCCTACACGCAGGCACTGTTGTCGGCCGTGCCGGTGCCCGATCCGACCGCCCAGCGCGCCCGCATCCGGCTGGCCGGCGACGTGCCGAGCCCGCTCAATCCGCCCCGCGGTTGCCGCTTCCACACGCGCTGCGCCTACGCCCAGGACCGCTGCCGTCAGGAGGAGCCTGCGTTGCGCCCGCTGCAGGACGGCAGCGGCGTCGAGGGCCAGGTCGTGGCCTGCCACTTCGCCGAAAGCATCGTGCCGCCGGCCCTCGTGCCGGAGAACGACCCGCCCTATGCGCGCCGTCTCGCGGCGCTGCGCAAGCTCTCGGTGGCGGCTTGACCGCGGCTCATGCCAGGGGAATCACGTCTTCGATCCTGGCATCCAGGACGAGGTCGTCGGAGGCACCGAGGAGCCACAGCGAGACCACGTCGATCGTGAGGATGGGACGGTCCCACCACCGCTCGATGAGGTCGCGCAGTGCCTCCGCTTCCATGGAGTCCAGGTGATCCAGGAAGTTGAACAGACCGACGAGGTACAGGTCCGTTTCCGGTCTGCCGAGGATCCGTTGAATCTCCCGTAGCGAGTTCGCGCCGTTCCGGCACTCCGGATAGACGCGAAGGTAGAGGCGGCCGACATTGACGTTGCCGGAGAACAGGCCTCGCAGTTCGACGCGCAATGGGCCGAGCCGCCTGAGTGCCGCCCGTTCAACGTCGGAGACAAGGTGCGGCACGTCTTTCGAGAGAGATCCGCAGATCGTTGCGTGGAGCTTCGCCCGACGTCTTGCCAGAAGGTCCCAGGCGATCTTGCTCCCGAAGGGCGATTGCCTGAGCGCGAGCTCCAGCTCCCGATAGGCGACGGACTTCTCCAGCGCATCGGGAGGAACCGGCAACACCAGCGAGAAGATGCGTTCGTGCCGCCCCATGCGATAGGTCGCGCCCAGCCGCGAACGTATGACGTCGGGATGGTCCGGAGCGATTAGCGGCAGGTGCGCAAGTCGATAGGCCTCGTCCAGCCGAAGCTTCTCGCCAGGCGCGAACCGCGTCCGGCTCCGGAGGTAACCGAGTTTCGCATCGGGACAGAAGTCGTCCAAGCCGATTTCCTAGGCGTCGGGCACGCCCGAGGTCGTCGAATACTCGAAGTGCAGCGGCGTCTCGGGGTGGATCAGCGCGTAGGCCGAACGCGCCGCGATCGCGGCTTCGGCGAAGCCGGTCAGGATCAGCTTCAGCTTGCCCGGATAGGTGACGACGTCGCCCACACCGAAGATCCCGGCCTTGCTCGTCGCCGCCGTCGCGGGATCGACCTCGATCTGGTTGCGTTCCAGCGCAAGTCCCCAGTCGGCGATCGGCCCCAGCGACATCGACAGGCCGAAGAACGGCAGCAGCACGTCGGCTTCGATGCGCTTCGTCGCCCCTTCGAGCGTGGCGACCGTTACCGCCGTGAGCTGGCCATCCTCGCCTTCGAGCCCGTGGAGCTGGTACGGCACGACGAGGTCGACCTTGCCCTGCTTCGCCAGCGCCTTGAGCCGTGCCTCGCTGTCGGGCGCGGCGCGGAACCTGTCGCGGCGGTGGATCACCGACACGCGGCCGGCGATCTCGGCCAGCGACAGCGCCCAGTCGACCGCCGTGTCGCCGCCCCCGGCGATCACCACGCGCTTGCCACGAAAGGCCTCGCGCTGGGTGACGTAGTAGAAGACGCTCTTGCCTTCGTAGGCCTCGATGCCCGGCAGCGGCGGACGGTTGGGGCCGAAAGCACCGACACCGGCGGCGATGATCACCGCCTTGGCCTGCAGCACGGTGCCCTTGGACGTCGTCACCCGCCAGAACCCGCCGGTCAGCGGCTCCAGCGCCTGAACCTGCTCGCCCAGGTGATAGACCGGCCGGAAGGCCGCCGCCTGGGCCTTCAGGCGGACGATCAGCTCGGCTGCCTCGATCCGGGGGAAGCCGGGAATGTCGTAGATCGGCTTCTCGGGATACAGCGCCGTGCACTGACCACCGGCATCGTCCAGCACATCGATGACATGGCAGTTCAGGCGGACCATGCCGCACTCGAAAACGGCAAAGAGGCCAACCGGCCCCGCCCCAATGATGATGACGTCGGTCTGCTGCGCGTGTCCGTGGGCCATGGTCACAAATTGGCCCACCTGCTGCGCAAATGAAAGGCCCTTGGCCGCACCTCAGAGGCGCAGAACCAGGGCCGGAATTGGTAGCTGGCGGCGACCTTTGCCGCAAAAGAGGACATCAAGGACTTTGCCGCTCCCCCGGGGAGCCCTAGGGCTAAGGCATGTGAAGCTTTCCGTCGTCTCGACCAAAGCGCGCAGCGCGAAGTGGAAAGACCTTCGCTCCACCAAACGCTGGCTATTCGCGGAGTGAAGGTCTCTCCACTCCGCCTCGACGCTCGGCTTCAGTCGAGACGACGGGTAAACGGGCGACATGCGATAGCCCCCGGGGAGCCCGGGGCATTGCGGCGCAAGGATTTGCCGCAAGTGGCTCCCACCGCTCAGGCGAGTCCATACTGCGGCTCCTGTGCCGGCAAAGGCAAAAGGTGGCTCCTGCCGTCGTTCACGTCAGTCCATGAGTTCAAGGGAGTGTCAGTTTGATGTTTGGTCCTGCCTATTTTCTTTCAGGCGATTCATTCCTGAAAAGAACGGCTGTCGAGGATGCAGCTCGGCAGCGGCTTGCGCCGGTGTTCTCCAGGTGGATCGGCAGAGAGGAGATAAAAGTTCGAAGCGAGGAATTGCCTTCGCGCCTCGATGTATCGGAGCGAGTGGCGCTCCTGGAGAAAATGGTTCCAGCGCATGGCGAAGCAGGGCAGGAAGTGTTGATCGGAAGATCATCCGGCGGCCGCGTGGCGACCGTGTTTGCCATGCGTCGGCCGGTCAAAGCGGTCATCTGCTTCGCTTACCCGTTCCGACATCCGAATAGTGTGTTGGAGCCGATCCGCTTCAGCCACCTCGCGCATATCACGGTCCCTACGCTGATCTTCCAGGGGACGCGGGATGCCTACGGAGCAATCGACATCACCGAAAACTACGCGCTTTCGCCGGCAGTAACCGTGAGATTTGTGGACACCGACCATGATTTTGATTTGCCACCGTCCGGGTGGGACGCGGTTGCCCAGCAGGTGATAAAGTTTCTGGATAGCGTTCAAAGACAGTTGCCGGTCAAGGGGGCGCGTTTCGACGAGGCCTTCTACCTGAGGACTCATCCCGATGTGGCCGCGGCAATTGCCGCCGGGGAGTACGTCTCCGGTGAACATCATTTCAAATTGAAGGGACGTCGGAAGGGTCGACGCTTCCGGCTTCTGGCAGACACCTGAGATTTGAAGTCTGGGTGCAATTCGTCGTTTCGCAAATCGCTGCGAAACCGCCACGCGACGCCCATGCTGGGCACCAAACGTCGATCGGCTCCCTCCGATCAGGCTCTCCCTGCTCCCACCAACCGATTGTGGAAGGTTTTCAATCGGTTGGTGAGGGAGTTGGTAGCTGGGGGCGGACTTGAACCGCCGACCCCGGCATTATGAGTGCCGTGCTCTAACCAGCTGAGCTACCCAGCCACGGGTGCGCGCTTTTATGCGGCCGAGCCTCGATCTGTCAAGAAACGAGCGGCATCGCTCAGGCGCCGACCGGGGCGCCGTCCATGTCGCCCGCCGCCTCCCCCAGGAAGCGCAGGATCGTGGGCGCAATGTCGACGAGGCTCGTCGGCCGGCCGGCCTCGCCCTGGCCGAACGCGGTATGGATGAAGGTCAGGAACGGACGGGTTTCGGCCGGTCCCAGGCCGCCATGGTGGCCGCAGCCGATTTCCGGCGTACCCTCGCCGTCCTCGACCAGCCAACGCGTGCCGGCGACGCCATGGTCGTTGCGTTCGTCGTGACGGGTGGTGTCCACGGCGGCCACCAGCGCGTCAGCCGTCAGGCCGGTCGCGGCCAGCGCCTCGCCGGTCAGGATCGAACCGGCCCACGGTTCACGGTGCATCTTCGGCAACAGATCTTCGACCGCCGCTCTGGCCGCACCCATCGCGTAGATCAGTGCCGAGGTGCCCTGCGACGCGACGCCAACGCGGGCCTCGCTCCGTTCGCGCTCGAGGCCGTTCTCCGCCAGCCAGTTGCCGATATGGACGGAGCGGCCGATCGTCTCGTGGCCGTGGTCCGAACCGACAGCCAGCAACGTATCGAACCGCTGCTCATGCGCCGCCACCGTCTCGACGACCTGCGCCACCAGCCGGTCGGTGATCTCCAGCGCATGGATATGCGCGGGCGAGCCCAGCGGATCGTGGTGCAGGGTGAGGTCGGGGTTCGCGAGCCACAGGATGGCCAACCGGAAGCCGTCGGACGGCACGACCTCTTCGCAGAAGCGCCGGGTCATCTCGATGTCGCCGTCGAGATCGTGGCTCACGTCGAGATGGGCGTCACCGGTGAGCGACGTTCCACCGGGGCCGAACGAGCCGGCGCGGTGCAGCACCGTGCCGAAATGATCGGGATCGAGAAAATACGCCGCACCGGGCGAGACGTTCGAATAGGCGACCTGGCCGCCCGACTTAGCCAGCCGCTCGGCCATCGTGGGAACACGCAGGGTGCGGCCCGTCACGCGGCGCATGGTCTGTCGGAAGGACGGCGCGCCGACATTGTGCACGGTGATGCGGCCGTCCTCGACCAGCGCCATCTGGTTGCCTTCGAGGCCGTGGCGGCCGGGAAAACAGCCGGTCGCGATCGAGGCGGCGGAGACGCGTGTGACCGAGGGAAAGACCGCGCGATGATCGTCGGCGCGGAAATGGCCGGCCAGCAGGCGCGCCAGGGTCGGCGTGTGGGCTTCGCTGACCCACTCGGCACCGAGGCCGTCGCATACGATCAGGATCGCCCTACGGGGCCGGGAAACGTTCATCAGACCATGATAGACCATGCCCGGCCTCGGGAAATCGTCATTCCGGCTGGATGCCTGCCTGCGAAACGATGCGATCGCTCTTCGCCACCTCGTCGCGCACGAACTGGCGGAACTGCTCGGCCGTCGAGCCGACCGGTACCGCACCCTGGTCGCGCAGCGCGCTCTGGACCTCGGCGGCAGCCAGCGCGCCGACGAGCCCGACGCGCAGCCGATCCACGATCTCCTTCGGTGTACCCTTCGGCACCGCGACACCGACCCAGGTGTTGAACTCGTAGCCGGGGAAACCCAGCTCGGCCATCGTCGGCACGTCGGGCAAGGCCTCCGACCTCGCCGCCGAGGTCACGGCGAGCGCCCGCAGCTTGCCCGAGCGGACCAGCGGCACGGCCGGCGGCACGCTGCTCACGGCCATGTCGATGTGCCCGCCCACGGCATCCTGCACCAGCGGACCCGAGCCCTTGTAGGGAATGTGGAGAAACTTTGCCTTGGCCATGCTCGACAGAAGCTCGGCCGCGAGATGCTGCGGGCTGCCGCTGCCGATCGATCCGTAGCTCACCGTGTCGGGCCTGGTGCGCGCGGCTTCGATCAGCTCCTTCAGCGATCGCGTCGAGTTCGCCGGCGCGACGAAGACCAGGGGGAAAGTCGCCACCAGGGTCACCGGCTCGAAGTCGGTGCGCGGATCGTAGGTCATGTTCTTGAACAGGCTGGCGTTGATCGCCATTTCACTCGCCGCGCCGAACAGGACCGTGTAGCCGTCGGCCGGCGCCTTCGCGACGCTCGCGGCGCCGATCATGCCGGTGGCGCCGGGCTTGTTCTCGATGACCACGGTCTGCCCGAGCACGTCGGACAGGCGCGCCGCCATCGCGCGCCCGGTGATGTCGGTGCCGCCGCCCGGCGGGTAGGGAATGATCAGCTTGACCGGCTTGGCGGGATAGTCGTCCGCGCGCGCCCCGGAAGGGGCCGCCGCGGCAAACGCCAGGAGGAGCGCCGCGAGGGAATCGCGGCGCGAGAAAGGACGCTGGGTGTGTTCGCTCGTCATGCCCGGCCTTATCCGGGCAACCGGTGACGCGACGATTACAGCTTCATGGCGAGCGTCGGATGAAGCCGCCGCCCAGCACGCGACTGCCTGTCGCGGCGTCGTAGATCACGCAAGCCTGTCCCGGCGACACGCCGATTTCCGGCTCGGCGAAGCGCACGACCGCCCCCTCCGCCGTCAGCTCGATCTCCGCAGGACGCAAGGACTGGCTGGAGCGCACGCGAACCTGCACCGGCAGACGTCCCTCGTGAGGAAAATCCAGCCAGTTCACGTCATATAGCGTGATCTCGTCACGGCCGAGCGCCGACCTCGGACCCACGACCACGCGGCGGGTCTTGGGCTCGAGGCGCACGACATAGAGGGGATCGTTATCGGTGCCGTCGCGCCCGCCCAGCGCCAGGCCGCGACGCTGGCCAACCGTGTAGCGCACGATGCCCTCGTGACGGCCGACGACATTTCCCGCCATGTCGACGATGTCGCCCGGCTCGACGGCCTCCGGCCGCAACTTCTGGACGACCGACGCATAATTGCCCTGTGGGACGAAGCAGATGTCCTGGCTGTCGGGCTTGTTCGCCACCACGAGATCGAAGCGCCCGGCGAGCGCGCGTGTCTCGCTCTTGGGCAGGTCGCCGAGCGGAAAGCGCAGGAAGTCGAGCTGCTCGCGCGTCGTGCCGAACAGGAAATAGCTCTGGTCGCGCGCCGGGTCGGCACCGCGATGCAACTCCGGTCCCGCCTCGCCCATCACACGGCGGACATAGTGGCCGGTCGCCAGCGCCTCGGCGCCGAGCTCGCGCGCCGTGCGCAGCAGGTCGCGGAACTTGACGGTGCGGTTGCAGGCGATGCAGGGCACCGGCGTCTCGCCGCGCGCATAGGCATCGGCGAAGGACTCCATCACCTCGGCGCGGAAACGGCTTTCATAGTCGAGCACGTAGTGCGGAATCCCGAGACGCTCCGCCACCTGGCGCGCGTCCTGGATGTCCTGGCCGGCGCAGCAGGCGCCCGCCTTGCCCACCGCGACGCCATGGTCGTAGAGCTGCAGGGTGACGCCCACGACGTCGTAGCCCTGCTCCTTGAGGAGTGCCGCCGTCACCGACGAATCCACGCCGCCCGACATAGCGACCACCACGCGGGTATCCGCGGGCGGCTTGTCGAGGCCGAGGGAATTCAGGGAAGAGGGAGGTGACATGGCGCGGCCTATATAGGCTTCGCCCCCTGGCCCCGCCAGCCGCGGCTAATCGCGGCGGTAGCCGCTGTCGCGGACGACCTTGGCGACGCCATTGCGGTCGTAGACGATGGCGACACGGTCGCCCATCTGGATGTCGCCGTCGTCGGGCTGTGCAACGGTCACGCGCTGGCCGTCGTCGCGCTGCACCGTGACTTCGATGCCGCGCCGGGGGGCGTTCTGGTCGATTGCCGTGCCTGCAATGCCGCCTGCCACGGCCCCCAGCAGGCCGCCGACCACCGCGCCGCCCGCCGAGTTGGTGATGGCACCGCCGGCCACGGCACCGCCGACCGCACCCAGGCCGCCGCCAATCAGCGTGCCGTCGCTCACGCCCGAGCCGCGGCTTCCACGCACCTGCACTTCACGGATCGAGACCACCCGTCCCTGCTCACCGCGATAACTCGCGCCTTGCGAGGAAGTGTTGACCACGCCGGGCTGTACCGTGCCGCTGCTGCCATTGCAGGCGCCCAGTCCCAACGCGAGGACGGCTGGAACGAGAAGGCCGACACGCCATGAGCCGAACATCAGAAAGACACCTTTCGCACTCTTCGATCAGAAAACGTGAGGAACTCAATCCGGGTTGCGCGACGTATCCCGCACCACCCGCGCCACACCGCGACCATCCTGCACGATCTGTACGCGGTCACCCAACTGGACGTCCCCGTCATCGCGCTGCGCCACGGTGACGCTCTGCCCGTCGTCACGCTGCACCGTGACCTCGATGCCGCGACCGCCGCTGCGCTGACCGTCGGCGATGGTACCGGCGATCGCACCACCGACCGTGCCGAGCAGCAGGCCGACCAGACCGCCACCCACCGTCTGACTGGTGATGGCGCCGATCGTGGCACCGACGCCTCCGCCGATGATGCCGCCCATCAGGGCCCCGTTGCCGCTACCCGAACCGCCGCTACCCGCCAGACCGACCTCACGAATCGAGACGACGCGACCTTGCCCACCAACCGGTGTGGCGTAGGCGACCTGGGTCGACGCGCCTGGCGGCGGCGGCGCGCTCGCCGGTCCGCCATAGACCGGCCCCGTAGAACTGACGATGCCGGGCTGAACGGCGTTGGACGCACAAGCGCCCAGTCCCGCTGCCAGCACCAGCGGCAGCAGCAGAGGACGCACTCTCGACGCCATCATGGGGACCCCTCCCGGATCATTATGTGTCGCCCATATTTCCGGCCAAATTGCGGCGCCAGGCAAGCGCCGACCTAGTCGCGCTCGTCGATCCAGGCCGCCTGGATCGCTTCCAGGATCTTCTCGTTCGAGCGCGCGGCATCGTCGGCGAAATCCGGCAGCTCCATCACCCAGCGATGCAGGTCGGTGAAGCGCAGGTTGACATTGTCGACGTCGGGATGACGCTCCTCAAGCTCGATCGCGATGTCCTGCACGTCGGTCCAGCGCAACTTGCGGGCCATCGGCCTCTCCTACTTGTCGACCATCATGTTGCGGGTCGCCGCCGGCAGCTTGACCACCAGCCCGTCGAGCGCTTCGGTCATGCGGATCTGGCATCCCAGGCGCGACGTGTGCGTGAGACCGAACGCAAGGTCGAGCATGTCCTCCTCGTCGTCGCTGGCGGGTGCGAGCTTCTCGAACCAGACGTTCTCGACCACGACATGGCAGGTCGAACAGGCGAGCGAGCCCTCGCAGGCGCCCTCGATGTCGACGTGGTTCCGGTGCGCGATCTCGAGCACCGAAAGGCCCAGCGGCGCATCGACTTCCTTGCGCGTCCCGTCCCGCAGGACAAACGTCATCTTCGGCATCTCTCGCTCTCTTGCTCTGCTACTCGCCGACCCGGTTTTCCAGCTCGCCCATGGACATGCCTGACAGCGCCTCCCGGATGCCGCGGTCCATGCGCCGCTCCGCGAAAGGCTTGGCCAGCACCTCGAGCGCCTCGGCCGCTGCATTGATCTCGTCCCGGCTCTCGCCTTCCATCGCCGTTTCCAGCCGCGCCCGCGCCGCATCGATCGCCGCGCGCTCTTCGCCCGACAGCAGTTTGCCATCCTTCGCGAGGGCTGCCTCCAGCGCCAGAATGCCACGCCTTGCCTCGACCCTCGCCTCGGTCAGGAGGCGCAGGTTCATGTCGGCCTCGGCATTGTCCATGCCGTCGTAGAGCATGTCGGCCATGTCCTCGTGGCTGAGGCCATAGGACGGCTTCACCTCAACGCGCTGGGCAACGCCGGTCGTGCGCTCCTCCGCCGAAACGGTGAGCAGCCCGTCGGCATCGACCGCGAAGCTAACGCGGATGCGGGCCGCACCCGCCGTCATCGGCGGAATGCCCGAAAGCTCGAAGCGGGCCAGGCTGCGGCAGTCGGCGACCATCTCGCGCTCGCCCTGCACCACGTGGATCGCCATGGCACTCTGGCCGTCCTGGTAGGTCGTGAAATCCTGCGCGAGCTGCGCCGGGATCGGCGTGTTGCGCGGCACGATCTTCTCGACGATGCCGCCCATCGTCTCGAGGCCGAGCGACAGCGGCGTCACGTCGAGCAGCAGCGTGTCGCCGCCGCCGGTCAAGGCCTCGGCCTGCAGGGCGGCGCCCAGCGCCACGACCTCGTCGGGGTCGATGTCGGTGAGCGGCGGCTTGCCGGTCATTTCGGCGACCTTGGCTCGTACCAGCGGCACGCGCGTCGAACCACCGACCAGCACGACACCCTCTATGTCCGCCGCAGCCATGCCGGCATCGGCCAGCACGTTGCGCGAGATGTCGAGGGTGCGCGCGACATAGGCGCCCACCATCGCGTCGAACCCGTCGCGCGTCAGCGTGTGGAAGGACGGGACGCCGGCGACCTCGAGACGGCCCGAGGTCTGGTCGCGGTCGGAAAGCTGTTCCTTCATGTGGCGGGCCAACGCCAGCGCGGCCTTGACCGCGGTCTCGTCGACCTCGTCGGCCAAGCCATCGCGGGTGCGCTCACCCAGCATGCGCTCTGCGATGGCGCGGTCGAAATCGTCGCCCCCCAGCGCTGTATCGCCGCCAGTGGCGAGCACCTGGAACACGCCCTTTTCGAGCCGCAGCAGCGAGAAGTCGAACGTGCCGCCGCCCAGATCGTAGACCGCGTAGAGTCCCTCGGAGCCCTTGTCGAGGCCGTAGGCCAGTGCGGCCGCCGTCGGCTCGTTGACCAGCCGCAGCACTTCGAGACCGGCAACCCGCGCGGCGTCGCGGGTCGCGGTGCGCGCGGCATCGTCGAAATAGGCCGGCACGGTGATGACGGCCCGTTCGACCGGCATTTCCAGCGCGGCCTCGGCACGGGTGCGCAGGGCCTTCAGGATCTCGGCGGAAATCTCGACCGGCGAACGCGCCCTGCCGCCGATGCGAAGCTTGACCATATCGGTTTCGCCGGTGCCTGGCTCGACCTCATAGGGCAGCACGCCGGCCACGGCATGAAGGTCGGCGGCGCCACGGCCCATCAGGCGCTTGATCGACGCCACAACGTTGCGCGGCTCACTGCCCACCAGAGCGCGCGCATCGTCACCGACCAGTACGCCGCCCGCCTCGGGATAGGCCACCACCGATGGCACCAGCGCCCTGCCCGTCTCGTCGTGCAGCGCCGCGGGTGTCCCGTCGCGCGCGATGGCAACCACGGAGTTGGTCGTGCCGAGATCGATGCCGACCGCCAGCGAGCCCTCGCCGGCATGCGGCAGGGGCGTTTCACCCGGCTCGTGGATCTCCAGCAAGGTCATGAAGTCGACCGTTCAATATTCATGCGTCGTGCCCGCGCTTCCTCGGCGAACTTGTCGAGGTAACGCAGGCGAAGGAGCGTCTTTCTGATGGCGGCCCTGTCGTTTGCCAAGAACAAACTGGCGAGCCCCGCCAGCGCCTTCCGGACATCCTGGCGCGCATCAGCGGCCAGCGTGTCGACCGCTTCGAGCGTTTCGGCGTCATGCAGCGCCTCGCGCGCTTCCATGGCTTCCATCAGCAGGTCCGGGTCGTCGATGGTCTTGCCGTCGCCCGGCAGTTCCACGCCGGCCCGCTCGGCCATGTAGAAGGCGCGGCTGAGCGGGTCCTTCAGGGTGCGGTAGGCTTCGTTGAGAGACGCAGCCTCCGCCGAGGCTCGCGCCCGTTCCTCGGGCGACCGGGAGACGAACCGGTCGGGATGCCACTGCCGCTGAAGCGCGAAATAGGCCCTGTCCAGCGCGGCGGCGTCGAGATCGAGCGCCGCCGGCAGTCCCAGCCGCGCGAAATGATCCATGACCGGTCTTCAGACGTGGAAGGATTCGCCGCAGCCGCAGCGGCCCTTCTCGTTCGGGTTCCGGAACACGAAGCCCGACTTCAGCTTCTCTTCCTCGTAGTCCATCTCGGTGCCGATCAGGAACAGCGAAGCCTTGGGGTCGACCAGAAGCTTGATGCCCTCGGCCTCGATGACCTCGTCCATCGGCTCCTGCTTGTCGGCGAACTCCAGCGTGTAGCTCAAGCCCGAGCAGCCCTTGGTACGCACGCCGATCCGGACGCCCGCCGTCGGCTTGCCACGACCGTCGATCAGCGCCTTCACGCGCTCGGCCGCGAGCGGCGTCACCGTCATGAGCTTCGGACGGGGGCGGCGCGGCCGCGGCGCGGCCGCTGCGGGCTTGGGAGTCTCGGTGGTCGTGGTCATACGAATGTGCTCCGGAATGGCTACTCGGCCGCGTCGGCCTTGTCGTCCTTCTTAGCGGCCTTGGCACGATAGTCGGCAATCGCCGCCTTGATCGCGTCCTCGGCAAGGACAGAGCAGTGGATCTTCACCGGCGGCAGCGCCAGGTGACGCGCGATGTCGGTGTTCTTGATCGCCTCGGCCTCGTCGATCGTCTTGCCCTTCACCCACTCGGTGACGAGCGAGCTGGAGGCGATCGCGGAGCCGCAGCCGAAGGTCTTGAACTTGGCGTCCTCGATCAGCCCGTCGGCGCCGACCTTGATCTGCAGCTTCATCACGTCGCCGCAGGCCGGTGCGCCGACCAGGCCGGTGCCGACATCCCCGGCCGTCTTGTCGAACGACCCGATGTTGCGCGGGTTCTCGTAGTGATCGATCAGCTTCTCGCTGTAAGCCATGACATTCTCCTCAATTCTCGAGCAGCGCCCGAAACGTCAGTGGGCAGCCCACTCGATGGATTTGATATCGATGCCTTCCTGGGCCATCTCCCAGAGCGGGCTCATCTCGCGCAGCTTGTTGACGTGGCGCACGAGCTCATCGACCGCGGTATCGACCTCGTGCTCCGTCGTGAAGCGGCCGAGGCCGATACGCAGCGACGTGTGCGCCATGTCTTCCTCGACGCCCAGGGCGCGCAGCACGTAGCTGGGCTCGAGCGAGGCCGAGGTGCAGGCCGAACCGGACGAAACCGCCAGGTTCTTGATGCCCATCATCAGCGACTCGCCTTCGACATACGCGAAGCTGATGTTGAGGTTGCCCGGAATACGGTGCTCGAGGTCGCCGTTGACGACGATATCCGTGAGCTTGGCCCGCAAGCCGTTCAGCATGCGCTCCTGCAGCTTCTTCAGCCGCTTGGCCTCGGCGTCCATCTCCTTCATGCAGATCTCGGCCGCCTCGCCCAGACCGACGCACAGCGGCGTCGGCAGGGTACCGGAGCGGAAACCGCGCTCCTGGCCACCGCCGACGATCATCGGCACCAGCCGCACCCGGGGCTTGCGGCGGACGTAGAGCGCCCCAATGCCCTTGGGCCCGTAGATCTTGTGACCCGAGATGCTCATCAGGTCGACGTTGAGCGCCTCGACATCGAGAGGGATCTTGCCGGCAGCCTGGGCCGCGTCGGTGTGGAAGAAGACTTTCTTTTCGCGGCAGATCCTGCCGATCTCGGCCAACGGCTGGATGACGCCGATCTCGTTGTTCACGGCCATGACCGAGACGAGGACCGTCTTGTCGGTGATCGCCGCACGCAGCACGTCGAGATCCAGCAGCCCGTCCTTCTGCACCGGCAGGTACGTGACCTCGAAGCCCTGTTGCTCCAGATGGCGGCAGGTATCGAGCACGCACTTGTGCTCGGTCACCGTCGTGATGATGTGGTTCTTCCGGTCCTTGTAGAACTCGGCCACACCGCGGATCGCGAGGTTGTTAGACTCGGTGGCGCCGGAAGTGAAGATGACTTCCTTCTCGTCGGCCCCGATCAGCCTGGCGACCTGGGCGCGCGCCTTCTCCGTGCCTTCCTCGGCTTCCCAGCCGTAGGCGTGGCTGCGCGAACCCGAGTTGCCGAACTTGTGGGTAAAATAGGGCATCATCGCCTCCAGGACCCGCGGGTCCATGGGCGTGGTGGCCTGATAGTCCAGGTAGATCGGCTGATCGTTGCGCCGGATTTGGGTAATGGCTGTCATGCTAACCCCTTGAAACTCCTACGCCGCCCTGGCCCTACGATGGGTGTGGGAAATATCCGACTTATTCACTCGGATATATAGGTCCTGCCATGCGGCAATCAAGCGTTCGATATCGGCCGCCTCGGTATTCCATCCGAGACTGATCCGGATCGCGCAGGCCGCTTCCGCCGCCGGTACGCCCATCGCTTCGAGCACCGGAGACCGCTGCACCTTGCCGGACGAGCAGGCGGCGCCCGCACTGATGCAGACGCCGGCAAGATCGAGCGCCATGACCTGCGTTTCAGCCGGCACGCCGGGCATCGATATGCACGTGGTATTGCCAATCCTCGACGCCCTTGCACCGAAAACATTTGCCCCTGCCGCAATCTGGACAAGGGCAAGTTCGAGCCGGTCACGAAATCCCGATACGTCCAGGCCCGAGGCCGCCTCACTGGCAGCGGCGCCGAAGCCGGCAATGCCGGAGACATTCTCGGTCCCGGCACGGCGATTGGACTCCTGTCCTCCGCCCCGGCGATCCGTCGAGAATGGCGCACCGTTCCGAACCACCAGAGCCCCGACACCGGTCGGGCCACCCAGCTTGTGGGCGGACAGACTCAGGTAGTCGACGCCGAGGCCCCGGAAATCGACCGGCACCTTCCCCGCTCCCTGGACGGCATCGCAATGCACCAGCGCACCGGCCGCTTGCGCCAGGCGCACGATTTCGGCGAGCGGCTGCAGTACACCGGTTTCGTTGTTCGCCAGCATCACCGACACCAGCGCCGGCTCGGCCGGCGCCGCGAGCGCGCGCTCCAGTGCGGCGAGATCGAGAACACCGTCACCATCGACAGGCAGGATTTCCGCCTGCGGCACGGCTTGGCGAACGCTGTCATGTTCGATGGCCGACACCAGCACCCGCCGCCGCCCGGTACCCGCCAGGGCCAGGTTGTTGGCCTCGGTACCGCCCGACGTAAAAATCGTCTCCGTGGCGCGGGCCCCCACAAGCGACGCCACCTCCCGGCGCGCCCTGTCGACGATCGCCCGCGCCTTGCGGCCGGCCGTATGGACCGACGAGGGATTGCCGCCCGCGCGCAGCGCTTCCACCATGGCATCGAACGCCGCCGGCCTCAGGGGGCTAGTGGCGTTGTGGTCCAGGTAAGCGAGAGCGGACATCGGACTTTCGAAACCAACTGGCGAAACTAGCTGGCGGCGGCCAACGAGGATTCGGTGTTCGCCGCCGACGGCGCCTCGATGAACCGCGACGCGAGCTTGCGCTCCAGCACGTCGAGCAGGGTCACCGAGCTCAGGAAGAGGTGGATCTGGTTGCCGAGTTCCTCCCACAGGTCGTGCGTCAGGCACTTGCTGCGGTCGGCCCGGCAGCCGGTCGCGCCCATCTCGGTGCAGCGCGTGGCGCTGATCGGCTCGTCCACCGCCAGGATGATTTCCGACACCCTGGTGTCCGCCGAGCCCCTGGCCAGGCGATAGCCGCCGCCGGGACCACGGACGCTCTTCACGAGACCGGCGCGCCGCAGACGGGCGAAAAGCTGCTCGAGATATGAAAGGGAAATTTCCTGACGGGTGGCGATATCCGACAGGCTGACCGGCTTCGCCTGGGCGTGTCTGGCCAGATCAACCATCGCCATGACGGCGTAACGTCCCTTGGTGCTGAGCTTCACAGCATCCTCCTCACGGCCGGAATCGGCCGGTCTTCGCTATGGAAACGCCTAAAGTTCTTGAAAACCAAGGCGTTGCTACGATATGCCAGCGCCCCAGACAGGGGTTCTGGGAAAAAACCAACTGCGTCGCTCGGACTTAGTAAATCCCAGTGAGTTGGTCAAGTATCGAGAATCCCCATATGCCACTGTCAGATCAGTTACGACCGGAGGGTCGATCAGGGTGAAAAACCGGAGTCTCGATGCCTGACGTGATGTTCACCGGCCCCGAAGGTCGCCTTGAGGGTCGCTATCACCAGAGCAAGGAAGAACGCGCGCCGATCGCGCTGATCCTGCATCCGCACCCGCAATATGGCGGGACGATGAACCACAAGGTCGTGTTCTCGCTGTTCCACGTCTTCGTGAATCGCGGCTTCTCGGTGCTGCGCTTCAATACGCGCGGCGTCGGCCGCAGCCAGGGGCGCTTCGACAACGGCATGGGCGAACTGTCCGACGCTGCCGCGGCCCTCGACTGGCTGCAGGGCATGAATGCCGACGCCAAGTCGTGCTGGATCGCCGGCTACTCGTTCGGCGCCTGGATCGGCATGCAGCTCCTGATGCGCCGGCCCGAGATCGACTGCTTCGTCTCGGTGGCGCCGCCCGCCAATTCCTATGACTTCGCCTTCCTCGCCCCCTGCCCGTCTTCCGGCCTGATCGTCGGCGCGGAGAAGGACGAGGTCGTGCCGCAGGCCGACATCCAGAAGCTGGTGGCGCGCCTGTCGCTCCAGAAGGGCATCACGGTCGAGTCGCGCACCATCAAGGGCGCCAACCACTTCTTCCACGACTCGCTCGACAAGCTCGCGGTCGATGTCGACAAGTACGTCGCCAAGAGCCTGCTCAATCCGCCGGGTCGTGCGACGAGCAACAAGGAGCCCTGATCAGGGGCTGCTGATCAAGGTTGGCTGAGCCGGCCGCCCGTCATCGGATGCGGCACGCCGGTGGTCCCGGGAAACGTCAGCGGCAGGCCGCGCAGGGAACGCACCGCCAGGAATGCGAAGGCCTGCGCTTCCAGCGCATCGCCGTCCCATCCCAGATCCTCTGCCGTCACCACCTTGGCCGCCGTCTCCTCGGCGATGGCACGCAGCAGTGTCGGATTGCGCGCACCGCCGCCGCAGATCACCCATCGTGACACCGGCGCCGGAAAGTGCTTCGCCGCCAGCGCGATGGCGCGGGCCGTGCCGCGCGTCAGCGTCGCGGCGCCGTCGGCAACGCTCAGCCCTTCGGCCCAGGCATCGTTGAAGTCGCCGCGATCGAGAGACTTGGGCGGCGCCTTCGCGAAGAAGCGGTGCTCCGCGAAGCGTTCCACCCTGGCGCGATCGACCTTGCCGGCCGCCGCCAGCGTACCGTCCTTGTCGTAGCGTTGCCCGGCCCGGCGCGCGCACCAGTCGTCGATTGGTCCGTTGCCCGGGCCCGTGTCGAAGGCCAGCAGCGACCCGTCGGCGCCGATCCAGGTGACGTTGCCGACGCCGCCGATGTTCACGACGGCGAGCGGCCGAGTCAGGTCGGCCGCGAGGGCCGCGTGATATACAGGGACCAGCGGCGCGCCCTGCCCGCCCGCCGTCACGTCGGCCGTGCGCAGGTCGTTTATGACCCGCACGCCCAGCGCCCGCGCGAGCGCGGCGCCGTCGCCGATCTGCCAGGTGAAGTGGCGGTCGGGCTGATGCGTGATGGTCTGGCCATGGAAGCCCACGAGATCGATAGTGTCGGGCGCGATGCCCGTCCTTTGGGCCCAGGCGCGAACGGCCGCCACATGCATCTCGGTGACGACCCGTTCGGCGGCTCGCGTCGCTTCGGTCTCCGCCGTGGCGCCGAACGCCGCACGGATAGTGCGGCGGTCCTCGTCCGGATAAGGCACGGTCAGGGTCGGCCCGAACGCGGCCACGCGCTCGCCATCGGTCTCGATCAGCGCCACGTCGACACCATCGACCGAGGTGCCGCTCATCAGGCCAAGGGCCCGCAGGAAGGATGAAGCCATGGGGGGAATGTGTTACACCCCCGGCGCCTTCAGGGACAATCAGCCACGCAACGGACCGAGCGGAAGATGTCGGGTTTCAAGTCGGATTTCATGCGTATCGTGCACGAGCGCGGCATGGTGCATCAGTGCAGCGACACAGCCCGTCTCGACGAGCTGCTCTCGAGCGGCGTCCGCACGGCCTATATCGGTTTCGACTGCACCGCCGATTCGCTGCATGTAGGCCACCTGTTGCAGATCATGCTGCTGCGCTGGTGGCAGAAGAGCGGCCACAAGCCGATCGCGCTGATGGGCGGCGGCACGACCAAGGTCGGAGACCCGTCGGGCCGCGACGAGACGCGCCAACTCCTGACCACGGCGCAGATCGACGCCAACATGGCGAGCATCAAGAGAAGCTTCGCCAACTACCTCACCTTCGGCGAGGGCGCGACCGATGCGGTCATGGCCAACAACGCCGAGTGGCTCGATGGCCTCCTCTACATCCCGCTGCTGCGCGACGTGGGCCGGCACTTCTCGGTCAATCGCATGCTCACCATGGACTCGGTGAAGCTGCGTCTCGAGCGAGACCAGCCGCTGTCGTTCCTCGAATTCAACTACATGATCCTGCAGTCCTACGATTTCGTGGAGCTGAACAAGCGCCACAACTGCATCGTGCAGCTGGGCGGTTCGGACCAGTGGGGCAACATCGTCATGGGCGCCGATCTCGGCCGGCGCATGCAGGGCGCCGAACTCTTCGCCCTCACCTCACCCCTGCTGGCGACGGCGTCGGGCGCCAAGATGGGCAAGACCGCGGCCGGCGCCGTATGGCTCAATCCCGAGCGGCTCTCGCCCTACGATTTCTGGCAATACTGGCGTAACACCGAGGACGCCGACGTCGGCCGCTTCCTGAAGCTGTTCACAGACCTGCCGCTGTCGGAGGTGGCGCGCCTCGAAGCGTTGCAGGGCCAGGAGATCAACGAGGCCAAGAAGATCCTGGCGACCGAAGTCACCACGCTGGCACACGGCCGCGAGGCTGCCGAGAGTGCGGCCGAAACGGCGCGCCGCACCTTCGAGGAAGGCACCAAGGCCGACACGCTGCCCACGGTCGAAGTGCCGCTGGCCAAGCTCAAGGCGGGCATCGCGGCGTTCGAACTGATGCACGAAGCCGGCCTCGCCGACAGCCGGAACGAGGCACGCAAGCTGATCAAGGGCGGCGGCGGGCGCCTGAACGACAAGTCGATCGCCAGCGATACGGTGGTCGTCGGCGAAGGCGATCTCGATTCGGAAGGAACGCTGAAGCTCTCGGCGGGCCGCAAGCGCCACGTGCTGGTGCGCGCCGTCTAGCCTTCGTCAGGGCGCGCGCTGCCCATCCGATGATCCGGCCGGCGGCGGGGCGGCGGGGGCACCGCCCGTGCTGGCGGGCGGGCTGAACAGATCGCGTAGGGCGCCCGGCGCCATCGCCGACATCATGTTCACGTCGGTCTTGAGGTCGTCGAACGGACCATGCAGCTGATAGGAGACGGCGAACATGCCGCCGTCCTTGCCGCCGGTCAGCAGCGGCCCGAGAAGCGGCACGTTCGACAGAATATTGTTCAGCGCGAAGGCCGGCACGACGATGCCGTTGAGCCGCGCCGTATCGTTGCCCAGGTCGATGACACCCTGGGTGGTCAGCCCGATGGATTGACCGCTCGTCCGCCCGTTACGGACCTGGATCAGATCTCCCGTCTTGACCAGATTGGCGCTCAGGCTGTCGAACTGCTGCAGCGCATTCCCGGCGCTGTTCAAGCCGTCAATCGCGGAATTCAGCGTGCCGATGTCGCGACGGGCATTCACGCGCTGGAGCCGGAAGGGCCCCATCTTCAGCGTGCCTTCGAGCGGCGGGTCGGCCCAGGTATCGTTGAACTTCCCTTCGATGTGCAGGTAGCCGTTGACCAGTCCGTCGATCCAGCCCGCCTCCGTCAGCAGCTGGCCGAAATCGGCGACGTAGAAGAACAGCGTGCGGCCCTGCCCGGCCGGCGTCACCCGGAAGGTCGAGCCCTTGCCGCCGCCCATGGTGAGATCCGCCGAGGCCACGCGGTCGCCTCTCATCTCCAGGCGACCGTTGAGGTATCCGAGGGATCCCCGCTTCACGATCACGTTCTGCAACTGGATCGTCGCGCGCGTGCTCTGCCTCGATGTCGACGCCGCACCCTTCGGCTCGCGGGCCGCCGCCTCGTTGCGCGCGTGCAGCATGTCTCGAACGCGTTGCAGTTCGAGCGCCCGCCCCTTCACCGCAATCTCGACACCACCTGCCGTCCGCTGCCAGTCGACGGCCACGTCGGTCTGGTCCAGCCTGACCTGCGGCACGTTGATCTGCTGCACGCTGCCATCGGCTCCGAAGCGCACCTGACCCTTGGTCTGGAGACTCCCGCCCCGGGCATCGAAGTCGGCCGTCGTGATCTTGCCGCCCGCGGCGAGCTTCAACGTCATGGTGGCAACCGCGTCCGTGCCGGCCTCCTTGCTCCAGGCCAGGGGCGCCACCGACAGCTTGGCAGCCTTCATGTCGAAGCGGCCGCCGACCTCGCCCGTCCCGTTCGTCGCGACCTGATAGTTCAGGGTCGTGCCGATGGGGCCGACGACATAGGGTTCGACCGAAGGGAAGCCGGCCTTTTCGACGAGGGCCGCAGGCACCGTGCCCTTGACGTCGTAGCGCCGGCGGAACGGAGCCTTGGCCGCAAACATCTCGCGCCAGGTGACGTCGACCGTGCTGCCATCGAGCTTGCCTTGTCCGACCACACTCAGCTCGGAATTGCCATACTTCACACGCGCCGTGGCGTCCGTGAGATCGACATTGCCCAGTACGTTCTTCAGCGAGAAGGACGTGAGCTGGGCATCGGCTCCGACGTCGATCTCGGCGACCGTCAGGGCATCGATCAGCGGGAAGCTCAGCGACACGTCGACCGCCACTCGACCACCCAGCCGACGATGGTCGTAGAGCGTCTCCTTGGGCAGGCCGAGCTGCGGCCGCGCCAGGAAACGCATGACATCCTGCGCCGAACCGGTGATGGGCAGCCGGATCGCCGCCAGCTGCCCCTCCGGCTTGTCGAGTCCCGTCAGGTCGATCGTGCCGTCGGCCACCGTCAGGTTGACCGCGCCGCCGCGGGCAATATCGAAGTGCAGGCTCCCGCTCTCGTAGCGGGCCTTACCCGAGACGTCCTGCATTTCGGGCATGTGCGGCATGTAGCGCACGGTCAGGCCGCCGTAGTCGAGGAAGGCCACCATGCTGTCCATCCTGATGTCCGCGATGTGGTCGACGGGCGCGGTCGCCGTGAATTCGGCGGCCACGTCGACGGTCCCGGCAGTGATGTTGGCGATCGCCCACTTGCGGCCGCCTGCCGCGAATTCAAGGGGCCAGTAGTCTGCGAGCTTGTCGGCCGGGATCTGCCTGACCTCGGCGCGGCCGACGAAGTGGCGGGTATCGGACACGCGGTGGCCGGTGCCGGTTACGGCCACCCGCGCCGCTCCGAAATCAAAGTCGACCCGCTCGATCTTCGAGGTACGCGCGACGTTGTCGATGCTGAAACGCGCATCCATCGAGCGCACCGGGTGCGCCACCGGCAGAATGCCCGGCAGGGTCACGCTGCCGTTGGCGCCATTGATGTCGACGGCGACGGTATTGACCTCGCCCGTGCCCGTACCCTCGATCTGCAGGCGCCCCGAGAGGGCGAGGTCGACGCCGCGCAGGATGGCCAGATCAGGCGAAAGGTCGGCGAAGATCCAGGGCCTGAAGCCCGACACCTTGGCCTCGAGCGAAATGCGGCTGCGGTCGCGCGTATAGACGCCGGCCAAGGAGAGGTCGACGGGGTCGCCATGGCTGGCGAACCGGGCGTTGGCCGTGATGAAGACTCCCGCCGCGTCGCGCCGGAGTTCCGCGCCGGCGTCCGGCGCGTTCCAGCTGAGACCCGACTTCAGATCCCTGATCGTGACATTGGCTCGTTCGACCACCACCGAATCGAGCTGGCCGATCAGCGACTTGTAGTTGGGCTCCGCCAGAAGCTGGTCGACCAGGATCGCAATCGCCTCCCCCTGCGCGCCACCTTCGCGCGACGTGAAGATGCGCTGGAAGGTCCCGCCCTCCCGGGCGACATCGGCCTCGATGACGGGCCGGATGATGGAGATCGAGGTCGGCAGGAGCATGCCCTGGATGACCGACCGCGGTTCGAAGGTCAGAGCCGCCTCGGGCGCGGTCGCGATGACCTGACCCTGTCCGTTCGTGAACCGAAGGCCGGTGAAGGCCAGGCGGATCGGCCTGCTGATGCCGCTCCATTCGAAATATATCCGGTCGAAGTCGGGATGGATGTCGTTGTCCGGCGCGTCGATCAACCGGGCGATGCGCGGCTTCATGAAGTCGAGGTCGACGGGACCCGCCATCAGCCGCAGCGCCGCCACGACGACCAGCGCGGTTGCGGCAAGCACCAGACCAACCGTAACACGCAGAACTACCCGGCAGGTCCGCTTGACCAAACTCAACTCTTCCGTTTCTTGACGATGACGACACGCTTGGGCAAGCGTGTCACTGCAAATGAGAATTTACCCGTCGACACATTGAATGTCTTGGCTTTCGACTGCCCGCCTTCCACGTCCGCACGATCCGGAGCGGCTCGCCGTGGCGTGGACCCGCTGGGAAGAGCGGGCCGCGCGGCCTGACGATCCCGCGGCCGCCGCGCTGCTCGACGCTCTGTTCGGCAACAGTCCCTACCTGACGGAGACCGCGCTACAGAGCCCGGATTTTATGACCGATCTATGGCGTCGTGGGCCGGATGCCGCCGCTGCGGACCTGATGTCCGACCTCGCCGCGGCCCGAAGCGACGCCGGTGCGGGCGCGACACCGGCCGAGACCGCCTCCCGGCTCCGCCGCCTGAAGCGCCGGGTGGCGCTAGCCGTTGCCGTCGCCGACATCGCCGGCGCCTGGCCGCTCGATCGCATCACCGGCCAGCTGAGCGACTTCGCCTCGGGTTGCCTCTGCGCCCTTACCGACTCGATCCTTCTCCAGCTCGAGCGCGACGGTCAGCTCTCCCTCGGCGGAAAGCCCGAGGCCGCGGCCTTCACGGTGCTGGGCATGGGCAAGCTCGGGGCCGGAGAGCTGAACTACTCCAGCGACATCGACCTGATCCTCTTCTACGACCGCAATGCACCCGCGCTGGCCGGAAACGAGCAACTGTCGCGCCACTTCGTGCGTGCGGCACGGCTGCTGGTCCAGCTCATGTCGGAGACCTCGGCGGAGGGCTACATCTTCCGCACCGACCTCCGGCTGCGTCCCGACCCCGGCTCAACTCCGCTGGCCATGTCGGTCCAGGCGGCCGAACTCTACTATGAGAGCGTCGGCCAGAACTGGGAACGTGCCGCCATGATCAAGGCGCATCCCGTGGCCGGCAACGAAGCCGTGGGCGCCGCCTTCCTCGCCGACATGACGCCCTACATCTGGCGCAAGCATCTAGACTTCGCGGCGATCCACGACATTCATTCGATCAAGCGGCAGATCGATGCCCATCGCGGTGGCGGCACGGTGAAGGTTCTGGGCCACAACGTGAAGCTCGGCCGCGGCGGCATCCGCGAAATCGAGTTCTTCGCCCAGACCCAGCAGCTCATCTTCGGGGGACGCAACCCCTCCCTCAGGCTGCGCGCCACCTGCGAGACGTTGCGCGCGCTCGCGGCCGCCGGCCACATCACGGCCCGGGCGGCGGACGAACTGATCGGGGCCTACGGGTTCCTGCGCCGTGTCGAGCATCGCCTGCAGATGATCGACGACCGGCAGACCCATTCGATCCCGGCCGACGAAGCCGGTGTCGCCGCTGTCGCGACCTTCCTGGGCTACGAGACTTCGATGGACTTCCAGGAGGCGCTGCTGGCGACGTTGCGCCTTGTCGAAAGCCACTATGCCAACCTTTTCGAGGAGGCGCCGAGCCTCGCGGGCCCCGGGGGCAACCTGGTCTTCACGGGGACCGACGACGACCCGGGCACACTGGAGACCCTGAAGTCGCTCGGCTTCCGCGACCCCTCGGCCGCCGCTGGCATCGTTCGGCGCTGGCACCACGGCCGCTACCGGTCGACGGCGACGGCCCGCGCCCGCGAACTGCTCACCGAACTGATGCCGGGCCTGCTGAAGGAGCTGGGGGGCACGGCCGCACCCGACCAGGCCCTACTGAACTTCGACCTGTTCCTCGGCAACCTGCCGGCCGGCGTGCAACTCTTCTCTCTGTTCAAGGCCAACCCGGCCCTGCTCGAGCTTCTGGCGACGATCATGGGCAGCGCACCGGGCCTCGCCGCCCATCTCGCACGCCGCACCCTCCTGCTCGACTCGGTGCTTTCACCCGACTTCTATCGTCCCCTTCCACCGGTCGAGGACATGACGGCGGACCTCTCCGCGACGCTCGCCCGCGTCGACCACGAACAGGACATCCTCGACCTGGCGCGCCGCTGGACCAACGATCGCCGCTTTCAGGTGGGTGTCCAGCAGCTCAAGCGCATCGTGAAGCCGGCCGAGGCGGGCCTTGCCTATTCGGATATAGCCTCCGCCACCATCTCCGCCTTGTGCGATCGCGTCGAACGGCGCTTCGCCGAGACCCACGGCGGCTTCCACGGGCAACGACTGGCGGTGCTGGGCCTCGGCAAGCTTGGCAGCCGCGAGATGTCGGCCACCTCCGACCTCGATCTGATCTTCGTCTACGACATACCGGATGGCATGGAGGCGTCGGACGGCCCCAAGCCGCTGTCGCCGATCCACTACTACACCCGCCTCAGCCAGAAGATGGTGACGGCGCTGACCGCCCACACCAACGAGGGCGCGCTCTACGAGGTCGACATGCGGCTGCGTCCGTCCGGCCGCTCGGGTCCGCTCGCCAACTCGCTGGAAGGGTTCGAGACCTATCATGCGCGGTCGTCGTGGACGTGGGAGCACATGGCGCTGACGCGTATGCGCGTGATCCACGGCCCGCAGGCCCTGGTCGATCGGCTGACCACCATCGTGCGTGCAACGCTCTGCCGTACCCGCGACCCCGAGACGCTGGTTCGCGATGTGGCCGACATGCGCGACCGCATCGCCCAGCACGCACCGCCGAAGAGCCCGTGGGATTTCAAGCACCTGCCGGGCGGCCTGTTCGACATCGACTTCGTGGCGCAGTACCTCGCGCTTCGCCACGCCTGCGCCCATCCCGACATCCTCGACCCTCATCCGGCGGAGATGCTGCGGCGCATGGCGGCCACGGACCTGATCGCACCCGCGGATGCCGACACCCTATGCACCACGCGTACGCTTCTCTCGGACGTCCAGAGCCTGCTGCGCCTCACCCTCAACGGCGACGAGGCCGCGTTCGACGAGAGCCGGGCGCCCGAAGGCCAGCAGCGCCTGATCGCCGCCACCGAGGGAGCCGCCGATCTCGCGGGCCTGCGGGCCCGGATCGAGGCCGAATCGAAGATCGTGCGTGCTATATACGAACGCATCGTGGAGGCGCCGGCCCTGGCGGCCGGCTGGCAACCGAGGAGCAGGAAATGAGCGTCGTCGAAGGCAAGAAGGCCCCGGATTTCACCGCAGCGACCGATGGCGGCGGCAAGCTCAAGCTGTCGGAACTGCGCGGCAAGCCGGTGGTGCTCTATTTCTACCCCAAGGACGACACGCCGGGCTGCACGACCGAGGCCTGCGGCTTCCGCGACGGGGCCGCTGCCTTCAAGAAGCTGAAGGCCCAGGTGGTCGGCGTCTCGAAGGACAGCGTCGCCCGCCACGACAAATTCAAGGCGAAGTACGAGCTCAACTTCCCCCTCGTCTCGGACGAGGATGGAAAGGTCTGCGAAAAATACGGGACCTGGATCGAGAAGAGCCTCTACGGCCGCAAATACATGGGCATCGACCGCGCCACCTTCCTGATCGACGGCGAAGGCGTCGTCCGCAGGATCTGGCGCAAAGTCAAGGTCGCGGGCCACGTCGACGAGGTCCAGGAAGCGCTCAAGGCGCTTTAGCCAGCCCCCGCAGGGCACGGATCGTCTCGCGCAGTCCGAGGTGCAGGACCTTGTCGCGGCGGATCACGATCGCGAGCTTGCGGTAGAGACGCGGCGATAGCGGCCGCATGACGAGGTTTGTGCGGTCGCCCGCCTCCCGGACGGCAACCGCCGGCAGGATGGCGCACCCCAGGCCCGCTTCCACGAGCCGCTTGATCGCCTCGACGCTGCCCAGCGCCATCTTGGGCTTGAGCTCCACACCACCCTGGAAGAACCACTGATCGGCCACCAGCCGCGTGTGCCCGCCGGGCTCGAACATGATCACCGGCAGACGCGCCATGACCGCCGGACTGATCCGCCGCGGCAGTTTCACGCCATCGCGGGCGGTCACCGCCACGAACTCGTCGTCGAGCAAGGGCGTCACCTCCAGGCCACGGCCAGCCGCCGGCAAGGTCACCAGTCCGATGTCGAGCGCATTGTCCTGGACGCCTTTCACGATGTCCGGCGTGTTGCCGGTGGCGATGGTGATCTCCAGCTCCGGCAGGCGCCGGCGCAGCGCGCGCAGCAGCGGCGGCAGGCGGAAGATCGCAGCCGTGGCGCCGGTGCCGAGACGCACGCGCCCGACCTCGCCACTCCCGAACCGCGCCAGCGCTTCGAGCAGCGACGCCACGGCGCCGTCGATCCGGGCCGCGTGGTCCAGCAGTTCGCTGCCCGCCGCGGTCGGCATCGCGCGGCGCCCCATCCGTTCCAGCAGCCGCACGCCCAGCCGCTTCTCGAGCTGGCCGATCTGCTGGCTGATCGCCGGCTGCGTCAGGTTGAGATGCGATGCCGCGGCCGAAAAGGAACCCAGCCGCACGACCTCGGTGAAGGCATTGACGTGATCGAGGTTCAGGCCGCGCATCCCAAACTCCTGCTTATGCTTTTCATAACAAACAGAGATTTTCCTTATGCGCCTGTCGCCCGCAGATTGCACCCATGTCGCGTCGCAGCGGATTGGGAGAGGTCCTCATGGAGATCGGTCGGTACATCGGCGGTTCACCCTGGTCGCGCATCCGCCAGCGCGAGGCCCTGCGCAACCTGGACGACCGGCTGCTTTCGGACATCGGCCTGTCGCGCGAACAGATACTTTCGGAAGGAACGATGATGAGGACGGCCGTCGAGATTCGGGACGCCCGCGAAGGCGACATGCGCTTCGTGCAGGAGATCTACGCCCACCATGTGCTGCACGGGTTGGCGAGTTTCGAGGAGGAAGCGCCCGGCGTCGTCGAAATGATCGACCGGCGCGAAAATGTGCTGAAGCTCGGCCTGCCCTATCTGGTTGCCGAGATGGACGGGCGCATCGTGGGTTACAGCTACGCCTCGCTTTACCGCCCCCGCCCGGCCTACCGGCACACGATCGAGGACTCGGTCTATGTCCGCGACGGCTTCGCGGGCAACGGCATCGGCCGCGAGCTGCTGTCGACCCTGATCAGGCGTTGCGAGGGAGGCTCCTGGCGCCAGATGCTGGCCGTCATCGGCGACAGCGCCAATGCCGGGTCGATCGGCCTGCACGGCAGCCAGGGCTTCCGCCAGATCGGCAAGCTCGATGCCGTCGGCTTCAAGTTCGGGCGCTGGGTGGATTCGATCCTGATGCAGCGGCCCCTCGGGAAGGGCGCCATGGCCCTTCCCTGAGATCCGGATAAAGCTACTTCCCGGCCGGCGACCAGCCGTAGATCTTCTGCAGTGATCCGCCCATCAGGACCTCGCGGTCGCTGTCGGACAGACGGTCGGTCACACGGAAGGCGTCGACGCCCTCCTTGTAGGTGAGCAGCGCCACCGCGCGGGTCCAGTCGGTCCCCCACATGCAGCGATCGAGCGTGAAGGCGTCGAAGATGCGCCCCAGCGGGTCCCAGATGTCCTTGTAGGGGAACTTCTCGTGGCTGAGCGTGCAGGCACCGGTGATCTTCACGACGACGTTGGGGTGCTGCGCCAGCGCCAGCAGCTGCGGCAGCTCGCGCCACGGCTCCTTCGGCGCCGGCGGCGCCATCGGCTGTTCGAGGCCGAGATGATCGATCACCAGGGTGGTGTTCGGGTTGCGCCTGGCCAGCTCGGCCACCTGCGGCAGGCGCCCGCGCGCCATCAGGTTGACCGGCAGGTCGTGTTTGGCCGCGGCCGCCAGCACGCGGTTGATGCCGGGATCGGCCGCATCGGTCGAGATCTCCGGCGTGAACATGATGCGGATGGCGACCGTGCCGTCCATCGCCGCCCAGTCCGCGATCGTGCCCTCGACCTTGGGATCGTTGGCGTTGACCGGCTTGATGACGCCGAACCGGCCGGGATGCGCCTTCTGGACGCCGACGGCATAGCTCTCGTCCCAGCGGTACATCGTGTAAACCGAGACCAGGAGCGCGCCGTCGACGCCGACGGAGTCCATGGCCTTGATCATGTCCTCGGCGGTGACCTCAGGCGGGCCCGCCAGCACGGCCGTCCACGGGCGGCCCGGGTGATTGCGCTCGTAGCAGTGAACCTGGGCGTCGATCGTCGGCATGCGCTTCTCCCGTGGTGAGTTGGCCGACGGTACCGTTGCCCCTGCAATTGTCATCGAAATTCGCGGACACCGCCCACCATGCGGTACGACTGCCATCCCTATGCACTGGGCAAATCCCAGGAGAGTTGTCATCTCGAACGAAGTGATGGACCTTTCGTTTCCATGACCGTCGAAGCAGTGCGCGCGTTCCTCGCCCAAAACGCACCGGACCTGGAAGTCCTGGAACTGGAGGCCAGCACCGCCACCGTCGAGATGGCGGCGCGGGGCCACGGGGTGGCGCCGGCACAGATCGCAAAGACGCTGTCGCTGCGCGTCAGGGACCGCACGTTGCTGATTGTGACCTGCGGCGACGCGCGCCTGAACAATCGCAAGATCAAGGACGTGCTGGGCGGCAAGCCGCGCATGCTGAGCGCCGACGAGGTCGTGTCCCTCACCGGTCATCCGGTGGGCGGGGTCTGCCCTTTCGGCCTGGCAACGCCGCTCCCGGTCTACTGCGACATCTCGCTGAAGACATTCGGGGAAGTCCTGCCCGCCGCCGGCTCGACCAACTCCGCCGTGCGCATCGCGCCGGAGCGCATGGCCACCCTCGTGAATGCCGAGTGGATCGACGTCTGCGAAAGGCCGGAGCCGACATGAGAGTCTTCAGCGCGATCGCGGTGCAGGGCGTGGTCGAGGAACTCGCGCCCACGTTCGAGAGAGTGCATGGCTGCACGCTCGACTTCACCTGGGCAACCGCGCCGCTGCTCCAGAAGCGGCTGCAGGCTGGCGACAAGGCCGATGCGCTGATCCTCAATCGCGCGGTCACCGACATCCTGCTTGCTTCGGGTGAGATCGCCTCCGGCTCCGACGTCGTGATCGCCAGCTCCGCCACCGCCATCGCCGTCAAGACGGGTGCGCCCAGGCCCGACATTTCCACGCCGGAAGCGTTGAAGCGCGCCCTGCTGGAGGCGAAGGCGATCTCCTACACCGACCCCGCCGCCGGCGGCGCGAGCGGTATCTACTTCGCGAAGCTGCTGGAGAGGATGGGAATAGCCGCAGAGATCAACGCCAAGACGAAGTTCCCGCCGCCCTCGGGCTATTCGGGCATGTTCCTGCCGACCGGCGAGGTCGACCTTGCGATCCAGCAGGTCCCGGAACTGCTGCACGTCCCCGGCATCGAGATCGTCGGGCCCCTGCCCGGCGACCTGCACATGGTCACGGTGTTCGTGGCCGGCATTCCCGCCGACAGCATGCAGCCCGCTCTGGCGAAGGCCCTGATCGACCATCTTCGCACGCCGCACGCCACGGCGCTCTTCCGCGCCAGCGGACTCGAACCGGGCTAGGCCTTCGCGACTCTCTGTTCTTCCAGCCGGTCGGTGGCCGGCGGCGGCGTGCGCGAGAGATCGGCAATCTCGGCGCGCAGCTCCGGGGTCATTTCGATGTTCACCGAGGCGAGCGAGTCCTTGAGCTGGTCGAGATTGCGCGCGCCGATGATGGGCGCGGTGATGGCAGGATGCGCGCCGACCCAGGCGATGGCCGCGCTGACCGGATGCAGGCCCTTCTGCCTGCAAAGCGCGACGTACTTCTCCGCGGTCTCGAACGCCCACTCTTCGCCGTAGCGCGCCTCGTACATCTTGTTGGACTTCAGACGTCCCGTGGCTTCGCCGGAATACTTGCCCGACAGCAGGCCGGCGGCCGCCGGACTGTAGGGAATGACACCGATCCCGTTGGCCGCCGCCATCGGCAGCAGCTCGACCTCGGCCTGGCGCTTCACCAGATTGTACATCGGCTGGATGACCTGCAGCCGTGCCCAGTTGTTGCGCTCCTGGATATCGACTGCCCGCTGGGTCTGCCACGCCGACCAGTTGCTGACCGCGGGATAGATCACCTTGCCGGAGCGGACCAGGTCCTCGAGGCCGCGCATCATCTCGTCGATCGGCGTCACCGGATCGAAGCGATGGAGGAACAGCACGTCGATGCGGTCGGTCTGCAGCCGGCGCAGGCTGGCCTCGACGGCCTGCACGACATGGCGCCGGTTGGCGCCGCCCGCATTTACGTCGGGAGCGGTCTTGTTGAAGCACTTGGTGGTCAGTACCAGCTCGTCGCGATGCTCCTTCGCCAGCCGGCCGAGGATCTCCTCGGACCTGCCTTTGTTGTACTCGTTGGCCGTGTCGAAGAAGTTGATGCCGGCGTCGCGCACCGCCTTGTACATCGAAGCAGACGTGGCCTCGTCGGCATCGCCGCCGAAGGACATGGTGCCGAAGCAGAGTTGCGATACGTGGATGCCGGTACGGCCGAGGAGCTTGGTTTTCATGACCGACTTCTACCACGCCAGGAGACGGCACTGCAGCCGCCATGGAAAACCGCTGGGCTTCGCTTTATGAGAGGCTCGAAGAATTCGAGCAGGACGGGTCGTGGCGAGAAAGACAATCACGAAGAAGCCCAACGCAGCGGCGCCGCGGCGCAGGAAGGCCGACCGTCCCAACCTGTCCGAACGCATCCTCGATGTCGCCGAGGAACTGTTCGGGAGGGTCGGCTATGGCGGTGCGACCACGCGCGCCATCGCCAGCCGCGCGCGCGTGAACGTCGGCCAGCTCCACTACTATTTCGAGTCCAAGCGTGCGATCTTCGAGGCGGTGGTGGCGCGGCACGGCAAGGAAGTGACCGAGCGACGGCGTCAGCTCCTGCAGGAGGCACAAGCCCGCCATCCCCGCGGTATCGTCCCGCTCGAAGTGCTGGTCGATGCCCTGGTCCGCCCGCTGTTGATGGCCGAGCCGCGGGCCGGCGGACGGCGAACCTCGATGCAGATGCACGCGCGCCTCTTCACCGATCCCGACGACACCGCCAGCATGGTGCGCGCCGACATCTACGACGAGACCAACGCGCTGTACGTCGATGCCATCCGGCGCGCCCTGCCGAAGATCCCGGCGAAGACCCTTTACTGGCGCTATTATTTCATGATGGGCGCCTACGTCTGGACGCTACTACAGCCCGGCCGCCTCGAGGCGATCTCCCAGGGAAGCTGCGATCCCGCGGACATGGAAGCCGCCATCCGCGAGATCGTGCCCTTCGTCTGCGCCGGCCTCGCCGCCCCGGCCGGGCGTTAGGAAGCCTTCACACGGCTCTTCAGGCGGCAGCGGCATTTGTCGAACTGGTGGAGCTCCACCATGTTGCCGCACGGATCGTTGAGGAAGAGCTGCTCGGCGTCGGGCCCGGTTGCGCCTTTCAGCGACCAGTAGTCCGCGCCGAGCCGGTCGAGTTCGGCCTTGGTCTCGGCGATGTTCTCGACGGCCAGCGCCACGTGCGGCGACGTCGGATCCCTGCCCGGTCCCTGGGCGAAGCGCGAGGGCACGTCACCGCCGATCAGGTGGATCTGGCCGACGTCACCGATGTTGATCCACATGCCGGGAATGCCCGGGATCTCAGGCCGCCCCGTATCATGCTCAAGGCCAAGCACACCGGTGTAGAAGTTCTTGAGGTCTTCGATCGTCTTGTCGCCGGCGTCGATGCGCACGCCGTGGTGGTGAATCTCGAGCACCTTGATGGCCATCTTCTGCTCCTCCCGCGAGCTGCTCCGTTGACGCGAAGTATCGTGATCGCCTGTCACATGGTCAATCGACCAACAAATTAGGTCACTTGACCTGCACCCGCGACACAAGCATCGTTGCAACAAGAACAAGCGCCAAGGCGCCGGGAGGAATTCGATATGCGGACCAAGCGGGCCGCCGACTGGGCACGGTCGGCGACGTTGCCCAACACGCCGGTTTCGTTCACCGGCGTCACCTACGCCCAGATGCTCGACCGCGCCCGCGCCCTCGTGCCGGCGATTGCCGCACGGGCCGAGGAATGCGAAAAGCTGCGCCGCCTGCCCGAGGATACCGAACGCGACCTGCACCGCACCGGCCTGTTCCGCATGGTCCAGCCGGCACGGGTCGGCGGTGCCGACCTGGACGTCGGCATCCTGGTCGACGCCTGCGCGGAGATCGCACGCGTCTGCCCGTCGACCGCGTGGAACCTCGGCAATCTCGCCAGCCATCACTGGATGCTGGGCTACTTCCATCCCGACGCGCAGGACGAGTTGTGGGATGGCTCGCCCGACGTGCTGATCGCCACCTCGCTCATCTTCCCGGCCGGCCGTGGCCGCAAGGTCGAGGGCGGCTACGAGGTCTCGGGGCGCTGGCCGCTCTCCTCCGGCGTCGACAGTTCCGACTGGAACATGCTGGGCTTCATGGTGCGCGAGCGCGACGACGGCCCGCCCGTCGACCAGCGCTTTGCCCTCGTCCATCGCTCGCAGTACGAGATCATCGACACCTGGCATGCGGTGGGCCTGTCCGGCACCGGCTCGAACGACGTCGAGATCAGGAACCTCTTCGTGCCGGACGTGCGCACGATCTCTGCCTGGACGATGAACGGCAAGCCGCACGCCGGATCGACCGTCAATCCCTCGCCCCTGTTCCGCCTGCCCATGCTGGCGCTCGGCCCCTATGTCCTGTCGGGCGTGATGCTGGGCTGCGCTCGGGGCGCCTACGAGACAGTGGTGGGCGCAGCCCGGACGCGCAACGCGACGACGACAGGGCAACCGTTCGGTGCGAGCCAGGCCGTGCAGATCAAGGTCGCGGAGGCGAGTGTCCGCATCGACACGGCCGAGGGGCTGATGCGCCGTGCCTGCGAGCATGCGATGGCGGTGGCCCGCTCAGGCAGTGACGCCGCCCACGAAGACAAGCTGCGCTACCGGCGCGACGCCTTCTTCTCGGCCCGGCTCTGCCTCGAGGCGGTCGACATACTGATGGGCATCGCCGGATCGAGCGGACTCTACCTCGGCGGCTCGATGCAGCGCCTGTTCCGCGATGCGCACGCAGCCAATGCGCATGTGATGTTCTCGACCGACGTCCAGGGTGCATTGTTCGGACAACACGCACTCGGCATGGCCGGGCCACCGCCGCTGCTCTGACGCATCAGCGGCCATAAAGAAGCTCAACGTGTGGGAGGAAGAAGAATGTCAGTGTCATCGTTCATTGCAAGGTTGGCCGGCGCGACGGCTCTGGTCGGACTCTCGGCCTTCGCCGTCCAGGCGCAGACTTCGGGCGAGCCGGTCAAGATCGGCGCCATCGTTTCCGCCACCGGCGCCGGCGCCGGCCTCGGCGTGCCGGAGCGCAACGGCCTGCTGCTGGCCGAGAAGGACATTAATGCCAAGGGTGGCATCAAGGGCCGGCCGATCAAGATCATCGTCGAGGACGACGCGTCCAACCCCGACACCGCGCTCAGCAAGGCCAACGACCTGATCTTCGGCCAGAAGGTCCAGGCGCTGCTCGGCCCCTCCCTCACGGCCAGCACGGTGGCGGTCGGTGGCGTGACGCACGCCAACAAGATTCCGCAGATTGCCTTCACCGGCATCGGCCCGGCGGTCGAGCGCGACCGCAAGTGCGTGGCGCATGTCCTGCCGCCGCAACGCCTCAATGCAACCGCGCTGCTCGAATATGCCAAGAGCATCAAGGCGACCAAGGTCGGCGTGCTGCATGACGCCGGCTACGGCAACGTCGTGATGGCCGAATTGAAGCCGCTCGCCGACAAGTACGGCGTGAAGCTGGTCGCGGTCGAGAAGTTCGAGATCGGCGCCACGGACACGACAACCCAGGCGGCCAAGGTCAAGGCCTCCCAGCCCGACGCGGTGTTCATCATCGCCACCTCGGCCACGCCGTTCCGCAACGTCAAGCAGATCCAGATCGCCCAGCCGGTGATCGCCGCCATCGGCTCCTCGTCCTACGAGTACGTCAACGCGATGGGACCGGCCGCCGACAACATCGTGATCCCCGAATTCGTGGTCGGCGAGGATCCGCTGCCGCACCAGAAGGCGTTCGTCGAACTCTACCGGCAGACCTACAATTCGACGCCGAAGAACTACGAGGCGGCGGCCTGGGATGCCGCCCACATCATCGCCGCGGCCCTCAACAAGGCCGGCGCCGATGCCACCGGCGAGAAGCTGTGCGACGCGATGAAGGCGCCCTACAGCGGCGTATTGGCCAACTACGACTTCTCGGCCGACGACATGACCGGCATTCCGATCTCGAGCTTCGTCTTCTCGAAGCTGGTCGGCGGCAAGTACACGCGCACGCCGTTCCGCGTCGCGCAGTAACGGATCGACAGCGGCGCAGGCCTCCTCGGCGGATTCCTGCGCCGCGCCTTGTTTGCGCGGAAGCATCTCTTCATGACACTCAGCCTGGTCCTTCAGGCGCTCTTCGCGGGCGTGACGAACGGCATCGTCTATGCGCTCGTCGGCATGGGCCTCTCCGCCATCTTCAAGGGCAGCCGCGTGATCAACGCCATGCAGGGCGAGTTCGCGGTCATCGGCGCCATGACCACCGTATTGCTGCTCACCAAGGCGGGCTGGCCCTATGCCGCCGCCATCGCCGGCGGTGCGATCGCCGGCGCCCTGGTCGGCGCCTTCATCGAGGTCGCCTTCGTGCGCTACATGGCGAAGAAGAACGCGAGCGAGGACAGTTTCCTGCTGCTCACCATCGGCCTCGCCCTCTCCCTGTCGGCCAGCATCCTCTATTTCGTCGGGCGTGACGGCCATCTGCTGCCCCCACTGGGCGGCGAGGGCGTTCTGATCGTCATGGACGCGGTCATCCAGTTCCATGCGTTGTGGCTGATCGCCATCGGTATCGGCGCCACCCTGGCGCTGCGCGCCTTCTATCACCGCACCACGATCGGCCTGTCGATGATGGCGGCCTCGATCGATGCGGACGGCGCGGCGACCACCGGCATCAACGTCGCGCGCATGCGCACCTTCACCTTCGTGCTGGGCGGCCTGCTGGGAGCCCTGGGCGGCATCCTGGTCACCCCGCTGATCGCGGTCGACTACCAGCTCGGCCTCAACCTCACGCTCAAGGGCTTCGCCGCTGCCGTGCTGGGGGGGCTGACCAACCCGCTGGGAGCCGCCGTCGGCGGCATCACCCTGGGACTGGTCGAGTCGCTGGCCATCATCGGCATCTCGTCGAGCTACAAGGACGTCGTCGCCTTCTCCGTGCTCATCGTCATCATGATCCTGATGCCGCAGGGCATCCTCGGCCGCGCCGGCCGGCGGGGAGGCTGAGCGCATGAGCTCACGCACCCTCCTCTGGCTGGTCCCGTGCCTCATCGTCTGGGCCGTGCTGCCCTTCATCGTGCCGCGCAACATCGCCGATCTTCTCGTCTTCACCGGCATCTACACGGTCGCCGGCCTCGGCATCGGCCTGCTGCTGGGCCATTGCGGCATCGTCAACCTGGCGCAGGCGACCTTCTACGGGCTCGGCGCCTATGCCAGCGCCTACTGCACGGTGATGATGGGACTGCCCAGCATCGTGGGCTTCTTCGCGGGCGCCGCCATCAGCATGGCGCTGGCCTATGTCATCGGCCGGCCCATCCTGCGCCTGACCGGCTACTTCCTGGCGCTCGGCACGCTGGCGCTCAGCGCCATCGCGAGCGCGCTGTTCTTCGAGTGGGACTGGCTGACCGGCGGCACCCTGGGCATCGGCGGCATCCCCAAGCTCGACCTGTTCGGCTTCCTGCTCGATCGGCCCTCGCGCTACTACTTCTTCGTCTGGATCGTGGCCTTCGCCTGCATGGCTGTGGCGCACAACCTGGTCGACAGCCGCACCGGCTTGATGCTGCGCTCGATGCGCGATTCCAGCACCGCGGCGGCCGCCCTCTCGATTGACCTCCAAACCCTGCGCACCAAGGTGTTCGTCGTCTGCGCCCTGTTCGGCAGCCTGGCCGGCAGCCTGTTCGCCCACCACGCCTCGTTCGTCAGCACGCAGAGCTTCACCGTCGACCGTTCGATCAGCTTCCTGCTGATCCCGGTGATCGGCGGCGCGACCTCGATCCCCGGCATCGTGGTCGGTGCCCTGTTCGTCACCTTCCTGCCCGAGCTGCTGAGCAAGCTGGGCGATATCCATCAGATCCTTTTCGGCCTGGCGCTGGTCGCCGTCGTCGTGCTGATGCCGGAGGGGCTGGTCGGGGCGTTCGGCAAGCTGCGGACACGGTTCGCGAAGCGGGGCGGCGGTCATGGCTGAGCCCCTCCTCGCCCTCAGGGAAGTCGGTCATTCGTTCGGCGGACTTTCCGTGCTGCGTTCCGTCACCTTCGACGTACCCGAAGGCGGCATCATCGGCCTGATCGGGCCCAACGGCTCGGGCAAGACCACCTTGTTCAACATCGTGACCGGCTACATCCGGCCACTCACCGGCACGATCACCTATCGCGGCGCCGTGCTGGGCCGCGACACGATCCAGCAGCGCGGCCTGCAGGGCCTCGTCCGCACGTTCCAGACACCGCAGGTCTTCGAGCAGATGACCGTGCTGGAGAACGTCATGGTGGGCTGCACCAAGCTCACGCGCACCACCATGCTGCAGGACCTGCTGCGCACCCCCGCCGCGCGCGGCCAGATGCGCGAAATCCGCGAGCGCGCCGAGGCGGCCTGCGAGCGCTTCAGCCTGACGGCGTTGCGCGACCTGCCGGCCGCGAGCCTCACCGCAGGCCAGCGCCGCATCCTGGAGATCGCCCGCGCCGTGGCCGGCGAGCCGCGCCTGCTGCTGCTCGACGAACCGTCGTCCGGCCTCAACGTCCAGGAGATCGACGACCTGCGCGACTGGATCGTGCGACTGAACGAGGAAGGCATCACGGTCCTTCTGGTGTCGCACGACATGGGCCTGATGACCGTGGCCCGCACCGTGCACACGCTCTATTTCGGCGAGATCATCGCCAGCGGCGACATGGCCGCCATCCAGCGCGACCCGCGGGTCCGCGAAGTCTATCTCGGGGTCTGAACCGTGCTGGAAGTGACCTCCGTCTCCGCCGGCTACGGCGCCCTCACCGTCCTGCGCGACGTCTCCCTCAGGGTCGGCGACGGCGAGGCCGTGGCCCTGGTCGGCGCCAACGGCGCGGGCAAGACCACCCTCGTCCGCACGGTCTGCGGCCTGCTGCGCGCCCGTGGCGGCCGCATCGTCAAGAACGGTACCGACATCACCGCCACCCCGGCGCATGACCTGGCCAAGCACGGGCTGGCCGTGGTGCTGGAGAACCGCCGCCTGTTCGGCGAGCTGTCGGTGCGCGAGAACCTGATCCTCGCCGAAACGGTCGGCCGCAAGGTGCGCGGTGCCGACCTGCGCTTCTCGTGGGACGAGGTGACGGACCTGTTCCCCGTGGTGAAGGAGCGCATGGCCTCGCCTGTGGAACTGCTGAGCGGCGGCCAGCAGCAGATGGTCGCGATCGCCCGCGCGCTGCTGCTGCAGCCCGACCTGCTCATCATGGACGAACCCTCGACCGGCCTCGCCCCCAAGGTGGTCAAGGACATCCTGCTGGTCATCAAGGCGCTGCGCGAGCGCGGCATGGGCCTGCTCCTGATCGAGCAGAATGTCGGGATCGCCTCGGAGATCACCGACCGCGCCTATGTCATGTCGGTCGGCAGCATCGTCCACGAGATCGGCCCTGGCGAATGGCAGACCTTCCTCACCGACGAGAGGCTGGTAAATGCCTATCTCGGCTGAGGCTGCCGCGCCAACATGCGGCGGAGCGATTGCAGGGCTGGCGCGTTACCTTCGGATGCGCGCCTTGTTCTCCATCACCCGTCTGGTCTCCATATGGGAGCTGTTGCGGGGCAGTTTCTGGTTCCTGCCGAGCATGATGGCGGCGGGCGCCGTGCTGCTTTCCTTCGCTGCGGTTCAACTCGACGCGGCGATGGAGGCGGACGCCTACGGCCGCTTCGAGTTCATCTATCTCTTCGGGCCCGAAGGCGCGCGCGCCATCCTGTCGGCGGTAGCGACCTCGATGATCACGGTCGCGGGCCTCACCTTCTCGATCACCATGTTGACCCTGCAGCTCGCTTCGTCGCAGTTCGGACCGCGCCTGCTGCGCAACTTCATGCGCGACCGCGGAAATCAGCTGGTGCTCGGTACCTTCATCAGCACCTTTGTCTATTGCCTGCTCGTACTGCGCACCGTGAAAGGCGTCGAAGGGTCGAGCTTTGTGCCGCATCTGGCGGTGGCGATCGGCGTCATGCTGGCCGTGGCAGGCCTCGCTGTATTGATCTACTTCATTCACCACACCGCGACCTCGATCCGCATCGAGACCCTGCTGGCATCACTGGCAGCCGAAACCGGGGCAACGATCGACCGCCTGTTTCCGGAGCGGCTGGGAAATGAGGACCCGGAGGATGCCGGGCAGGCGCCGGACTTCGATCGGGGGCGCGTCATCTGCGCGAATGCCAGTGGCTACGTCCAATCGGTCGACAATACAGCACTGCTTCGCCTCTCCACCGAAGAGGATCTGATCGTTGACGTGGTCGCACGGCCCGGCAGCTTCGTGACCGAGCGCGATCCGCTGTTGCGCGTTCTCGCGCCCAGGGCCCTCCCCGAAAACAAGGCAGACGCGCTGCGCTCGACCCTCATCGTCGGAATCGAACGCACCCCCTACCAGGACCTCGACTTCTCCATCCGGCGGATCGTCGAGATTGCCCAGCGCGCCCTCTCTCCTGGAACCAACGACCCGACGACTGCGCTCTACTGCATCGACCGGCTACGCGAGGCTACGGTTCGGCTTGCCGAGCGCAGGACTCCCTCGAGCTTTCGGCATGACGATCGAGGCCGGTTGCGCATCGTGGCCGAGCCCGTGTCTTTCGAAGCGGTCGCGGTCGGGGCTTTTGGCGCCGTGGCACTCTATGCCGGCATCGATTCCGACGTACTGAAGGCGCTCGTCTCGGCGCTCGACGCGGTGATCGCCGCTGCGGAAGGCAAGGACCGCGCGCAGCTCGTGGCGCTGCGCCGGGCTTTGCACGAACGGCTAAGCAGGGACAAATGACGGTGCTCGCGCCCTTCGATGTCGCGGCGGCCGTCGTCGTGTGTGCGGCGGTGTTCGGATACGTCAATCATCGCTTCATCGGGCTGCGTCAGACGACCGGCCTGACGATCATGGGCGCGCTGGCCTCCCTGGCCATCGTTGCCGTGAACGCCCTGTGGCCGGGGCTGTCGCTTCCACGTCAACTCGTCGAGAGCATAAGGTCCATCGATTTCCACACGACGGTCATGGACGGGCTTCTGTCGTTCCTTCTGTTCGCCGGCGCCCTGCACATCGACCTCCAGACGATGCGGCGCTCGGCCTGGGCGATCGCTCTCATCACCATCTCCGGCGTACTCCTGTCGACCGCCCTCATTGGCGGCGCGGTATGGCTGGCACTTGGCCTTGCCAGCATGAGCCTGCCGTTGATCTGGTGCCTCGTCTTCGGCGCGCTGATCAGTCCGACCGACCCCGTCGCCGTCCTGGGGATCCTCAAGTCGGCCGAGATACCAGCCACGCTCGAAGCGACGGTGGCCGGCGAGAGCCTGTTCAACGACGGTGTCGGCATCGTCGTGTTCACTCTGCTCCTGGGCATGGCGACGGGGGCGGAGGAAGTGAGTGTCGCGGGCGCAGCTAGCCTGTTCGCGGTGGAGGCGCTGGGCGGCGCGGCCCTCGGATTTATTGCCGGCTGGACGGCGTTCCTGGCTCTGCGGTCGATCGACGATCACAATCTCGAGGTCCTCATCACCGTTGCCTTGGTGATGGGCGGCTATGCGCTGGCCCACAGCCTTGGCGTCAATGGCCCGATCGCCATGGCCGTCGCCGGGCTCATCATAGGCAATCACGGCCGCCGCCTCGCCATGAGCGACAATACGCGCGAGCACGTAAACAAGTTCTGGTCGCTGATCGATGAGACCCTGAACGCCGTGCTGTTCCTCCTTATCGGCATCGAGGTCATCGTCGTACTGGAGGATTGGCGCCTCCTCCTCATCGGCATGGTGGCGGTGCCGTTGACCCTCGCCGCGCGGGCGATCTCTGTGGGCCTGCCAATGCTGGCGCTGAGGCATGGGCAAAGCCTGCCGCCGGGTTCTTACTCGATCCTGGTGATCGGCGGCGTGCGCGGCGGCATCTCGATCGCGCTAGCACTCGCATTGCCGGACGGGCCTGAAAAGCACGTCATCGTGCTGGCGACCTATGTCGTCGTGATGTTTTCGGTGATCGTGCAGGGCGCGGTGGTTGGCGCGACGGCACGCCGGCTCTTCGCGCCCTGAAGCGGACGCAACATTTGAGCCGCCCCGATTTGCGCAAGACAGACAGACAGCGGCCGGCTACGCAGCATCGAGGGCATGTGCGACGTGGTGACCGGCTCTCCTGTGGCGCTGACCTCGGCCTCTGCCTGATTCCGACGCCCCTCGCCGCAAGAAGCGCTACTTGCGGCCAATGCCGGTCTGGAGACTCACTGTCTCCCCAGCGGCACCGCCGGCATCGAAGGCAGCCGGCGAAATCATGCGCCCAGGACCGGCCTCGACGGTGCGCAGCTTCAGGCCGAGCTTTTCCAGCTCGGTGTCGACGACAGCGGCCTTCAGCACGACGAGCCCGCGGCCGCTGCTCCGGATGACCTCGTCGCGCTCCGCCTTCATCGCCATCAGCCGGTCGGCGATGGAGGCGCACATGCCAAGCGCGAAGGAGGCATTGGCCAGATGACGTTCCTGGTGGCGGAAGCGCCTGTAGTCGGCCGAGACCTTGTAGCGGCCAAGCTCGGCCCGAACCGCGCCATCGATCAGTTCGGTGAGGTAGTGCGCCACCTCGACGTCGGCCGGCAGGCCGAAGAAGACGTAGCGCGCCTCGCCGGCCGCATTTTTCTCGCGCCAGACCCGGCAGTCGCAGAAGGCGGCGATGGCGCCGATGCACTCGTCGATCGGGATGCGCTTCTTGAGCCGGGTCTCGTAGACCCGCTCCTCGCACTGCGTTTCGCGGATCTCGACGTCGCTCAGCGACAACTCGTAGCGGGCGAGCAGCTCGGCCACCTTGGCCGCCGCCGCCAGCGCCTCGCCTTCGGTGCAGCCATTGTCGATCGTCTTGGCGCGCAGCGCCTGGATGCGGCCCCGGAGCTTGTCGAGGGCCGAAGCGTCCGGCGGCGTCACGGGCGCGGTGCGGGCGGCGTCGCGCGCTTCTTGCGGAAGTGGAGATAGAGCGCGAAAGCAACGCCGATCGCCAGGCCCGGCAGCGCCGAGGCGACAGCGAGGGAGGCGATACCCATCTCGCAGCCGCCCGAATCGCCCGGCGTGCCGCAGCGGGAATCGAGGCTGTACGCGAGCGTGAGCCCCACGATCCCGACCACGATGGGCGTCACGACGATGCCCAGCAAACCGAAGCCCAAGATCTTCAGAGTGAGTCCGAGCATCAGCCGGCCACCCGGCGTGCTGCTTCCTCGAAGCGTTTGCGGCGCATCCCGGCGCGCGGATCGTCCATATCCGGGATCATCGGCTCGGGTACCCATCCGTCGCGGCCGGGCACGTAGGCGCGATTGGTCTGCTGGGGATTGCGGTTGACCAGGGGCCGCGCATGCATCGGATGGCGCAGGCTGCGCACCTCATGCTCGATCTCGAACAGCGCCTTGCCGGTGGCCGGATCGGCGATGTGCTGGAACCGGTACTGGTGCTGGTTGCTCTCCTCGGTCACCAGTCCGCGCTCGACCAGCGCCCGATAGGGCCCGGAGAAATTCGCGACATAGACCTGGATATGATGCCCGTCATAGGCCTCGGGCGCGGCATCGCTCTCACGGAAGATCAGTTCCTGGCCGATGCCGACGGAAACATGCGCTGCCGATCCCTCGACGCGTGCACCGGTCGCGAAGACATCGCGATAGAAGCCGGCGATCCCCCCGGCCGCGCCGCGGGGCACATCGAACTCGACATAGGCCATGCCCAGTCCCATGCCGTCGAAGCGCGCCGACGGCTCGTGACACAGGATGCGATTGCCCCAGGGACAGCTCACCGCGACATGGTCTTCGCGCTCGGCGAAGGCAAAGCGCGTGTCGCCGAGCATGCCTTTCACCCGGTCGAGACGTTGCAGCAGCGCCTCGCGGTCGGGAATCACGAGCCCGACCCGCCCCCGCAGGCGCTGCGCTCCGGCCATCGTCGGCAGGTGGAACTGGCTGCGCCCGACATTGACCCACATATTGTCGATGCCGGTCATCATGTAGGGATCGCGCGTCAGGCCGAGCCCCGTCATGTAGAAGACCGTCGCCAGTCCCTGGTCGGCGATCCCGAGATTGACATGCTCCAGCGCCACGATGTTGCCGAGGTCCTCGGCGCTGCGGTCGTACTGTCTGGCACCCGGCTTGGTCATGACCTGCCCTCCTCAACCGGCCGCAGTATAGAGGCTGGCGGACGTGGCTGTCAGACGGCAATGCGGCCTGCTCAGACCTTGATGTCAGCCTTCCTGATGATCTCACCGAACGACACGCGCTCGCGTCCGATGGTGGCCTGGAATGTCTTCGTGTCCTGGAAGCTCGAGTAGTTGCCGCTCGCCACCAGCTTCTCGTTCAGGGCCGGGTCCTTGACCGCCTCGCCGATCGCCGCGGACATCCTGTCGATGGCGGCCTGCGGCGTTCCCCTGGCCGCCAGGATGCCATACCAGGCATCGCCGCCGATCTTGCCCAGCCCCTGCTCCTTCAGGGTGGGTATGTCCGGCTTACCGGGCCAGCGCTTCTCCCCCAGCACGGCAAAGCACTTCAGGCGGCCGGCGGCGATGTGCGGCAGGGTCGTCGGGTCGAACTGCACCTGGATCTGGCCTGACAGCAGGTCGTTGGTCGCCGGGGCGCTGCCCTTGTAGGGCACGTGAACCATCTTCACGCCGGCCTCGATGTTGAAGATCTCGCCGTAGAGCTGGGTGATGGTGGCGAGCCCTGCCGAGCCGAAATTGACCTTGCCGGGGTTCGCCTTGGCGTAGGCGATGAATTCCTGGAGGTTGTTGGCCGGTACCTGCGGGTTGATGCCCATCCCCATCCACGAGGTCGCGGTGCGCGCCACCGCCACCAGGTCCTTCGACGTATCGTAAGGCAGCGGCTGGAGATGCTCGGTGATGCAGACCATCGCCGTGGTCGTCGTCAGGAAGGTATAGCCGTCGGCCGGCGCGCTCTTGATGACGTGCTCGGCGCCGATCGCGCCGCTGGCGCCGGCCTTGTTGTCGAACAGGATGCTCTGCCCCAGCAACGCACCGGCGCGCTCGAGTACGATGCGCGTCGTGACGTCGGAGGGGCCGCCCGGCGGATAGGGAATGACGACGCGGATCTGCTTGTTGGGCCAGTCATTCTGCGCCGACACGATGGATGGCGCCGCGACGAGGCCAGCAGCGGTGCCGCCGAGAAAAAGTCGCCGTCCGACCTTCGCCGGAGTCTTCCTGCGGTTGTCCATGGTCGTTTGCCCTCCCAGGCACTTGTTTTGCCGGAAAGGCTACACCAACTGTCAGGAAAGGCCAGCCGGCGGCTCCTCGCCGCTACGCTCGAACAGGAAGTGGCCGCATCGTCCGGCCGTGCGGAAGGCGGAATCGCGGCCAATAAACGAAACAAGCGCAATAAACGAAACAAATGAAACGGATGTCGCACCCCCTCCATCGCCAGCCTGCTAGCGTTGCCAGCAGACTCGTCGCCAGAGGCCGAACAGACCGACGCCGAGCGCCAGGGTCGCACCGATCAGAAAGCCGGTGGCGTAGCCGCCCGTCAGCGACAGGGCGGCGCTGAACAGCAGCGGCAGGATCAGGGCGCCGGCATCGCCGAAGGCCAGGACCGCGCCCGTGGTGGCGCCGATCCGGCCGACCGGCGACAGGCGCGCCACCTCGGCCAGCAGCACGCCGTGCCAGCTCACGCCGGTCACGCTCAGCGCCGTGGCGATTGCGGCCGCGGCCCAGGTCGGCCAGCCGGGATCGATCGAAGCCGTGAGAACGGCAGCGCCGGCCATGCCGATGCCGAGGAAGGCCAGCAGGGTCGCCGGCGGCACGAAGCGCGAGGCGAGCCAGCCCCAGCCGATGCGCGCCGGGACCGCGACGACGATGGCGATGGCGAAGACCTGGCCCGCCCGCTCGAGGTCGTAGCCCAGGCCGCGCACCAGGTAGAGCACGAAGAAGCCGGTGAAGAGCGACTGCAGGCCTACGAAGCTGAACATCGCGACGCACAACATGCGCAGCGCGGGATCGCGCAGGACGCCGAGCACATTAGCCCGGATGTCGGCCGGTGAAAGCGGCTGGGCAGGATTGCGATCGACGTCGAAGCCCGCGCGCAGCGGCTGCAGCGCCAGCACGATCAGGAAGGAGGCCAGTGCAATGACCAGCAGCGCCACCCGCCAACCGGCCTCGACCACCAGCGCCGGCGCCACCACACCGGCCAGCATCAATCCGACCGGCACGCCGCACTGCTTGATCGAGAAGACCAGCGGCGCCAGGTGCCGGGGTGCCAGCCGACCGAGGAGATGCGAACTCGACGGCGTCGAAACCGCCTGCCCGAGCCCGCCGATGAAGGCGCCGGCTGCGAAGAGCGGCAACCAGCCCGCGGTCGTGATCGCGAGGCCGACGCCCAGCGCCGCCATGCCGACCTGCGTCATGCGCACCGCTCCGTACCGCAGGATGAATCCGCCGCAGCCCACAGTCGTCAGGAAGGCCGCGACCGAACCGATCGCGAGATAGACGCCGACCAGTGCCGCTTCGATGCCGAGATCGACCACGATGGCCGCGGCGATCAGCGGTACCGTCGACCGTCCCAGGGTAGCGAAGGTCTGCTGCACCGTCATGGCGCCGAGCGCGACGTAGAGTGGACTGGCGATGAGGCGGCTCCGACGAGGTGGTCATCAGAGTGGCGCCCACCGCTCAGAATGCAAACAGATTGTCCCGGAAATGCGCGTGCGAGTACGCAGTGCGAACCAGGCCGCGCCGTTGCAGTTCCGGCACCAGCCCGTCCGTGATCTCCGCGACATAGCGACGGCTGAGCGGCCCGCTGAACATGAAGCCGTCGCCGCCCACCCGCTCCATCGCCTCTTCCATCACGTCTGCGACGCGCCGGGTCGTTCCAGCCACCGCGTGCTCGAAGCCGAAGCTGTAGTTGCTCGCCACCTCTCGCAAGGTGCGGCCCTGCGCCAGGAAGCGCTTCAGCGTCCCCTGCTGGCCGTTGGTCGTGAGCTCGGCCAGCGGCGCATCGAGATCGAAGGTCGAGAAGTCGATGTCCGTGAGGCTGCCCATCATAGCCAGCGTGATCTCGGGCGCGGCCTCGCGCTGCGCCTTCCGGCGACGAACGCGCTCTTCCGCTTCCTCGTTGGTCTCGCCCAGGGTCGGCGATACGACGAACAGCACCTTGCAGCTGTCGGGGTCGCGACCTTCTGCGGAAAGGCGCGCGCGCATGTCGTCGCGAAACGCCTTCATCTCCGCGACCGTACCGAGGGCTGCGATCACGATGTCCATGTGCCGGGCGGCGAAGGCCTTGCCCTGCGGTGAGCCGCCGGCCTGGACCAGCACCGGCCGTCCCTGCGGCGGCCGCGCGGTGTTGAGCGGTCCGCGTGAAGAAAAGAACCGGCCCTTGAAATCGACGGCATGGACCTTCGCGGGATCAACGAAGGTGCCGGACTTCTCGTCCATGACGATCGCGTCGGCTTCCCACGACGACCAGAGCTTCGTTGCCAGCGCCACGAATTCGTCGGCCATCTCGTAGCGCAGGTCGTGTTCGAGATGCGCGTCCAGTCCGAAATTCTGCGCCGCCCGTTCCGCGGTCGAGGTCACGAAGTTGCAGCCCACACGGCCCTTCGACATCAGGTCGAGCGTCGCGATCAGGCGGGCCAGCAGGAACGGCGGATAGAAGCTGGTCGAGATGGTCGGCACGATGCCGAGGTGCCGCGTCGCCTGCGCGATCAGCGGCACCAGCGGCAGCGGATCGTTCTTCGGCGCGCGCAGGGCCCGCTTGAGATAGAAATCCATCGAGCCGCCGTAGTTGTCCGGCACGAACAGCGAGTCCTCGAGCAGGAGGCAATCGAAGCAGGCGCGTTCCAGCGCCTTGGCCAGTTCGACATGAAGGTCTGGCTGTGCCCATTCGCGCGCATCGACACCGGACCAGGGCTGGCTCCAGCCGTGCACGCCGAAACTGTTGCCGAGAAACCAGCCGAGATGGAATTGCCGTGCCGCCAAGGTGCGCCTCTCCGCCGTTGCCCGGAGCGGAGATGCAATCGACGGACCAGCTAAGGCGTCAGGCCTTCACCGTCATGTCCACGGTGCGCGCCTTGTGGGCGTAGAGGTCGATCTTGGCCCACATGCGGGCCAGCGCAACCTCGTCCGCTTCCTTCTCGGTCGCATAGGGACCGTGCCAGGCCATCGTTTCGGGCACCGGCTTGTTCCAGTTCGCCCGGCGGTCCTCTATCTGATACTCGGCTTCGAACACGAACCACATACCCGCCATCGTCGGCTCCTGCTCTTTACGCGGCTTCCTTGTCCTTGCCCTCGCCCACGCGGGCGGCGAGCGAGGCGGCCATGAACTCGTCGAGGTCGCCGTCGAGCACCTTCTGCGGGTCCGATCGCTCCACGTTGGTCCGCAGGTCCTTCACCATCTGGTAGGGCTGCAACACGTAGGAGCGGATCTGGTGACCCCAGCCGATGTCGGTCTTGTTGGCCTCAGCCTCGAGACGCTCGGCCTCGCGCTTCTGCAGTTCGACCTCGTAGAGGCGCGCCTTCAGCATCTGGATCGCCTTGGCGCGGTTCTGGTGCTGCGAGCGCTCCTGCTGGACGGCGACGGCAATACCGGTCGGCAGATGGGTGATGCGCACCGCGGAATCGGTCTTGTTGACGTGCTGGCCGCCGGCGCCCGACGCACGATAGGTGTCGACCCGAAGATCCTTATCGACCAGTTCGATCTCGATGTTGTCATCCACCTCGGGGTAGACCCAGACCGAGGCGAACGAGGTCTGGCGCCGCGCATTGCCGTCGAACGGGGAGATACGCACCAGCCGGTGCACGCCGCTCTCGGTCTTCAGCCAACCATAGGCGTTGGGACCCTCGACCTTGTAGGCGCAGGACTTGATGCCGGCCTCTTCGCCGGCACTTTCCTCGAGCCAGCTCACCTTGTAGCCGCGGCGCTCGGCCCAGCGCGTGTACATGCGAGCCAGCATCTCGGCCCAGTCCTGCGCCTCGGTGCCGCCGGCGCCGGCGTTGATCTCGATATAGGCGTTGTTGGCGTCGGCCTCGCCCGACAGCAGCGTCTCGAGCCGCGCCGCCTTGGCCTCACCCGTCGCCTCGCGCAGCGCTTTCTCGCACTCGGCGATGGTGGCCTCGTCCTTCTCGGCTTCGGCCATCTCGATCAGGCCGACATTGTCGTCGACTGCCGCCCGCAGGCGCTTGATCGCACCGATCGACGCTTCGAGCCGGGTGCGCTCGCGCATCACCTTCTCCGCTTCCTTCGGATCGTTCCACAGCGCCGGATCCTCGGCGCGCGCGTTCAGCTCATCGAGACGTACGACCGCACGGTCGTAGTCAAAGACGCCTCCTGAGGAGTTCGAGCGACTCCTCGATCTCGTTCACCATCGCTTGGGCTTCGGCGCGCATCACGGATCCGTTTCGAGCTGACTAATAGGTCTCGCCGGTGCCCGAGAGACCCGGACGCCGGGGGCTGCCCGCCTGCTGCGGGCCCTGCGTGGGGTCTATAGCGGAATAAGGGGCCGATCCGTCAAGCGGTGTGACCATATAGCCATCCGATCCCGGCTCGGTATTCGGCTTGAACACCTCGTCGATCGTGCCGCCCTCGTAGCTGAAGCGGACCATGCGCAGGCCCGGCGGCACGCGGAACGGCGTCGGCGGCTTGCCCTTGAAGATTTCCTTGGCGATCGCTTCGTAGATCGGCACGGCATTGCCGCCGCCGGTCTCCTGCGCGCCCAATGTCCGCGGCTCGTCGAAACCGATGTAGACGCCAACGGTGATATCGGGCGTCGAGCCCAGGAACCAGTTGTCGTGCGCGTCGTTCGTCGTGCCGGTCTTGCCGGCGATCGGACGGCCGAGCGCCGCCAGGCGTCCCGCCGTGCCGCGCGTCGTGACGCCCTGCATCATGCTGACGACCTGGTAGACCGATGCCGGATCGTGGAAGGGCTTGCGCGAATCGACGAGTTCCGGCGCAGCGGGCGTGGCATTCCCCGCCGTCTCGCCGCAGCCGCGGCAGGTGCGCGGCTCGTGGCGGTAGACCGTCTTGCCGTTACGATCCTGAACCCGGTCGACCAGCGAGGGCGTGATCTCGAGCGCGCCGTTGGCCAGCATCGCATAGGCCATCGTCATCCGGAGCAGCGTCGTCTCGCCGGCGCCAAGCGCCATCGGCAGGTAAGCGCCCATGTGATCCGTGACGCCGAACTCCTTGGCGACATCGACGACGCGCTTCATCCCGATCTGCTGCGCCATGCGCACTGTCATCAGGTTGCGCGACAGTTCGAGGCCACGGCGAACGGTGGTCGGTCCCAGCATGTCGCCGCCGTAGTTCTTCGGCGTCCACAGCGGCTGGCCGTAGCCCGGATCGTAGACGAACGGCGCATCGAGCACGATCGAGGCCGGCGTAAAGCCGGCGTCCATCGCGGCGAGATAGACGAACGGCTTGAAGGCGGAGCCCGGCTGGCGGGCGGCCTGGACGGCGCGATTGAACTGGCTGCGGCCGTAGGACCAGCCGCCCGACATGGCCAGCACGCGGCCGGCCTGGGTGTCCATCACGACGACGCCACCCTCGACGTTGGGCACCTGGCGCAGCGCATAGGTCTTCGGCGGATAGGGCTTGGCGTTGGCACCGGCCGGCTTCTCGACCTTCTCGACGACGATCACGTCGCCCACCGAGACGACGTCGCGCGGGCCGCGCGGCGCGCCGCCGACCGTCTGGTTCTGCAGGGTCGGGCGCGCCCAGGTCATCTCGGCGAAAGGCACCGTGCCTTCCCCCCCGTCCGGCAGTCCGACCAGCTGGACGGACTGCGCGTCGACCTTGCTGACGACCGCAAGCTGCCAGGTCGGCGGACCGGCCAGCGGCCGCCGCTGGACGAGTCGGGCAAACTCCTCCTCCCAGACGCTCATGTCGGGGATCTTGGCGTAGGGCCCGCGCCAGCCGTGGCGGCGGTCGTAGGCGATCAACCCGTCACGGAGGGCGTTGTCGGCAACCGCCTGGATGGCCGGATCGAGAGTCGTACTGACGGTGAGGCCGCCTTCGTAGAGGCCCTTCTCGCCATAGGCCGCCATCAGATTGCGCCGCACTTCCTCGGCGAAGAAATCGGCCTGCGCCACTTCCGTGGTGCTGCGGCGACGATACTGCAGCTTGTCGGCCTTGGCGGCCTGCGCCTCGGCGGCGGTGATATAGCCGTCCTCCATCATGCGATGGAGCACGTAGTCACGCCGGGCGTAGGCTTCCTTCTCGTTGCGCACGATGTTGTAGCGGTTCGGCGCCTTGGGCAGGGCCGCGAGATAGGCGATCTCGGAGAGCGACAATTCGTCGAGCGACCGGTCGAAGTAGTTGAGGGCCGCTTGGGCCACGCCGTAATTGCCCGAGCCGAGATAGATCTCGTTCAGGTAGAGCTCGAGAATGCGCGCCTTCGAGTAGGTCTCCTCGATGCGGAACGCGAGGATGGCCTCGCGGATCTTGCGCGAGAGCGTCGCCTGGTTGGTGAGCAGGAAGTTCTTGGCGACCTGCTGCGTCAGGCCAGACGCACCTTCGGGGCGCTTGCCCGGGTTGGCCACGTTTGCCACCACGGCACGCAGGACGCCGATGAAGTCGATGCCGGGATGGGTGAAGAAGCGCTGGTCCTCGGCCGCGACGAAGGCCTCGAGCACCCGCTTGGGCATGGCGTCGACCGGCACGAAGACGCGCTTCTCGCGCGCATACTCGGCCAGGAGCTTGCCATCGGAGGCATAGAGCCGGGTCAGGGTCGCCGGCTGGTAGTCGGCGAGCTGCTTGTGGTCGGGCAGTCCGTGGCTGAAGTGCCAGAAGAGGCCTGCAACGGTGCCGGTGCCGACGATGAGGGCGGCGGTGGCAAAAGCCAGACTGATCTTGATGAAGTTGAGCACGGTCACTTTCTACGCGGCAGCCAGAAGGCCTTCAACGTCGCAGGATGGCTCCTACTTACGCCTTTCTTGTGGCGCCGGTTCCGAAATAGGCATCAACCGAGGCCCTCAGTGCCCGGGCGAGCGCCATCTGGTGCTGACGCACGGTCAGCAGCTTTTCGTCCTGTGGGTTCGAGAGATAGCCCAGCTCGACCAGCGCCGCCGGGATCTCGGGCGAGGTCAGCACCGCAAAGCCCGCCTGCCGGTGCGTTCGCGGCAGCAGGCGGACGCCGTTGCGGGCGAAGGTGGCGACGACCGTGTCGGCCAGCCGCCGCGAGTCGTTCACCGTGCCGCGCTGGCTCATCGCCACCAGGGTCTGCGCCACGTTGTCCGGTTGCTCCGACAGCCTCATGCCTGAAATCACGGCACCGGCGCGATTCTCGCGAGCGGCGAGCGCCGCCGCCTCCCGGTCCGTCGCCTCTTCCGAAAGCGTGTAGACCGAGGCCCCGCGCACATCGTGGTCGCCATGGGCATCGGCATGCAGTGACAGGAACAGATCGGCCCTCGCGGCCTGCGCCCTCGCCACGCGCTCGCGCAAGGGCACATAGGCGTCGGTATTGCGCGATAGCAGGACCCGGTAGCGATTGCCGGCCAGCAGCTCACGCTGCAGGTCGCGTGCGATTGCCAGGACGACGGTCTTCTCCTGCGTCCCGCGGCCACCAAGCGCGCCTGGATCGCGGCCGCCATGCCCGGGATCGAGGAAGACCAGCTTTGGCTTGTCCATTTGCATGGGCGGCGTAGGCTTGGCCATCGACTTTGGCCGCCTCTTCGATGGGGCCGCCAGAGCCCTTCCCGAGCCCATTCCAAGCACACTCACGCCGGCCAGAACGGCGAGCAGATGACGGCGACGGAAGTCGGACATGGCAAACGCCAAGGATCAAGAGGGATGAAAATTGATTGAATATTGTTAAAGCAATATCAGAAAGGTGACTGTAATTCCAAATATTTTCAATAGCTTAAAAGATCAAATTCAGACGACACAATCTTTTGATTGTCGACCCCTTTCCAACCCCGTATGTTGCGTACGCGAGCAGTCGCCGTCGTTCGTAGCGCGCCTTAGGGTCGCGCTCCGACGGCAGTTTCCGAGCCGGGCTGGCCTCGCGCCCTTGCAAGACAATTGGGGGCGCGGCCGGTCTGCGGAGAGACTGTCAGGCAGGCGGTGGCTATCAGGAAACTCGAGGTTGGCAGGACCCAGTCGTGGTCCGGCGGCGCGAAGCTTCCCCGTCTTGGCCTGAGTTGGTCGTTCGACGGGTCGATGACGCACCGCTCCCCTCGCACGACGGAGGCGGCATGGCCGCCGGTCGCTCGCACCGGTTGGGATCGGACGCCTCGGAGCGAGCCCATGGCAAGGCGTATGCTCATCGATGCAAGTCACCCGGAAGAAACCCGGGTCGTTGTGGTCGATGGAACGAGACTTGAAGAATTCGACTTCGAAACTGCGAGCCGCAAGCCCCTCAAGGGCAACATCTACCTCGCGAAGGTCATCCGCATCGAGCCGTCGCTCCAGGCGGCCTTCGTCGAGTATGGCGGAAACCGGCATGGCTTCCTGGCCTTCTCGGAGATCCATCCCGACTACTATCAAATTCCCGTCGCCGACCGCGAACGGCTGATCGCCGAGCAGCAGCGGCTGCACGCCGAGGCCGAGGATGACGAGCCGCGGCACAGCAACCGGGTCGATCGCACCGACATCGAGGAAGCTCGCGCCGACATCATTGAGGCCGCCGCGGATGACATCATCAAGGCGGCGGCCGTCCCGGGCGACGCCCCTGTGGTCGAGGCGTCCGCTGTCGAAGCGGTTGCGGCCGAGGCGCCTGCGCCCGACGCCCCGGTCGCCGAGGCCGCGCCCGCCGATCCGATCGTCGCCGAAGCGGCGCCGGTCACAGATGCCGTGCCGGTCAGCGAGCCCGAGCCGCAGGCCCAGCCCACGGAAATCCCGGTCGAGCGTCTCGACGGTCCGGTTCACGTCGAGACCGCCGAAGTCCCTGCTTACGAGCCAGCGGCCGTGCCCGCGACCGACGGCGAGACCGCCGTTGCTGAAGGTGCCGAGTCGACATCCGAACAGCCTGCCGAATTGAATGGCGAGGCCTCCCCGTCCGAATTGACCGATCAGGCCGAGGCGCCGCAGCCCGACGTCACGGTCGAGACGCTGGGCGGTGACGAGGTGGTAGTCGAGGAGCGCGAGACGCGCGAGCGCCGCCGCCGCAACCCGATCCGCCAGTACAAGATCCAGGAAGTCATCAAGCGCCGGCAAATCCTGCTGGTGCAGGTGGTCAAGGAAGAGCGCGGCAACAAGGGCGCCGCCCTCACCACCTACCTTTCGCTGGCCGGCCGCTATTGCGTGCTGATGCCCAACGCCGGCCGTGGCGGCGGCATCTCGCGCAAGATCTCCAATCCCTCCGACCGCAAGCGCATGAAGGAGATCCTGAGCGATCTCGACGTGCCTCAGGGCATGGGCGTGATTCTGCGCACCGCCGGCCTCGAGCGTTCCAACATCGACATCAAGCGCGACTACGAATACCTGTCGCGCCTCTGGGATTCGATCCGCGAGATCACCATGCGCTCGACGGCGCCGGCGCTGATCTACGAGGAAGGCGATCTCATCAAGCGGTCGCTGCGCGACATCTACGACACCGACATTGCGCAGGTCCTGGTCGAGGGCGAGGCGGGCTTCCAGGGCGCCGCCGAGTTCATGCGCCAGCTGGTGCCGCATCAGGCCAACAAGGTCGAGCTGTATCGGGAGCCGATCCCCCTCTTCCACCGCTACCAGGTGGAATCGCAGTTCGACGCGATGCATTCGCCGACCGTGCAGCTGCGTTCGGGCGGATACATCGTGATCAACCCGACCGAGGCGCTGGTCGCCATCGACGTCAACTCGGGCCGTTCGACCAAGGAGCGGAACATCGAGGAGACGGCGCTCCGCACCAACCTCGAGGCGGCCGAGGAGATCGCCCGCCAGGTCCGCCTGCGCGATCTCGCCGGCCTGATCGTGATCGACTTCATCGACATGGAGGAGACACGTCACCAACGCCAGGTCGAGCACAAGGTGAAGGACTCGATGCGCAGCGACCGCGCGCGCATCCAGATCGGGCGCATCTCCGCGTTCGGCCTGCTCGAGATGTCGCGCCAGCGGCTGCGCCCCAGCCTGCTGGAGCACTCGACCGAGGTCTGCCCGCATTGCGCGGGCACCGGCCGCATCCGCTCTCTGGAGTCCGCAGCGCTTCACGCGCTGCGCGCCGTCGAGGAGGAAGGCGTGCGTCGCCGGGCCAGCGAGATCGCCGTCAGCGTCCCGCCGAACGTCGCGCTCTACCTGCTGAACCAGAAGCGCCATTCGCTGTCGGAGATCGAACAGCGCTACGGCTTCACGGTCATCGTCGAGGCCGACGAGGATCTTCATGCCGCCGATTGCGAAATCGAGCGCGTGCGCTCGCGCCGCGAGGATCACCGCAACAACGACCGGCCTGCGCCAGAACTGGCGCGCGCCAGCTACGAGGAGACGTCCGGCGACGAAACGTCCGATGACGAATCCGACGGTAGCGAGGCCAGCGAGGGCGGCGAGCGTGACGAAGAGCGCAACGCCGGCGAGGAAGGCGAAGGTCGCGGCCGAGGCCGTCGTCGTCGCCGCCGCCGCCGCGGTGGTCGCCGTGAGGACGGCGAAGGTTCCGATCGTCCGCAGGAGGCCGGCGAAGCACGCGAGGGCGATGAAGCCCCGTCCGACGAGCCGCGCATCAATGGTGCTGCCGAGGACGATGCCGAGGACAGTGCGCCCGAGGGTGACGCCGACACGGCCAGTGCGAGCGAGGACGGCGCCGAGGGCGATCGTCCCGAAGGCGATGACCGCAACGGAAGCCGCCGCCGGCGCGGTCGCCGCGGAGGCCGCCGCCGCCGCCGCGAACCCGGCGAAGGCGAGGCGATGCAGGGCGATGAGCAGGCCGCAGAGGGAGATGGCCAGACTGCGGAAGGATACGCCGACGACCGAGGCGACGAGCGCGCGGAGAACGGCCACGATACGAGCGAGCCGACCAGCCACGAGCCGCCCCCTTCGCCCCCGGCGCCGCTGGGGAGCATGCCGGTCGAGCAGATGCCGGTCGACAGTGCGCCTTTTGATCCGGGCCCGCCGGTGAACGTGGAAGCGGCCCCGCCGCCGCCCCCCGCTCCCGAGCCGGTGGTCGCCTCGGCGCCGCAGCCGATCGCCATTCCCGAGCCGGAACCCGTCCCCGCGCCACCTCCGCCGCCGCCGGTCCCCGTGATCGACGCGCCGCCGGAGAAGCCCAAGCGCGGCTGGTGGCGCCGCTAGGCATGACGCAGACGATGCGTCGCCGCTCCCTGATCGCTGGCGCCTGCGCGCTGCCGTTCAGTGGTGCGGCGAACGCGGATGCATTCCCGAACGGCCCGTTTCGCATCATCGTGCCGTTCGGTCCGGGATCGGCCACCGACCAGAGCGCCCGTAACGTGGGCGAAGGGCTGAACAAGGCCTTCGGCGTCCCGGCCGTCGTCGAGAACAAGCCCGGCGCCAACGGAGCGATCGCCGCCGAAGTCGCAGCCAAGGCCAAGCCGGACGGCCAGACCATCTTCGTCTGCTCAAACACCGCGGCGGCTTCCAACGTCGCGCTGATGAAGTCCCTGCCCTACGATCCGTTGAAGGATTTCGAGCCGGTCACGATCATCGGCCGCGCGCCGGTCTTCATGATCGTGAACCCGAAGGTCGAAGCGAAGACGGCCCCGGAGTTCGTGGCCCTGTGCAAACGCCAGCCGGGCAAGATCAATTTCGGCTCCGGCAGCGCCTCGACACGGATCTCGGGCGAGCTGCTCAAGGCCAAGGCCGGCATCGACATGCTGCACGTCCCCTACAAGAGCACGCCTGCAGCGCTCCAGGACACGATGGCCGGCCACGTCCAGATGTGCTTCGCCGACCCGGTGACCAGCCTGCCGCAGGTCAAGGCCGGCACCGTGCGCTGCCTCGGCGTCGGCAGCCGCGGCCGCTACAAGCTCACGCCCGACATCCCGACCCTGATCGAGCAGGGCATCCCCGACTTCGAGTTGATGACCTGGACAGGCATCCTCATGCCGCGTGGCGTGCCCCAGCCGGTCATGACGAAGCTGCGCGAAGCCATGCTCAAGGCCATCACCGATCCCGTCTATGTGGAGCGGCAGGCCCAGGGCGGTTCGGAGATCGCTCCTTGCTCTTCCGACGAGATGCGACGGATTATGGTCGCCGAGATCGAGCTCTATCGCGAGATGATGAAGGTCGCCGGCATCGAGCCGGAGTAGCGTTGCCGCCACGCTTGCCCGGCCTGCCACATCGATGTATTCAATTGAATACAACGACATGGCACATCCCCGATGGACACCGCCACGGCCGCAGGTCGCCTTCAGGCTCTCGCCAATCCGGCACGGCTCAGGATCTATGAAATCCTCTCACAGGCCGGCGAGGAAGGGCTCACCGTCGGCAGCGTCCAGGATCTCCTAGGGATCAACGCCTCGACCCTGTCCCACCATCTGAAGACACTGGTTACGGCCGGCCTCGTTACGCAGACGCGCGCGGCAACCAGCCTGGTCTGCCGGCCCAATCACGACGCGATGGACCGGCTGTTCAGCTATCTCGCACGCGAGTGCCGCCCCCCGCCCAAGCGCAAGGCCGCCTAGCCCGCCGGGCGGGCTTCCGTCATTCCGAGGATCGTGCGGCCGATTTCAGCCATGCTATCGCGCGGCAGCGAGAAGGACAGGACCGTGGCGCCGACTTCGACGGTCAGTACCCCCTTGTCGTCGGGCCCTATTCCCAGCGACACGCCATGCAGCGGCAACGGCTGGGCCTGGTAGGTTTCGCTGAAGGCGGTGAACTTTCCCTTGAGCGCGGCCTTCCCGCCCAGGATCAGTAGCAGTGTCAGCAAGTGCTGGAGATCGACCGTGGGGAACACCAGCTCGATCCGCCCGTCCCGTTCCGTTTCGACGTTCAGCAACAATTCCCGGCCATCCGGCGTCACGTCGCCGGTGACGTAGGATACCTGCCGAATCTTGCGGCTGGGATCGCGGAACGGAAATACCTCGGCCAACGGTCTCTTTCCCTTCGTTATATTCAATTCTATATATCGAAGGTCGCAAATCGGCGAGCACTTTTCCCAGCAAACCAAGAGGGGCGCACCATGCAGCACGCGAAACATTTCTACATCGATGGCCAGTGGGTCGACCCGATCAAGCCCGCCCAGCTCGACGTCATCGATCCCTCCACCGAGGAGGCCTACGTCCAGATCTCGGTCGGCAGCGCCGCTGACGTGGACCGCGCCGTGGCCGCCGCCAAGGCCGCCTTTCCGAGCTTTGCCCGCACCAGCCGCAAGGAGCGCCTGGACCTGCTGCGTGCCATCCTCGCCGAGTACAACAAGCGCCGGGACGATGTCGGCGACGCGATCTCGCGGGAGATGGGGGCGCCGCTGGAGTTCGCGCGCACGATCCAGGCGGGCCGCGGCACCGCGCATCTGGAGCGCATGATCTCGGTGCTCGAGACCTATCCGTTCGAAGCGGTCGAAGGCACGACCCTGATCACACGCGAGCCGATCGGCGTCTGCGGCCTCATCACGCCGTGGAACTGGCCGACCAACCAGATCGCCTGCAAGGTGCTGCCGGCGTTGGCCGCCGGCTGCACCATGGTACTGAAACCGTCGGAAGAAGCACCGATCGACGCCATCGTCTGGACCGAGATCATGCACGCCGCCGGCACACCCAGGGGCGTCTACAACATGATCCAGGGCACTGGCTCCGTGGTCGGCGAGGCGATGTCGAGCCATCCCGACATCGACATGATGTCGTTTACCGGCTCGACCCGCGCCGGCATCCGCGTCGCCCAGGCCGCCGCCGTCACGGTAAAGCGCGTCGCCCAGGAACTGGGCGGCAAATCGGCCAACATCCTGTTGCCCGACGTCGACTTCCAGATGGCCGTCACCAAGGGCATCAACAGCATGATGGTGAACTCGGGCCAGTCCTGCACCGCGCCCAGCCGCATGTTTGTGCCACAGGACCGTCACGACGAGGTGAAGCAGATCGCCAAGGCGGCGGCCGAGAAGTTCGTGGTCGGCAACCCGCAGGATCCGGCCACCCGGCTCGGCCCCGTGGTCAACGAAGCCCAGTTCAACAAGATCCAGGGGCTGATCCAGAAGGGCATCGAGGAAGGCGCGGAGCTGGTGACCGGCGGCCCCGGCCGTCCGGAGAACCTGAACCGCGGTTACTACGTACGCCCGACCGTGTTCGCGGGCGTGACCAACGACATGACGATCGCGCGCGAGGAGATCTTCGGGCCGGTCATCTGCATCCTCCCCTACAAGGATGAGGAAGAGGTCATCCGTCTCGCGAACGATACGGTCTACGGCCTCGCCGCCTACGTGCAGGGCAGCGATCTCGAGCACGCCCGCAAGGTCGCCTCGCAGATGCGGGCCGGCAACGTCCACGTGAACTATCCGATGGGCGATACCGCCGCGCCATTCGGCGGCTACAAGCAGTCGGGCAACGGCCGCGAATACGGCAAGTGGGGTCTCGAGGAATTCCTCGAGACCAAGGCGGTCATCGGCTACAAAGCCGCGTGACGCCATGACCGAACGAGTGGCCGGTGCGAGTGCCCTCGCCCGGCCACTTGGCAGTGCCGAGGGGTCGCACCTCGGCTGCTGGCATTGGCAGCGGCGCATCTGCCATACTTCAGCAATGCAGCATCCCGAGTCGCCTTATACGCCCGTCGACATCGCAATCGTCGGCGGCGGCGCCAGCGGTGTTCTGCTGGCCGCACAGCTCGTTCGCAAGACCCGCCTGCGCGTCGCCCTCATCGAGCGCGACGCCCAACCCGGGCTGGGGGTCGCCTATTCGACGCGCAGCCTGGGCCACCTCCTCAATGTCCGCGCCAGCGACATGACGGCCCTGGCCGACGAGCCCGACCACTTCGTCCAATGGCTCGCGCGCGACCGAAGAGGCTACGGACGAACGGATTTCGTTCCCCGCGCCATCTACGGCCGGTATCTGCAAGACCTTCTCGCCGACGCCGTCCAGCGCTCCGATGGCCGCCTCCAGGTGATCAGGGGCGACGTCGTCGCCGTTCGACACGAGGACGATGGCGTCGAACTCGACATCGACGGCTGTGCCTCACTCAGGGCGCGCAAAGCCGTCCTGGCGACGGGCCACCGCCCGCCCTCGAAGGATTCCGGGGCCTATTTCGGCAATCCCTGGCGTGACGACGCCGTCTCCGGGCTCGCGCCCGATGCGTCGATCCTGCTGATCGGCACCAGTCTGACGATGATCGACGTGTTGATCTCGCTGCTGGAGCATGGACACAAGGGCCCGATCGTCGCCCTTTCGCGGCGAGGACTGGTGCCGCATCGCCATCCGCCGGCACCGATCCCCACGCCCGAAGCCGATACGAGCGATCTTTTCACCGGCAGCCTGTCGCGGCGTACCGCGCGTTTCCGCGCCAGGCTACGGGCCGGCTTGGGTTGGCCGGGCCTCATGCAGCTCCTGCGGCCGCACAACAACGAACTGTGGCACGGCCTCGACCTCGATCAGCGGAAGCGTTTCCTGCGCCACCTGCGTCCCTGGTGGGACATCCATCGCCATCGCGTCGCGCCGCAGATCGGCGCTCAGATCGACGCCGCCCGGGCGCGGGGGCAGCTCTCGATCGCCTCGGGCCGGATCGAGATCGGGCCCAAGATGGACGACAAGGTCGAGGTCACGATCATCCGCCGCGGCTCGGACGTTCGGGAAAGTCGCAGCTTCGACCGCGTGATCGATTGCCGGGGCCCCCGCAACGAGGTCGACGTGCATGTGCCATTGCATGCGCAGCTGGTGGAGGATGGGCTGCTGCGGCCCGATCCTCTCAACCAGGGTTTCGACGTCGCGGTCGACGAGGTGCTGATCGGGCGGGACGGGAGGCCGTCGGACCGGCTCTTCGTCCTCGGACCTCCCACCCGCGGCCGCTATACCGAGATCGTGGCGATCCCCGATATCCGCCTGCAGGCGGCGGATATCGCCAATCGGCTGGTCGCCGCCCTGCAAGAGCCATCTGGCCTTGCAGGCAGTCCCGCCGCATAATCTGCGCATGGGACGTGGACCTGCAAAAGCGGCGGCCAAGCCGGCCGAGAAAACCTCCTTGCACCTCCGGATCGATTTCGGCGGCGAACGCTCGATCGGCCCCGGCAAGGTCCGGTTGCTCGAACTGATCAACGAGACCGGATCGATCTCCGCCGCCGGGCGTGCCCTTGCGATGTCCTACCGGCAGGCCTGGCTGCTGGTCGACGAGATGAACCAGATGTTCCGTGAACCCGTGGTGACGGCCCAGACCGGCGGCGGCGGCGGCGGCGGCACGTCGGTCACCGAAACCGGCAATGACATCGTGCGCCTCTATCGCGAGATGGAGCGGCGGGCCTACGGTGCCTCGTCACCGGAAATCCGCTCGCTGGCCCGCCTGCTCACGCCTCCGGACGCCAAGTTTCACTAGGGTTCGCGGCCGATCCTCCGTACCGCGACCACTTGCGCGCCTCATCGTTATATCTTACTAGATATAACGTCATTCACGGCAGCGGGGTGTCGATCATGGAGATCGTCGGCAAGGGTCTGACGGATTGTCAGGTGGACCCGACAGGCGTCTCGTTCCGCCTCAACCTCGAAAGCGTCGACGGTCATCCGGCCTCGGTGGTCCTGCCGGTCGACTGCCTGCGTTCGCTGCTGATGACCCTGCCGAACGTGATCGAGAAGGCGCTGAAGGCGCGCTACCAGGACGACACGCTGAAGATCGTCTATCCGATGGGTGGTTTCACACTCGAGGCCGCGGCCGGCAGCGACAGCACCATCCTGACGATGAACACGCCCGATGGCTTCAAGGTCTCCTTCGCCCTGACGCCCGAGGACGCCGGTGGCCTCGCGACCTCGCTGGTCGGGATCGACATGATGCAGCCGCACGCGACGTTCAATTGATGCCCGATGACGGCCAACGGATAGATTTCCGCCAGGCCGCCGAGGTCAGCGGCGAGTTGCTGCCGCAGGACAATGCCGTCCTGATCACCCTGGTAGGCCACGACGGCGGGCGCTCTACCCTGACCATCCCGGCCGCAGACCTGCAACGGCTGGTGCCTCTCCTGCTCCTGCTGGGCCGCGCCCTGCCGCAAAGCGAGCCGTCGGATTCCGCCAGTCTCTCCCTGGTGCCGACCGATTCGCTGAGCGTCGGCGGCCTGCCGGGCGGCGAAACGCTGCTCGCCGTGGCGGTCGGTCCCGCCACGGTCGGCTTTTCGATGCCCGCCTCCGCCGCCGAGAAGCTGGGACGATCCCTGCTCCTCGCCGGCAGCGACTCAAGCGAGACTACTTTAATACAGTGAAGCCCTGCTTCTCGAAGAAGGGTTTGGCGGCCGGGGTCCTCAGGTAGTCGATGAAAGCCTGCGCATCCGGATTGGTCGAGCTGGCAAGCAGCGCCATCGGGTAGATGATCGGGGGATGCGAACCGGCCGGGAAGGCGCCGACGATGCGCACGGCCGGATCGGACGCCGCATCGGTCGTGTAGACGATGCCGAACGGCGCCTCGCCGCGCGAGACCAGGGCGAGCGCCATGCGAACGCTCTCGGCCTGCGCGACGCGATCGGAGACCGACGGCCAGACGCCGAGATATTCCAGCGCTGCCTTGCCGTATCTGCCGGCCGGAACCGCGTCGACGCTGCCCATCGCGAGGCGCCCGTCCTTGCCCAACGCGCCACGCAGGTCGAAGCCCTTGTCGATCTTGAGGTCGATTCTGGAGTCCTTGCCGGCGATCAGGACGATCTGGTTGCCGAGGAAATCCGAGCGGCTGGCCGGCTTGATGAGCTTGCGCTCCGCGACATAGTCCATCCACGGCACGTCGGCCGAGATGAAGATGTCGGCCGGAATGCCTCCCTCCATCTGCTTGGCCAGCGCAGAGCTGGAGGCATAGGAGATCCTAGTCTTCTGGCCGGTCTTCTTCGTCCAGTCGGCCGACGCTTCGTCCAACGCGTTCTTCAGGCTGGCGGCGGCGAGGATGACGACGTCCTTGCCCTGCGCGGCGGCCTGCTGCGCGAGACCTCCGGCCGACAGGACGAAGGCGGCCGCGGCGAGGGCAGACGTGAAGGCCCGACGAGTACCCAGCATGTAATCCTCCAGTTTGATGAGGTTCGATATATCTCACTGAACATATCGTTTATCCACTCGAATCGCGGTTTTACGACATGGAATGGTATCGTTATGACAGAATGGATATGAATGTCCTCCAGCCCTATACTCCGGTCGTCAATTCTGAGGGGGAAGCATGCGGATCAGCGCCAGGAACCGGTTGAAGGGCACCATCGTCGAGGTCAGGAAGGGCCAGACAACCGCCCATGTCCGGATCGACGTGAAGAGCATCATCGTCACCGCCGCCATCACCAACGAAGCGGTCGACGAGCTTGGCCTGACGGCCGGTCAGGAGGCCTATGCGATCGTCAAGGCGTCCGACGTCATGGTCGGCCTCGACAACTAGCCGCCATGGTCCGGCTGAACGAAATCCGCCAGAGCGAGCGGGCGGTCGATCTGCCGAACCGCTTCGACGCCTCCCTCTACTTCATCGGGCGCATCCGCACGCCGTGGACGTCGCGGCTGGAGACGCCGCGCCAGGGCCGGCTCGACGGTCCGACCTGTCGTATCGAGTTCGACGCCCATTGGGCCGACGGCCTGCGGGGCATCGACGCGTTCGAGCGCCTGGAGGTCCTGTACTGGCTGCACGAATCGCGGCGCGATCTCGTCCACCAGAGCCCGCGCAATGACGGCGAGGCGCGCGGCGTGTTCTCGCTGCGCACGCCGGTGCGACCCAATCCCATCGGCACCTCGATCGTCCGGCTCGTGAAGATCGAGGGCCCGGTCCTGATGGTGCGCGGCATGGACTGCCTCGACGGTACGCCCCTGCTCGACGTGAAGCCCGACCGTACCCTGTTCGAACCGCTGGCGCCGGCCCAGCCCGGCGACTTCCAGATCGGCGACAAGTGAAGCGGCGCAGCGCCCTCGCCCTGCTCGGCGCCGGCCTGCTGGCGAGGCCAGCCCTCGCGCAAGCCACGCGCACCCTGGTCGACTCGACCGGCCGCAAGATCACGCTGCCGGCGCGCATCGAGCGTGTCTTCGTGGCGGGGCCGCCCGCCTCGGTGCTGACCTACACCCTGGCCCGCGATGCCATGGTGGGATGGGTGCGCACGCCCTCGCCCGTTGAGAAGGAATTCCTGGCCGCCCCTGCACGCGATCTGCCCGAAACAGGCCGGCTCACCGGGCGCGGCGATACGGTGAGCCTCGAGCGGCTCGTCGCGGCCAAGCCCGACATGGTCCTGGATTTCGGGTCGACCTCCGACACCTTCGTGTCGCTGGCCAACCGCGTGCAGGAACAGACCGGCATACCCTACGCGCTGATCGACGGCCGCTTCGCCGCCACGACGACCTCGCTGAAGCTCGCGGCCGAGATGCTGGGCAGGATCGAGCGCGGCACCGCGCTGGCCGCCTATGCGGAGGCGGCCTTAGCCCAGGTCGACGGCGTGCTCGCTCGCGTGCCCGCCGACAAACGGCCGCGGGTCTATCTGGCCCGTGGCCCCGAGGGCCTCGAGACCGGCAGCCGCGGCTCGATCAACACCGAGATCATCGAGCGTGCCGGTGCGGTCAACGTGGCGGAAGGCCTGGGCGGCGGCGGCAACATCTCCAACGCCTCATTGGAGCAGATCATCGCGTGGCAGCCCGACATCGTGGTCACGCTGGATCGCGACTTCTTCAACGTCGTCGCAACCAAGCCCGGCTGGAAGCAGGTCCGCGCCGTTGCGAACAGACAGGTCTATCTTGCGCCCGGCCTGCCCTGGGGCTGGATCGATGCGCCGCCGTCGCTCAACCGGCTGATTGGCCTGCGCTGGCTGCTGTCGATCTTCTATCCCGCCGAGGCCAACCTCGACCTCAAGGCGGAGACGAGGAAGTTCTATGACCTGTTCTACGGCGTGGCCGTGACCGACGATCGACTGGCGCGGCTGCTGGGTGGCACGGCAAACTGACGGCGTCATGCGCGCCGGCATCGTCCTTGCTCTCCTCGCCCTGTGCATGGCCGCTTCCATGCTGGCCGGCAGCATCATCGGCCCCTACCAGATCCCACCCGGCGACGTAATGAAGGCCCTCTTCGCGCGGTTTACCGGCGCGCCGGCCGCGGCGCCCATCGACACGATCCTGTTCCAGATTCGCCTGCCGCGGGTGCTGGCCGCCGCGCTCGTCGGCGGGGCGCTGGCGGCGGCCGGCGCGAGCTACCAGACCCTGTTTCGCAATCCCCTCGTCTCGCCCGACATATTGGGCGTCTCGGCCGGCGCCGGGCTGGGCGCCGTGCTCGGCATCCTGCTGTCGTTGCCGGTCATCGCCATCCAGGGGTTGGGCTTCGTCACCAGCCTTGTCACCGTCGTCATCGTCTACGCACTGGCGCGTGCGCTGCGCAGCCAGAACGAGGTGCTCGTCCTGGTGCTGGCCGGCATCGTGGTCGGTGCGCTGGCCGGCGCCGGCATCTCGCTGGTGAAGATCCTGTCCGATCCCTACAACCAGCTCCCCGCAATCACCTTCTGGCTGCTGGGCAGCCTGTCGGGGATCAAGGTCTCCGATGTCTGGAACGTAGCGCCGTTGGTGGTCGCGGGCCTCGTGCCGCTTGTGTTGTTGCGCTGGCGGATCGGCGTCCTGTCGCTGGGTGACGACGAAGCCCGCGCGCTCGGGGTCAATGTCTTGTTCATCCGAGGTATCGTCATCGCGGCGGCGACCCTCGTCACGGCCGCCGCAGTTTCCGTATCGGGCGTAGTCGGCTGGGTCGGCCTGATGATCCCGCACATGGTCCGCCCCCTGGTCGGGCCGCGCTACGACCGCGTCCTGCCGGCCGCGATACTGATGGGCGCCGCCTTCCTCGTGCTGGTCGATACGCTCGCACGCTCCGCCGCGCGCATCGAAATCCCGCTCGGCCTGCTCACCGCCCTGATCGGTGCACCGATCTTCGTCTGGCTGCTGGCGCGCGGCCGCCGCGTGTGGAGCTGACGTTGATCGAGGCCCGCGGTCTCGCGATCGGTTACGGCATGACCCAGGTCGCCACCGGCATCGATCTGGCCGTTGTCCCGGGCGAGATCCTCTGCCTGCTGGGTCCGAACGGCGCCGGCAAGACGACCTTGTTCAAGACCCTGCTTGGTCTCATTCCCGCCCTGAAGGGAACGGTTTCCATGGGCGGCAAACCCGTCGATGAGCTGTCGCGCGCCGCCCTCGCCCGTTCCGTCGCGTACGTGCCGCAGGGACAGGTGATGGAATTCGCCTACACCGTCCTCGATCTGGTGCTGATGGGCCGCACCGCGCATCTCGGCCCGTTCGCGGCGCCCGGCGCGGCCGATCACGACCGCGCACGCTACGCGCTCGACTCGCTCGGCATCCTCGATCTCAGTGAGCGCGAGGCCAATCGCATTTCCGGCGGCCAGCGCCAACTCTGCCTGATTGCACGCGCCATCGCGCAAGATGCGCCGATGATGGTGATGGACGAGCCGACCGCCAGCCTCGATCTCGGCAACCGCTTCCTCGTGCTGGATCGGATACAGGCGTTGCGTGACCGCGGCTTCGGCGTCGTCTTCTCGACCCACGATCCCGACCAGGCCCGCGAACTGGCAACCCGCATCGCCATCATCGCCGACGGTCGCCTCGCCGCCTACGGCACGCCCGATGAGACGCTGACCGCTGCGACACTATCGGAGGTCTATGGCGTCCCGGTTGCTCTCGAACGGACCAATACCGGCCGCACCGTCATTGCACCGGTCAGACCAGCCTCCTACTGAAAACGGCGCCCGCGGGGGCGCCGTTCCGGCTCAAGAACTCCCGATGAAGGGCCCTCTCAAGCAGCGTAGCGGCTTTCGGTGAGCGCGGGCCACAGCTCGTCCTTGCCGGCCTTGGCGAAGGACTGGCCGATCTGTTCACCCCAGAAGCTTTCGCTGCCGAAGTCGCGCCGCCACACCCAGAGCCTGCGCGTGTAATGGTGCAGGATGTGCTCGTGGGTGAAGCCCATCGCGCCCATCGACTGGTGCGAGATGGCGGCGATGCGGTGCGCGAAGTCCGAGCACTGCGTCTTGGCGGCGGCGATCGAGAAGCTGCCACCATTCTCCAGCCCGCCCTCGTCGGCGTCGCGCGATGCCGCCTCGGCGGAGGCGATGGTCGCAGCGACATAGCTCGCCAGTTCGGCCAGCATGTGCTGGATCGCCTGGAAGGTCGAGATCGGTCGGCCGAACTGGACGCGCTGCTTGCAGTATTCCGTTGCGGTCACCAGCACCTTGTCGGCCGCGCCCGCCATCTGCATGGCGCGGGCGAGTGCGGCGAGCTCGAGCGCACGGTCAGCGCTGACCGGGGACGGCGCCGAATATTCCGGCGTGGCGCCGTCGAAGGTCACGGTGCCATAGGGCTCGCCGGCATGGCTCGGCGCATCCTCGATCTTGACCGCGTCGCGCGGCACGACCACCAGGGTCGACTTGCCGCCGGCCGTGACGACCGAGACGAAACGCTCGGCGACACCAGCGAAAGGTACGCGCGCGACCTTGCCACTGACCCTGCCGCCCTGGAGCGACAGTTCGCCCAACGCCACGGTCGACGGGCCCGTAGCGGGCTTGCCGCCCGCGGCGGAGACGAGAAGGTTGGCAAGCGCAGTCTCGGCGACCGGCACCGGCACAGCATGCTCGCCGGCCACGCGCAGCAGCGCCATCAGGTCGGCCAGCGTGCCGCCCACGCCTTCCTGTTCCTCGGGCACCGCGATCAGCGGCAGGCCCATCTCCTCGATCTCCTTCCAGAGATCGCCGGGCCACAGGCCCTTCTCGACGCCGTTCACGACGTCCTTGCCGGCGCGCTCGGCGAAGAAGCGGCTGGCGGTTTCCAGCAGCATGTCACGGGTATCGCGATCCATGATCTTTCTCCTTCAGCGCAGACCGAGGCCGCGGGCGACGATGCCGCGCAGGACCTGGGTGGTGCCACCCTGGATGGTGTAGCTCGGCGCCATCATCGAGGCGTATTGGGCGATGTCGAGGAAGTCGGCGAGATCGTCCTCGGTGGTGGCATCGGATTCGGCCAGCGTGCGCGCGATCTCCGGCAGGTCCTGCTGGTAGATGGTGCCAAGATCCTTCACCAGCGACGCCTCGATGGCGGGCGACTTGCCGCCCTGCATCATACCGGCGACGGCGGTCGACATCTGCCGCAGCGTCCACAGGCGCGCAATCAGGCGGCCCAGGATGGCGCTGGCGCGCTTGGCCGGCTGACGACCCAGCACGCGCACCAGTTCGCGCAGCACGTAGAAGTTCTGCATGAAGCGCTCAGGGCCCGAACGCTCGAACGCGAGTTCGCTGGTGACCTGCAGCCAGCCGTCGCCCTCGTTGCCGATCAGGCAATCCTCGGGGATGAAGGCGTCGGAGAAGGTCACCTCGTTCCAGTCGTGGCGACCGGCAAGGTTGATGATCGGGCGGATGGTGACGCCCGGTGTCTTGAGGTCGACCAGCAGCTGGCTCAGACCCTTGTGGCGATCGCCGTGCTGGCCGGACGTGCGCACCAGCGTAATGCAGTAGTGGTTGCGATGAGCGCCGGAGGTCCAGACCTTGGTGCCGTTGACGCGGAAGCCGCCGGGCACCGGCTCGGCGCGCGTGCGCACGGAAGCGAGGTCGGAACCCGAGTCCGGCTCGCTCATGCCGATGCTGAAGTAGCACTCGCCGCGCGTGATGCGCGGCAGGATCGCCTGACGCTGCTCTTCGGTGCCGAACTTCAGCAGCAGCGGGCCCGACTGGCGATCGGCAACCCAGTGCGAACCGGCAGGCGCGCTGTTGCCGAGCAGTTCCTCGGTCACGACGAAACGGTCCAGGAAGGAGCGCTCGCCGCCGCCGTACTTCTTCGGCCAGGTGACGCCGAGCCAGCCCCTGGCGCCCAGTGCCTTGCTGAACTCGGGCGACGCCGTGTTCCAGCTCGCGAAGCGATCCTCCGATTTGATCTTGGGCAGCGTTTCCTTGAGGAACGCGCGGACCTCGCCGCGCAGGGCCTCGGCCTCGGCCGGCAGATGGAAGGGCGGGAATTCGAGCTTGGGAATGGACATCATCATCTCGACGGTTGGATGCCTCTTCTCTGTCGGCTAATCCTGTGCCGCGCAACCCGTGAGTTTCGAGGGTCGAATGCCCCGCCGCATGCCACGCCTGCCGCCGCTCTTGGCGGAATTCGACGATGACGAACGCGACGCCGTCCTGGCGGCCAACCGCGCCTTCTATCGTGCCTTCAACGATCGCGACGCCGCGGCGATGGACCAGATCTGGGCGCAGACCGGCTCGGTGATCTGCCTGCATCCGGGTCAGCCGGCCCTCCACGACCGCGCCGAGATCATGGCGAGCTGGCGCGCCATCATGAAGCATCCGGAGGCACCGCGCGTGCGCTGTACCGAGGAATGGGTGGTCGGCCGGCCGGGCCTCGCCCTCGTGATCTGCCGCGAGGTGCTGCCCGACGGCCAACTCATGGCCAGCAACCTCTATGTGCGCGCGAGCGATGGTTGGCACATGGCGAGCCACCATTCGGGCCCGGTGCCACCGGTTCCGACCGGGCGCGCGACACAAGCCGCCTCACCTGCCCCGGCGCGCGACCGGCGCAAACTGCACTAGCGGGAGATGGGCCCTTCGGCGCGCAGCAGAGGCTTCAGCCGGCTATAGGGAATGTCGACCGTATAGGGCCCGGCCGAATAGGGCCCGACCTCGTACTGGTTGAAATAGATCTGCAGCCTGTCGGCCTGCCAGCAGAAATGGCCGCTCGTGTTGACCGTCTTGGTGAGCTTGTTGGGTTGCAGCGCGTCCTCGAAGCCGGGATTGTCGACGAACTGCTTTTTGAGATCGGCGCCGACGATCGCGACGACCTCCTTCAGCCAGGGTGTGCCCGGCGCGAACGCGCCCTCGGGGTCCACGGTCTTGCCGGTACGCAGGTCGACCAGGGTGCAGCTCGTGCTGCCGTAACCGTGGGCACCGCCGGTGAAGGCCCAGAAGGTCAGCGCCACCGTGATGACGTTGGGGTCGGGTCGATAGAGCGAATAGCCCTGCTCTGCCTGCCATTCCTGTTCGCGATCGACGCCGGCATCCGCCGTCGGCGTCGTCTCGCGCGCTGCCTTCGCCGCCGCGTCCGCGAAGGAACGGTTGATGGCCGTGAAATCCGCCGTGTTGCCGGCGAACTTCGGATAGCGGAGGTCGATCCCGTACGTCACCTTGCCGACCTTCCCGGCCTTCTCGATCGACTGTTCCTCTACGAAGGGATAAGGACCCGCGGCTGATGCCTTGAGGTCGGCAATGCGGGTTTCATAGCGCGTCTTGAGGCAGCGCTGGAGAACGTCTGGATCGTCGTTGGGCATGCAGGCACGGTTCCGGCCGACGATCCAGCGGACCTGGCTCTTCTCCAGGCTTTCCTTGGCCGGCCCGGTGAGCTTGGCCAGAAGCGCCGTATAAAGGCTCGACAGTTCGCGATCGGCTTTTGCCAAGGCAGGATCCTTGCAGACCGCGCGCTCCGCGCTGTTGGATGCCTTGCCACAATCGAAGCTCGGCCCACTCTGCGCGAGAGCCGCGACTGGGGAAAGCGCCACCAGGGCTGCGACGACAAGAGCCCTCATACCCGCCTCCATTGCTTCAGCCGGCGCACGGCCTCCTCCATCTCGGCGGTCGACCCTGCGAAGGAAATGCGCAACGTACCGGCGCCGCGGGCACGGTCGAAGTCGACGCCAGGCGTGGTCGCCACACCGGCTTCGCGCAGCATGCGGCTGCAGAAATCACGACTGTCGTTGCTGAGGTGCGAGACGTCGGCGTAGATGTAGAAAGCGCCCTGCGCCGGTGTCAGCCGGTCGAGCCCCGCCTCCGGCAGCCCGGCCATGAGCAGGTCGCGGTTGGTGCGGTAGCGCTTCACATGGCCGTCGAGTTCCTCGCGGCAGTCGAAGGCGGCAAGAGCAGCGTGCTGGCTGAGCGTCGGCACGGAGATGAAGAAGTTCTGCGTCAGCCGCTCGATCGATCGCACCATGTCGGACGGCACGACCAGCCAGCCGACCCGCCAGCCGGTCATCGAGAAATACTTGGAGAAACTGTTCACAACGATCGCCGTGTCGGACACCTCGACCGCCGAGTGGGTCTCTCCCTCGTAGACGATGCCGTGATAGATCTCGTCGGAAATCAGCCGCACGCCATTGGCATTGCACCAGTCCGCAAGCGCTTTCAGTTCGCTGCGCGTGACCATGGTGCCGGTCGGGTTTGACGGGCTGGCCACGATCAGCCCGTCGAGCGGACCGGCTTTCTCCAGCGCCGCGACCGTGGGCTGGAATCGATCGGCCGCCGAGGTCGGCAGGTCGACGGCCTCGAGATTCAGTGCCGCCAGGATGTTGCGATAGGCGGGGTAGCCCGGCGCCGCCAGCGCCACCCGGTCGCCGGCGTCGAAACTCGCGAGGAAGGCCAGCGGAAAGCCGCCGGAGGAGCCGGTCGTCACGATGATCCGCTCCGGCGAAACGTCAGCGCCGTAGGTCTCGCGATAGTGACGGGCGATGCGTTCGCGCAGCGCCGGCATCCCCAGCGCCGCGACATAACCGATCCTGTCCGTGTCGAGGGCCGCGTGCGCGGCCTCGAGGGCCGCCTTCGGGGCCGGCGTGCTGGGCTGCCCGACCTCGAGATGAATGACCACGTCGCCCGCCGCTTCCTTCTCGGCGGCGGCGGCCATCACATCCATGACGATGAAGGGGTCGACGCCGGCCGAGCGGCGCGAAAGCTTGCCCGACATGTCGCTCTCTACTGGGCGATCGTCGAGAGGCCAGCGCCGGCTGGATCCGCCGCGGTCCGGCACGCTTCGGGCTTGCCGCGCAGGCCCGAGGGGCAGGCAATGGCGTTCACGAAGCCGCCCTGTGCCCGGCGATTGGCGATAACGGTGGCCAGGTTCCGGTCATTTTCGATGACCTCGCGCGCCACGTAACCGACGGCTTGGGCGGCCGTGGGCGCGCCGCCGCCCGCACCGGCGAAGGTGAACTCGCCATTGCCGGGATTGGCGATGATCATCGGGCTGACCGAAGCCGCCTCGGGATTGGGCGAGCCGAGCATGATACCGCTGCCGGGGACCACGACGCGGGCCCCGAAAAGCTGCCCCATCGAGACCGCACAGGCCGCCGCACCGCCCTTGCCGTCGACGGCGGCGAACCCCGCAAAGCCACCGGAATCCACGGCGGAGCCGCCGGCCGGCTGCTGACCGTTCCAGCCCGCGAGGACCGCTGAACCGGCCGCCGGTGACGGCGCGACATAGACGCGGCTGCGATAGTGGCTGACCGACAGCGGCGCCGAGGCGATCGGCACCGCCGCGCGCAATGCATCGACGGGAAGACTGCCGCCGGCCTGGGATACCTGTTCGGAAAAGGTGCGTGCGAGCGCGCCCTGGAAGAACTCCGCCCCGCCGCGTTGGCGAATGCCGCCCAGCACCGCGGCGAGTTCGGGCTGGGTGAGAAGCGCACCCTCCGAGACGTTGCCGAAGATCCGGCGCGCCTCGGCGTCCGCACCGAGCAGCGCACCACCTGCCTGCAGATCGTGGGCCAGCGCACGCGACACCTGGAATCCGAAGCGGGCCAGACGCTCGGCCGGCGACACTGTCTGCTCCCAGCGCAGCTGGCCGTGGCGGACATGCATCAGGGTAATGGCGCGCACGCCCGTCGGCACAGAGAAGGGCGTGCCCTTGACCGCGCCGGGCGCCGCGACCGGCGGGAACACGAAAGCTTCCGCCTTCTTCGTCTTGTCATTGTGTACGACGCAGGCACCGGATGCGCCCAGCGACGCCGCCGACGGCAACGTCACAGAGAGTGCAAAATACATGGCGACGGCGGCGTCGGTGGCGTTTCCACCGGCTTCCAGAATCTCGCGCCCGACCTCGGCCGCCCGGCCTTCCTCGGCCGTGGTCGCCGCAAAGCTGCTGCCCTTGGTGATCGGCGAGAAGGTTCTCTTGTTTTGCGTCAGGCCCGCGGGATTGGCGGCATTGTCGGCACGGTCCCGCTCACGGTCCGTCTCACTAAAGCCACAACCGCCCAGCAAGAGAACGCCGACGAGGACCGCGTTGCGCAATTGACGCGGCCGACGACCGTTCCTAGCCTGCCTGAGCCCCGTGCTGACCTTGTTCAAACGCATCACCACCCTCTTATGTCTGACGCTCTTCGCGCTGGCACCGTTTCGTGCCGCGACGGCTCAGCAAGGTCAACGCCTCAATCTGATCCGTGACGCCGAGATCGAGAGTACGATCCGCACCTTCACGATCCCGATCTGGAAGGCGGCGGGTCTCGACCCCAACGGCGTCGAAATCATGCTCGTCCAGGATGGCTCGCTCAACGCCTTCGTGGCGGGCGGCCAGCGCATCTTCATCAATACCGGCCTGATCATGCGGACCGAGAGGCCCAACCAGCTGATCGGCGTGATGGCCCATGAAAGCGGGCACATCGCGGGCGGCCACCTCGCCCGCATGCAGGAGGAACTGCGCAGCCTCTCCACCTTGCAGATCCTGGAGACCATCCTGGCCGGCGGCGCCATGGCGGGGGGAATTGCGGGCGGCGCCGGTGCCGGGACCGGCGGCGGCCATGGCGGCGGCACCGGGCGACCGATGGCCCCCGGCTCGCTGATGTCGTTCCTAAAGTACACGCAAACCCAGGAAAGCGCGGCCGACCAAGCGGCGATCTCCTACCTGCAGCGCACCGGCCAGTCGCCCAAGGGCACGGTCGAGTTCCTTCGCTACCTGCAGCGCGAGGAGAAGCTCGCGATCAATCGCCGCGACCCCTATCTCACCACCCATCCCCTGACTCCGGAACGCATTTCCGCCTTCGAGCAGGCCGCGGCGAACTCGCCCTACGCCAACACGCCGGATACGCAGCAATTCCTGATCCTCCACCAGCGCATGGTGGCGAAGCTCTATGGGTTCATCGCTCCCGATGCGGCGCTGCAGCGCTACGCCGAAGCCGACCGGTCGCTGCCGGCGCGCTATGCCCGCGCCATCGCGCTCTATCGCAAAGGGGCGCTCGGCTCGGCCCTGCTGACGATCGACGGATTGCTGAAAGAGTATCCCAACGATCCATACTTCCACGAAGTGCGGGCCCAGATGCTCTACGAGAACGGCCGCGCCGCCGAATCCATTCCGTCATACCGCCGCGCCGTGCAGCTCGCGCCTTCGGCGGCGATCCTGAAGATCGACCTCGCGCGGTCCCTGCTCGACGTCAGCAATCCCGACAATATCCGGGAGGCGATGCGCAATCTCGATCTGGCGTCGCAGCAGGAGTCCGGAAACTTCGAACTTTGGCGCCTGATGGCGTCGGGCTACTCCCAGCTCGGCAATCAGGGTATGACCTCCCTCGCCCGCGCCGAGATGGCGGCGCTCCGCGGCCAGCGTTCCGAAGCCCAGGCCCATGCCGAAGCAGCGTCGCGCCAGCTCACCGCCGGGACTCCGGCCTGGCAGCGGGCGCAGGATCTCAAGGCCTATATCAACAGCCGGCCCCGAAAGTAGCCGGCTCTGGAGAACACACGATATGCGTTCCATTCTGTTGGCTTTCATGGCTGGCCTGGTCATCGTCGGCGCCGTCGCCGCGATCCGCACGAGCCCGTCCCGCGTTGCCGCGGTGCCTGCAGCACCCAGCGCTCCGCCCCCGGCCGCCAGCGCTTCCGTCCCATCCGATCTCGGCAACAGCATCCGGGCCTATCTGATGGCCAATCCGGAAGTCCTGGTCGATGCCATGCAGGAGCTCGAGCGCAAGCAGGATTCGCAGCGCGATGCCGTGGCGGTGAAGGCGATCGGCCAGAACGAGGCCGAGCTGTTCCGTGATCCCGACAGCCCCATTAGCGGCAATCCTGCGGGCGACGTCACCATCGTCGAGTTCAACGACTACCAGTGCCCCTACTGCAAGCGCGCATACCAGGCGGTGAAGTCGGTCACCGGCGCCGACGGCAAGGTGAAGATCATCTACAAGGACCTGCCGATCCTCGGCGAGCCGTCGCGCATCGCCGCTCTCGCCGCCCTCGCCTCGATCAAGCAGGGCAAGCACCAGGCGCTGCACAACGCGCTGATGGAGTTCAACGGCAAGCTCGACCGCGAGAAGATCCTGCAGACCGCCGTGTCGGTTGGCATCGACGTGGCGCAGCTCGAGAAGGACATGGAAGATCCCAAGCTGAAGCAGATCATCGACCGCAACATGGCGCTCGCCGCGGCGCTCGGCGTGCGCGGCACGCCAGCCTTCGTCATCGGCAAGCAGTTCGTGCCGGGCGCGGTCGACGCCGAGTCCCTGAAGGCCCTGATCGCCGACGCCCGCAAGAGCTAGCGCGACACCGTCGCGGTGAGGCCGAGGGCGTTTACGAGGTCGGCGCCCGGCTTCAGGAGGTAGTCGAGCTTTTCCAGGCCCAGCGCCGGTTGCGGCGCGGCCTCGACGGTGAGCGTGCCGCCCTGCTCGACGAAGCGGGCGACCGCATCGAGCAGCTTCGACATATCCTGAGTGATCAGCACGCCAGGGGGTTGATAGCGCCGGATTTCGGCTGCCAGAGCCGCGCGCTCCGCCGCCACCGGCTGACCGCTGAGCCGCGCCTTCGCCTGCAGGCTGCGCTGAAGGAGGCTCCTGTCGGCAACCACCAAGCTGGCCGAGGCCAGCGCCGCCTTGGTCCCCAGCAGGCCAAGGATGTCGGCTTCGTCGACCGATCGCCAGAACTCGTCGTCCGTGTCGATGATCCGCGCTGCCAGAGAGATATCGATCAGGTCCGGACCGTCCAGCTTGCAGTCCTCGACCTTCAGCGCGTGGCGGGCGCGATCCTCGATGGTGCTGCAGTCGAAGCCCAGCCGCACCTCCTTCAGGTTCATCGACTGCAGGACCATGCGCATGCCGAGCGCCTCGACGCTGCGCAGCGACGGCGCCAGCACGAACCCCTCGATGCGCATGCGCGACCGGCTGACGTCGCCGCTTTCGCGCTTCGTCTCGGTCGAAACGCTGCCCAGCGACAGACCGTAGCGCGTCAGGAGATCGCCGCCAAAACCCGACAGCCGCCCCTCGGCCACGGGAACCCGGCCGATCGGCATTCCAGGCTCCCAGTCGAGTGACGAGGCCAGGGCAATCGGTCGGCGCAGGTCGATGCCCCGTGCCCGGGTGTCGGCAACCGTGACTCCGGCCACACGCGCGCCTGCCGGCTTGACCTGCAAGTCCGTGATCTTGAGCGAGTCGATCAGTCCCCGCACGTACCCCGTCATGGAGAGCCGGCCCATGCTCTGGGTCATCAGCTCCAAAGACGTGTAGGTGAAATCGCTCTGCTCCAGGCGATCCACCGAGAGCGCCCCCAGCAGGCGGGCCACCATCACCTCGTTGCGAAACGGCCCGTCATAGTTCGAATCGTAGCGTGGCAGGTCGATATTGGTGCCGATCAGCTCTCCGATGGTCCAGGAATTGCCGGCGTCCGGCTCGGCCAATCGGAAGTTACGCAGGTGAAGACGCGCCACGTGCAGGGGATCGCCCCAGTTCAGGCCGCGGAACGGCAGGCGTCCCTTCAGCAGTTCGTCCAGCGGCCAGGCAAGCCCGGATGCCTGCCATTCGTCGATCTTGAGTTCGCCGTTCGGTCCACCGGCCACGCCGCGCAACTCGATGCTGCGGTCAAGCAGGCGCACCTTCACCGTTTCGACCTGAACGCCATTCTGCGCGAGTCCGGCCTTGAGACGGGAAGCGGCCACGCCCTCGGCAAACGGGATTGCTGCAGCGCCGATCCCGATCAGGGCGATGACGGCGCCGAGAGCGATGACGGATTTCCTCACGGTTCGGCATCCGGCTGCTTCGAGGGCTGGGCAGCATCGAAGGCGGGATGCTTCATGCAGGCGTCATAGATGCGCTGGATGGTCGGATAGCGCCTCATGTCGACCTTGAAGCGCGTTGCGTTGAAGACCTGCGGCACCAGGCACATGTCAGCCATCGTAGGATGGTCGCCATGGCTGAACACGCCGGCGCTCCCTTGGTCCAGGGTCGCCTCGTAGGCATCGAAACCTGTCTCGATCCAGTGTCGCGACCAGGCGAACGCGCTCTCCTCCGTCTGGTCGAATTTGTGCCTGAGGTAGGCCATGACGCGGAGATTCTGGATCGGGTGGATGTCCGCACTGACGATCAGCGACAAGGCCCGCACCCTCGCCCGGCCGACCGCATCCCTCGGCAGCAGCGGAGGCTCGGGATGCGTCTCCTCAAGATACTCCAGGATGGCCAGCGACTGAGTCAGCACCGTCCCGTCGTCGAGGACGAGCGACGGCACGAGCTTCTGCGGATTGAGCGCCGCGTAGTCGTCCGAAAACTGCTCGCCCTTCCGCAGGTGCCGCGACGCGTGCTCCACCGAGATGCCCTTCAGGTTGAGCGCGATGCGCACGCGATACGCCGCCGAGGACCGAAAATAGCCGATGAGCTTCATGACCGCCTCCGCGGCCACTCTAGCACGGCTCAGGCGGGCGGCGTGTAGCGCACGACCTTCTGGTCGATGGCCCCGAAGATCGACTTGCCGGCACGGTCGAACATCTCGATGCGGATGTGATCGCCGAAACTCATGAACGGAGTCACCGGCTTGCCGCCCTCGAGCGTCTCGCGCACACGCCGCTCGGCAATGCAGGAGCAGCCGACGGCCGGATCGCGATTCGCCACCGTTCCGGAGCCGACGATGGTGCCGGCCTCGAGGTGCCGTGTGCGCGCGGCGTGCGCAATCAGCTGGCCGAAGTCGAAGGTCAGGTCCGTGGCGGCATTGGGATGCCCGAATTCCTTGCCGTTCAGGGTGGAGATCAGCGGCCGGTCGAGCCGCGCCCCGTTCCAGTCGTCGCCCAGCTCTTCAGGCGTCACGGCAACGGGCGCGAAGGCCGTCGCGGGCTTGCCATGGAAGAAGCCGAAGCCCTTGGCCAGCTCGCCCACGATGACGTTGCGCAGCGACACGTCGTTCAGGATCGTCACCAGCTTGATGTGCTTTCGGGCGGCCTCCGGCGAGATACCCATCGGTACGTCGTCGACCATTACGCCGATCTCCCCCTCGAAATCGATGCCCCAGGCCTCGTCCGCCATCTCGATCTCGTCATTGGGACCGATGAAGGAGTCCGAACCGCCCTGGTACATCAGCGGATCGGTCCAGAAGGACGGCGGCATCTCCACACCGCGCGCCTTGCGCACCAGCTCGACGTGCACGACATAGGCCGAGCCGTCGGCCCACTGGTAGGCGCGCGGCAGGGGCGCCGCCAGCGCGGTCGTGTCGAGCTCGAACGAGCCGACCGCCTTGTCGTCCTCGAGCTGCTCGGCCAGCGCCCGCAGCTTCGGCGCGGCGGTGGCCCAGTCGTCGAGCGCCTTCTGCATCGTTGGTGCGACGGTCGTGGCCCGGACGCCGCGCGTCAGGTCGCGATTCACGACGATCAGCGTGCCGTCGCGGCCGCCTTCCTTGAGCGATCCCAGCTTCATTGTGGCGCCTTCCCTATTCCGCAGCCTGCTTCATGTCCTGCGGCCGCCAGGACTTCACGTACCCTTCGAACTCGACACCGGCCGGCATCTCCGCGACATCGATCGCATCGCGCGTATCGATCATCACCGCGACCTCGTCGGTCTCGGTCTTGCCGCCCTTGGTGGCAGCGTTGAAAGCCTTGGGATGCGGGCCGTGCGTAAAGCCGGTGGGATGCACCGTCATCATGCCCGGGTGGATGTTGTCACGGCTGAAGAAGCTGCCCTTGTGATAGAAGATCACTTCCTCGAAATCGTCGTTGTTGTGGAAGAACGGCAGGCGCAACGCCTCCGGATCGCTCTCCAGCGGGCGTGGCACGAAGGTGCAGACGACGAAGCGGCTGGTGGCCCAGGTCGTGTGCGCCGAGGGCGGCAGATGCACGCGGTGGCTCATCAGCGGCCGCAGGTCGCGCCAGTTGATGCGGACGACGCTGAGATCGCCGTGCCAGCCCACCGCGTCGAGCGGATTGAAGGGATAGGTCACGGTCGAGAGCGCATTGCGCCGCTTCACCGAGACTTTCCAGGTGCGCTCGTCCTGCTGGGCGCGGAAGGCCTCGTCGATGCGCGGCGTGTCGAGCATCGCCGGATCAAAGATGGCGTGGTGGCCAACCAGGCCCTTCTCCGGCAATGTGAAATGATCGTTGGTCGCCTCGATCATCAGCGCAACGGTGGGCTTCACGGGCTCCAGGCGCCACATCGTGCCCCGCGGGATGACGAGATAGTCGCCCTCGACATAGTCGAGATGCCCGTAGTCGCAGAAGAGCGCGCCGTTGCCCTCGTGGACGAACAGCAGCTGATCGCCGTCGCTGTTGCGAACCAGCTCCCGCATCGGCTCGTCCAGCCGCCAGAAGCGCATCTGCATATGGCTGTTGGCCATGACCAGATCGGCTTCCCAGGGATTGGTCCGGGGCGTCGCCAGCTTGTTGAGGTCGAGCGCGCGCGGGCGGATCGGGCCGTCGAATTCGACCCAATCGGTCGGCTTGTGCTTGTGGTGGAACTGCGCGGAGGGCCCGAAGAATCCTTCCTTGCTGATCTCGCGCTCGTAGGTGCCCTCAGGCAAGCGCACATGGGCCTGGCGCGAGGCGATGCCCTCTACCTGGCGCAACGGAATCCAGTTCTTGGCCATGGTTCCCTCCGTCGTTTTTTCGATTCGCTGGTTTCGTTCGTTTCGTTTGTCTAGGCCTTCAACACACCGCGACGGATCTGGTCGAGTTCGATGGATTCGAACAGCGCGCGGAAATTGCCCTCGCCGAAACCTTCATTGCCACGGCGCTGTATGATCTCGAAGAAGATCGGGCCGATCACCGTCTGGGTGAAGATCTGCAGCAGCAGCCCGCCGCCCTTGGTCGGCGCGCCGTCGATCAGGATGCGGTCGGCCGCGAGCCGCGCCAGATCCTCGCCATGCCCCGGCAGTCGCTCGTCGACCTGCTCGTAGTAGGTGTCGGGCACGGTCTGGAAGGGTACGCCCTTCCCTTTCAGCGTCTCGACCGTCTCGTAGATGTCGCCGGTGCCCAGCGCGATATGCTGGATGCCCTCGCCGTGATAGGCGGAGAGATATTCCTGGATCTGTGACTTGTCGTCGGTGCTCTCGTTGATCGGGATGCGGATCTTGCCGCACGGGCTGGTCATCGCCTTCGACTTGAGGCCGGTGAGCTTGCCCTCGATGTCGAAGTAGCGGATCTCGCGGAAATTGAAGAGCCGCTCGTAGAAGTCGGCCCATTCGGCCATGCGGCCGCGATGCACGTTGTGGGTGAGGTGGTCGATGTAGGTGAGGCCCACGCCCTGGGGATTGCGGTCGACGCCCGGCAGGTACTCGAAATCGACATCGTAGATCGAGCCGCGGTCGCCATAGCGGTCCACAAGATAGAGCAGCGAATCGCCGATGCCCTTGATGGCCGGGATGTTGAGCTCCATCGGCCCGACCTTGCCCTCGACGCCCCAGGCGCCCAGCGACAGCGCCCGCTTGTACGCGGCGCCGGCGTTCTTCACGCGGAACGCGATGGCACAGACGCTGGGTCCGTGTACGCGCGCAAAGCCCTGGGCGAAGCTCTCCTTCTCGGCGTTGATGATGAAGTTCACGCCGCCCTGTCGATAGAGCGAGACGTCCTTGGAGCGATGCCTGGCCACCTTGGTGAAGCCCATGCTCTCGAACAGGGCGCCGAGCGCCGCGGGATCGGGGGCAGTGTATTCGACGAACTCGAACCCGTCCGTGCCCATCGGGTTCACGTCGTCGATCTCCAGGACCTTGGCGTCGCCGACACTTGCCATGTTTGACCTCCCGGCTGAATTAGTTTCAAATGTAACTATTATGCCGACCGAAGCGCAAGCCCTCGAACTGGAGAAATTCCTCCCCTACCGGCTGTCCGTGCTCGCTCAGCTTGTGAGCGAATCCCTGCACGACCTCTATGCCGAGCCGTACGGGCTGAGCGTCACCCAGTGGCGGGTGATGGCGGCCCTGGGGCGGTTCGCCCCCCTAACCGCCTCCGAGGTGGGGCTGCGCATCGTCATGGACAAGGTAGCGGTCAGCCGTGCCGTCGCCGGCTTGATGAAGCGCGGCCTGGTCGAGCGTGCGACCGATCAGGAGGACCGCCGGCGGGAACCTCTCAGACTGACGGCCAAGGGAAGCACGATGCATGACGAAATCGTTCCATTGGCCCTGGAATACGAGGCCGAACTCTACCAGGCCCTGTCGGCCGAGGAGCGACGCACCCTCAACGCCTTGTGTGACCGCTTGTTCGCCCACGCCAAGCTGTTGAGAAACCATCCCTGAGGCCGCCTTGTGGCCCCGACTCCCCATGCTATAACGCCCGCCTCTTGTGATTCTCGGAGGCAGGATTGGCTAAGGCCGCCCAGCGCCCCCCGGCCAAGCCGGTGCTGGTGCTCAATGGGCCCAACCTCAACATGCTGGGCAAGCGTCAGCCGGAGATCTACGGCCGCGAGACGCTGGCGGACGTCGAGGCGGCGTGCCGCGCCGAGGCGGCTCGCCTCGGCCTCGAGGTCGAGTTCGCGCAGAGCAATCATGAGGGTGTGCTGGTCGACCGCATCCAGGCCGCGCGAGAGGGCAATTCCGGCATCGTCATCAATGCCGGCGCCTATACCCATACGTCCGTGGCCCTGCTCGACGCGCTGAACGCCGCCGAGCTGCCGGCCATCGAAGTCCATCTTTCCAACATCTACAAGCGTGAGAGCTTCCGCCATCATTCGTACATTAGCCCGGCCGCAGTCGGGGTGATCGCGGGTCTCGGCACTCAAGGCTATCTCCTGGCCCTCCAGGCGCTGGCGCGCCTGCTGGCACGCTGACCAACATCGGGAGCGTTTCTCCATGGCAAAGTTCGAACTGGATACCGAGTTCGTCCGCAAGCTGGCGGCGATCCTCGAAGAGACCAAACTCGGCGAGATCGAGCTGGCTGACGGCGAGCGGCGCATCCGCGTCGCCCGACCGACCGCCCCTGTCGCACAGGCAGCGCCGGTGGTGATGGCTGCGGCGCCTGCAGCCGCTCCCGCCGCGTCGGCTGCAGCCGCGCCCGCGGCAGCCGGCGGCGACCTGTCCAAGCACCCCGGCGTCGTGAAGTCGCCGATGGTCGGTACGGCCTATCTGGCCCCGGAGCCCGGCAAGCCGAATTTCGTCTCCGTGGGCGACAAGGTGACGGCCGGCCAGACCCTGCTGATCATCGAGGCGATGAAGACCTTCAATCCGATCAAGGCACCCAGGGCCGGCACGGTCATGCAGGTCCTGATCGAGAATGCCCGGCCGGTTGAATTCGGCGAACCGCTGATGATCGTCGAGTGAGGGCCTCGGCACCGATGTTCGACAAGGTCCTGATCGCAAACCGCGGCGAGATCGCGCTCCGCATCCATCGCGCCTGCCGCGAGATGGGTATCCAGACCGTCGCGGTCCACTCGACCGCCGACAGCGACGCGATGCATGTGCGGCTGGCAGATGAATCGGTGTGTATCGGCCCGCCCCCGGCCCGCGAGAGCTACCTCAACATTCCCGCGATCCTGTCGGCAGCAACCATTGCCGGCGCCGATGCGATCCATCCCGGCTACGGCTTCCTCTCGGAGAATGCCCGCTTCGCCGAGGCTGTCGAGGCACACGGCTTCACCTTCATCGGGCCGACGCCACAGCACATCTCCATGATGGGCGACAAGATCGTGGCCAAGCAGACCGCTAAGGAGCTCGGACTGCCGCTGGTTCCGGGCTCGCCCGGCCCCGTGGAGTCGGTCGAGGAAGTGATCGAGCTGGGCGGCAAGATCGGCTGGCCCGTGCTCATCAAGGCCGTTGCCGGCGGCGGCGGACGCGGCATGAAGGTCGTGGAGAATGCCGAGGCGGCCGCGGAAGCCTTCTCGCTCGCGCGCGCTGAAGCCAAGGCCGCCTTCAGCAACGACGCGGTCTATCTGGAGAAGTATCTCGCGCGGCCGCGCCATATCGAGATCCAGGTACTGGGTGACGGGCTGGGCGCCGGCATCCATCTCGGCGAGCGCGACTGCTCGCTGCAACGGCGCCACCAGAAGGTGCTCGAGGAAGCTCCCTCGCCCGCGCTGAATGCCGAGCAGCGAAACAGGATCGGCGAGCTGGCGGCCGATGCCGTGCGGAGCCTCAAGTATCGCGGCGCCGGCACGATGGAGTTCCTGTTCCAGGACGGCGAGTTCTACTTCATCGAGATGAACACGCGCCTCCAGGTCGAGCATCCGATCACCGAGGCGGTGACCGGCATCGACTTGGTGCGCGAGCAGATCCGCATCGCCTCCGGATCGCCGCTGGCGCTTACGCAGAAGGACATCGTGATCCAGGGCCACGCCATCGAGTGCCGGATCAATGCCGAGCATCCCGAGACCTTCGTGCCCTGCCCCGGCCTCGTCACCGACTATCACGCACCGGGCGGGCTGGGCGTGCGTGTCGATTCCGGCCTCTATGCCGGCTATTCGATCCCGCCCTACTATGATTCGATGGTCGCCAAGCTGATCGTGAACGGCAGCAGCCGCAACGAATGCTTAATGCGGCTACGCCGCTCGCTCGAAGAGTTCGTGATCGGTGGCATCGACACGACGACTCCGCTGCACCAGCGCATCATCGGCGAGCAGGCGTTCATCGACGGCGACTACGACATCCACTGGCTGGAGAAGCTGGTCGGCCTAAAGAAATAGCGTTGCGATGCTGGAGATCACCCCCGACCTCCTGCTCCAGGCCTATCGCATCGGCGTCTTTCCCATGGGAGAGAGTCGCGACGATCCCAAGCTCTACTGGCTCGATCCTCGCCAGCGCGCGGTCCTGCCGCTCGATGGCTTTCATCTCTCGCACCGGCTCGCCCGCACGGTCCGCAGTGGCCACTTCGAGGTGAGCGCCGACACCGCCTTTGCGGACACGGTACGGGCCTGCGCCGAGCCGCGCCCCGGTCATCCGGAAAGCTGGATCAACGAGCCGATCGTCGACCTCTACACAGCGTTGCACGCGCGCGGCCATGCGCACAGCCTGGAGTGTCGCGTGGACGGCCGGCTGGTCGGCGGTCTCTACGGCGTTTCGATCGGCGGCACCTTCTTCGGCGAAAGCATGTTCAGCCGCGAGCGTGATGCCTCGAAGGTAGCGCTGGTTCACCTGGTGGCGCGGCTGATCAAGGGAGGATTCGCCCTGCTCGACTGCCAGTTCATGACCGAGCATCTGCGCAGCTTTGGCGCGATCGAAATCCCGCGCGACGACTTCAAGGCACGGCTGGCCGAGGCGATCGACCGGCCGGCGGTCTTTCAGCGTGAGCTGGGCGGCGACGATCCCTGCGCCATCGTGCAGGAGAGCACGCGCAGGTCGTAGACGCCGTGGTCGAGCGCCGACAGCGACGGCGTCGAGGCGAACATCCAGCCAGCGAACAGCTTCTCCTCCGCCTGACCGGGCTTGTGGTCGATGATGGTGAGATAGGCCACGGATTCAGGGGGTGCCTCGGGCACATTCACCAGGCAGTCACCGACTGTGATCTCCAGCGTACCGAAGCGCGTCGACTTCCCGACCGGCGCATAAAAGCGCTGGGTGCGCGCCGTCACCTTGTCGAGTCCCTGCAATTCGGCCGACCGGATGCCCGGACCGTCCGGTACCGGCCGCAGGTTGGTGTTGCCCGGACGCTGCAGCGGCTGTTGCGGTGGAGGCAGCGGCGCCTGCGCGGACGCCGCGCCGATCCCGGCCGCCAGGACAGCAAGCACGATCGTGCCGCGCATGCTCACCCTTTGGCGCGGGGCGGCGTCAACCCGTCGATCAGCTCGTGAAGCGCCTGCTTGATCTGCGCGGCGTCGCATCCCATCAGAACTCCGTCCTCGAGCGCATCGGCGCAGAGGGTTTCGATTTCCTGTATGTTCTGGTTCAGGACTTTGATCTTTTCGAGGCACGACACCGGCTTGCCGTCGGGCTGCCGCCAGACGGTGGGTTCCTTCGGGGAGTCGGCGCCCATCACTTGCTTCCCGTGCTGCCGAACATGAACTTGGCAATCAGCTCGGTGAGCGGGATCGAGTCCTGCGTTTGCTCGATCACGCCCCCGCTCTTCAGCATCGTGTTGTCGCCGCCCGGCTCGAGCACGATCACCATGCCTCCCAACAGCGACTCGCTCACGATCTTGGCGTGCGTATCGGCCGGCAGGTTGACGTTCGACGCAATGCCGAGACGTACGACGGCCTGATAGGTCTTCGGATCGAGACTGAACCCGGTCACGCTGCCGACCTTCACGCCGCTCAACGTCACGTCCGCGCCAGGCTTCAGCCCGTCGATGCGGCCAAAGCGGGCGACGAGTTCATATCCGCCCGGTCCGGCGCGGTCGGACTTGGAAAAGGCATAGACGACGAAGGCGCCGGCCACCACCAGCACCAACGCGCCCACGATCGTCTCGACAATATTTCGGCCCACGCTCTTGTCCCCCGCTCGCTGCCCGCAGCGTCAGCCTGGCCGCCAAGCCTCGTAAACCGGCTTCGGCTTCTCGCCTTCGGACAAGGAGTGGCCCGGGGGCCTGTAGGCATGGTCGGTGCCGGTGAGATTGGGCAGATGCTCCTTCTGCCACGGCTTGCGCGGCACGCCGCCGGCGGGCGGCGGTTCGGCGAGCGTGTGATGCAGCCAGCCATGCCATTCGGCAGGAACACGCGAGGCCTCGGCCACGCCGTTATACATGACCCAACGCTTGCGTCGCATTCCAGGCACGACGCGCTTGTCCTGGAAGTAGCGGTTGCCTTCCGCATCCGTGCCGACGAGTTCGCCGCGCATCTTCGTGAAGAGCCAGGTGCCGATGATCATGAACCAACCACTTCTTAGATGATGCGCCGCTTGTACGCGGCCGCTCCATTGCGTGCAACGCGACGCGAACGACACGCGATTCATGTCGCTCGAGAACATGCGAATGACGGTTTCGGTCGACTGTTGCGCACTTGCATCATCTAGTACCATCAACAGCCGGGTCTACAAAATATAGTTGCGCACACAAGATTTTGTAATTTACTATCATCGCGTGCCCATATGTGCGTGTTCGATTTTGGATCGAACACCCCCCGCGACAGGGAACCAATTGACGGGAACGGGCACGGGGGATCGTCGATGCGCTTCGAGCGTCGGTATACGCAAGCTGGCAACTCACCATTCACAGGAATGGCATTTCGTGCTGCCGACTCCGAGATCCGCAATCCCGACGGCTCCGTCGTCTTCCAGTTGAAGAACATCGACGTGCCGGCCGAGTGGTCTCAGGTCGCGTCCGACGTTCTCGCCCAGAAGTATTTCCGTCGCGCCGGCGTTCCTGCGCGCATGATCCGCGTCGCCGAGGCCGACCTGCCCGAATGGCTGTGGCGGTCGATCCCCGACGAGGCCGCTCTCGCCGTGCTGCCGGAAGCCGATCGCTTCGGCAGCGAGACCAGCGCGCGCCAGGTTTTCCATCGCATGGCCGGCGCCTGGACCTACTGGGGTTGGAAAGGCGGCTACTTCGACAGCGAGGAAGACGCCCGATCCTTCTATGACGAGCAGTGCTTCATGCTCGCGGCGCAAATCTGCGCGCCCAACTCGCCGCAATGGTTCAACACCGGACTTCATTGGGCCTACGGCATCGACGGTCCGGGCCAAGGCCACTGGTTCGTCGATCATCTCGACGGTGAGGCGCATCCCTCTCTCTCCGCCTATGAGCGGCCGCAACCGCATGCCTGCTTCATCCAGAGCGTCACCGACGATCTGGTGAACGAAGGCGGCATCATGGATCTGTGGATCCGCGAGGCCCGCCTCTTCAAGTACGGGTCCGGCACCGGCTCCAACTTCTCCCGCGTACGCGGCGAGAACGAGAAGCTCTCCGGCGGTGGAGCCTCGTCGGGACTGATGTCGTTCCTCAAGATCGGTGACCGGGCAGCTGGCGCGATCAAGTCGGGTGGCACGACGCGACGCGCGGCAAAGATGGTCACTGTTGACATCGACCATCCCGACATCGAGGCCTTCATTTCCTGGAAGATGCTCGAGGAGCAGAAGGTGGCCGCCCTGGTCGCGGGCTCCCGCCTTGCCAACCGCCATTTGAATGCCGTCATGCAAGCCTGCCTCGACGGCGGCGGCGGCGACGCGGCGTTCGATCCGCGGCGGAATCCGAACCTGCGGCGCGAGATCGTTGCAGCCCGGCAGGCCGAACTGCCCGAAAACTACATCCAGCGGGTCATCCAGTTCGCACGGCAGGGTTATCGCCACATCGAGTTCCCGGCCTTCGATACGGATTGGGAGTCGGAGGCCTATGCCTCGGTCTCCGGTCAGAATGCCAACAATTCGGTGCGCGTCAGTGATGCGTTCCTGCGCGCGGTCGAGGAAGACCGGTCCTGGTCGCTGACCGCACGCACGACCGGCAAGGTCACCCGCACGATCGGCGCCCGCCTCCTCTGGGATCAGATCGCCGAGGCTGCCTGGCATTCGGCCGATCCCGGCGTCCAGTTCGATACCACGATCAACGACTGGCACACCTGCCCGGAGTCGGGGCGCATCAACGCCTCGAACCCGTGCTCGGAGTACATGTTCCTCGACGACACGGCGTGCAATCTCGCCTCGCTGAACCTCATGCGGTTCCGGCGCGAAGACGGCTCGATTGATGTCGAGGCGCTGGAGCATGCCAGTCGCCTGTGGACGGTCGTCCTCGAAATCTCCGTGATGATGGCGCAGTACCCATCGCGCCGGATTGCCGAGCTTTCGTACCGGTACCGCACCTTGGGCCTCGGCTACGCCAACCTCGGCGCGCTGCTGATGGCGTCGGGCCTGGGCTATGACAGCGCCCGGGGCCGGGCCATCGCCGGCGCGGTCACCGCGATCATGACCGGTACCGCTTACGCGACCTCGGCGGAGATGGCCGGGTTGATGGGAGCGTTCCCCGGCTTCGCTGCCAACCGCGCACCGATGCTACGGGTCATCCGAAACCATCGCCGGGCCGCCCACGGGGCGAAGGAGGCCTATGAGGGCCTGTCCATCGCACCGCTGGCTCTCGACGCGGCCAACTGCGCGGACAGCCGGCTCGTCGCCGCAGCCCGCCGGGCCTGGGACCGCGCGCTGGAACTGGGTGAGCGGCACGGCTATCGCAACGCCCAGGTCTCCGTTATCGCGCCCACCGGCACGATCGGGCTGGTGATGGATTGCGACACCACCGGCATCGAACCCGATTTCTCGCTGGTGAAGTTCAAGAAGCTGGCCGGCGGCGGCTACTTCAAGATCATCAACCAGACCGTTCCACTGGCGCTGCGCACCCTGGGCTATAACGAAGACGCGATATCGCGCATTGTCAGCCATGCCGTGGGCCACGGCTCGCTCGCCGTAGCGCCCGCCATCAATCACGAGAGCTTGTCGGCGCGCGGCTTCGATGCCGCGACCCTGACTCGGATCGACAAGGCGATCGCCACGGCCTTCGACATCCGCTTCGCCTTCTCGCGCCATACTTTGGGCGACTCCTTTTGCCGCGAGGTGCTCGGCCTCGACGACGAGGCGCTGTGCGATCCGAAGCTCGACATCCTCACACGCCTCGGCTTCTCGCGCGGCGATGTTGCGGCAGCAAACATCCACGCCTGCGGTACGATGAGCGTCGAAGGCGCACCCGATCTCAAGAGCGAACATCTTTCCGTGTTTGATTGTGCGAATCCCTGTGGACGAGATGGCACACGCTTCTTGTCTGCGGAGAGTCACATACGCATGATGGCTGCAGCACAACCCTTCGTATCGGGCGCCATCTCCAAGACCATCAACATGCCCAACGCAGCGACGGTCGAGGATTGCCGCAAGGCCTATGAGACCTCCTGGAAGCTCGGATTGAAAGCAAACGCCCTCTATCGTGACGGCTCCAAGCTTTCGCAGCCGCTCTCTGCGATGGCGCTGGGTGACGACGTCGCGGCCAACGACGATCTTGCCGAACTGTCGCCGGCCGCGCGTGCGCCGATCATCGCCGAGCGGATCGTCGAACGCATCGTAGAGCGCGAAGTCCGGGCGGGCCGCGAGCGGCTGCCGCAGCGCCGCAAGGGCTATACGCAGAAGGCGAACGTCGGCGGCCACAAGGTCTATCTGAGGACCGGCGAGTACGAGGACGGTCGCGTCGGCGAGATCTTCGTCGACATGCACAAGGAAGGCGCGGCGTTCCGCAGCCTCATGAACAACTTCGCCATCGCGATCTCGATCGGGTTGCAGTACGGCGTTCCACTTGAGGAATTCGTCGAGGCCTACACGTTCACGCGCTTCGAGCCGTCAGGCCTGGTCGAGGGCAACGACGCCATCAAGATGTCGACGTCGGTCCTCGACTACATCTTCCGCGAACTCGCGATCTCCTATCTGGGGCGCAACGACCTGAGCCACGTCGAGCAGGCCGACCTCCGGCCCGACGGAGTCGGCCGCGGCGAGATCCAGGGCGAGCTGCCGCCACCCGGCACGATTGCCGCAGAGGCGGCGGCTGCCGCGGTGAGCCGCATCGCCAGCGTCGGATATGTGCGCAGCAACCTTTACGTATTGAACGGCAGGACTGCCGGCAATGCCGCGATCGCCGACGAGGCGAGTGCCGGCGCCGCCCTGCCCAACGGACTGACGGACGGATCAACCGTCGCTTCGGCGCCCATCGCCAAGGCGGCCGTCGTCAGCGTCGCGCTCGGAGAAACCTCCTCCTCCCCACTGGGACTGGTCCTCGAGGCCAGGCTCAAGGGCTTCGAAGGGGATGCATGTCCGGAATGCGGCAACTTCACCATGGTCCGCAACGGGACGTGCCTCAAATGCACGACCTGCGGTGGGACCACCGGCTGCAGTTGAGCATGCGTGGCGTAGCGTACCGGCGTACCCCGGGGGCCTCGCGGTTGGGGACCCTATAGCTAACCATAGGAGACAGTTATGGCTGCTAAGAAGAAAGTTGCGAAGAAGAAGGCTGTTAAGAAGAAGAAGCAGTAATTAGGAAAGGGCGGAGGTCAAAGGCGACTTTGACCCCTCTAACAACGCCTTTCGGCTTCCGCGTGGGTGCCCTCTTCCAGGGCCCCACCGGAAGCCCCCTAAATAGAAGACGAGCCTGAAGCCGATCCGACGCTTTCGTTTTTCGGAAGCGGAAAGGCGAAACTAGTCAAAGCGTCCGGCGACTTCGGTCTGCCGGACTTTTTTCTTTCCGGCTTGAACCGGACCGGCATTCGCACTACATGCCGGAACATGAATACTGACCGGTCAGTCAATAGCAGTTCGACCGCGTTCCCACGAGTGCGGCGGCCGGAAGATCGCGCGGCCGAGATCGCCCGGGCGGCCCTCGAACTCTTCGTGACCCGCGGATTCGCGGCGACGAAGCTTGAGGACGTCGCCCGGCAGGCCTCGGTCAGCAAAGGACTTCCCTACCTCTATTTCAAGAACAAGGAAGAACTCTTCAAAGCCGTCATCGCCGAAGCCGTCGCCGGCCCGCTGGCGCAGGCCAATGACGTGATCGACCACTTCGAGGGAACGAGCGAGGAGTTGCTTCGCACCCTGGTGGCGGGCTTCCGCGCCTTCGAGGAGACGCCGGCCGGCGGAGTCGTGAAGCTGATCCTGGCCGAGGCCGGGAACTTCCCGGACGTCGCCCGCTTCTACTGCACGCACTTCGATATACGGGGCCGCGACCTCTTCATCCGAACACTGCGCCGGGGTGTCGAACAGGGCGAGTTTCGCCCGCTTGCAGACCTCGAAACCACGGCCATCGTCATTCTCCAGCCCCTCGCCATGTTCTCGGTATGGAAGCGCTCCCTGGCACCTTTCGATCCCTCGAAGATCGATGGAGACCAATTCTACACCGCCTATCTCGACTTTGTTCTCAAAGGGCTCCGGCCATGAAGACCAGCACCAAGATCATCATTGCCATTGTCGGCGCCGCCGTCGTGCTGGGAGGCGGTGCGGCTGCCTGGAAGAACGGCAAGGCAGCGAAGCCGGCCGGAGATGGTGCCGCCGCGACCAAGACCGCCGATCGTCCACTGGAACTGATTCCGGCCGAGATCCACACGATAAAGCCGCGCGGCCTCGTCGATGTCGTCCGCTTCACCGGCACCACCCAGCCGATCGACCAGACCATCGTGAAGAGCCGCGTTGCCGGCCGCTTGGCCGAGGTGCTCGTCCGCGAAGGCGACCGGGTTACCGAGGGCCAGGTGCTCGCCCGCTTCGAGACGACGGAGTTGCAGGCAAAGTTGAACGAACGGCAGTCGGCCCTCGAAGCGGCGCGAGCCGACGCGCGCTGGACCGCGCGCGACCGTTCCGACAAGGAGACGCTGGCGAACCGCAATATCGTCTCGCAATCGGCCGCCGACCAGGCGCGTGCGACGGCCGAGAACCGAGCCTCCATGGTCGCCGTTGCCGAGGCTCAGCTCGAGGTGGCGCGCAAGAATCTCGCCGACGCCGAGGTCAAGGCTCCCTTCGACGGCGTCGTGGGCGAGCGAATTGCAAACCAGGGCGAGTCACTGCCGATCGACGGCAAGATCCTGGCCCTTCTCGACACCAGCCACGTCGAGATCGCGGCGCAGATGCCGGCCGCGGACGTGATCCGCATGAAGGTCGGGCAAAGCGCGCGGGTCGATCTCGAAGGCTTCGGCGACCGCGTGTTCGACGGCAGGATCACCCGGATCAGCCCGACCACGCAGGCGGGTTCGCGCTCGATTCCGGTCTACGTCGAGATCACGGATCGTCACGAGGCCCTGCGCGGTGGCCTGTTCGGCACGGGCACCGTCACCGTGCAGGAGAAGGGCCATGCCCTCGCCGTCCCTGCCTCGGCGATGCGCAAGGACGATCAGGGCGACTACGTGCTGGTCGTCGAGAACGAAACGCTGGTGCGCAAGCCGGTGGGCGCCGTCCGCACCTGGTCACGCGGCGAGCTGGTCGAGGTGAAAGGCCTGGAATCGGGCATGACGGTGGTTTCCGCCCCGCTGCCCGGCCTTCATGCCGGCCAGAAGGTCAAGATCGTCGAGACGCGCTAGGAGACCGGCCGTGAAGCTCACCCAGATCGCGGTCGACAATCCGGTCTTCGCCACCATGATGATGGTGGCGTTGCTGGTGATGGGACTGTTCTCCTACCGCCAGCTCGGTATCGACCAGTTTCCCAACGTCGACTTTCCCATCGTCGTGGTCACCACCGACTATCCTGGCGCCTCGCCGGAGACGGTCGAGAGCGAGATCAGCCGCAAGATCGAGGAGTCGGTCAACGCCATCGCCGGCCTCAAGACGCTCACCTCGCGCTCGCTCGAGGGCAAGTCGATCGTCATCGCCGAGTTCGAACTGTCGGTCCCCTCTGCCGTCGCCATGCAGGACGTGCGCGAGAAGGTCCAGATGGTCCGGGCGTCCTTCCGGCCCGAAATCAAGGAACCGTTGATCCAGCGGTTCAATCCCGACGACCAGCCTATCGTGTCGATCGCGGTGCGCTCCGACGTCCGCTCGGTGCGCGACCTCACGACCCTGGCCGACCAGATCATCATCAAGCGCCTGCAGACGGTCCGCGACGTCGGTCGCGCCACCATCGCCGGCGGGTTGAAGCGGCAGATCAACATCGATCTCGATCCCGGCCGCATGCACGCGCTGCGCGTCGGCGTGAACGACATCATGCGGGCGATCAAGGACGAGAATCAGAACTTTCCCGCCGGCAACGTCCAGCGCGGCAACGACGACCGCGTGATCGAGGTCACCGGACGCGTCGGCGAGCCGGGCGACTTCGCCGACCTGATCGTGGCCCGGCGCGGCCAGGCCCCCGTCTATCTCCGCCAGGTCGCCAATGTGGTCGACGGCCAGCAGGAGCTGGAAAACGTCGCCACGCTGAACGGCGAGCGGGCGCTCGCCATCGATGTGGTGAAGACACAGGGCTCGAACACGATCGAGGTCGCCCGCGGCGTGCGGCGCGCGGTCGCCGAACTGCAGTCCTCCCTGCCCGCTGACGTGAAGCTCGAGATCGTCCGCGACAGCTCGCGCGGAATCCAGAACTCGGTCGACAACGTCCAGCAGACCATGGTCGAGGGCGGCATTCTCACGATCGCCATCGTCTTCCTGTTCCTGCATTCCTGGCGCAGCACCGTCATCACCGGCCTCGCGCTGCCGATCTCGGTGTTCGGCGCCTTCATGGTGATGGCGGCCTTCGGCTTCACCCTGAACGTGCTGACCCTCATGGCGCTGAGCCTGGCCATCGGCATCCTGATCGACGATGCGATCGTGGTGCGCGAGAACATCATGCGCCATATCGGCTTCGGCAAGTCGCACCGCCAGGCCGCCATCGACGGCACCAACGAGATCGGCCTGGCCGTGCTCGCCACCACCTTCTGCATCGTGGCGGTGTTCCTGCCCGTCGCCTTCATGGGTGGCATCATCGGCCGCTTCTTCTTCCAGTTCGGCGTCATGGTCTCGGCCGCCGTGCTGATCTCCCTGTTCGTATCCTTCACCCTCGATCCGATGCTGTCGTCGGTCTGGTACGACCCGCAGGCCCACGGCAACGGCCGCTTCGCGCGGATCGTCAACGGCACCCAGGAAAAGGCCAATGGCGTCTATCGCGTCGTGCTGGGCTGGGCGCTGCGCTGGCCCAAGACCACCTTGCTGATCGCGCTGGCGTCCTTCGTCGGCAGCTTCGCCTTGCCGAAGTACATCGGCTTCGAGTTCGTGCCGCAGGCCGACCTCGGCGAACAGGTCGTCAGCATCGAGACGCCGGTCGGTTCCTCGCTGGAATACACCGAGGCGAAGCTGCGGCAGGTCGACGCCGCCCTGCGCGAGTTTCCCGAGATCGACTACACCTACGGCACGGTCAACACCGGCTACGCCAACGGCAAGAACCAGGCGAGCCTCTATCTCAAGCTGAAGCCGCTGAAGGATCGCAAGCGCTCGCCCGAGCAACTCGCCCAGCCGATCCGCGAGCGGCTGGCCAGCATCCCGGGCATCCTGGTCTCGATCAACATCCCCGGCGGGCCGGGCGGCGGCGTTCAGAAGCAGCTCCAGCTATCACTGCAGGGGCCCGACACCAACGTGCTCGATACGATCTCGCAGGACGTGATGAAGCGGGCCGCCGGTATCCGGGGACTGGTCGACCTCGACCGCAACCTCAAGGCCGCCAAGCCGATCCTGTCGGTCCGCCTGCGCCGCGACGCGGCGTCCGACCTCGGCCTCGGGACCGCCGCGGTCGCCCAGTCGCTGCGCCCCCTCTTCGCGGGCGACGAGACCAGCCTGTGGCGGGCGCCCGATGGCGAGAACTACATGGTCATGGTCCGCCTGCCGACCGACGACCGCACCGGCATCGCCGACCTGCATCGCGTCTGGTTCACCGCCGGCACCGAGCCCAATGGCCTGCCGCGCATGGTCCATATCGCGCAGATCGCCGACGTCGTGACCGATGTCGGCGCCTCGCAGATCAACCGCCGCGACCTCAATCGCGAGGTCCAGATCACGGCGAACGTCCACGGCCGCTCGGCCGGCGAGGTGTCGAGCGACCTGCAGCAGGTCCTCACCGAGATCAAGCTGCCCCCCGGCTACCGCTTCGTGTTCGGCGGTTCGACCAAGGACATGGCGGAAAGCGCCGCCTACGCCGGCCAGGCCCTTCTGATGGCGGTCATCCTGATCTACCTGATCCTGGCGTCTCAGTTCGGGAGCTTCCTGCAGCCGGTCGCCATCATGATGTCGCTGCCGATGTCGCTGATCGGCGTGTTCCTCGGCCTTCTGGTCGCCGGCACGACGCTCAACATCTTCTCGGCCATCGGTTTCATCATGCTGATGGGCCTCGTCACCAAGAACGCCATCCTGCTGGTCGACTTCTTCAACCAGGCCCGGGAGCGCGGCACGCCGGTCCACGACGCCCTGCTCGAAGCCGGGTCGATCCGGCTGCGCCCCATCCTGATGACCACGCTCGCCATGGTGTTCGGCATGCTGCCGCTGGCGCTGGGCCTCGGCGAAGGCGCCACCCAACGCGCGCCGATGGCCCATGCCGTGATCGGTGGCCTGATCAGCTCGACGCTGCTCACCCTGGTCGTGGTGCCCGTAGTGCTGGTCTACATCGACCGGGTCAGCCTGTGGACAACCCGCCGTTTCAGCCGCTCCGCCGACGAGGTGGCCCGCGGGCACAAGCCTGCCGAGTGAAACGGCGGCACCGATTGGCCATCGTGCTGGCACGATTCACGCTATGCTGGAGGCATGCCGGATGATGCCCCGACAATCGGTCTGCGCATCGTCGACTCGCTCGCCGCGGTCGACGGCGCCCAATGGGATGCCTGCGCGCTCGCGCCGGGCTCGGCGGGCAACCCGTTTCTCAGCTACGGCTTCCTGAAGGCGCTGGAAGACTCGAAGTCGGTCGGACGGCGCACCGGCTGGCAGCCGCAATACCTGCTGGCGGAGTCCGACGATGGCGTGCTCCAGGGTGCCGCGCCGCTCTACATGAAGAGCCATTCGCAGGGCGAGTATGTGTTCGACCATGGCTGGGCGCAGGCCCTGGAGCGCGCCGGCGGCCGCTACTATCCCAAGCTCCAGGTCGCCGTGCCCTTCACGCCGGTACCCGGCCCGCGGCTCTTCGCCCGTCCCGGCCCGCTGGCCGACGCGGTCCGCGATGCCCTGATCGACATGCTGGCCAAGATCGCCGACGACAACAACATCAGCTCCGTCCACGCCACCTTCTGCACCGAAGAAGAGTGGAAGCGGTTCGGCGAACGCGGCTGGCTGCTACGGCTGGGGCAGCAGTACCACTGGAGCAATGACGGTTACCGGACCTTCGACGATTTCCTGGCGGCGCTTTCCTCGCGCAAGCGCAAGGCGGTCCGCAAGGAGCGTGAGGCCGTGCGGCGCGAGGGGATTGCCATCCAGGCGCTGAGCGGTGACGACATCCGGCCCGAGCATTGGGACGCGTTCTTCGCCTTCTACATGGACACTGGCGGTCGCAAGTGGGGGACGCCCTATCTGACGCGTTCCTTCTTCGACATCCTGGGCACGACCATGGCCGACAAGGTCGTGCTGGTGATGGCCGAGGCCGACGGCCGTCCGGTCGGCGGCGCGCTCAACCTCAAGGGCGACGACACGCTCTACGGTCGCTACTGGGGTTGCCTCGAAAGCCACGCCTTCCTGCATTTCGAGGCCTGCTACTACCAGGCCATCGACTACGCGATCGCCCACGGGCTGGCCCGAGTGGAGGCCGGCGCGCAGGGCGACCACAAGATCCAGCGCGGCTACCTTCCGGTACCGACCTACTCCGCCCACTGGATCTCCGACCCGAACTTCCGGCGCGCCGTCGACGACTATCTCAAGCGCGAGCGCCCCGCGGTGCAGCAGGAGATCGAAGGGTTGATGCAGTACTCGCCGTTCAGGAAGGAAAACGAGGGCTGACGGCCTACTTGGCCATCAGCACCCCGAAGAAGAAGACCACGAAGAAGACGAGCTGCTCGGTCATCCCGAGCGGCGCCTGCCATCCGGTCTTGTCGATGATGAACAGGACCACCCAGAACACCGCGGTGGCAAGCACCGCGGCGCGGAAGGCGATCCAGAGTGGCTTGAAGGCGCTCACTAGCTGGCGAGCACCGGTTCCTGGTTGGCCGGCGGCAGCGCGCCGCGCTCAGGCGGCAGGAAGGTGAAGACGAGCTTGCCGGCTTCGCCCGGCGCGTCGACGTCGACGCGCACCGTGCCGCCGTCGGAAAGCTTGCCGAACAGCACCTCCTCGGCCAGCGGCTTCTTCACGTATTCCTGGATCACGCGAGCCAGCGGCCGGGCGCCGAACAGCTTGTCGTAGCCCTTTTCCGCCAGCCAGCGGCGCGCACCGTCGGTCAGCTCGATGAAGACCTTGCGGTCGGCGAGTTGGACCTCGAGCTCCGCCACGAACTTGTCGACGACCTTGCCCATCGACTCCGGGCCGAGGTTGGCGAACTTGATGATGGCGTCGAGGCGGTTGCGGAACTCGGGGGCGAACATGCGGTTGATCGCCTCGTTGTCCTCATCGTGCCGCTGCTCGCGACCAAAGCCCAGCGCGGGCTTGGCGATGTCGGCGGCGCCGGCATTCGTCGTCATGCACAGGATGACGTTGCGGAAATCCACCGTCCGACCGTTGTGGTCGGTGAGCTTGCCGTAATCCATCACCTGCAACAGGACGTTGAACACGTCCGGATGCGCCTTCTCGATCTCGTCGAACAGCACGACACAATGCGGATGCTGGTTCACCTTGTCGGTGAGCAGGCCGCCCTGGTCGAAGCCGACATAGCCTGGCGGGGCGCCGATCAGCCGCGAGACGCTGTGGCGCTCCATGTACTCCGACATGTCGAAGCGGATGACCTCGAGGCCGAGCAGGCGCGCGAGCTGGCGCGTCACCTCGGTCTTGCCGACGCCGGTGGGACCGGCCAGCAGGTAGCTGCCGATCGGCTTCTCCGGCGAACGCAAGCCTGCGCGGGCAAGCTTGATCGATGCGGCGAGCTGGTCGATTGCGTGATCCTGCCCGAACACGACGGTCTTGAGGTCGCGGTCGATGGTGCGCAGCAGCTCGGTGTCGTCCTTGGAGACCGACTTCGGCGGGATGCGCGCGATCTTCGCCACGATGTCCTCGATGTCGGCCACGTCGATCGTGGTCTTGCGCTGGTCGGGCGCCCGCAGCATCTGGGCCGCGCCGACCTCGTCGATCACGTCGATCGCCTTGTCCGGCAGCTTGCGATCATGGATGTAGCGCGCCGACAGTTCGACCGCCGCCTTGATGGCGTCGTCGGTGAAGCTCACATGATGATGCTTCTCGTAGACCGGCTTCAGCCCCTTCATGATCTCGACGGCGTCGCCGATCGTGGGCTCCGGCACGTCTATCTTCTGGAACCGGCGAACCAGTGCGCGATCCTTCTCGAAGTAGTTCCGGTACTCCTTGTAGGTCGTCGAGCCAATGCAACGCAGGTCGCCCGACTGCAGCGACGGCTTCAGCAGGTTCGATGCGTCCATCGAGCCGCCCGAGGTCGCGCCGGCGCCGATGATCGTGTGGATCTCGTCGATGAAGAGAACGGAGTTCGGCTTCTTCTTGAGTTCGGTCAGGACGGCCTTCAGCCGCTCCTCGAAGTCGCCGCGATAGCGCGTGCCGGCCAGCAGGGCGCCCATGTCGAGCGAATAGATGACCGATTCCTTGAGGACCTCCGGCACCTCGCCGTCGACGATCTTGCGCGCCAGGCCCTCGGCGATCGCCGTCTTGCCCACGCCGGGCTCGCCGACATAGAGCGGGTTGTTCTTGGTACGGCGGCACAGAACCTGGATCGTGCGCTCGACCTCATGGTCGCGGCCGATCAGCGGGTCGACGCGGCCTTCGCGGGCCTTCTGGTTGAGATCGACGCAGTAGGCGGCCAGCGCCTCGTTGCCCTGCTTGGCCGAGCCCTCGCCGCCGGCGCCCGCCTCCTCCTCGGAGCCGGTGACGCGGCGCGTGCGGGAGCGGCCCGGCACCTTCGCCTTGCCGTGACTGATGTAGTCGACGGCGTCGAGGCGCGTCATGCCCTGGTTCTCGAGGAAAGAGACGGCGTGGCTGTCGCGCTCGGAGAAGAGCGCCACCAGCACGTTGGCGCCGGTCACCTCGTTGCGACCCGACGACTGCACGTGCACCGCAGCGCGCTGAACCACCCGCTGGAAGCCTGCTGTCGGCAGCGGCTCGCTCGGATTTTGCGTGATGATGCCCTTGAGGCGATTGTCGACGAAGGTCTCGAGATCGTGGCGCAGCCGGTCGATATCGACGCCGCATGCCTTGAGGACGGGAACCGCATCCTCGTCCTCCGTCATCGCCAGCAGCAGGTGTTCCAGCGTCGCATATTCGTGTCGGCGCTCGCCGGCTAGTCCGAAGGCGCGATGCAGGGACTTCTCGAGGTTCTTGGACAGCATGGACATCGAAACACCTCGACAGGAAAAAACGAACTACTCTCGGTCGTCGTTACTCTTTCTCCAACGTGCACTGGAGAGGGTGCTGGTTCTTGCGGGCGTAATCCACCGTCTGCGTCACCTTCGTCTCGGCGATCTCGTAGGTATAGACACCGCAGACTCCCACGCCCTTCTGATGGACGTGGAGCATGACCTCGGTCGCCTCTTCGCGATTTTTCTGGAAGATGTTCTGCAGAACATCGACCACGAACTCCATCGGCGTGTAGTCGTCGTTCAGCATCAGCACCTTGTACATCGATGGCTTCTTGGTGCGCGTGCGCGTAAGCGTCAGTGCGCCCGTGCGGCCATCGTCTCCGCCTTCGCCGTCATCACGACGCGGCGGCTGCTGGGGTGGCTGTTGGGGAGGCTCGCCCGCCCCGCCGCCGAGCCGCCATTCGCCTGCACTGCGCAGAAAATACATCGCCGTCGTCACGCTCCAAAATCAAGCAACCCATGAATTATATAGGTAGCGTTACGGGTTCCGCTACCTCGGCCGGAGACCATCCTTTCCGACGACCAGCATCCAGCGGTCGGCACGGGCGCGGTCAACCGGAGCGTTCCAGTCACGCCGCAGCTCCGCGGGCTCCAGCTTGCGGGGCGGATTGACCGGTATCGGCACCTTGTCCCACGAGAACAGTCTGGCCGAGAATTTCACGTTCGCGAAGCCGTCGGTCGGATAGTGATAGGCTTGGAAGCCCCAGACGCCATTGCGGCAGGAGGCGACGGTCCACCAGAAGTCGTTGTCGGGCAGTCGCATTCCGTCCCGCGGCGGACCGAAGGCGCGGCTCTCCTCCATCGATCCGAGCAGTTCCCGGGTTTCGTCCACGGTCAGAATGCGCTGGCCGCCCTTCATGCTCCAAGGGGCAAAAATATCCTTCGGGTTGGAGATGAGCATATTGGTGATGCCGGTCGTCGCATAACCTTGCCCCACCAGAACGCCGATGTTCATGCCGGCCGTGCCGTCGGGCTGCAGGAAGATCTCGTAGACACGGACCTGCTCCTCCCAGAGGGCGTTGTAGACGAGCCTGAGCCGGTTGCGGCCGCCCGGCGCGCAGGCGTCGCGGATGTCGTTGGCCGCAACGAAGTCGAACCAGTGAAAACTGCGCACGACCGGCAGTTCGACGTTGCGATCGGGCCGCTGCGCCATCGCCGGCGCCGCTGTCAGGGCGGTCAGGGCAGCCAACGCCGCCAAAAAAGCCTTCATCACGCCTCCAAAGCGAAACGCCTGCATAATCCGAACCAACTACGGCAGCAGAGCGGCATGTCCAAAGTTGCATAGCCCTACAAACTTTAGTAAAGTTCCAGCAATTGCTCATAACCTATTGGGCGATCACAAGAATCAGATTTCGCGTGTGGCGTATTCGCAATGATTTTTCCCCTCAGGCGAATTGCGGTCGGCTTTTCTTGGGTCGCCGTCAGCATTCTTTTTCTAGGTGCCTCGCTCGCGCCATCGCCCGTTGACGCGCAGACCCAAGCGAAGTCGGTCAAGCGCGCCGCCCCGCCCGCAAAGGCTCGCGCCAAGGCCTCCTCGCGCAATACCTCCTCCTCGTGGGTGGCCAATCCGGCCGTCTCCGCGAAGGAATCCTATCTGATCGTCGATGCCACCAGCGGCCGCGAGCTGGCTTCCGATCGCGCCGACGAACTTCGTCATCCGGCCTCGCTCACCAAGCTGATGACGATCTACCTCACCTTCTCGGCCCTGGATTCGGGCCGCCTGTCTCTTGGCGACGGCCTTCCCGTTTCGGTCAATGCGCTGAATGCCCCGCCGACCAAGATGGGCATGACCCCGGGCGGCACCGTGAACGTGCGTGACGCGACGATGGCTCTGGTCACGCGTTCGGCCAACGACGCTGCTGTCCTCCTGGCCGAAGGCCTCGCCGGCAGCGAGGAGGCGTTTGCCCGCCTGATGACCCAGAAGGCGCGTCAGCTCGGCATGAGTTCGACGGTATTCCGGAATGCGTCGGGCCTGCCCAACAGCGAGCAGGTCACCACGGCGCGAGACCTGGCGAAGCTCGCCAACGCGTTGCTGCGCGACTATCCGCACTACTATGCGATCTTCTCGGTACAAAGCTACTCGTACCGCGGCCGCACCCTCGAGAACCACAATCGCATGCTCGGCAGCTACGACGGCGCCGACGGTCTGAAGACCGGCTACACGAATGCCTCGGGCTTCAATCTCGTGATGTCGGCGGTGCGCGACAACCGCCGCCTGATCGGCGTCGTCATGGGGGGCACGAGCGCCGCCCAGCGCGACCGCACGATGGCGGCCCTGATGGATCGCGGCTTCACGCTGGCCGCGGCCATGCAGCTCTCGCCCTGGACGTCGGTGCGCAAGCCCCCGTCGGCGCGCTACACGGCGGCCCAGTTCGATCCCGGCGCCAGCTTCGCCGAGGCCTATCGACCGCCGGCCGCGCCCTCGAAGCAGGTCAGCCCCAAGTATGCAGGCTTCGTTCCGCCCGCCCCGGCAACGCCGGCGGCGCCGGCCGCCTTCGCAGCCGTCCCTCCTGCCCCGCCTCCCGTCGCGACGGACACGCCCGCTCTCGGAAGCTGGGTGATACAGGTCGGGTCGTTCAGCGAACCGCAGGCCGCCCAGGCAGCCCTTGAGCGCGCGACCGCGGCGCTGCCAAATGCGCGCTCGGCCTCGGCGATCGTCGACGAGGTGCAGATGGCCAATCGCGTCTTTCATCGCGCACGTTTGATCAACCTGTCGCAGGAGCAGGCCGTCGAGGGCTGCAAGCGCCTCGAAAAGCGGAAAGTCTATTGCTCGGCGCTGCAGGTCACGGCGTGGAATACGCCGGGTGCACGCTGAGGGCTCTCCTCAGACGGTCCACGAACGATCGTTTGTGACGACGCTGCCAGACCGTCAGATCCCACAATTCTCGGCTGGGCTTTAGTCGTGACTGGATGGGTTCGAAAACCGATACCACGGTCGTCCTGCCCTGCACCCTGACCCTGAGCGGAGCGACCTGGTAGCCCGGTCCTTCATAGGCAGCGAGGTGCGCAACGTCGCGCGCGCTGAGACCGCCGACGATCGCGCCCGGCACTTCGCCGCACGGATCGGCGATGACGATGGGATAGGTCGCGCCCTGCACCCGCCGCCGCGCATGACCCTGCAGGCTTGCTTCCGTATAGGCCTGGGGTGGCAGCCGCCGCCCCAGTACCAGTGCGGTCACGTCACGATCGAGCAACGTGCCGTAGAAGAAGAAGCGCATCAGTGATGGCCGGACGAGGCGTCGTCCGGAAGCTCCACGCCGCATGCCGCCAGGGCGGCCTTCAGGTCCGTCATCAGGCGTCCCAGTCCCGCATCGTCGGTCGCCTCGCAGCGCGCCACCAGCACCGGCTGGGTGTTCGACGCGCGCAGGAGCCACCAGCCGTCCTTGGTGCTGACGCGCACGCCGTCGATGTCGGAGAACTTCGCGCCGTCCTTCTGCAGCTTCGCCTTGACCTTCTCGACGACACCGAACTTCTGGTCGTCCGGGCAGTCGAAGCGCAGCTCGGGCGTGTTCACGGGCTGGGGCAGCCCGTCGCGCATGTCCGCCAGGCTCTCCTTGGCATTCGCCACGATGTTGAGCAGGCGCAGGGCGCAATACAGCGCGTCGTCGAAGCCATAGAAGGTGTCGGCGAAGAACACATGCCCGCTCATCTCGCCCGCAAGCGGCGCACCGACCTCGGCCATCTTGCTCTTGATCAGCGAATGGCCGGTCTTGAACATCATCGGCTGGCCGCCGGCCTTGGCGATCTCGTCGAACAGGACCTGGCTCGCCTTCACATCGGCGATGATGGTCGCACCGGGCTTGTTCTTCAGCACGTCGCGCGCCCACAGGACCAGGAGCTGGTCGCCCCACAGGATACGGCCCTTGCCGTCGACCGCGCCGATCCGGTCACCGTCGCCGTCGAAGGCGATGCCGAGGTCGCAGCCCCGCTTCTTCACCTCCGCGATCAGCTGCTCGAGGTTCTTCGGCACTGTCGGGTCGGGATGGTGTGCCGGGAAGGTGCCGTCGACCTTCTCGTTGAGCACGAAATGCTCGCCTTCGAGCTTGTCGACGACCGCATGGATCGAGACGCCGACGGCGCCGTTGCCGGTATCCCAGGCGACCTTGAGCTTCTTGCCCGGCTTCACGTCCCGCAGCAGGCGAACGGCATAGTCGGCGAGGATCGGCCGCTTCTCGACCTTGCCCTGCCCCGATTCCCAGTCTCCCCTGCCGGACATCTCACCCAGCGTCTGGATGTCGGCGCCGAAGAACGACTTCTTGCCCATCATCATCTTGAAGCCGTTGTAGTCCGGCGGATTGTGCGATCCGGTGATCTGGATGCCGCCGTCGGCTTCGAGGTGATAGACTGCGAAGTAGAGCATCGGCGTCGCCGCGAGGCCGATGTCGACCACGTCGATCCCGGCCGCGGTCAGTCCTTCGATGCAGGCGGCCGCGAGTTCGGGAGAACTCAGCCGGCCATCGTAGCCCAACACCACCCGCTTGCCGCCCTTGCGCCGCACGAGCGTGCCCAAGGTTCGACCGATGGCCCGCGCATCCGCGGCATGGACGGTCCCGCCCACGATGCCGCGGATGTCGTACTCACGCAGGATGCTCGGATCGAACTTGTGCGCCGTCTGGCTCATGCCATGAACTCCGGAAGAGGATCGTTGGAAAAGACTCAGGAACGCGGGCCGGGCCGGCCGATGCTCTCGTAGGCGAAGCCGAGGGACCGCATTTCGTCGGGATCGAAGATGTTGCGCAGGTCGACGATCCGCGGCTGGCGCATCGCCTCCTTCAGCCGCCGCGGGTCGAGGCCGCGGAACTCATGCCATTCGGTGATCACCACCAGCACGTCCGCCCCCGTCGCCGCCTCGTAGGCCGTCCGGGCGAAGCTCACGTCCTTCATCAGACGCCCCGCCTCCTCCATCCCCTCGGGATCAAACGCCACGATCCGCGCCCCCGCCGCCTGCAGCGCCGGCACGATGTCCAGCGACGGCGCATCCCGCATGTCGTCCGTGTTCGCCTTGAACGTCAGCCCCAGCACACCGATCGTCTGCCCAGACACCGAACCGCCGCAGAAATCGATGACCTTCTGCGCCATCTTCTTCTTGCGGCTGTTGTTCACCTCGATCACCTGCTCCACGATCGTCTGCGGCGCATTCGCCTCGCGCGCCGTGTAGGCCAGCGCCAGCGTGTCCTTCGGGAAGCACGAGCCCCCGAACCCCGGACCCGGATGCAGGAACTTCCGCCCGATCCGCCCGTCCAGCCCGATCCCCCGCGCCACGTCGTGCACGTCCGCCCCCACCCGCTCGCACAGGTCCGCGATCTCGTTGATGAACGTGATCTTCGTCGCCAGGAACGCGTTGCCCGCGTACTTCGTTACCTCCGCCGTCTCGATGTTCGTGAACACCATCGGCGTCTGGATCAGGTTCAGCGGACGGTAGATCCCCGACATCACCTCCTGCGCCCGCTCGCTCTCAACCCCGATCACCACGCGATCCGGCTTCATGAAGTCCTCGATCGCCGCCCCCTCGCGCAGGAACTCAGGGTTCGACGCCACGTCGAACTCCCCGGCCGGATGCGCCTCGCGGATGATCCGCGCAACCTCACGACCCGTCCCCACCGGCACCGTCGACTTCGTCACCACCACCGTGTAGCCCCGGATCGAGCGCGCGATCTCCGCCGCCGCCGCGTAGACATACGTCAGGTCCGCATGACCGTCGCCCCGACGCGTCGGCGTCCCCACCGCGATGAACACCGCGTCCGCATCGCCCACCGCCGCCGCAAGGTCCGTCCCGAACCGCAGACGGCCCGCCTCCACATTGTCCGCCACCAGCTTGTCCAGCCCGGGCTCGTAGATCGGCATCACCCCCTTCAGCAGCCGATCGATCTTCCCCGCATCCTTGTCCACGCAGAAAACATCGTGCCCGAAGTGAGCAAAGCACGCCCCCGACACCAGACCGACGTAGCCAGACCCGATCATCGCTATACGCATGTGCTCAGCCCTTCAGCATGCGAGCCAGGAGAGCCCGCGTGTCCGCGCTGGTATCGGCACGATGCAGGGCCACGGCGACATTCGCTTCCAGGAAGCCGAGGCGACTGCCGCAATCGTAGCGCTGGCCGGCATAGCGCAGTGCATGGAACGGGCTTTGGCCGATCATCTTCGCCATGGCGTCGGTGAGCTGGATTTCATCGCCGGCGCCGGTTTCGTGCCGGTCCAGATGGTCGAAGACTTCAGGCAGCAGAACATACCGGCCGATCAGCGCAAGATTGGACGGCGCTTCCTCGGGCTTGGGCTTCTCCACCATGCCGGTGATCTCCGACAGGTTGCCATTCTCGTTCCTGATTGCCGCGATACCGTAGCTCTTCGTCTGTTCGCGCGGCACTTCCATCACGGCGACCACGCTGCCGCCGGTCTTTTCGTGCGCCTGCACGAGCTGGCCGATGCAGCTCGGCGTATCGAGCGTCAACTCGTCCGGCAGCAGGACGGCGAACGGCTCGTTCCCGATCCAGTGTCGGGCGCACCATACGGCATGGCCGAGGCCCAGCGGCTTCTGCTGCCGCGTGAAGATGGCATTGCCCGGCTTGATGGTGGCGGCTTGCGTCTGCTTCAGCTCCGCCGCCTTCTTGCGCTGCTCGAGCGTCGCCTCGAGTTCGTAGGCGTGATCGAAGTGATCCTCGAGCGCACCCTTGTTGCGCCCCGACACGAAGACGAACTCCTCGATGCCGGCGGCAAGGGACTCTTCGACCGCATACTGGATCAGAGGGCGGTCGACGACGGTCAGCATCTCCTTGGGCATGGCCTTGGTTGCAGGAAGGAATCTGGTGCCAAGACCGGCAACCGGCAGGACGGCTTTACGGACACGCTGCGCCATGCTTGTCGACCTCATTCAACGGCGGGATTGAATATTAAAATCAATGATTTGACAGGATCGTGGCATGAGGGCCCACATGCGCGTTTGATGCCATGCCAGCGCTCTCCCTGGCAAGGTCAACCACCCAGCAGCACGTCCTTGGCGCGGTTGATGCGCGCGGCGAGGTCGGCCGTTCCACCGACATCGGGATGCATGCGCTGGATCAGTCGCCGATGCGCCGCCCTGATGTCATCGACGCTGGCGCCCTCGGCCAGTCCCAGCACCGCCAACGCCTCCTCCCGTGTCATGTCTGTGCGTGGGCCGCGGGGCGGCTGCGTGTGCTGCGTGTTGCGCCAGTCCGCGCCCAGGCGGCGGTCGAGATAGGCTTCGAGGACCCGAAGAGAATCGCCATCCGCTGCGCATTCCGCCCGCAGCTCGAGCAGCTCGGCGTCGGTCAGCAGGTCGAAGGGCCGGCCCGCGAATTGGCCCGCCAGCACCGTGCCGCCGACATCACCGCTCGCGTGATCAATCCAGGCTTTCAGGAATGCCGTGTTGACCTCGGTGCGCTGCCCGGTTCCCGGCGAACTGAAACCACCGGATGGGCGGTTCCTGACGGCCCGTGCGATCAGCGCGGTGATGACCACGCCCGCCAGTCCCATCAACTCCGGCAGAAGACCGGGCAGGAAGCGCAGGCCAAAAATCAGCATCGCGCCCACACCGATGCCACCCAGGATCACCATGATGACCCGCAGCGCGCGGGCCATCGAAGAAGGATTGGCCCGCAGAAACCAGGCGATCACGAGGGCGATCGCCGCCAGAACCAGAAGCGCCAGCAGGACCGCCGCTGGCACGGTCTATTGCCGGGTGGTGGCCGGCGCCTGCGGCGCCGGCGCTTGCGGCTGCGTCTGGGATTGGGATTCCGCGCGATCGCGCTGGATCTGGCGCCACCGCTCGACGTTGCGATTGTGTTCGAGGAGCGTGGTGGCGAAGACGTGCCCGCCCTGTCCGTCCGCCACGAAGTAGAGGGAGCGATCGCGTGCCGGATTGGTCGCCGCCACGATCGATGCGCGGCCGGGATTGCAGATCGGCCCACGCGGCAGGGCCGCGATCACATAGGTGTTGAACGGCGTGTTCGACTGCAGGTCGGCCCGCGTCAGGTCACGGCCGAAAGGCACCTTGCCTTCGGTCAGACCGTAGATGGTGGTGGGGTCGCTCTCGAGCTTCATGCGGCGCCGCAGGCGGTTGATGAACACCGCGGCCACCTTCGTACGCTCGGCCGGCACTGCCGTTTCCTTCTCGATCATCGACGCCAGGATCAATGCCTCGCGCTTGTTGGCGAGCGGCAGGCCGGCGGCGCGCTTGCGCCACGCCTCGTCCAGCGTCTTCTCCATCGCCTCCTTCATGCGCAGCAGCAGCCCGTCGCGGGTGTCGTCGCGCGAATAGAAGTAGGTCTCGGGCAGGAGGTCCCCCTCCTTCACGTCGAGCGTGATCTCGCCGGTCAATGCCTCCGTCTTCCGGACCAGTTCCAGCACCTCGGGCGTGGTCATGCCTTCGGGGATGGTGAGACGGCGCTGCACGACCTTGCCCGACTGCAGCAGTTCGACGAGCGCCTGCATCGAGGTATGGGCCGGCACCTCGTACTCGCCTGCCTTGATCGGCTTGGGCGAGGGATCGATCATCAGTGCCACGCGGAACAGGCGTGGATGGGCGATGACGCCCTCCTCCTGCAGCAGCTTGGACATCGTGGTCGGTCCTGCGCCGCGCGGAATCACGATATTCTTCGTCTTCTCGAGCGGCCCCTCCGCCGTAAGGATGGCGTGCCCGACATAGATCGAGCCGCCCATCAAGGTGGCGAACAGGGCGATGAAGAAGAGAACCCAGCGGAAGTAGCTGAGCATGACTCAGCTCCTCAGGATGATGATCAGACGGGGCCCACGATCAGCGATGCGTTGGTGCCGCCGAACCCGAACGAGTTGCTCAGCGCATGGCGGACCTTGCGCTGCTTGGCCTGCTTGGGAACCAGATCGATATCGCAGCCTTCGTCCGGCTCGTCGAGGTTGAGGGTCGGCGGAACGGCCTGCTCGATCAGCGACTTGATGGAGTAGATCGCCTCGATCGCGCCGGCGGCGCCCAGCAGATGGCCGGTCGCCGACTTGGTCGACGACATCGAGAGATTGTAGACGTCCTGGCCGAAGGCGCGCTTCACGGCGCCCAGCTCGATCACATCGGCCATCGTCGACGTGCCGTGCGCGTTCACGTAGTCGATCTGGTCGGTGCCGAGATTGGCCCGCTTCAGCGCCGCCTTCATGGCACGCAACGCGCCATCGCCATCCTCGGACGGAGCCGTGATGTGATAGGCGTCACCCGACAGGCCGTAGCCCAGGATCTCGGCATAGATCTTGGCGCCACGCTTCCTGGCGTGCTCGTATTCCTCAAGCACGAGGCAGCCCGCTCCCTCGCCCATCACGAAGCCATCGCGCTTCTTGTCCCAGGGACGCGATGCCTGTGTCGGCGTGTCGTTGAAGTCGGTCGACAGCGCCTTGCAGGCATTGAAGCCCGCGATGCCGATGCGGCAGATCGCGGCCTCGGCGCCGCCCGCCACCATCACGTCGGCATCCTCAAGCTGAATCAACCGCGCCGCATCGCCGATGGCATGGGCGCCCGTGGCGCAGGCGGTGACGACGGCGTGATTGGGGCCCCTGAAGCCATACTTGATCGAGACCTGCCCCGAGACGAGATTGATCAGCGCCGAGGGAATGAAGAACGGGCTGACGCGACGCGGCCCCCGCTCCTTCAATGTCAGCGACGTCTCGTAGATCGTCTGCAGGCCGCCGATCCCGGAGCCGATCATGACGCCGGTCCGGTTCAGACCTTCCTCGTCCTGCGGCATCCAGCCGGAATCCTCCACCGCCTGCTGGGCGGCCGCGATTCCGAAAATGATGAACTTGTCGAGCTTCCGCTGCTCCTTGGGTGCAAGGTAATCGTCCACGTTGAAGTGGCCGTTCGCCTTGTCGCCCTGGGGCACCTCGCCCGCGATCTTGGTCGCGAGGTCGGACGTGTCGAAAGCCTGGATCGATCGGATGCCGGACTCCGCCGCCATCAGGCGGCGCCAGTTCGTGTCGACGCCGTCACCCAACGGCGTCACCATCCCCATGCCGGTAACGACAACTCTCCTCATCTTCCGCCTTTCCTCTTGCAGGAACCGGTGGAGATCAGGATTTCGCGGTGCCCTTGATGAAGCCGATGGCGTCGCCGACGGTCTGGATCTTTTCCGCCGCGTCATCGGGGATCTCGATGCCGAACTCTTCCTCGAACGCCATCACCAGCTCGACCGTGTCGAGGCTGTCCGCGCCCAGATCGTCGATGAACTTGGCCTCTTCCTTGACCTGCGCGGCCTCGACGCCGAGATGTTCGACGACGATCTTCTTAACGCGCTCGGCAATATCGCTCATTGTCTTGTCCTTCCCGTGTATCCAAAAATTCCGGTCGCCAGGGGGTTGGCGAATGTCGCGCTCTTAACATAGCTCCCGTGCCATTGGCTAGGTCCGGAAAGCCCACAGAATCAGGCACTTGTAAGCCTGTCCCTCAGATCATCGCCATCCCGCCGTTGATGTGCAGCGTCTGGCCCGTGACGTAGGCGGCCTCGTCGCTGGCGAGATAGACCACGCCGGCCGCAATCTCCTCGGGAGTCCCGAGCCGGTCGGCGGGCACGCGCCCCAGGATGGCTTTTTTCTGGTCGTCGGTCAGCACATCGGTCATCGGCGTGGCGATGAAACCGGGCGCTAGGCAATTCACCGTGATGCCGCGCGACGCCAGCTCCTGCGCCAGCGACTTCGACATGCCGATCAGACCAGCCTTCGCGGCCGCATAGTTCGCCTGGCCCGGATTGCCGGTGACGCCGACGATCGAGGTGATGTTGATGACCCGCCCGAAGCGGCGCTTCATCATTCCCCGCATCGCCGCACGGGTCAGGCGGAAAGTCCCGGTCAGGTTCACCTGCAGGACCTTCTCCCACTCCTCGTCCTTCATGCGCATCGAGATGTTGTCGCGCGTGATCCCGGCATTGTTCACCAGGATGTCGAGCTTGCCGCCCATCGCGGCCTCCGCCTCCTTGGCGAGCCGGTCGATGTCGGCGGGGTCATCCATCTTCGCCGCGACCACGTGCGCGCGTTCGCCGAGCGAGGCCTTGAGCTGCTCCAGGGCTTCGGCGCGCGTGCCCGACAGGGTCACGGTCGCACCTTGCTTGTGCAGCGCGCGTGCAATCGCCCCGCCGATTCCCCCGGACGCTCCCGTCACGAGAGCTGCCTTGCCGGTCAGATCGAACATGGCACTCTCTCCTTATGCCGTCTTGAGGAAGGCTTCGATGTCGGACGGCGTGTTCAGGGCCACGCCGGTCATGTCCTTGTCGATGCGCTTCACGAGCCCCGACAGGACCTTACCGGAGCCGCATTCGACCAGGGCGTCGACCTCCTTGGTCTTCATATATTGGACGCTTTCGCGCCAACGAACGAGGCCGGTGACCTGTTCCACTAGCCGCTGCTTGATGGAATCGGGGTCGCTGAGCTCCGAAGCCAGTACGTTGGAAACGAGCGGCACGCGCGGCGGTATCAGCACCACTTCCTCCAGTGCGACCTTCATCGCATCGGCAGCCGGCTGCATGAGCGGACAATGGAAGGGGGCGCTCACCGGCAGCATCATGCCACGCTTGCAGCCCCGCGACTTGGCCGCCTCGACGGCCCGTTCCACGGCGCTCTTGTGGCCGCTCACCACGATCTGGCCACCGCCATTGTCGTTGGCGACCGCGACGACCTCACCCTGGGCGGCTTCCTTGCAGGCTTCCTGCGCGGGCTCCAGCTCGATCCCGAGCAGGGCCGCCATGGCACCGACACCCACCGGTACGGCCTTCTGCATCGACTGTCCGCGCAGCTTCAGCAGCCGGGCGGCATCGGCCAGCGTCAGGGCGCCGGCGGCGGCAAGCGCCGAATACTCGCCGAGCGAATGGCCCGCTACATAGGCTGCGAGCGACGGGAGCGGCTTGCCCCCGTCCTTTTCCAGGATCCGGACGACCGCGACGCTGACGGCCATGAGGGCGGGCTGCGCATTCTCGGTCAGAACGAGATCGCCCTCCGGGCCCTCGCGCATCAATTTCGAGAGATTCTGCTTCAGCGCCTCGTCGACTTCACCGAAGACCTCCCGGGCGGTGGCGAAGGCGCCGGCGAGGTCGGCTCCCATGCCGACGGCCTGCGATCCCTGTCCCGGAAAGACAAAAGCCCGACTCATGCGCGTTTTCCCCTGATTTCGGCTCGAATTGCGGCAGTCATACCGGGGTAACCAACGCAGTCAAGCCGCGCGGGGAATACTTGCTTTCAGGCCGCTTGCCTGTATAACCGCCCCTCTTCGGGGCCTCAGTCGGCCCCGATCTCCTTGCCGCCCCGATGCATTCCGCGATGGGGCGGCTAGATCCGGCCGGTTCCTCGGAACTCCGGGTCGCTAACAGCCATAAGGAGCCAAATCTACATGGCACTCTACGAGAATGTCTTCATTGCGCGTCAGGACGTTGCGACGACGCAGGTGGAGGCTCTGACCACCCAGTTCTCCGAACTGGTCGCCAGCCTGGGCGGCACCGTCTCCAAGAAGGAGTACTGGGGCCTGCGTTCGCTGACCTACCGCATCAAGAAGAACCGCAAGGGTCACTACACCCTGCTCAACATCGACGCCCCGGCGGCGGCGGTGAAGGAGCTGGAGCGCACGATGTCGATCAACGAGGACATCATCCGCTACATGACCGTGCGCGTCGACGAACTCGAAGAGGGCCCGTCCGCCGTCATGGTTCGAAGCGCCGAGAAGTCCGACCGTCCGGGCGGCGATCGTGGCGACCGCTGGGGCGATCGCCCGCCGCGTCGCGAGCGTTCGCGCTTCGGCGACGAGGGCGCCGCCGCCACCGCCTCTGACACGGGAGAAGAAGCATGAGCGCCCAGCGTCGTCCGTTCACCCGCCGCCGCAAGAGCTGCCCGTTCTCCGGCGCGAACGCGCCGAAGATCGACTACAAGGACGTGCGTCTCCTGCAGCGCTTCATTTCGGAGCGCGGCAAGATCGTACCGAGCCGTATCTCGGCGGTTTCGTCCAAGAAGCAGCGCGAACTCGCCCAGGCGATCAAGCGCGCCCGCTTCCTGGCGCTCCTGCCTTACCTCATCGCCTAATCGGGAGACGCAATCATGCCGATGAACGTCATCCTGCTCGAGCGCGTGCCGAAGCTCGGCCAGATGGGCGACGTTGTGAAGGTGAAGCCCGGCTTCGCCCGCAACTTCCTCCTGCCGCAGAAGAAGGCCCTGCGCGCGACCAAGGACAACATCTCGTACTTCGAATCGCAGCGTAAGGTCCTGGAGGCGCAGAATCTCGAGCGCCGTCAGGAAGCCGAAGCGGTCGGCGCAAAGATGAGCGACCTCAAGGTCTCCATCATTCGTCAGGCCTCCGAGGCGCTCCAGCTCTACGGTTCGGTCACCTCGCGCGACATCGCCGACGGCGCAGCCGCCCAGGGCGTGAAGATTGAGCGCAGCCAGGTCGAACTCGACAAGCCGATCAAGGCGCTGGGCGAGCACAAGATCAAGATCCACCTCCATCCGGAAGTCGTGGTCGAGATCTCCGTGCTGGTCGCCCGCTCGGCCGACGAGGCCGAGTTCCTCGCCAAGGGTGGCAAGCTGGTCGCCGAGACCGAGCGTGCGGCCATGGAGGCGGCGGAAGCCGCCCAGCGTGCGGCCGACCAGGCTGCCGCGCTGTTCGAGGCCAAGTCGGCCGAGGCTGCCGAGGCTGCCGAGGGCGAGACCGCCGAGGCTGCGGCCGAGGAAACGCCAGCCGACCAGAAGTAACGCGCGTGCCGACAGGCACCGCACGGCTCTTCGAACGCATGCCATCGCACCGCGGTGGCATGCGTTTTCTTTTGGTGCTTCCATGATCTGGCGCCTCGGCGCCCTCGCCGTGGCGGCCGTCGTTGCGCTGCCGCTTCTGGGCGTCGCCTCCAGCCTCTTCAGCGACCAGGGCGAGCTCTGGCGACATCTCGCCGAGACCCAGCTTCGCGACATCGTGGGCAACACGATCGTCCTGCTGGTCGGCGTCGGCCTCGGTACCGTCGTGATCGGGACGGGCACGGCCTGGCTCGTGACGACATGCCGGTTTCCCGGAAGCCGGATGCTGCAGTGGGCGCTGCTGTTGCCGCTGGTCATGCCGACCTACATCATCGGCTATGCCTACGCCGACCTGCTGACCTTCGCCGGTCCGCTGCAGTCGGCGCTGCGCGCCGCGATGGGATGGGGACGCGGCGACTACTGGTTCCCCGATTTCGGCTCATCCCAGGGCGTTGCCCTGCTGTTTACGCTGGTCCTCTACCCCTACGTCTATCTTGCCGCGCGCGCAGCGTTCCTTGCCCAGTCGCAGTCGCTGCTCGAGGCGAGCCGCATCCTCGGCAACGGACCCTGGCGCACCTTCCTGCGAATCGGCCTGCCGCTCGCCCGGCCGGCCATCGCCGCAGGCGCGGCCCTCGCGCTGCTCGAGACCCTCGCCGACTTCGGCACCGTCCAGTATTACGGCATTCACACCTTCACCACCGCGATCTACCGAACCTGGTACGGCATGGGAAACCGCGAGGGAGCCGCACAGCTCTCCATGGTCCTGATACTGATCGCGGTTGCCCTCGTCGCGCTGGAGTACCGGTCACGCGGACGGGCGGGGTTCACGATCGCCTCGAACCTGCGCTTCGTCGCCGAGCCGGTACGGCTTACGCCGCCCGCGGGCCTCGCCGCGTTCGCCGCCTGCGCCCTGCCCATCCTGCTCGGCTTCGTGGTGCCAACGGCACATCTCGCGCAGCTCGCCCTGTCGTCCGGGGTTCTGGTGACCGACCGGCAATTCATCGGCGATGCCTTGAACAGCCTGACCCTGGCGACGGTCGCAGCCGCAATCATCGTCGGCCTTGCGGTATTCCTGAGCTACGCCGGACGTCTCGTCCGACGCCGACTGCTCCACCGCACCATTGCTTTCGCATCACTGGGCTACGCCATCCCCGGCGCCGTCATCGCCGTCGGTGTCCTGCTTCCGCTGGCATTCGCCGATCGCGGCCTCAACCTGCTCTCGCGGCAGGTGCTCGGCATTCCCACCGGCCTGCTGCTGAGCGGCACCGCCTTCGCCCTGATCCTCGCCTATACGGTTCGCTTTCTCGCCGTCGGCATGGCCAACGTCGCACCCGGACTTGCGGCGATCGATCCCGCCATGGATGCGAGCGCACGGATCCTCGGTGCCAGGCCACGTGACGTCCTGTGGCGTATCCATCTGCCGATGCTGCGGGCGCCGGCCCTGACGGCCGGCATCGTCGCCTTCGTGGAGGTCCTGAAGGAGCTTCCGGCGACCCTGCTGATCCGGCCCTTCAACTTCGACACGCTGGCTATCGGGGTCTACCGCTTCGCATCCGACGAACGCCTTGCCCAGGCGGCCGTCGGATCGATTCTCATCGTCATCGTGTCGCTGCTGCCGGTGATCCTCCTGAGCCGCACCGTGGCGGCGTCAGGACGCCTCACTTCCAGCCGGCCCGGTCCATGATCTTCAGCGCCTCGGCGTTGTTCTGTGCAAAGACGCGGGCGTTGAGCTGATCCTCCTTGAACGTACCGAGCGACTTGAGCTCCGGTGAGAGCTCGACCGAGGCCACGACCGGATACTCCGAATTGCCGTCGGCGAAATACTTCTGGGCCTCAGGCGAGACCAGATACTCGAGGAACTTGACCGCCGCCTGCTTGTTCGGCGCATACTTGGCAACACCACCTGCGCTCAGGTTCACGTGGGTGCCGCGGTTCGCCTGGTTCGGGAAGATCACCCCCAGCTTGGCGGCGATCTCGCGGTCTTCCGGCTTGGTCGAGCGCATCAGGTTCACGAAGTAGTAGGTGTTCACGACGGCGACGTCGCCCTCGCCTGCTGCAGCGGCCTTGATCTGGTCGGTGTCGCCACCGCGCGGCGGCCGCGCCAGGTTGGCAGCGACGCCCCTCGCCCAGGCTTCGGTCTTCTCCGGACCATCGGCCGCGAGGATCGAACCGGTAAGCGATTGATTGTAGATGTTGCCCGAGGAGCGGATCAGGACCTTGCCCTTCCACTTCGGGTCGGCGAGGTCCTCGTAGTTCTGCGGGCCGGCTGCAGCCTGCATCTTCTCCTTGTTGAAGACGATGATGCGGGCGCGCTTGGAGAAACCGAACCAGGTGTTGTCGGGATCGCGCAGGTGCGCCGGGATCGCCTTCGCAAGCACGGGTGAGTCGGTCACCTGCAACAGCCCCATCTCCCGGGCGCGCTCGATGCGGCCGGCGTCGACGGTGATGAACACGTCGCACGGGCTCTTGTCGCCTTCGGTGCGCAGACGCTGGATGAGCGGATCGGGTTCAGCGTCGATGCGGTTGATCTTGACGCCGGTGAGATCGGCGAAATTGCCGTACAGGGCCTCGTCGGTCTTGTAGTGGCGCGCCGAATAGAGATTGAGCGTCCCGCCCTGGGCCGAGGCCCGCCGGGCGATGAACACACCGGAGCCAAACGCCAGGCCAGCCTTCACGAGCGCACGTCTCTTCACGGTCTTCCTCCGATGCGAGTGAGTATCATTGGCCGATATCACCCGAAGTGCATAATGGCAATTCAAATGCGATTTATTCACATCGACCTACTGCAAATTTTGCCCAACCACCCCTTTGCGTCGAAAAAGCGGATGGGATTAACATTTGCAGAACGACAACTCGGAGTAATCCGTCGTGCTGCTGGCGCAGGTCCTTGCCCGGGTCGTGAGTGAAGGCCGACTGACCATCATCGATGAAGCCGGTCGGTCGCATCACATCAAGGGCGCAAAAGCCGGTCCCGCGGTGACCATCCGGGTCCACGACTGGTGGACTGGCATCCGCCTGGCGTTGCGGCCCCGGCTCGCGCTGGGCGAGGCCTACATGGACGGCCGACTGACCGTTGAGCAGGGAGATCTCTACGACCTGCTCGACCTCTTGGGGCGCAACATGGCCGCCGTGGATTCCACGGCCCTGATGCGCTGGTCTTACGCGCTGCAACGGTGGCTGCGCGTGCTGGAGCACTACAATCCCGTCGGCAAGGCCCAGAAGAACGTCGCGCACCACTACGACCTGAAGGGCGAACTCTACGATTTCTTCCTCGACCGCGACCGCCAGTATTCGTGCGCCTACTTCCGGACCGGCAACGAGCCCCTGGAGACCGCCCAGGCGGACAAGAAGGCGCACATCGCCGCCAAGCTCATGCTCAGGCCCGGCCAGAAGGTGCTCGACATCGGGTCCGGTTGGGGCGGCATGGGTCTCTACCTCGCCCGCGCCTTCGACGTCGACGTCACCGGCGTTACCCTCTCGCGTGAGCAGCATGGCGTGTCGAGCCGCCGCGCCGCCGACGAGGGTGTCGCTGACAAGGTCCGCTTCAAGCTACTCGACTATCGCGAGGAGCCGGGTCGCTACGACCGCATCGTCTCGGTCGGCATGTTCGAGCATGTCGGCTCCGCTCACTATCTCGAATACTTCACGAAGGTGAAGGAGCTGCTGGCGGACGATGGCGTGATGCTGCTGCATTCGATCGGCCGCATGGAGCCACCGGGCGGCACCAACACGTGGCTCCGCAAGTACATCTTTCCCGGCGGCTACACTCCCGCCCTCTCGGAGGTCCTGGCGGCGATCGAGAAGGCCGGTCTTTGGGTGACCGACATCGAGGTGCTGCGCCTGCATTATGCGGAGACGCTGCGTCTGTGGCGCGAGCGCTTCCTGGCCAACCGCGAACAGATCAAGCAGCTCGCCGGCTACGACGATCGATTCTGCCGGATGTGGGAGTTCTATCTGGCGGGCTGCGAAGTGGCCTTCCGGTACATGAACCAGATGGTCTTTCAGATACAGATCGCCCGGCGGCAGGATGCCGTGCCCCTCACGCGCGACTATATGGCGGCCGAAGAACGCCTGAAGAACGTTGCAGGGTCCATGGCGGCCGAGTAGCAAGGTATCCTCGCTACGCTCTGGATAAGCGGGCGCCCGACATTCTTTGCACTGTGATCCCCCTCCCATCTTGGGCAAAGACAATCCGATGGAGCCAGTGAAAGAGTCCTCGAACGTCACGCGCCTGCCCGGCACCGAAGATGCGCGCCTGCGGGAGCCGCCGCACAATTTCGAAGCGGAGCAGGCGTTGCTCGGCTCCATCCTGGTGAACAATGCCGCCTACCAGCGCGTGGCGGAGTTCCTGCGCCCCGAACATTTCGCCGACCCGTCGCACGGAAAACTCTACGATTCACTGTCGCGCCTGATCGAGCGCGGCCAGGTCGTGAGCGCCGTCACGCTCAAGACCTATGTCGAGCAGGATCCCGCCATCAAGGAAGCCGGCGGCGCGGCCTACCTTGCCCGCCTCGCCGCAGCTTCTGTGCATGTGATCGACGCCGCCGCGTTCGGGCGCGCCGTCCATGATCTCTACCTGCGCCGCCAGCTGATCGATCTCGGCGAGAACGTCGTGAACGGCGCCTTCTCCGGCGACGTCGACGAGACCGCGCTCCAGCAGATCGAGGTTGCCGAGAAGAAACTCTACGACCTTGCGACGACCGGCCAGACCGAAGGCGGTTTCAAGCCGTTCCGCCTCGCTTTGACGGAGGCCATGACCGCCGCCGAGGCAGCCTATGGCCGCGAGGGCAAGCTCACGGGTGTGGCCACCGGCTTGGTTCAGCTCGACCAGCTGCTGGGCGGCCTGCACCGGTCCGACCTCCTGATCCTTGCCGGCCGCCCGTCGATGGGAAAGACCGCGCTGGCGACCAATATCGCCTTCAACGCCGCTAAGGCCTATCGCGAGGAAATCGTCGAAGGTCACCCCAAGGCGGTGGATGGCGCCGTAGTCGGCTTCTTCTCGCTGGAAATGTCCGCCGAACAGCTCGCGACCCGCATGCTGTCGGAGCAGGCCGAACTTTCCTCCGAAAAGATCCGCAAGGGCGAGATGAACAGCACCGAATTCGACCGGGTGCTGAATGTCAGCCACGAACTCGAGCACCTCAACTTCTTCATCGACGACACGCCCGCGCTGTCCATCGCCGCCCTGCGTACGCGTGCCCGCCGGCTGAAGCGGACGCACGGCCTCGGCCTGATCATCGTCGACTACCTCCAGCTCCTCAATCCGTCGGGCAAGAGTCGGCAGGAGAACCGCGTGCAGGAGGTTTCGGAAATCACCCGCGGCCTGAAGACGCTCGCCAAGGAACTGGACGTTCCGGTGATCGCCCTGTCGCAGCTGTCCCGCGCCGTGGAGCAGCGCGAGGACAAGCGCCCCCAGCTCGCCGACCTTCGCGAATCGGGCTCGATCGAACAGGACGCCGACGTCGTCATGTTCGTCTACCGCGAGGAATACTATCTGACCCGCACCGAGCCTGCGCGGCGCGCCGAGGAGAGCGACCAGAAGTTCAACGAGCGGCACGATGCCTGGAAGCAGCGTTGCGAGGAGACCTACGGCAAGGCCGAGGTCATCGTCGCCAAGCAGCGCCATGGACCTACAGGCATCGTGCGCCTGTCGTTCGAAGGCCAGTTCACGAAGTTCGGCAACCTCGATGTCGGTGCTGACGGCCCCGTCCCGGAGTTCTAAGGTCAAGACGTGTCAATTTCCGGCGACGACGACGCGGCCCGACGGGCCGGCGCGATCCTTTCCATCGACCTGGGCGCAATCGCGGCCAACTGGCGCGGGCTGCGCGACGCCGGTCGTGCCACCGGCCGCCCGGTCGACTGTGCCGCCGTCCTGAAAGCGGATGCCTACGGCACCGGCGCCGCCGTGGTCGGCGCCCGGCTGGCGGCGGAGGGCTGCCGGCACTTCTTCGTGGCCCATATCGACGAGGGGATTGCGCTCCGACGCGTCCTTCCGGAGCCGCCGATCTATGTCCTGAACGGACTTCTTCCCGGCACGGAGCCCGACTTCGTCGAGCACCGTCTCATCCCGGTTCTCAATCACCTGGGGCAGCTCAATGTCTGGCGGGCCGCCGCCCAGCGCTTCAACCAGGCGCTCGACGCCGTCGTGCATCTCGACACCGGCCTGCACCGGCTGGGCTTTTCCGCAGAGGACGCGCAAGTCCTGATCAACGAGCGCGGCCGGCTGCGCGGCCTGCGGCTCGCCCTGATCATGAGCCATCTCGTGGCGTCGGAAGAGACGTCCAACCCGGTCAATGGCGAGCAGCTTTCGCGCTTCCGCACCTTCGTGCGGGCAATGCCCGGTGCGCCGACCTCGCTTGCGAACTCCTCGGGCATCTTCCTGGGCCCGGACTACCATTTCGACCTGCTGCGCCCCGGCGCGGCGCTCTACGGCATCAATCCCCTGCCCGGCCAGTCGAACCCGATGCTGCCCGTCGTGACCCTGCGCGCCCATATCCTGCAGACCCGCCGGATCGATGCGTTCCAGACGGTCGGCTACGGCGGCGCCTGGCGCTCGGCGCGCCCGAGCCGGATCGCCACGATTGCGCTGGGGTATGCGGATGGCTATTTCCGCAACCTCGTCAACCGCACCCACGTGCATCTCGCGGGACACAGCGTACCCGTAGTCGGCCGTATTTCCATGGACCTCGTGACCATCGATACGACCGACGTGCCCGAAGCCGACTGCCAGCCCGGCGCCATGGTCGAGGTGCTGGGGCCGCACCTCACGCCCGACGATCTCGCCGACCACGCACGGACGAATGCCTACGAGATCATGACCGCGCTTGGCCGGCGCTATTACCGTGCCTATTTCGACGGCTATGCCGGCGGCCCGGCCGAAGACGCGGGAGAGACGGCATGACCATTCCGCTGGTGACAGTCCTGGGGCGCATGACGCTCGCCTTCCTGCAGGCGATCGGCAGTGTGACGGCCTTCGCCTTCCAGGCCCTCCGGCAGGCCGTGCAGCCGCCCTGGTACCGCCGGCAGATCCTGCGGCAGATCATGGAGATCGGCTACTACTCGCTGCCCGTGGTGGGCCTCACCGCGATCTTCACCGGCATGGTGCTGGCACTGCAGAGCTACACCGGCTTCGCGCGCTTCTCCGCCGAAAGCGCCATTCCCAATGTCGTCGTGGTCTCGCTGACCCGCGAGCTGGGCCCTGTGCTGGCAGGCCTGATGGTGGCCGGCCGCGTTGGCGCGGCCATGGCCGCCGAGATCGGCACCATGCGCGTCACCGAGCAGATCGATGCGCTCACGACGCTCTCCACCAATCCGTTCAAGTATCTGGTCGTCCCGCGATTGATCGCGGGCATCATCACGCTGCCAGTCCTCGTCCTGATCGCCGACATCATCGGCGTGCTGGGCGGCTTCCTGGTGGGCGTCTACAAGCTCGATTTCAACGACGCGGCCTACCTGCGCAATACGCTCGACTTCCTGCAGTTCCAGGATGTCTTCTCCGGCCTCGTCAAGGCGGCGGTGTTTGGCTTCCTCATCACGCTGATGGGCTGCTACCACGGCTACACGTCGCGCGGCGGCGCCCAGGGCGTCGGGATGGCAACCACCAACGCGGTGGTCTCCGCCTCGATTCTGATCCTGACCTTCAACTACTTCATCACCGAAGCCTTCTTCGCGCGCTGATCGGCTCCCACCTCATGGCCTCCCCCAAGATCTCGCTGCGCGGCGTCACCAAGGCCTTCGGGCCCAAGAAGGTGCTGCAGGGAATCGACCTCGACGTCGGGCCGGGCGAGTCGATGGTCGTGATAGGCGGATCGGGCACCGGCAAGTCGGTGCTGTTGAAATGTATCCTGGGCCTGATGCGGCCGGACAACGGCTCTATCAAGATCGACGGAGAGGAGACGAAGGACCTCACCGACCGCAGTCGGGCGCGTGTCATGCGCAAGTTCGGCATGCTGTTCCAGGGCGGTGCGCTGTTTGATTCGCTGCGCGTCTGGGAGAACGTCGCCTTCGGCCCCATCCAGAGCGACGGCATGCCCGTCGAACAGGCCCGCGAAGTCGCCGTCGCCAAGCTGGGCGCGGTCGGTCTGGGCCCGGAGATCGGCGAGCTCTTTCCGTCGGAACTGTCGGGCGGCATGCAGAAGCGCGTGGCGCTCGCCCGCGCCATCGCCCGCGAGCCCGAGATCATCTTCTTCGACGAGCCGACGACCGGCCTCGATCCGATCATGGCCGACGTCATCAACGACCTGATCGTGAAATGCGTCAGCGACCTTGGCGCCACGGCGATCTCGATCACCCATGACATGGCCAGCGCCCGCAAGATCGGCCATCGCATCGGCATGCTGCACGAGGGTAAGCTGATCTGGCAGGGCCCGGTCGCCGACATCGACCGCTCCGGCAACGCCCATGTCGACCAGTTCATCCACGGCCGGGCAGAGGGTCCGATCCGGATGCAGGTCCGGAAACTCTGACCGTGGCCCGGCCGCTCAAACGCTACGTCTGCCAAGCCTGCGGCGCCGTGACGACCAAGTGGAGCGGCCGCTGCGAGTCCTGCGGTGAGTGGAACACGATCGTCGAGGAATCCGCGCCCGCACCGGGTCCTGCCGGGGGCGGACTGGCGCGCGGCGGCAAGGGCCGGCTGCTCGACTTCACGGGACTCACCGGCTCGACGCCGCAGCCGCCGCGCCTCAGGAGCGGCATCAACGAATTCGACCGGGTGTGCGGCGGCGGTCTGGTCGTCGGCCAGGCGCTGCTGATCGGCGGCGATCCGGGTATCGGCAAGTCGACCCTGTTGCTGCAGATGGCGGCGGCACTTGCCAAACAGAACACCGCCTGCGCCTATATCTCGGGCGAAGAGGCTGTCGACCAGGTGCGGCTGCGGGCCGAGCGGCTGGGACTGGCCGACGCGCCGGTGCAGCTGGTCGCCGCGACGTCGGTGCGTGACATCGTGGCCTCGCTGGAGCGGCCGGACGCACCGAAGGTGGCGGTGATCGATTCGATCCAGACTATGTGGCTCGACACTGTCGATTCGACCCCGGGCACGGTCACCCAGGTGCGTGCCTCGGCGCAGGCGCTGGTCGAACTCGCTAAGCGTCGCGGCATCGCCGTGCTGCTGGTCGGCCATGTCACCAAGGACGGCGCCATCGCAGGCCCGCGCGTGCTCGAGCACATGGTCGACACGGTGCTCTATTTCGAGGGCGAGCGCGGCCACCAGTTCCGCATCCTGCGCACGGTCAAGAACCGCTTCGGCCCGACCGACGAGATCGGCGTCTTCGAGATGTCGGACCGCGGCCTTTCGGACGTCGCCAATCCCTCGGCCCTGTTCCTCGCGGAGCGACGCGGCCACGTCTCGGGCGCCTGTGTCTTCGCCGGGATCGAGGGTACGCGGCCGGTCCTGGTCGAGATCCAGGCGCTGGTGAGCCCCTCGTCGCTCGCCACACCGCGCCGTGCCGTCGTCGGCTGGGATTCGAACCGCCTCGCCATGGTTCTGGCCGTGCTGGAGGCCCGTTGCGGGGTCACGGTCGGCGCCAACGATGTCTACCTGAACGTGGCGGGCGGGCTGCGGATCGGCGAGCCTGCCGCCGACCTCGCCGTGGCCGCCGCCGTCATCTCCTCGCTCGCCGACGAGCAGGTGCCGGGCGACATGGTGGTGTTCGGGGAAATCGGACTCGGCGGCGAGGTCCGGCCGGTCGGGCAGCGCGAAGCCCGGTTGCGGGAAGCGGCCAAGCTCGGCTTCCGAAGTGCACTCATACCGCAGGTTCGCAGCGGATCGGGGCCTGCCCCGCGCGCGCCCGAGGGCATCGCCATTGACGAAATTGAGCATCTGTCGGACCTTGTGGCGCGTTTCCAACCGGCCGATCGGCCACTAAAACGTGGCCGGCGCGAGGGGTCCCCCGAAGGGTCCGGGGGCCGTCGCCGCGATCAGGATCAGGACTAGGGCAACAGGGTCGATGGAACAGCTGGGAATTACCGTTTTCGATGTCGCCGTGATCGCCATCGCCGTTTTCGGGGCGGTGATCGGCCTGTCCACGGGCTTTGCCCATGCAGTCCTGTTCATCGCCTCCTGGATCGCCGCGGGCTGGGTGGCCTGGCGCTTCTCCAAGGTCGTCGAGCCGGAGGTCCTGAAAGTCGTCGGCAGCGCCGAGCTTTCGTATTTCATCTCCCTGCTGGTCGTCTTCGTGGCCGCCCTGATCGTGCTGATCATGCTGACGAGCGTGCTCTCCCGCTCGATCCGGTCGAGCCCGCTCGGCAAGCCCGACAAGATCCTCGGAGCAGGCTTCGGCGTGCTGTGCGCCTGGGCTGCCATGGGCACGGCCTTCCTTTTCTACGGCTATCTGGGCCCGCGTCAGCTGCCGCCCGCCGTCGAGGGTGCGGCCAGCTTCCCGATGATCCGCGAAATGGCGACCTTCGTCGAACCGCATCTTCCCACGGGCTTCCGCAACCGCCTGCAGCGGCCGGGAATGGAAAGCGGCGTGATTACGGCGCCGACACGGACATCGCCTGCCCCGTCGGACGCGGCGCCGGCCACGGCTCCCGCGACCCCGGCGGCGCCGTCGACCGCCCCGGCAGCCCCGGGCGAAACCAAACCGCCGCAGTGAACGATCCTTGATAGCCTTGGGGCGACACCCCAGCTATAACCCCGCCGTGCTTAGCACCCCGAAACGCTCCGACGACACCCTCGAGGACAAGTTTCACGAGGAGTGTGCGCTGTTCGGCATCTACGGAACGTCCGATGCCGCCGCTCATACCGCGCTGGGCCTGCACGCCCTGCAACATCGCGGCCAGGAAGCCTCCGGTATCGTCACCTTCGATGGCCGGGTTTTCCACAATCATCGCGCCGCCGGTCTGGTCGGCGACATTTTCGGCACCCAGGCCGTCATGGAGAAGCTGGTCGGCTACTCGGCGATCGGCCACAACCGCTACGCCACGACGGGTGGTTCCTCGGACCGCAACATCCAGCCGATCTTCGCCGACTTCGACTTCGGCGGGCTCGCCCTGGCGCACAATGGCAACCTCACCAACGCCTACCTCCTGCGCAAGGAACTGGTGCGGATCGGCTGCCTGTTCCAGTCGACCACCGATACCGAAGTCATCAATCACCTGATCGCCCGCTCCAATTACTCAACCGTCGTCGACCGGCTGATTGATGCGTTGGGCAGGGTCAAGGGCGCCTACTCGCTGCTGCTGCTGACGAACGAAGCCCTGATTGGCGTGCGCGACCCGCTGGGTGTGCGCCCGCTGGTGATCGGCCGTCTCGATGATGCCTGGATGCTGGCTTCCGAAAGCTGTGCGCTCGACATCATCGGCGCCCGCTTCGTACGCGACGTCGAGCCGGGCGAGATCGTGATCGTGGACGGCAACGGCCTGCGCTCCATCAAGCCGTTCGCCAAACAGAAGCGCCGCTTCTGCGTGTTCGAGCACATCTACTTCGCGCGACCCGATTCGAAAGTCGAAGGCATCGGCGTCTACGACGCGCGCAAGCGCATCGGCATGGAACTGGCCAAGGAAAATCCTGTCCCGGCCGACGTCGTCGTGCCCGTTCCGGACTCCGGCGTGCCTGCGGCGATCGGCTATGCTGCCCAGTCGGGCCTGCCGTTCGAGCTCGGCATCATCCGCAATCACTATGTCGGGCGCACCTTCATCGAGCCGGCCGACCATATCCGCCATCTCGGCGTGCGCCTGAAGCACAATGCCAACCGCGCCCACATCGAGGGCAAGCGCGTGATCCTGGTCGACGATTCGATCGTGCGCGGCACGACTTCGATGAAGATCGTCGAGATGGTGCGCAATGCCGGCGCCAAGGAAGTGCATATGCGCATCGCGGCGCCACCGACCACCGATCCCTGCTTCTACGGCATCGACACACCGGACAAGGACAAGTTGCTGGCTTCCCGCTACGACGTCGCCGGCATGGCGAAGTTCATCGGCGTCGATTCGCTGGCCTTCGTCTCGATCGACGGCCTCTATCGGGCGATGGGCCTGCCGGGGCGCGACGCAGCCGATCCGGCCTTCTGCGACGCCTGCTTCACCGGCGACTATCCGATCGACCTCGACGACGTCACCGGCGTCGAGGATCGCCAGCTCTCCCTCCTCGTCGAATCGGCCTGAGTTCCCATCGATGACCGAAGCCGCCGTCGGCCGCCTCGCCGGACGCGTTGCGCTGATCACCGGTGCCTCGCGCGGCCTCGGTGCGGCAGCCGCCCTCGCCTATGCCCGGGAAGGCGCGCATTGCGTGCTCGTCGCCCGCACGGTGGGCGGCCTGGAGGAAGTCGACGACCGCATCAAGGCCGTCGGCGGTACAGCCACGCTTGTGCCGCTCGACGTCACCGACGGTCCGGGCATCGACCGGCTGGGCCAGGCGCTGTTCGACCGCTTCGGCCGCCTCGACGTGCTGCTGGGCAATGCCGCGATCCTCGGCACGCTCTCGCCGATGGGCCATTTCGAGCCCAAGATTTTCGAGCAGGTGATGGCGGTGAACGTCACCGCCAACTGGCGTCTGATCCGCTCGATGGACCCGCTGCTGCGCCGCTCCGATGCCGGCCGCGCCATCTTCGTGACCTCGGGCGCCTCGCGCCGGATCATCCCCTACTGGGGCGCCTATGCCACGAGCAAGGCGGCGCTCGACATGATGGTCGGCATCTATGCCGCCGAAGTCGCGCACACGCCGGTGAAGGTCAACCTCTTCAACCCGGGCCCGATGCGCACCTTCATGCGCCGCGAGGCTTTTCCGGGTGAGGACGAGGCCCAGCAGATCCCGCCCGAGGCGCACGGCGAATCGCTGATCCAGCTGGCGATGCCGAACTGCATGCTGAACGGCGAATGGGTCGCCGGCGACCAGGCCCTGCAGCACCGCCCGAGCGTCAATTAAGGGCGCTGCTGCTCCAGTCCGGCCGGTTTGACCGGCCGAACATTCTTCTTTCCTACTCGGCGGCCATGTCCATCGTTGCCAGAACCTTCGGCGGCGACATCGGCAGGCTGTAGAAACGGCGTCCGAGCGCGTCGTAGATCGCGTTCGACACGGCAGCCAGCGGCGGCACCAGTGGCACCTCGCCGACCCCGCGCACGCCCTGGGGATGTTTCGGATTTGGGATCTCGAGGATCACCGAATCCAGCATCGGCAGGTCGGAGCTGACCGGCATGCGGTAGTCGAGGAAGCTCGGATTATCGAGCTTGCCTTCCTTGTTGAAGATGTATTCCTCACTCAGCGCCCAGCCGATGCCCTGCGCTGCGCCGCCCTGGATCTGTCCTTCGACATAGCTGGGATGGATGGCGCGGCCAACATCCTGGAAGGCCGTGTAGCGCAGCACGCGCACGATGCCGAGATCGGGGTCGACCTCGACGTCGCAGATGTGCGTGGCGAATCCGCCTTCGGCGCCCGTCGTGTTGAGCTGCTGGCCGGCGCCGATCGGCCCACCGGTGGCGCTGGCCTGGGCCGCGATCTGGCCGAGGCTGAGCGGCTCGAACTTGCCGGCATTGTCGCCGGCCGGACGGGCCTCGCCGTTCTCCCACACGACCGCGTCGGGATCGATCTTCCAGATCTTGGCCGCACGCTCGCGCAGCTGGGTGATGACCCGTTCCGTCGAGTGCGTCACGACCATGGCCGAGGCGTAGGTCACGCGGCTGCCGCCGGTCAGGTTGCTGAAGCCGATGACGCTGGTGTCGCCGATCAGCACCGAGACCTTCTTGTAGTCGATGCCGAGGAGCTCGGCGGTTATGTTGGCGGTCGAGGCGCGAGAGCCACCGATGTCGGGATGACCGGTGATCACCACCACCGTACCGTCCTCGTTGATGTTGACCTGCGCGCTCGATTCGCCGCCGGCGTTGAACCAGAAGCCCGAGGCCACGCCACGGCCGTACAGCATGCCCTTCCTGGCCTTGGGCAGCGGCGTCGTGTAGTGCGCGTGCTTCTTCGCCGCCTCGATCGTCTCGACGAAACCGATGCGCGGATAGACTGGCCCGTGCGCGGCCTTGGTGCCCTGCTTCGCCGCATTCTTCAGACGGAAGTCCAGCGGATCCATCTTCAGCGCCTCGGCCATCTCGTCCATGACGCACTCTACGCCATAGGCACCGATCGGCGCGCCGGGCGCGCGGTAGGCCGCGACCTTCGAGCGGTTGGAGACCACGTCGTAACCGAACGAGTGCACGTTCGGGATATCGTAGGGTGCAAAGGCGCAGCCCGCCGCGCCGCGGATGGGAGAGCCCGGCAGTGCGCCGGCCTGCAGGCAGAAAGTGCCCTGCGCGGCCACCAGCTTGCCGTCCTTGGTGGCACCCAGCTTGACCGTGCTGTAGGAGCCCGAGGTCGGGCCCGAGGCATGGAAGACCTCGGCACGGCTCATGGTCATCTTCACCGGGCGACCGGACTTCTTCGCCAGGATCAGGGCCAGCGGCTCCAGGTAGATGATGGTCTTGCCGCCGAAGCCACCGCCGATCTCGGCCGGGATTGCGCGGATGTCGTTCTGCGGCAGCCCCGTCAGGTAGGCGCACATGGCGCGGACCATGAACTGGCCCTGGCTTGAGCTCCAGATCGTGGCCTTGCCGTCGGAGACACTGACCAGGCAGGCGTGCGGCTCGATATAGCCCTGATGCACCGGCTGGGTACGGAAACTGCGCTCGATGACGACGTCCGCCTTGGCGAAGCCCTCGCCGACGTCGCCGAGCTTGTGCTCCAGGGTGCCCGCGATGTTCGAGGGCTTGTCCTTGTACTTGATGAAGTCGTGCAGGATGGGCGCGTCGGGCTTCATCGCCTCCTCGACGTCGATCACGAACGGCAGAACCTCGTACTCGACCTCGATCAGCTTGCAGGCTTCCGCCGCGATCTTTTCCGTGGTCGCCGCGACCGCCGCGACGGGATGGCCGGCGAACAGCGCCTTCTCCCGCGCCATGACGTTGCGGCACATCCAGCGCATGTCCTGGATGCCCAGCATCACCGACTTCTCGATCGGAAAGTTCACGATGTCCTTGGCCGTCATCACGGCCTTCACACCTGGATGGGCTTCCGCCTTGCTGGTGTCGATCGACTTGATGCGCGCATGCGGATGCGGGCTACGCAGCACCTTGCCCCAGATCATGCCGGGCATGGTCGTGTCGGCGGCGTAGGCCGCACGGCCCGTCACCTTGTCGGCGCCATCGGGACGGATCGTGCGCTTGCCGATCCACTTGTTGTCGTTGGCGGTGTCGGTGCTCCCAGTCGTGCTCATCGTGCGGCCCTCATTTCGGCAGCGGTTTCCATCACGGCGCGGATGATCTTGTCGTAACCGGTGCAGCGGCACAGGTTGCCGGCCAGCCAGAACCGGACTTCGTGCTCGGTCGGATCGGGATTCTTCTCGAGCAGCGCCCTGGCGGCCATCAGGACGCCCGGCGTGCAGATGCCGCATTGGAGCGCCGCCGACTCGAGGAATTTTTGCTGTAGCGGATGCAGATCCTCGCCGGCCATGCCCTCGATGGTGCCGATCTTCTGCCCCTCGGCCTCGGCCGCCAGCATCAGGCAGGAGCAGACGATGCGTCCATTCAGGGTGATGGTGCAGGCGCCGCAGTCGCCGGTGCCGCAGCCTTCCTTGGCGCCGGTCAGGCCGAGCGGCCCGCGCAGCACGTCGAGCATGCTCTGGTCGGCATCGCAGAGGAATTCCTGCGGCTCGCCGTTGATCGTCGTGGAGACGTGAAGCTTTGCCATGGTCTTATTTTCCTCCCGCGCGTTCGGCGGCAATCAGTGCGGTGCGCTTCAGCAGGACGCCGGCGACCTTGGTGCGATAGGCAATGGTGCCGCGCTTGTCGTCGATCGGACAGCAGGCGGCGCTGCAGGCGGCCGCGGCCTTGGCCAGCGCTGCGTCATCGAGCTTCGAGCCGATCAGCGCCCTCGCCGCCTCCTCGACCAGCAGCACCGTCGGCGCGACGGCACCGAGACCCACGCGCGCGGCGGTGCAGGTGCCGTTGTCGATCGTCAGGCTGACGCCGCAGCCCACGACGGCGATGTCCATCTCTGTGCGCGGGATCATGCGCAGGTAGGCGTCGCTCGAGCCCTTCGGCCGCGACGGCAAGGTGAAGGAAACGACGATCTCGCCCGGCTCGAGGTTGAGGCGTCCCGGTCCCTTCGGCACCTTTTCGACCGGAAGCTCGCGACGCCCGTTCGGCCCCTGGATGGTGACGATGGCGCCGGCTGCGACCATGGCCGGCACGCTGTCGCCCGCGGGCGAACCGTTGCACAGGTTGCCACCCGGCGTGGCGCGGCCCTGGACCTGGGTCGAACCGATCAGGTTGGTGGCCTCGACCACGCCCGGCCAGACCTTGCGGATCTTGGGGTGTTCTCGCAGCACGGCACCCGATACGGCGGCGCCGATCCGGAAGCCCCCCTCCTTCGTCTCCTCGATCGTGGTCAGCTCGCCGATCTTCTTGATGTCAACGATCGTTCCCGGGGAAACGACCCCGTTGCGCATCTGGACCAGGAGGTCGGTCCCGCCGGCCAGGATTCGGCCGGTCCCCGCCGCCGCGGCAAACGCCCGGACCGCCTCGTCGAGCGTCTTCGGCGCTACGTAATGGACATCCATCGTTCTACCCCTTCATCCCGTCGGCGGCTGCGGCGCAGCTCGTTATTTCGACTTTGTTGGAATGAAGCCTAGGGCAGCAGGTCGGTTCGGGGCAAGGCGCCTCTGCGCCATCGGCCGCAATGCGGCCGGAGACATAGGTAGCCTCCTTGATCACTCTTTCTTCAACGCTCTCGGACATTGCCGGAGGCAATGTCCTGACGCTCCCCGGGCTGAGCTCCGCTCAGCGCTATCGTTGCGGCTTGCGGCGGCCCTCGTAGGGATTCTTCGGCTTGCGCATGCTGAGCCGGATCGGCACGCCCGGCATGTCGAAGTCGTCGCGCAGGCGGTTCGTCAGGAAGCGCAGATAGTCGGCGCCAAGCTCCTGCGGCTGGCTGACCGACAGGATGAAGGTCGGCGGCCGGCGCTTGATCTGGGTCATGAATCGCAGCCGGATGCGGCGGCCGTTGCTGGCGAGCGGCGGCGGATGCAGCGTCTCCATCTCGCGCAGCCAGCGGTTGAGCTTCGGCGTCGTGACCCGCTTGTTCCAGATCTCGTAGGTCTCGAAGACCTTGGGCAGCAGGCGCTCGACGCCGCGTCCCGTCAGCGCCGAGAAGCCCACGATCGGCACATCCTTCACCTGGGCGAACGACGCCTCCAGCCGGTCGCGCAGCTTGCGCCACTGCTTGGACGCCCCCGACTGGTCATCGGCCAGCAGGTCAGTCTTGTTGACCGCGATCACCAGCGCGCGGCCCTCCTCGATCACCCAGCCGGCGATGTTGAGATCCTGCTTCTCGGCCATGTCGGCCGCATCCAGCACGACCACCACGACGTCGGCCAGCCGAATCGTGTCGAGCGAGTCGGCCACCGAGGCAGCTTCCAGCTTGGCATCGATGCGGCTGCGGCGGCGCATGCCGGCCGTGTCGACCAGGCGAACAGGGCGGCCGCGCCATTCCCATTCGACACGAATCGAATCGCGCGTGATGCCGGCCTCGGGCCCTGTCAGGACACGCTCCTCGCCGACCAGCCGGTTGAGCAGCGTCGACTTGCCCACGTTCGGCCGCCCGACGATGGCCAGCAGCAGCGGCCGGCCTTCGGGCACGTCCTCGAGATCGGGATCGCTCGCCTCGGCCCCGCCGGCCTCGTCCTCCTCCGGCATCGGCTCGATGTGCCGGCCGAGCGCCTCGTGCAGGTCGCTCAGTCCTTCGCCATGCTCGGCCGAGACCGGGATCGGTTCGCCGAGTCCGAGTCCGTGGGCTTCGGCGAGCCCCTGCTGGCCGGCGCGGCCCTCGCACTTGTTGGCGACCAAGATCACCTTGGCCGAACGCTTGCGCAGCCAGCTCGCGAAACTCTCATCGAGCGGCACGATGCCGGAGCGTGCGTCGATCAGGAACAGGACGACGTCGGACGACTCGATCGCGCGCTCGGTGAAACGCCGCATGCGCGCCTCGAGCGCCTCGCCGCCAGCGGTTTCCCAGCCTGCGGTGTCGAGCAGCGTGAAGGCGAGGTCGCCCAGCTGCGCGGGCTGCTCGCGAATATCGCGCGTGACCCCCGGCGTATCGTCGACGATCGCCCGACGGCGGCCGACCAGCCGGTTGAACAGCGTGGACTTGCCGACGTTGGGACGGCCGACGATGGCGACCCGGCGCAGCCCGTGGGTGTTTGGCCGATCTTCAGCGGAGGGCAATGAGTCGTCCGGAATCTGTGAGGACGTAAATCGTCCGGTTTGCAATGACCGGACCGAGGCGCACGCGGTCACGGAGGTCGACCTTGCCCATGACTTCGCCGGTGTAGGGGGAAATCGCCACCAGATCGCCCAGCGAGCTGGTCAACAGGAGGCGGTCACCCGCCAGCACCGGGCCGCCCCACAGGACCGGCACGTGCCTCTTGGCGTCCTCGTACCGGGTGAGCGGCGTGACCCAGCGCACCTTGCCGGTGTCGCGGACCATGGCCACCACGTCGGCATTGCCGGTCATCACGAAAAGGAAGCGGCCCGCCGTCCACGGCGTCTGGCTGCCCCCGATGTTGCGATCCCACTGGCGCTGGCCCGACCGGAGGTCGATGCCGGCGATCTGGCCGGCCGCGCCCATCGCGATCACGAGCCCGCGGTCGATCACCGGGCGGCCGCGAATGTCGGCCAGGTTGCCGAACGCCCGGATGTCGGCACGCGTGCCAATCAGCGTTTCGTTCCAGATCGGCCGGCCGTTGTCGGCCCGCAGCGCCACGAGCTCTCCCGACGTGAACGGCGCGACAACGGTATCGCCCGAGCCTGCCGGGCTGTTGCCACCGACATATCCCGAGGATTCCTGCAGACCGGGGAACTGCCAGAGGTCGGAGCCGTCGGAAGCGGCGAGCGCATGCAGCTTGTTGTCGATGGCGATGGCGTAGACCCGGTCGTTGAACACCAGCGGCGCTCCGCGAACCGGCGCACTGACGCCCGAGTGCCAGTCCTCCTTGCCGGTATTCGGGTCGAGTGAATAGACCATGGCGAAGCCCGTCGTGACGAAGAGCTTGCCACCGTAATAGGCCAGGCCGCCGCCGAATTCGTCGGTGTCACGCGCTTTCTCCGGAGACAGGGTGACCCGCCACAACAGCGCGCCGGTGTCGGCGTTGAAGGCCGAGACGGTGCCCTGCGCATCCTTGGCGAACACCTTGCCCTCCGCGACGACGGGCGGCGTCGTCAGGATGCGGTTCGAGCTGCTGCCCGAGCCGACGTCAGCCGTCCAGATGATCTGCGGCGACGTCCCGACCGCCAGGTTGTGCATGGCGTTGTTGGCAAAGCCACCGGACTGCGGCCAGGATTCATTCACCGTCGGCGGCGGCAGTACGACCTGCATGTTCGCGACATCGCTGTCGGGCTCGAGATCCTTGCGATCGCCCAGCACGGAAATCCGCTCGCCCGGCAGTGCCGTCTTCTTCTTGTCGAAGATATCGCAGCCGGAAAGGGAGACCACCAACAGGACGGCAGCGAGAAGGAAACGGGGATCGACCACGCGCAATACGCTCGACATCGGACTACTTCGCCTCCGCGCCGCCATGGAGATTGAGCATTGCCGAGACGCGCTGCGAAGCGCCCTGCGGCACGGCCGGATCCTTGGCGATCTCGTTCCACAATTCCTTCGCAAGCTTGGTATCGCCCTTACGCACGGCCAACATTGCCTGCAGTTCGCGCACGCTCAGCCGGAACGGGCGGCCCGGCGCCGCGAGCGGCTCCAGCCTGGCGACCATCTCCTCGGCCTTGGGCGTGTCGATGCTCTTGAACGCGGCGATCACCAAGGCGAGATCGGTGAGTTCCGTCGCCGACAGGCCTGGGGCCACCGCGGAAAGCGCGGTCACCTGCTCCTCGAGCGTGGGGCGCAGCTGCGCAGCGGTGAGAGCGGCCAGCGAGCGATAGGGTTGAAGGGCGTTGGCCGCCTGCTTTTCCAGCTCGGCGCGCGCCGCGGCAGGATCCGTCTGGATTTGCGCCAGAGCTGCCGAATAGGCGGCGCTCGCGGCGGCACGCTGCGCCTGATCATACTGGCGCCACCCCACGAAGCCCGTGACGGCGACGACGATCACGACGGCGCTCGCCACCACCCAGGTGCCGTAGCGACTCCACCACTCCTTCATCTCGTCCTTGCGGACGGCCTCGTCGATCTCATGGAACGCGGCGGAGTCGGACACAGAGTGCTCCCGGAATATCGCGGAATATCAACAGCTTCAGCGGCGGTTCATAGCCCCCCGTCCGAGCTTTGGCAAACAACCGAATGGGGGCGCAGGACGCTTTACCCCCACAGGCGGTTCTGCAAGAATTCACATCACTGACATGTTCGAAGTCGCGGTGGCATGACCAACCTGTACCGTTTGGCCGATCAGCGAGCCCGGCGCCGCATCGTCTCGTTCGAGAAGCGGGAACTGTCGCGGCTTCTCGGTCTGTACAGCATGCGTGTGGCAACCGGAGAATGGCGCGACTACGCCATCGATTTCCGGCCAGGTATGGCGATCTTCTCGATCTTCCGCCACACCGCCGAGCAGCCGCTGTTCGCCATCGCCAAGGTGCCGGGCGGCGGTAGTGGCGGCTCCTACATGGTCTACAACGGACCGCGCAAACTGGCGCACGGCGAGACGCTCGAAGACGTGCTGTGCGTCTTCGAGCGCAAGCTCAAGCTGCTGCGGGGATAGTGCTACTTCTTCGGCGTGGTCGCCGCGCCGATGCCGGCACCGACCGCGGTGCCAACCAGAACCGGCGCCACCAGCGGCCAGCCCGCAATCGCACCGACGGCCAAGCCCGTACCCGCGCCGATGCCGCCGCCTGTCACGGCGCGTTCACCCCAGGTATCGCCGCAGGCGGCAACGGAAAGAGCGAGCGGCAGGGCGAAAAGCGAAACAGCGATCTTCATTTTGGACCTCGAATAAATGAGGGGAGCCGCGATAGCAGCCTTCAGAAATCAATTATCGTGGCCAAGCAAGGCCTTATGACTTGATCTTTCGCGATTTCCTTCGAAATGTCAATTATATCAATTATCTAATTGAATTATAATAGATATTTGGCATTTTCCTCATCGCAAGCGCCGAGCGCCCCGGCCGCGACCGTGGCAGCCCGACAGCACGAGCGCCCGCCCAAGCCTGCTTGACCGCGGCCGAGGCCGCCTAGGCGAGGGTCTCGTACTGCTCGGGCTTGAAGCCGACGAACAGCCTGCCGTCGGACTCGAGCACCGGTCGCTTGATCATCGAGGGCTGCGCGACCATCAGCGCGATCGCCCTGCTCTCGGTGAGCCCTTCCTTGTCCGCGTCGGGCAGCTTGCGGAAAGTCGTGCCTGCGCGGTTCAACAAAACCTCCCAGCCAACCTTGGCGGCCCAGCCTTCGAGCCGGCCGCGCTCGATACCGGCCGTCTTGTAGTCGTGGAAGTCGTAGGCGATCCCCCGTTTGTCCAGCCAGGCGCGCGCCTTCTTCATCGTGTCGCAGTTCTTGATGCCGTAGATCGTGGTCATGCATCGAAGATCCCGAACTCAAGGCTGCGCGTCCAGTCCCTTCCCGATCCGGCACCGAAAGGCCAGCAGGCCAAGGGGGTGTAAGCGTGTCCTGTGCGGAAGCTCACGATAATTTGCGCGGAGGCCTGAAGCGCGCGCGCACCAGCCCGATGCGCGCCAACACGGCACCCGCCACTCCCCTGATCCCGTCGCTTCCGGCTATTGGCGGGAGCCCATCGGACCGCCAAGCGGCTCGACGATCGCCGCGGGGTTTGCTTAAAGTCCGCCCATGCCTATCGAGTACACGATCGATCACGAAAAGCGCTTCGTCCATGCCCGGGTGATGGGGGTCATCGCGCTGAAGGACGTCGAGGCCTTCACCGATACCGTCGTGGCTCAGAACGCACTTACCTATCGCAAGCTGTTCGATGGCAGCCAGGGCGACGGGACCTATGACGACCAGGACGTCATGGCCCTTGCTGCGCGCGCGGCAGCCTACGCCAGCCTCGCCAATCGCGGACCTCTTGCGCTGATCCCCCGGCCTGGCCTTGGCGCCGACCTGGCCCGGCGCTTCATCAATCTGGGCAAGTTTACCGGACAGGCCAAGATTTTCGATTCGGTCGACGAAGCCCTGGAGTGGCTCCACTCTCAGCCCGACGGCAGCGACGCCTGATCAGGACGCCGCGGCGGTGTCGCGCCCCAGTCGACGAAGTGAAACAGGCACCTGATCGTCCTCGGCCGGCTGATAGACAACGCTGAACAGGGTCCGCGCCCGGGCGAGCGCCTCGCCGAACCCCTTCTGCTCGCTTTCGAAGGAATCGAACCCGCAACGGAGCATGAAGGCGATCTGGTCCTGAAGAACACCGCCGGTGGCACGCAACTCGCCGCGGTAACCGAGCCGGCCGCGCAACAGACGCGCCTGACTGTACGCGCGACCGTCGCTGAACCTGGGGAACTCGAGCACGATCAGGCGCAGGCGGCCGACATGGGGTGCCAGATCCTCGACCGGATCTGTGTTGGCCAGCGACGCCGCCGGCCACTCGGGCCGCTGCTGCCACTCGCTGAACGGCAGGGCAACGTAGGACGCGGGCAGACCCGCTTCGCTATACAGAGCCATAGACTCTCTCCTTGAAGGGCTGGGCGCCGATGCGCCGGTAGGTATCGACGAAGCGCTCGCCCGTCTGGCGGGCGTCGAGATAGGTGGCGACCAGGGCATCGACCGCCTCGACCACCTTGTCGGCCGTCACGGCCGGCCCGAGGATCGCGCCGATCGCCGTCCTGCCAAAGTCGACGTCGCCGCCGAGGCTGATCTGGTAGAGCTCGACGCCGTTCTTATCGACGCCGAGGATGCCGATGTGGCCAACGTGATGATGGCCACAGGCATTGATGCAGCCCGAGATCTTGATCTTCAGGTCGCCGATATCGTGTTGCCGCGCGAGGCTCGCGAAATGGTTCGAGATGCGCTGCGCCACCGGGATCGAACGCGCATTGGCCAGCGCGCAGTAGTCGAGTCCCGGGCAGGCGATGATGTCGGTGATCTTGCCGACATTGGCTTCCGAGAAGCCCAGAGCCGTCAGCGAGCGGTAGACCTGCGGCAGGTCGTCCACCGCGACGTGCGGAAAGATCAGGTTCTGCTCGTGGCTGACCCGCAGCTCGGCCTGGCTGTAGGCCTCGGCGATGTCGGCGACCCCGTCCATCTGGGCGGCGCTGGCGTCGCCCGGGGGCGCACCGGCGGGCTTCAGAGAAGCCGTCACGATGGCATAACCTGGCACGCGATGCGGCGCGACGTTGGACTTGAGCCACAGAGCGAAGTGCGGGTCGGTGAAACGCTGGGCTTCGACCAACCCTGAAGTCGCGGGCCGCGGCGGCAGTTCGGGTGGTGCGAACTGGCGCGCGATGGCCTCGATGGTCTCCATCGGCAGCCTGAGTGCGCCGTCGCGGTTCGCGGCATACTCGGCCTCGACCTCCTCGCGCATCTTCTCCACGCCGACCTCGTGCACCAGGATCTTGATGCGGGCCTTGTAGAGATTGTCGCGACGACCGTAGCGATTGTAGACGCGCAAGGTCGATTCGAGATAGGCGAGCAGCTCTTCCTTCGGCAGGAACTCGCGCAGCGTCTTGCCGATCATCGGCGTGCGGCCAAGGCCGCCACCCACGATGACCTCGAAGCCGACTTCGCCCTGCTCGTTGCGCCACAGGCGCAACCCGATGTCGTGCACGCGCACGGCGGCGCGGTCGTTCGGCGATCCTGTGATGGCGATCTTGAACTTGCGCGGCAGGAAGGTGAACTCGGGGTGCAACGTCGACCATTGGCGCACGATCTCGGCCCAGATGCGTGGATCCTCGATCTCGTCGATCGCCGCCCCCGCATAGTGGTCGGCGGTCACGTTTCGGATGCAGTTGCCTGAGGTCTGCATCGCATGCATGTCGACTTCGGCCAGGGCCGCCAGCGCGTCGGGTGCGTCCTCCAGCTTGATCCAGTTGAGCTGCAGGTTCTGTCGCGTCGTGAAGTGACCGTAACCACGATCGTACTTGCGCGAGATGTCTGCCAGCTTGCGCAGCTGGCGCGACGACAGCGTGCCGTAGGGAATGGCGATCCGCAGCATGTAGGCGTGGAGCTGCAGGTAGAGGCCGTTGTGCAGACGCAGCGGCTTGAACTGCTCCTCGGTCAGCTCGCCCGCCAGCCGGCGGCGCACCTGGTCGCGGAACTGGTCGACGCGCTCGGAGACGAGCGTGCGATCGTAGTCGTCGTACCGATAGAAATGGGTATCAGGCATAGCGCACCGCATCGGCCGCGATGGCATCGAAGGTGAGGCCCGAGGCGCGGATCTTTTCCCGCAACGACAGCGGCTCGATCGTGCCGTCCTCGTCCTCGGTCACTGCCACAAGGAACGGTTCGACCACGCTGAAAGCCTCGACGCGTGCACGCTCCAGCAGGATCTCGGCGCTGCGCTTGTCGCGCGAGATCGCGGCATGCTCCAGGCGATCGGTCCACTGTCCGGCCTCGTCGAGCCAGACCACCATGCCGTCGACCAGACGGTTGGCAGATGCGACCTGCAGGTCGCCGCTAAGATTCTTGGCCATCAGGACACCTTTGCGAGCGAAGGTTTTTGGGACGCTGCGGCATAGGCCGCGACGTCGCCCACGATGATGAGGCTGGGGCCGGCCGCGCCGCTTTGGGCGTGGGCGGCGGCGAGCCGTGCCAGGTCGCCGAGCCGGCCGGTCGAAACAAGCTGGTCGGGCCGCGTGCCGTTCTCGACGATCGCGACCGGCGTGGAAGGATCGGCGCCGGCGCCCAGCAGACGGTCGCGCACGGCGGGAGCTTCCGTGGCGCCCATGTAGATGGCGAGCGTGTGGCCTTCGCCGACGAGCGATGCCCATGCCGGCTGCCTGCCGTCCTTGGCGCTGTGCCCACTGACGAAGGTCACCGCCGAGGCGCGGCGGCGGTGGGTGAGCGGAATGCCGGCCGACGCCGCGCAGCCCAGCGCGGCGGTGATGCCCGGCACGACCGTGTAGGCAAGGCCGGCCTCGCGTAGCGCATCGACTTCCTCGCCGCCGCGGCCGAAGACGAACGGGTCACCGGCCTTCAGGCGCACCACGTTCTGGCCGGCGCGCACGCGGCGGACCAGCTCGGCATCGATGTCTGCCTGGGCCCAGCTCGGACGGCCCTTGCGCTTGCCCACGGAGACGATCTCGGCGTCGCGCCGCGCCCGCGCCAGCACCGCTGGCGGCACCAGATCGTCATGCAGGATGGCGTCGGCTTCCTGCAGGAGCTGCGCTGCCCTGAGCGTCAGGAGATCGGGATCGCCCGGCCCCGCGCCCACGATGTGGGCGATGCCGGACGGCGTCATCTGGCGGCGCGCCGCATCGAGGTCGCCGAGCGCCACGCGGCGCGCACCGGCCTCGTCGCCGGCCAGGGCCAGGCGTGCCGCCGGTCCCTCGACCAGGCGGCGGAAGAAGGCGCGACGATGGGCGGGGTCGGCGATCAGCGCATTGACTTGCGCCCGGAAGGTCGTCGCGAACCGGGCGAGCACGCCCAGCCGCTCCGGCAGCGCCGCCTCGATCCGGCCACGCAGCACCGTCGCAAGGGTGGGCGACGCCCCGCCGGTCGAGATCGCCACGACCACACCGTCCCGATCGACGATGGCGGGCATGATGAAGTCGCAGAGCGCCGGCCGGTCGGCCACGTTCACCGGAACGCCGGCGGCCTTCGCCTGCCGATACGCGGCGGCGTCGGCGGCTTCATCGCCGGTGGCCACGAAGGCTGCCACGGCGCCCTGCAGATCCTTTGCGGTGACCGAACGGGCGTCGAGCCGGCGCACATCGGCGCCCGCGGAGCGCACCAGCTCGACTCGCAAGTCCGCCTTCGGACCCTCGCCCACCACCGCGACCTTGCGCCCGGTGAGATCGAAGAAGAGCGGCAGGTGCTTCACGACACGGCCACCCGCAGGACGATGTTGAGGGCGAGCATGCCGGCGGCCTGCGAGACCGACAGGACCCACAAAGCAGCTTCGGAACGGGGAATGAACTTGGACATGCGGTTACCGCCTTTGATCTGGCGATATCTCGCACATTAGCCATGAGTTGAATTTCCGAAGGTTCTCCGGAAGGAAGCAATTCCTGCCGTTCAAGGCCTCCGGAAGGAAATTTTTATCGCCCTTGAAGCGGCCCTCGCCGCCCCCAAATCACTGTCGTTCCCAGCGCCCATCCGGGGCTGGGACATCCAACATCGCTCAAGAGAGGATGATCAATATGCGTACTGTCGACTATTCCCCGTTCTATCGCGCCACCGTTGGTTTCGACCGGGTCTTCGACCTGCTCGACTCGGTGGCCAGCCAGTCCGGCGCCAACGGCTATCCCCCGTACAATATCGAGAAGGCTGGCGATAACGCCTACCGGATCGTGATGGCGGTTGCAGGCTTTGCCGAAGCCGAGCTGAACGTGACCCAGAAGGAGAACGAGCTCCTGGTCACCGGCCAGGCTGCGCCGACCCAGGGCCAGGACGAGAAGCAGTATCTCTATCGTGGCATCGCCGGCCGCAACTTCGAGCGCCGCTTCCAGCTTGCCGACCATGTGAAGGTCACGGGTGCGAAGCTCGCCAACGGCCTGCTCACGATCGAGCTGCAGCGTGAGATCCCGGAGGAGAAGAAGCCCCGCGCGATCCCCGTCCAGGCCGGTAGCGGCCAGGCGGCCCTCACCCACTAAGCAGGCAGCAGCCTGCTGTCTCCGAAGGGGCGCCGCGGGACACCGCGGCGCCCTTTCTTTGTCTTGAGGCCTGACTTACGGCCAGCGCGTCGCTCTACTTTGCGTACTTGCCCGTGAGCTGCGGTGTGTGCGGGCCCTCGCCGCCCTTCTCCTTGTGCTGGAGGCGCGTAGTGCGGGCCCAGGTGCGCTTCAGCTCGTCCTTCACGCTGAATTTCAGCGTGCCGATCTTCTCGACCGTCAGCTCGATCTTGTCCCCATCCATGAATGAATGGAGACCGCGATGGTTGGTGCCGGTCGCAACGATGTCACCGGGCTCCAGCGTATGGATTGAACTCACCCACTCGATGATGCGCGGGATGTGATGCGCCATGTCGGAGGTGTTGAACTTCTGCATCACGGTGCCGTTGTTGGTCAGCGTGATGTTCAGGTTCTGCGGATCGGCGATCTCGTCGGCGGTGACGATGCACGGGCCGATCGGCGCGAAGGTATCGCGCGACTTCATCTGGAAGAAGACGTTGCCCGGCGGCGGCAGGCCGCGGGCCGAACCGTCGATGAAGCAGGTGTATCCGAAGATGTGCTTGAAGGCGTCGGCCTGCGTCGCCCGCGTGGCGCGCTTGCCGATGACCAGCGCCATCTCCGCCTCGCCTTCGAAGATCGTGGCCGGCGCATCGGGCAGCACCATCGTGTCGCCGTCACCGATCACCGCGGTCGCGGCCTTGTGGAAGGCGTTGATGGCGGGCTTCTCCGGCAAGGTGCCGTCTTCCATGTAGTTCACCGCCATGCAGACGATGTTGCCGGGCTTCGGCACCGGCGGACGCAGCTTCACGCCGGACACCGGCACGCCTTTGCCCTCGGCGGCGGCCTTCTCGACCTTCGCCTTATAGGCGTCCCACCTGGCGATCAGGCCGATGATGAGATCCCGCGAATCGAGATGCGGGATGTCCTTCACGGCGTCGGTCACGTCGACTACCTGGTCGCCCTTGATGACGCCCAGGCGATAGTCATTGAAATAACAGATCTTCACTTCTTCTCTCCCTCTACGAAAATTCGACGGCGACGGCAGCGAACACGGTTTCCACCTTTTCAGGGTCGGACGGCGGGTCTAGCGTTCCTCCAAAGAACGGAGGAAACAATGGCCGTAATCAAGGCTGCGGAATTTGCCTGGCCCCGGACGGAAGCGCCCGATCTCGATGAGATGGAGGAGTTCCTTACCCATTTCGGATTGATCCGCGCCGAGCGCACACCGACTGCACTCTACATGCGCGGCACCGACGATCATCATCACCTTCATGTCGTGCACAAGGGCGGTACGAAGTTCATCGGCTTCGCCTACCACGCCGCCGACGAGGACGATCTCGAGCGCCTCTCCCGGTTGCCCGGCGCCTCGGGCATCGAGACAATCGACGAGCCGGGCGGTGGCAGGCGCGTGCGCCTCACCGAGCCCAACGGGTACCAGATCGAAGTCGTGTCCGGGCAGAAGCGCGTGGAACCGATCAAGGTCGCCCGCGACGAGCACAACACGGCCCGCGAGCCCGGCCGCCGGGTCGGGCGCGTGATGCGCCTCGGCAAGTCGCCCACATCGATCCAGCGCATCGGACACGGCGTGCTCTCGTCGCCCAGGGTCACGGACACCGTAGCCTGGTTTCGCGAGACGCTGGGCATGATCCGCTCCGACGACGTCTATGCCGGGACCGCGGACAACATCATCGGATCGTTCAACCGGCTCGATCGCGGCGACGCCTATGTCGATCACCATGTCTTCTTCTGCAATCACAATCCGAAGGCCGGCCTGAACCACGTCTCCTACGAGGTTCAGGACATCGACTGCGTCTTCCAGGACCACGAGTACATCAAGCGCCTCGGCAAGTACGACCATATGTGGGGCATCGGTCGCCACCTGCTGGGCAGCCAGGTCTACGATTACTGGTGCGATCCCTGGGGCCGCGTGCATGAACGCTGGGCCGACACCGACCGCCTGAACGCGGCCAATGGCGGCAACCTGCTCAGCGCCGAGGAAGGCTTCCAGTCGCAATGGGGCGACCGGCCGCCGGACCGTTTCCTGGGTCACGCCAGCCCCTGAGGCCGCGCCCTACTTCGTCTTGAACTTGTCGGGCAGGCGCTCCTCGTTGCCGAGCGCCACCTTGCGCACGCCCTCGCTGTCGGGGCTGGGCGGGAAGCCCTCGGAGGCGCGCGGCGCCGGCGTCTCCACGACCGTGTTCGAGAGGCGTCCGACTCCCGTCACCTCGATGTCGATCGTGTCGCCGGCTTCCAGCGGGCGGGAGTTGGCGGGCGTGCCGGTGAGCAGGATGTCGCCGGGGAGGAAGGTGATGTGGCGCGCCAGGTCCGCGATCAGGTAGCCGCAGTCGAAGATCTGCTCGCTGACCGCGCCTTCCTGGACCATCTTGCCGTTCTTGTAGCTGCGCAGTGTCGACTGGCGCACGTCGACGCCCGACACCAGGCCCGGCCCGATCGGGCAGAATCCGTCCATGCCCTTCACGCGCAGCATCGAGCCCGCGTCGGTGTCGCGGAAGTCGTGGCAGCCGAAGTCGTTGGCGGGTGCGAAGCCCGCGATGCAATCCCAGGCCTCCTCCCGGCTCACGTTCTTGGTGACCTTGGAGAAGACGACGGCCATCTCGCCTTCGTAGTTCACGTACTTGTAGCCCTTGGGCTTCACCAGCTCGCCCTTGTGCGCGTTGAGCGCGGTCAGCGGCTTCTGGAAGTAGGTCGGCGTCTTGGGCGGGGTGTGCGTATTGTTGAACTCGTAGTAGCGAGAAATGTAGTTCACATGGACGCACAGGATCTTGGTCGGATTGCACGGCGGCAGGTGAACGACGTCCTTCTCGTCAGCGGTGCGGCCGTCGGCGAAGACGATCCTGCCGTCCTTGAACTCGACCCAATAGGCGCTGCCATCCTTGATGACGTGGCGGATTTCCTTGCGCGGTCCCTCGAGTACGCTCATCTCACTTGACTCCCCTCACTGAACATCGAACCAGACATGGACATTGCCGGTACCGGCCGCGTTCTCGTACTCCGAGAGCTGCGTGCCGCGGGCACGGCAATCCCTGCCGCCCAGCGCCCCCATCATCTGCGCGTAGTGCGCGCCACGGCCTTCGTACTTGGCCGCCTCCAGCTCGGGAAAGCGGTCGAGTACCGTGTCGTGGCGCCCCTCCTTCCAGAGCTCCAGCACCTCCATGTCGAGCGCGCGGTTCTCCGGCTCCGACACGTTGTCGGGGTGCCAAACGCGCGGATGGGGGGGCACATGGTCGAGATCGTAGAACTTGTGGCTCATCGCGCCCGACGCCAGCAGCACGACGCGAGCATCGGAGCGCCGGATCGCCTCGCCGACGACCTCGCCCATCTGCAGGAAGTGCTTCAACCGGGCGGTCTGGCAGGTTCCGACGCTCAGCACCTTCTCGCCGCGCCCCAGGTAGTGGATCACGTTCAAGGTCGGGTAATGCATCGGCAGCGTCTCCTCGACGACGTTGCGCGCCGCGACCTTCCTCTCCTGCGCCACCTTCTCGACTTCGGCGGCCAGCGCCGGTGCACCGGCATGGTCGTACGGGAAGCGCGTCATCGAGAAAGGCAACTCGTCGGACGTGTAGCTGCCCTTGTAATGCGCCGCCCCCGCCACGAGATGCAGCGACGTGGTGAGCCAGTGCGTGTCGAACAGCACGAACGTGTCGGGCTTCACCTCGTCGATCTTCGCCCGCACGCGATCGAAGCCCTCGACCAGGTCGGAATCGCGACCGTTGCCGCGCTGGACGCGGATCTCCTTCGGCTGCACCAGGCCTGGATGGTGCGAGACGATGGCCGCGCCGACGATCTGCCCCATGACCTCAAGCCCCCTTCACCGCCTGGATGGCGCGCCAGACATTCTGCGCCGTGGCCGGCATGACCATGTCGCGGACGCCGAGCGGTGCCAGCGCGTCGATCACCGCATTCATGACCACAGGCATGGCACCCACCGTCCCCGCCTCGCCCGCGCCCTTGGCGCCCAGCGGATTGTATTTGGTCGGCACGGGGTTCGACTTGACCTCCATACTGCACATCATGTCCGCGCGCGGCATCGTGTAGTCGAGGAAACTCGCGGTCAGGAGTTGGCCGCTCTCGCGGTCCCACACGACCTGCTCGCCCAGGATCTGGCCAACGCCCTGCGCCACGCCACCATGGATCTGGCCCTTTAGGCCGATCGGGTTCATCACCGTGCCGACGTCGTCGACCACGGCATAGCGATCGAGCTTCACCTCACCGGTTTCAGGATCGACCTCCACTTCGCAGATGTGGCAGCCGTTGGGGTAAGTGTCCTTTTCGCCGAGATAGGTTGCGTTCTCGTAAAGGCCGCCCTCGAAACCGCTCTTGGGCCACTTGGTCGGGTTGAACGCCGCCATGGCGACGGCCTTCAGCGACACCGTCCTGTCGGTTCCCTTGACCTTGAAGATGCCGTCGGTGAATTCGATGTCCTGCTCGCCCGCCTCCAGGAGATGGCCAGCCAGCCGCTTGCCCTTCTCGATCACCTTCTCGGCCGCCATGAACAGCGCCGACCCGCCCAGCACCGTCGAGCGCGAGCCATTGGTGCCCATGCCGAAGGCCACACGATCGGTGTCGCCGTCGATGAACTGCACGTCGTTGGGATCGATGCCCAGGCGTTCGTTCAGGATCTGCTTGAACATGGTCTCATGGCCCTGGCCCTGGGCCTTCGTGCCCATCAGCAGCGCCGCCGTGCCGGCCGGGTTGAAGCGGATCTCGGCATATTCGGGCTGCGCCGTGCCAGCCGCCTGCTCGATGGCATTGATGATGCCGAGGCCACGCAGCTTGCCGCGCTTCTTCGACTCCTCGGCGCGCGCCCCGTAGCCCGCCACGTCGGCGAGCTTCAGCGCCATGTCCATGTTCTTCTCGAACTCGCCGCAGTCGTAGTAGGGTCCGACCGGGCTCTGATACGGCAGGGCCGCCTCCGACAGCATGTTCTTGCGCCGCAGCTCGACCCGGTCGACCCCCAGCTCGCGCGCCGCATCGTCGATCAGCCGCTCTATCAGGTAGATCGCCTCCGGCCGCCCGGCGCCACGATAGGGAGCCGTCGGATTGGTGTTGGAGAGGACACCGACGACATTGATGTAGGCTTTGGGGATCAGGTAGACGCCCAGCACCGTGCCGATCATGCCGAAGGGCGACAGCAGATTGCGGTCGGAGCCGACATAGGCGCCGATGTTGGCCAGCATGTTGAGGCGCAGTGCCACGAACCTGTTGTCCGCATCGAGCGCCAGCTCCAGCTCGCCGACATTGTCGCGGCCATGTTCGTCGGCCATCACCGCCTCGGAGCGCTCGCAGCACCACTTGACCGGCCGCAGGAGCTTGCGGGCGGCCCACAGGGTCAGGCGATGCTCGACATACTGCCATCCCTTGGTGCCGAAGCCGCCGCCGACGTCGCCCGTGATCACCCGCATCTTGCTCTCGGGAACCTTGAACACGTTCTGCGCCAGCATGTTGCGCACGCGATGGGGATACTGCACGTCCGCATAGAGCGTCATGCGGTCCTCGCCCTGGTCGTAGACGCCCAGCGTCCCGCGCGGCTCCATGTACTGGGCGTGTACGCGCGTGATGACGTAGCGGCGCCTGATGACCTTCGCGGCGCCCTTGATCGCCTCCTCGGTCGCCGCCTTGTTCCCGCGCTCGACGAAGTTGGAGATGTTGTCGGGACAGTCGTCCCAGACGGCCGGAGCCCCGGGCTTCACCGTGTCCTCGGTCAATGTCACCGACGGGATCGGCTCGTAGTCGATTTCGACCAGCTCGGCCGCATCCTTGGCCTGGGCCAGCGTGTCGGCGACCACCATCGCCACCGGGTCGCCGACGTAGCGCACCCGATCGACGACCAGCGCCGGCCGCTGCGGCGCGAACATCGGCTTACCGTCGGGCCGCTTCCTCGGCATGTTGGCCTTGGGCATGCCCAGCCCGTCGGCCACCACGTCGTGGCCTGTGTAGACGGCGAGAACACCGGGGGCCGCCTTTGCGGCCTCGGTGTTGATCGCGCGGATATTCGCGTGGGCGTGTGGAGAGCGAACGAACACCGCGTAGACCTGTCCGTGCAGGTTCACGTCGTTGACGAAGCGGCCCTGTCCGCGCAACAGGCGCGGATCCTCGAAACGCAATACAGGCTGGCCGATTCCATACTTGCTCATGAAGGTCTCTCCCGCGAACGCCTATCCGATTCTCTGACTGGCTGACTCTAGGACTGGCTGACGACGTGGGCGAGCGGGCGCCAACGCGCCATGTCCGCCTCAACGCGGGCCCGGAACTCGGCCGGACTGGTGACCTGCGTGTCGTTGCCCAGCTCTTCCAGCTTGGCTTTCACCTCCGGCCGCGCCATCGCCTGCTTGAACGCCTCGTAAAGGCGGTCACTGATGGCGGGCGGCAGGCCGGCAGGGCTGGTGAACCCGAGCCATGATACGACGTCGTAGTCCGGCACGAGCGTCTCGGCGATCGTCGGGACATCCTTGAAGCCCGGATGCCGTTCCTTCGAGGTGACCGCGAGCGCGCGCATCTTGTCCGTCTTCATCAGCGGCTGCGCGCTGGAGAAAGTGGCGATATGCATGTCGAGCCGGCCGCCGACCAGGTCGTTGTACGGCGCTCCCATGCCGCCCTTGTAGGGAACGTGGACCATCTTGATCCCCGTCTTCGCCAGAATGAGTTCCATGGCCATGTGCAGGGTCGAGCCGACTCCCGATGTTCCGTAGGTGATCTTGCCGGGTTCGTTCCTCGCTTCATCGAAGTAGGCCCGCACCGTCTTGAAGCGCGAATCCGGCGCTACGCAGAGGACGAAGGGAAAGCGCGTCACGATCGAGATGAAGTCGAAGTCCTTCAGGAGATCGTAGGACAGGCTCCGGTCGGTCGCCGACACCACGGCCTGCCCGCCCGTCATCAGGTAGAGCGTGTAGCCGTCGGGCTTCATGCGCGCGATCTGGGTGGCCGCCAGCCGCTCGGCCGCACCGGGCCTCGGCTCGATGACGATCTGCTGGCCGAGAATCTCGATCAGCGGCACGCTGAGATGGCGGGCGATCGTGTCAGGGTTGGATCCGGCATCGTAGCCGTGCATCAGGCGAATGGTCTGCGACGGGTAGGCCTGCGCACGCGCAATCGCGGGGGCGCCGACCGTCGCCGCCGCGGCAGACATCAGCAAGGTCCTGCGTCTCATGTTTCCTCCTCCTGTTTTTATTATTCGGGCCGTCGTTATCCCAACGGTCCCATGAACGTCTGATCGGCGTAGGTGTCGGACATCGGATCTATCGCCTCAGGCCAGTCCTTGCCGACCTTGCGGCGCAGCTCGGCCGGACGCGGTTTGCCGTCCCAGCCGATCCGCTCCATGTAGTAGTGCAGCATGATGCAATGGCCGGCCGGATCGAGGATGTGCGCGGCATAGTCGACGCCGGGATAGAGTTCGGGCGGAATGGCGTCGGTGAATTGCACGCCGTTCTTCTTGAGGAACTTCACCGCATCGCGCAGCTGCTGGTAGCTGCCGACCTCGACGCCCATCGACGCGCAGCTCGTCTCCGAGTTCAGTCCCAGCTCGCCGCGCAATGCCTTGGGGAAGAGCGAGAGCGAATGGTGCTCGCTGCCGTTGCGCAGGAAGACGCAGCGATGGCCCTTCCAGGTCACGACCTCCGTGCGGATGAAGCCCATCGTCTGCGTGTAGAAGGCTTCAGAGGCACCGACATCGGCCACGAACAGGCTCATCGGGCCGATGCTCGTGACCTTGAACGGCCGCGGCAGGCGCGTGCCGGCGACGACATATTCCTCGCCGGTGCGATCCTGGATGACGTTGCCGGCGTTGATGTCGATGCCCTTGGCGATGGCATCACGCACCTCCTGCTCCTCGGAGATCTGCGGCAGCTCGGGCGTCTCGCGGAAGGCGCGGTAGTACATCGACTCAGGCTTGGAGCGGCCGTCCCAGCCGATCTGCTCCATGCCGTAGTAGAGTTCGACAGTGTGGCCGTCGGGGTCGCGGATGTAGGTGTGCCAGTTGCTGCCCGGCATGTCGCGGCCGACCCGGCGGATCTCCACGTCGCGCTCGCGGAAGTAATCGGCGGCGGCGAAGACCTCGTCCATCGTGCCGACCTGCCAGGTGATCTGGTTCACCGTGACGTCGCGCGAGACGGCGTCGTCGCCGAAGATCGCCCCCAGCGACTTGTGCGCCAGCAGGAAGGCGTGATGGTCGGAATTGTGGCTCATGAAGACGATGCGCGGATCCTGCAGCCGCTTCGCCATCTCCTCGCGTCCCGGCACCTTGGAGAAGTCGCGCGTGTCGGTGACACGAAACCCGAGCAGCCGAGAATAGAAGTCGAGGCCCTTCTCAAGGTCGGCGACGTTGAAGCCGAAATGGCCGAGACGGCGGATCTTGAACGGCCGCGGATAGCGCACGCCGCCGACATCGTAACTCGCTGCCTTCTGAATCGTGTCCATATTTCCCTCCCTAGCTCTTTCGACGCTTGCCGGGCTTCAGCACACGGGCATTGCCGCGGATCAACCCCGGAACGTCGGCGACCGCCTGCTCGACCGTGGTACGGATGTGCTGCTCCATAAGGGAGCAAGCGAGATCGGAATCGCGCGCCAGCACGGCGTCGCGGATCTCGAGATGCTCGTTCCGGCGATGCAGCCGGCTGTGGATCATGGTCAGCCAGTGGTAGCGGCGCGCCTGGTCGAACAGCTCGCTGCGGTAATGCAGCGACCAGGGCGAGCGGCAGGTCGCCACCAGCGCGTCGTGATAGCGCTTGTGGCGCTTGCCCCACTCCTGCTTCACCGACAGAGAATCATCCTGCTTGGGGGCGCCGAGTTTGCTCAGCAGGAAGTACGAGCTGACGATCTCGGCTTCCCAGGCATCGGTGCCGTGTCGGATCGCGTCGGCCAGCGTCTTGGTCTCGAGATAGACCCGCAGTTCGGAGAGATCGAGGAAGTCGGCGAGCGAGATCGGCGAAACCTGGAAGCCGCGCCCCGCTTCGGTGCGCGCCAGCCCCTCCGACACGAGGTGCGACAGCGCCTCGCGCAACGTGCCGACGCTGGTGTCGTAGCGCTGGCGCAGCTCGCCGAACTTCAACTTCTGGTCGGGTTTCAGGACGCAGCAGAGGATGTCCTCGCGCATCTTGCGCAGGACATCGAAGGTCGCGGCATCCTCGCGGCTGACATCCTGCGGCGCAGTGGTTGCCGCCAGGTTCTCGTTGGCGCCCTCGAACGGAGCAGCGGGAAGGATCTTGGCCATGATCGCTTCAAACTCCCAGATAGGCTTCGCGAATGTGAGGCTGCTTCATGAGCTCATCGGGCAGTCCGGTTGCCACGATGCGCCCCTGCTCCAGCACGTAGGCGCGGTCGGCGACGCTCAGGGCCTTCACCACGTTCTGCTCGACCAGCAGCACCGCGGCGCCCTCGTCACGGACCCGGACGATGATGTCGAACATGTCGTCGACGATGGTCGGTGCGAGTCCAAGCGACGGCTCGTCGAATAGGACGATGCGCGGCTGTGCCATCAGGGCACGGCCGATCGCCACCATCTGCTGCTGCCCGCCCGACAGCTCGCCGGCCGGCTGGCTGCGCTTCTGCCGCAGAATCGGGAACAGGTCGTAGACCCGCTCCAGCGACTGCGCCCGCGCGTTGCGGGGACCGGGCAGATAGCAGCCCAGCTCCAGGTTCTCCTCGACCGTCATCTTGGTGAACAGTCGCCGCCCCTCGGGCACCAGCGCGATGCCGTGACCGCAGTAGCCGTGGGCGCGAACCTTCCTCATGTCGGCGCTGTCGAAGCGCAGCTCCCCTTGGCGGGAGCGCAACATGCCGGCGATCGCATTGATCAAGGTCGTCTTGCCCGCGCCGTTGGGCCCGATCACCGAGACGATCTCGCCGGCATCGACATCGAGCGACACGTCCCACACCGCGGGCGCATCGCCATAGCCGACATGGAGGTTGCGAACTTCAAGCAGCATAGGCTTTGCCGAGATAGATGCTGACGACCCTAGGATCGCGCATGACCTCGCGCGGGGCGCCCAGGGCGAAGAGCTTGCCCTCGTTCAGGACGGCGACCCGGTCGGAGAGTTCGACCACGGCCCGCATGAGATGCTCGACGAACACGATGGTGGCGCCCTGTGCCCGGATCGCGCGCACGAGCCGGATGGCATTGTCGACCTCGGCTGGATTGAGCCCCGATAGGACCTCGTCGAGCAACAGCAGCTTGGGCTTGGCCGCCAAGGCGCGCGCCAGTTCCAGGAACTTGCGCTCGTGCAGGTTCAGCTCGGCCGGCAACGCCTCTTCCTTGCCGGCAAGGCCGGTGAAGCCGATCCAGTGCAGCGCCTCGTCCCTGATCTCGGCCGCCGTGCGCTGCGGCCCGCCGAAGGTCGCGGCCATCGCCACATTGTCGAGCACGGTCATGTTCGTGAAGGGCCGCGGAATCTGATAGGTGCGGGCCACGCCACGCCGCGCGATTTCATGCGCCGGCAGATGACCGATCTCCGCCCCGTCGACCGTGATCGTACCGCCGGTCAGCGGATAGAACCCGGAAATGACGTTGATCAGCGTCGTCTTGCCCGAGCCGTTGGGTCCGACCAGGCCGAGGATTTCTCCCTCCCGCACGTCGAGATCGACTCCCGCCAGCGCCTGCAGGCCGCCGAACCGCTTCGCCGCCCCCCTCGCCTCCAGAATATTGCGCGTGCCGATCCGGGGCGGCGTGGCCGGCACGACCGGCACCACGGCAGCATGTGGTTTCGCCTCGGCGGGCCGCCGCCGCTTCAGCCACGTCTTGACCGCCGGCACGATGCCGTCCGGCAGCCAGAGGATGGCCAGGATCAGGATCAGGGCGACGATCGCGCGCCCCACCATTGCCTCGCCGCCGCTGATGAAGGCGTAGAGTAGGGTCGTGATGATCGTGGCACCGACGGCGGGGCCAAACCAGTTGCGCGAGCCGCCCAGCACGCTCATCAGCACCACGTAAAGCGGAACGGTGAGTTCGAACGTGCCGCCCACCGTGAGGAAGCCGACATACATGGCGTGGATGCCGCCCACGGCACCGGCGATGCCCGACGACAGCGCGAAGGCGATCAGCTTGTAGCGGAAGGTCGGCACGCCCTTGGCTTCGGCCACGTCCTCGTCGTCGTGGATGGCGAACAGGCCGAGGCCCAGCCGCGAATGAGCGACCCACCAGGCGACGCCAAGCGTCAGCACGCACATCGCGAAGCCCAGCATATAGATCGTGCCGGTCTGGGTCGGCATCAGATGCGGCAGTGGTACGGCGCTCATGAACACGCCGGCACCGCCGTCGATCGGCGTGTTGAGGATGATCGTGGCGATCACGAAGGTGACCGCAAGCGTCAGCAGCGCGAACAGCTCGCCGCGCAGCCGCTTCATGCGGAACACAACGACGCCGATGCCAACGCCCAGCAGCGCCGCCATCGCCGCGGCGAGCGGCACCGTGGCCAGGAACGGCATACCCGCCTTGGTCGTGAGCGTCGCGGTCGTGTACATGCCGACCCCGAAAAAGGCGGCATGGCCCAAGCTGAAATAGCCTGCGAAGCCCGAGAGCAGCGCCCAGCTCGTCGACAGCGAGACCCAGAAGAAGACGAGATAGAAGAACGAATCGTAGAAGGCCGGCAGGCCTGCGGTCGGCAGGATTGCAAAAGCCACGATGCCGAGCGCCGCGGCGGCCTTGGGAAGGGTCTGTCCGGCCGTCATGACCACTCCGGATCCCACAGCAGGATGGCGATCAGCACCGAGAAGGACACGACCGGCGCCCAGGCGGGGCTGAGCACCGCCATGGCGATCGATTCGCTGGCGCCGATCAGCAGGCCGGCCAACAGCGCGCCCAGCGGATTGCCCAGCCGGCCAATGATCACCACCGCAAAGACGACGCCCAGCCAGGCCCAGATCTGGGCCGGCGCCAGGGTCGCGATCAGGGCGATGAAGGTGCCGGCGATGCCGGCATAGGCCGCACCGATGCCCGAGAGCAGGTAGGCGAGCCTGCGATGATCGACGCCATAGGCGGCAGCGATGTCGGCATCCTCGGCGCTCGCCCGCAGCGCCTTCCCGACATAGGTCTTGCGCAGCCACAGCCAGGTCCCCCAGGACAGCACGCCTGCGACGAGGCAGAGGATCAGCTCGAGCACCGGGATGTAGAACGGCCCCGCCTTGATCGACAAAGTCGAGTAGTGCGTCTCGAAGCGGCGATAGTCGGCGGTCCAGTAGAGCTGGATGCCGACTTCGAGCATGACGGCGAAACTGAAGGTGATCAGCAGCGACCCCAGCTCGTTCACCTTGAAGCGGACGAAGACCCAGTGTTGCGCCAGACCAATGGCGAACATCGCGGGCACAATCAGCAGCACCGACCACCAAGGCGCCACGTGATAGGTCGTGCCCAATTCGTAGGTCAGGTAGGCCGCGAGGAAGGCCAGCGCGAAATGGCTGAGGTTGACCAGCCGCAGCAGTCCCCAGCTGAGGCTGAGCCCCAGCGCCAGCAACCCGTACATCCCGCCGGCCAGGACGCCCGAGATCAGCGCCTGGCCGAGAAGCGTGGCACTTGGCATCTGTGACTACGGCAGCAGCTTCACGCCCGGCGCCGCAAACTCCCTGGGCCAGACGACCTTCCATTGCTTGTTCTGCACCTGCCGGATGAGCTGCGCCGGAGCACCGTGATTGTACAGGCCGTCGAACTTCAGCGGCCCGTAGATCGTGTTGACCACGTTCTTCTTGAGGAAGGCCGCGATCTGCTTGTCCTCCAGGCTCTTGGCGCCGTTCACGCCCTGCTCGAGGATCTGCCACTCCGAGACCATGCCCGCGGCCTGCGCATCGATGTGCGGATAAGGCAGGTTCGCCTTGGTGGCGCGCGCCTTGTAGGCCTCGGCGATCCTGGCAACGCCGGGCCGGCTCATGAACGGCTCATCCGGCTCGAGGAAGGTCGACGACCAGGCGAGATTGCCGTCGGGCGACAGCGCCAACGGCCCCGGCGCGGGGTAGAGATGGAAGCTGCCCTTCGGCGTGTAGTCGAGCTTGCGCAATGCTTCGAGGATCTGGTTGCTTTCCAGGCCCAGCGATCCGACCCACAGGAAGTCGGCATTGGCCTCCTTCACGCGCGCAGCGATGGCGCCGAAGTCGCGGTTGCCGGCCTCGTATTCGAGATAGAGCGACACCTTCACGCCGCGCTTCTCGGCCTCGGTCTTCATGCCCTGCGCCATGAACTGCGCCGAGGGGAACTTGCTGGTCAAAACCACTATGCTCTTGGGCGGCGTCGGCAGGCTGGCCATCGCGTCCAGGATCACGTTGGGATAGCTCTTGTCCGGCTCCGGCCCGAACGGCGTCGCCGGGAAAGCCATGTCGTAGGTCTGCAGCTTGGGGATGCCCATGCTGCTCTGGATGATGACCTTGCCGTAGCGCTGGGCCACGCCCATCGCCGCCAGGATCGGCGCCGTGGCATAGGGTCCCTGGATGAGGTCGACCTTGTCGACGGTGATCAGCTTCTCGTAGAGGCTGCGGGCCACGTCCGGCTTGGACTGGTCGTCGAGCAGCACATACTCGACCGGTCGGCCGAGGAAGCCATCGCGGCTGTTGATCTCCTCGACCATGATCTCCGAGGCGATCTTGTGGATGACGGCGGTCTGCGCCAGGAACCCCGTCAACGAGAGCGTGCCGCCCACCCTCACCGGCTTGCCGGACGGCGCCGCCCGGACGATCGCCGGGGCCGCGAGCACTGCCGTCGTGCCCATCAATCCAGCCAAGACATGGCGACGACGCCATGAGCCCATCCGCTCGCGCATCCGTTTCCTCCTTCGACGCTTATTTGTTTGAGCGCCGTTGAGAGCGATCGTGGCGGATCGATCCTCGTAAGTAAATCGTATTTTCGAAACTTTCGAAAATATTGAACCGTGGCGAAGTGGCGGATTCGGCGCGGCGCCGAAGCCGCAGACGCGGCGCTTCTTTCGGCCTATTCTCCGGCCCGTTTCGTAACGGAGAAGTCCCAATGAAGAGCTACAAGGTCGTCGAATTCGGCCAGCCGCTGCAGAAGGTCGAGGAGAGCAATCCCGCGCCGCAGGGGGCCGAGGTGCTGGTCAAGGTCACGGCCGCCGGCGTCTGCCACAGCGACGTGCATCTGTGGGAAGGCTTCTTCGACATGGGCGGCGGCAACAAGGTGTCGACGCAGAAGACGATGAACCCGCCGCGTACCATGGGCCACGAGATCGTGGGCGAGGTCGTGGCACTGGGTCCCGACGCCAAGGGCGCCAAGGTCGGTGACAAGGCTGTCGTCTATCCGTGGATCGGCTGCGGCACCTGCTGGTACTGCACCAACGGCCGCGAGCATCTCTGCCCCGCCCCGCGTGCGCTGGGCGTCAACAAGGACGGCGGCTATGCCGACCATGTCCTCGTCCCCGACGCCAAGTATCTCTATCCCTACGGCAACATCCCCACCGAGCTGGCCTGCCTCTATGCCTGCTCCGGCATCACCGCCTTCAGCGCCGTGAAGAAGGCGGTCGGCGAGGATGCCGGCAAGCCCATCCTGGTGATCGGCGCCGGCGGCGTCGGCCTGATGGGCGTGAAGTTCGCGCAGTCGGTGCTGGGGCATGCGCCGATCGTCGCCGACATCGACGAGAACAAGCGCAAGCTCGCGCTCGACAACGGCGCGGTCGCCGCGATCGATCCGCGCGACAAGGACGCCCGCAAGAAGATCTTCGAACTGACCGGCGGCACCGGCGTGGGCGCGGCCATCGACTTCGTCGGCGCCGAGAGCACCGCACAGTTCGGCGTCAAGGCGCTGGCTCGCGGCGGCCGGCTGATCGTCGTCGGCCTGTTCGGCGGCACCTTCTCGCTGCCGATGCCGATGTTCGCCTTCACCGGCTGCCAGATCGTGGGCTCCGTCACCGGCAGCCCGGGCGAGATGAAGGAGATGATGAATCTCGTCACCGCCGGCAAGGTGACCCCGGTGCCGGTCATCAAGCGCACGCTCGACGAGGCCGACACGACACTGCAGGAACTGCGCAAGGGCCTGATCATGGGGCGGGCCGTCCTCGTCCCGTGAGCCAGGCGACACGCGCCCTCGCCCACGCCTTCGATACCGGAGCGCTCGCCGAAAGGCGGGCGTTCTTCCTGCGCGCCGAGGACCCGCCTTTTGCGGAGATCGACGCGGAGCAGTCGTTCCGGCCGGCGTTTCTCCGTCTGAAGCAGGCTGTGCCCAGATTGGAGAAGGGTGGCCACGAACTCGGCCTGGTGCTGCTGACCAAGCACAAGGAAGAGAACTTCGCCAACGTCGCGCGCGGCTGGGCGCTGCTTGCGCCGGGCGGCACGCTGGCTTGTGCCGGCGCCAACGATGACGGGGCGGCGAGCCTCGAGAAGCATGTCGGCAAGGCCTTCGGCGGCGTCGACACGCTCTCCAAGTTCCACAGTCGCGTCTTCTGGTTCACGAAGGGCGAACGCACGCCGCCCGACTATTGGCAGAAGCTCGCGACCCTGCAGCCGGTCGGCGACGGGTCGTGGCTGAGCCAGCCCGGCGTCTTCTCCTGGGATCATGTCGACGACGGGTCCGCCCTCCTCGCGGCGCATCTTCCCGGGGATATTGCGGGACATGTCGCCGATTTCGGCTGCGGCTGGGGCTTCCTCACGCGGCATGTTCTCGCCAATTGTCCCGCCGTCACGAAGATCGACGGCATCGACGCCGAGCATCGCGCGGTCGAAGCGGCCCGTGCGAACGTCCCCGATCCGCGCGCGACGTTCCACTGGCTCGACCTGATCAATGAGGCAGCGCCCGCCACCTACGACGCCATCGTCTGCAACCCGCCCTTCCATGCCGGCCGGGCCGCCGAACCGGCCCTGGGCCAAGGCTTCATCGCCGTCGCGGTCCGCGCGCTGAAACCCGGCGGCCGCTTCTACATGGTCGCCAACCGCGGCCTGCCCTACGAGCCGCTGCTGAAGGCGAACTTCGCATCGTTCGAGACGCTGGCCGACAACAACAAGTTCAGGGTGACGCTGGCGCGCCGCTGAATTGGCCGCCGATCAGGAACTCCCTGTTCCCTTCGGCGCCGGTAATCGGGCTCTCCGTCACACCGAGGACGTGCCAGCCGGGTTGCTCGTCCAGCCAGGACGAAATCGTCTCGACGACTTCCGCGTGCAGCTCTGGCTCGCGGACAATGCCACCCTTGCCGACGCGGCCCCTGCCCACTTCGAACTGCGGCTTGATAAGCGCTGCGAGATGCGCGCCCGGCGCCGCGAGCGCGAGCGCCGCCGGCAGGACGAGCCGGAGGCCGACGAACGAGGCATCGCAGACGATGAGGTCGATGGGATCGGGAATTTCCGCGTGCGTCACGTCGCGGATGTTGGTCTTCTCCATCGAGACGACGCGCGGGTCGGTGCGCAGCTTCCAGGCGAGCTGGTTGGTGCCGACGTCCACGGCATAGACCTTCGCGGCGCCGCGCTGCAGCAGGCAGTCGGTGAAGCCACCGGTCGACGAGCCGACGTCGAGGGCGATCCGTCCCGCCACGGGGATCGCGAAATGGTCCAGCGCCTTCTCGAGCTTGAGCCCGCCGCGCGAGACATAGGGATGGAGCTGGCCGCGCACTTCGAGCGGCATGTCGGGAGCGACCGCCTGCCCGGCCTTGTCCAGCCGCCGATCGTTCGAAAAGACAAGCCCCGCCATGACCAGCCGTTGCGCGGCGGCCCGTGTTTCCACGAGCCCGCGCTCGACCAGCGCCACGTCCAGCCGCATCTTCGCCAATACTGTCTCCCTTCGGCCGTCCTGCTAGCATGGCGGGCATGAGCATGAAACTTCTGGAGGGCGAACGCGCCCTGATCACCGGCTGCGCCGGCGGCATCGGCCGCGGCATCGCCAAGGCACTGAAGGCCGAGGGCGCGATCGTGCTCGGCAGCGACATCACCGCCCCGCCCGCCGAGGACGGCATCGACTTCCTGCAGGCCGACCTGTCCAGGCGCGACGGCTGGAGGAGCCTCCTCGACGGCGCGGTGAAGAAACTCGGCACGATCTCGCTGTTCGTCCATGCGGCGAGCCCGCGCCGGCTGGAGGTCGACACGCCCTTGTCCGTCAGCGAGGAGACGTGGGACCTGATGACCGACATCAACCTGCGGTCCGGATTCTTCCTCGCCCGCGAGGTCGGGCGCCACATGCGCGAAAACGGGCTCAAGGGCCGCATGATCCTGGTCACCTCGCAGCACCGCGAGATGCCGCGCAACCTGCCGCACTACAGCGCCTCCAAGGCCGGCATGACGATGGTGATGAAGGAGCTGGCACGCGTCCTGGCGCCCGACGGCATCCGGGTGAACGCGATCGCACCGGGCGCGATTCCAGGCGGTGGTTTCGTCGCCGACAATCTCGCCGGCCTCGTCGCGCAGATTCCGCTCGGCCGCGCCGGCACGCCCGACGACATCGCCCAGGTCGCCGTCGCGATCCTGTCGGAAAGATTTGGCCGCTATATGGTGGGCACGACAGTAGAAGTTGATGGTGGATTGGGCCTTACGAGCTGGATTCCTGCCAAGGCTTGACCTCGCTGGGCGGAAAGGTTGAGGTGCGGTCCGCAAAACGGAGGACTTCAGCCATGACGCTTCGCATCAATTCGACCGCGCCCGACTTCAAGGCCGAGACGACCCAGGGTCCGATCGAGTTCCACAAGTGGATCGGCGACGGCTGGGCGATCCTGTTCTCGCACCCGAAGGACTTCACGCCGGTCTGCACGACCGAGCTCGGCTACATGGCAGGCCTCAAGCCGCAGTTCGACAAGCTCAACACCAAGATCATCGGCCTCTCGGTCGATCCGGTGACCAACCACTCCAAGTGGGCGAAGGACATCGAGGAGACGCAAGGGCACGCCGTGACCTTCCCGATGATTGGCGATCCCGAGCTGAAGGTCGCGACCGCCTACGACATGCTGCCGGAAGGTGCCGGCACGACCTCGGAGGGCCGAACCGCCGCCGACAACGCGACCGTACGCTCGGTCTTCATCATCGGCCCTGACAAGAAGATCAAGGCGATGCTCGTCTACCCGATGAGCAGCGGCCGCAACTTCGACGAAGTGCTGCGCCTCCTCGAATCCTGCCAGCTCACGGCGAAGCACCAGGTGGCGACGCCGGTGAACTGGAAGAAGGGCGAGGACGTGATCATCGTTCCCGCCGTGTCCGACGAGGCCGCCAAGGCCAAGTACCCGAACGGCTGGAAGGCCCCGAAGCCCTACCTGCGCATCGTGCCCCAGCCCAAGGACTGAGGAACCAGTAGCCGGAGGGTGCGGACATGACGGACGAACTCTGGCGCTGGTCGGCGGTCGACCTGGCGCAGGCTATCGCACGGGGCGCGGTTTCGAGCGAGGACGCGACCCGATCCGTTCTGGGTCGCATCGAGGCCGTCAATCCGCAGATCAACGCCGTCGTCGACGTGATGGCCGACGAGGCGGTGCAGGCCGCACGCGAAGCCGACGTCGCGCGCCACCGCGGCGCCGCCTTGGGCCCGCTGCACGGTGTGCCGGTGACGGTCAAGGTCAACGTCGACACGAAGGGCCGCGCCACCACCAACGGTGTCGTGGCCTTTCGCGACCTGGTGGCGACCGAGGACAGCCCGGTCGTGGCCAACCTGCGCAAGGCCGGCGCGGTGATCGTCGGCCGCACCAACACGCCGGCCTTCTCGCACCGCTGGTTCACCGACAACGAGCTGCACGGGCCGACACACAACCCGTGGGGCAAGGGCCTGACGCCCGGCGGATCGAGTGGCGGCGCGGCGGCCGCGCTGGCGGCTGGCATGGGCCCGATCGCCCATGGCAATGACTATGGCGGGTCGATCCGTTATCCCGCCTATGCCTGCGGCGTGGCGGGACTGCGCCCAACGCCGGGGCGCGTGCCGGCCTTCAACCCGTCCGCCACCGCCGAGCGGCCGATCACGGCACAGCTGATGTCCGTGCAGGGGCCGCTCGCGCGCTCCGTCGCGGACGTTCGACTCGCCTTCGCCGCCATGGCGATGGGCGACGCGCGCGATCCCAACTGGGTGCCGGCGCCGCTCGCGGGTCCTGCGCCGCCGCGGCCGCTGCGCGCGGCCATCGCGCCCGCCCCTTTCGACGATGTGGCGCCCGAGGTTCGCGCCGCCGTCGAAGAAGCCGGCCGTGCACTGGAAGCGGCAGGCTATGTGGTTGAGCGGGTCGCCCCGCCTCGGCTTGGCGAGGCGGCCGAGCTATGGCATCGGATGGTGGTCAATGACGAGCGGCGCGGCTTCGTCGCCACCGTGCAGGCGTTGGGCGATGCGGCGGCCCGGCGCAACGTCGAGGGGCATCTCGCCTACGTGCCGGAGGTCGATGCAGGCGGCTTGCTCGACGCCTTTGGCCTTCGCCTTGCGCTGATGCGCGCGTGGTCGCTGTTCTTTGCGGAATATGCGGTGTCCGTTGTGCCCGTATCGCACGTCCTGCCCTTCCCCGACGGACTCGACCTCCAGGACCAGCCGGTGGTCGACGCCATGATGGCGGCGCAGCATTGCCTGCTCGCGACGCCGGTGCTGGGCTATCCTTCGGTTTCGGTGCCCACGGGCCTTGCCGATGGCACGCCGGTGGGCGTTCAGGTGATCGCCGCCCGCTTCCGCGAGGATCTCTGCCTCGACGCGGCGGAGATCGTCGAAGCACACGCTCCACGCCTCACGCCGATCGACCCGCGCGGCTAGCCGCGCGGCTAGCCGCGCGCGCGCTCCGACTGCTGGCCGAGGGCCGCCAGCGCTGTCGCCACGATCTGCGGCGCGTTGAGGCCGGCCCATTCATACTGACGGGCCGGCGAAGCGTGATCGAGGAAGCGGTCGGGCAGGACCAGCGGCCGGACCTTGAGGCCGGCATCGAGCAGGCCCGACGTCGCGAGATACTGCAGCACGAAGCTCGCGAAGCCGCCGACAGAACCCTCCTCGATCGTGATCAGCACCTCGTGCTCGCGCGCCAGGCGGCGGATCAGGTCGGTGTCGAGCGGCTTGGCGAAGCGCGCGTCGGCAACCGTGGTGCTGAGCCCCTTGGCGCCGAGATCCTCCGCCGCCACCAGGCACTCCTGCAGGCGTGCGCCGAAATTCAGGATCGCGATCTTAGTGCCCTCGCGCACGATGCGGCCCTTGCCGATCTCCAGCGGCGTGCCCTTCGCCGGAAGCTCGACACCGACGCCCTCGCCGCGCGGATAGCGGAAGGCCGACGGCCGGTCGTCGATCTGTGCCGCCGTCGCCACCATGTGCATCAGCTCGAGTTCGTCGCTCGCCGCCATGACGACGAATTCCGGCAGGTTGCCGAGATAGGCCACGTCGAAGGAGCCCGCATGGGTGGCGCCGTCGGCGCCGACCAGTCCCGCCCGATCGATGGCAAAGCGCACCGGCAGCTTCTGGAGGGCGACATCGTGCACGACCTGGTCGTAGGCGCGCTGCAGGAAGGTCGAGTAGATCGCGGTGAACGGCTTGAAGCCCTCGGTCGCCAGGCCGGCGGCGAAGGTGACGCCATGTTGCTCGGCGATCGCCACGTCGAAGGTGCGCTCGGGGAAACGCTCTGCGAACTTGTCGAGGCCGGTGCCCGACGGCATCGCCGCGGTGATCGCCACGATCTTCTTGTCCGCCTCGGCCTCGGCCATCAGCGCCTTGGCGAATACCGCGGTGTATTGCGGTGCGTTGGCGATCGGCTTGGACTGCTTGCCGGTCACGACGTCGAACTTCACGACGCCATGGTACTTGTCCGCACTTGCCTCGGCCGGCGCGTAGCCCTTGCCCTTCTTGGTGACGACATGGACCAGGATCGGCTTGTCGAGCTGGCTGTCGCGGGCGTTCTTCAGCACCGGCAGCAGGTGGTCGAGATTGTGACCGTCGACCGGCCCCACATAGTAAAAGCCCAGCTCGTCGAACAGCGTGCCGCCGGCCACGAAGCCACGGGCGAATTCCTCGGCGCGCTTGGCGGCGAGTTCCAGCGGCTTGGGCAGGTTCTCGGCGAAGGTGCGGCCGAGGTTGCGCAAGGTGACATAGGGCCGGCCCGACAGGAGGCGCGAGAGATGGCCCGACACCGCGCCGACCGGCGGCGCGATCGACATGTCGTTGTCGTTCAGCACCACGATCAGCCGCGAGCGCAGCGCGCCCGCATTGTTCATCGCCTCGTAAGCCATGCCGGCGCTGAGCGCGCCGTCGCCGATCACGGCAATCACGTTGTTGTTGCCGCCCGCGAGATCGCGCGCGACGGCCATGCCAAGGCCGGCCGAGATCGAGGTTGAGGAATGGGCTGCGCCGAACGGGTCGTACTCGCTCTCGGCACGACGCGTGAAACCCGAAAGACCACCTTCCTGGCGCAGGGTTCGGATGCGGCTGCGGCGTCCGGTGACGATCTTGTGCGGATAGGCCTGGTGGCCGACGTCCCAGATCAGCCGGTCCCTGGGCGTGTCGAAGACGTAGTGCAGCGCCACGGTCAGCTCGACGACGCCCAACCCGGCGCCGAGATGGCCGCCAGTGACCGAGACAGCCGAAATCGTCTCCTGGCGCAGTTCATCGGCCAGCTGGCGCAGCTGTTCGGCGCGCAGGCGGCGGATGTCGGCGGGAACGTCGACGGTATCGAGGAGCGGCGTCGTACTCTGGCCGGTCATTGAACTATCATACTCCTGCACGGCCGACCGTGCCCCAACTTCAAGTGCGACGCGCCACGACGAATTCTGTAGCTTGCCGTAGCAGATCAGCCGCTTCGCCGAACGGTTCGAGATGCGCGGCTGCCTGTCGCGCCAGCATCTCCGCCTGCGCCCGCGCGCGCTCGACGCCCAGGATGGAGACGAACGTCGCCTTGCCAGCCGCCTCGTCCTTGCCCGTCGCCTTGCCGAGTTCGGTCGCGTCACCCTCGATATCGAGCAGGTCGTCGACGATCTGGAAGGCGAGGCCAAGATCGTGAGCATACATCGAAAGCGCCGACCGAGCGGGGTCGCTGGCCTTCCCGAGGATGGCGCCGGCGGTGCACGAGAACGAGATCAACGCGCCTGTCTTCAATCGTTGCAGGTGGGTGATGGCGCCGATCGACTGGTCGGAGCCCTCCTCCTCGGCCAGCAGGTCGAGCATCTGGCCGCCGACCATTCCCCGTGCCCCGGCAGCCTTTGCCAGCTCCGCGACCAGCGCCACGCGCACCGCCGGGTCGCCATGCGTGTCCTCGTGCGCGAGCACCTCGAAGGCCAGCGCCTGCAGTGCATCGCCGGCCAGGATGGCCGTCGCCTCGTCGAACTGTCGATGGCAGGAAGGTTTGCCGCGCCGCAGATCGTCGTCGTCCATTGCCGGCAGGTCGTCGTGGATCAGCGAATAGGCGTGCACGAACTCGATGGCACTGGCGGTGCGCAGGGCAGACAGCGCCCCGACCTTGAACAGGGTGGCACCCGCCAGCACGAAGAAGGCCCGCAGCCGCTTGCCGCCGCCCAGGCTGGAATAGCGCATCGCCTCGAAGACGCGCGCCTCGCCCGAGGCGCCGCTCGGCAGCAGGCGATCCATGGTGCGTTCGACCGATTCGGCGGCAAACGAAAGCGCAGCGCCAAACCGGGTGTGCGACGACAACGGCATGGGGAGAAAATCAGCCGAGGTCGGCGGGTTGCGTGCCGACCGAGCCGTCGGCGGAGAATACGATCTTTTCCACCTTCATCTTGGCCTCGGCCAGCCGTTGCTCGCAGTGGCGCTTCAAAAGGGCGCCACGCTCGTAGGCCGAAATCGCCTCGTCGAGCTTCACCTGGCCGCGCTCCAGCTGCTGGACGATGCCCTCCAGCTCCTTCAGCGCGTCTTCGAAAGACAGGGCGGTGATGTCCTTCGGCAGGGTGGGTTCTTTTGCCAATTCTTGCCTCTCAAGGGGTCGGCGTGGATCGTAGCGGGAGGCGGCGAACATGTCGAAATATGCCGCCCGCGTCACGTAAATAGGCCGAAAATTCCCAAAACAGAGAGCAAAATTGCGTCTCTGCAACTCTCGATAATCGAATCACGCATCTGTGACATGGCCGCTTTGCATGTTCGCAGGCCAAAACCTCGCCCATCGCATTGCGGTCGCCGTGAGCCGATGGCAGGTTCCGCCCCGCAAAGAAATAAACGGCCATTCACCAGGAGTAAGCGCATGGGCAATGTAAGCCATCTCGTCACGCGGACCGCAGCCTTCCAGAGCTCGATCGAAAACGGCCTCGCCGAGGGATCCAACAGCAAGGACCGCCAGTTCGTCACCGCGCTGGCGCGCGGCCTCGACATCCTCCGCGCCTTCCATGCCGGCGAAGGCATGCTGGGCAACCAGGAGATCGCCCACCGCACCGGTCTGCCGAAGCCGACCGTCGCCCGCCTCACCCACACGCTGACCGAGCTGGGCTACCTCAACTACATCCGCCGCTTCCGGAAGTACGAACTCGGCGCCTCGGTTCTGGCGCTGGGCTATGCGGCCATCTCGAGCATGGACGTGCGCCGCGCCTCGCGTCAGCCGCTGGAGCAGCTCGCGCACGCCCTCAACGCCTCGACCGCGCTGGGCGGCCGCGACCGTCACTCGATGATCTACCTCGAAGCCTGCCGCGGCCCGTCGGTCGTCGCGATCACCCACGATGTCGGCACGCGCGTGCCGATGGCCAGCACGGCAATGGGCCGCGCCTACCTGTTCACCCTGCCCGACGTCGATCGCAACAAGCAGATCGATGCCATCCGCCGCCGCTGGCGCGACGACTGGACCAAGGTCAAGGCCGGCCTAGAGCGCTCGTTCAAGGAACTGACCGACCGCGGCTTCTGCGTCACCTGGGGCGAGTGGCTGCCCGAACTCTGCGGCGTCGGCGCCCCGCTGCGCAACTCCGACGGCACCGCGGCCTATGCCGTCAACGCCTCGGCGCCGATCTACCAGATCAGCCGCGACCGCCTCGAAGCCGACTGGGGCCCGCGTCTGGTCAAGGTCGCGCGCGACATTCGCACCGGCATGGCGGCCCAGCCGGCCCTCACGACCTCGAACGGCGCAGCGATGCGCCCGATGATGACCAACGGGCATCGGCCGCCGATGTCGGCGATGGCGCGCCGCTAGGCGCACCCCTCTTTCCGAGGCATTTGAGACATGGCAATCCAACGACCGGCCGACGCGCGGCCGGTCGCTCCTTATGTGTTCCGCGGCTTCAATGGCGTGATTGGCCATCAGGTCGTGGCGTGGCGTCCCGGCTTCGTCGAGATGCGCCTCGAGGTGCGGCCGGAACTGTGCAACGCCAACGGCCTGCTGCACGGCGGCGTGCTGATGACGCTGCTCGATTCGGCCAGCGGCTTCGCCTGCACCTTCAACGAGACGGCGACAGCGCGGCGGCTCTCGGTGACGCTCGCCTTCACCACCCAGTTCATCAAGGCCGGCCGCGAAGGCGACGTGCTCACGATCCTGGGCGCCTGGCGCCCTTCCACCAGCCAGAGCACCTTTGCCGCCGAAACCGAGATCTACAACCAGGCGAACGAGCTGCTCGCCACCGGCGCCGGCACCTTCCGCTATCTCAAGGGCGAGCGCAGCGACGGCACGCTCGAGTTCCTCGACCGGAAGGCCGCGGACTGATCATCCGGCCGCGGTCGAACGCAGCTTGTAGCGCAGCCACATCGTGCCGCCCTCGAGCACGTCGTGGCTAACCAGCGTCATGCTCTCGATCGGCGCCGGTCCGAGATCCACGTCACCCGAGTTGAACACGATGGGCCCGCCAGTGCTGCCGTCGATCACGGGGCAGATCACGAGGCTCAACTCGTCGATCAGCCCGGCGCGCAGCAACGCGCCGTTCGCCCCGCCTCCGCCCTCCAGCATGATCCGCTCGATGCCGAGTTCGCGGTTCAGCGTCTCAAGCGCTGCTGCCAGATCGATTTCGGTCTTGCCGGCGAAGATGTAGGAGACGCCGTCGGCGCGCAGGCCTGCGAGGTGCCGGTCCGATACCGCCTCGGTCAGGATCACGAGGATCGGATCGCCGCCGATGTCCCGCCGCGCCCACACCGCCTTGCCATGCCCATCGAGGAAGATCCCCCACGCCCTGGCCTCGCGCTGCGCGAACCAGTTCTCGCGGGGGAACACCTGGTCGGTCGGTGGGTAGTGCGGCTCAGTCCCCTTGGCGAATTCCTGCGCCGTCACCCGCCCGCAAAGCCACGAGCCACCGCCCATCTGGTCGTGCAGCCGCTCGAACAGGTTGGGCACGACATTCACCTTCGGCCGCCAACGGCTGCCCCAGATCCGACCGTCGACGCTGCAGACCATGTGGCAGAGGACATAGGGACGCCGGTTCGTCGTCATGGGCTGTCTCGGATGGTGCTGAAAGGTATTGTTTTGTAGGGCTTTCCGGCAGCCGCGACCACCGTTGGTATCGTTGAATATTGGCCTGTATTCTGCAGTCCGGTGCCAATTCCGGTGCCAACAGCCGGGGCAGCACCGCCGCCCCGGCCGCAGCAAACTAGAGCGGCTGGAAGCAGCCCAGCACAGGGTGGACGAAGGCCGCCTCGTCTCGCTCCTCGTCGACGACGACGCGCCCGCTTATGCCCTCCGACCAATCCTCCTGAGAGCGGCAGCGATCAGACGACCCCAGCGAAGGCTCGTCGTCGAGATCGGGCTCGCGCTCGTCATCCTCCAGGTCGGCGCGCGCTTGGTCGGCCATCTCTAGGATCCGGACGAGTCGCCGATCGAGGGGGACGAGCATCCAGACACCAGCGGGGCACTGTTCGTCGGCCGGTGTCTTGACGTAGTGACCGCTCGCCAGCGCCTGGGCCAGCAACGCGTCTGCGGCGTCGATCTCGGTCGGGAGACGGCGGGCACTCATGATGCACCGCCGACGTCGACCATCTCGACGATGAGCACCTGCCACTTTCCGCCGCGGGCCTCTGCCATCATCGCGGCGAGCAGGTCGGCCTGTCGGCGGATGACGTCGAGCGGGTCGGGCGCTGGTATCCGGCTCGGGACGGTGGCGATCGTCGGAATGCACAGGGCGCCGGCAAAGGCAGCCAGTACCTCCCGGCGGATTGCGGGCGGTGGTGACATTGTCGTCTTGGTGGTCATGATGTTGCTCACTGGTTTTCGGCTTCTGACAGCCGTGCCGGTGGCAGACCGGCAGCCGGGGGGTCAGAACCAGCCAGTGAGACTGGTCGACGCGCTTTTACGGTTTCCCGCTGGACATGGCACGCCGCCCCCGGCCATAAGGTCGGAGTGGAGCGCGCCCGCCAAGGCGCCTCTAAAATGCGACGAACGTGCCCGCCAAGGCGCGTACGCCGCGGGGCTCGGCAACCGTCGCCAAACGGTCGGCCTGCCACACTGGTCCGGGTTCTGACACCCACGGACACGCTACACGAAATTTCCGCACCATGCACCACCCCGCCAGGGTGGCCGCTGGCGCGCGTCCGGAAATCCGCCGCCTGTCACAGGGTCAGCGACAGGGCCTGTGACAGGCTACAGTTCGTGTAGCGTCGCTCCACTGGCGCGCGTGCGCTGCCCGGTGTATCGTCCGCGCCAATTCCTCAGGAACGACCCGATCTGAGTTTCTGAGGTGTGGCGGCTTACCCCGTCACAGGCGCGGTAACGCGAGGCATGGGGCCGTATGGCCAATGACCTTCTGGCGGCTCGAGCGTGATCGGGGAGCGCGCCAAGGTCTCCTTTCAACGACTGGAGATCGCAATGACACACGCACCCGGCCACGTCCGGCAGACCTTCCTCAACGCTGTTGAAGCCTACATGGCCTGGAACACCGGCGAGCCCGAACCGACCTGCGAGCACGAGGTCAATTACGAGCCCGTCGAGATCCCGATCAGCAAGGCGTGCGGGATGGTCTGGAATTGCCGGGACATCATGCCCGGCGTCGACTACCGCCAGCTTCTCGACTGCGGCATGGACATCAAGCGCCAGACCTACGCGGCGTGCGCCAGGGCGATGCTGGCCGCCATCAAGGCACCGCCGCCTCAGCCCCGGTTATAGACGCTGTACGCGAGGGCGAGGCTTTCAGCCCACTGGCCGGCCTCGTCCTCGCCGCCACCCATCGCCCCGGTCGACGTCACCTGAATATCGAGGCCGCCGGCCGTGAAGCGTCGCATCCTGAAGCCGGTGCGCACCTGAGCCATGTAAGTCTCAGCCAGGTCGCGGATCGTCTTCCCAGCACGTAGCCGGGTGACGGCCCGAATCGTCACCTGCCCCTGTTCGCGGTGAAGGTTCGCGCCAGGGGCGCCGAACGTGACCTGTTGTTCGGTCCCTCCGGGGAATTCGATCTCAAACCATCCCGACGCCGCGGCGCTGGCCCCGGCCGGTGGCGGCGCCGGCTGATCGGTGGTGTTGAGCAGGTCCTTGCGCGCCCACAGGATCGCCGGCGAAGCCGCCGCAATGACGGTGTCGAGCTCGGTCCGAAAGGCATCGCGAAGAGGATCACCAGCCATCGTCAGCCCCTGTCGTTGGATTTCATCATCATGCGGATCGCGGGATAGACCTGATCGCGCCGCACCCGCCGGCCGCCCTTGCCGCCCTGCCAGCCCCAGACACGGACGCCGGTGTCGAGCCGGACATAGGCGAAGTCACAGAAGAGCTGCCGGCCGAACCGCTGCAGCACCGCACGCTGCACGACACGATAGACGCCACCCCTGGCCTGGCGGCTCGATCCGCGCCGCCTTTCCCGGCCGGTGCGCCTGCTGGCCGTCGCGCCTTCGATCTTGCGCGCGTAGGGCTGGGTATTGACCAGCTGCACCCTGTCGCCAGGCTTCACTCTCATCAGGGTCTGGCGAAGATCCCGCTCTATCGAGGCGCCGTTGAGCATCACGATGTGCGACTGGACGTAGCGACCGGTGAGCACCGGCGACCGCTTCCTGAGCTCGTCCAGCGTCCAGAGCACGGCGTCGACCATCGTGGTCCTGGCCACGAACTCGATCCCGCCGAAAGGCTTCACCGATCGATAGTCGCGGCCCATGACGCCGTCGGTAATCACGACGGGATGGTCGTCGAAGCCCTGGCCGACCTCTTCGATAAGTGCCCGCTCGGCGGCCTCGATCGTGGCTTCCTTGATCCACTGATCGATGGTCTGGCCGATCGGCGGGCCGCCCTTCAAGCCTTCGATGATGACCGGCATCAAGCCGCCTCCGCGATCTTCGCCATTTGCGATTCGTCCCAAGACTTCTGCGCGGCCTCGGCTCGCAGCCTCGCTCGCTTTGCCCTGCCCCTGCAGAGATTGCCGCAATACGCGGCCGGAATGCCGGTCGTCGCCAGGTCAAAGAACTCATGGCAGTGCAGACACTTGGCCCGCTCGCGAGACGGCCTCCGCTGACTCCGCATGCGCGCGGCCCGCTGGCATCGCAGGTTGCACGCCATCTGGTTGTTAGCGCTGGGCTTAAACGGTTCGGCGCAGACGATGCAGTCGCGCATCTCAAGGCGACCCAGCGCAGCGTGCTGGCTGCAGGCATGCGAACAGAACAGCTGTCGCCGATGGTGAGGTGAAAGCGGGAAAGGCTTACGGCACCTGCGGCAGAGACGCTCTTCGGGCGGCCGGGGTAGCTCGGCACCACCAGTGAGGGCCACCCTCATCGCGCGTGCTCGGTTAGCATCATCGAGCCTCGATAGATAGTTGCGGCTCCAAAGCCGGTGGCCGCACTCCCTGCTGCAATACGGAACCGGGCTTGGCCCCATGTAACCGCCGCATCCTTTGCAGCTGTGATATTCGTGCTCTCTCGGATCGAGCTGGGCCACGCGCCATGTAGGCCGGATGCCGGAGCCGATGCGGTGAAGCGCTAATGTGATGATCTTAGCGGCCTGCTCGTCGGCTTCCTTCCACTTCCAGCCCTTCATGCAATAGGCGCCTCGCAAGCCGTGACGACAGGCGCTTTCCCAGCGGAACTTCGTGGGTGTGCCAGCGTCGAGGATCCGGGCGATCGCTCTAACGATCGGCTCCTGATGGAGCCGCCGGGCCCGCTCCTTCTTCTTGCGCTTCGCACGGGCCATCAGCCCGCCACGGTCAGCACATAGGCCGCGACGTCGGCGCCGTGCCGCAGCGGCCGAACGTCGAGGATCGCGCGGACACGACCATCGATCACGATGCTATCGGTGCTCGCGCTGGGGGCCTTGCTCGCCCAGGCCGATGCGAGCAGCTGGGTCAGCGACAGCTTCACGTCGAATTCCTGCTGCCTCGCCGTGCCCCCTATGGGCTCGGTCGAACCGCCAGCGACGCGCTTGCCCTTCACGGCGAGATCGGTGTGTCCGGCGCGTTGCAACGTCATCGTCTCGCCGTGCTGATCGATGATGCGGGAGACCGCGGCGACGATGCTCATGGCCAGGTCGCTTCGTTATCGGGATCGATCCCGAGAGCGATGGCTTGGGCTCGGAGCGCCTGCAGTTTCTCGTTCTGAAGAGCGTTGAAGCGCTGCATCATCGCGACGTCCATCTGCATCGCGACGATCTCGACCCCCCGCACGACATTCCGGAATTCCTGACGCTCACGCCGAAACACCGCATCGAATGCCGCATCGCCGTACTCACTGATAGCGGACAGCCGGTCAGCGGCCGCCATCGCGAGATCGCGTAGCCTCTCGCTGAGATCGGGAAGGGCGAGATCGTTGTCGTTTGCGGCCCGCATGTCAGCCCCTCACGCCGTTGGTGACGTATCGGCTCAGCAGGTTCGTCATGCGGGTCATGACGGCCAGCAGCTCGGCTGACTCCTGCGACTTGGCTTGATCGTTCGCCACGACGGTCTGCACCAGCTGCTTGAGCTGCTGCATTTCAGCGGCCATGTTCGTGCCACCGCTCCCGTTGGCCGCACCGCCTGTGACCTCAACCTGCACCGTCCGCAGCGCCTCGACGATCTGCTGGCGGATCGCCTCGTATTCCGCAGAACCGGCGAAGTAGCTGCGGGCATACTCGGCATAGGCCGTACTCTCGGCGCCGAACCGGCCGATTGCGGCGGCATCGCCCGCAGCGGCCTGTGCGTAGGTCGATTGGTAGGAAGCCTTCAAGCCGGCAAAGGTGCCGGATGGGTCGAGGTTCGAGAGATTGCCGCCTGGCATCAGGCGCGCGATGGCATCCTCGAGCTGAGAGACCGCGCCGCCATAGAGTTCGTTCTTCAGCGCGGCTTCCTTGCGGAGCAGCGCCTCATTGACCCGCGCCATGTCGACGACGACGTCGGTGTGCTCGGCGATGTAGGCGGTGTTCGCGAGGATCGACTGCTTCTCGTCCTCCCAGGCACGCAGCTGAGCCGCGATGGGATTGATGAGATTGTCGATGTAGTCCTGGCCGAGCCGTTCCGTTTGCTTCTTCTGCTCCGCGATGACGGGTTCCAGTGAGAGACCGAGCTTCTTCGCGGTGTCGGTCATGTCGCCGAACTGCTTCTCCAGCTCGCGGAACTGCGCCCGGACCGTGAGCGCGCCCTTGCCGAGACGCTCATAGACCTCGTCGACGAAGACGATGCTCTCCGCGGTCTCCTTGATGCCCATCGAAGCCGCGCGCATGTGCTCCAGCGCGCCCTTCATGGTGTCCGTGATCTCGCCGACGGCACCGGACAGGATCGACCGGATCGCGACCTGCGCGCTGCCCGTATCGAGCATGTCGGACATGTTCATCCGCCAGGCTTCGCGGTTGCCGTTGGGATCGACGAGGTGCGTGGCGTTCGAGGTATAGCTCCAGTCCTTGCCCTGGGCGGTCCAGCTGGAGAGGTTCAGGCCCCAGACCTTCGAGGCATCCTTCACGCCGCCCATAAGATCGAACACCGAATCGATGCCCGCCGTGGTGCCGCGCAGCGCGCTTTCCGATTGGCCGGAGTTGGCGCCGGAGCCGTAGGCGCCGCCGGTCGTGTACCAGCCGCCGCTGCCGTAGCGCAGGTTCGCATTCGTCGAGCTGTGGGTGCGGGTATCGCCCTCGCCGAACAGGCTGGGCACGATGCTCGACAGGATGCTGATGATCGGGCCGGCGATCTGGCCGATGCCGGGGATCAACGACACGCCGGCGCCGATGATGCTGCCTATGCCGCCGATGGTCTTGCCGGTGTTCCCGTTCGCCGTGGCCAGGTTGTAGATGCCCATGCCGGCGCCGGCGAGCGCTCCCAGCCCCTGCCCGATACTGATGCCACCCAGGCCGCCGATGCCCGAGGCCGACGCGCTGGCGCCGGTCTGCCCGCTGGCGAGCAGGTCACCCACGCTGGCGAACCCGCCCGATGGCGTAGAAGACGGGAAAAGCGACGCGATGGGCTGGCTGAAGAAGCTGCTGCCGCCGCCGAACAGGCTGCCCAGCCCGCCGCCACCGCCAGCCACAGCGGGCCCGCTGATGCTCTGGCCATAGCCGAGGCTCGACGCCGTCGCCGGGCTCACTAGCCCGATCGATGCCAGGCCGCCGACCAGGGACCCCATCATCGGCCGCATGATCGCCAGCGAGGCAAATTCCGACACCATGCGGCGCACGATGCTGATGCCGATCTGCCCGAAATCGATGACGGCCGCTTTGCCCTGCTGCAGCCCTTCGAGCATCTTGTCGATCCAGTCGGCGGTGCTGCTCTGGATGTTCTCCAGCGCGCTCTTCAATGGCGCCGTCCACAGTTCATTCGAGCGCTTCAGCTCCTCGCCTTGCAGCTTCAGCCGCTCATTGGTCTCCACCACGGCGATGCGATCGGCGATGTCTTGCTTGTTGTCAGCGAGGCCCTTCTCCCGGACCTCCTGCATCGTCTTTAGGACGGCCAGTTCCTTCGCCCGCACCTCCGGCAGCGCGTTGGCAAGGCGCAGCTCCGCCTCGAGCAATTCGTTCTGATCCCGCAGCGAAGCGGTGCCGCCTCGAAAATCGCCGAGGTTCTTGAGCTTGAGCGTTTCGAGGCCGGCCTTCTCCAGCGAATCGGCGAGCGCCTTCGCCGCGCCCGAATTGTCGTTGGCCGTTTTCGAGAAGACATCCTGCGAGGTCTTCAAGGCCTTGAAGTGGACCTCCATTTTCGCGATGGCGTCGGCGCCCTGATTTGCGACCTCGGCGAAGGCGCGGGCCTGATCAAGTTCGCGCTGCGCATCTTGCAGGGCCTCAGCCAGGCGGTTGCCGTCGCCGCCGTCCCCCTTCGGTTTCAGAGGCGACGCCGGCGGCCGCTTGATGACGAGACCGATGTTGTCGGGATCGTCCGCCAACGCCGGCAACGACTTGCCGCCAACATTGGTGACTTGGATAGCTCGCTCGATCTCCGAAATGCGGCCGAGCCTAGCATCGAGGAAGGTCTGTTCGCGATTGCGCGAGGCATTGGCGAGCAACCCGGTTCCGGTGATCTTGTCGAGCCTGTCGCGGGACTCCTTGGCCTCTTTCTGCAGGATCTGCAGTTCCAGCGCCTGCTTTTGCGGCCCGAAATCAGGACTGATGACGCTACCCATGAACGACAGCAGCGAGCCGCGGCTCTCGCGCGCCGCCGCGGTGATCTTGCCCAGCGATCCCGCAATGGCATCCAGCACACCGATGATCGTCGGACTCGCGTTCGACATCTGATCCATGGCGCCGCTGAGTTCGGTCCATCGCGTCTTCACGCCGGCGAGTGCGCTGCCCATCGTCCGGGTGGCGCTGTCAGCCTGCACCTTCGTCTGGTCGAAGCCCTTCAAGAGGCCGTCGAAGAATGCACGCGAGGTCACGTTGCCGGCGACGATCTCGGCGCGGAGCTTGGCGACCGAGCCGCCCATGCCGTCGATCCCGCGCGCCGCGGCCTGGGCGATCGGTAGCGCGCCCTCGAGGATCGAATTGAATTCTTCGGCCCTGACGACACCGGCCCCCATGGCCTGTGATAGCTGCAGGAGCGCGCCTGAGGCTTGTTCCGCCGAGCCGCCCTGCACCTTGAGCGCGTCGGTGACGCCGCCCACGAACTTGAGCATGTCTGCCTGCGACGCTCCCAGCTCGCGACTCGTCATCGCGACGCGGCCGTACATCTGGCCCAGCGCTTCGACTTCGACGCCGTTTCGAGCCGCCATGTCGAAGAGCCGCTGCTGGACACCAGCAAGGGCCTCACCCTGGATGCCGGCGACGCGGAGGCTGTTGCCGAAGCGCGTCACACTGTCGGCCGCTCTCAGGAATTCGAGGCCCACCATCCCCGCAGACAGCGCGCGAAGGGCGCCGCCGATTCCACCCAAGGCGCGCTCTAGCCGATCCATCGCCGAGCCCATCGAGTTCGTGCTTCGCTCGACGGCGGCAAGGGCGCGGGTGGCTTCGTCGCCGCCGGACCTGGCGCCACGGGCATCGATAACGATTCGAATGACTTTGGTGGTGCTGCCTTCAGCCATGCGGCGCGCCCTTGTGGTGGATCACCACATTGTCGCTATCGACGGGCCCGCTGCACGACATGACAGCCGCGCGAGGGCATTCAGCTTTGCCGCCGTTTCCCCGTGTTCGCCAACGATGGACCGCCGGGCCCGATCAGATCACCAAGAGCCCGTCCGGCCGGTCGTCGCCCTCATAGACCGACCGCAGGCTGGCACCCGATGCCGCCTTGCCGATCGCCATGGTCATCGCGACCAGGCCATCGATTCGGCCCGTCGATTTCTGTTTGTCGAGCTTCCGGTTTCCGGCGGGGTCGCTGGCCGTCTTCGCATTCGACGCGCACATCGTGAGCACTGGATGGCTGCCGTGCCGGATCCTGGCCTCGAATATCAGCCGCTCCAGGACGTCGATCGATGGCGACATGTCCTTGAAGCCCTGGCCGTGCGGCACCAGCACCACATCGCAGCCGATGGCGTCGAGCTCGCGCCGCAGATCCTCGATGCGCCAGCGATCGTATGCCAGCGCCTCGATGTTGTACTGGCCGTGCAGCTCGGCGATCTTCAGGGCGACCGCATGAGGATCGATCGTCCGGCCGGGGCTGGTCAGCAGGTAGCCTTCCTCAGCCCAGCGGACATAGGGCACGCGATCGGTGTCCTCGCGCTCGCGGAGATCGTCGGCCGGAAGCCAGAAGAATGGCAGCACGTCGAAAGACCCGTCGTCATCTTCGAAGGTCAGCACCAGCGCGGTGAGATCGCGGCTCTGGGAGAGGTCGAGGCCAGCGAAGCACTGTCGCCCCTTCAGGTGCTCGACCTCGACGGCGCCACCGCAGGGCTTCCACACCGCGGCCGACAGGAATTGAGCGGTGGTGTCGACGCGCTGGTTCAGGATCAGGTTTCGGAAGGCCGCCGCCTTGCTCGGCATCCTCTGTGCCTGCAGCGCCATGCGCTGGACGTCCTCCAGCGACCGGAAATCACCCAGGGCGGGATTGGCCAGCTTCCAGGTCTCCCGCACCCACGGGTCGGCCTCAGGTGGTGCCGTGAACAGGGCCAGGTAAAAGCTGGGATCGTCGACCTCACCGCGCTGGCCCCTGAGACCGTAGTCGATCAGCTGCGACAGCGGGGCCTCGTCGCGCGCCGCCTGCGTCGAGATAACCATCATCAGGGGCTCGGCACGGGCACCCATGGCGGTGTCGAGCACGTCGTAGAGGTCGCTGGTCGAGGCCTGGCCGTACTCGTCGTAGACCACGAAGCTGGGCGACAGGCCGTGCTTGGTCCCGACGTCGGCCGACAGCGCGGCATAGATCGTGCCGGTCCCACCGGCCTCCTCGAGGTCCTCCAGCTCCTTGGAATGCCGCCGGATCGATACTCGGTCCGCCAGCCAGGGCGTGCGGGTAATGATCGCGCAGATTTCAGAGAAGGTTCGGCCGGCCTGAAACCGGTCGTTGGCCGCGCTGTAGACCTCGCCGCGGGCCTCTGCTTCAGGCCCGGCGATGTGACAGAGCGCCAGGCGGGCGGCGATATCGGTCTTGCCGTTCTTCCGAGCCAGGCTGAGCACCGCCGTCCGGACCTGCCGGCGACCCGCCCGGGTGGTCTTGTAGATGCGACCGATGATCTTCCGCTGGAATGGCCGCAGGCGGAATCGCGTGCCAGCCAGGGCGCCGCTGGTCACCGGGAGCGATTCGACGAACCGGATCACCCGTTCGGCCCGGGACAGGCCGGGCTCGTCCCAGGGGTGTTTTTGCGGCTCCTGAGGGGCCGCCGGCGGGTCGCCGGGCTTCCGCCGCAGCGCCTTGGCGCCCGGTCCCCGGAGGCCCATTACTGCCTCGGAAACTTAGTGCGCGAACGAGGACCCCCGCGGTCGCGGTCCCCTGCCGAAAGTTTAGGGCCGGGGGTCGCCCCGCCGTCCCATGCCAGCCAGGGGTGCCCGGGATCGCGTGGCGTGCCGTCAGGCAGGCAGCCCACTGCCCGGGGTGCGGCGTTGCCGCTGGCACTCCTGCGGTTATGGCAGGGCCCGCAGAGGCCACGTAGGTTATCGAGGCTGTCGGCGCCGCCTTCGCTCCGGGGCACGACATGATCGGCATGGCTGGAGGGCTGGCCGCAGCCCCGGGTAACGCACATCGGGTCGCGCGCCAACGTCGCGGCCCGCAGCCGCCTCCACTCGCGCGACCGATAGAATGGATCGCTCACAGGATCGTAGGAGCCCGGTAGTCGGCCAGGGCCGCCTCGACATGGGCCAGGAGACCGTCACCGCTGATGCCGTGTCCTCCGGCGACGCCGTATGTGACGCTGTAGACGTCCGGCACCTGCTCGCTCAGCAGCGTCTGATCCCGGGTGCGGCTCTCATACATCGCCTTGACCTGATCGATGACGGCCGCCTCGAGGTCCGGAGGAACCTGATCGGCACTCTCCAGCTGCCACCCGGCAACATACGTCACCACGATCTTGGCCCTCGACCATGGCACCGGGACATCATCGCTCAGACGCTCCAGGATGGCCCCGCCCCTCAGCCTGTAGCCCGTGGCGGACAGCGTGACGCCATCCTCGACCACCGATGAGATCGATGTCACCGGTATGCGCCAGGGCAGGAACAGCACCTCGTCACACGATCCACCACGCACCGGCCAAGTCGCCCTGCAGGTTTCCCGGCCGAACGTCGGCACGATACCGCTGGCATCCTTGGCGAGGTTGCAGTGCCGTGCGGCCCTGGCGCTGACGCGATCGATCATCGCCTCGATGAGGGCGGTGTCAGTGGTGGCGCCACCGAACCGCACCGCCTGCACCTTGGCGGCCGTGGTCAGCCGGCGCGCTGCGGCATTCGCAGCGGGCGACGTGACCTCGAACATCGGATCGCGGGACATCGCCGCTTAGGCCGGCGGGTTCGCGGTCGGGCGCGAGTACGGCATGCCGAGCACCGCCATTGCCGAGATCGGCGCGTTGCCGGCGTTGCCTGAGGGCGTCAGCGTCAGGCGGGTGTAGCGCTTGTTCCCGACATAGCCGAGCTTGCGGCAGACGCCGTCATTGGCCTGCGTCAGGCTCGCCAGGGCCTCGCTCCCGATGAGATCGGCGTCAGCCACGGCATTCGCCCCGCTCATGCCGCTGTCGTCGCTCTCCTCGAGCAGAGCCGTCCAGGTGGCACCGGCATCGGCCAGCGTGCCGGTCTGGATCAGGTACGTGAGGGAATCGTAGCCGAGCCGATCGATGATCGCCCCGACCAGTGGGGTGTCGTCGGTGCCCACCGCCGGCGCTAGGACCGGCTTGGGCGTGATGTTGTTCGCCATGTCTCGCATTGAAGTCTCCGGGAAAGGGTGAAGGTGAAGGGGCGACCCGCTGTCGGACGGGTCGCCTTGTCGTCGATCAGCTCGTGCCGATCTTCAGCTTGCGGATGGCCTCGGGTCGGACGAGGCGGCCGCCGACACGCTTGCGGGCGTGGATCCGGGTCAGGCCAGAGGTCGCCTGCGTGTAGGGATCGACCAGGAAGGACATGCCGACGCGGTCGTAGATCCTGAAGGCCGTGGCGAAGTCGCCGAAGACCAGCGGATAGGTGCCGCCGCTGATGTCCGGCATGTCGGGCGCCTCGATGATGGGACGTCCCAGCAGCGTGGCCGGCTCGCCGTCGCGGATCGATGCGGTCCAAATGTAATTCTTGTCCGCATCCTTGAGCTTGCGCAGCTTGCCGATCGTGCTGCCATTGGCCATCCACACGCCGCGCGACCTGTAGAATGGATGAAGGGCATACATCAGATCGATGAGCCCATCGACGCCGCCGTCGGCATCGGCGATGACCGAAGCCGAGCCCGACACGCTGTAGGCAACGTTCGTATCGGACATGAAGCCCAGCGGCTTCTTGACACCGTCGCCGCCGACGAACGATGCACCCTCGAGGCGACCGAACTCCTCGGCGAGATCGAATGCGACCTCGGCGTTGATGTCGACGGCCGAGTCCTCCAGCAGCTTTTTCGAGACATCGACCCACGCCGCGATCTCGTCGACCGGGATTTCAACCTGGCCGTAGGTCGAGCCCGTCTCGGGCCGCGTCTCGGTTTCACCAACCCACCCCGCCGTGGGCTTGCCGGTGCGCCGCGGGATGATGACAGAGCCGGCGCTGGTCTGGCCGACACGGGCCGCGGCGCGCACCGGCGAGAACTGGACGAGGTTCTTGTCGACCTCGGCCGAGAATTCCGGCGGCGCGAGATAGCCGCCCGTGGTGTCGTTGGACACCCGGAGGGACTTGATCTCGTCGGCGCTCAGCGCGGCGTCGCCCTTGCGCAGGAACGTGGTGAATGCCTTGGCCTCGAGGCCGTCGCCCTCGCCCTTGTTCTCGGCGCCGGGGCGGTTGCGCTTCACGATCTCCTGATCGAGCTGGTCGCGAAGCTTCTTCACTTCGTCATTCACCAGCCCGAACTTCTCTTCCAGCGACACGCCGAGCGCGCGGATGGCGGCAATGGGATCGTCGCCGCCGTCCTTGTATTCGAACGGCGCGAGGTGTCGCTTACGACGGATATGGCTCATCGAATTCGCTCCTTGATGCGGTTGATTTCGGCCACGAGCGCCCGCGCGTGCTCTGCAGCGTGTTCTGACTTGACCCTCGATACCGTCGCGCGCGGATTCATCGGAAAGGCGAGGACCGAGATTTCGGGAAGGTCGATCTCTTCCAAGAGGCGTGTGCCCTTGCCGCGATCGAAGCGGTCCTTCAGCGACCGGTAGCCGATGCTGAGACCGTCGAGCGCACCGGCCTTCATCAGGACGTGCGTCTCGCGACCGCGCACGGTTTCCAGGATCAGGCGGCCCTTGGCGCGGAGGCCCTTCGAGTCCTCGACGAGCTCGGTCCAGATGCCGATGGGGTCGCCGGGATCGTGACCGCGGAGCATCTTCACCTTGCCGGCCGGCCGGCGCTGCAGCGACTTCGTAAAGGCGCCAGGCAAGACGATGTCGCGGCCGAGATCCTCGACGTTGAAGACCGAGGCATAGCCTTCGAATTCGCCCTCAGCCGTGACGGCCTTGACGTCGAACTCGAGCGAGTATCCGAAATCAGTTGCCTTTTCGCTCATGCCACCGCTCGCGGTTTCGGGCGCTGCTGCTGCGCCGGGTCAATGGGAGTGCTGGTCACGGCCGGGAACTCGTCACCGCCCGGGATCGGTGCGCGGTTTTCCATCGCGCGGATCTCGTTCGGCAGGATGATCCGCGACTGGACCGCTTGGGCGTACGCCGTGAACCTCGCCGCGATGTCTGCCTTGACCAAGTCGTCGACCAGGAACTCGGGGAAGTACGTCGCCTGTTCCTCGGTCGAGAGCAGCCGAGAGATCGCGCCCTGCCATAGCTTGGTCCACGGCATCACCGTGAAGGTCAGGAAGTTCTGGCTCATCTCGGTGGCGTTGCCCCAGGTGGCGCGACCGAAATCCTGCAGCAACGTCGGCGGCACCCGCAGTGCCCTGGCGATCTCGGTGACCTGAAACGCCCGCAGCTCCTGAAACTGCAGGTCGACGCTGTTGAAAGTCAGCGCTTCGAACTCGACACCATCCTCGAGGATCGCGGTGCCCCCGGAATTGCTGCCGCCATGCGCGCCGTTCCACGAGGCCTTGAGACGCTTGGCAGTCTCCTCGGCGAGCTTCTTCGCGCTCTTCAGCACACCGGAAGGCCTGCCACCTCGACTGAAAAGATTGGCCGCATGCTCTTCCATCGCCATGCAGAGGCCGATCGCCTCGCTGGCTTGCTTGATCGGCGCCATGCCGTCGAGCGCGGGAACGTGCAGCACATCCTGCCAGCGATAGGTCCGTGTGCCGCCGTTCTTCAGCGTGGTCTTGTAGACCGGCTCCAGGGTGTCGCGGTCGATCTCGATCGCCGTCGATCCCGCCGGCAGACGGATCAGCTCGACGATGCGGTCGCCGCTGCGATTGGCGAAGGCCAGGCCGGCGCCGTGAGTCAGGGCATCCTTCTGCAGGCCCATCACGAATTCAGCCGCCGAGGTCCAACCGTTCGGCCGATCGTGCAACAGTTTGCAGAGCGGATGATCCGTGGCCCGGGTTTTCGAGCCGTCCGCCGCGCGCTGGTACAGATGGATCGGCAGCGTGCCCATCGTCTCGGCGATGACGCGGACACCGGCATAGGCCGGCACACACCGCAGCGCGCGATCCGGCGAGACCATGATCCCGGCGGCCGTTCGCGATCCGGCATCGATCAGAGCCGACCAGGCATCGATCGATTTCCGTTCACTGCCGAAGAGCGCGCGCAACTTGCCGAACATTGGCGGCAAGTGTCGGCGCGGCCCGATGGCGGGCAAGCGATTGCTGCGGCGAGGGCTCAATCAGCATCGCCGCCGATGGATGATCTAAGCCGCCTTGTCCTTCACGTTGACGCGGGCGACCGGCGCCAGCTCGGCAGCGACCCAGGCATCGATGGCGGCGGGCTCGTAGAAGGGCGAGCCGTAGAGCTTCCCGTAGGGCGGACCGCGGCCGACGCAGGCCCATTTCGCCAACGTCGCCGGCGCGATTCTGATGCCGTGGCGCAGCTCGAGATATTCGGCTGCCTCCGTGCGTCGCAGGCGGGGCTTTCGGAGCCGGGCAGGCAAGGTGGTTTCGTCCCGATGTGGGCCGACAACAGCGGGGCCATCCATCATTCGCCTCTCTCTCCCTGGTAACTATATGCGTCCGCCCTCAGGTACACCCGAAGGGCCGATCGATGCCGTTTCGGGGCCAAAGCGTCCGCCCTCAGGTACAGTTTCGGGTGGACTGTCCGCTGTCGGGTACAGACTGTCCGCTGTCGGGTACGAACCGTCCTCCAGGACGGACCGAGAAATGATTTCTGGCACTCGCTGTGACTGCGGGGTCGGCACCCAGCGTTGGAAGTCCCGCGTGGCCGGCCGGTCGCCGTAAGGGAACTCGGTCAAGATCCAGGTCGTGGCCTTGCCCGTCTTCGCGCCCGCCTTGAAGTCGAAAGTGGCGCGATCACGCGGCTTGATGAATCCGCGGTCGTAGAGGTCGATGTACCATTCGGCCACGGAGCTTTTGCCGGCGCCTAGCAGCAGCGCCGCGTCCCGGATCGACAGGAACAGCTTGCCGTTGTTCGTCCGAGCCCCGCCGTAATAGAGGGCCTTCAGCTCGATCAGCAAAGCGCGCGCGCCATTGCACAGGGACCTATACGCCAGCGTGCGCATCTCGGTGTGATAGATGCGGACGTGTCGCGGTTCTTTCTTGCTGCGGCCCTTTATATCGACGCCGCGTCCGAGGCTGCTGGGCTTCCTCAGGCGGCGCCCCGTCGATCACGCCATAGCCGTGACAGCAGGTTCACGACGGCGATGATCTGCAGCTTGTCGCTGGCCACCTTCTCCGGGCTGCCTCGCCCGAGCTTCTCGATGGCGCTCGCGACGTGATCGAGGTGCTCGTCGAGATTATCCAGCAGGCTCGGCGTCGGGTTCTCGACCATTTCTTCCGCCGACGGGCCGCGCCTGAGCCGCCAAGGCTCTTGGCTTCGGGGAGGCGCCGCGCTGGGCGATGGCTTGCGGGCCATCAGGCGGCCGTCTTGACGGTCTCGCCCGCCAGCATCCGCTCGAAGGCGATGCGCGGCACGAAGTACTTCCTGCCGATCCTGATGTTCGGGATCTCGTTGCGCGCCAATGCGTCGTAGATCGCGTTCTTGCCGATGCGCAGCCGGGCTCGCGCCTCCTCGACCGTCAGGACATCGGGCTTCTCATCGGTCTTCTTTGTCATTGATGGGCTCCTTTTTCACCCGCTGAACGGAAGATATTAATGTTCGTCCCTTTCTGGTTTGACAAGGCCTTTATTTGCGTCACATTGGGGGATGAAAAAGAGGGATGCGCTAATGCCTAAGAAACCTCGCCGGGGTCGCCCGCCGCTGAAGCCTGACAGTCGACGTAGCTACAAGCTTTCGGTGACGATCCGAGAGAGGCTGCGCCGCCAGCTTGAACAATCGGCCGAAGAGGAAGGGCGCACGCTCAGCCAGGAGGTCGAATATCGGATTGAGCGCTCGTTCGAGCGAGCCGAACTAATGTGGGAAATGATGGAGTTGGCCTACGGCCGCGAAGCCGCTGCCCTGCTGGTCGTCATGGCGCGGGCAATGGCTGATGCTGGTCGCGCGTCCGGCTACAGGCACAGCCCGACCGGAAATGAGGGTGCTTCTTGGCTTGATGATCGCTTCGCCTACGAACAGGCCCAGAAGGCGGCCGCCACGATCCTTGAGAAGTTTAAGCCCCCCAAGTGGACGGAACAGCCCAATATTTCCAACGAACGGTTCCTCGAAACCATGCGCGTTCTGACGAAGTCCACCGACAGCAAAACTTGGGGCGAGTGGTTTGCTAAGAACGTCCTAGATGGACTGCGCGGCGAAGAGTCGACCGTGAAAGATCAACGCTGGATCAACCGGACGAAGGACATGCTGGGCCCGCTATTCGATCGGCTGCCGAAACCAGGGGCTGACATATGAAGGGCACCATCACCCGTCGCGGCAAGTCATCCTGGCGCCTGAAATTCGACGCACCATCCGCCGATGGGAAGCGCAACACGCAGTACGTCACCGTCAGAGGCGGCAAGAAGGATGCCCAGGCCAAGCTCAATGAGCAGCTCGCGGCGATCGGCAAGGGCACCTTCGTCGAGCCGTCCAAGCTCGCCCTCGCCGATCACATCCGGTCGCGCATAGACCTATGGCATTCTGCCGGCGAGATCGGACCCCACAGCTTCAAGCGCTACGGCGATATCCTCGACCTACACATCCGCCCGCACATCGGCGCGATCGCGGTGCAGCGTCTCTCGACCACCGATGTCGAGGGTTGGCACAAGAAGTTGCGCGACACGCCGCTGGCGCCGCGCACCGTCCGCCACTGCCATCGCCTCCTCTCTAAGGCACTGGCCGATGCCGTGAGGCACAAGATCGTCACCCACAACGTTGCCGGCAGAGAGGGCCAGCGGTCGCCCAAGGTGCCCAACGACGAAGTCGAGATCATCCGCGCTGGCGAGATCGAGGGCGTCGTCGAAAAACTTCGCGGAACGCCGATGTTCGCCCCTGCCATGCTGGCGCTGTTCTGCGGCCTCAGGGCCGGCGAAATCTGTGCCCTGCGCTGGGCGAACGTCGACCTCGACAAGAAGGTCATCCACGTCAGGGAGAGCGTCGAGGAGGTGCACGGCGAGCCGCTGGCCGTGAAGGCGCCGAAGACCAAAGCCGGTATCCGCTCGATCACCGCGCCGGACATCGTCATCGAAGCCCTTCGGGATCTCCGCCGGCAGCAGCTCGAGCTGCGGCTTGCGCTCGGCCTCGGTAAGCCTGGCGACGATGCGCTGGTCTATCCTGCTGGCCACGGCGGCATCAAGCGGCCGTCGAACCTTTCGCGCGACTGGCGGCGGGCCGATGCCGCAGACCTGCATTTTCACGGGCTGAGACACACGCATGCGTCGCAGTTGATCGCCGCCGGGCTTGACGTGGTGCTGATCAGCACGCGCCTCGGTCACGCTAAGCCGACGATCACGCTGGCGATCTATGCCCACCTTTTCGAGAAGGACGACGCCGCGGCGGCCGAAGCGATCAATCGGGCCCTCGGTGCCAGTCCGGTGCCAAAAAGGGGCTGAAAAGCCCGGAAACATTGGCGTGAACAGGAAGCATAGGGTTTCATGCGCGCATCATAGCCGAAGGCAGCCCCTCAGAAATCGAATCCCGGCAACGACAGCTGCCGTCCCCGTAACGGGAGGCGCCCAACGTGACGATGGATGCCCTTGCCGAGCAGGCTGTGCACGAGAACGATCTCGCGCGCCGTCCAGGCGATCGGCTTGATCGCGCGTGGCGGCAGGATCGTCTCGCTCCTCAACAGCGTCATGTGAGGCACGGATGGAGGCTTCTTTTCCGCGTCCGGCCGGACCAACACGTTGCGGAGTCCGATGGAAATCGCTTCGAGGTCGGCGCTTCCCTTGCCGCCGTACAACACCAGGGCTCCACGGCCGAGCGACTTCGCGCGCCTGAAGCAAATCTGGAACGGCGGTGCCTCGACGTCGCAGGCACGTTGTATGAGGGCGTCGATTTCCCCCGACGTCGGCGGCACGATGTCATCGCCGACATGCCACAGCGTGACATGCAGATGCTCAGGCAGGACGTCCGCGCCCGTGAGGCCGGTCTTTTCGCAGAGCTTCCGGCGTTCGCTGCAGATCGCTTCAACCGTCTTCTCGTCGGGAATCACGGCGAAGAACAGCCGATCGGTCGGCCGCACCGTAATCATTGCGTCGCTCGAAGATTTCAGCCCAGCGGAATCCGGGCGACGTGCCGATGCGTAGTCTGGCCGATGAGGCTGTGTACCAGCACGACCTCGCGGACCGTCCAGATGATCGGCTCGACCGGCTCGGGCTCGATGTGACGGCCGTCATGGAGCAGGGTCACGTGCGGCGTGTAGCGCCGGGCCGGCCGCGGCGTATCGTCGAGCGAATCGCAGAGGCGTTGCTGGAGGACTTCCATGCCGACCGTGGAGTCATCGCCCGTCAGCACGAGGGCCCCATTCGAGAAGCTCATCAGACGATCGAACCCGACGCGAAAGGACGGCATCACGATCCCACCGGCACGCGCCATCCAGCCGTCGATCTCGCCGGCATCCGGCAGGCCATGGCCTTCATGAACCGCGGCCAGGGTGACGTGGAAATGCCCGGCCTTCAGGAGCCGCCCCGTCAGACCGTGAGCGGCCCGCCAGGCAGCGGCGCGCTCGGAGATGCGTTCGGCCGTCTCGGCGTCCGGCAGGACCGCAAAGAACAGACGGTCGGTGAAGCTCTGCCGGGTGCGGCGCATCCCTGCATGACGCCGGTGGAGCCGGTCCATGCCCAGGCGCGAAGGACCCCGCTCCAACCGCGGGGCGAGCGGCGAGCGCGCTCCGTATGTTTCGATCGTCGCCCCGAAATGTGCGCCCACAGCCTGCCTCCTCAGCTATTTGTTCATGTTATGTTCTATATGGGGGTAAGGCAAGGGCTCGGGGCTGGGCCGAAACATTTGATACGATGGAAGCATGCAGATTCGCGGCTTCTACGAATTCGGCCATACGCTCGACGTCCTCGACGCCGACACCCATGGCTTCGCGCCGTTCGACGTCTCGTGCGTCGAATGGTTCTGGGCCTATGGCGACATGCACGACAGTTCGGCGGGGTTCGTGCTGAAGCTCCGTGACGGCCGGCGCGCCTACGTCGAATTCCTGCACTGGCACGGCTTCGAGCAGGACGAGGATTTCAGGATCGATGTCGAGATACTGGAAGGCACCGGGATGCCGGCCGCCCCCTTGCGAGAACCGATCGACCCGTCCGCGCCGTGGCCGCCGGGCGGCTGGTCGGACGAGACCGCGCATCTCGATCGCATGTTTGCCGCCGGCCGCGACGACTGACTTCGCCCCGTCCCGGACTTACTTCTTCTCGCGGTCTTAGTAGTCGACCGTGGTCTCGGCGCGGAACATCTTCCAGAGCTTCGTGGAGTTGCCGTTGCCGGCGACGATCGAGATCTTGCCGGAATCCGGATACTCGCAAGCGTCGAGCGGGACCCGGGTCGACACGGAGAGATAGCGCATCGTCTCCGTGCCCGTGTTGATGATCTGGTGTGCGACGTCCGCGCCGCCCGGCGGGCAGGCGATGACGTCGTGCCGCCGGATCGGATGGCGCTCGTTCCCGAACCGGAGTTCGCCCTCGCCCTCCAGGATGAGGAACATCTCCTCCTCACCGTGATGGCTGTGGAACGGGCACTGGGCCTTGCCCGGCGGCAGGACCGTGAGATTGTAGCCGAGGTTCCGGGCACCGATCCCGTCGCTGAACCGGGCGCGGCGGGAGGTGTAGAGGCCATCCTCCTCGACGTCGTCGAACGCCACGTCGTCGAGGTTCACGATCGGCTTCACCATGTCCGCCTCCGGATTGGGGGGATGCTCTTACTTGACGGTGATCTCCGCGCCGCCCAGCCCGACGAACTCGGTCCTGGCGACGCCGGCGGCCGGCAGGAACTGCGGCGGATGCACCGAACCGGTCAGGATCATGTCGCCGGCCTTCAGCTGCTTGCCGTTGGCGATCAGCCTGTTGGCGAGCCAGGCGAGCGAGATCATCGCGCCGCCCATCACGTTGCTGCCCGGGCCGGCGCCGATCTCCTTGCCCTCGAACTCGGAGCGTCCCTTCACGTTCACGAAGTCGGTCTTCTGCCAGTCCTTGATCTCGGTGCCGACGATGCAGGCGGCCTGCAGCACGTCGTCGGCAATGCGGCCCGGACCGCCCAGCTTGGAGACGTCGCCGTAGCGGTTCTCGACGACTTCCATGCCGCAATAGAGGTTGGACACGAAGGCCTGGATCGACTGGGCGGTATATTCCGTGCCGGTCGGCACGTCCTTGCCCATGCGCGCGACCATCTCGCATTCGACGCCGGCCTTGAGCGGCCAGCCCTTCTCGAACACGGCGCCGCTCTGCCGGATGCCGCTGGTGTAGATGCCGGCGAAGGCCGGACCCGAGAGCTTCAGCGGCTCGTACTGCGCGGGAACGGCGAAGGCCACCTTCCAGCCGGCGAGCTTCCAGCCGGCGGCCTCGAGCTTGTCGTGGACCGCGAACTGGACCTTGTAGGCATCGGCCTCGGAGAGGCTCGCCGTCGCATCCGCGAGCCAGTCCATCGTCGTCTTCGAGCGCCGGCCTTCGACAATACGGTCGGCGAGTGCGGCGATTTCCTTGGCGTCCACGGCAATTCCCTCCAGATTTGAGGGAGGGATAATTGCCGTGTCGCCGCGTCAGTGCAAGCGATGCAGCCCTGTTCAGGCCGCCTTCGCCGGCTGGTACTTGCCGTAGAAGCTCTCGCCCTTGGCGGCCATGTCGCGCAGGAGCTTCGGCACCTCGAACTGGGCGCCGTACTTCTTGGCGAACGCGTCGCACTCGGCGACGAACTTCTTGACGCCGACCTGGTCGATCAGGCTGATCGCCCCGCCGGTCTGCGGCGCGAAGCCCAGGCCCATGATCGAGCCGACGTCGCCGTCCTGCGGGTTGGTCAGCACGTTGCTCTCGAGGCAGCGCGCGGTGTCGACCGCCTGCACGTAGAGAAGACGCTTCTTGATCTCGTCCTCCTTGGCGCGCTTCTCCTCGCCCTCGCCGTAGAGCAGCTTGGGATCGGCCGGGAAGTACTTCTCCAGCTCCGGCCACAGGCGCTTCTTGCCGTCGGCCGGATACTCGTAGAAGCCCTTGCCGTTCTTGCGGCCGAAACGCTCCAGCTTCTTGACCATCAGCTCGAGGATGTCCTCGGTGCCGGCGCCTTCGAACTTCTGGCCGGCCGCCTCGGCGTCGCGCCGCGTCTGGTCCATGATCTTCCACGAGAGGTCGATGGCGACCTCGTCGTTGAGCGACAGCGGGCCCACCGGCATGCCGGCGTAGCGCGCGCAGTTCTCGATCATGGCGGCAGGCACGCCTTCCTTCAGCATGCGATGGCCTTCGCTGATGAAGGCGCCGCAGACGCGGGAGGTGAAGAAGCCGCGGCTGTCGTTCACGACGATCGGCGTCTTGCGGATCTTCTGGACGAAGTCGAGGGCGCGCGCGAGCGTCTCCTGCGAGGTCTTCTTGCCGACGATGATCTCGACCAGCGGCATCTTCTCGACCGGCGAGAAGAAGTGCAGGCCGATGAACTGGTCCGGCCGCGACGAGGCTTCGGCGAGACCGGTGATCGGCAAGGTCGAGGTGTTCGAGGCGAACACGGCGGTCTTCGGCAGCGCGGCCTCGGCCTTCTTCGTGGCCTCGGCCTTCACGTCGCGGTTCTCGAACACCGCCTCGATGACGAGGTCGCAGTCCTTGAGCGCGCCGAAATCGGGCGTTGCCGTGACCTTGGCCAGCATCGCGTCGGCCTTCGCCTGGTCGAGGCGCTTGCGCTTCACCAGCTTGGCGAGCTCGTCGGCGATGTGCGCCTTGCCCTTGTCGGCGGCCGCCTGGTCACGGTCGATCAGCACGATGTCGAGGCCGGCCTGCACCGAGACGGTAGCGATGCCCGCGCCCATCAGGCCGGCACCCAGCACGCCGATCTTCTTGTATTCCTGCTTCGGCACGCCCTTGGGCCGGCGCACCAGCTTGTTGGCTTCCTGCAGGCCAAAGAACAGAGTGCGGATCATGCTCTTGGCGACGGGGTCGCGCAGCAGCGAGACGAAGTAACGCGTCTCGACCTTGAGGCCGGCATCGAACGGCAGCTGCAGTCCTTCGTAGACGCAGCTCATGATCGCCTTCGGGGCCGGATAGACGCCGTTGGTCTTGCCGCGCACCATGGCGCTGCCGCCGATGAAGGTCATGACGCCCGGCGGGCTCCAGACCTGGCCGCCGGGGAAGCCCGGCACCTTGAAGCCCTTGCGATCCCACGGCTGCACGGCGCGGCCGTCGATCGCCTTGGCGCCCTTGCCGGCATATTCCGGCACGACCTGCTCGGTCGCCGGCGCCGTCAGCCATGCCTTCGCACGGGCCAGCAGTTCGCCCGCCGGCACGACCTCGTGGATCAGCCCGAGGCCCTTGGCGGCGTCGACCGTGAGGTCCTTGCCTTCGAGCAGGATCGGCGCGGCGTTCTGCACGCCGATCAGGCGCGGAATGCGCTGCGTGCCGCCACCGCCGGGCAGCAGGCCGATCTTCACCTCGGGCTGGCCGACCTTGGTCTTCGGGTTGGCCGCGGCGATGCGGTAGTGCGTGGCGAGGCAGATCTCGAACCCGCCGCCCAGCGCCGTGCCGTTGATCGCAGCCACGACCGGCTTGCCGCCGGTCTCCTGGCGGCGGAACATCTTCTGCAGCTGGCTGAACTGCTCCATCAGCTTCGACGCGTCCGACGTGTCGAGGCCCAGGATCATCTCGAGGTCGGCACCGGCGATGAAGCTGTCCTTGCCCGACGTGATGATGATGCCCTTGACCTTGTCATCCTTGAGGGCGGTCTCGAGCGCACCGGCATAGGCCGTCATCGAGGCCTCGTTCAGCACGTTCATCGCGCGGTTCGGCATGTCCCAGGTAATGGTGGCGATGCCGTCCGAATCGACGTTGTAGTTGATCATGGTTGTAGTCCTTCAGTTCTTCGCTGGGGGCGCGCCACTCCAGTGGCGCGATCTTCCATTGCGGCCGGCGATGACGCGCGACTGGAGTCGCGCGCCCCCAGCCCTCAGACGCGCTCGATGATGGTGGCGGTGCCCATGCCGCCGCCGACGCAGAGCGTGGCGAGGCCGGTCGAGAGGTTGCGGCGCTCGAGCTCGTCGAGCAGCGTGCCCAGGATCATCGCGCCGGTGGCGCCCAGCGGATGGCCCATGGCGATCGCGCCGCCGTTCACGTTGATCTTGTCGTGCGGCATCTTGAGGATCTGCATGTAGCGCAGCACGACGGCGGCGAAGGCCTCGTTAAGTTCGAACAGGTCGATGTCGCTCACCGACATGCCGGCGCGCTTCAGCGCCTTTTCCGAGGCCGGCGCCGGGCCGGTCAGCATGATCGCCGGCTCCGAACCGATCGAGGCGAAGGAGCGGATGCGCGCGCGCGGCTTCAGGCCGGCCTTCTCGCCGAACTCCTTGGAGCCCACCAGGATCGCGGCAGCGCCGTCGACGATGCCCGAAGAATTGCCGGCATGGTGCACGTGATTGATCTTCTCGACCTCGGGATAGCGCTGCTGCGCCACCGCGTTGAAGCCGGGCATCATCTCACCCTGCATCTTGAAGCTGGGCTCCAGCGCGGCCAGCGTCTGCATGGTCGTGGTCGGGCGCAGGAACTCGTCGCGTGCCAGCAGCTCGATGCCGTTCTGGTCGTGAACCGGGACGATCGACTTCTTGAAGTAGCCGGCATCCCAGGCGGCCTTGGCCCGCCTCTGAGACTCGACGGCGTAGCTGTCGACGTCGTCGCGGCTCATGCCGTACTTGGTGGCGATCAGGTCGGCCGAAACGCCCTGCGGCACGAAGTACATCGGGATCGCCACGGCCGGGTCGACCGCCCAGGCGCCGCCGTCCGAGCCCATCGGCACGCGGCTCATGCTCTCGACGCCGCCACCGATCGCGGCCTGGCTCTGGCCGGACATGACCTGTGCCGCCGCCATGTTGGTGGCTTCGAGGCCGGAGGCGCAGAAGCGGTTGACCTGCACGCCCGACACGGTCTCGGCATAGCCCGCCATCACCGACGCGGTGCGCGCGATGTCGGCACCCTGCTCGCCGATCGGCATGACGCAGCCCAGCACGATGTCGTCGACCATGTGCGTGTCGAGATTGTTGCGGTCGCGCAGGGCCTGCAGCGCGGTGACGGCCAGGCGCACCGGCGTCACTTCGTGGAGGGATCCATCCTTGCGGCCCTTGCCGCGCGGGGTACGAACGGCGTCGTAGATGTATGCGTCGGTCATGTCGGTCTCCTATTCGATAGTTCAGATTACCCTTTGACCTCACCCTGAGGAGCGGTCCCCCTCGAATACCTCGGGGTAAACTCCGGACCGCGTCTCGAAGGGTGGGAACCAGTCTTGGTGTTGCCCATCCTTCGAGACGCCGCGCGAAGCGCGGCTCCTCAGGATGAGGGTGGTCAGTCAGAGCGTGCGCCCAATGAGTTCCTTCATGATCTCGTTGGTGCCGCCGTAGATCTTCTGCACGCGGGCGTCGGCGTAGAGGCGCGCGATCGGGTATTCCCACATGTAGCCGTAGCCGCCGTGGAACTGCAGGCACTCGTCGATCAGCTCGCACTGGAGTTCGGTCGTCCAGTACTTGGCCATCGCCGCGGTCGCGACGTCGAGCTCGCCCTTGAGATGCTTGGCCACGCAGTCGTCGACGAAGACGCGTGCGATATGGGCCTTGGTCTTGAGTTCGGCCAGCTTGAAGCGCGTGTTCTGGAAATCGATGATCTGCTTTCCGAACGCCTTGCGCTCCTTCACGTAGGCGAGCGTATGCTCCAGCGCCGCCTCGATCGCCGCCACCGCCTGGATGGCGATGACCAGCCGCTCCTGCGGCAGCTGCTGCATCAGCTGCACGAAGCCCATGCCCGGCCCGCCCAGCAGGTGATCCGCCGGCACCCTCACGTCCTGGAAGAACAGCTCCGACGTGTCCTGCGCCTTCATGCCGATCTTCTCGAGATTGCGGCCGCGCTTGAAGCCCTCGCTCTTCGTCTCAACGGCGATCAGCGATGTGCCCTTGGCGCCGAGCGCCGGATCGGTCTTGGCCACCACGATCACCAGGTCGGCGAGCTGGCCGTTCGAGATGAAGGTCTTCGAGCCGTTGATGACCCAGTGGTTGCCGTCCATGACGGCCGTCGTCTTGACCGCCTGCAGATCGGAGCCCGTACCCGGCTCGGTCATGGCGATGGCCGTGACGAGTTCGCCGGAGCAGGCCTTCGGGATCCACTTCTTCTTCTGCTCTTCCGTGCCGTAGTGGAGCAGGTAGGGCACCACGATGTCGTTGTGCAGCGAGAAGGCCGGCCCCGAGGCCAGCGCCCGTCCCTGCTCCTCGATCATGATGGCGCTGTAGAGGAAGTCGCCGCCGGCGCCGCCATAGGCCTCGGGCATGGTCATGCCTAGAAGCCCCTGCTCCCCGGCCTTGCGCCACAGCTCCCGCGGCACGATCCCCTCTTTCTCCCACTTCATGTGGAACGGGGTCACTTCCTTCTCGAAGAAGCGCCGGCAGGTCTCACGGAACATCTGGTGTTCTTGCGTGTAATGCGCGGCCAGAGCGGCAGTCACGAGCATCGTCCTCCAACGATCGGTAGGGTCAGTCTTCTTGAGAGGACTGTGAGCCGCCGGCGGTTCGTCCGCCAGCCCAAGGTAGGTAGTTTACCTTTACGTAAACGTCAACGGCGGTTAGGAGGGTGACCATGACCATCGAAAATGAAGACCAGCTGGAGAAACTGCGTATCATCGGCCGGCTGGTGGCGCGCACCCTGGCGGCCATGGGCGGGGCGCTGGAGCCCGGCATGACCACCAAGGAGCTGGACGATATCGGCCGCGCTTTGCTGGAGAAGGAAGGCGCCCGTTCGGCCCCGGAAGTGACCTACGGATTCCCGGGCGCGACCTGCATCTCGGTGGGCCCCGACTGCGCCCACGGCATCCCGGACGATACGGTCATCAAAGCCGGCGACCTGATCAACATCGACGTCTCGGCCGAGCTGGACGGCTTCTTCGGCGACACCGGCGCGAGCTTCGCCGTCCCGCCGACCAGCCCGCGCATCGAACGCCTCTGCGAGGACGGACGGCGCGCCATGTGGGCCGGCATCCGCGCCGTGAAGCCGGGCGCGCGCCTGAACGAGGTCGGCCGCTCCATCGAGGCCTTCGCCCGGAAGAAGGGCTACAGCCTGGTGCGCAACCTGGCGAGCCACGGCGTCGGACGGTCGCTGCACGACGAGCCGTCGGAAATCCCCACCTGGTACGAAAAGCACGACCGCCGCCGCGTCACCGAAGGCCTCGTCTTCACGATCGAGCCCTTCCTGTCGCTGGGGGCCGACCATGTCGAGGAAATGGACGATGGCTGGACGCTGCGCCCGCCGGGGCGCGAGGCTACGGTGCAGTACGAACACACGCTGGTCGCGACGCGCCGCGGACCGTTGATCCTGACCCTCGCCTAGAGTCTTTCGGCTTCACGTCGACCCGCACCACCTCATCCTGAGGAGCGGCCGCAGGCCGCGTCTCGAAGGGATCGGCAACAGGCGTGGTGATCGTGCCCATGCTTCGAGACGCGCTCCGGAGTTTACCCCGAGGTATTCGAGGGGGGAGCGCTCCTCAGCATGAGGTTAGGGGTAGCGATCCTTCCAAACTCGAAAAGACTCTAAGCGCCGTCTCTACTTAACAGTCGGACAGAGGCGCGTCGGCAGGCGCGAGTCACAGACGCTGACGCTCTCGATGTACTTCTTCATCGTCTCCAGCCGCTCGGGCGTCGGCACCGACCGCACGGCGCGCTGCACGACATAGAAGCTGTCGTTGCCCTTGATCGCCTTCAGCACCGTGGTCTCGGGCTTGTTGGTCGAGGTGAGTAGCGGGCAGCGCAGCAGGATCGAGGCAGCGTCGTAGCCGTTCACCTTGCCGGTGGCGACCGGCGTCGCGGTACTGCCCTTGCAGGCCTCGGCCCACTGCTTTTGCATCAGGGCGAGAAACTGCGACGGTTGCAGATCCTTGCGGCCGAGGAAAACCTGGACGGTGACCATCTCCGTCCAGTTCTCCACGGTCTCCGAAGCCGGCACGAACTCCTGCATGTTCATGCCGTTCTTCGAATCCTTGAAGCCCAGCTTGAAGCCCTGCGGCATGCCCACGAGCAGGTTCTCGTCCTTGAGCTGCTGCGCCTGCAGCGCGCCGCCGGTAAGGCCCATCAGCAGGGCCACACCGGCCGCCGTCCACTTGCTCCGCATCGTCATCGGGTTCCCCTGCAATGGCTGCAGGGGAGTGAACGGCGTTTCAGCGGCACTGTTCCCTGCCGATCTCTACTCGACCGTCGTCGCGCTGAGGCCCAGCATCGCGCGGCGGCGCAGCCACTGGCTCGGGCGGTAACGGTCATCGCCGGTGATCGCCTGGATCTGCACCAGGATCTCATGGCACTCCTTGACGCCCAGCCAGTCGGCCAGCGCCAGCGGCCCGCGCGGATAGTTGAGGCCGAGCGTCATCGCCGTATCGACGTCGGCGGCCGAAGCGATGCCGATCATGGCCATCTCGCAGCCGAGATTGGCGATCATCGAACACATGCGCTGGGCGATGAAGCCGGGCGAGTCCTTGATCACCGTGACCTTGGTGCCGGACTTGGCGAGCAGCGCCACCGTGGCGTCGCGGATCGCGGGATCGAAGCCGGGCGCCATCATGATGGTGATGCGCTTGGAGACGTCGCCGGTCAGGTCGACCGCCACGGTGCGCTTCGGGTCGAGCCCGAGTTCGATCGCCGTCGTGGTGCAGTCCTTGCCAATCGGCGCCACGAGGATCGGACTCTTGCCGTCGTCAGCCGCCAGCATCTTCGCGCCGTCGGCATTCACCAGGCCCATCAGCTTGGTGTTGTGCGTGTCCATGATGACGACGCTCGACGCCGGCACGTGCGAGGTCGGATGGTCGGCCCCGGCGTCGATCTTCGCGCCCTTCTCGTCATAGGCGTACCAGCCGCCACCGGTCTTGCGGCCGAGCTTGCCGGCCGCATAGAGGCTTTCGTGATAGGGGCTCGGCGTCATGCGCCGGTCGTGGAAGAAGCCCTCATAGATGATCTTGCGCGCCGGGAAATTCACGTCGATGCCGGTGAGGTCCATCAGCTCGAACGGGCCCATGCGGAAGCCGCAGGTGTCGCGCATCACGGCGTCGACCTGAGACGGCGTCGCCCTGCCCTCCTGCATGATGCGCAGGCCTTCGGTGCCGATCGCGGTGCCGCCGAGATTGACCAGGAAGCCCGGCGTGTCGCCGACTACCACGGGAACGCGGGTCTGGCGCTTGCCCAGCGCCACCATGGCGTCGACCACCCACTGCGCGGTGTCGGCGGCACGGATGACCTCGACCAGCTTCATCAGCGGCACGGGATTGAAATAGTGCATGCCGCAGACCCGGTCGCGATGCTTCAGCGCGCGCGCGATCGAGGCGATGCGGATCGACGAGGTGTTGGAGGCCAGGATGGCGTTGGGCGCGATCACCGCTTCGAGTTCGCCGAACAGCTTCTGCTTCACTTCGAGATTCTCGAACACCGCCTCGACGACGACGTGGCAGCCCTTGAGGTCCTCGATCTTGTCGGCGACGCCGAGATTGGCGTCCGCCTTGGCGAGGTCGGCTTCAGTGAGTCGGCCCTTGGCGACCAGCCCCCTCAACGTGTCGAGGATCGCCGCCTTGGCCTTCGCCGCGCCACCGGGCGCCGCATCGAACATGATCGCTTTCATGCCGCCTTGCGCGGTGACCTGGGCGATGCCGCGGCCCATGGCGCCGGTTCCCACGACGCCGACGGTAAGATCGGGGCGGTTGATGTCGAGACTCATATCTACTCCTACTTGTTTGCGAAGCCGGCGGTCTTCAGACCGTCCTTGATTTCATCCAGCACGACTGGATCCTCGATCGTGGCCGGCAGGGTCCATGGCTGGCTGTCGGCCATCTTCTGCATCGTGCCGCGCAGGATCTTGCCCGAGCGTGTCTTGGGCAGCCGCTGCACGACCAGCGCGCTCTTGAAGAAGGCGACGGGACCGATGCGATCGCGCACCATCTGCACGACCTCAGCGGTGATCTCCTGCGGCGGCCGGTTGACGCCGGCCTTCAGCACCAGGAAGCCGAGCGGCACCTGTCCCTTCAACTCGTCGGCGATGCCGATCACCGCACACTCGGCAACATCGGCATGCGCGCCCAGCACTTCCTCGATCTGACCGGTCGAGAGGCGATGGCCCGCGACGTTGATCACGTCGTCCACGCGGGTCATCACCGAGACGTAGCCGTCCTGGTCGATGAAACCCGCGTCGCCGGTTTTGTAATAGCCGGGGAACTCGCTCATGTAGCTCTGCTTGTAACGCTCGTCGGCGTTCCACAGCGTCGGGAAGGTTCCCGGGGGCAGCGGCAGCTTGCCGGCCAGCGCCCCCACCTCGCCCGGCTTCATCTGATGGCCGTTCTCGTCCAGCACGTCGAGATGCCAGCCCGGCGACGGCACCGAGGTCGAGCCGAGCTTCACCGGCATCGGGTCGAGCCCCTGGAAGTTGCCGCAGATCGCCCAGCCGGTCTCGGTCTGCCACCAGTGATCGATCACCGGCACGCCCAGCAGGTTCTGCGCCCATTCGACGGTCGGCGGATCGCCACGCTCGCCGGCGAGGAACAGCGTGCGGAAGTTCGAGAGGTCGTAGTTCTTCAGCAGCTTGCCGTCCGGATCCTCGCGCTTGATCGCGCGGAAGGCGGTCGGCGCGGTGAACAACGCCATCGCCTTGTGTTCGGAGATCACGCGCCAGAAGGCGCCGGCGTCGGGCGTGCCGACCGGCTTGCCTTCGTAGAGGATGGATGTCGCGCCATGGATCAGCGGCCCGTAGACGATGTAGCTGTGGCCCACCACCCAGCCCACGTCCGAGGCGCACCAGTAGACCTCGCCCGGCTGCACGCCATAGAGGTTCTTCATCGACCAGGCGAGCGCCACGCAGTAGCCGCCGGTGTCGCGCACGACGCCCTTGGGCTGGCCGGTCGTGCCCGACGTATAGAGGATGTACAGCGGATCGGTCGCCTTCACGGGCACGCACGCCGCGGGCTGCGCCGACGCGAGGGCCTCGTTCCAGTCGAGGTCGCGGCCGGCCACCATCGTCGCGGCGCATTGCGGCCGCTGCAGCAGGATGACCCGCGGCACCTTGCGCTTCGCCTGCTCGATCGCCTGGTCGACCAGCGGCTTGTATTGCACGATGCGCGACGGCTCGATGCCGCACGAGGCGGTGAGGATCAGCTTCGGCGCGCAGTCGTCGATGCGGCTCGACAGTTCCTTGGCCGCGAAGCCGCCGAACACCACCGAATGGATCGCGCCGATGCGCGCGCAGGCGAGCATCGCCATCACCGCTTCGGGGATCATCGGCATGTAGAGGATGACGCGGTCGCCCTTGCCCACGCCCTGCGCGGCGATCATCCCGGCGATGCGCGCCACCTGGTCGCGCAGTTCGCGATAGGTGAAGGTCTTCTTCGTATTCGTGAGTGGCGAATCGTAGATCAGCGCCGCCTGATCCGCCCGGCCACCCTCCACGTGGCGATCGAGCGCATTGTGGCAGGCGTTGAGTTCGCCGCCCTCGAACCAGCGATAGAAAGGTGGATTGGCGCCGTCGAGGACCTTGTCCCAGCGCTTCGTCCAGTCGATCGCCGCCGCCTGCTCGGCCCAGAATCCTTCGGGATCCTGGAGCGACCGCGCATGCAGCGCACGATATTCGTCGCCAACAGCCATGACCGGCATCCTTTGCGTTTCCGCCCTTGGCTTAGCCCCGGTCCCGGCCCGTCGCAATGTGGTTATGTGAAACCGGCTCGCAGGGGCTCAGGCGAAGACGTCGGAAACGAAGCGTCCGTGCTCATGTTCAACGGTCTCGGCCCACTTCTGGGCATCGGCCTCGCTGGCACCCGAGGCCTCGCGATAGATTCGCACCAGCGTCTCGCGCACGGCCGGCGCCATGTATTGACCGTCACCGCAGACGAAGACGGTGCCGCCCTGCCGGAAGAGTTCCACGATGCGGGCGCGCTCTTCCCAGACGCGATGTTGGACGAACGAGACCTCACCCCGCGGCTGCAGCGAGAAGACCGGCAGAACGGTGACGACGCCCGCCGCCTCCCAGGATGCGAGTTCGTCGCGATAGAGATAGTCGACGTCGGCATGGTTGGTACCGAAGAAGAGCAAGGCGGGGCCGATGTCCTGACCGCCCCCCTTCTGCATGGCGCGGTCCTGCAGGAAGCCGCGGAACGGCGCGATGCCCGACCCGGCGCAGATCAGGATGATCGGCGTCCGGGGGTCCGCCGGCGGATGAAAACGCGCGTTCGACGGGCGCACCGCGAGTGAGATGCGGTCGCCCGGTTGCAGGTGCGCGAGATAGGACGAGGCCACGCCGCGGAAAGTGCCGCGCCCCGAATAGGCCGGTGCGTCGACGACGGAGACCGTCAGGGTGACATGGTCGGGCTTCCAGAGTGGCGACGAGGAAATAGAGTACTGCCGCGCCCGCATGGGCGGCAGCATGTCGAGAAAGGCCCCGAAGCCCAAGACACAGGACTGGAAGCGGTCGAGCAGGTCGAGCACGCTACAGCGCGGCTTGAGCACCGATGTGGCGTAAGCCTCGCCCGCCATGGCTTCCAGCTCGGCCTGCTCGGGCGGACACGGCGTCGCCGCGGCAAGCGCGGCCACCTGGGCGCGAGTCGCTGGCTGCGCCAGTTCGACATAGTTCGACAGCAGCTCGCCGCAGGTGACCGGCCGGCCGATCGGCAGGCTGGCCGCGCCGTCGCGGCGAAGCACCACGAGCGTGTCGCGCGCCAGGCCGAAGCGCCGCAGCACGCGATCGACCAGCTCCTGCGGGTTGGTCGCCAGGACCGCCAGATAGTCGCCCGCCCGATACGTCATCCCGTCGGGCAGCGAGAATTCGAGGTGCCGCTTCGAGCGCGCGTTCGGAGCGCTCATGTCGACGAGCTCGCGGTTCTCGACCACGACACCGCGTTGCAGATCGCCCAGTCGCAGGGCGCCCTCGCGACCGTCCTTGACGTACTCGACCTGCAGACCGGCCGCCGCCGGGGCCGCGGTAGCCTCCTTGCCCAGCGCCTCGCGCAACCGCGGCAGGAAGCCTGCCCACCACTCGTCGAAGGCGCCGAAGAAGTCACCGCCCGAGTCCGTCTCGCCGCGCTCGGCGAGCCGCGTAGCGCCGGCCTTGGCGAGAGCAGCATCGACCCGCTTGGGGATCGCCTGATAAGTGCGCGCCCATTGCCGGTTGCCGCAGCCGAACACCGCGAAACGGGCGCCCGCGAGCGCGCCTTCCTGTAGCGATTCGACATAGGAGACGAACTGGCGCGCGTTGTCGGGCGGCTGGCCTTCATAGGAGGCCGTGACCACGACGATCGCGCCCTCGCGGGGCAGGCTGCCCGCGTAATCGTCCATCGCCGCCACGGTCGGCGCGAAACCGTTGGCCGGCGCCTCGTCGGCGATACGGTTGGCAAAGGCCTCCGACGAGCCGGTATTGCTGCCATAGAGAACGAGCAGCGGCGTGGTGGCGGCCTCCGAAGCGTGTCGGTGCGCGGGCTGCGGCGTCAGCGGCTTCTGTCGCGTCGACGGCACGGTGCTACGCCGCAGCGACGCTCCCGTGCGGCGCGACCGGGCACGGATGCGCAGCCCTTCCGGCTTCAGCGTCAACGTTTCGTGAATCTTCAGCGTGTAGGACGGGTCGTCGAGCACGAAGTCGAAGCGCTGCAGCATCAGAATGAGGACGAGCTGCGCTTCCTGCATGGCGAAGGGCCGCCCGATGCAGGCGCGCGCGCCATTGCCGAAGGGCTTCCAGGCGTTCGGCGGCAGCTGGCTGGCATTCTCCGGCGCAAAGCGCTCCGGCCTGAAGGCCTCCACATCATCGCCCCAGACCTTGGGGTCGCGATGCAGCATCGGCTCCAGGACCATCACGATGTCCTTGGTCGTGAGCGGATACTTGCCTCCAAGCACAGTGTCCTTGTGCGGACTGACGGAGAAGACTGAGGCGGTCGGCCAGATGCGCAGCGCCTCCATCAGGATCTGCTCGATGTAGCGGAGCTGCGCCAGATGCTCGACCCGCGGCAGTTCCTCGCCCAGCACCTCGTCGACCAGGGCCCGCGCCTTCTGCAGCACGTCCGGATTCTTGAGCAGCAGATAGGTCGCGAAGGACAGAAGCCCGCTCGTGGTCTCGTGGCCGGCGATCAGGAAGGTGATCATCTGATAGCCGATGTTCTCGTCGCTCAGCTTCTCGCCGGTGACGGGATCGACGCCGTTCAGCATCAGATTGAGCAGGTCGTTCTTCTCGTTGCCCTTCGGGTCGCGGCGGCGCTCGGCGATGAGCTCGCGCGCCACCTTGTCCATCAGCTCCTTGTCGGCCTGGAACTGGCGCGCCTTGGACAGCATGAGGTTGCTCAGGAGCTTCGGCCGGCGCGCCCGGTTCGAGGCCTCTTGCAGCGTGCCCACCATGGCCGACACGAAGGGATGCATGTCGTCCTGATAGAAGCTGTTGAAGCGGTAATCGAAGGCACAGAGGGCGATCGTGTCGAGGGTGAGGCGCGTCATGTTGTCGGCAACCTCGATCACCGCGCTCGGGCCGAACCGCTCCCAGCGCACGAACATCTGGTCTGCGATGTCGAGCATCCTGTCGAACATGCCGCGGATGGCGATCGGCCCGAACGCGGGAACCAGGATGCGATGGGCCTTGGCCCAGTTGGGCTCGTGGCCATACGCGGTGAAGAGCCCGTCTCCGGCGATCGCCCGGATTTCCTTCAGGGCTCCCTGGACGCGCTTGCCGAACCGCGTCTCGTCGCACAGTTCGTTGACCAGTTCCTGCGAGCTCGCGACGTGGACGTCGTGGTCCATGATGGTGAGCTTGAAGAACGGCCCGTAGGTGCGGGCGAGCGCCATGAGACTCTGCACCGGGCAGCCGCCCTGCAGCTCCGTGAGATTGCCGACGATGGGTTTCAGCGGCGGTTGGGGAACCGGTTCGTTCAGCGACATGATGCGATGCCTTCACACAGAGTTCGAGTTCCCGAGGACCAGCGGCCGACATCGTGACTCGACCTAAAATGGCCTGTCGCCTCGCACCTTGTCGACGTATTCGTAGCGTGCGGGCGTCAGAGGAGTATTGCGATGCGGAGACGTTTCCTTGCAGGGCTGATGACGGGCGGCGTCGCGGCGCTGCTGCCGGCGATGGCGCGTGCGCAAGGCTGGCTGGAATACAAGCCCGAGGGTGGACGCTTCCGGGTGGAGCTACCGGGGCTGCCGAAGATCGCCATCGTCCAGGTGCCGATCGGCAACGGCAATTCCGTGCCGATGACCGAAGCGACCTCCGTGGTCTCGCGGGTCGCCTACATCGCCTCCTATGTCGACTATCCGCCCGCCATCACGAAAGGCGCCTCGGCCGACGTGATCCTGAACCAGGTCCGCAACGGCGCCGCGGCCGGCAATTCCTATCGCGACGAGAAGAAACTGCAGATCGGTCGCGTCGAGGGCCGTGAGTTCACGGTCGTGCAGGGCAAGGGCAACGTCGCCGTCACCCGCATCTACTGGGCGCGCGGCCGCCTATTCCAGCTCGTGGTCGACGGCACGGCCGGCATCGAGAACCAGCCAGCGACCCGCCAGTTCCTCGAGTCCTTTGCCCTCGTCTAGGATCGGCTGTCGCCGCTCGCCGTCTCCCGCTATCCTCCCGGCAACAAGAATGTTCCTGGGAGGGAACGATGGTCGGTCGCCGTGAGGTGACGCTGGGCGGGCTTGCCGCGCTGGCGTCGACGCGTGTGCAGGCTCAAACCACGACTTGGCCCGCCAAGCCGATCCGGCTGATCGTGCCCTACGGGCCCGGCGGTTCGGCCGACCAGGTGGCCCGCCTCTATGCCGAGAAGATGAGCGCCTCGCTCGGCCAGCAGATCATCGTCGAGGACAAGCCCGGTGCCTCGGGCGGCGTCGGCGCGCAGATGGTGGCGACGGCACCTCCTGACGGCTACACGCTCCTCCTGTCGCCGACCGCGATCATGGCCATCACGCCGGCGGCTCGGAAGGTGCCGTACAATCCGAGCGACCTCGTTGCCGTCGCGCGCCTCTCGACCCCGATCCTGGTCGTCACCCTCACCAACGCGCTGGGCGCCAAAAGCTGGGCCGAGTTCGTCGTGCTGGCCAAGGCGAACCCGGGCAAATACTGGTTCGGCTCCTCGGGCCTCGGCACCATCACTCATCTCACCGGCGAGGTGCTGACCCGCGCTGCCGGCATCCAGATGCAGCACTCGCCCTACAAGACTATCGTCGACGCCACGGGCGACGTGTTCGACGGCCGCATCCAGATGGTCTTCGATCCCTCCTTCGTGCCCTATGCCAAGGCCGGCAAGGTGTTCGCCGCCTTCGTCGACCAGCCGGCGCGCCTGCCCGAGCTGCCGGACACGCCCACGACGGCCGAGGTCGGCCTCGACCTCAAGGGCTTCCGCGCCCGAAGCTGGTTCGGCCTTTTTGCCCCCAAAGGCACGCCCGAGACCGTCCTCAAGCGACTGTCCGACGCGGCGGCACAGGCGGCCGCGCTGCCCGACCTGAAGGAGAAATTGCTCCTCGTGGCCCAGAACGTGGAACATCAGTCCAACACCGACTTCGCGCGGCAGGTGCGTGAAGATCAGGTATATTTCGCAAAGCTGCTGAAGGACCTCGATATCAAGCTGGAGTAGGCGCGGCGCCCTGTGAGAGAGTGCTACCACCCAGGGAGGCAGACGGAAGAGATCATGGCCAAGCGCAAGACGGGAAAAGGCAGCAGCAAGTCGAAGGCTCCGGCCAAGCGCAAGGTCGCCGCCAAGGCGAAGAAGCCGGTGAAGAAGGCTGCGAAGGCCGCTCCCCGGAAAGCAGCCTCGCCGAAGAAGGCCACAGTGCCGAAGAAGACCGGTGCGCCGAAGAAGGCGCCTGCGCCCAAGAAGCTCACGGCGCAGAAGCCGATCGTCCGGCCGGGCCTGCGCCGCTCGGTCAAGAGCCGGACATCGGTCACCCGTCTGACCTCGCCGCGTCCGGTCTCGCACAAGACCGTCCTCGCCGCGCACAACATCTACGAGCGCGACCTCGACAAGACCCCGGCGAATTTCGCGGCGCTGACGCCCCTGCAGTTCATCGAGCGCACCGCCAGCGTCTATCCCGATCACGTCGCCCTGATCCACGGCGAACGCCGCCAGACCTGGGCCGAGACCTACGCTCGCTGCCGGCGGCTTGCGTCGGCGCTGGTCAAGGTCGGCATCGGCACCGGCGACACGGTGGCGATCATGGCGCCCAACATTCCCGAGATGTACGAGGCGCATTTCGGCGTGCCGATGACCGGCGGCGTGCTGAACTCTCTGAACACCCGCCTCGATGCCGCGATGGTCGCCTTCATCATCGACCATAGCGAGACCAAGGTGCTGCTGGTCGATCGCGAATACCATCGCGTCGTCACCGAGGCGCTGGCGATCGCCAAAACCCAGCCGTTGGTCGTCGATATCGACGATCCTGGCTGCGAGGACCGAGCACAGATCGGTGACACGACCTGGGAGGAGTTCATCGCCGATGGCGATCCCGACTTCGCCTGGTCCTATCCGTCGGACGAGTGGAATGCGATCACGCTCAACTACACGTCGGGCACGACCGGCAATCCCAAGGGCGTCGTCTATAGCCACCGCGGCGCGACCCTGTCCTCCTACGGCAACGCCACGCAATGGCCGATCGGCCTGCATCCGGTCTATCTCTGGACTCTGCCGATGTTCCACTGCAACGGCTGGTGCTTCCCCTGGACGCTGGCCCTGGTCGCCGGCACCTCGGTCTGCCTGCGCCGCCCCGCCGCCAAGGCGATCTTCGACGCGCTGGCCGACAATGACGTGAGCCACATGTGCGGTGCGCCGATCATCATGCAGCTCATCATCGGCGCGACCGAGGCCGAACGCCGGCCGCTCGCCCGCAAGGTCGAGTTCATGACCGCAGCCTCGCCGCCGCCCGCCGCCGTGCTCGAGGCGCTGGAGAAGCAGAACTTCCGGGTCACCCACGTCTACGGCCTCACCGAGGTCTACGGCCCGGCCACGATCTGTTCGTGGCATCAGGAATGGGACGCCCTGCCCGCCCACGATCGCGCCCGCCTGAAGGCGCGCCAGGGCGTGCGCTACGCCGCGCAGGACGGCGTCACGGTGATGGACCCGAGGACCATGAAGGAGGTGCCGCGCGACGGCGCCACGATGGGCGAGGTCATGTTCCGCGGCAACATCACCATGAAGGGCTACCTCAAGAATCCGGTTGCCACGCGCGACGCGTTCGCCAATGGCTGGTTCCATTCCGGCGACCTCGGCGTGATGCACGAGGACGGCTACATCGAGCTGCGCGACCGCTCCAAGGACATCATCATCTCGGGCGGCGAGAACATCTCGACCATCGAGGTCGAGGGCGTGATCATCGCCCATCCCGCCGTCGCCAATGCCGCCGTGGTTGCCAAACCGGACGAGAAGTGGGGCGAGACGCCCTGCGCCTTCGTGATGCTGAAGCCCGGCGCCACCGCCACGGCGGAGGACATCATCGCCCACTGCCGCGCCCACCTCGCCAGCTTCAAATGCCCGCGCTACGTGGTGTTCCGCGACCTGCCGATGACTTCGACCGGCAAGGTGCAGAAGTTCGTCCTGCGCGAGTGGGCAAAAGCCGCGTAGCGCAACGCGTGGCCAACAGGTGACCAAACTGACGCGGTCCCTGCAGCAGCGACGGCAAACCATCGCGCTGCCATAATCGCCGGGCTAGTTTCCGCATCCCATGCCCGGCGAAGCAACGCTCATCGTGACGACCCGCAGCGGCGTGCGCCCGCTGGGCGTGCGCGGCGAGCCGTTGCACAATGCCGCGCCGCAGCTGCGCCGCGTGGTGCGGCGTCGGCTGGGTGACGAAACCGCCGACCTGCTCGCGGATCCCCAGCTCCACGAGAACGACCAGGGCATCGACTGGTATGCTGGCTGGTCCGGCGCGGTTCGCGCCGTCACCGACCTGCCTCCGGCGGAGCGCGACGCGGTGTTGGCGGGCGTCGAGCGCAGGCTGGCGGAGATCCGGCGGCTGGGCGACATGCTGGCCGGCCATGGTCCCAGGGAAGAGACCGGCGTCGTCGGCCTCTCGCTGAAACTCGCGGCCCGCGCACCCTCGCCCGCCTTCGTCTTCCTGGTGGGCGACCGGCCGGTGATCGTCGCGTGGGGCTACGAAACCGAGGCCGCAAGTGCGTTGCTGCCCCTTGCCCTTCCTCGCGTGCCCGATGCGCGCGTCGTGGAGCGACGGCCCGTCCTCGATGTTGCGCAAAGAGCGCCGGTATCCACGCCGCCGGCCCTCCTTCCCGCCGCCGGCATTCCCTGGTGGCGGACGCTCGCCGCCGCCCTGCCGCTCCTCCTGCTCCTGATCGCCGGCGCGTGGCTGCTGCGCGGCCTGCTGCCGGTCCCGCCCGACGTCGCCATCGCGACCCGCGAGGGGCCGAACGCTCCGCCGGCGCCGGAAGCCCCGCCCGACCCGCTGCCGGCGCTCAAGGCCTCCTACTCGGCCGAGCAATCGCGCGAGCGAGTCCTGAAGGTCGAACTGGGTCTTGCCGAGGCGGAGCTGAAGCGGCGTATCGCGGACTGCAAACCGCCCGAACCGCCGAAGCCGCCGCAGGTCGCGGTCGCGCCGCCGCCGCCAGCTCCAGCCCCCGCACCGCCCAAGGTCGCACCGCCGAAGCCCGCCCCGCCGCCCGCGCCGGCTCCGCAACCGCGCAACCCGGCGGACAATCGCTTGCGACTGCCGCCTGCGCCGACCAACGACTACTCTTTCATGCAGGGTTGCTGGCGGACCGACCCGTTCCGACACGAGACGGTGCAGCTGCAGCCGGGCGTCTCGTCCTATTGCTTCGATGCGAGCGGCGCGGGCCAACTCGAATGGCGGCGCGGCCGTACCGCCTGCCGCACGCGCGCCCAGGCGCGCTTCGAGGGTGCAGTGCTGCGCCTGCGCGACGCCGATTCGACGTGCAACGACGGCTCACGCTGGTTCGCCGACCAGCTGGTCTGCCAGCGCGGCGCCGACAATGTCGCGATCTGCAGCGGCCAGTCGCGCAACGCCTACGGAGCGCCGGTCCGCTGGTCGGTCAACCTGCACAAGCTCAACTGACCCGGCTAATGGGCGGCTGAGCTAAACTCGGTTCCGGCGTTGTGGCACCTCCCATAGAGTGCCCGCCCCGTTCCTCATCCGGTAACATCAGTGTCCCTCTCCGCGCGCGTGACGTGGCGCAGTTTCCAGGCCGGTGCGCTACGCATGATCCTGCCCGGCCTCGCTTCCCTTCCGTTCGGCATCGGCTTCGGCGTCGCCGCCGCGCAGAAGGGCCTCAGCGCCTTCGAGACGACCTTGATGAGCTTCACCGTCATGGCCGGGACCAGCCAGATGGTGGCGCTCGACATCTGGGCCCAGCCGCTGCCGCTGATGGCGCTGGCCGTGTCGGTGTTCGTGGCCAACCTGCGCTACTTCGTCATGGGCGCAGCCCTGCAGCCGCACCTGCCCCATCTGCCGTGGTGGCTGCAACCGCCGGTCTGGTACGTGACGGTCGACCAGAACTGGGCGGTCAACATCGCGGAGTATCGCCGCGGCCACGGGGACCTCGGCAAGTTCCTGGGCGGCGGCTTCGTCATGGCCTGCATCTGGTCGGGCTCGACCCTGGCCGGCCACCTCGCGGCCGGCGGCATCCTGTCCGATCCGACCATGGCGCGACGCCTCGGCCTCGATTTCGTCGGGGTGGCCGTGTTCGTCGTCGTGGCCACCATCCTGTTCCGCGGCAAGCGCGATATCGCTCCCTGGGCGGTAGCGGTCGCGGCGGCACTCGTGGCCAAGTGGGCGATCGGCGGCAACTGGTACATCGTGATCGGTGGACTGGCCGGCGGCCTCTTCGGCGCGCTGCGAGACCTCAGGAACGGCCATGTCCGCCAGTCCTGAGAATCTCGTGGCGATCCTGGTCATGGCGCTCGCGGCCATGGCGGCCAAGGGCGGTGGGTTCATCGCCATGCGCTGGCTCGGCCGCCATCGCTTCGTAAACGCGCTGCTGGATCACGCCCCGGGCGCGGTGCTCGTGTCGGCGGCTGTCGTTCCGCTCACGCAAGGCGGCGGTGCGTTCATCGTCGGCGCGGTGGTCGGCGCCGCACTGACCCGAACGGTCGGCGGGTTCACCGCCGGCCTGTTCGGCGCCGTCGGCGCCGTGGCGCTGGCCCGCTGGGCGGGCCTGACGTGAGGAACTAGTGGGAGGTTGGCTCGCTCAGTCGGACGATCTCGTCCTTGATCATGAGCTTTCGCTTCTTGAGGCTGCAGATCGCATCGTCGTCGGGATGCGGCCGGGTCGTCTCTTGATGGATCGCCTGCTCAAGAGTCGCATGCTTGTTCTTGAGAGCTTCGATGTGGTCCACGGTGCTCATAGTCGGATACCTCCGAGTTTGTTAGCGGGACGATGGAAGTCTGACTCTGACATTGGGTGGAGTCACGTCGAATCAACCCGCAATCGAACGGTCATGCGAAGAATGTGAATAAGCCGTCAGCAGTGTTGAACCATTCGTTCAAGCTGCGAGTCCGACCGCCTCCGCGACTTCCACGGGCGCAAAGGCGGGGAACGTGGCGCGCATCAGCGCTGCCACGGACTTGCGATCCGCCTCGTCCGGCACCACGCCCAGGCACACCGCATAGACACCGAGATTGCCGATGGCCGCCCGCAGCCGCTTCTCCAGCGAACGCTCGCGATCGGCGGGCGGTGAATGCAGCCCCGCGAGCTTGAGCTGCTCGGCATGTTCGGCCGCCAGCTCCGCATCGGCCACGCGGCGGCGGACCGCATCCACGGTCTCGGGCAGCGCGCCGGGCCAGACCTTGTCCTTCAGCCGCCGACGCATCTCGCGCAGCGGCTTCACGACGTCGGATTGCCAGGCGTCGCTCGCCGCCAGGATGGTGCGCAGCCGGTCGGCGGTCAGGGTGGGCCGGCCCGAGGCGCCCAGCCAGCAGCAGAACAACAGGATGTTGACGTCGCAGCCGCGGCGGTCCTGCAGGTCGAGGCAGGCCTCGGCCACGCCCTCCCCGGCATAGAGCTCGAGCGAGAAGTTCCAGAACGGGTGGGGGAGAAAATCCGACACGGCTGCCTATGACTTGCTGGGGGGGCTTTTGCGTGCTTCCCTTTGGGCGGGCTCCGGGGTACACGGCCAAGAGCGACGTGGCTAGCCTGCCTGGACGAGTGCGCCCCGCATGAATGACCTGACGTCGTCTGATCCTCCTGATTCACAGACCATCAAGGCCAAGCTTGAGGCCCTGAAGAGCGAGCATCGCGACCTCGACGAGGTGATAGATCGCCTGGTCGAGAAGCCGCCGTTCGACCAGCTCCAGCTCCAGCGCCTGAAGAAGCGAAAACTCGGTCTCAAGGACCAGATCCTGCGGCTGGAAAGCCAGCTCATTCCCGATATCATCGCCTGAGAAGAGACATGGCCAAGAAAACCGCCAAACGCCGACTGGCCTCGAAGCCGGTGGTCGGCCTCATCATGGGCAGCCAGTCCGACTGGTCCACCATGCGCCACGCCGCCGAAACTCTGGAGGCCCTGGGCGTCCCCTTCGAGGCCCGCATCGTTTCCGCGCACCGGACGCCGAAGCGCATGATGGACTATGCCTCGGGCGCCAAAGGCCGCGGCCTGAAGGTGATCATCGCCGGCGCCGGCGGTGCCGCCCATCTCCCAGGAATGACCGCGGCCATGACGCCGCTCCCCGTCCTGGGCGTTCCCGTGGAAAGCGCTGCTCTGAAGGGCCAGGACAGCCTTCTTTCCATTGTCCAGATGCCGGCTGGCATCCCTGTCGGCACCCTGGCGATCGGCCGCGCGGGATCGATCAATGCGGCCCTTCTTGCGGCTTCCATCGTTGGTCTTGGCAACGCCAAGATCATGGCGGCGCTGGAAGCTTGGCGAACCCGTCAGTCGCTGGCCGTCGCCAAGATCCCCTCCGACGACGCTCCAGCCCACCGCTGATGAAGGCTTTTCAACCTCTGCCGCCGGGATCGACCATCGGCATCCTGGGGGGCGGCCAATTGGGCCGCATGACCGCGCTGGCGGCCGCGCGGCTGGGCTATCCCTGCATCGTCTACGCCCCCGACGACCATCCAGTCGCCGCCCAGGTCTGTGCCGGCTATGTCCGAGGCGCCTACGAGGATGCCGAGGCCCTCGCCCGCTTCGCCGGCCAGGTCGATGTGGTCACCTATGAGTTCGAGAACGTACCCGAGGCGGCCGTCCTCGAATGCGAGAAGCTGAAGCCGGTGCGCCCCGGCGTGAAGCCGATCCATTTCGCCCAGCACCGGCTGCGCGAGAAGGATTTCCTGCGCAAGCTCGGCATCGGCACCGCCGACTACCAGCCCATCCGCTCCGAGGCCGACATTGCGGCGGCCACAGCCCTGCCCGGCATCCTGAAGACCTGCACCGAGGGCTATGACGGCAAAGGCCAGGCCCGCGTCGCCGACCGGGGCCAGTTGGCCGCGGCCTGGGAGAAGCTCGGCCGGCGCGAATGCATCCTTGAGGCAATGGTCGACTTCGAGTGCGAGGTCTCCGCCATCGTCGCGCGCGGCCTCGACGGCGGCACGCGGTGCTTCCCCATCGGCATCAACGTCCATGGCGACGGCATCCTGCGCACTACGTCCGTGCCGTCAGGCCTCCCGGCCACGACGCTGGCGACCGCCGAGCGCTTCGGCGTCGAGCTGGCCCAGGGCCTCGATCTCGTGGGCCTCGTGGCGCTGGAGATGTTCGTGACCAAGGACGGCAAGGTCCTCGCCAACGAGATGGCGCCGCGGCCGCACAATTCGGGTCACTGGACCATGGACGCCTGCGCCACCAGCCAGTTCGAGCAGCTGGTGCGCGCCATCTGCGGGCTGCCGCTGGGCTCGGTCGACGTGCTGGCCCCCTCCCGCATGGAAAACCTGATCGGCGACGAAGCCAATGACTGGCCGCGCTACCTCGCCGAGCCGACGGCGCGCTTGCACCTCTACGGCAAGGCGGAAGCCCGCCCCGGCCGCAAGATGGGTCATGTCACCTACGTGCTGCCGGCCGGGTCGCCCGGTTCCCGCCCGCCCAGGACCTGACCTGCCCCTTCAGCTTCTCGAACTTCATGACGTCGTCGATGCGGCGGTCAAGGAAGGCCCAGGTGGCCTCGGCGCCGGGCGACCGGTCGTTCAGCCAGTAGAGCAGGGTCGAGGAATAGACGCCCGCCAGGGTGGCGCGCTTGGTGTAGAAATTGAAGTCGGTGCTGGTATCGCCGGCCGCGTACCACATGGCGTCGACCGTCCTGTAGAGCAGCTTCAGCGCCAGCCCGGCATTGAGCGGCAACGACAGCATCGAGAGCGCCCGGCGAGCCGCCTCACGCGGGCCGATGTGGCGTTCCAGCCGGATACGGACCGCCCGTGTGATGCGGTCGCGGATCTTGAGGGCCGAAGCGCCCTCCTTCTCCATATCCTCGACGGTGCGCCGGTCGGCGCGCTCGCTGACATAGGCCAGGGCCTGGAGGGGACCGCCCGGGAACAGCCGTTCGGCCTCGCCGGCCGGCAGGTCGAGCGCCCGACCGCTGGATGCCAGAGCCGCCCGCGTCCAGCCGTCAAAGGCCGCCTCGGCCATGAACTCGTCCGCCAGCCGGTCCCGCAAGGCAGTGTCGGGGTCCATTTCCGGTGAATTCGGGGTGTTTTGCTCACTCATCCGTGGAATATAGGCCCCAATCGGGGGGTTCCCAAGGGTATCCGCCTGTGATACCTACCCGGCCTCTGAATTCGGGCCCCGGACGATCCGCGGGCCAAAGCCGCATTGGAAGGAAGCGATCGAAGTGCAGGTTCTCGTTCGTGAAAACAACGTCGATCAGGCGCTGCGCGTCCTGAAGAAGAAGATGCAGCGCGAAGGCATCTTCCGCGAGATGAAGCTCCGCCGCAACTACGAGAAGCCTAGCGAGCGTCGCGCCCGTGAGCGCGCCGAGGCCATCCGCCGCACCCGCAAGCTGATGCGCAAGCGCATGGAGCGCGAGGGCTACTAGTCCTCCCCCCACCCGCACGAGACGACGACCCCCGGCATCCCCGGGGGTTTTTGTTTGGCTTATGGCCCGCAGCGACGATAGCCGGCAGTCGGCCCGCCCATGCCCCAGCCCATGCCGTAGAATGCCAGGGTATCCGACGGCTCGAAATATTGGACGTGCGCGACCTCCCCCTGGGCGGTCCAGCGAAACGTCGGAAAACCGCTGACTTCGTGTCTGTAGAAGACAATCGCCGATGGTTTGCCCTCGCCCATCGTCACCGTCGTTGGTGTGACGACCATCCGCTCCGACGGAAGCGAGCATTTCCCGTCCTTCGCCCATGTCCCCCGCATCGCCTGAGGCGAGGGATCGGCGGCAGCCTGCGACGACCATGCGAGAGCGACAGTGAGGGCGAAGAATCGGCGCATCGTATTCCCGCGTTGATGCCGCAACCCTACTCCAATCCCTTCTTCCTCACGCGAGTAACTGCAGAAGAGCGGCCTCGAGCTCTGCCACATCAGTCACGACCGCATCTGGCGTCTCGGCTTCCGAACGAGGTCGCAGACGACGCCAGCGGCCGGAGCGGAACTGGATCGTGGCCATGCCGGCTGCCTTGGCGGGCGCGATGTCGGCATCGATGCGATCGCCAACCAGAATGCATTCGGCTGGCGGGACGTCGTGATCCCGCGTGAAAAGCTCCGCGATCCCCGCCCGCTCGAGGCGCGCCCAACGCGGCTCGACCGCACTCAGCACAAGACCTTGCCCCCTGAGGCGCTTCAAGAGATCCACGATGCCGGGCCGGAGTTGAAACGCATCGAGCTGCCCCGTCATTGCCTCGACCCGACGCACCACACGCGCCACCGTCGCGGGCTCGCCGCCGCACAGCGTCTCGATCATGCAGAGCACGACATCGGGCGCGTAGGCGGCCACCGCCTGCTCGGAGGCCTCTTCCACCATCGCCGGATCGACGCGGATGCCTTCCAGCCCGCAGGCCGACGCGATGGCGCCGTCGACCGCCATCTCCCAGGCGAACTCCAGATCGACCGCGCCCCCGATGTCGAAGATGACGGCGCGATAGGTCGAACGTGCGGGCATGACTGGTTTTAACATCTTGCTGCACCGCTACTCGTGAAGCGGTCCTCGAATCGCCTCGAAGTGATAGCCCAAAGGCAATTCCATCTCTCCTGATCCTGGCGATGCGCCAGAACCGGATCCTCAGGCCTGCCGTTACGCCACTTTCCTTCGAAGCGCCGACCATCGCTCGTCACGAAGACGCCTGTGCCGTCAGGAACGCCATCGGCCCAGTTGCCTTCGAACTGTCCTTGCGGTCCCCAGGCGATGTTTTTGCCCGTGAGCTGTTTTCGATACCAGCGCTCTTCCAGGCGGTAGCCACCTGGCGCCGTCAGGACGCCTCTCGTCCAATCTCCCCTGTCCCATTTGCCGCTGTATCGCTGGCCGCCGGAATATGTCGCCACTCCCTCACGCAGTTCGCCATCCTTCCAGATGCCTTCATACCGGGTTCCGGATTCGCTCAATTCCCCGTTCCCCGTGATTCGGCCTCCTTCCATGTGCCCCGAATAGCGCACCGTCAGGCGGCCATCGCGAAACCATTCGAGAACACCCAAACCTTGAGCGCGGCCCTCGACGCACGGTCCCGTCCAGTTGGCAGTCGTCGTTTTAGCGCGCCTCCACTCCCTGCCACCGTACCGATTGCGCACTTCGCAATTCTCGGCCGCCTCGACCCAGCGCGGCGGACTGAGAAGGGCGAAGGGTGCCGTCAAAAGAGCAACGAGCAGTACCAAGCCGATCGCGAACGGTGCTCGCCCTGGTAACCGAGCGAACATGGGAGTGTAGCTCGCTTCGGGCGATGGATCGGGGTTGGCGGTCCCCCACCGGCGGATCGACTCGTTGACAGCCAGCAGCACCTGCTCCGGCTCCATGTCGAGGCCGGTGGACGCGAGCGGATAATATTTGGGGCGCAATCCTGTGTCCGGCCCCAGCCATGCCGGTTTGCCGGCATTCAGCCGTGCGTAAAAGGATCGAGGATCGACCAGTTCCAGGGCAATTATCGGCACGCTCACCCGTTGACCGCCTTCGACCGCGGCATGGGCCCCTTTGATATCTGACCACAGGATGAGATCGGGAGAGCGCGCCCGGTAGGCCGTGATCCCCTTACCGGAGATCTGGATCGCAAAAGGTACGGGCCAGCACAGATTCCTGACAGCGACGCACAGACCTAATGCGCCAATCGCGAGAATAATGAAGCCGTAGACATGGGCCGCCACCGGGTGCGTCGGAACGAACGACCGCCACAGCCACCAGCCAAGTGCCGCGCACCCGCTGGCCATCGCGATGGCGATCGTCGCGCTCACGAACCGCGAGCCGAACGGCATCTTCTGATGAATTGTGATTGTCTCGGACGGGGAAGGCCTGGCCCCTTCCCCCGGCGTTGCCTCGGCTTGCGCCGCTTCGCTAATGCGAGGAGCCCTCGAGCGCCTTCACGATGTTCTCGCACATCACCTTGGCGTCGGCGAAGAGCATCATCGTGTTGTCGCGGAAGAACAGTTCGTTGTCGACGCCGGCATAGCCCGAGGCCATGCCGCGCTTCACGAACAGCACGGTCTGGGCCTTTTCCACGTCGAGGATCGGCATGCCGTAGATCGCGCTCTTGGGATCGGTCTTGGCGGCCGGGTTGGTAACGTCATTGGCGCCGATCACGAAGGCGACGTCGGTCGAGGCGAAGTCGCGGTTGATGTCGTCGAGCTCGAAGACCTCGTCGTAGGGCACGTTGGCCTCGGCCAGCAGCACGTTCATGTGGCCGGGCATGCGACCGGCCACCGGATGGATGGCGTAGCGCACCTGCACGCCCTCCTTCTTCAGGAGGTCGGCCATCTCGCGCAGCGCGTGCTGGGCCTGCGCCACCGCCATGCCGTAGCCCGGCACGATGATGACCGACTGCGCGTTCTTCATCAGGAAGGCCGCGTCCTCGGCCGAGCCCGCCTTGACCGGCTTGTCGGTCTTCGCCGCCGGGCCGCCGGCCGCTGCACTGTCGGTGCCGAAGCCGCCCAGGATCACGTTGAAGATCGAGCGGTTCATGCCCTTGCACATGATGTAGCTCAGGATCGCACCCGAGGAGCCGACCAGCGCGCCGGTCACGATCAGCGCCGTGTTACCCAGGGTGAAGCCGATGCCCGCCGCCGCCCAGCCCGAATAGGAATTGAGCATCGACACCACGACCGGCATGTCGGCGCCGCCGATCGGCAGGATCAGCAGGAAGCCCAGCGCCAGCGACAGCACGACCAGCAGGACGAAGGTCGAGGTGTGGCCGCGCATGGCGAACCAGACCAGCAGCACGACCAGCGCGATGCCCAGCAGCGCATTCAGCGGATGCTGGCCCTTGAAGACCAGCGGCGAGCCCGAGACCAGGCCCTGCAGCTTGGCGAAGGCCACGACCGAGCCGGTGAAGGTGATGGCGCCGATGGCGGTGCCCAGCCCCATCTCGATCAGGCTCTGGGCCTTGATCTTGCCGGGCAGGCCGATCCCGAACGCCTCGGGGGAGAGGAAAGCAGCGGCGGCCACGAAGACCGCGGCCAGGCCAACCAGCGAATGGAAGGCCGCCACCAGTTGCGGGAGCGCCGTCATCTGGATGCGCAACGCCACGAACGTGCCGATCGCGCCGCCGATCACCAGCCCTGCCAGGATCAGCCAGGGCGAGAGGACGCCGGGCGACAGCACGGTGACGCCGATGGCGACCACCATGCCGACGATGCCGTAGAGGTTGCCGCCGCGTGAAGTCGTCGGCGAGGACAGTCCGCGCAGCGCCATGATGAAACAGATGGCGGCGATCAGATAGCCGTAGGCGGCCAGTTCCTGGGTGAACATTCCCTGCTGCTCCCGCCGACTACTTCTTGACCGGCTTCTTCTTGAACATCGACAGCATCCGGTGCGTGACGATGAACCCGCCGAAGATGTTCACCGCGGCCAGCGCCACGGCGATGAAGCCGAACAGCTGGGCGGCGCCCAGCCCCTTGAGGCCGGCCGCCAGCAGCGCACCGACGATGATCACGGAGGAAACCGCGTTGGTGACGGCCATCAACGGCGAATGCAGCGCCGGCGTCACCCGCCAGACCACGTAGTAGCCCACGAAGCAGGACAGGGCGAAGATGGTGAGCAGCGCCACGAACGGCATATGGCCGTCGGGGATGGCGGCCGGGGCTGCCGCCGCCGCGTCAGTGATCTGCTGCGCCAGGGCCTTGAGCTGGGCTGCGACGTCCTGTGCCTGGGTCGCGAGCTTGGAAGCCTCGCCTGCGATCTTGTCGTCCATGGGCCGCTCCTAAGCCTGGGTCAGCGAGGGATGCACGATCTGACCGTCACGGGTGACCAGCGTGCCCTTCACGACCTCGTCCTCGAGGTTGATCGTGAGCGCCTTGGTCTCCTTGTCGACCATCGGCGTGATGAAGTTGAGCAGGTTGCGCGAGAACAGCGCCGAGGCGTCGGTCGGCAGCTCGCCGGGAAGGTTCGCCGGGCCGACGATCTTCACACCGTACTTCTCGACCACCTTGCCGAATTCCGACAGCGGGCAATTGCCGCCCTGCTCGACCGCCATGTCGACGATCACCGAGCCGGGCTTCATGGTCTTCACCATCTCCTCGCTGACCAGCACCGGCGCCTTGCGGCCCGGGATCAACGCCGTGGTGATCACGATGTCCTGCGACTTGATGTGGTCGGCGACCAGCGCCGCCTGCTTGGCCTGGTACTCGGGGCTCATCTGTTTGGCATAGCCGCCCGCCGTCTCGGCCGCCTTGAACTCGTCGTCCTCGACCGCCACGAACTTGGCGCCAAGCGACTGGACCTGCTCCTTGGTGGCCGGGCGCACGTCGGTCGCGGTCACGACGGACCCAAGACGCCGCGCCGTGGCGATCGCCTGCAGGCCGGCCACGCCCACGCCCATGATGAAACTGCGCGACGGCGCCAGGGTGCCGCCGGGCGTCATCATCTGCGGGAAGATGCGGCCGTAATTGTTCGCGGCCAGCAGCACGGCCTTGTAGCCGGCCAGGTTCGCTTGCGAGGAGAGGATATCCATCGACTGGGCGCGCGTGATGCGCGGGATCAGTTCGAGGGCAAACGACGTCACACCGCGCGACGCCAGCGCCTGCACCAGCTCGCGGTTGGTCAGCGCCCCGAGCGGCGACATCAGCGTCTGGCCCTGGCGCAGCAGGCCGAGCTCGTCGAACCCTTCCTCGGCCGTCATCGGCCGCTGGATCTTGAAGACGATGTCGCCCGCGGCGATGGCCGAGGCCGCGTCCGGCACGATCGTTGCGCCGGCTTCGCTATAGGCCTGGTCCGTATAGGCGGCGACCGTTCCGGCACCCGCCTCGATCGTGACCTCCGCGCCCAGCGCCTTCAGCTTCTTGACCGTCTCGGGAGTGGCGGCCACACGGGTTTCGTGGGGCCTGCGTTCTTTGACAATTGCGATTTTCATGGAGCGCTTCGGATCCGTTTGAACGCGGCAGGACGCATCGTGCGCTGCACCTTGCACAGCGTTCCGTTCTTTGCCAAGCCGGTTTTTCGCCGCGCGGACGCCAGCGGCTTACCCGTACCCATGTCCCATGCTAGGGCTCGACCATGGCTGACCAACCGCACATCCTGACCGGCTTCCATTTCACAAAAGCGACGCTCGCGTCCTTCGGCGAGCGCTGCAGGATCGTCGGGCACATGGACAATCCGACGCCCACCGTCGCCGACATCCCGGCCGGCACCGCCGCGACGGTGCAGGCGATCGTCAGCACCGGCAGTGTCGGCATCTCCGACGCGATGATGGCGGCCCTGCCGAGGCTCTCCCTCTTCTGCTGCTACGGTACGGGCTACGAGCGCGTCGATCTCGAAGCGGCCCGGCGACGTGGCATCATGGTCACCCACGGCGCCGACGCCAATGCGCCCGACGTGGCCGAACTCGCGGTCGGCATCCTCCTCGCCTCGACCCGCCGCCTGGTGCGCGCCGACAAGATGATCCGCCGGGGCGAGTGGAAGCAGCGCATTCCCAACCGCTTCGGTCCGATCGCCGGCCTGACCGGCGGCAGGGTCGGCATCCTGGGCCTCGGCGCCATCGGCCTGGAGGTCGCGCGGCGCCTCAAGGGCTTCGACGTCGAGATCGGATACTGCAACCGCAACAAGCGCAGCGACGTCGACTTCGCGTACTTTCCGGACGTCATGGCGCTCGCCACTTGGTGCGACTACCTGATCGTCTGCCTGCGCTCGGACGCCTCCAACCGGCACATCATCAACGCCGACGTTCTGAAGGCGCTGGGACCGCGCGGCCATGTGGTCAACATCTCGCGCGGCTGGGCGGTCGACGAGGCGGCGCTGGCCGACGCGCTGCGCAACGACGTCATCGAGGGCGCGGCGCTCGACGTGTTCGACGAGGAACCCTACACCGGCACCGAACTGCTCAAACTCGACAAGCTGGTGATGACGCCGCACTTCGGCGGCGGCACGCAGCACGCCCAGCGCCGTATGACCGACCTCGTCTGCCGCAACCTCGACAACCATTTCGCCGGCAAGCCGGTCGTCTCCCCGGTGCCCGAGTTCCGCGACTGGGCGAACTCGAAGGACGCGCCGAAGCCGCGCTAGTTCGGCGGGTCCTTGCCGATGACGATGCGCGCGCCGGTGTACTTCGGCGGCGTGTCGAACCAGACGTCGACATAGGCGCGCAGGGCCGAGGGGTAGCGCCGCAGCTCGGTCATCAGGCTGTAGGCGCGCTTCACGTCCTGTGCCTCGAAGCCCCAGGCCTCGATGCCCTGCTCGCGGGCGAGGAAGATCGCGCGGGAGAGGTGGAAGCGCTGTGACACGACGATGAGGCGCGTCTGACCGAACACCGACTCCGCGCGCAGGATCGAGTCCAGGGTGCGAAAACCCGCGAAGTCGCGGTAGATCGCCTCCGCCGGCACGCCCCGCTCGATCAGCCCTCCGCGCATCGCCGTCGGCTCGTCATAGTTCCGACGGCTGTTGTCGCCGCTCACCAGCAGGTACTTCACCTTCCCGGCCTTGTAGAGCGCAGCCGCCGCATCGAGCCTGTAGACGAAGTACCGGTTCGGTCCGCCCTCGGGACCGATCGGTGCGGCCCCCAGGACGAGCGCCACCGGCACGTCGGGCAGCCGGGCCGGATCGTCGGTGATGTACGAAGCGGCGAGCGCTTCCAGTCGACGCTCCGCAACCCAGGACAGGACGGACATCAGGAGCGCTATCGCGCCGAGCGCAAGCACCGCGTACAACATCAACCGCATGTCATCGCCCTGATCGCACTCCCGACACGCTCGTCACCATCCGTAGAGAGCCAGCATGCCCCGTCTCAGCACAGCCGAAGCCACGGTCGAAACCCTCCTGCTGCACGGGCTCGACACGGTCTATGCCCTGCCCGGCCTGCATCAGGATCCGTTGTTCGACGCCTTCTATCATGCTTCGGACCGGCTGCGGGTGATCCATCCACGCCACGAGCAGACGGCGGCCTACATGGCGCTGGGCGCGGCGCTGGCGACCGGCAGGCCGCAGGCCTTCGGGGTCGTGCCCGGCCCCGGCCTCCTCAACGCCGGCGCCGCGCTCCTCACCGCCTACGGCATGAACGCCCCGGTGATCGGCCTGATCGGCCAAATCCCGCAGGCCGACATCGACCGCGGCCACGGCCACCTGCACGAGATCCACGACCAGCTGGGCCTCATGCGCCACATCACCAAATGGGCCGAGCGCATCCGCAGCCCGCAGGAGGCGCCGACGCTGGTCAGCCAGGCGATCTGGCAGGCCACATCGGGCCGCCCGCGTCCCGTCGCGCTGGAATGCGCGCTCGATATCTGGGCCAGGCGCAGCGAAGTGGTGCTTCCCGACGCGCCGCTGCCCCTGCCGCCGGAGTCAATCGACGACGAGGCAGTGGAGACGGCCGCCAGGATCCTCGGCAACGCGGAGCGGCCGATCATCGTGCTGGGCGGTGGCGCCATGGATGCGACGCCAGAGATCATCCAGCTTGCCGAGATGCTCGAAGCGCCGGTCAGTTCCTACCGGCGCGGGCGCGGCATCATTCCCTCCTCGCACCGGCTCGCGGTCGACATGCCGATCGGCCATCGCCTGTGGAAGGACGCCGACGCCGTCCTCGCCGTCGGCACGCGCTTCTTCATCCAGAACGGCAACTGGGGCATTGACGAGAATCTGAAGGTCGTGCGGGTCGACATCGATCCCGACGAGCCTGAGCGTTTCCGCAAGCCCGATGCGGCCTTGGTCGGCGACGCGGCCCCGCAGCTTCGCGCGCTGATCGCGGCCCTCATCCGCCATAACCGCAGGCGAACCTCGCGCGCCGAGGAGCTGAACGGCCATCGCGCCTGGTTCGCGGAACGCCTGTCGAAGCTGGAGCCGCAGGTCTCGTTCCTGAAGGCGATCCGCAATGCCCTGGCAGAGGACGGCATCTTCGTCGACGAGGTCTCGCAGATTGGCTTCGCCTCGCGGGTGGCCCTGCCCATCGAGAAGCCCCGCACGTTCCTGTCGCCGGGCTACCAGGACAATCTCGGCTGGGGCTTTGGGACGGCGCTGGGCGCGAAGGCGGCAATGCCCGACCGCAAGGTCCTGGCGATCGCCGGCGACGGCGGCTTCATGTACCAGGTGGGCGAACTCGCGACTGCCGCTCGCCACAATCTCGCGGTCGTCGTGGTGGTGTTCGACAATGGCGCCTTCGGCAACGTGAAGCGCATCCAGCAGGAGCGCTACGGCAACCGCCTGATCGCCTCGGACCTTCAGAATCCGGATTTCGGCAAACTGGCGGACTCCTTCGGCATCGCATCGTTCAAGGCGCTCGACGCCCGGCAACTCGAGGACGCCCTGCACAAGGCCTTCGCGCTGAACGCGCCCGCCCTCGTCTGGGTCCCGCATGGCGACGTGCCCAGCCCCTGGGATCTCATCATGATGCCGAAGGTCCGCGGCTAGTCGATCGCATCGGCGGTCTTGTCGAGCGGATAGGCGACGACATCGCCCGCGACGGGCACGACCTTGGCCGTCGCGCTGGTCACCCGGACCGGGAAGGCAACGGCGCCGCATCCGGACAGGGCCGCCGCTACGGCAAACAGGATGGAGGCCGACAGGAGCTTCCTGGAAATCGAAGTGCGCATACCGACCAAACGCTGGGAGGCAACTTTAGTTGCCCCTACCGCAACCGCGCGAGGATCTCGGCGAAGTCGGTGCGGCACCTGAAGCCCAGAACGCGCTCCGCCTTTCCGGCATCGTAGACGCGATCGATCGTGTCGAACATCGTCCAGCCGCGCCGTTCATAGAGCATGCGATACTCGGGGAACAGGCGGGCGACCACCGCGGGCGCATCGGCGATCAGTGCACGACAATCCTCGCGCCGGAATGGGGTCGGCGCCGAGACGATGAAGGTGTCGAAGCCGATTTCCTTCGCCCTGGCCAGCGCCACGACGTGAGCCTCGGCCGCGTCCTCGACGGAGAGGCGGCGGAACAGGAATTCGTTGGCCTTGGTGTTCTCGCCCGACTGGACGATGGCGTGCGCCATGTCGTCTTCCTCCGGGAAGAACCGCGAGGTGCGCAGCACGAGGACCGGCAGCCCGTGCAGGTGGTTGAACAGGCGGCACAGTTCCTCGGCCGCGAGCTTGGTAACGCCGTAGATGTTGCGCGGCCTGAGCGGCGCCATCGTCTCGTCGATCCACACCGCTTCCTTCGCCCCGCCCGCCTTCCCGTCCCGGATCTCCTGCGAGATCATGAGCGAGGTCGTCGAGGTGAAGACGAAGCGGTCGACCCGGGAACCCGGCGCCACCGCCTCCTCCAGAAGGTTCAGCGTGCCCTGCACGTTGACGGCGACGAACTCGGAATTGTCGTGGGTCTCGATGTGCGGCTTGTGGCGTGCGGCGGCATGAACGATGGCCGTGATGCCCTCGTCGCGGATGACGCGGCGAACCAGCGCGCGATCCACGACAGAGCCGACGACCGATGTCGTGGCGCCGGGCTCCGGATCGAGCCCCACGACCTTGTGTCCGTCGCGCACAAGCCTGGGCACCAGGGTCTGGCCGAGCCAGCCCGACGAACCCGTCACCAGGATGTTCACGCGAGTCCGGCCTCTTTCAGCGCCAGGTCCTGCCGCTGCGTCAACGCATCGACATCGAAGCCGTCGATCAGGCCCTCGAACAGCTGGTGCCAGTTGATCGAGGCGCGGAGATGGATGAACACCGAGCCCAGCCCGATCGCGGCGCGGTCCATGAACACGAACTCGCGCGGCGGCCGCACCCCGCCCATCTTGCGCAGTTCACCGAACACGTTCTGCGCCATCTCGCGACCATAGCCCTCAGCCATGCCTTCGGTAAGGCGCCGCGGACGGTCGTCCATCAGCGGCCCGTAGAGGAAAGCGGCCCAGCGGTTGAGGATCGCGATCATCTCCTTGCTGAGCCCGGTGAACCCCCAATCCTCGTAGGCCGCGACCGCGCGCGCCTCGTCGTCGGTCATCAGCGCGCGATAGAGCTCGATCGAGCCACGCACGAAGCGCGGCGGAAAGATGCGGATGCAACCGAAGTCCATCAGGTTCACCGAACCGTCCGGCCGCACCGAGTAATTGCCGAGATGCGGGTCGCCGTGGATGGCGCCGTAGAAATAGAACGGCACGTACCAGGCCCGGAACATGGCGATGGCCAGAGCGTCGCGCTCTTCCTGCGAACGGGTCTTCCACTCGAGCAGCGGCGCGCCCTGCAGCCAGTCCATGGTGAGCAGCCGCTCGGTCGAATGCGAGGCGACCACGCCGGGCACATGGACCTGGCTCTCGTCGCGCAGCATGTGGCGGTAGAGCGCCGCGTGCCGGGCCTCGCGGCGATAGTCCAGTTCCTCGCGCAGCCGGTTGGTGATCTCGGCATGGATCTCGTCGGTGCGGATCGCCGGATCGACCCTCTGGCCGATCGCGAACACGAGCTTCAGCTGATTGAGGTCGGCCTCCAGCGCCGAGGACATGTCGGGATACTGGAGTTTCGCCGCGACCTCGCGCCCGTCGAGCAAGGTCGCGCGATGGACCTGGCCCAGCGACGCGGCGAACGACGCTTCTTTGTCGAACCGGGCGAACTTCGCCTGCCAGTCGGGCCCGAGTTCCGAGGCCATGCGGCGGCGCACGAAGGCCCAGCCCATCGCCGGCGCATTGGCCTGCAACTGCGCCAGCTCGCGGGCATATTCCGGCGGCAGGGCATCGGGGATGGTGGCGAGCAGCTGCGCCGCCTTCATCAGGGGGCCCTTCAGCCCGCCCAGCGCCGCCTTCAGTTCGCTCGCATGCTTGTCGCGATCGAGACCGAATCCGAGATAGCGCTGCCCCGCCAGCTTGACCGCCAGCCCGCCGACCGACGTGCCGACCCGCGCATAGCGCCCGAGCCGGCCGCCGAGGGAATCGCCTTCGTCAGAGGCCATGATGCTTACAAAATCACCTCACCCTGAGGAGCGGCCCGCAGGGTCGCGTCTCGAAGGGTGGGCAAAGATCGGGGTGCGCGTTCCCATGCTTCGAGACGGCCGCGATGCGGCCTCCTCAGCATGAGGTGTTTTGGTGCTGAGACCACGTCAGAGCTTCTCGAGTTCATCGATGAAGCCCGAGATCACGTCGAGGCCCTTGTCCCAGAAGGCCGGGTCGGAGGCATCGAGGCCGAACGGCGCCAGCAGTTCCTTGTGACGCTTCACGCCGCCCGAGCGCAGCATGTCGAGATACTTCTCCTGGAAGCCGTCGGGCTTCGCCTGGTAGGCGGCATAGAGCGAGTTCACCAGGCAGTCGCCGAAGGCGTAGGCGTAGACGTAGAACGGCGAGTGGATGAAGTGGCCGATGTACGACCAATAGTATTTGTACTCGTCGTCGAAGGTGAAGGCCGGGCCGAGGCTCTCCTTCTGCACCGCCATCCAGATTTCGCCGATCGCGTCGGGCGTCAGCTCGCCTTCGCGCCGCGCCATGTGGATACGCGATTCGAAATCGTAGAACGCGATCTGGCGCACCACGGTGTTCAGCATGTCCTCGACCTTCCCGGCCAACATCGCCTTGCGCGTGGCCTTGTCGGGTGCGGTCTTGAGCAGTGACTGGAAGGTCAGCATCTCGCCGAACACCGAGGCGGTCTCCGCGAGCGTCAGCGGCGTGTCGGCCATCAGCGGGCCCTGCCGGGCCGCCAGGACCTGGTGGACGCCATGGCCCAGCTCGTGCGCGAGCGTCATCACGTCCCGCACCTTCCCCTGATAGTTCAGCAGCAGATACGGATGCGCCGACGGCACCGTCGGATGGGCGAAGGCACCCGGAGACTTGCCCGGCCGCGCCGGCGCGTCGATCCAGCCGCTGCCGAAGAACTTGCGGCCGACCGCGGCCAGCTCGGGCGAGAAGGCATTGTAGGCATCGAGCACGATCCTCTCGGCCTCGGGCCAGGGGATCGTGCGGTCGTCATGCTCGGGCAGCGGCGCGTTGCGGTCCCAGTAGGGCATAGTCTCGACGCCGAACCACCGGGCCTTGAGCTTGTAGTAGCGATGCGAGAGCTTCGGGTAGGCCGCCTTCACCGAGGCCGCGAGCGCGTCGACGACCTCGTCCTCGACCACGTTGGCCAGGTTGCGGAACGATTGCGGCCGCGGGTATTTGCGCCAGCGATCGTCGATCTCCTTGTCCTTGATAAGCGTGTTGGTGACCAGCGAGAAGATCGCGATATTGTCGCCCTGCACCTTGCCGAACGACTTGGCGGCTTCCTTTCGAACCGCAGCGTCCTTGTTGGACAGCCTGTCGAGGATCTGCGGCTCGCTCAGCATCTCGTTGCCGAACGGATAGCGCAGGCGCGCGATCGTCTCGTCGAACAGGCGCGACCAGGCGCTGCTGCCGACCACCGACTGGTCGTGCTGGAACTTCTCCAATTCGTCGGAGAGCTGGTGCGGCCGGAACAGGCGCGCGTCGCGCAGCCACGGTGCATACTTCGCGAGCTCCGGCGCCTTCAGCTTCTCCGCGAGATCGGCATCCTCGATCTTGTTGATCTCCAGCCGGAAGAACAGCAGCTTCGAGCCGATATCGTTCAGCTTCTCCGAGATGTCCTGGGCGAAGCGGTTGCGCTCGGGGTCGGACTGGTCCTGCGCCGAATAGAGCTGGGCATAGGAGCCGATGCGGCCCAGCAGGTCGCTCATCGCCTCGAGGCGCACGATGGCGCCGCCCAGCGCCTTGCCGTCGAGTCCGACGATCCTGCCCTCATAGTCCCTGGCGAAGGCCTCCGCCTCTGCCGCGGCGCGCTTCAGATCGGCATCGAGATCCGTCCCGCCCGGGCTGGAATAGAGGTCGGCCAAGTTCCAAGTCGGCAGATCGCCCAGCACTACGTTCATTCACCACTCCTTGCGTCGCCCTGATATGGGGCGCGTCCCGCGACGTGGCTAGAGGGCGCGCCGGATCGCGGCCACCCGATCTACCACGCTGCCCGGCTCGACAGGGACCAGCTCGAAGCCGTGCGCACGATAGGTGCGTTCATGCACCGCCTCGAAGCGCCGGGCGTCCTCCAGCCCGATCCGCCGTGCCGCCGTCGGCTCGATGAAGCCCATCAGCCGCACGAAGAAGACGCGGCGCTCGTAGAAGTCCGAGCGCGTCAGCTCCTCGATCTCGGTACGCAGCAGACCGGAGGCCGGATGGCCGAGGAACGTCGCCAGCGCCTCGGTGCAAAAGGCGGACCGGTCGTGGAATTGCGTCTCGCCCGATGCGGCGAGGCGTCTCTGCCGCTGCAGCGCCACGATCCGGTCGATGAAGCCCGGGTCGGTCCAGGGCTCGGCGACGCCCCTGGCCTGTTCGAGGGCGATGACGTCGGTCGCCGCCTCCTCGACCGTGGCGAAACCGTCGATCTCAAGCTGCCGCACCACCGCCGTCTTCCCCGCCCCCGGCGCCCCGGTGAGGATGAACCTGCCCGTCATCTTGTTTTCAAGCCTCCTCCAGACACTCCCTTTCAGATTGGGGCAATCGCATATGCCCCAACTCCCGTCGTCTCGACCGGAGCGCGCAGCGCGGAGTGGAGAGACCTTCTCTCTACGATTGATCGGCTATTGGTGGAGAGAAGGTCTCTCCACTCCGCCTCGCTACGCGAGGCTGCGGTCGAGACGACGGCAAAGTGATCAGATGACGCTCAGGGAGCCGAGCTTCGCCCCGCTCAGAGCCGGTTATAAGCCTTGAACCAGTCGACGAAGAGCGGGATGCCCTGGGCGACGGTGACCTTCGGCGTCCAGCCGAAGTCGCGGGTCGTGCTGTCGATGTCGGCGGCGGTTTCCTGCATGTCGCCGGGCTCGCCGGGCTTCAGCTCGATGACGGCCTTCCGGCCCAGCGCCTTCTCGAACAGGGCGATGACGTCGAGGATCTCCTCGCTGCGCGAGCCGCCGAGATTGTAGAGCCGGTGCCCGGCTGTCGCGGGCGGTTGGTCGAGCGCCGCCAGGGTGCCGGCCACGATGTCGTCGACGTAGGTGAAGTCGCGCTTCAGCTTGCCGTGGTGATAGAGCGGGATGGTGCGGCCTTCGTGGATCGCCCGGGCAAAAATGTACGGCGACATGTCGGGCCGCCCCCAGGGCCCGTAGACCGTGAAGTAGCGCAGGCCGGTCGCCTTGAGCCCGTACTGGTGCACGTAGGTCTCGGTCATCAGCTCGCCGGATCGCTTGGTGGCGGCATAGAGCGAGACCGGGTGGTCGACCCGGTCCCCGACGGCGAAGGGAATCTTGGCGTTGCCGCCATAGACGGACGACGACGAGGCATAGACCAGGTGCCGGAGCTGCGGCCCGAGCCGGCGCGCCAGTTCCAGCAGCACGAGATGCCCCATCACGTTGGTCTGCACGTAGATATAGGGGTCTGTCTTGGAATGGCGGATGCCGGGCTGGGCCGCCAGGTGGACGATCCGGTCGAGACCGCCAGGACGGTCGGCCAGGGCCAGCATCGTCCCGCGATCGGAGATGTCGCCCTCGATGAAGGTGAATCCGGCCGTCTCACGCAGCGGCTTGACCCGCGCGAATTTCAGGACCGGGTCGTAATAGTCGCTGAAATTGTCGATCCCCACCACGGTATCGCCTCGCGCCAGCAGGGCGCGGGCGACGTGGGAGCCGACGAACCCGGCGACACCTGTAACGAGGACTGAAGTCATGGCGGCGGACGCTTACAACATTTCATTCGAACGTGACACAGTGAAACGGCGACGGGGTGACGCCCCACCGGCCTGACCTAAACCGTCGTTTTTCGGACATGGTCGCCTTCCGCATTGCCCGACGCGTGCAAACGTCGCTACCGTCCCCATATTGAAATGTCAGGGAGGTTGCCATGTCCCTCGCGGTGACCCTGGACGACAAGTACGTTCTCGAACGCGGACGCGTGTATCTGACCGGGACGCAGGCGTTGGTGCGCCTCCCCATGATGCAGCGCCAGCGCGATGTCGCGGCCGGCCTGAACACCGCCGGCTATATCTCCGGATATCGCGGCTCGCCGCTGGGCGGTTTCGACCAAGCCCTGTGGCAGGCCAAGAAGTTCATCAAGAAGAGCCATATCGAGTTCCAGCCCGGGACCAACGAGGACCTGGCCGCCACCGCCCTGTGGGGCACCCAGCAGATCCACCTCTACCCTGGGGCGCGCTACGATGGCGTGTTCGGCATGTGGTACGGCAAGGGCCCCGGCGTCGACCGCTCCGGTGACGTCTTCAAGCACGCCAACTATGCCGGCACCTCGAAGCACGGCGGCGTCGTGGCCCTGGCGGGCGACGACCACATGGCGAAATCCTCGACCGTGGCGCACCAGAGCGAGCCCGCCTTCATGTCGGCCGGCATGCCGGTCATCCACCCGGCCGGCGTCCAGGAATATCTCGACTGGGGCCTGCACGCCTTCGCGATGTCGCGCTATTCGGGCCTGTGGGTCGCCTTCAAGGTCCTGAGCGAGACGGTCGACAGCTCGGCCTCGGTCTACATCGACCCGCACCGGGTCGAGATCCACACCCCCACCGATTTCGTCCTGCCGCCCGACGGCGTGCACATCCGCTGGCCCGACGACTGGCTGGGCCAGGAGCGCCGCGTCGTCACGGTGAAGCAGCCGGCGGCGCTGGCCTACTGGCGCGCCAACAAGCTCGACCGGCTGATGCTGGGCCGCCCCGACGCCCGTTTCGGCATCTTGACCGTCGGGAAATCCTATCTCGACGTGCGCCAGGCGCTGGACGAGCTGGGGATCGGCGATGCAGAGGCCGAGGCGCTCGGCCTCGCCATCTACAAGGTCGGCATGGTGTGGCCGCTGGAGACCGAGGGCGCCACCGCCTTCGCCACGGGCAAGCGCGAGATCCTGGTGATCGAGGAGAAGCGCAACCTGATCGAGCAGCAGCTCAAGGAAGCGCTGTTCAACGCCCCGGCCGACCGCCGCCCCGTCGTGGTCGGCAAGACCGACGAGCGCGGCCAGATGCTGCTCAAGACCGACGGCGAGCTCACGCCCTTCGAGATCGCGTCGGCCATCGTCGCCCGCTTCGGCCTCGACGCCTTCAGCAGCCGCACCAAGGAACGCTTCCAGGCCCTGAAGCGCCGTGCCGGCCGCCAGGTGCGCAACGAGGCCGGCCTCGCCCGCGTCCCCTATTTCTGCTCCGGCTGCCCGCACAACACGTCGACCAAGGTGCCCGACGGCTCGATGGCGATGGCCGGCATCGGCTGCCATACGCTGGCCATCGGCATGGAGCGAAACACGAAGACCTTCACCCACATGGGCGCCGAGGGCGTGCCGTGGGTCGGCGCCAGCCACTTCACCGACATGCCGCACGTCTTCCAGAACCTGGGCGACGGCACCTATTTCCATTCGGGCTATCTCGCGATCCGGCACGCGGTCGCGACCAACACCACCATCACCTACAAGATTCTCTACAACGACGCCGTCGCCATGACCGGCGGCCAGCCGCACGACGGCAACGTCCATCCCTGGACGATCAGCCAGCAGGTCTATGCCGAGGGCGTGCGCCGCATCGCGCTGGTGAGCGACGATCCCGACAAGTACCCGCTCGGCACCGAATGGGCGCCGCATGTCAGCTTCCATCACCGCGACCAGCTCGACGAGGTCCAGCGCGAGCTGCGTGAATACAAGGGCGTGTCGGTCCTGATCTACGACCAGACCTGCGCCGCCGAGAAGCGCCGCCGCAGGAAGCGCGGTACCTTCCCCGATCCCAACAAGCGCGTCTTCATCAACGAGGCGGTGTGCGAGGGCTGCGGCGACTGTTCCGTGAAGTCGAACTGCCTCTCGGTCGTGCCGGTCGAGACCGAATTTGGCCGGAAGCGCTCGATCGACCAGTCCTCCTGCAACAAGGACTTCTCCTGTCTGAACGGCTTCTGCCCCTCCTTCGTGAGTGTCGAGGGCGGATCGCTGCGGAAGGGCAAGGCGGCCGTCGCGAAGAAGACCGACGCACCCGCAAAGCCTGAGCCCGAAATGCCCGCCGCCCCTTCCCTGCCGTCGGTCGAGGACAAGCCCTATGGCGTCCTCATCACCGGCATCGGCGGCACCGGCGTGGTCACCATCGGCGCCATCATGGGCATGGCCGCCCATATCGAGGGCAAGGGCGCGACCGTGCTCGACCAGCTCGGCATGGCGCAGAAGGGCGGCGCGGTGATCAGCCACGTCCGCATCGGCGCCAGCCCTGAGGCGCTGCACGCCGTGCGCCTGGCCGCCGGCGGCGCCAACGTGCTGCTGGGCTGCGACCTCGTCGTCAGCGCCAGCCCCAGCGCGCTGGCGAGCCTCGAGCCGGGCGTCTCGCACGCCGTCGTCAACACCCACGAGACCATCACCGGCGAGTTCACCCGCCATCCCGACCTCGCCTTTCCGGCCAACACGCTGAAGCTCTCGGTCGAGGCGGCGGCCGGCGCCGACGCGGTCGAGTTCCTCGACGCCACCGGCATCGCCACGGCGCTGATGGGCGATTCGATCGCCACCAACATGTTCGTGCTGGGCTACGCCTACCAGAAGGGCCTGATCCCGCTGGCCCACGACTCGATCGAGCGCGCCATCGAGCTGAACGGTGCCGCCGTCCCGATGAACCTCGCCGCCTTCCGCTGGGGCCGCCGCGCCGCGCACGATCGCGCCGCCGTCGAAAAGCTGGTCGCGCCGAAGGAGACCAAGGCCAACGTCGTCGCCTTCACGCGCACGCAGCCGAAGACGCTCGACGAGATCGTGACCTCGCGCACGAAGCACCTGACCGGCTACCAGAATGCCGCCCTTGCCCAGCGCTACAAGGCGCTGGTCGACAAGGTCCGCGCCGCCGAGCAGAAGACCGGCCTCACGGGCTTGGCCGAGGCCGTCGCGCTCTACTACGCCAAGCTGCTGGCCTACAAGGACGAGTACGAGGTCGCGCGCCTCTACAGCGAGGCCGCCTTCCAGGCCGGCCTCAACAAGCAGTTCGAGGGCGACTACAAGCTCAAGTTCCACCTCGCCCCGCCGCTCTTCTCCAGCCGCGACCCGCAGACCGGCCAGCTGATCAAGCAGGAGTTCGGCGCCTGGATGCTGCCGGCCTTCCGGATGCTGGCGAAGCTCAAGGGCCTGCGCGGCACCAGGTTCGACGTGTTCGGCTACACCGAGGAGCGCAAGACCGAGCGCAAGCTGATCGCCGACTACGAGGCGCTGATCGCCGAGCTGCTGGCAAGCCTATCTGCCCAGAACCACGCGCTGGCGATCAAGCTCGCGAGCATCCCCGACGACATCCGCGGCTACGGCCACGTGAAGGACGCGCACCTCGCGAAGGCCAAGAAGAAGGAAGCCGACCTGCTCCACCAGTGGCGCAACCCGGAGGCGATGAAGGCGGCGGCGGAGTAGACGGAAGCGGCGCTTGAGTCTCTTCCTCGCAATCGACGCACGTACGTTGCGTGTTCCGATTGGCTCGCTATAAAGCGCTCAAAAAGTCTGCAGGGGCGGCTGCCAAGCCAATACTCAAAGCCATTGGCGCTTCGGCCGGTTCCGCGTTCCTTGAGAGCCGCGACCAAGGCTTCGGGGACGTCTCGGAACAGGAGCTGTGCGATGGCGGAACGATATCATATATCGCGCAGGAAAATCTCGGTTAATAGAACATCTATTGGGATTTCTCGGCGAACAAACGAAACATCCGAAATAAACGAATCATTCGAAGTGAGAGTCGCACCTAAAAAGAGGTATCCTGGTACCGCTGGCGGGTCGATGTTGCTGGCCGCCGCCAGCAAAAACCCATCGAACAGCCTGTTGCCGCCGCCGGGCCGTCCGCCCTATCGCATCACCTTCTCGAAGCGGAAGGCGTCGCCATCGCCGGGCAGGTCGTCGGGGCCCGGTCGATGCGTGTCCGGGTGATGCCGGTTGAAGAACTCGACGATCCGGAAGCCACACTTGTTGACGTAGAAGTGGATGTTGCGCTTCTCGAAGTACGGCGTGTGCGTCTCCCACACGAGGGTGTCGGGATAGCGCGCCTCGATGGCCTGCCAGGCCGCGTGGCCGATGCCCCTGCCATGGCCGCCGACCGAGATGAAGAAGAGGTCCAGCGAATTGCGGTGCGTGGCTTCGTCGATCGTGACGACCGCGCCTCCGACGCTGCGGCCTTCGGAGAGGATGCGCAGGGTGACGGCGCCCGGTGCCGCCATCGAGGCGTCGAGGTCTTCGTCCGAGGGGATGGGACCATCCGGAAGCGCGCCGAATTCCTCGATGACGGCTACGGCGAACGCTTCCTGCAACTCCCTCTTGAAGGCTGGAAGGTCGGCGGCGTCGGCGACGGCGAGCGTGATTTTCTGGCTGTTCATGCCGCGCTTCTAGTTCAGGGCGGCGCCAATGTCGCGTCATGGAGCGAAATAAGAGGACGCCCCTCTTGCGGCGGGTCCATTGTCCGTCATGCTCTCTCCAAAAGGAGGGAACGCCATGAAATTCGGCATCTTCTACGAGCTGCAGCTGCCCCGCCCGTGGGCGCCCGGCGACGAGCATCGGCTCTATCAGAATGCGCTCGACCAGGTCGAGCTGGCGGACCGGCTGGGCTACGACCATGCGTGGCAGGTCGAGCATCACTTCCTCGAAGAGTATTCCCACTCGCCCTCCCCCGAGTCATTTCTCGCGGCGGCCAGCCAGCGGACGAAGAACATCCGGCTGGGCCACGGCATCTTCCAGCTGACGACCAATCATCCCACGCGCGTGGCCGAGAGGGTCGCGACGCTCGACCTGCTGTCGAACGGGCGCTGCGAGTTCGGCATGGGCGAGAGCGCCTCGATCACCGAGCTCGAGCCGTTCGGCGTCACCATGGAGAACAAGCGCGAGATCTTCGAGGAAGCGGTCCGCGCCATCATGCCGATGTTCAAGGACGGGCCCAGCGAGCACCAGGGCAAGGTCTGGAACATCCCGTTGCGCATGGTCGTGCCAAAGCCGCTGCAGAAGCCGCACCCGCCGCTCTGGGTCGCCTGCTCGCAGCTGCAGACGCTGACCAAGGCCGGCGAATGGGGCATGGGCGCGCTCGGCTTCCAGTTCGTCTCGGCCGATGCCGCGCATGCCTGGGTGCATGCCTACTACAACGCCTTCGTGAAGCGGCAGAAGAAGCTCGCCGACTACAGGACCAACCCGAACATCGCGCTGGTCAGCTTCTTCATGTGCGCCAAGACCGACGAGGAGGCGCGCGAGCGGGCCGACGGCGACACGTTCTTCCAGTTCGCGCTGCGCTTCTACGGCCAGTCGGCCGACCGCCGCCGGCCGGCCGCCGGCACGGTCAACATGTGGGACGAGTACCAGAAGTGGAAGAAGGCCAATCCCGAGCAGCATGCCGCGGCGCTGCGCGGTGGCCTGATCGGCTCGCCCGACACGATCCGGCGCAAGCTGAAGAAGTTCCAGGCCTCGAACATCGACCAGGTCGTGCTGCTGAACCAGGCCGGCAAGAACCGCCACGAGGATATCTGCGAATCGCTGGAGCTGTTCGCGAAGGAAGTGATGCCCGAGTTCCAGGACGCGCACCCGGCGCTGCTGAAGTGGAAGGAGCGCGTGCTCAACCGCGACATCGAGCTGGAGGAGATCGACACCACCGCCTTCACCGACCGCTACGGCGGCACGATGAAGGGCATCGCGCCGGCGACACAGGGCGTGCGCGCCGCCGAGTGAGCGGCGTCAGGGCGACAGATGCTGCAGCGGCAGCGCGCCGCCTGCCTTCAGGGTCTGGATCGCGATGGTGCTCTTCACCTCGCGGACCAGCGGCAGGTTGAGCAGCTTTCCGACGAGGAAGCGCTGATAGGCGTCGAGGTCGGACACCGTGACTTCGAGCAGATAGTCGGCATCGCCCGCCACCATGTGACAGGCGACGACCTCCGGGCAGGCCACGACCTCCTGCTCGAAGGTCGTGGCGCGATCGTCGGCATGGCCCTCGATCTTCACGCCGACGAAGACGGTGAGGCCGAGCCCGATGCGCTTGCGGCCCAGCACCGCGCGATAGCCTTCGACATAGCCCTCGCGCTCCAGCCGGCTGACCCGGCGCAGGCAGGGAGATGGCGACAGGCCGACCTTCTCGGCGAGGTCGACGTTGCTGAGACGGCCGTCGGCCTGCAGCGCCGCCAGGATTCGCCGGTCGATGGCGTCGAGATCGTCGTTTGGCACCTATCGGCTCCTCGCCCCTGCTTGGCGCAATATCATGCCATTGAATGCGGCCATGCGAGGCATGAACGCAAGGACATGCCGGCCCCAATCGGTGGAATGTGGCCGCCCTCTACAGGAGGCAGACATGACCCAGAACGACGAAATCGAGAGCTTTGCCGTCCCCGGCGCCATCGCCGAGACGCTGCAGAGATACATCGACGGCGCCCGGACCGGCGACATCGCCCTGCTCCGCTCGGCCTTCGCCGAGGGCGCCCGCGTGAGCGGCAGCTACGGCGGCAAGCCGGTGACCTGGAGTCTCGGCGAATTCTGCGACGCCGTCGCCAGGGGTGGCCCCGCGCCCAACCTCCAGGCCCACATCGTGTCAATCGAGCCGGCCGGCGGTGCTGCAATGGCGCGGCTGGAAGCGCTCGACTGGCGCGGCACGCGCTACACGGATTTCTTCGTGATGGTCCGGCGCGACGGTGCCTGGCGCATCGACAGCAAGGTCTTCCACGCCCACGCACGCGCCTGACACACGCGGCGCCGGGGTTGTGAATGGGGCCCCGCCGGTCGCAGCAAAGTCACAGGCCGCGTCATGCCAGCGCCGCTTCCGTCCGCTAGTAAACAGCCGCAGAGAAACCGCACCACGGATGCGGCCTGTTGAGCTTGCCCCACCGACAGAAAAGGGCCTCTAGTTGTGCAAGGGGAAGAAGATGTCACGCAGCCTGGATGCTCCACTCAGTCCCAACGAGGAAGTGACGTTGCGCCGTGTCGCACTCGGCATTTCCCCGATGAAGGACCTGGCGCCACGGGACCTCATGCGCCTGAAATCGCTCTCCCTCGTCGAGATCGACGCCGGCGTGGCGCGTCTCACCGACTTCGGCCGCCAGCGCTACAGCGCGCTGCCCCGCGCCGGCACCGCCCGGGACCTCTCCTCCTACGAGGCGATGGTTGCCGCCGTCAGCGAAAGGTTGCGCAAGTCGGCCGAATGAGGCGCACCGGAGTCTGAAGTCTTCGCGACCTCCCGCAACTGGCCGGGTGAGCCTGCGTTCCTCAGGCACCCAACCATCGAACAGGAGAGAGCGATGACCGACCTTACCCTGACGCCGAAGAACCTGATCGCCGCCGAGCGCGTCACCGGCACCGACGTCTACAATCTCAAGGGCGACAAGCTCGGCACCGTCGAGGACATCATGATCGACAAGGTGAGCGGCCGCGCCATCTACGCCGTCATGTCGTTCGGCGGCTTCCTCGGCATCGGCGAGAAGCACCATCCGCTGCCGTGGTCGACGCTGAAGTACGACGAGCGCCAGGGCGGCTACGTGGTGGCGCTCGACAGGAAGGTCCTGGAAGGCGCCCCGACCTACGACGACTCGGAGACCTTCAGCTGGACGCCGGACTACGGCCGTCAGGTCGACAAGTACTACGGCGTCCCAACCTACTGGTAAGCAGCAGCGTCGAAGCAGCCGGCCGGGTCTTCAGCGGAAGGACCGGCCGGCCTCTTTCATGGCCTCACGTTCTGGCAACCCGCACCCTGCCAGCGATAGCCACGCGCCGATCCCGCCACCATCGTCCATTCGACGATGCAACTCTGGCGCACCAGGGTCGGCGGAAAGCCGCCCATCGGGACCCACCAGCCACCACCCCAGCCCCATCCCCAGCCGCCGAAGCGCGTGTACATCGGCGGCATCCCGGGATCGATGTAGGACGTGTCCCACCGCCATTGCAGGATCTTGCTTCCGTCCTCGAGCTGGTAGGTGTTGTCGGGGATGCGGCCCATGCTGTTCAGCAGCCCGGCCTCCGGCGCACCCGCCATCGCCCGAAGCTGAGTGTCGAACGCCGCCTCCCGCTCCGCCCGTGTTTCGCAACCGGGCGACAGGGCCAAGATGGAGAAGACCGCCGCCAGCCGCTTTATCGACATAGTGTTTCATTCTAGCCCGCAATGGCTTGGCATTCACGTTCCGGTCGGAGATGTTGCAATTGGGGGACCGGACCTGGTCCGTAAGAGGATCGGGAAGACCGGATGGCATCGGCGATGAAGTGGCTCGCCTTCGCGATTTGCGTGGCAGGGCTGGTCTGGGGGCCGTTCGCGCGGACCTTTGAGGATGTCCGCCGCTACGGCTACATGGCCGACATCATGCCGTCCGACTGGCGCGCCACCAACATCTGGCTCGACAGTACCGAATGCACCGTGTCGCGCGGTGTCTGGCTGGCGGTCTGCGAGAACGGCAAGCTGATCCCGATCTCCGAGCGCGCCATCGCCGACGATCCCGGCCACGCCCTGCTGCTCAGCGCCTGGGCGGCGATCACCGGCAAGCGCGCCACGCTGGTCGACGTGGCGCGGCTCAGCACGCTGCTCAACACGATCGGCCTGGTGGCCCTGGCAGGGCTGTTGTTCTCGCTGCGGGCCTGGATCACGTCGATCGTGCTGCTGGCTCTGGGCCCCGCCGAGTTCCTGGGTTGGATGGGCACCTCGCCGCACTGGGCCTTCATCGGCATGGTGAGCCTGGCGGGCATCCTGCCGCTGGCGATCGCGACGCGCCGCGGCTGGGCCTGGATCGGCAGCGGGATCGTGGCGCTTGCCGTGGTGACGCTGGTCCGCGAGTCGATCGGCCTGATGGGCTTCGCGCTGACTCTCGGCGCCGTCGCGACGTTGGCGATCCTGCAGCGACCGCGACCGGTCGGCGCCTTCCTCCACTTCGCGCTCGTCATCCTGCTGGCCGCCGGCGCATTGCTCGCGCCGAAATGGGCGACGCTGGCGCGCGATGCCGCCCTTCCCATGGCGCCCGCCGAACGCCTGCAGACGCACGGCCTGTCGCATACGCTCTACCTCGGCCTCGGATTCGTCGAGAACAAGTGGGGCATCCGCTACGACGACGACTATGGCGAGGACCTCGCCAACAAGGCCGGAATCGTCTTCTGCTCGCCTGAATATTTCCGCCTGATGTGGAGGCTCTACATCGGCCGCATCGTCGAGGATCCGGTCGAGGTGGTGCGCATCTACTGGGAGAAGGCGACGCAACTTCTCGCCGTGCCGACGCTGCATCCCGGCCCGCCCTTCGGCATCGTCCTCGCGATCGGGGTCGTGCACATTGTGGTATCGACGTGGTTCGGCCTGTGGCGGCGCGTCGGCTTTCCGCAAGGCCTCCCGATCGAGGCCCTGTCACTGGCCTTTCTCGGCCTGTTCCTCGCCCAGGCGATGGTGGCGCTGCCGAGCCACATGTACGCCGTGCCGGTGAACGCCTTCATCCTGGTCCTGTTCGGCGCGATCGTGGAATTCGCGGTCCGGTCGCTGGCGACGGTGCTGTCGAGACGCCTGCGCCCTACTTGATAGCGCCGAGGAACTTCTTGCACTCGTAGGTGAGCTGGTTGGTGCGCTGGTCCTCGCAGGGCTTCTGGCGCTCGATCAGGATGGCGCTCGCATAGAAGACGAAGACGCCCAGGATCCAGACGGTGATCGACCAGCCCATGGCACTATCGAGCCGGCGGTGAAAGGCCGGCGTGGCGCGCGACGGCACCGCCACCGACACGGCGCCCCGGATCAGCATGATGGTGAGGGGAAAAGTCGCCGCGCCGCAGGCCAGATAGAGAAGAATGACGGTCAGAACGCCCATCTCACCAGGTCAGCTTGGGCATGGGGAGCGGCCCGTTCTGCTTGGGAGCCCAGCCGCGGGCTTCCATGCAGCGCGCCATGAGACGCTCGAAGTTGTACTTGTAACCCTGGTTGGCCATGTCGGAGTAAAGCCCCTGCTGGCCATAGCGCTCGCGCTCCGCGGCGAAAGTCGCCCGCCGCTGGTCCTCGATGTTGCGCTCCTGCTGCGCCAGCGCGCGGACCTGGCTACGACACTGCGACTCGTCCTTGGTGAACTGCTCGGCGTCGCTGCCTTCCTTGGCGAAATCCTTCGGCGCGCAGGCCGACATCGCAGCCGCCACCATCAGGAGGGCAATCGCGCGTTTCATGCGGCGCCGGCCAGCGCCGCCTCGATGGCCTTCAGCGCATCAGACGCCTTGGTCCCGTCGGGGCCGCCGCCCTGCGCCATGTCGGGCCGGCCACCGCCGCCCTTGCCGCCAAGCGCCGCCACCCCTGCCTTCACCAGCTCGACCGCGCTGTGGGTCTTGGCGAGATCCTCGGTTACGCCGACAACGGCCGAAGCCTTGCCGTCCTCGATCCCGATCAGCGCCACGACGCCCGAGCCCAGCTTCTTCTTGAACTCGTCGGCCATGCCCTTGAGGTCCTTGCCCGGCACGCCGTTCAGCACGCGGCCGATCAGCTTGATGCCGCCGACGTCGCGCACCTCGTCGGCCGCCGAAGCGCCGCCCGAGCCGCCACCGGCCAGCGCCAGCGCCTTGCGCGCGTCGGACAGTTCGCGCTCGATCTTCTTCTGGCCCTCGACCAGCGCCGCCAGGCGCGCCGGCAGATCCTCGGGCCGCACCTTCAGGGTCGCTGCGGCCTCGGCCAGCAGGTCGGCCTGATGGCGCACGAAGACCTCGGCCGCATTGCCGGCCAGCGCCTCGATGCGGCGGACGCCGGCCGCGACCGCGCCCTCGCCCACGATCTTGAACAGGCCGATGTCGCCGGTGCGGCGCGCATGGGTGCCGCCGCACAGCTCGACCGAATATCTCTCGCCGCCCGGGACGCCGGCGTCGCCGCCCATCGAAAGCACGCGCACCTCGTCGCCGTACTTCTCGCCGAACAGCGCCATGGCGCCGGCGGCGATGGCCTCGTCCGGGGTCATGAGGCGCGTCTCGACCGCCGAGTTGTGGCGGATGCGGTCGTTCACCTCGTCCTCGATCTTGCGCAGCTCTTCCGGCGAGACCGCCTTGGTGTGGCTGATGTCGAAGCGCAGCCGGTCGGGCGCCACCAGCGAGCCCTTCTGCGTCACGTGCTTGCCGAGATGGCGTCGCAGCGCCTCGTGCAGCAGATGGGTCGCCGAGTGATGCGCGCGCAGCTGGGCGCGGCGGACCGGGTCGATGGTCATGACCAGGTCGTCGCCGACCTTGAGTTCGCCCTTCTCGACCGTGGTGTGATGGGCATGCAGATCGCCCACCATCTTCTGGACGTCCGCGACCACCGCCTCGTTGGCGCCGCTGACCAGACGGCCGGCATCGCCCTGCTGGCCGCCCGACTCGGCGTAGAACGGCGTCTGGTTGGTCACGATCCAGCCGGTCTGTCCGGCCTTCAGCGACTGGACTTCCTTGCCGTCGAGCAGGATCGCCTTGATCTGGCCCTCGGCGCGCTCGGTGTCGTAGCCCAGGAACTCGGTGGCACCGGCCTTCTGGCGCACGTCGAACCAGATCGCCTGGTCGGCCGTCTCGCCGGAGCCCGCCCAGGCGGCCCGCGCCTTAGCGCGCTGCTCGTCCATCGACTTCTCGAAGCCGTCGGTGTCGACCTTGATATCGCGCGCGCGCAGCACGTCCTGCGTGAGGTCCAGCGGGAAGCCGTAGGTATCGTAGAGCTTGAACGCGACCTCGCCCTTCAGGGTGCCGCCGGCACTCAACTCCTTGGTCTCGTCCTCGAGCAGCTTGAGACCGGTGCCCAGCGTCTTCTTGAAGCGAGTCTCCTCGAGCTTCAGCGTCTCGGTGATCAGCGGCTGGGCGCGCGACAGTTCGGGATAGGCGTCGCCCATCTCGCGTACCAGGGTCGGTACCAGCTTGAAGACCACCGGATCCTGCGCTCCCAGGATGTGGGCATGGCGCATGGCGCGGCGCATGATCCGGCGCAGCACGTAGCCACGGCCCTCGTTGGAGGGCAGCACGCCGTCGGCGATCAGGAAGGAGGTCGCGCGCAAATGGTCAGCGATGACCTTGAGCGATGCGCTCTGTGCACCGTCGGGATCCACGTTGATCTCATGCGCCGTCGCCTCGATCAGGGCGCGGAACAGGTCGATGTCATAGTTGTTGTGCTTGTGCTGCAGGACGGCCGCGAGACGCTCCAGGCCCATGCCGGTGTCGATCGATGGCTTGGGCAGCGCGACGCGCTCCTCCTTCGTCACCTGCTCGAACTGCATGAAGACCAGGTTCCAGATCTCGATGAACCGGTCGCCGTCCTGGTCGGGGCTGCCCGGCGGCCCGCCGGGGATGCCTTCGCCATGGTCGTAGAAGATTTCAGAGCACGGGCCGCAGGGACCGGTGTCGCCCATCGCCCAGAAATTGTCCGACGTCGGAATGCGGATGATCTTGTCGTCCGAGAGGCCCGCGATCTTCTTCCAGTGGCCGGCCGCCTCGTCGTCGGTGTGGAACACCGTGACCAGCAGCTTCTCCTTGGGCAGGCCGTAGTCCTTTGTCAGGAGGTTCCAGGCCAGCTCGATCGCGCGCTCCTTGAAATAGTCGCCGAACGAGAAGTTGCCCAGCATCTCGAAGAAAGTGTGATGGCGGGCCGTGTAGCCCACGTTCTCGAGATCGTTATGCTTGCCGCCGGCGCGGACGCACTTCTGCGAGGTCGCTGCCCGCGAATAGGAGCGCGTTTCCAGCCCGGTGAAGACGTTCTTGAACTGCACCATGCCGGCGTTCGTGAACATCAGCGTCGGGTCGTTGCGCGGTACCAACGGGCTCGACTCCACGACTTCGTGGCCGTTCTTGTGGAAGTATTCCAGGAAGGTACGACGGATTTCGCTGACGCTTTGCATGCCGGCCTTGTAGCGTGCGCCCGCCCGTCAAGTCCAGAACAGGGAGCCCAGGGGAAATGGCCGCCGAGGCCCATTCTACCGCCACTCTTCGCCTCTCCGTGGGCGACCTCCGGATCGTCCATCCAATCACCGTCCCGACCGGCCCGGTGCCGGCGGCAGACGTCGTCCCGGCCCTTCAGGAGCTGGTTAACGCCGTGGTCGCCGCAGCCGAGGCCGGCAAGGCGATCTCCTGCCGCAAGGGCTGCGGCGCCTGCTGCCGCCAGCTCGTGCCGATCTCGCGCACGGAGGGTGAACGGCTGCTGGTGACCGTAGCGGCCCTGCCGGCAGAACGGCGCGCCGTGCTGGAAAGCCGGTTCGCCGCCGCCGAGGCTGCCCTGGCGGCCGCCGACCTCAAGGAACGCAAGGGCCGGCCCGACCGCGAGCTGTCGACCGCTTACTTCGCGCTTAGTATCCCCTGCCCCTTCCTCGAGGAGGAAAGCTGCTCCATCCATTCGGACCGGCCGCTCGTCTGCCGCGAATATCTCGTCACCTCGCCGGCGGCACTTTGCGCGGGCCCCGAGCAGGAAGGCGTGACGCCGATCCCGGTGCCGAAGGTCTCGCTGGCCGCGCGCAGCCTGCAGGACGAGCGCGAGGAGTGGTTCCCGCTGGCGCTGCTGATGGACTGGGCGAAGCGCCGTCCCAGGGAAGGGGCGCGGCGCACGGGGCCGGAGTGGATTCAGCGGTTTCTGAAGGGGATTTCAAGCAAACGGGCTTGAAGGAAGCGATACAAGAAAAGTGGGCGGTGCCACGGGGATGTGACACCGCCCTTAGGGACCCGGAGACAGGGGATCGGGGTCCGCTATTCCTCGTCGTCGTCGTCTTCCTTGCCGCCATCCATCAGGGCGTTGGCGAGGATGCCGGCATTGGCGCGCACCTTGTTCTCGATCGCATTGGCGACCTCGGGGTGCTCCCGGAGATAATTCTTGGCGTTCTCGCGGCCCTGGCCGATGCGGGTGCCGTCGTAGGAGTACCAGGAGCCCGACTTCTCGACGACGCCGGCCTTCTCGCCGAGGTCGATGAGCTCGCCAGCCTTGGAGACACCCTCGCCGTACATGATGTCGAACTCGACGACCTTGAACGGCGGCGCCACCTTGTTCTTCACGACCTTGACGCGCGTGGCGTTGCCGACCACCTCGTCCTTGTCCTTGAGCGCGCCGATGCGGCGGATGTCGAGGCGGACCGAGGCGTAGAACTTCAGCGCATTGCCGCCCGTCGTCGTCTCGGGGCTGCCGAACATGACGCCGATCTTCATGCGGATCTGATTGATGAAGATGACCAGGGTGTTCGACTTGGAGATCGAGGCGGTGAGCTTGCGCAGCGCCTGGCTCATCAGGCGAGCATGCAGGCCCGGCAGGGAATCGCCCATCTCCCCTTCGAGTTCGGCGCGCGGCACGAGGGCCGCGACCGAATCGACCACCAGCACGTCGATGGCGCCGGAACGCACCAGCGTGTCGGCGATCTCGAGCGCCTGCTCGCCGGCGTCCGGCTGGGAGATCAGCAGGTTGCCGATGTCGACGCCCAGCTTCTTGGCATAGCCTGGATCGAGCGCATGCTCGGCGTCGACGAAGGCGCAGGAACCGCCCTTCTTCTGAGCCTCGGCGATGACGTGCAGCGCGAGCGTCGTCTTGCCCGAGCTTTCCGGCCCGTAGATTTCGATGATGCGGCCCTTGGGCAGGCCGCCGATGCCCAGCGCGATGTCGAGGCCCAGCGAGCCGGTCGAGATCGCCTCGATCTCCAGCGCCTCGCGCTGGCCGAGCTTCATGATGGAACCTTTGCCGAAGGCACGCTCGATCTGGGCGAGAGCGGCATCCAGCGCCTTGTTCTTGTTTTCCATGCCTTCTTTTTCGACCACCTTGAGCATCGCCGACATTGGCTCTCTCCTTCTTCCCATGCCCCTGTCAGGAGCGGCAATGCGGATAAGTCCGCCGCGGGTTCGAACGTCTGGTGGCGCCAATGTACCCATTTTGTTCCAATCGGCAACGGAACAAATAACCTGCTGATAGAACTAATGTTCTTGACACAAGTTCTAGATACGTTCTCCGGGGATTATCCCCGGCTCGGGACCGTTTCTTTTCTGATATCGCGACGTGCCCTGGCCGACCGGCCCCTCCGCCTGCAACCCCGTCGCGCGCAGCCAGTCGTCGGCCAGGGCGAAGCGCTGGCAGCAATGATCGCTCTCGACATAATCGACCCGCACACGCCATCCATGCCGCATCACCGTGCAGTGGCGCGGAATGCCGTACGGCACCTTGGCGATGAGTTCGGCGAGATGCAGCGAGGTGTCGGCCTCGTGCCCGACGCCCAGCAGCACGACGCCGCCAGCCCCGACAGCCAGCGTACGCAACTGGGCGGCAACCTCGCTCCGCCTCAGCGTCCCCACGGGTACCCGACCTACTTCGGTCCTAGCAGCCCCGCCACCTTCAGCCCGGCGATGCCCGCGGGATCGTAGCCGATCTCCGACAGCACCTCGTCGTTGTGCTGGCCGATGTCCGGCGGATTGGAGACGAGCGGCGGGCGCCAGCCCATCATCTGGAAGGGCAGCAGCGGCAGCTGGGTCTGCACGCCGCCCGGCAGGGTCGTCGGCGCCAGCGAGCCATTGGCCATGAGATGGGGATGGTCGAACAGGTCCTGCGGCCGCGCGACGGGCGCGAAGGAGATGTCGGCCTCCAGACACATCTGCTCCAGCGCGTCCTTGGTATAGGCCTTGAACACCGCGGCGACCTTCGGCACCAGCCAGGGCCGTGCCTCGATTCGCAGGTTGTTGGTCGCGAGCTTCGGGTCGGCGGCCAGTTCGGGCTGCTTGAAGAACTCGCAGAAGCGCTTCCACTGGCCGTCGCTGGTGATGCCGATGAAGACCTGCAAGTCGTCAGCGGTGTTGAAGATCTCATAGACCGCCCACGAACTCACCCGCTCGGGCATCGGCGGCGGCGCGGCCCCGTTGATCGCCGTGATCGCGAGGTGCTGGCCCATCAGGAAGACCACCGATTCGAACAGCGCGCTCTCGACCAGCCCTCCCTTTCCCGTGCGGTCGCGCTGCTTCAGTGCCAGGACCGTGCCGAAGGCGCCGAACATGCCGCCCACGATGTCGATCACCGAGGTGCCGGCCCGCAGCGGCCGGCCGCTGGGACCGGTCATGTAGGCGAGACCGCCCATCATCTGCACGACCTCGTCGAGTGCCGGCCGTTTCTCGTAGGGGCCGGGCAGGAAGCCCTTCAGCGCGCAGTAGACGAGGCGCGGGTTGATCTTCTCGAGGTCCGCCGGCCCCAACTTCCGCTTGGCCATCGAGCCGGGTGCGAAGTTCTCGATCAGCACGTCGGCCTTCTCGAGCAGCTTCACCAGTACCTTGCGGCCCTCGGGCGAGTCCGCGTCGAGCGCCAGACTCTTCTTGTTGCGATTGAAGTAACCGAAGAAGCCCGCGCCGAAGCCACGCAGCTTGCGCGTGCGGTCGCCGTCGACCGGCTCGACCTTGATCACCTCGGCACCGAGGTCGGCCAGGATCATGCCGCAGGACGGACCCAGGATGGTGTGGGTAAGTTCGACGACGCGGACGCCCTTCAGGGGCGGTTCAAAGGATGAGGTCATGCCCCATCAAATACCTCAGCCCGAGGGGCTGAGCCACGTATCGATATCCTTGGTGAACGGCAGGCCGGCAGCCTCGCCCAACAACTGATGGACGACGCCGGCGCCAACCAGGAACGCCTCCTGGTGCGGGACGGCATTCGCCTTGAGTATCGTGCGGATCGCCTTGCCGTCATGCCCCCAGCCGATCGCCTCGACCTTCCCGTCGAAGGCGCGGTTGAGGGTCGACAGGAACTCGGCGCGCTCCTCATCGGTGAGAGCCGGCACGGCGTCGATATCGCCGAGCAGGAACAGCCGGCCGCCGAACTTCGCGACCAGCGCGGCCACCGAATTGCGCGCTTCGACGATGATCTCCCGGTTGGGCCCACGGCGCACCCGGGCAGCCAGCGACAGCGGTAGCACCGCGGCCCCCAGGTTGGCGCCGGTGTTCATCAGCGAGGCGGTCAGTTCCTTATAGGTGATTCCGAGGCGTTCGGCCCGCCGGACACGCATTTTAGCGACTTCGGGGCTGGGCGACTTCCAAGCCTTGGCGGCGGCACGGCGCCACACCCAGGCCCCCCAGGACATGTCGAAGGTCGGGCCGTTATTGTGCCCGATGCCGGGTCGGCGTAGCAGGACCTCGACATTTGCATGCCGGGTCGCAAGACGGTCGAAACGATCACCCATTAGGTCTATTGTAACGCAAATTCAGTGCCGGAATCGAGGAGCGAGGCGTGGACGATTTTCAGGTCGATGTGTTGGTGGTGGGTGCCGGAAACGCGGCGGCATGTGCGGCTCTCGCGGCCCGCGAGACGGGCGCGTCGGTCGCCATGCTGGAGGCCGCCCCGGAGGCCGAACGCGGCGGCAACAGCACCTATACGGCCGGCGCCATGCGCGTGGTCTTCCACGGCGTCGACGACCTGGTGCAGCTCTACGACCTCACCGAGGATGAGAAGCGCGACGTCGACTTCGGCAGCTACTCGGCCGACGAATATCTCGACGACATGGGCCGGGTGACCAACTACCGTTGCGACCCCGAGCTCACGGATACCCTGATCGGTCGCAGTTTCGAGACGCTGAAGTGGATGCGCTCCAAGGGCGTACGCTTCCAGCCTTCCTATGGCCGCCAGGCCTTCAAGGTGAGCGGCAAGTACAAGTTCTGGGGCGGCCTCGCGGTCGAGGCCTGGGGCGGCGGGCCGGGCCTGGTCGACCTCGAGCACAAGGCGGCGATCAAGGCCGGCATCCCGATCCACTACGAGACGGCGGCAGTGTCGCTGATCGAAGAGGACGGCGTGGTGCGCGGCGTCATCGCCCGCCACAAGGGCCGCAAGGTGCGGATCGGCGCCAAGGCGGTCGTGCTGGCCTGCGGCGGCTTCGAGAGCAATGCCGAGATGCGCACGCGCTATCTCGGCCCGACCTGGGACCTCGCCAAGGTGCGCGGCACCCGCTTCAACACCGGCGCCGGCATCAATATGGCGCTGGCGATCGGCGCCAAGCCGCACGGCAACTGGTCGGGCGGCCACGCCGTCGGCTGGGACATGAACGCGCCGGAGTTCGGCGACCTCGACGTCGGCGACAATTTCCAGAAGCACTCCTACCCGCTCGGCATCATGGTGAACGCCAACGGACTGCGTTTCGTCGACGAGGGCGCCGACTTCCGCAACTACACCTATGCCAAGTACGGCGCGGTGATCCTGTCGCAGCCGCAGCAGTTCGCATGGCAAATCTTCGATTCGAAGGTGCTGGACAAGCTGCGCGACGAGTACCGCATCAAGCGCATGACCAAGGTGCGTGCCGACACGATCGAGGAGCTGGCGACCAAGCTCGAGGGCGTGAACCAGGAGCAGTTCCTAAAGACCATCAAGGAATGGAACGCCGCCGTCATGACCGATGTGCCGTTCAACCCGGCGATCAAGGATGGCCGCGGCACGCGGGGGCTCGCGGTCCCGAAGACGAACTGGGCCAACACGATCGACCAGGGTCCGTTCGAGGCCTATGCCGTGACCTGCGGCCTCACCTTCACCTTCGGCGGACTGAAGATTACCACCGAGGGCGAGGTCGAGAGCACCGACGGCCATCCGATCCCCGGCCTGTTCGCAGCGGGCGAACTGGTGGGTGGCCTGTTCTATCACAACTACCCTGGCGGCACGGGCCTGGTGTCCGGCGCGGTCCTGGGCAAGCTCGCGGGCGACGGCGCCGGCAAGTACGTCGCGGGGAAGAACTGAGCCCCGCTTGCCGGCCGAACGAATTGGCTTCAAGGTCCCGACAAACTGAGGTTGCGCGACGCGGATGAACCGCGCGCGCCACAGGAGGAAGAGCATGCTCCCCATCACCCGGCGTAACGCCCTGGCCCTTGGCGGCTCGTCGCTTTTGCTGCCGTCCGTCTCGCGCGCCCAGGCCAACTGGCCGACCGGCCCGGTCACCTTCGTCGTCGGCTACGCTGCGGGTGGCAGCACGGACATCAACGCCCGCGAGCTGGCGCACGTCATGACGCCGGTCATCGGGCAGCAGATCATCATCGAGAACAAGGGCGGCGCCGCCGGTTCGATCGGCCTGCGCGCCGTCGCGAATGCCAAGCCGGACGGACAGACGCTGTTCGTCGCCGTCGGGACCAACGTGATCATCAACCCGCATGTCCAGAAGGGCATGATCGACACACTCGGCGGTCTGGCGCCGATCTGCCAGATCACGGACTACCAGTACGTACTGGTCGTGGGTAATTCGGTCCCGGTGAAGAACGCGGCCGAACTGGTGGCGATGGCCAAGAAGGATCCCGAGAAGCTCACTTTCTCGTCCTCGGGTGTGGGCGGAAACAACCACCTGGCCGGCGCGCTTTTCGCCGAGGCCGCCGGGGTCAAGATCACCCACGTCCCCTACAAGGGCACCGGGCCGGCGGTGGCTGATGTCATCAGTGGCCAGATCACCATGAACTTCTCGTCCCTGCCGCCGGCTGTCTCGCAGGTTAAGGGCGGCAACCTCAAGGCGCTGGCGGTGACGGGCAACAAGCGCGTCAGTTCCATGCCGGACGTGCCGACCCTGAAGGAACAGGGAATCGACGTCGTCGTCACCAGCTGGCAGGGCCTGTTCGCCCCGGCCAAGACGCCACCGGACATTCTCGACAAGATCGAGAAGGCGACGAAAGAAGCCATGAAGAACCCCAAGTGGGGAGAGGCGCTGGCGCGCGACGGGCTGGAAATGCCGCCCGACCGGACCCGCGCCCAGTTCACCAAGTTCGTCGCCGACGAGCACGCCTTCTGGGGCAAGAAACTGCGCGAGCTCAACGTCCAGATGGAATAGCGGTTTCGAACCGCTCTACCCTGGCGTCCGTGCCTGAGCCCGCGTGCGGCGCCTCTCTTCGCCCAGTGCCCTCAGTCGTTCGGCATCCTCCGGCTTCACGCGCCCGTAGCGCGGGCGCCAGTCGTCGTCGGACGGCCACGACACATCCGACCGCCGCGTGGTGCGCGGCGCGTCGGCATCGCGCAGGAGAGCAAGCGCCTGCCCCGCGATCGTGCGCTGCAGGTCCTCCCTCCACGGCGGCCCACACGGATTGCCCAGCGGGAAATCCGTGAACAGGAGACGTGGCACGCCGCAATATTCGACGATGTCGAGGGCGGAGCCGACGATTACGGTCGGCATTCCGTTGGCTTCGAGATGGCGGGCGACCAAACTCACGGTTTGGTGGCAGACGGGTCAAAGCGGCGAGAGCAGCGCCCCGTCAGCACCGTCGGCGCGCAATCGTGCCAGGACCTGCGGCGCATCGATCTCCATGGTTTTGCGCTGGCTGTACTCGGTGGGCACGCCATGGAAACGCGCCGTCAGACCACCAACCAGGCCTTCTGCGGCCCAGTGCTGGATGGCCTCGATCGGCAGGAAGCTGGCCCGATCGTCGGTATGGGTCGATTCCTTGTCCCAGGCGACGTTGTCGGTGAAGAGTTTGGCTGGCGCCGGCGAGATCGCGCCGGACCAGACCTGCCGCTTGCCGGACGCATCGCGATTACCGAGATCGGGTGGGCTTGCCGTCGTGACGAGACCGATCCTCGCCTGTGACAGGGGCTTGGCGAGATGCGCGAACGGCACCGTGTCGAAGCGGGACCAGACATAATCGGACGGATAGCCGAGCGCGCGATAGTAGTCCCTCGTGCGATCCATGTAGCGGACGGTCTCGGTCATCGTTTCCACCGGCTTCTGTTGGCGCCACCAGTCTAGCCGCGTTTGGGCACCATGCAGAAGCCCTGCGCCTCGATGCCGAGGGCGGGATTGAACTTCGAGCGGAAGTTCTCCATCGCGATTGCCGCCGTCAGCTCGACGATCTGCGCGTCGCTGTAGTGTTTCTTCAGGTCATCGACCAGCGCATCGTCGACCTTGCGGTCGGTGTAGGTAATCCGCTCGGCATATTCGAGAGCCAGCCGCTCGGCCTCGCTGAAGAGCGTGCTGTCGCGCCAGGTCGTGACCTCCGCCAGCTTCTCCATCCCGCCTTCCGTGGTTTCCAGCACACGGCTGGAATTGATGTCGATTCAAAACGGGCAACCGTTGATCGTCGCGACGCGCACGTAGAGCAGCGCCGGCAGGCCTTTCGGCAGAAGGCCGGACTCCTCGATCGACTGGCTGAGCATGCCGGCCGCCTTCAGGATCGGCGGGCAGTGCGCCATCACCTTGGTCGGGTTCAGCAGGCCTCCGAACATCTCGCGCTGCCGGTCGAAGGCCACCTTGAGGACGGGATCGCCGCCGTCCTCTTCGATTTCACTGACACGGGGCATCAGAACCTCGTCGTTTCGGGACACGGACGTTAACGTCCTGCCCGGATACCGCACGACGGATATCTTCTAATAGCGACATGAGGCCGACGAAGGCCTCGCCCGGACATCAAGCCCGCTGAAGGTCGGGTCGCGCGATCGACCAGAACACAATCGACGACACCACCGCACAGGCCAGAACGAATGGCAGCATGAATGCAAGGTTGGCCAGCAGGTTCAGCCAGGCAGGATCGGCCGCATCGCCGTCAAAACCCGCAAGGCCGGCAAACAGGACCACGAACGTCAGTCCCAGCGCCAGCCCGGCAAGGGCGTAGGCCCGCAATCCGTCCCAGCGCTTGCGGCGCATGAACAGAAACATCGGCAGGCCGACCAGCAGGGCGAATGGATAGGAGATGTAACCCGCAAACGCGGCATATCCCAGGGTCTGCGAATCCCCGCCGGCGGCGAGCACCACGCCTGCGAGAACGAGCGCCGGCATCATCGGCGCGACCACGAAACCGGCTACGGTGCGATATGCACTGCTCCGCGCAGACGGCATCTCAACTCTCCTTGTGGTGCTCAAACCTTGCCGCCGGACAGCGCGGCCGCCCGTTGCGATGACACCCCCAACCCCTGGAGTATGGTCGCGACGACCGAATGTTCATAGCTCGCCGGTGGCCGCTGGAGTGCGATGACCCGCATGGCGAGCATGACGTAGCCCTCGACGAGGTCCACCGCGGCCTGCTCACCGAAGATCGTGAACTCCTTCTGGCGCACACCCAACCGCACGTCGGCCAGCACGAACTCGCCGATCGTCTTCAACATTGTGGGAGACGCCATGGCGAGTTCAAGCACCAGCAACGCCGTCTTCGGGCTCTCGCGCGCGATCGAGAGATAACGTTGGCAGCCGTCGACCATTCGCTCCGTGCCGGTGGTCATGGCTGCGCGTGCCTCGTCAGCCTGATCCATCATTGAGACGGAGAACCAGCCGGCCACTGCCTCGACGATCTCGGCCTTGCCCCGGAAGTGATTGTAGAAGGTCCCCGTCGTCACGTTCGCGCGCACTGCGATTTCATGAACGACGGCCTGTGCCGCTCCCCGCTCCGACATCACCTGTATCGCCGCCGCAAGGATCTCCCGGCGCGTGCGCTCGCGCTTGGTCATCTTGCCGCTGGACGTCGGCCGCGGTGGCTCACGGGAAAGCTTCGTCATTTCACATGAACTGATTACATTTTTTTAACTTGTCGTCCAATTTTGGAGTGTCCATATAATTTTGAATGCCAATGACGGCAGCCATCAGAACGGGGCCTTTCGAGCCATGACCGGCACCAATCCGACCGGAACGACGCGGCGCTCCTTCCTGCAATCCTCCGCAGCCGCAGCATCCGCCTCGCTGCTTGCGGCAGCGCCCATTGAGATCGCCCAGGCGCAAGCACAGGGCACGGCGCCCGCCGTATCGCGCGCCCGTGGCCCGCTGAACATCCTCTTCGTCTTCACCGATCAGGAACGCTTCCATGACAGGTGGCCGAAGGGCCTGTCGCTGCCGGGCCACGAGCGTCTGGAGCGTACCGGCACGACGTTCACGAACCACCAGTGTCCGGCCACGATGTGCACCTCGTCCCGGTCGGTGATCGTGACGGGCCTGCAGACCGCGAACAACGGCATGTTCGAAAATCTCGACGTGCCGTGGATGAAGGATCTTTCGAGGCCGACCTCCGGCAACATGCTGCGCAAGGCGGGCTACTACACGGCCTACAAAGGCAAGTGGCACCTGAGCCGGGATTTCGACACCACGTCCGTCGACAAGTTCATGACGCCGCACATGGAGCGGTACGGCTTCGCCGACAATTTCTCTCCCGGTGACCTGATCGGCCACACGCTGGGCGGCTACGGCTTCGACCACATCACGGCCGGCAGCGCCATCAACTGGCTGCGCACCAAGGGTCGCCCCCTGAGCGACGATGGCAAGCCGTGGTGCATGTACGTGAGCTTCGTCAATCCTCACGACGTCATGTATTTCAACACGGATGCACCTGGCGAGAACGTGCAGGACACCGGGAAACTGCGCCTTCAGGCGGCACGAGCACCAGAGCACAGGCTCTACCAGGCGACCTGGGACGTTTCCGTCCCCGACAATCTGCGCCAACCGTTCGATGCGCCCGGTCGCCCCAGGGCGCATGGCGAATTCGACCGCGTCTGGGACTATATCCTGGGCCACATACCGCCCGACGAAGCGCGTTGGAAGCGGTTCAACGACTACTACATCAACTGCATCCGCAACGTGGATCGCTCGATCGAAGCACTGCTCGCCGAGTTGGAAGCGCTGCAGCTCGATCAGAACACCATTGTCATCTTCACGTCCGATCACGGCGAGATGGCCGGCGCGCACGGCCTGCGCGGCAAGGGCCCATTCGCCTACCAGCAAACGAACCACCTGCCCTTTTACGTCGTGCATCCCGACGTCAAGGGCGGCCAGCAATGCAAGTCGCTCAGCAGCCATATTGACCTGCTGCCCACCATGTTTTCGATGGCGGGCGTGAAAGCCGATCGTGCCGCAGAACTTGCCGGGCAGGTGCTGCCCGGCAAGGACCTGTCGCCACTACTCGTTAATTCGGCCAGCCAGGCGATCGACGCCGCCCGCCCTGCGACCCTGTTCACCTACAGCGGCCTCGCCAGCAACGACGCATCCGTCTTCGACTTCGCCGCCAAGGCGGTCATGGCGGGAAAGGATCCAAAGGAAGAGGCGAAGCGGCAGGGCTTCCGGCCCGATCTCAAGAAGCGGGGCCATGTCCGGTCGGCTTTCGACGGACGCTATCGGTTCACCCGCTACTTCGCACCGGTCGATCACAACGATCCGGCAACGATCGACGAGCTATTCAAGTGGAATGATGTCGAGCTCTACGACATCGCCACGGATCCCGCGGAGATGAACAATCTCGCCATCGACCGCAAATCCAACGCCGAAGTCATCCTGACGATGAACGGCAAGCTCTCGGCGTTGATCAAGGCCGAAATCGGCAAGGATGACGGGCGCGAGCTGCCCGACGTCGCCGGCATCACCTGGGGCCTCGACCAGATCGATCTCTGACGCTGCAGGGACGTTCATCGAAGCGGGCGCGACAGGGTCGCGCCCGCGCGGTCGGATCTAGAAGCCCAGTGCCTTAGCTTGCACGACGCCCTCGATGCTGCCGATCCTACCCATCAGCTCGGGCGAGATCGGCTGATCGACCTGGACCAGCGCGATGGCCGATCCACCCGGCTTGTCGCGGCCGAGATGGAAGGTGGCGATATTGACCTTGCCCTCCCCCAGCAGCGTGCCGAGGCGGCCGATGAAGCCCGGCTTGTCGTCGTTGGTGATGTAAAGCATGTGCGGCGCGAACTCGGCGTCGATCTCGATGCCCTTGATCTCGACGATGCGCGGATGCTTGCCGCCGAACAGCGTGCCCGTCACCGAGCGCGTATACTTTTCCGTCGTGACCGAGAGGCGGATCATCGAATTGTAGTCGGTCTCGCGCTCGTGCTTGACTTCCGCCACCTCGACGCCGCGCTCGCGGGCGATCACCGGCGCGTTCACCATGTTGACCGAGGTGAGCTGCGGCCGCAGCACGCCCATCAGCGCCACCTGGGTCAGCGGCTTGACGTTGAGCTTCGCCACCTGCCCTTCGTACTCGATCGAGACGGCCTTGATGTCGGTGTCGGTGAGTTGTCCCGCAAAGGCGCCCAGCTTCTCGGCGAGGTCGAGGAACGGCGCCAGCTTCGGCGCATCCTCGGCAGAGACGTTCGGCATGTTGAGCGAGTTGGTGACGGCGCCGGTCAGCAGGTAGTCGGCCATCTGCTCGGCGACCTGGAGCGCCACGTTCTCCTGGGCTTCCACCGTCGAGGCGCCGAGATGCGGCGTGCAGACGAGGTTCGGCGCACCGAACAGGACGTTGCTCTTGGCCGGCTCCTCGACGAACACGTCGAAGCCTGCGCCCGCGATGTGGCCCGAGACGAGCAGGTCGCGCACCGCCAGCTCGTCGACCAGGCCGCCACGCGCACAGTTCACGATGCGCACGCCCTTCTTGGTCTTCATCAGGTTGGCGCGCGACAGGATGTTCTTCGTCTGCTCGGTGAGCGGCGTGTGTACGGTGATGAAGTCGGCGCGAGCCAGCACTTGCTCCAGGGTCGCCTTCTCGACGCCGAGCTCTGAGGCGCGCTGGTCGCTCAGGAACGGATCGTAGGCCACGACGCGCATCTTCAGTCCGATGGCGCGCTCAGCGACGATCGAGCCGATGTTGCCACAGCCGATCAGGCCAAGCGTCTTGAAGCTGAGCTCGGTACCCATGAACTTGTTTTTCTCCCACTTGCCCGCCTGCGTGCTGGCATTGGCCTCCGGCACCTGCCGGGCGACGGAGAACATCAGCGCGATGGCGTGCTCCGCGGTGGTGATGGCATTGCCGAACGGCGTGTTCATCACTACGACACCGTGTGCGGTTGCGGCCTTGATGTCGACATTGTCGACGCCGATGCCGGCGCGACCGACGACCTTGAGCTTCTTGGCCACGGCCAGAACCTCGGCCGTCACCTTGGTGGCCGAGCGGATCGCCAGGCCTTCGTAGTTGCCGATGATCTCGCGCAGTTCGGCGGGCTTCAGGCCCGGCTTGAAATCGACGTCGCAGCCGCGCTCCGAGAAGATCTCGACGGCGCGCGGGGACAGCTCATCAGAAATGAGAACCTTGGGCTTAGCCATGACTGGCTCCTCAGAATTGTGTGAAGTCTTCGGCGGACCGCAGGCGTCCTCGTCCGCGGTCCTGTGAAAGAGAAAGGAGGCTGCTTATGCGGCCTTGGCGCCGAACTCGCGCTCGATCTCGGCATAGGCCCAGTCGAGCCACGGCAGCAGCGCTTCCAGATCGGTCTTTTCGACCGTCGCGCCGCACCAGATGCGCAGGCCCGGCGGGGCGTCGCGGTAGGAGCCGACGTCGTAACCCGCCTTCTCGGTCTCGAGCAGGTCGCCCATCTTCTTGGCCGCCGCAGCCTGCTTGTCGGCCGGCAGCGCGGTGAACCACGGCGCCTTGATCACGAGGCAAACCGATGTGTTGGAGCGAATCGCTTTGTCGGCCGCCAGAAAGGAAGCCCACGGGCGGGACTCAACGAACTTCTCCAGTACGCCGAGATTGGCTTCGGAACGGGCCATCAGACCCTTCAGTCCGCCGACACCCTCGCCCCACTTCAGGCCGTCGATTGCGTCCTCGATGCAGAGCAGCGAGGGCGTGTTGATCGTGTCGCCCTTGAAAATGGCCTCGGAGAACTTGCCGCCCGAGGTCAGGCGGAAGATCTTCGGCATCGGCCAGGCCGGCGTATAGCTCTCGAGCCGCTGGATGGCACGCGGCGACAGGACGAGCATGCCGTGCGCGCCTTCGCCGCCCATGACCTTCTGCCAGGACCAGGTGACGACATCGAGTTTGGCCCACGGCAGGTCCATGGCGAACACGGCCGAGGTGGCGTCGCAGATCGCGAGGCCTTCGCGGTCGTCGGCGATCCAGTCGCCGTTGGGGACCTTCACGCCGGAGGTCGTGCCATTCCAGGTGAAGACGACGTCATGCGTCCAGTCGACCGCCTTCAGGTCGGCGATCTGGCCATAAGGTGCCTTGAGGGTACGGGTGTCCTTGAGCTTGAGCTGCTTCACCACATCGGTGACCCAGCCCTCGCCGAAGCTTTCCCAGGTCAGCATGTCGACCGGGCGGGCGCCCAGAAGCGACCACAGCGCCATCTCGACCGCACCGGTGTCGGACGCGGGAACGATGGCGATGCGATGGTCGGCAGGAATGTCGAGGATCGCGCGCGTGCGATCGACTGCTTCGACAATCTTCTTCTTGCCGAGCTTCGAACGATGGGACCGCCCGACGGCGGCATCTTTAAGAACTTCCGGTGTCCAACCCGGACGCTTGGCGCAGGGGCCCGAGGAAAAGTCGGGACGCGCAGGACGCAGAGACGGCTTCGTCATTGTCATTCTCCCTTACAGAAGAAATGCACTCCGGTGGGGGAGCGTGGCCCGCCGCCGATATACGGGCCGACGAGTGCGCCGTCAATGTGGAGAGATTGTCGCGTGTCGCCTCAGCGGCGCTGCAACTCGTAATAGGTTCCGGCGATCGGATCCTTGAAGGCCTCGGTCGCACGGAAGTCGTCGTGCAGCATGCGGTAGATCGCATCGGTGCGGCCGGCGGCGGCAACGGTGCCGAGATAGGCCGCCAGCACATCGGGCGGCCATGACCACAGATCGGAGACGACGACGCGATAGCCGCGATCGAGCGCCAAATCGATGTCACGCTTGAGCGCCGCGGCATGCTCGGCCGCCGTCCAGCCGGGATGGCGAATCGCACCGGCATTGACGGCGATCCACTTGAACTTCGGATCGGCCGACGGTGCCGGCGGGATCGCGACCTTGTTGTCCCAATCCCACGTGCGACTCCACAGTGCGTACTTCCAAGTCGTGATCGGCTCGTAGCCGAAGTAGAGGAAGACGGTGGCGTCCGGCGGGAACCGCTTCTCGAGCGCGGTTGTCGCCGCGAGCCAACGCGGGTCGTCGCCCCGCCACCTGGCGAGCGCCGATACGTTGTAGGCGAACGGCACAAGCGACAGAAACGCGAGTACGACGGCAATGACGCGCCACGACAGCAGCGCCGCCGCAAGCAGAAACGCCCACGCCACCGTGAGCCACGGCATGACATTGAGCTGCATCTGCGGATCCTGCGGCTGGGAATAGAAATTCAGGACCTGCCCCGCTCCCAACGTGCCGAGGAAGATGATGGCGACGGCGCGCAGGCGAGGTTCGTGCCGCCGCGGCCAGAGGACGATCACGCTCGCGACGAAGATCGCGGCCTGCAACAGGACGGAAAGCGACAACGGCAGCATGGCCTCGCGCGCCGAGCGAGGATCGACAAACCCGCCGACCAGCAGCAGATAGTTGCCGACCCCGGACAGCATCATCCAGGCCTTGTCCCAGGTGACGCCGGCCCAACCGGTCGCCACGCCCTTGCCGGTCCAAAGGATGTCGTGCAGGCCGATGGCGCCGTTGTGCCCTTCCCACGAGAGCTGGACGATACCCGACGTCGCGAGGATCGACGCGACCAGCACGAGCACGTGGCCAAGGCGTCGTGCGATCGGGCCCGGCGCCACCAGCAGCGCCAGCGCGAGCGCCGGCAGGGTCGGGAACATCAGGCGCCATTCGATCAGCCAACCCAGGGTGAACAGCACGCCGACCACGGCGATGCGCCGCCATGTCGGCTGGTCGAACCACAGCCCCGCCAGCGCCATCGAGGCGAGGACGAAGACATAGCCCGGCATGATGTCCTCGCTGATGACCGACAGCAGAAGGACGAAGCCGCATCCGAAATGGAACACCGATGCCAATGCAGCGACAGCAGGCCTGCCCGTCAGACGATGGACGAAGCCGTAGACGATCGCCGTGCCGATACTCGCCCAGAAGGCGTTGAGATAGGCGAACTGCTTCCACGGCACGCCGCGCAGGATGCCAAGTGCATCGAGCAGGCGCGCCATGATGCCGTAGAGCGGGAAGAACAGATAGTTGGACGGGTCGAGCCGGGCGGTCGATGGGCTGGCGATCCACGGCTCGGCCTGGATGCTCTTGTACATCCCGTTCGAGCTGATGATGTGGACATTTTCCAGCCAGCCGATCAGCACGCACAAGGTCGACAGGGATAGCGCGAAGGCAAGCAGGAGCTGCCAGGCTGGCGTCGTCCTCGTCACCAGTGCTTGCGACCGACCAGGGTCACGGCGCATCCCTCCTCAGGCCGCTTTGCGGGCCGTGACGGCATATTGCGCGCCCATCGGCAGCCATGTCAGCAGGCGATCAATGCCACGCAGAAAGGCCAGGCCGGGCGGCATGAACATCAGGTAGTCGGTATCGAGGTCGTACCGCGCCGCGCCGAGCAAACCGTGCCGGACCTCGCTCGCGTCGAGTAGAATGGCATTGCGGTCGATCGGCGTACGGGCCGTGACATACCGCACCAATGGATTTCGTGGATTGTGCTCGAAAACGTAGATGCGGCCCTCCGGCCTGAGCACGCGGCCAAGCTCGGCATAGACCGCCGGCCGGTGCTCGACCGGCACGTGATGCAGCACGGCACTGATCATTACGATGTCGAAGCTTGCGTCGACAAAGGGCGTTCGGGCGCCCTGTTGCGGCGCCAGCTGCGGCGGTGCGCCCAGTTCGCGCGGCCAGCGGCGCTCGACCTGACGCAGCATGCCGGTCGAGATGTCACATCCGGTGAACGATCCCTTTGCGCCAAGCCCGATCAGGACGCGCATCAGGCTTCCGACACCGCAGCCATAGTCGAGGACGGAAAGCCCGCCGGTGCGCAGGGCAGGCTCACGGCGCAGCAGCCAGCGAGCCTTCACCGCGATGAACTGGTCGGGCGAACTGCCCATCAGGCGCTTGATGGGATTGTCGAGGCCACCCTCGTACTCGGTCGCGTAGTCGTCGAACTCCGCAGGCTCGCCTGACCAGGATTGTGGATCGGACGCGCTCACTGAGGCCCCCCGCCCCCACCGCCGACAATGTCGCGGATCATGAACAGCGGCCGTCCCTTGCTCTGGTCGTAAAGGCGGCCGAGATAGGCACCGATGATGCCCAGCATCAGGAACTGCATGCCGCCCAGCAGGCCGACCGCTGCCATCAGCGACGTCCAGCCCGGCAGCGTGTGGCCGCCCCACCAGCCCACGATCGAGTAGACGAAGAAGCCGAAGCCCAGCGCCGCCATGATCCAGCCGATGGTCATCGAGGCCATCAATGGCACGACGGAAAAAGAGGTGATCGCGTCGGCGGCAAACCGGACCATCTTGGCGATCGGATACTTGCTCTCGCCCGCCACGCGCGCGTGGCGGTCGTAGACCAACGGCACCTGCCGACCGCCGATCCAGGCCACCATGCCGCGAATGAAACGGTGGCGCTCCGGCATGGCGAGCAGTAGGTCGAGCACGCGTCGCGTCACGAGGCGGAAGTCGCCGGCGTCGGCTGGAATCTGTACGTCGGTCAGACGGGCGATCAGACGATAGAAGGCGGCGGCGGTGGCGCGCTTGAACAGGCTCTCGCCCTCGCGCTGGCGCCGCTGCCCGTAGACCACGTCGGCTCCCTGATCCATGAGCACCATCATGTCGGGCAGCAGTTCGGGCGGATCCTGCAGGTCGGCGTCGATGATCAGGATGCGCTCGCCGCGGCAAACCGACAGACCAGCCGTGAGGGCGAGCTGATGACCGTGGTTGCGCATCAGGCGCACGGCGACGATCCGCGGATCGCGGCCGGCGGCCGCCGCGAGTACAGGCCAGGTGCGATCGCGCGATCCGTCGTCGACGAGCACGATTTCGCTGGAACCGCTGATCCCGTCCAGGACAGCGCCGACCCGGCGCAGGAACTCGGGCAGCGCATCCTGCTCATTGTAGCAGGGCGCCACGACGGAAACGGCGGGACGTGGGGCGGGACTCATTCGGGGAGCAATAACCCATGCGCGGCAGGAAAACGAGCCGCGCCTGGTGCTTCCCAGCGCCGCCTCCCCATCGGCGGCACAATGGGCTATCAAGCCGTACCATGAGTTCCAACGACAATGACCATCGCGGCCTGCTCCCGGCGGGACTGGCCGACCTGCTGCCCCCCGACGCCGCGCGAGAAGCGCGTGCCATCGACGTCGCCATCGAGCGTTTCGCCGCCTTCGGCTACGAGCGTGTGAAGCCGCCACTGGTCGAATTCGAGGAGTCGCTGCTGGGCGGGCCGGGCGCCGCGCTGGCGTCCCAGACCTTCCGCCTCATGGATCCGGTCTCGCAGCGCATGATGGGCGTGCGGCCCGACATGACGGTGCAGGTCGCCCGCATCGCCGTGACCCGGCTAAAGCATGAGCCGCGACCGCTGCGCCTGTCCTACGGCGGCAACGTGATCCGCGTGCGTGGCAGCGCGCTCAAGCCCGAACGTCAGTTCGCCCAGGTCGGCACCGAGCTGATCGGGGTCGACAGCGCGGAAGCCGACGCCGAAGCCGTCCTGCTGGCGGTCGAGACGCTGCGCGCCATCGGTGTTTCCGATTTGACGGTCGATCTCAACCTCCCGACCCTGGTCGCCGCCGTGGCCAATGGCTTGAAGCAACCCGGCGAGGCGTTGAATCGCCTGCGGCGGGCGCTCGATCGCAAGGATGAGGGCGGCATCGCCAAGGCCGCCGACGACAAGAAGGTGGCGGATCTCTTCGCCGGCCTGCTGCGTGCCGCAGGGCCTGCCGACAAGGGAATCGCACAGCTTGCCGACCTGAATCTGCCGGCGGCGGCGGCCGCGGAAGCGGCCCGACTAGCCGAGGTGGTAAAGCTCATCGTCGCGGCCGAGCCCGACCTTCCGCTGACGATCGATCCGGTGGAGTACCGTGGCCTCGAATACCAGACGGGCGTCTCCTTCTCGGTATTTGCCCTCAAGGGCCGCGAGGAGCTGGCGCGGGGCGGACGCTACTCGGCGGGCTATCCCGAGGACGGGGTCAGCGAGCCGGCGACCGGTTTCACGGTCTACATGGACGCAGTGCTGGCTGCCTCCCAGCCGCCGCCGGAGCGGCCGCGGCTCTATGTCGGCATAGCAGCCCGGTGGGACGATGCGTCGTTCTGGCAGGCGAAGGGCTATGCCGTCGTGCGCGCTGTCGTCGCAGCACCGGACCCACGGGCCGAGGCGAAGCGGCTGCGCTGCAGCCACGCCCTGATCGACGGCGAGGCCGTTCCCCTCTGAGGATGCATTTCGCCTCGCTACCGGCGGGGGGAAGTGCTATCCGACATCACGCCTCTCCGGAACCGGCCCCGGGGAGGCGTTTTCGTGTGTGAAGGGAACCGGCCGAAGGAAGATGCAATGGCCAACGTGGCAGTGATCGGCGCCCAGTGGGGCGACGAAGGCAAAGGCAAGATCGTCGACTGGCTGAGCGAACGCGCCGAGGTGGTGGTGCGCTTCCAGGGTGGTCACAATGCCGGCCATACGCTGGTCATCGGCAACCAGACCTACAAGCTGGCGCTGCTGCCCTCGGGCGTTGTGCGCGAGGGCAAGCTCTCGATCATCGGCAACGGCGTGGTGATCGACCCCTGGCATTTCCTCGAGGAAGTGAAGAAGGTCACCGAGCAGGGCCTGTCGGTGACGCCGGCCAGCCTGAAGATCGCCAACCATGCCGTGCTGATCCTGCCGCTGCATCGCGACCTCGACGGATGGCGCGAGGATGCGCCCGGCGTGATCCGGGTCGGCACGACACGCCGCGGCATCGGGCCCGCCTACGAGGACAAGGTTGGCCGCCGCGCGATTCGCGTCGGCGATCTTGCCGAACCGGACATGCTGCCGCTGAAGGTCAACACGCTGCTCGCGCACCACAATGCGCTGCGCACGGGCCTGGGTCAGCCGACCATCGACCCGGCCAAGCTGACGGCCGAGCTGCTGGAACTCGCACCGAAGTTGCTTCCCTTCGCGGAAGACGTTTGGGAGCGGCTAGACGGACTGCGCGCCGCCGGCAAGCGCATCCTGTTCGAGGGCGCGCAGGCCACCATGCTCGACATCGACCATGGGACCTATCCTTATGTCACCTCGTCCAACACGGTGGCGGCGCAGGCGATGATCGGCAGCGGCATGGGCAATGGCGCGGTCGGCTACGTTCTGGGCATCGCCAAGGCCTATACGACGCGCGTCGGCGACGGCCCCTTCCCGACCGAGCTGACCGACGAGATCGGCCAGGGCCTGGGCGACCGCGGCAAGGAATTCGGCACCAATACGGGCCGCCGTCGGCGCTGCGGCTGGTTTGACGCGGTGATGGTGCGCCAGGCGGTGAAGCTGAACGGCATCGACGGCATCGCCCTCACCAAGCTCGACGTCCTGGACGGCGAGAAGGTCATCAAGGTCTGCGTCGGCTACGAGCTCGACGGCAAGCGCATCGAGCGCTTTCCCTTCACCATGGGCGCGCAGGCCAAGCTGAAGCCGATCTGGGAAGAGTTCGAGGGCTGGAGCGAAAGCACCCAGGGTGCACGCTCCTTCGCCGAGCTACCGGCAACCTGCATCAAGTACGTGCGACGCGTGGAGGAACTGGTCGGCTGCCCGGTGGCACTGCTCAGCACCAGCCCGCAGCGCGAGGATACGATCCTGATGACCGATCCATTCCGCGACTGATCGTGGAATACCTCAACGAACTCCTCGCCCGCGCGAATCTCGGGCCATGGGACAGCTGGAGCATGCAGTATCGCGTGCTCTCTGTAGTGGTCGGGCTGCTCGTCGGCTACTGGGTGCTGCAGTTGCTGCTGCCCGTGGTCTTTAGGGTCCTGCGGCCCTTCATCTTCCTGGCCGTCATCCTCGCCGCCGTCTGGGCCCTCTTCCCGACCGAGGTCTGCTCGCTCGAGATGCTGTCGAAGATCCCGAAGCTCTGCGCCCGCTGACGCAACGGCGCCAGCAGGCGAGGCTTCGGGTCGTCCCTATTTCAGGCTGACGTTCGTCAGATCGACGAACCACGACTGCGCCGGGACGAAGCCCTGCACGTTCTTGCTGAAGGCGCGCGGATTGAGGTCGTGCACGATGTAGAGCCAGGGCGGATTGTCGACCAGCCGCTCGTGCGCCACCTTGAAGTTCTGCAGGATCGTCGCCTCGTCCGTCGCCTCGGCCAGGGTCTTGAGCGCCGTTTCGAACTTCTCGTCGTTCCACTGCTCGAAGTTGGATCCCATCGGCGAGAAATTCGCTGCGGCGAAGTAGCGGTACATCATACCGACATCGCTGGACGGTGAGCTCACGTTGAGGGCCATCGCCCCATTGAGCGACGGTGCGTCGGGCGTGGCGCGGCTGGCGTTCAGCAGCACCTGCCATTCGACGGCGTCGACCTGGACGTCGACGCCACAGGCCTGCTTCAGGTTCTCCTGCAATGCCTCGTTCATCGGCAGCGGCAGCATCTGGCCGGAGCCCGAGGTCGAGATCATGACCTTGAACGACAGCGGCTTCTGCGGCGTGAAGCCGGCTTCGGCCAGCAGCTTCTTTCCTTTCGCCGGATCGAACGTGTAGCGGTTCTCGGGATTCCCGAACGCAGCATCCGTGGGCTTCAGCCAGCCAACGGAGGGCTCGGCGGTACCGTTCAGCATCGAGACGATGGCACTGCGATCGATGCAGTAGTTAAGCGCCTGGCGCACGCGAACGTCGGCCAGCGGGCTGTTCTTGGCGGCCATGTTGTAGAACCACGGCCAGACGTGCGGATAGGAGTTCGTCGAGATCACATAGCCCGCCTGCTTGAGCGACGGGATGCCATCCGGCGGCGGCACCTCGATCCAATCGACACGACCGGAGCGCAACGCCGCCAGTCGTGTGTTTGCCTCGGGGATCGGCAACAGGAGGACCGAGTCGACCTTGGCCTTCTTCCCGGCATCCCAATAGTCGTCGTTCCGGCCAAGCGAGACCGACTGGCGCGGAACGACCTTCGTGATCTTGAACGGTCCGGTGCCGGCGCCCCCGGCAGCGCCGACCTTGTTCCAGTCCTTGCCGGCCTTCTCCCATTGCGTGGGAGAGGCGGTGAGGATGTAGGGCACCATCCACGGGAAATAAGAGGCGACCACGGTCGTGGTCAGCGCCACCGTATTGTCGTCGATCTTCTTGTAGCCGGCGAGGATCGGCACGCGGGAGCGCATGATGCCGGCGGAATTCGCCTCGAACTGCGCACTGTCCTTGTTGAAGATGCGCTCGAGATTCCAGATCACCGCGTCGGCGTTGAAGTCGGTGCCATCATGGAACTTCACGCCCTTGCGGAGATTGAAGATCCAGGTCTTCTTGTCATCCGGCGCCTGCTTCCAACTTTCGGCAAGGCCCGGTCGCAGGGTTGCGAGCTGGTCCGACTTCGACAGGTCGAACAGGATGAGGCCCTCGAAGATCGGGAACCCGAGGAAGCGCATGCCCTCGAAGCCGTTGTTCGGCATGCCCGTGGTGGTCGGGATGTCCGATGCCGTCATGGCGATGCGGAGCGTCTTCTCCTGGGCCTGCGCGGCCGACAGCGGCAGCAGGGACGCGGCGGCCAATGCCACAGCGAGACGGAATCGGCGAAGGCTCATGCATATGCTCCTGAAATCAGCTCCCCGGAAGGCATATGCAATCAGTGGGCCATCAGTTCTCCGAAGCGCCTGAGATAATCGCGCGCATGCACCTTGTAGTCGGCGCCGGGATTCTGCAGGTGAATGTCTGACACCATTGCCCACATGGCCTCGCGCAGGGCGCTGGCCGCCTTCATGGCCCGGAAGGAGCGCCACAGGTCGGCCGGGACCTTGCCGTCGAAATAGGCATCCAGCAGAGCCGCATCCTCGGCCTCTCCAAAAGCCCCGTTCGCCGAGAGGTTGGCCAAGTCGAACATGGCGGTGCCGAAGCCGCCATACTCCCAGTCGATCAGCCAGAGACGTTGTCCATCATCGATCACGTTGCCCGGCAGCAGGTCGTGGTGGCCGAACACGATCGGCATGGGTATCTGCGCCGCTTCCAGCGTCCGGTTCGCCTGCAGATACCGCGGCACGTCGGCAGCGAACGGGCTGTCCGCCGCCCTGATCGTCCGGGCATAGTCGCGGATCACATGGAAGACCGAGAAGAAGTTCGGAGGGCCCGAGAGATGCTCACCGACTTTGTGGTGGCATGCCCTGAGGAGCGGCGCGAGGCGCTGGATGTTCGCGCGAAGATCCGCCTCCGTGAAAGTCCGCCCCTCGACGAAGCGCATCACCAGCAGGCCGGGTTCGTGGTGGACCACCTCGGGCGAGAGACCGGCGGCGTGAGCCGCGATCGAGGCGGCTCGTTCGCGGTCGCGAAACACGTGATGCACGGGGATGTCGTCGCCGCAGCGCACGACAAATTTTTCGCCGGCGTCCTCCACGACGTAGGACAGGTTGGTCAGGCCGCCCAGCAGCGGCGCCATCGCCACGGGGCCATGCCAGCATGCCAGGCTGGCGATTCTCCGCTCGAGATCAGTCACGGGCTTTTCGCATCGCGCATGGTCTTCCAACCGTCATGCACTCGATCATTTCACGAGCCACGACGGCACGCTACCCTCGCGCCCTATCACGGAGGAAATGAATGCCCGACGCACGCGTCCCCAACACCATCACCGGCCGTGACGCCTTCCTGCGCGTCCTGAAGGATGAGGGCGTCACCAAGATGTTCGGTAACCCAGGCACGACCGAGCTGCCGATCATGCACGCGCTCTCATCCGCGCCGGAGATGGGCTACGTGCTGGCCCTCCAGGAGGCCGTCGTGATCGCCATGGCCGACGGCTATGCGCGCGCCTCCGGCAAACTGGTCTCCTGCAACGTCCACGTCGCACCCGGCCTCGGCAATGCCATCGGCTCGATCTACACCTCGATGATGTCGGGCACGCCGATGATCGTGACCGCCGGCCAGCAGGAGCAGGGCCACGGCCTCACCGAGCCCCTGCTCTACGCGCCGCTGGTGCCGATCGCCCAGCCGGTCGTCAAATGGGCCACCGAAGTGAGCCGCGTCGAAGACCTGCCGCGCATCCTGCGCCGTGCCGCCAAGGTCGCGATGACCGCGCCGACCGGGCCGGTCTTCATCTCCCTGCCAGGGGACATCCTGAACAACGAGGCCGCCCTCGACATGGGCGACGTCACACGCGTCGACACGGCCGTGCGCCCGAGCGATGCGGCGCTGGAACAGCTCGCCAGGCGCCTGCTCGCGGCCAGGAAGCCGGTTATCCTGGCCGGCCATGAGATCGCGACTTCCGACGCCTTCGCCGAAGCGGCCGCGCTCGCCGAGACGCTGGGTGCGCCGGTGCTGCAGCAGACCGTGGCCTGGGGCGCGCACTTCCCCTCCGAACATCCCGCCTATCTCGGCGCGCTGAACCGCGACCAGAAATACGTGCGCCGCGTCCTCTCCGACTACGACCTGATGCTCTGCGTCGGGTCCGACGTGCTGAAGATGTCGGTATGGAGCGAGACCGAGCCGCTGCCCGAGACCACCAAGGTGGCGATGATCGGCCTGCGCGACTGGGAGATGGGCAAGAACTTCCCGGCCGAGATCGCGCTGCGCGCCGACGTGAAGGAGACGCTGAAGGCGCTTGTGCCCCTCCTGGAGAAACTGGGGGGCGCCGAACTCGCCCGGAAGGCCAAGGCCTCGCTGGCCGAGATCGAGACCCGGAACTGGAGCGCCCAGCGCGCCCAGAAGGCGGCCAAGGTCGCAACGCCCACCACCAAGCCGCTGCCGGCGGAATGGGTGATGCTGCGCCTCAGCGACAAGCTGCCCAAGGACGCCATCATCGTCGAGGAAGGCCTCACCAGTACCTCGACCTTGCCGAGCTATTTTCCCTTCCGCGACCGGAACAGCTTCTTCGGCAATGTGAGTGGCGGCATCGGCTGGGGCATCGCCGCAGCGGTCGGTGTACAGATCGCCGAACCGAAGCGCCGCGTCGTCGCCGTGATCGGCGACGGCAGCGCCATGTACTCGATTTCGGCGCTATGGAGCGCTGCCAACCAGAAGCTGCCGGTGATTTTCCTGATCACCAACAATGAGGGCTACCAGATCCTCAAGAACCGGCTGAAGCTGTTCCACGGCAATGACACGCCGATCGGCATGGACTTCAACGATCCGCCGATGAACATCGCGAAGATCGCCGAGGGCTTCGGCTTGCCGGCCGAGCGGGTCGACACGGCGGAAGGCTTTGATGCCGCCCTCGACCGGGCGCTGGCCCGGACGGACGGTCCGACGCTGATCGAGGCGATGGTGAAGAAGGGCTGACGAAGAGGTGCATCATGTGCGAGGTCAGGCACGCTTTCGTCGAGACGCGCGGTTTCCCGACCCATGTGGCCGAGGCCGGCAACGGCGCACCCTTGTTCCTGCTGCACGGGTGGCCCGAATTCTGGGCGACCTGGGAACCGATGTTCGAACGCCTGTCCGATCGCTTTCGTCTGATCGCGCCCGACTTCCGCGGCTTTGGTGAAAGCGGCAACCCGACGCCGGGGCCTTCCGACCAGGCCGGCCCCGACGTACTGGCCGACGATATCGTGGCCCTGCTCGATCGCCTCGGCGTCGCGAAAGCGGGTTTCGTCGGCCACGATGTCGGCGCGTTCGTGATGCAGCGGCTGGCGATCCGCCACCCCGACCGCGTGGCCGGGCTGTTCTTCTTCAACTGCGGCACTCATGGCGTCGGCGCACGCTGGCGCGATCCCGCACAGATCAACGAGATCTGGTACCAGACCTTCCACCAGATGCCGTTCGCGCCCGCGATCGTCGGCGCCTCACGCGATTCGTGCCGCGCCTATTTTCGTCACTTCCTGACCCATTGGTGCCATCGCAAGGACGCGTTCGACCCGGTGCTGGAGCGCTGGGTCGACAATTTCATGCGCCCCGGCAATCTCCAGGGCGGCTTCAACTGGTACATCTCGCAGAATGCCGGCCGCCTCGCCGTGATGGCAGGCACTTCACCCAAGCCGCCTGTGATCACCCAGCCCGCGCGCGTCCTGTGGGGACGCCACGACCCGGTACTGAAGTCGGCCTGGATCGACGTCGTCGGAAACTACTTCCAGGACGTGGAAGCCGGCATCGCCGAGGATGCCGGCCACTTCGTCCACTATGAACAGCCCGATCTGGCTGCAATCGCGATTGCGCAGTTTTTCGAGCGGATCGGCTACCACGCGCAATAGCGAAGGTTCGTCTCGATGAAGGCCATACAGACCACCGATCTCAGCTCCATCGACAATTATGCCCCGGTCAACCTGCCTGTGCCCGAGCCAGGCGAGGGCGAAGTTCGCATCAAGGTCGCTGCCTGTGGCGTCGGGTTCGTCGACTCTCTGGTTGCGCTCGGCCGCTATCAGGTCAAGCCACCCTTGCCTCACGTGCCCGGTGCCGAGATCGGTGGCCTGGTCGATGCGCTGGGCCCGGGAGTCACGGGGTTCGAAATGGGAGAGCGCGTCCTGGCGCAGGTGCGCGGCGGCTTTGCAGAGTACGCAATCGCCTCCGAACGGGCCGTCAGCCGCATTCCCGACCGGATGAGCATGAACCAGGCCGCAGGATTTCGCGTCAACTACGGCACGGCCCTGCACGGGCTTCGCAATCGCGCTTCACTCGCGGCCGGGGAGACCTTGGTCGTGATCGGCGCTGCCGGTGGCGTCGGATTGGCTGCGGTCCAGATCGGCCGGTTGCTCGGCGCGCATGTCATCGGTGTCGCCTCGACCGACCGGAAGCGCGCCGTCGTTGCAGAGGCCGGTGCAGGAGTCACGCTCGACCGAACCGTTGAAGGATGGCGGGACCGGCTGAGAGCGATATCGCCGAAGGGGATCGACGTCGTCTTCGATCCGGTCAGCGGCCCCTTACTGCAGCCTGCATTCCGGTCGCTCGGATGGGGCGGACGCTACCTCGTCGTAGGCTTTGCCGGCGGCGACATACCGGCCTTGCCCGTGAACTTGCCACTCCTCAAGGGAGCAGCCCTCATCGGCGTGGACTATCGCCAGTTCGGAGCGGTATTCGAGGCCGAAGCCGCCGCCAGCGAACTCAAGGACCTGCTGGCCTGGGTCGAGAAGGGCGAGCTGAACGTGCCGGTCGGCAGAACCTTCCCATTCGGCGAATATCGCGAGGCCCTCGAGTACGCGCTCTCCGGTGACGGAACGGGCAAGACCATCCTGATGGTCGATCCGACCCTGACCTGAATTGGACGGCAATTGAAATGGGCCTTTCAGAAGCACCGGCGCGCAATATTGTTGCGCCCACAGTCGCCCCGACACAGGATCCAGGGGCTGCGACATTCATTTCATTTGTTTCGTTTATTCTGTTTGTTTCGTTTACTAGCCTGCTAGGTCGCCTTCTCATGCTTCTTGATGGCCGGCATCAGGCCGGTCGGATCGACCAGCTTGCCGTGGGCCAGCATGTTGTGGGCATGGGCCAGATGGTGGAGCGCGAATGAGGTCTGCATCGCGCCGACCCGCCCCTGTGCGTCCTGGGCGGCGTTGATCGCCTGCTTCACGAGCTTCAGCGCGAACAGCGGCTTCCGGGCGATCCGTTCGGCCATCGCCAGGCCGAACGGTTCCAGTTCGGCGCGCGGCACGACATGGTTCACCATGCCCAGCCGATGCGCCTCAGTCGCCGTGATCCAGTCGGCGGTGAACAGGAACTCCTTGGCCTTGCGGATACCCATCTCCCAGGGATGCGCGAAGAACTCGGCACCGCCCACGCCCATGGCCACCGAATGATCGAGGAACTCCGCGTCCTCCGAACAGACGATGAGGTCGCAGGGCCACATCAGCATGAGCCCGCCGACCATCACCTTGCCATGGACCAGCGCCAGCGTCGGCTTGGGAATGTTTCGCCAGCGCTCGCAGAAGCCCAGGTAGATCTCCTGCTCGCGCGCGTACTGGGCCTCAGCGCCGGGCTTGCCGAAGCCACCCCAGGTCCCGACGGTGTCGTGCCGGGACATGTTGCCGTGTCCGTCGACCTCGCGCAGGTCGTGCCCCGAGGAGAAGTGCGGACCATTCGCCGACAGCACGATCACCTTTGTCGCGTCGTCGTGAGCGGCACGATCGAAGGCCTCGTTCAGCGCATACAGAAACGCGGTGTCCTGCGCGTTGCGCGTGTCGGGCCGGTTGAGGACGATCCGGGCGACTCCGCCCGGCAGGGTCTCGTAGAGGATCGGCGAAGTCGTCATTGCAGGCTCCCGGACAATCCCGGGAGCCTATCGTAAGCGGCGCTTCTCGTCGCTCAGCCGCGCGCCGGCTGGGTCGTCGGCCGTGCCGCGGCCTCGACGACCATGTTCTTCATGGCCTTCTGCAGCTTGTCGAAGGCACGCACCTCGATCTGGCGCACCCTCTCGCGGCTGATGCCATACTTGGCCGACAGGTCCTCGAGCGTCTTCGGCTCGTCGACGAGACGGCGCTCCACGATGATGTGCCGCTCGCGGTCGGTGAGCTGCTTCAGGGCCGCGGCCAGCATGCCCTTGCGCTGGCCCAGCTCCTGGCTCTCGCCCAGCCGGGCCTCCTGGTTGGGCGCATCGTCGACCAGCCAGTCCTGCCACTCCATGTCACCCTCAGCCTTCACCGGGGCGTTGAGCGACGAGTCCGGCGCGGCGAGGCGGCGGTTCATGTTCACCACCTCCTCCTCTGGCACGCCCAGCCGGGTGGCGATCTTGCTCACCTGCTCGGGGGTCAGGTCGCCCTCCTCGATGGCCTGCATCTGGCCCTTGAGCTTGCGCAGGTTGAAGAACAGCTTCTTCTGCGCCGCCGTGGTGCCCATCTTCACGAGCGACCAGCTGTGCAGGATGTACTCCTGGATCGAGGCGCGGATCCACCACATGGCATAGGTGGCGAGACGGAAGCCGCGGTCCGGGTCGAACCGCTTCACCGCCTGCATCATGCCGACATTGCCCTCGGAAATGAGCTCGGCGACCGGCAGGCCGTAGCCGCGATAGCCCATGGCGATCTTCGCCACGAGGCGCAGATGGCTGGTAACGAGACGATGCGCGGCTTTCGTATCGCCGTGCTCGCGCCAGCGCTTGGCCAGCATGAATTCTTCCTGGGGCTCCAGCAGGGGAAACTTCCGGATGTCCGACAGGTAACGGCTGAGATTGCCCTCGGGCGTCAGGGACGACGGCAGGGCGGGAAGGTTTGCGGTGGCTGCACTCATGGCTACTCCCCCTTTCGTACGCGGGATCGCCGGTGAACGAGCATTTAGCACTCTCGTCCCCCGACTGCTAAACCCGACTGTAGAAGTCGGAATGACCCCGGGTCAACAGATAATTCCTAGCAATCCCCTCGGGTATTAGGGGCTTTACTTAACGCCGTTCAGCGTTCCGACCAACTTCCTGAAGTCTTGGGGCAATTCTGTGGCAAACCGCACCACTTTGCCGGTCGTGGGGTGTTCAAAAGCAAGCACGGATGCGTGAAGTGCCTGCCGCGGGAACAGTTTCAACGCCTCCGGCGCAGGGCCGTTGCGGGATTTGCGGCCGTAGACAGGGTCTCCCACCACCGGACACCCGATATGGGCCATATGGACGCGAACCTGATGGGTGCGTCCCGTACCCAGCCTGGCGCCAACCAGGCTGGCGATCGGGGCCAAGGGCTGCCCGAAGCGCTTCTCCAGCCAATACTCTGTATGCGCGGCCTTGCCGCCGCTCTTGCGGACCGCCATGCGCTTGCGATCCACCGGGTGCCGGCCCAGCGCCGCCTCGATCGTCCCGCGCTCGGGCTTGGGTGCCCCCCAGACCAGCGCCGTGTAGATGCGCTCCAGATCATGGGCGGCGAACAGCTTCGACAGGGCATGGTGGGTCCTGTCGTTCTTGGCCACGACCATGACCCCCGACGTATCCTTGTCGAGACGGTGGACGATGCCGGGCCGCCGCACCCCGCCGATGCCGGAGAGGCTGTCGCCGCAATGGGCGAGCAAGGCGTTGACCAGCGTCCGGTCCGGGTTTCCCGGCGCCGGATGGACCACCATTCCGGCCGGCTTGTTCAGGACCAGCAAGTCGGCATCCTCGAACAGGACCTCGAGCGCCATGTCCTGGGCCAGGGGAACGGCCGGTTCGGCCTCCGGAATGTCGACAATGACGACATCGCCCGTTTTGACCTTGCGGGAAGGCTCTTCTATCGTCTGGCCTCCCGCGAGCGCTACGCAGCGGCCCTCGATCAGCGCCTTCACGCGGCTTCGCGTCAGGGAAGGCAAAGCAGCAGCCAGCGCGCGGTCCAGCCGTTCGCCGGCGGCGCTCTCGTCGAAGGTCACGGTGTGGCGACCGGCGTCGCTCATGGAGTTTTCTTGGCGTCCCCTGCTCAGGCCTCTGCACCGCGTTGGTTGAAGGTGCTGGTGATCGTGATGGGCCTGCTGATCGTGGTGGGCTTCATCGTTGCCGTGGCCGAGATCGCCCGGCGCATCTCTACGCCCAACGCCGGCCGTTCGCCAGCATCGGAAGCCGGGCGTTTCACCGAACGTATCGCCCTGCCCTCCGGCGCCCGAATCGTGTCGATGGTCGCCGTCGGCGATCGCCTCGTCGTGCATGTCGAGACCCAGGGCGGCCCCGCTTCCGCCTACGTCGTCGACCCGCGCAGCGGCGCGCTGCTGGGCACGATCGAATTCCCGCCGGGCGCCGGCCGCTAGGCACAACGACGCACCAGACGAGGTCGATCGATGAATTTCCGCAGCGACAACGAAGTGGGCGCGCACCCCGAAATCCTCGCGGCCGTGACGCGGGCCTTCTCGGGCAGCGGCACGGCCCCGTCCTACGGGGCCGACGAGTGGACCCACAGGGTCGAACGTCGCCTGCGCGATATCTTCGAGAAGCCCGACCTGGTGGCTTTCCCGGTGGCGACCGGTACGGCCGCCAATTCACTGGCGCTATCCTGCTGCACGCCACCCTGGGGTTCGATCTATTGCCACGCCGAGGCGCATATCGTCGTCGATGAGGCCAACGCGCCGGAGTTCTTCACCTCGGGCGCCAAGCTCTCCCCCCTTCCCGGCCCCGCCGGCAAGATCGACCAGAAGAAACTCGCTGAAGCGCTGGCCCAGCCGGTCTACGGCGTCGTGCACCATCCCCAGCCGGCCGCCGTCAGCATCACCCAGGCGACCGAATGCGGCACCGTCTACGGTCCCGACGAGGTCGCCTCGATCGCCACGACGGCCCACCGTAATGGGCTCAAGCTCCACATGGACGGCGCGCGCTTTGCCAACGCCCTCGCCTTTGTTGGCTGTTCGGCGGCCGAGCTGTCGTGGATGGCGGGCGTCAACGTGCTGAGCCTCGGCGCCACCAAGAACGGCGCGCTCGCCGCCGAAGTCGTGGTGTTCTTCGATCCCGATCTCGCCCGCGAATTCGAGTTCCGTCGCAAGCGCAGCGGACACCTCTTTTCCAAGATGCGCTTCCTGTCGGCACAGCTCGAGGCCTACCTGACCGACGGACTGTGGCTCGCCAACGCCAGTCACGCCAACAGCATGGCGCGCCGGCTGGTCGCCGGCCTGACGACCCTCAAGGGCACGCAGCTCCTCTACCCGGTCGATGCCAACGAAATTTTTGTCATCCTGCCGCCGCGCATGCATGATGCGCTCCAGTCCGAGGGGGCGCAGTATCACCCTTGGCCGTCGGACCGGCCCGGCGAGCGCGCCTACCGCCTCGTCACCGCCTTCGACACCGAGCAGACGACCGTCGACCGCTTCCTGAGTATCGCCAAAAAAGCAGCGTGAGCGTGCCATGACCCATCAGCGTACCCTGACGGCCGCCCACTGGGGCGTCTATGAAGTCGAATACGACGACAAGGGGCAGGCGACGAAGCTTCATCCCTTCTCGAAGGATCCAGATCCCTCGCCGATCGGCCTGCACATGCTGTCCGACGAGGTGGCGCGGATGCGCGTGCGCCGGCCGTCCTTCCGCAAGAGCTGGCTGGAGAAGGGGCCGGGCGCCGCGACCGACACGCGCGGACAGGAACCCTTCATCGAAGTGCCGTGGGACGAGGCGCTCGACCTGGTCGCCGGCGAACTGAAGCGCGTGAAGGACGCCTATTCCAACCGCGCGATCTTCGGCGGCTCCTACGGCTGGTCGAGCGCCGGCCGCTTCCATCACGCGCAAAGCCAGGTCCATCGCTTCCTGAACGCTCTCGGCGGCTATGTCCGCCACCAGGATTCCTACAGCCTGGGCGCGGCACGCGTGCTGATGCCGCATGTCGTTGCCAGCATGGAAGACCTGATGGCGATGCACACGACCTGGGAGGTGCTGGCCGAGCATTGCAAGCTGTTCGTCACCTTCGGCGGCGCGCCGCACAAGAATGCGCAGATCAGCGCCGGCGGCGCGATGGTGCATCGCCTCAAGGACGGCCTCTATGGCATGCGCGCCAAGGGCGTCCGCTTCATCAACATCACACCGACCGCCGAGGACCTCGACACCGGTGGCGACATCGAGTGGCTGGCGATCCGGCCGAACACCGACGCCGCCATGATCCTGGCGCTCTGCCACGTGCTCTACACCGAGAAGCTCTACGACAGGGAATTCCTCGACCGCTGCACCGTGGGCTTCGACAGGTTCGCGCCGTCGCTGGCCGACAAGACTCCGGAATGGGCCGAGAAGATCACCGGCATCTCTGCCGTGCGCATCCGCGCGCTCGCGCGCGAGATGGCGGCGACACGCACCACGGTGAACATCAACTGGTCTCTGCAGCGCTCGCATCACGGCGAGCAGCCCTTCTGGGCACTTGTAACGCTCGCCTGCATGCTGGGGCAGATCGGGTTGCCGGGCGGCGGCTTCGGCGCGAGCTACGGGCCGACCAACGGCATGGGCAGTACGGCGCCGCTGCTTTCGGGCCCGACGCTGTCACAGGGTACCAATGCGGTCTCCGACTTCATCCCGGTGGCGCGCTTCACCGACATGCTGCTCAATCCGGGCGGCAAGATTTCGTACAACGGCCGCGACATCACCTATCCCGACATCAAGTTGATCTACTGGGCCGGTGGCAATCCGTTCCATCACCATCAGGACCTCAACCGCCTCCGGATGGCGTGGCAGAAGCCGGAGACCATCATCTTCAATGAGCAGTTCTGGACGCCGGCGGCGAAGATGGCCGACATCGTGCTGCCCGCGACCACCGGCCTCGAGCGCAACGATATCGGCTACGCGCGCCGTGAGCCCTTCCTGATCGCCATGAAGAAGGCGCGCGAGCCGATCGGCGAGGCGCGCGACGACTACTGGATCTTCTCGGAGATCACCCGCCGTCTGGGTGCCGCAGATGTCTACACCGAAGGCCGAGACGAGATGCAGTGGCTCGCCCACATGTACGAGGAAGGTCGCCAGAAATCGGCCAGGATGGGCGTGGACCTACCCTCGTTCGCGGAGTTCTGGGAAGCCGGCATCACCAAGGTACCGGGTGAGAACACCGATCCGGTGATGCTTGCGAAGTTCCGTGCCGATCCGGCGGCGCATCCCGTCAAGACGCCGTCGGGCAGGATCGAGATCTTCTCGGAGAAGATCGCCTCGTTCGGCTACGACGACTGCCCCGGCCATGCGACCTGGATGGAGCCGATCGAGTGGCTGGGTTCGAAGAAGGCCGAGCACTATCCGCTGCACATGCTGTCGGACCAGCCGGCCGACAAGCTGCACAGCCAGCTCGACCACAGTCCGCATGCCCGGGCGACAAAGGTGAAGGGTCGCCAGCCGGTCACGATGCATCCCGAAGATGCCGCCGCGCGCGGCATCGCCGACGGTGACCTGCTGCGCGTCTTCAACGACCGCGGCGCCTGCCTCGCCTCGGCACGGCTGACGGACCGCATCCGCCGCGGCGTGGTCCGGCTCTCGACCGGCGCCTGGTTCGACCCGCAGGATTCCGGCTCGAACACGCCGCTGGAGAAGCACGGCAATCCCAACGCTCTGACGCTCGACATCGGCGCCTCGAAACTCAGCCAGGGCTGCATCGCGCAGACCTGCCTGGTAGAGATCGAGCGCTTCGACGGCGTCCCTCCGGCGGTGACCGCGCACCAGCTTCCAGGCTTCTCGGCTCGCTGAAATCGCTTCTCTCGCTTCGCTTCACCATTGACATTGCTGTCGTTTAATATGCAAATGCGAATGACTTGCAATAAACCAAGCGAGGCGACGATGAGTCAGATGATGCAGTTGCATTCTGCAGGTGACGCTTCCCGCGTAAAGACCGAGCGCGACGCCGACAGCATCGAAAGCAGCCAGCTCATGGCCGGCCGCCGTGAACTGCTTATCCGTCACGGCGCCAGTACCTACAGGCTGCGAGTGACCGCATCGGAGAAGCTGATCCTCACGAAGTAGGCCTTCCGGCCGCAACCTGCCCGCCGTCCCCGGAACTGCTAATCTCTCTCCCGGGGAGATGGTTTGGGAAGTACAGGGTGGCAAGAATTTCAGGGCTGGACGGGCCAGAGCAGCATCGTTCAGCAGAGACAGGATTGTCCAGGCGACATCTGCCGAACGGCGCCATCGCCGCCACGGCCCTCACCTCGCCCAATCCACGATCATTCGGCCGTGGGGCACGACGCATCCCGGCCTACGCCGACATGCCGCAGTCGTGAAGACCGACGTGCCCAACCCTGCGCCCAGCGTCACCATCGTCACGCAGACACGCGTGCGGCCAGAGCATAACGAGGAGTTCGCCCGCTGGCAGGGTGAGACCAGCAGCACCATCAGCCAGTTTGCCGGCTTCCTCGAGCAGCGGCTCCTGCCGCCCAACCCGCCTCTCCAGGTCGATTGGGTCATCCTGCAGCGCTTCGCCAGCCTGGCGGACGCCCAGCGCTGGCTGGGATCGGCCGAACGCCAAAAGCGCATCGCGGGCGCCGCGCCGATGCTGGTCGGCCGCGACGACGTGCATATCGTCCAGGACGAGGCCAGCGGCATCGGGCCAGCACCCGTCTCCACCATCATTTCCACCCGGGTCAAACCCGGCAAGGAAGCGGAGTACCTTGCCTGGGTCCGCAAGATCGCGGCCGCACAATCCAGGGCGCCGGGACTTCAGGGTTATCGCTTCGAGCCTCCCGTGCCGGGCGTACAGGAGGATTTCATCGCCATCCTGCGCTTCGATACCGAGGCCAACCTCAAGGCCTGGCTCAATTCGCCCGTTCGCCAGGCCCTGATCGCGGAAGCGGAGCCGCTCACCGAGGAAACCCACGCGCGCACCGCCAGCTCGGGATTCGAGCAGTGGTTCCGGGACGCCGCCGCCGCGGATGGACCGCTGCCGGTGTGGAAGATGGACATGCTCGTCCTGCTGATGCTCTACCCGATCGTGTTCCTGTTCGGGCACTTCGTGGGCACGCCGCTGCTCGACCGCCTGTTCGGCCTGCCCTTCGCGGCCTCCCTCTTCCTCGGCAACATCGTCAGCGTGGGGCTGACGGGCTTCCTCGTGCCTTGGGTCGCCGGTCGCTTCGGATGGTGGCTGCGTCCCGCGCCCGGCCGGCAGGTGCGCATCAACCTCCTGGGTGCCGCCTTCATCTCGGCGGCCTACGCGGCGATGGTTTTCGTGTTCCTGCACCTTTTCTGAGACCGAGTTGCACCGGCCGGCAAGACGGTGTCTCCTTCGGGTAACATCGGCCCGGGAGCGATCATGGCGTTATTGTACGGGGCGAAACAGATCCTGGGGAAAATGGCGGCGGTCGCCACGACGGTGCGGACCGATCGACAGCTGGCCCGGTCTACCGAGGTCGAAATTCTGACGCCCGCCAGGCCGTTGCAGACGATCCGGTTGAATGCCGCCTTCGCACCGCTGGTGAGTCCGCTGCCGCCATCCTGCCTCGAAACGCCGTCCATGATGTCCATGGCGGAGAGGCAGTTTCTATTCGGGCTGGCCAACCGGTACTACGCCGGCAAGGGCATCATCGTGGACGCCGGGATTTTCCTCGGCGCATCGACACGCTGCTTCGGCGAAGGCTTTCGCTCGAACCCTCACCGGCAGGAGATCATCGGGAAGTGGCCACAGCCGATCGTTTCGTACGAGAGGGCGATCGTGAACCCCAACATGCCGGACTTCTTCGAGAGACACGGCCTCGCCTTTTCCGCCGCCCAGGGCGAGTCGTTCGAATCCGAACTGCGCCGCAACATCGCCCCCGTGGAGGACCTCGTCGATCTTCGCATCGGCGACTTCATGGACGCCACCGACATCGAATGTCCGGTGGAAATCCTGTTCCTGGACATTCTCAAGACGCCCGCCCTCAGCCTTCGCGCCTTTCAGCGGTTCCATTCGAAGCTGATCCCCGGGCGTTCGCTGGTGGTTCACCAGGACTACTTCTTCGAGGAGCTGCCCTGGATCAAGACCCATCAGGAAGCCCTGGCGGACTATTTCGAGTTCGTCGGCGAAATCGGCTCCAGCGCCGTTTTCCTGTGCACGAAGCAGATACCCCAGGGCGTCCTGGACGGGCTTGAGAACGACGTGCCGCCGGCCGAACAGCTGCGCCTTGCCAGCATTGCGATGCAACGCTCCGCCGATCCTGCCCGCCGCTTCTTCATGGCGCTCTCGAAGGTGCGTCTGATCCGAAAGCTCCAGGGCCGGGTGGCGGCACGAGCCTATCTCGAATTGATCAAGACCGAGTTCCCCGAGCAGGTCGCCCAGACCGACAACAGACGCCTAGTCTATGCCTTGCGGCGGGCCGAGGCGTTTCTCGCCAGGAAGCCGAAGAAGGCGCCCAGGGAGGGGATGCGTGCCGCCGAGCAGCGCGGTCCGCCTCCCCTAGCAGGAGGGAATCCATGAACACGCGTCTCAATGCCGACGAAGTCTCGCGTTACCGCCGCGACGGCTTTCACTTTCCGGTTCGCGTCCTCTCCGCCGCGGAGGCGCGCGCCTGCCGCAACCGCCTGGAGGCGCACGAACGCGCGACAGGCGGACCGATCGCCGGAAACATGCGGCACAAGGTGCATCTGCTCTTCACCTGGGCCAACGAACTCGCGCGGCACCCCGCCATCCTCGATGCGGTGGAGGATGTCATCGGGCCGGATATCCTCTGCTGGAGCAGCACCTTCTTCATCAAGGAAGCGCGGTCGTCCTCCTTCGTGTCGTGGCACCAGGATGCGACCTATTGGGGCCTCAGCACCGATGAGGTGATCACCGCCTGGGTGGCCTTTGCCGACGCGCCCGTCGAGAGCGGCGCGATGCGGTTCTGGCCGGGCAGCCATCTCGGGAAGCAGCTCGAGCACCGCGATACGTTTGACGAGAACAATCTCCTGAGCCGCGGCCAGGAGATCGCCGTCGATGTGCCCGAGGGCGCCGGAGTCGACGTCCCGCTGAAGGCCGGCGAGATGTCCCTCCACCATGTGCTGCTGGCCCACGCGTTGGGGCCGAATACCACCGATGACCGACGCATCGGCCTGGCCCTGCGCTACATCCCGCCCCACGTCCGCCAGCTCAAGGTGCGCGATTCGGCAACCCTGGTTCGCGGACACGACCCCTATGGGCACTTCGATCCCGAGCCGGCCCCGAAGGCCGATCTGGACGCCGAGGCTCTCGCCACCCACCGCGAGGCCGTCGAGCGATCGGCCAAGGCCCTCTACTCGGGTACTGACCGTACGACCTTCAGCACATAGTCCGGCAGGAGGAAGACTTGAACTCCAACACATTGAGCCGCCGCTTCCTGCTGGGTGGCGGGATCGCGACCTGTCTGAGCGGGACCGACGCGATGGCCCAGGCAACTGCGCAGGCCTTCGTGGAGAATCTCTACCAGCCGTATCTCGCCAAAGGTTTCCAGGGACAGCCTTACGGCAATGTCGCGCGGTTCTTCGTTCCGGCCCTTGCCGAGGCCATCGATCGCGACAATCGCGAAGCCAGACGCCGGAACGAGGTGCCGACCCTGAACGGCGACCCCTTCATCGATGCCCAGGACTGGGAAATATCGAAGCTCTCGATCGATGTGACGACGGACAGCGATACCGCGACGGCCCGGGTATCGTTCCAGAATTTCGACGAAGCCAAACGGATCGTGCTGGAGCTCGTGAGAACGCCCGCAGGCTGGCGCATCGCCGACATCAAGGCGCCCAGCGGCTCCCTCAAGGCGCTCTACAAACTCAAGTGATCGTCAGTGGCGCCAGCCGGTGTCGACCTTGTCGAGCTTGCGAACCAGCGCCGCGAATTCCAGGTCGCCGATGCCCACCGCGGATTCCATCTCGGAGAAGCGGTCCATGTCGGCGCCCGACTTGGCCGCCAGATTGTCGCCCAGCACGTTGAGCGTCCCGGCGGCGGCCGCATCGAGCTGGATCTGGCAGGCGCGCTCCAGGCGGTAGAGCCGGAGGAACGCCTCGGGTACCGAACGGCCCGTGGTCAGGAGCCCATGGTTGCGCAGCATCATCGCCTGGTTGTCGCCGAGGTTCGCCAGCAGGCGCGCGCGCTCGTCGAGGTCGAGGCTGGGGCCTTCATAGTCGTGGTACGAGAGCTTGCCATGGAAGGCGGTGGCGACCATCGACACCGGCAGCAACCCGTCCTTCAGCGCGCAGACCGCCATGCCCGCGCGCGTGTGCGTGTGCATCACCACCTTGTGGCGCTCGGCATGGGCCATGTGCACCGCCGAGTGGATCACGAAGCCGGCATAGTTCACAGGATAGGGGCTCGGCTCGACGATCTTCCCGTCGAGGTCGATCTTGACCAGGTTCGAGGCCGTCACCTCGTCGTAGTTCAACCCATAGGGATTGATCAGGAAGTGCGGCGCCTCGCCCGGCACCCGCGCGGTGAGATGGCCATAGATCAGCTCGGTCCAGCCGAAATGGTCCACCAGCCGGTAAGCCGCGGCCAATTGGCGGCGCAGCACCCATTCGCCGTCGGCTGGCGGCAGGGAATGCACGTCGATGCCGGTGAGCGGCAGGTCGGAAGCGATCGGCATGTCCATGGCGGTCCTCCAGCGGCGGCGACGAAGCTTAGGCCTGCGCGCTATGCTCGGGCAACAATGGAGGAAACGCCAGAATGACCGGAAGCCAACGCCTCGACACGACACGGTTGCAGAAGATCGCCCAGGCCTATTGGGAGAGTGCCGCGCTGATGGCCGCGGTCGAACTGGAGATCTTCACCGCGATCGCCCATGGACATGACACCATCCCGACCGTCGCGAAGGCCGTCGGCCTCTCCGAGCGCAACGCCGAGCGGCTGCTGACCGTGCTGGCCGCCATGACCTTGCTGTCCCGCGACGGCGAACGATTCACCAACGCGCCCGACGTCCAGCGCTTCCTGGTGAAGGACGGCGAGCGCTACGCGGGTCCGTGGATCCTGTTCACCAAGCCACGCTGGAAGGCGTTCGGCGAGCTCTCCGAGCGGCTGCGCGACAGCCAGGAGAACCGGCTGGGCGCCTACGTGGACTTCACCGTCGAGGACGCAAGGCGCTATCACGCCGCGACCTATTCGATCGGCATGGGCGCCGCCCGCCTGTTCAGCCGCAGCGTCGACCTCTCGGGCCGCAAAATGATGCTCGATCTCGGTGGCGGCTCCGGCGCCTACAGCATCGTCGCCACGAAGACCTATCCCGGCCTGAAGGCGATCGTGCTCGACCTGCCGCCGGTTACCGTGGTGGCCAAGGAATATATCGAAGCCAACGGCGCGGACGACCGCGTCAGCATCCTGCCCGGCGACTTCACCGAGACCGCCTTCCCGCAGGGCGTCGATGTCGTCGTCATGGCGAGCAACCTGCCGCAATACGAGCCCGCCCTGATCCGCCGGGTCGTCGCCAAGGCCTTTGAGGCCCTCGTCCCGGGCGGCGAGATGCATCTGATCGGCGAGACCCTGCACGACGACCGCAGCGGCCCCCTCTCGGCTGCGCTGTGGGGCCTGAACGAGGCCATCCAGAACAGCACCGGCCTCGCCCACACCGAATCGGAGGTGAAGGGGTACCTGCAGGGTGCAGGCTTCGCCGACGTGGCCGTCCACCCCTTCGTCCCCGGCGTCCTGTCGCGGATCGCCGGCCGGAAGCCCGGCTGAACGAGCGGGGTTGCGTCGGCGCGGCCATTCGACTATCAGTCCGCCTCTGGCCCTATGCTCCCTTCGTCTAGAGGCCTAGGACGTGGCCCTCTCAAGGCTAAAACACGGGTTCGAATCCCGTAGGGAGCGCCAGGCTTAACCCCTGATAAACAAAGACTTTTCGCGGTTCCTGGCTCGCCGGGGACGTGTGGATAAGTGTCGTGAAACGGCACGAAACGGCACCGAAATGCCCGGGTGGTGGGGGAAGATTGGGGGACAAGTTCCTATATCGTTCTCCTCCCGTTTGGACGAGGACCTCCCCATGCTCGACGCGCCTTCCGCCGCCTTCACCGACTTCGATTCGTGGCACCCGTCCGGCTGGTCGCCGGTCTATGACCAGGTCACCAGCCGGCGCCATCTGGTCGGCTTCACCACCCTGCAGTGCGGGCTCGATCGCCTCATAATCGGCCAGGAGACCGAGGACGGCGACGGCGCGTTCACGATCGTCGGCCAGGCCCGGGTCGCGCTGGCCGGCCCGTTCAACAGCTGGGTCGTCGAGACCGGCGACTATCGCGCCCTGCCCGGCTTCTGGGGCCTGTAGCATGGCCCGCCGCAGTACGAACAGCCACGCCGCTCGCGTGAAGGCCCTGCCCCACGTCGCCCGCCTGCACCGTACAGAGCCGTTCCGCCCGGCCGACCAGGCCGAGCTGAAGGCCGCCGCCGACCGCATCGCCGGACCGACCGGATGGTATGCCGTCGCCGGCTGGGCACCCGCCGATATCGAGTTCCGCCTCTATGGCTTCGCAACCGCGGCGCAGGCCGAGGCGATGCAACGCTGGATCGCGGAGTCCGGGATCGAGACGCGGCCGGCGCCTCGAGCCACTGCTCTGCCTCGTCCTTCGTGCGAATCAGCACCGGCATCGCCTTGTCGTGCAGCGGCAGGACCCCTGCGGGCCCGGCACAAAGCAGTAGATCTCTTCGGTCGTCAGGTTGGCGCAGACGTGGCTGCTGAGATCGGGCGAGGCCTGGTGCAGGATCCTCGCGCGCGGCACCGGCTTCCATCCGGTATCGAGCAACACCCACCAGACGCCATTCCCGTCGAGCCGCGCCCGTATCGGCCGGCAGTCGCTCGTCGATCGGTCCGGCGCCATTCTGTTGCAGCAGCTATGCCCGCTGCCGGGCTGCCTCCAGTCGCTGTAGGGATCGTGCTCCATCGCCGCGCCGGCCGACATCGCGACCAAGACGAACAGCACCATGGCGAAGATCGCCGCCGGTCGAGCAGCCAGCCGCTCGAGGCCCCGGCCCCTAGAGGTCGCGCGCGAGCTCTGGTGGTCCGGTGGTGGCTCAGCCGGCAGGACGCGGGGTGAACGCCGCCATCTTCAGATGCCGCGGGTGCTTCCAGTCGCCGATATAGTCGAACGTCCAGCCACCTTCGGCGGCAAACCCCGTCATCTGATCCCGCGTATAGTCGAAGACTTCATGGGAATGCGATCTCGGCGGATTTTCACGAGCGCTCGGGACGTCCCGGTAGGAGGCGAAAAAGCGACAACCGTCGGCGGCCTGCAGGCGCAACTTGCGCAGGCACAAGATGATGTCCTCGGCCGCCAGATGCGTGAAGATCGATTGACCGATGCCGAAATTCGGGCGGCGTTCGAAGCGATCGAAGTCGAAGCGGTCGGAAATGACGAAGCGCGGGCGCTTCTCGCGATAGGTATCGAGGCCGAGTTCGGCACCCACGCCGTAGATGACCAGCTCGATCTTCTTGTCGATTCCGAGATAATGGCCGGGCTCGAGATAGCGGATCAGATGCACGCCGCCGCGCAACGAGCCGCACGCGACGTCGACTACGACGTCTTCCGGCCGCAAGCCCTGCTGCACTAGAAAGTCGAGCTGCAGACGGCCGATCTCGTCCCAAAGACCGCCGACGGAATCCCTGTGGCCGTGATCGTGGACACTGTCGGCACTGTCTTCCCACACCGGCATTAGCGCGATTCCCATTTGATTTGACGAAGCCCGACCCGGCTTTTATCAGAAACGTGCCTGCTTGGCATGGAGACGTCATGGCCGATGATTTTGCCGCCACCATGGCGCGCGCCGATCCAGATCTCGACCGTGCCCTTGCCTTCCCAATTTCCCGGCATATCCGCCGCGGCACGGCGGCCGACACCGACTGCCATCGCCAGCTGCGCAAGCTGCGCAAGCGAGTCATCGTGCTGGCGACCAGCCGGTCGGGCAGCGAATACCTCTCGGGTCTGCTGCGGGGCCTGGGAATCGACGCCCATGAATACCTGAACCGCGAGTCGTCGGTTTCGCGCGGCCACAACATCGGCGAAGGCCAGGACCCCGCGGTATTCATGGCCGCACTCTGCCGCCGCCTGCCCAACGGCATCCTCTGCACCAAGGCGCATATGCAGGCGCTGATGCTGCTCTTCGAGATCGGCGAATTCCCGGCGCATATCCATGAGTGGAATTTCATCCATCTCTCGCGCCGCAACGTCATCCGCCAGGCAATATCGCTGCTGCTGGCCGAGATGACCGGCGCCTATCGCGCCGATCTGCAGCCGACGCGATCTCTCGAGTACTCTGACCTGACCTTCGCGGCGGTCTCCACCCGGATCGACCGAGTCTTCGTGGCCCGCGAGTGGCTCGACCGCTTCGTTGCCTTGTTCGGCATCACGCCGCTCAGGATCACCTTCGAGGATCTGCGCGGCGCGCCGGAAGAGGAGCTCGGGCGCATTGCCGGCTTTCTCGGTCTGCCCGACACGCCACGCGCCTCTATCGATCCGGACCGCGTGCCGCGCGAGCAGGGCACCGACCTCAATCGCCGGCTCGAAGCGGCGTTCCGGGAGGAGATGCAGTTCCGGCTGAGGGAGGGACGGGCCTCGCGCGAGCTCCTGTTGGCGGCGCCGGCGCCGGCCGGAACCTCGCCGCCGCCGCGATCCGCCGCCGGCGCAGGGCAATCCGAAGTTGCCTTGCGCGTCCCGATCGACGGCTTCGAAAACGAGCAGGGCTTCTGCTGGCTCTACCGCCTGCGCCATACGGCGCAGGGCGAACTCTTCGCGCGGCTGGCCGATGGCGATCAGGCCAAGGAGCGCTCGACGCTCCTGCTCTACGAGAACGACAGGCCCCTCGGCCCGGCCCATGCGGGCCATGCCATCATCAGGAGCCGGGGCACCGGGGCCTACTCGCATTGGAAGGACGATCTCTATTTCTCGACGTCCGACAATTCCGATCCCAACCGCAACGGCCGCCGCTACGACATCGTGCTACTCCAGCCGAAGGATCCGCCGGCCGATCGACCCGGATAGAGCTGGCGCCGCCGCCATCCCCTAAACCGACATTCTTGGCCCAGAAACGCAAAAAGCGCCCGCTCCGGGTTTACCGGGACGGGCAAGTTTAGGGAGGAAACGCCCAAGACGGGCCCCTCAACGGTCGGTATGCGGCGTCTTCACGCCGCCGTTGTTGCTGACGGCACGCCCAGATTCTGTGTTTTCCCAGGCAAGAGGCCTCGACAAAAGGACGCGCGTACCCCGAAGTTCAGTGGCAGCACGTCCAGGGCGGAGGCGGCAATCCGGCTGTCGGGATCCCTCGCCGCGACCGCTAACCTCAAGATTGCCCAGTTTCCGACCATTCGAGGGGTGAAATCGCAACCAGTGCGGGGTTGAGACGCCCCGCTACGGCGTGCGAAGTTCGGCCAAGATAAGGAGGCCAATGGCCATTCAGAAAACCGATCTGCATCAATGGAGGGTTTCAGGCATGGCGATACGGGCGAAGCTTTTCGAAGTCACACAGGCATGCCGGACATGCAGCGGGGAACAAGTCGACATCGGAACCTATCAGGGCATGCAGACCGGGCTTCCGCCTTTTTTGCAAGGTTCGCGAGCAATGGACAAGCCGGGGTTCATCCTAAGGCACCCGAGTGGACGCTCGTTGGATGTTTCGGACCTCGTTGAGAACGGGATTATTAAAGCTCGATAAAGAGCCCGCGTGTCTTCCTATAGCCTACACTTGGCATGCGATGTTGGTGCGCCACCCCGATACCACCGAGCCCGGCCGGGGTTAGACCTTCCGCGACTGGGTCCATGCCGGCCGTATCGCCTGATGACAAGCCCCTAGGGCAGTGCGGAAAACGGGGCGCATCGAGGCGCAAGATGAACGGTCGCGCGACAGAGCGCCGAAACCTCCTGAGCTTCTCGACCCTCGCTTACGATCAGGGATCGTAACCCGAAATGCTGGTTCCTGTGCCGGCGTTCGATCGCGACATTGGACGTCTTCAGAAGCGCTCGGGCCGCGTCCACCCGGCTTTTCACTCCTCACTTCCTCCAACGAGCTCCAGATAAGACTGTTCAAACCAGCCGATCCGCTCCTCCAATGCGGCCAAATAGGGTGGCCTGCCAACTTGATGAGCGACCTCCTGCAGCCGCTCGCAGACTTGGTTGTCTTGGCGCATGACTTGCCTGGCGTAGTGCACGACCAGCCGATTGCGGACAATATCGCTCAACCACCTCGTCGAGCGGACAAGCCAAGGGGAGTTAACTGGGAAGGGGGCCGGGTACACCCATGACCGTAAGATGGACTCGTCGTTCGAAACCGGAATGAAGTGCTGGATGCAACAGTGAAAGAAGTTGCCGTCCGACCGGAACATGGCGATGAGAAAGTTCGGGAGAATCTGGAAAATACTGTAGCGGTTTGCCTGAAAGGAGCCGTCCGCGCAGGCCGCAGCCATCTCTTCCAAAGCCACTGCTCTCTTCGTATTTAGAAATGCGCTGTGGGCGCCAAATCGGAAATAGCCAACATTCTCGCGATTTACGTATCCCTCCCGGCCAAACGTCCTAGGATGAATGGCAACGGGGTGATAGTCGTCGAGCGAGATGTGGAAAGCGAGCTTCCAGTTCGCCTTGAGCCGCGTTGAGAGGGCAAGCGGCTTACGCTCAGGTCGCGACAGAGCTTCGAGGATTGGAAAGCCAATGCCTAAGTATTCTAAGAGCGATTCCCGTTTCTTTGAAGCCGGAAAGCGGCCGAAGATGAGCGTACCACAGGTCGCCACCTCTATTTGATTGAGGTGTGCGCCCAAGGCGCGCGATACGGTGCCAAACTGCTGCTGACATACTGGGATTCCGATCACTTTGCCGTCAACGTCATATCGCCAGTGGTGAAAGCCGCAGACTATCGGGCCATTGCCTTTTTCCTCGGTTCGCAACGGGTAGAAGCGATGCGCGCACACATTTTCGAAGCCTCTGAGCTCAGCTCCAAACCGCTGCACGAAAACCGACCGCGTCGCTAATGACGCACGAAACCAGTCTCCCTCATTTGCAACATCGCCAGTAAATCCGAGGAACGTCCAAACAAAGGCCAGACGGCGCTGCTCATAGGCAAACGCCTGCGGATCGGTCAATGATCTAGCCCAATCCTCGGCGAAAGTGTCACTACCTCGAAGGGCCATCATCCGGCTTCATGTTCGAATAGCAGGCTAGCGCATTATCGGTGATAATGGGCATTCCCATCTCGTTTCGTCCACCGCAATAACCTTGGCCCTGCTTCTGTTGGACTATCGTACTTGGACCGCTGCTAAAAAGCGAAGACCGACGGCTGGGAACGCTCAGCCGCTTGTCGACGGCCTGAAGACGCCGCGCACACAAATCCACCAGTCGTCGTCGATCGACGGGTACCTGCTATCACTCGAACCAATCGACTAGCGCACTCATTCGGACCGCGCACTCTTCGCCCTTGGCGGCGATGTCGATCATGACCTCGCCGTTGTAGGCGACGCCCTTCGCTGGGTCGGGCTGCAGGGGCCTATCGCACTTTCGCAGCAGCTCCGGACCCGGCTTGACCTTTGTCACGACCGGCACCTCCTGCGGCGAGGATTGCAGACACGCCGTTGAGCATTGAGAGATAAGCAGGATCGCGGTCGCACGGACCGCCGTTCGAAGCTGGCACAAGGCGGATCTCCGTTTTGGCTTGGGTGGCGACGAGGCCGACGCTGCGGACCTCCTCGGCGAGTTCCTTGATGCCGGCGTCGGAACGGGCCTTTGCGGCTCGCTCGACCTCGAGCGACTTCTCGGCGAGGGCAGTCTTGAAGTCAGCGTGCTTCAGCTTCTCGGCATCGACGGCCCGCTCTGCGGCGACCGTCTCGCGCTCGCTCCAAGCCAGGCGCACCGTCTGCACACCGAGAAGGATGGCCAGCAGCGTGGTGGCGATGCCAAGGCCGCTGGCGAGCGGGTTGCGGGCGAGGATGGCCGGCATCAGGCAGCACTCACGGTGCTGCCGCCGGCATCGGCGAAGCGCTTCTCGAACTGGTCGTTCCGGTTCGCCCAGCCGCCGAGATAGACGACGTTGGCCGGCACGCGGCCGGCATAGCGCATGTAGGCCTCGAGGCGCTCGCACTTCACCGCGTAGAACAGCGCGGCGTCGTTCTGGACCTTGGCCAGGGCCTCACGGGATTTCGGGCCAAAAGCGCCGTCGATGGCGCCTGTGTAGTAGCCGATGCGCTGCAGGACGGTCTGCACGGCCTCGGCCGCGCGCCCCACTCCGTGGTTCACGCCGAAGTCGAACAGCAGCTCGAGCAGCGCCGGATCCTCGATCGTCTCGAACGGCGCCATGTAGTCCCGGCGGTAGATGGCGACGGCTTCGTCCTTGCCCAGCGCCTGAACCTCGGCGGCCGACACCGGCCGGCCGCGCCACTTCGCCAGCGCGCCCTGCGTGATTCCCCACTTGGTCGGGCCGCCGGCGTCGCTCGGATCGTCGGTGTAGGTGTCGCAGCCCTCGCGGATGAGGACGCGCTCGATCATCTCGGAAATGCGATCCAAGTGCATTCCTCCGGAAAGCACTGGTGAGCGGCAGGGCGTGTAACCAGGCCCGTGAGCTCACACAGTGCAGACTGAATGAGGGTGTTGAAGCAGTCTGACGTCGCTCTTGGCGAACGCCGTTCGCCCGTCGCTTACCGGGCGGGCCCCTTGGGCCGGCCGGCCCGCCGCACCCGCCAGCATAGGAACGCGAGGGCCAAGAGGATGAAGACGATCTCGCCGACCCTCACTTCGCCCTCCACGGCACGAAGGCCAGCAGGGCGTCGGCGATCTTCTTGATGGCGTCGGCGCTCTTCCCCGCGGTGCCCCAGGGGTCGCTGCGGAACTCGCGCACCATCGACACCACCAGGGCGATCATGTCGGTGCCCAGCACCGCGGCGAGGATGGTGATGACGCCGCAGGTATAGGGGTGCCAGCCCCACTCCTTCCCGGCCGCCATGCCCGCCAGCGGACTGATAGCCACCGACAGGGCGAACGCGGCGAACCGCTGCCGCGGCGTCAGCACGTCCTTGCGGAAGGCGTCCCCGAAGAACGCGCCCAGCATCGACGGCGGCACCAGCCACAAGGCCAGCGTATCGACCCGATCGAGGATCCAGTCGGCGATTGCCAGCATCCAAGCCCTCCCGCTCCCGAGTTCCGTCGCCGGCGCTAGGCGAAGTTCGCCGCGTCGGTCGTGCCGACGGCGGCCTTCCACGCTCCAAAACTCGCGTAATTCGTCGCGCCGGCGTTGAACGGGTTGGCATTGAGGCTGCCGGCGTTCTGCGTGAACGCATTGTAGGTGAAGGTGCCGCTGCAGCCCGCTTCGATGCTCACGAACTTCGCGCCGGTGGCGCCGTTGTTGAGGCAGAAGTTGGTGTCGATCGCGAGCCCGCTGGTGTAGGCACCGCCGCCGGCGATATCCCGCGAAAGCGAGATGGCCGGCGCGCTGCCGGAGGCCGCCGTGGCCGTCGGCATGTCGTTGTAGCTGCGGCCCCCCACCACGCTCTTGAACAGGAAGCCAGACGACGTGTAGCCCTGCGCCTTATTGTCGTGGCTATCGAGGTCGCCGTCGAGGTTCTTGTAGACGTAGTTCAGGCCGCCGGCCCTGACATCGTTGTCGTAGGACTGCAGATCGCGGCAATGCCCGCCGAACATCCCATGCAAACCGCCCGCACCCGCCGCGGCGCTGGCGGTGACCTTGTTCCGCCGCATGATGCAGCCGACCATCTTCGAATTGTCGCCGGTGCCGTCGTTGAGTTCCGGATCGTTAATCCAGAACAGGGCGTTACCGTCGCGAACCCGTACTACGTCGAAAGCCCTCTCCTCACCGCCGAGGAGGCAAACTCCAAGTACGGGATCACCTCAAACGGCAAGCGTCTACTCGGATGGGATCAACCAGTTCGCGAACGCGAGGCCAAGGAACTTCAGGGCCTGAAGAGGGATGAACTGTTGAGGCAGGACATAGTCAGCCGTGGTGCTGGTGGGTTCTGGCAAGGCACCGCGCGGCTCGCCGTGGGTCTGGGCGCATCGGTAGTCGATCCTCTGAATATACTCTCGGCATTCATCCCCGTTGTTGGTGAGGCTCGCTTTGCTTCGATCCTCGCCACCATTGGATCACGCATGGCCACGCGTGGAATCGTCGGCGTTACGGAGGGTGCCGTTGGTGCGGCGATGCTTGAGCCGCTTGTCTACGGGCTCAGTCAGGCCGAGCAACGCGATTACACGATGGCCGACTCACTTCAGAACGTCATCTTCGGCGGCGTATTGGGTGGTGGCCTGCACATCGGCGGTGGGATCGCCAAGGATCGCCTGTTCGGTATCAGCAAGATCATCGACGACGCCCCCCTCGAAACGAAGCGCGCAATGGCCGGTGATGCTTTGGTGTCCGTCATCGAAGGTCGTCCGGTCCGTGCTGATCTGGCGCTACGCGAACATCTACTGGGCGGCACTTTGAACCTCACCCCCTACGAGATGGTGAAGGCCCGCTTCGATAACGCCATGGGTCCATTCGTTCCCGATCCCGTGGTTCGAGACATGGGCGGTGGTCTTCGATCCGCCCCGGATGTCCCTCACCCGATGCCTGACAGAAATGGGTCGTTCGTGCCGATGATCGCTCGCAACGATGAACTGATGACGTTCACCACACGCAAGCGCGCAGAGAATGCGATGAACCGTATACAGCGCGAGGATGGTATTCGGCCGGAGATCGTCGAGACGCCGAACGGATTCATCCTCCGGGCTGAGTCCAAGATGGAACCCGTTCGGAAGACCGATGGAAGTCCGATGCTGTTCCCGAACGAGCGACAGGCAAAGCGTTGGCTCGATCAACAGGTGCTCAAGGATGGACCGGACATCGATCCCGTTACCGGCACGGGTCGCGAATACTCTGTGATCCCCTACTCTGACGGCGGTCGCGTGCAGTACGCTCTTGTAGAAGGGGCTACCTCTCGGGAACTGCTGGCCGCCAAGCGTGCCCCGGATCAGGTTGAGTTCGCCCAGTCCCGTGATGTGCCGACGATGATTCGGGATGAAGCACAGGCTATCACCGATGCACGTGCCGTGTTTGATCGTGAGTACGATCAATGGCTCCGGGACAAGCTGAACCCTCCCGTGCTGTCATCGCATGCAGACTTGAAGGTACTGGCCGAGGCGAACACCCAGTACGCCGCGATCCGGGGTGAGGCGGAATCGATCCGTCGCGAGGGTGGACAGACAGAGGCCACGATCTTGGATCGCGAGATCGCCGAACTGGACAAGCAGATCGCAGCCGTCGATTCCGTGGGTGAACTACCGAAGGAAGCAAAGGCGGAACTCGACGCAGGAAAGGCAGAGATCGCACAGGCCGAGGCACGGGCCTCTGTGTTCGACCGGATCGCCGGATGCTTGCGCGGGGGTACATAAAGGATGGCCGTATCAGATACCTGCCGGGTTGCGATCAAGTCTGCAGCACCGGAACTCTCCGAACTCGAAATCGATGGCATGGTGAAACAGGTCGTGTCCAAGGTCGCGGAGATTCGCCGTGCACAGAAGGCATTCGCCGACGATCCCAGTACGATCCTAGAAGCCATCGCCAAGATTCAGGATGAGGAGAAGCTGGCCGCGAAGATCGCAGATCGCCAGCGCAAGATTGCAGTGCTTCGCAAGAAGGACCGGTTCACGTTCTATGACACGAACCCAACGGATGAAGCCGGTGCGTTGCAGGCCCTGACCATCGGCAAGGAAGGACCGACCTTTGGTTGGGGCAAGTCGGCCGAGGCCTTGATCTATGCGGAACAGGATCGCCTCCTGTCTCCCCTCGATATCGAACTGGAACGGGCTGGCCTGCACCAGCTTCTTCGCCGTGGTGATCGTGATCTGGACTTGGCCGTAGCAAAGGAAATGGCTCGCCTCAATGGTGGCACCGATGCCCCGACCGGGAACGCGAAGGCGCTTCAGATGGCTGAGATTATCAACAAGTACATGGACATCGCCCGTAATCGTCGGAATGCACAGGGCGCATACACGCGACAAGTATCCGGGTTCATCGCTCCGCAATCCCACAATGCAGGGAAGGTTCGAGGCAAGGGCAAGCCGGAAGACTTCAATGCATGGAAGCAGTTCATTGCTGATCGACTGGACGAACGGACATTCGATGATGTCGAGGCAACACCGGCTGCGCGTGCCGAATGGTTCACCAACGAATGGAACGCACTCTCGACCGGCGTACACCTCAAGGCTGGCGAATCCGATTGGCTTGGTGGATTCACAGGTGGAACCCAGAACATCGCCAAGCGTGCGTCGCAGGAACGATCCCTGCACTTCAAATCGGCTGAGGCGTGGTTCGAGTATCATGAGCGATACGGCAATGGCTCGCTGTTCGAGACGATCAGTCAGCACCTGAAGAATGTCGGCCGCGATGTAGGACTGATGAAGATTTGGGGACCGAATCCCCGTGCTGCATTCGAAGCGGATCGCCAGCAACTGATCGGTCGTGCCTTCGCTCGCGGTGATCAGGATCAGGTCATGACTCTCAGCGGTAAGAGCATGTCCGGTAAGCTGATCATGTCTGGATTCGATCAGATTGATGGAAGCGCCAACATCACCGCGCATGCGGGACTCGCCTCGTTCGGTCGCAATACCCGTGGATACATGACAATCACGAAACTCGTGAACGGTGTCCTATCCCAGTTCGGTGACATCTTCTCCCGGGCTGGTACGCTTCAATGGAACGGGCTGAATCCGTTCGAGACACACGCCCAGTCAATCGCTGCCCTTGTTCGTGGTCGCCCTGACTTGGAGCAACGCGAACTCCTACACCGCATTGGTGCATTCGGTGATGGCGTGATCGGTGACATCGCCGCCCGGGTCAGCGCAGGCGACCAGTTTACCGGACGCATGGCGAAGTGGGTTCGCTGGAGCCAGATCGTAAACGGGCAACGCTGGTGGACCGATGTCATGTCGGCTCAGACCACACGCGACCTGTCTGCGACACTGGGCTTCTACAAGGATACCACCCTCGCCGATCTTCCCGACCGGCTGAAGCTAACGCTTGGTCGCTATGGGATCACCGAAGCCCATTGGGATTACGCTCGCGCCCATACTGTGGAACAGAACGGACGGCACATGACCGTGTCGGATGCGATTCGATACGAAGCCGACGATACGATCATGGCGATGATGGGCAAGCCCGACGCTACCCCTGCGGAGATCGCCCGCTACCGGGATGACTTCGAACAGACGTGGCGCACCTACTTCATCGATCAGACTCGCGAATCCATCACCGATCCCGGCGCGATGACCCGGTCCGTGATCACTGGCGGCCTGCCTCCGGGTACGCTGACCGGCGAACTCATGCGATTCATCATGCAGTTCAAGGCATTCCCGGTCGCGTTCATGCAGAAGCAGATCAATCGCGACCTCAATCGAGGTGTCGGTACTGAGGTTGGTCGCGACGTTTCCGGTGTCGGCGCGGTCTACACGCTCAGTCCCCTGACAAGCGCAGGACTAACCCAGTTCGGCCGCAACGGCGCTACCGTGAACGATGTCTATGGTGCCAAGAACGGTGTCGACCTCGTGCAGACCGCGCCGCACACGGCACTCGGCGCATCGCTGCCGTCGCACAGTTTCTACGTCGGCGGCACCAACGCCTCTGGCGTCCTGTCGCAGCCCCGCGCTGCCTCTGTCGGATACGTCGCGTGGGGCGCGGCCCTTGACGCTACCCAGCGCCTCGCCCGCTACAACAACGTCCAAGCATGGGCAACGGCGGTGGGAGCGCAGGTCTGATGGCGATGTTCATTATCTTTACGTCGGCTCAGGCCGACTTGGTGCGTGGTCCGTCTGAATCGAATCCGGCCGCTGCGCTGAACCCTATCGAGCGTACTGGTTCCGCGCACATCCTTGGACTGGAGGTCCTGAGCGATCCCGCCCATGAGCCGCATTGGTCCCTGTTGGGATCGTTGCCCCAGTTGGATTCGGCTGATCCTGCCTTTCCGGCTCCGCTGGACGTTGAGGAATCGTGAGGTGTGGGATCGAATCAAAAGCCTGATCGATGCCGTCACGCTCACGAGGATTCTCGCTACGTTGATATTCGGCTTCGCATTCTGGCTGATGGTGATCTTCACGCTGGAGTTCGCGGGCGTCATCGACATCGATATGCAGTGCGGTGACCGTTGTATGCATTTGATTGATTCGATCTTCTCACTGATCAAACCCGCACCCGCGAGTGCTATGGGACTCGACTACGAGATTGGTCGACCGGCTGCACCATTGACGGTGCAGGTCCGCTTCCTCCCCTAATCGCCTCTCCCGGTCCGGCCCCTCCTGTGCGATAGTCGCGCGGGGAGAGGACTCATGACTACACGGGAACTGCTCGAACTGTTCGTGCCGCATGTCTTCACGTTCGCGGGCCTAGCTGTGTGGCCGGTTGTCGTTTGGATACTGTTCTTCTGCTTCCGGGCGGAAATCAAAGCCCTGATCAACCGGATCAAGGGCGGCAAAATATTCGGCCAAGAGTTCGAATCCCCACCGCAACAAACCGACGAAGTCCGAAAAGCTCTGGGGAATGATCTCAAGGGCCTGACCAAAAAGGAGCCGACCATTGGTATGCGGGCGCACTATAGTCCCGCAACAGCAGCGACTGGGCCGAACGTACCTGCCAAACCATCCGCATTTGGTACGGGCGAAGCAAGGATCGTCTTGCCGCCGAGTACGCCAGTTCAGAAGAAGGTCGAGGAGAGTATCCGCGCTGACGCTCGCCTGAAGGACCTAAGTCCCGAGGATCAGGTCGCGGCACTTGTTCAGGCGCAGGCAGCTGTGCAAATGCAGTTCGCCTTCGAGAAGACCTACCGCATTATCTTCGGAAGCCAGCTATCTGCGTTGCGTCTTGCGGACAGTTACCCAACGACGGGCATCCCACTGAAGGATGTTGAGGCAATATTCAATTCCGCAAAGGCGCACTTTCCGGAGATTCACAAGAATCGGACGTTCGAACAATGGACCCAGTTCCTCGTCGAGACTGGTTTGGGACAAGCGATGCCCGCTCAGAGCGGTGTGCCGATGGCTGGCGTTACTGAACTGGGCCATGAGTTCGTCGTCTATGTTGCTCAGAACCAATACCCGGACCCGATAGGCTGACATCATGTCTCGTCGGCGCGAAGCATGGGCCAAGATCAAGGTCGGGCTGAAGGGTCTCGACGAACTAGGCGGTGTTGTCTTTGACTGGCTCAACGACTACCTGCCCGGCTTGCTGCTGTTCGTCTTTCTCGGACTCTCTGTGCTCTACTATCTGCTGGGCTGATAGCAAGCGCTGCCGATCAGTGCCAGACCGGAAGTTCCGGTACTTCAACGGTTAGATGCGATCCCGGCAATCCGCCGCAGAATGCCGACACATATTCGAGTTCATGTTCTTCGACGAAATCGATCAGCCCTTTGCGCACGTCATACATGTTCACCGAATAGCGACGGTGCCAGACTTCCTTACAGGCGTATTCGCAGATGGCTTCCCCATACCGAATCTGATCAACGGGCCGATGTATACGCAGATCGTAGCTCACGACGAAGTCATGACCGACCACCCACTGATCGAACTCATGGCGTTGTTCGCTCCATCGTTGGAATCGGCTGAAGTGTGGACCGGTGATCTGCGCGTATACATCGCGATCCCTGAACCACCCTAGCAAGCCCTGATAGCCCTCTGGTGGAAGGCCCACGTGGATACAATCCTCTTTCGGAATCATCACGCCGTGATCGCCATCAACGTTGACGACGATGTGGCGATACTGGATTGGCTCCCACACTGGAGAGTCTGAGTAGATCATGACTGTTCCGCCTCCAGTTCGAGAATGCTCTCTTTGAGGAGTCGCCCCTCGTCCATAAGAAGTTCAAGCATGATCTCGATCCGCTTCAACCGTTCGTGCATGGCGGCGATGCGATCCTGTGCGGAGACTTCATTTGTATACGTCATGCAGCGCTCTCCTCTTTTGGCAGTTCAAACCGTACCGCCTCCAAATCCGCAAGAAGCTGCACCTCCCTTTCTAGATCAGCGACTCGCAAGCGCCACGCCGATAGCTCGAACATCTTATTGAGCCGTGCATTCTTTTGCTGTTCATGCCTGTAGTCGTGCATGAGGTTCATCCCCTCAAGCAGACACTGAACAGTAGCCTCCAGCGATTTCACTCGCGATTCCAGATCGTCCATCTTCATACTCATGCACTTGCCCTCATGTTGTGAAAGTTCGGGAACTCGAATGTCGGACCGGTCTTCGGACGGAACGGAATGATCTCTGCGGTTCGTTGAACCGGCTTCGGCGTCAGAGCATCGACCTTCGCATGAAGGCATCGGAGTTCGCCCATGAGCGTATCGAAGTCGGCTCGTGTGATCGTGACGGAGTCCACATGGTTCATCGGGGCTGGTGGTGCCACAGGCTCGGGTTCATTGCCGGTCAGCAGATCGTGCAGCTTTTCCTTGGGAATCACCGTCTCGGCCAATGTCGTGGCCCACACTTCCCAGAGGCTTAGGTCACGCTGCTTCATGACCTCTTCATACGACTCCTTAGCGAGCCTCCGAATGTCGTCCATTGACGTGCCATTCTCCTCCAGAAGTTCATGGACGATGGACGACGCGATAGCCTGACGATGAAGGTCCCACCGAGCGAAGAATGCTTTATCGGTTTCGAGCGGTCGCTTGCGAATCGGGGACTCTTTGGCCTTCGGCGTATACGCGCTGCCATTGTCTTCGACTACGAACGGGCGGGCCTTGCCGTTCTTCGGTTCGACCTTCACCGGAATGTTCTCGGCCTCGCAGGCCTTGAGGAATCCCAAGAGCGCATCGAGTCGAGGATCGCGACCAGACAACACAGAGTTGATGGTCATCCGAACGAATGAGTTCTCATATTGAACCTTCGGGCTGATCTGCATCCATGCCTTCAAGATGCCTTGCGGTTCCGACCACTTGCTCATGATCGCGACCACCTCAGCCTCGTTGCGCTTCTTCACTACCTTCTTTTTCATCACGGACTCCAAAACAAAAAGGACTCGATTCCACCGCCTGCAAGCTTTTGGAATCGAGTCCTTCAAGGTGCCGAGGTGTCTCGGCTGTTGAGTTCGTGATCGCATCGTTTGCAGGCGGCGCGTATTCCTATTTAGGTAAGTGTTTCGGAAATCCGTCCGTTTCAACTGGGCCCGCGTTGCATACGAATCGATGATCGTTCTTCTTTTCGATGTATACAGATCGCTAGGTCATTCGTTTCGTATGCGAGTTGTATACGTTTCGATCCGTACCTTCGTTGTATACAAATCGCTTGGACTTTGAGTCGTATACAAATCGATCAGGTTTCGCGTTGTATACAGATCGCTCCTACTTCTGGAGGATCGTTCCATCGTCCGGAGGATGAATCATCCTCACACTACACTTACACTACACATGGGTTTCCTTTCTATTCTTTAGAATCTAAGAAAAAGAAACCTGTGTCTCTGTACAGTGTGAGGATGGGTAGAGGATGGTTCATCCTCCGGATTTGTATACGCGAGCGAGACGAAGTCGAGCGATGCGATCCTGATCGATACGAATCAGCGACTCGACAAATATCGGAATGGAATCCACCTCTGTTCATCCACTCGTCCTAGCAGCGATCAGGAATACGAAAGGCGAAGCGAGGCACATCGCGAAACGATACGGAGTGAGCGCTGAACTGGTTCGCGAGGCAAAGCGTGGAAGGACGTATCGACACACGCCGGATCAGATTCGCGAGGTCTATACCTCGACGGAGAAGGCTAGCGAGATCACGAAGCGCACCGGCATGTGCAGTTCGATTGTGTCGAGGATTCGATCCGGCAAGCTTAATCGCGACATCACATCTGGACTCACCGCTCCGATTCGGAAGCGTCGTCGAACGAAGGAAGATCACGCCAGCGAGAAACGTCTACGCCGTCGTGCCAAGCTTCAGCGTGAGCAAGCTAGGCGATGTCTGAGGAATGCGATTCTGAGATCGCGTGAGTTCGCTTCGGTGACGGCGCGTGAGCTAGGATGTTCCCGTTCGCACGTAAACAGTGTTCGTGCCGCTCATGGATGGGTGTCACCCAAGCGTAAGGCGAAGGTCACGCCCAAACGACCACCTCCTCCACCCAAGTACGATTACCCTCGGCGTCCTGTAGGTCGCCCTCGTGTTCGTCCAGTAGGACAGCCACGGCCCAAGAAGGTAAAGCCGATCAAGGTCTCTACTGGTCGACCCAAGGCACTGCGACCGGCGAACCTCCAACCATTCCAGACGATGAAGAGTCGTCTCCTTGGACTCACGCCGGGTATCGACTGGACCGAGATTGCTAATCGTCACCGGAACACGAAGATCGGAACAGGTGGGCCGATTCGATATCGGCCCTCGTATGGATTGATCACGATCCTGATGTACCGGATTCCGGTCGGTTCACAGAAACAAGCAGGTTTGGACAAGGTTTCAGAAGCTACTCGCTAGATACGATTAAGACCGGGCCTGACTCCCCCGGTCGATCTACACGAGGGAAAACAGATGCAGACCAACACCGACACATATCCGATTCGCAGCGGGCACAAGACCGGAGGCGCTTCCAAGCTCGCGGCACGAGCCGTTGATGCGAATCCTGTGAGGAAGCGTACCACGCTGATCAACATCGTCATCGCCGCGATGCTGAACCCGAACTACGTGGTCGAGGAGATCGCACACGAGATCGGGGAATCGACGAGCTATACGCGGCCTCTCGCCACTACGCTCGTCAACATTGGGGTCCTCTCAAAGGGACCGATGAAGATCGCTCCAAGTTTCGGACGGATGGCACACACGCAGGAAGCCATGCCAGACCTGATCCGATACATCGAGGCAAAACAGCCCGACGATGTGGATACGTTCCGTGCTGTCGTTGGGGCGTTCATCGATAGGCGTATTGAACTGGAACGGCGATCCAAGAAGGCCGCCAAGCACGGTGCGTAGAGCGACGCGTTGCAGCACCGCGTAAGGCGGTGCATGGTCTACCTCGCCCTTCACAGAGCGAGGAAAGACATGGCCCTACCACCGCTGAACGAACGCTCGTTACCGGACTTGATCGCGGACCTGAAGAGAATCCAAGACGCGCTTGCGGATTTGGCAAAGTACAAAGACCGGGAAATTCAGGTCGGGATCGCAAACTCCTTGGGCGCACGGAGAATGTGGGAGGCAATCGACGAGATCAACGCTGAGATTTCAAGGCGCACAGGCTAGAAAGAGAAAGGCCCGGTCAATGACCGGGCCTTTCCTTTTGTCCTGATCTGGGATCAGGCCTTGCAGTCGTTCCCCTGCCAGCGCCACGACTTCACGATTCCACCCTCGACGGTCATGATGACGGTGCATCGCATGCTCAGATTGTAGCCGGGCGATCCGCCGTAGCTGGTCGTCGTGCAGTTCGTGCCGACACAAGACGTGGAGTAGGTCGGAGCCACCCCGGCAATCGGGATGTTCCGCTGGTTCTGCCACGACAGGAACTTGACGTCGCCCGTCTCGTAGCTGGACTGGGGCGGCCCCCAATGGGAGATCAGCACCGCCTCGGGCTGCCCCACGAACGACTTCAGGTTGGTTTCGAACTTCTCTTAGCTGGCGCACACCCCGCCACGACCAGCGCCAGCACCATCGCGAATAGCTTCATCGTCTCCCCCAAGTTGAATCGCAGGGAATGTGAAGCTACCCGGCAGGGAGGGTCAATCCCGGAGAATCGCTCTGCGAATCTGGGCCTAGGACGTGGCCCTCTCAGGAGGGAATCTTGCCTCTGCTACTACGAAGTGTTACGAAATCGGGGCGTAACAGGGCTTCGGCGGATCGCCAAAACCCAGCAAAATCCGGCTTTTCGGCCTTTCTAAGCTGCCTCCCGTAGGGAGCGCCAGGCTTAACCCCTGACAAACAAAGACTTTTCGCGTTTCGAGGCCGGGCTGCGCCTCGGCCATGCGCTCAGCATCGAATGGGCGCGCATGTTCCTGGCCGACGGGCGGATCGGAGTCGAACTCCCGAGGAGCGACGAGCTCGCCCAGTGCCGATCAGCCCGGTCACCGTCACGATGCTCGCCAACCTCCCAGAAGAGGAGAAGACGGGGCGGCTGTTCCCGTGGCTGACCAGCTCGGGCGTGTACCCCTGGCTCAAGCGGGCCAAGAAGCGCGCCGGCGTCCACTACACCCCTCACTTCAGCCGCCATGCCCTCGCCACTGCCGCCCAGGACATACCCGACAAGAAGGCCGCCGAGCTCGGCGTCTGGAAGGATCCGCTCAGCCTGCACCGGTACCAGCACGTCAAGCCAGAGGCGATTCCCGGGCGGCACATAGGAACCATCTTCGACATGGCCGAACAGCCGGACGAGGCGAAGCCCTGAACGCTGCGATTAGAGTCATCGCGATCCTGTGCCCCTCTTTCGCCACTTTGGATCAACCCTACCACGGATCCGGGAAAGCCCGGGGGCTCCCAGACAAAGCGCCGACTTCATTTAGTCCACTTGGGCCCTCTCAAGGCTAAAACACGGGTTCGAATCCCGTAGGGAGCGCCAGGCTTAACCCCTGACACACAGAGACTTTTCGCGGTTCCTGGCTGGCTGGGCGGTCCGCTGGGTCGTGGAGTCCGGGGCGGGACGCGGCCACCGCGGGAGCGATGCGCGGATGTCAGTCACCGTGACGGGCGGCAAGCCAGCCTGATGCTCACCGGCGCTTCCGTTTCCCGGGTTCCGGCGAGGCCGTCCAGGTCACGCCCTCCATGGTCTTGAGCACCCCCTTGGCGGCTGCAGGAGGCGCGCCATCTTCGCCCAGCCAGGTCGACCAGGCGTCGAAATCCTCCAGGATCGCCGGCATGCGCGGATTCTCTTCCCGGGCCTTGATGGTGCGGCGGATGAGTTCGTTCGCCGGTACGGTGACCATGACGCAGGCCAGCATCGGCACCGGCAGGTCGGCGATTTCGAACCGCCGCCAGACGAAGGCGAAGCCCCGGGGCTGGCCGTCACCCGGATTGACGGTCCATTGCTGCACGGCCGTGGCGCCAGACGGCTTGGTCACCTCCTCGCCCTCGTTGAAGGTCTCGAACACGACGACGCCACGCTGGCCGTCGTGGAAGGCCTCCCTGAAGGTGCGCAGTGAGTCGACCGTCTCGGCTCGCGCATGGATCGGCTGCGGGCGCCGCCAGTCCTGGCGATCGGGAAAGCCCCAGCGCATCGGCACGATCCGGCGCTTGCCGAGTTCGGCGTCCCAGACGATGACCGGCAGCATGCCGTTGACGCGGTAGGTGTAGACCTCGCCGTCGCCGCCCTCGTCAGCCGCGCCTCGAACGCCAGCGTCGCCGGTCAGAGGCCGCGAGAAGTCGACCACCTCCCGCCACGTCGCCAGCGCGGTGAATTTTCCGCACATGCCGGGACGCTAGCGCGCCGATCGGCCCCTTGCCAGCCGCCTCACAGCATCGAAGAAGTCCCTCGGCGCATTGAGCGAGACGAAGTCATCCGGCTCGTCGCCAGCGCATCATCGCGTCGCGGGCTTGGCAGATGGCCTGTAGATCTGGTCGAACACGCCGCCGTCGGCGAAATGCTCGGCCTGCGCTTTGGTCCAGCCGCCGAAGACCTGGTCGATCGTTACCAGCCTGATCTTCGGGAACCGCGCCAGGTCGGCCGGGTCGGCCGCCTCCGGCTCGAAGGGCCGGTAGAAGTTGCTCGCGATGATCTTCTGCGCGGCCGGCGAATAGAGGAAATCGAGATAGGCCTGGGCCACCTTGCGCGTACCGCGCTTGTCGACGACGACGTCGACCAGTGAGACCGGTGGCTCGGCCAGGATCGAGAACGGGGGCACGACGATGTCGAACTTGTCGGCGCCGAACTCCTTAACCGTCAGGAAGGCTTCGTTCTCCCACGCGATCAACACATCGCCGACCGCGCGCTGGGCGAATGTCGTCGTCGAACCGCGGGCGCCCGAATCCAGCACCGGCACATTCTTGAAGATCTTCCCGACGAAGCTCTTCGCGGCCGCCGGATCGCCCCCCGGCCCGTCCTTGCTTGTACGGTCGAGTTCATAGGCCCAGGCCGCGAGATAGTTCCACCGCGCCCCGCCCGAGGTCTTCGGGTTGGGCGTGACGATCGAGACACCCTCGCGGGCGAGATCCGACCAGTCCTTGATGCCCTTGGGGTTGCCCTTGCGGACCACGAACACGATGGTCGAGGTATAGGGCGAGGCATTGTTCGGCAGGCGCGATTGCCAGTTCGCCGGCAACCGCTTCGATTCGCGCGCAATCGCGTCGATGTCGCCGGCCAGCGCCAAGGTGACGACGTCGGCCTCGAGTCCGTCGATCACCGACCGGGCCTGCTTGCCGGAACCGCCATGGCTGGTCCGGACGATGACCTTCTGCCCGGCCGCGGCCTGCTCCTTCACGAAGGCGTCGTTGAGCGCCTTGTAGAGTTCACGGGTCGGATCGTAGGAGACATTGGTGAGGACGACCTCCGGCACCGTCTGGGCACGGACCGCAACGACGGTGGACATGACGCCGAGTGCGATGGCCAGGGCGACGAGGAAAGTCTGACGGGTCGACATGATGGCTATGCCTTCGGATCAAAAGGGACGGGAAACGGCGGGACGGGCTGCGCGGTGCAGCCGGGCCGCAGCCAGGCGCGCATGGCCCGGCGTCGTGAACTGCGTGCCGTCGAGCTCGAAGAACGGCCGCGCCGTCGCATGGAAGCGAAAGGCATTGCCTTCGCGCAGGACGATACCCGCAGGCTCGCCCCAGATTTCGACGATGAAGGATTCGGACATGGCTTCACTCCTCCGGCCGAGAGGGCCGGTCGTGGCGTTACGACAACTGCTTCAGGAAATGCCGGCTCAGAAGAACCGACAGCAGATGTCGCGTCGACAGAGGGAGCGGAGGAGATTCCGGGCGGGAGACTGGGTCATCGTTGTTTCATCCGTCGTGACGGAGCCCACGAACAACTTCGTGACGCTTTAGCCTTGGTGACGCGGGGCAAGCTGCTCCATCAAAACCGCGGTCATTCGACCCTCCTGAAATGCCTGCGATCCCGGGCTCATGCAATGAATGGGGTTGTCGAAATGAGAGCATTTCATGGAAGAGCTGCCGCCAGATCGACGCTACGGAGAAAGTTCCTCGCACAGTCTCAGTCGCAGCCTCAGAAAAAGAAAGCGCCGGCGCGGTGATGAAACCGCGCCGGCGCTGGACGTGGGACATCGGGATCTGAACGCTACCAGAAGCGTGTCGAGCCGAGGAAAGTGACGGCCGTGCGCTCGTCTCGATGACGGGCGCCCAGCGCGGCACCAGCACAGGCGGCGGCGCAGCCGATAGCCAGCGTCGCCGCCGCAAGGAACGCCGCGATGATGGCGGTCTTGCGCGCAGCCTCTGCCGCATCTCGCGCCTTCTGCTCGGCGGCCTTCAGGTCAGCATAGGTCTCATCGACCCGCTTCTCCGCTTCGGCCTGAGACAGGCCCGTCTGGTCGGCCACGACACGCGCGAGGTACGTACGGTCGCGGACATCGAGCTGCGGCGTCGTCAGGCCGGCCGCCAGGGCGCGCGCCATCGGCGCCTCGAGGTCGGCACGCGCGCGCCGCGCGGGAGCTGCTGCAGGTTGGGCGCCGCCCGGCGTTGCGGGCGTCGCCTCCGGCGCGGCGGACGCCCCCGCCGGGGCCAGTGCGAGCAGGCGATCGACGGCGTAGTCGGTCGGGTTCAGCGAGAGCTGGCCCAGGGCCGGGTTGGAAGCCGCTCCTGCAGTGCCGGCCGCGGCAATCGCGGTCGTGGCCTTGCCCGCGGCGGAAACGACAGCGCCCACGCCGGAGGCGGCCAGCGCCGCGCCCAGCAGCACCCCGATCGACCACACGCCGAAGCCGTGCGCGCCGTCCCGGAAGTGGCTCTCCGTCTCGTCTGTGGTGCGCCAGGGCGAACGCATGCGGCCGGCGATGTAACCGCCCGCCGCGAAACTGGCGACCATCACCAGGGCGAGATAGACCGCCGCCAGGATGGCCGCGCCCTTGGCCGAAACACCGGCATAGGCGTAAGGCGAAACGACACTGAGCCCGAGCGCCGAGCCGAAGGCGATTAACACGACGGACATCGCCGCGGCGCCCAGCGCGCCCAGGATCACGGGACCCCAATCGAGATAGCGGAAAGGACCGGTCTCGACGGGAACGACGGTTGTGGTGGTGGCGGTGGCCATCATCGCTTCCTACCGAAGACCGAGGAATGACAGGATGAACATGACCACGACGACGAGACCGACCAGGTAGATGATGCCATTCATGCGAATTCTCCTCAGTTGAGGAGCGGAACGCCCGCCTGGCGTGCGAGTTCCACCGCTGCAAGGCAGAACGTGCGGTATCGTCGAGGCGCCACCGGAACAGTCCTGGCCGATGCTCGTTTCGACGCACATGCTCCCCCTCTCTCTGGAAGCCCAGGGTGACCGGCAGGACCTGGCCGCACTGGCCGAACGTGCTGGAATTGCCCTCGGGGATGTCCCGGGCATTGCCGTCGGCAATCTGGACGCTGCCGCTCTCGACCTGCGGCGGGCCTGGCTCGCTAGAGCGCACCGTCCGGCCGACGCGACGCTGAAAAGCCCATGCGAAGGGGAAACTTCGCGGCTGCCCGACGGGCAAAGCATCCACTTCGGCTACGAACGGGAACTCAGCGCGGGTCTGCTGGAGAGCCGCGCGCCGCTCTGCTATCCGGTACCGCGAGGATGGCAGTCCCTGCGCGTCCTTTGTCGCAGCGGACAGGCTGCCCTGTCGTGCCTGCTCCACCACGTCGCTCACGCCGCGTCGACACTGCCGCTCACGCTGCATCATGCCGGCCGCTACTTCGAGACGGCCGCACTTCTCGACCTGTGGCCGCGGCAGGTGTTCGCGCCGAGAGATGGGAGTCCGTCGCATGTCGATGTGCTGGTCGGGGAACCCGTCCATTGCGACGGCCAGTTCGGCGTCTCCATTCCCGCCTCCTTGCCGCGCGCGCGCCGGGCATTGCTGCTGGATACGACGATGGTCGGGCTGCGGGCTGACATCGCGCCCTGGCTCGAAAGGTTCGAGGGGTCCTTCGCCGCCATATTCCGGTCGGGCCTCAAGCTCGATCAGGCGGGGTTGGAGCTGGCCAACGTCGGCATCGTCCAGCTCTTCGTTCGGGACGGAGCGACGAGTCTCGCGGCTATGGCGAGCGCGCTGGAACGCATCCGTGCCCTCACTGGCGGCGGTCTGACCCTCGACGAACTGGCGGCCCTGTCCGCGCCCTGGTTCCTCGATCACTCCTATCTCGAACACTATTCTGGCCGGGTACTCGTCAACAACGCAGCCCTCGCCCGGGCGATCGGCGCCGGCTCCAACCTGTTCGAAGATCGGTGCCATCCTTCCCTGCTTTCGCCGGAAGCGGTGGCTCCATTCTGTGCGATCCGGCTGCGCCACGGCGACACCGCGGCGCACCGTCGCCTGCTCCATCACGTAGAAAAGGAGGTCACCCGCCGCGGCCTGGCACTCGCCAGCGGCGGGTCCTTCGGTTTCCGCGGCAACCGGTACGAACTGATCGAACCGGAGTCCAACACCGGAGAGCCTTTCCTCCGCGTAGCTATGGGTTTCCGCGGCGGCCCGGACCGTGACCGGATCATCGAACTCTTCCGGGAGTTGGCCGCCCTTCCCGCCCTACCCTGATGGCCTTTCTGCGAGCCCGCGGACGATCTCCCTGACGATCCGCCCGGGTTCCAGGCCAATGTCGACGACGATCGGCCGTTCGTCCTCGGTCGGCTCCTGGAGGGTGGCGAACTGGCTGTCGAGCAGCCCGACCGGCATGAAATGCGACGTCCGCGCCTGGAGGCGGCTGTGGATCAGCGCCTGCGGTCCCTTGAGATAGGCCAGAGCGACCTCGCGCCGGTCGCCTACGATGATGTCGCGATAGGTGCGCTTCAGCGCCGAGCAGGTGACGACACCCGCCTCCCCCCTCTCGCGCCAGGCATCGATCTGGCGGCCGATCGCCTGGAGCCACGGGAAGCGGTCAGCATCGGTCAGCGGCGTGCCGCTCTTCATCTTCTCCACGTTCTCGCGCGGGTGGAGATCGTCACCGTCCCGGAAGGCGCAGCCCAGCCGTTCGGCCAGGAGGCTGGCGACGGTCGTCTTGCCCGATCCCGAGACACCCATCACGACGACGATGGTCTTCATTGCTTCCAAGTCTATCATGGAGCGGGATCGGAAAACGAACGGGAGAGACGGATGCAGCTCGGCATGATCGGCCTAGGACGGATGGGCGCCAACCTCGTGCGCCGGCTGGTCCGGCAGGGCCACGACTGCGTCGTCTTCGACCAGAACCCCGAAACGGTCGCCGGCCTCGTCGGGCAAAGCATCACCGGCGCCACCGACCTCGGCGATCTCGTCAGCAGGCTCGCCAAGCCGCGCAATGTCTGGGTGATGCTGCCGGCGGGCGGGATCACCGAGCAGACCGTCTCCGAGCTGGGCCGGCTACTGGAACCCGGCGATACGATCATCGATGGCGGCAACGCGTTCTTCCAGGACGACGTGCGCCGCGCCCGCGAGATGAAGGAAAAGGGCATCCACTATCTCGACTGCGGCACCAGCGGCGGCGTCTGGGGTCTGGAGCGCGGCTACTGCCTGATGATCGGCGGCGACAGGGAGGCCGTGGAGCGGCTCGATCCGATCTTCGCCGCGCTCAGTCCGGGCGAAGGCACCATCCCGAAGACGCCGCGCCGCGAGGCGCGCGATCCCCGGGTCGAGCGCGGCTATCTCCATTGCGGCCCGAGTGGATCCGGGCACTTCGTCAAGATGGTGCACAATGGCATCGAGTACGGGCTGATGCAGGCCTACGCCGAAGGCTTCGAGATCCTGCGCAAGGTGTCCTCCGAAGCAATACCGGCGGAGCGGCGCTACGATCTCGACCTCGCCGACATCGCCGAGGTCTGGCGGCGCGGCAGCGTCGTCAGTTCCTGGCTGCTCGACCTCACCTCGTCGGCGCTGGCCGAGGATCCGGCCCTTTCGAAGTATTCCGGCTTCGTCGAGGATTCTGGCGAAGGACGCTGGACGATAAACGCCGCCATCGAGGAAGCCGTACCGGCCGACGTCCTGTCCGCAGCCCTCTATGCCCGCTTCCGCTCGCGCGACCGCGAGGGCACGGCCAACAAGCTCCTGTCGGCCATGCGCCACGCCTTCGGCGGCCATGTAGAGCCGAAGAAATAGATCAGAGGAACGACAAGCCGCCGCTCAGGGCCACGGTCTGGCCGGTCATGTAGGCGTTGCCGATCACCATGAGGACCGCCTGCGCACACTCCTCCGGGGTGCCGAACCGCCCGAGGGGGATACGGTCCGGCGATGAGGCGAGGCCGCCCCGAACCATGTCGGTCTCGACCAGCGACGGCGCCACGGCATTGACGGTGACGCCGTCCTTCACGACCCGCGCGGCGTAGCCTCGGGCGAGTCCTTCCATGCCGGCCTTGGAGGCGTTGTAGTGCGGGCCGATGCCGCCGGCCCCGCGCGCCGCGCCCGAGGAGATGTTGACGATGCGGCCCCATTTGCGCGCCCGCATGCCCGGCAGCACGGCCCTCGTGCAGAGGAAGGCCGACTTCAGGTTGACCGCGATGGTGCGATCGAACTCTTCCTCGGTGAGATCGTCGATGCCGCTCATGATCGCCAGCCCGGCATTGTTCACAAGCACGTCGACCGGCCCCAGCTCGTGCTCGACCGTCGCCACCATGGCAGACACGGCCGCGCCGTCCGACACGTCGGCCGCGATCGCCATCGCCTTGCCGCCGCCCTTGCGAATGATGGCCACAACCTCGTCGGCGTCGGCCGCCCGCTCACGATAGTTTACGGCGATGGAAGCACCCGCCTGGGCAAGCGAAAGCGCAACGGCGCGACCGATGCCGCGCGATGCTCCGGTCACCAGTGCGACCTTGCCGGCGAGCGACGTCACAACTCAGATCTCGTCGACACCGAAGGCCTGGCGCATCGCCTTCACGCCTTCCTGATGCGGTGTCCATAGCCTCCCGCCCACCAGCCCGCCATCGACCACGAGATCGTGGCCGTTGATGAAGGTTGAGTCGTCCGACGCCAGAAAGATGGCGGCCTTGGCGATGTCGTCGACGATGCCGGCGCGCGGGATCGGCTGGTTCTTCGCCATGCTGGCCTTCATCGCCTCGGCGTAGGAATCGGCCTTGTCCGGCGGCAGGCCCAGTGCCTTGGCGAAGATCCCGGTGGCGATGCCGCCGGGCGAGATCGAGTTCACCCGCACGTTCTTCTCGCCGAGCTGCATGGCGACGCAGACCGTCAGGTGGTTCACCGCCGCCTTGGCCGCGCCATAGATCATCGAGGTCGAATAGCCCGCCCGGCGCCCCGCGACGCTGCCATTGTTGATGATGCTGCCCGAGCCCTGCGCCATCATGATCGGTGCGGCGTGCTTCATGCCCAGCATCACCGAGCGCACCAGGGTCGCCATCGCCGCGTCGAAACCCTCGACCGGGACGGTCTCGATGCCGCCCACGGGTGCCGGTCCGCCAGCATTGTTGAACAGGCAGTCCACCCGGCCCCACTTCGACAGGCAGGCATCGAACACGCGCTTCACGTCGTCCTCGCGCGTGGCGTCCGCCGTCACGAAGAGGCAGTTGTCCTTACCCAGCGCGGCTTCGAGAGTGCGCCCAAGCTCCTCGCGCCGCCCCGTGGCGACCACCTTGGCGCCCTCCTCGACGAACAGCTCGACCGTCCGCCGGCCGATGCCGCTGGTCGCCCCCGTGACGATGGTGATCTTGCCGTCGAGCCTGCCCATGGGTCTCTCCCTTTTGCCTAAGGGGAATGATACACCACCGCCAACCAGGAGAAGCATATGACGGTGTTGGGAATTCTCGGCGGCAGCGGCGTCTACGATATGGCCGGTCTCAGGAACCCGGAATGGCGCCGGATCGACTCGCCGTTCGGCGAGACGTCGGACGAATTCCTGTTCGGCGTCCTGGACGGGCTGGAGGTCGTCTTCGTACCCCGCCACGGCCGCGGCCATGCCCATTCCCCAAGCTCGATCAACTATCGCGCCAACATCGACGCCCTGAAGCGGGTCGGGGTCACCGACATCCTGTCGCTCTCGGCCTGCGGCTCCCTGCGCGAGGACCTGCCGCCGGGCCATTTCGTCGTCGTCGACCAGTTTATCGACCGCACCTTCGCCCGCGAGAAGAGCTTCTTCGGCGAGGGCCTGGTGGCGCACGTCTCGATGGCGCAGCCGACCTGCAACCGGCTGGCCGATATTGCTTACGACTGCGCGCAGCAAGCCGGCTTCCCGATCCGCAAGGGCGGTACCTATCTCGCGATGGAGGGGCCGCAATTCTCCAGCCTGGCCGAATCAAATCTCTATCGAAGCTGGGGCTGCGACGTGATCGGCATGACCAACATGCCGGAGGCCAAGCTCGCCCGCGAGGCGGAGATCTGCTACGTCACAGTCGCCATGGTCACCGACTTCGACTGCTGGCATCCCGATCATGACCACGTCCAGGTCGCCGACATCGTCCGCGTACTGTTCGACAATGCCGCGAAAGCCAAGGCGCTGGTCGCCATGATCGCGCCGCGACTCAAGGCTGACCGCCCCGTGCCCTGCCCGTCCGGCTGCGACCGCGCGCTGGAACACGCGCTCATCACCTCGCCAACCGTCCGCTCGGCAGAGATGGTGGCCAAGCTCGACGCCGTCGCCGGCCGTGTCCTGGCGGGATAGCCACCAGCCTGTCGATATCAATCCTGTTTGCTCGCGGGGCGGACTTTGCTGTGAAGGTTGAGCCGCCGCCGTCTATAAGGACAGCCATGACCCAGCCGCCCCCCCTCGACACTCTTCGCGATGCCTGTACCATCATTGCCGAAGACGCCGCGCGCGAGATCATGCGCATCTACGCGGGTGACCATGGCGTGCGGGACAAGGACGACAAGAGCCCCGTCACCGACGCCGACCATGCCGCCGAAGCGGTCATCCTGGCCGGCCTGCGCAAGCTCACGCCGGGCCTGGTGATCATCGCCGAGGAGGAGATGGCCGCGGGCCGCGTTCCGACACTCGACGACGGCCGTCCCTTCTGGCTGGTCGACCCGCTCGACGGCACCAAGGAATTCATCAAGAGGAACGGCGAATTTACGGTGAATATCGCGCTGGTCGAGAATGGCCGGCCGACCCTCGGCATCGTGCTGGCCCCGGCGACCGACACGCTGTGGCGTGGCGCCAGAGGGCTTGGTGCCGACAAGCGCGAGGGCAAGGGCCCCTTCACGCCGATCCGGACGCGCACGCCGCCGACCGAGGGCCTGACCGCCTGCGCGAGCCGCAGCCACGGCACCTTCAACGACCTCGACATCTGGTTCCGCAACAATGACCTGACCGTCGCCGATCGCGTCCAGGCCGGTTCGTCGCTGAAGTTCTGCCTGATCGCCGAAGGAAAGGCCGACATCTATCCGCGTTTCGGACCGACCATGGAATGGGACACCGGCGCCGCCCAGGGCGTGCTCGAAGCCGCTGGCGGTGAGGTGGTCACCATCGACGGCAAGCCCCTGCTCTACGGGAAGCCGCGCTTCGCAAACCCGCATTTCATCGCCCGCAGCCTGGCGGCGCGATGAGTGTGGTCGAGGCGACGGCGCAATCCATCGCCGAGGCCGCGCGGACGCTGCGGAAGGGCGGGCTCGTCGCCTTCCCGACCGAGACCGTCTACGGGCTGGGCGGCGACGCCACGAACGAGCGCGCCGTCGCCGCGATCTTCGAGGCCAAGAACCGACCGCAGTTCAATCCGCTGATCAGCCACGTGCCCGATGCCGCGGCCGCGCGCGCATTCGTGCGCTGGAACGAAACGGCAGAGAAACTCGCTGCCGCTTTCTGGCCGGGCCCGCTCACCCTGGTGCTGCCTAGGGCCGAGGGGTCGCCCATCGCGCTTCTGGCGACAGCCGGGCTCGACACGGTGGCGATCCGCGCGCCGTCGCACCCGATCGCGCAGGCGCTGATGCGGGCGACCGGCCGGCCGATCGCCGCGCCCTCCGCCAACCGCAGCGGCGAAGTGAGCCCCACCCGTCCCGAGCATGTCGCGCAGTCGCTCGGCGCGCGCGCGCCGATGATCCTCGATGGTGGGCCCTGCCTCGTCGGCGTCGAATCGACGGTGCTCGATCTCACGACCGCGATGCCCATCCTGCTGCGTCCCGGCGGCGCGACACGCGAGGCGATCGAGGCGGTGATCGGCTCGATCGCGCTGAGCGACGCAATCCCCAGCGGCGACGCCGCGCACAAGTCTCCCGGCCAGCTCCACAGCCACTACGCGCCATCCCGGCCCGTGCGCCTTGAAGCGACGTCGGTCTCGGCCGACGAGGGGCTGCTCGCCTTCGGTCCGGACATACCGCCAGGCGCCATGCTGACGATGAACCTCAGCCCGACCGGCAATCTCGGCGAGGCCGCCGCCAACCTGTTCGCGATGATGCGGTCGCTCGACCGGCCGGGCATCGGCCGCATCGCCGTCGCCCCCATTCCGCATACCGGCCTCGGGCTTGCGATCAACGACCGGCTTCGGCGAGCCGCCGCGGATGACGGCTCCAGCAGGCAGCGCTAGTCTGCCGTCAAAGAGAGGAAACGATGCCCGATACCGCGATTGTCCCGACCATTCCGACCGCTCCCGTCACGCCGGCGATTCTCGAAGCCCTGCGCGCCATCGTGGGCGACAAGGGTCTCATTTGCGACGACCAGGGCAAGCAGCCATTCGTCACCGACTGGCGCGGCTCGATCGTCGGAAATGCCGCCGTGGTCGTGCGCCCTGCGAACGTCGAGGAAGTCTCGAAGGTCGTGAAGCTCTGCTACGACAATGGCATCGCCATCGTCCCGCAGGCCGGCAATACCGGCCTGATGGGCGGCGCGACGCCGTGGCCGTCGCACACCGGCATCGTCCTGTCGGTCGGCCGCATGAACAAGGTGCTGAATGTCGATCCGGTCGGCTACTCGATGACCGTCGAGTCGGGCTGCGTGCTGCAGACCTTGCAGGAGACGGCGGCGAGCCATGACCGCTTCTTCCCGCTGTTCCTGGGCGCCCAGGGTTCCTGCATGATCGGCGGCAACCTCTCGACGAATGCCGGCGGCGTGCAGGTGCTGCGCTACGGTAATGCGCGCAACCTCGTCATGGGCCTCGAAGTGGTGCTGCCCAACGGCGACATCTGGAACGGTCTGCGGGCGCTCAAGAAGGATAATACCGGCTACGACCTGAAGCACCTGTTCATGGGCGCCGAGGGCACGCTCGGCATCATCACCAAGGCGGTCCTGAAGCTGTGGCCGGCGGCCAAGGACGTGGCCACCGCCTGGCTCGCCATCCGCGATCCGCAGGCCGCCATCGAGATCCTGTCCGAGGCGCATAGCGCGTCGGAGGACAATGTCGGCTCGTGCGAGCTGATGAGCCGGACCTGCACCGACATGGTCCTGCGCAACATTCCCGGCACCCAGGATCCGCTGAAGGCCGACACGGAGTGGTTCCTGCTACTCGAATGGACCTCGGCGCGTCCCAAGGTGGAAGGTACCGAAGGCATGGCCGAGAAGATGGAGCAGTTCCTCGCCGACCAGATGGAGGCCGGCCGGGTGCTCGATGCCGTCATCGCCCAGAGCGAAGCGCAGGCGCGCAACATGTGGGTGATCCGTGAATCCGTCGCCCCCGCCTCGCGCGCCGAAGGGCCCGGCCTCAGCTACGACATCTCAGTCTCGATCTCCAAGGTGCCGGAGTTCATCGAACGCGGCCTCAAGGCCGCGCTCGACATCCTGCCCAGCATCCGCCCCTACCCGCTCGGTCACATCGGCGACGGCAACATCCACTTCTCCTTCATGGGACCGAAGGGCATGGACCGGCCGACCCTCAGCCAGTACTCGCCGGCCATTACCCGCGCGGTGAACGACTTGGTCACGAGCCTCGACGGTTCGATCTCGGCCGAGCACGGGATCGGCATCGACAAGCTCGACGAGTTGTCCCACTACCGCAGCCGGATCGAGCTCGACACGATGCGGACCATCAAGCGGGCGATCGATCCAAAGAACATCATGAACCCGGGCAAGGTATTGCGTATCTGATGAGCGACTTCGTCGAAAAACTGCGCGCCATCGTTGGCGACAAGGGCCTGATCGTCGACGACCAGGGCAAGCATCCCTATGTCACCGACTGGCGCGAGAACTTCGTTGGCAATGCGCTGGCCGTCGTACGCCCGGCGAACACTGAGGAAGTCGCCGCAGTGGTGAGGCTCTGCGCGACGGAAAAGGTCTCCGTGGTGCCGCAGGGCGGCAATACCGGCCTCGTTGGGGGCGGTATCCCGCAGCAGAAGGGCCGCGAGATCGTCCTGTCGCTCAACCGCATGACGCGCATCGTGGACATCGATCCGATCGGCTACACGATGACGGTCGAAGCGGGCGTCATCCTGAAGACCATCCAGGAGACCGCCGCGGCGAATGATCGTCTGTTTCCGCTCTCGCTGGCTGCCGAAGGTAGCTGCTCGATCGGCGGCAACCTCTCGACCAACGCCGGCGGTGTGCAGGTCCTGCATTACGGCAACGCCCGGCAGCTCGTGCTCGGCCTCGAAGTCGTGACGCCCCAGGGGGAGATATGGAACGGGCTGCGGGCGCTCAAGAAGGACAATACCGGCTACGACCTGCGCGACCTCTATCTCGGCGCCGAAGGCACGCTGGGCATCATCACCCGCGCCGTGCTGAAGCTCTGGCCGAAGCCCAAGGACGTCGCTACCGCCTGGATTGCCGTCCCCTCGCCCGAGGCCGCCGTCGCCCTGCTGAGCGGCGCACATGCCGCCTCCGAGGACAATGTCACGTCCTGCGAGCTGATGGGCCGCCAGGGAATCGACCTGGTGCTGCAGCACATCCCCGGTGCCGCCGATCCGCTCTCCGAGAAGCACGAGTGGTACGTGCTGCTCGAATGGTCCTCGACGCGCGCGCGCCGCGACGGCGAGAACCAGGGTGGCCTGCGCGAGAAGATGGAAGCCTATCTCGGCGAGGCGATGGAACAGAGCCTCGTGCTCGACGCCACCATCGCCCAGAACGAGACGCAGGCCCGTGCGTTGTGGGCGCTGCGCGAGAACCATTCGGAGGCTTCCAAGAAGGAAGGCCCCTCGGTGAAGCACGACATCTCCGTCGCGGTGAGCCGACTCCCCTCTTTCGTCTCCGAAGGCCTTGCGGCGATGAAGAAGGCGCTGCCCGAGGGCCGGCCGGTAGCGTTCGGCCATGTCGGAGACGGTAACCTGCACTTCAACTGCCAGGCGCCGGTCGGCTGGGACAAGGCCCGCTTCACGCCGCACGTTCACGCGGTAACCTCCGCGATCTATGATCTGGTCGTGAGCTACGGTGGATCGATCTCGGCCGAGCACGGCATCGGCCTGCTGAAGGTCGACGAACTCGCCCACTATCGCAGCCAGGTCGAGATCGACACGATGCGCACGATCAAGCGCGCACTCGACCCGCAGAACCTGATGAACCCGGGAAAGATCGTCCGGGTTTAGGGAAATAGCGTTAAGGCCGCGGCGGGCCGTCGTTGGTGCGGTCGACGATCTCGAACTGCACGTCGGTTATCTTGCCGTCGTGGTGGCGGGCCGGCGGTGCGGGTTCGACGTCGCTGCGGAAGAAGCTCAGGATCCAGGCCTTGGCCCTGAAGGCCAGCAGCAGCACGAGCAGGATTGCGGCGACGCCCGCGATCACGGCAAAGCCCAGGACCGCCAGCACGACGAAGCCGATCAGCCCGAGGATCGCCTGGATCCAGACGCGCGGCGGCAGGCGCGACAGCATTTCGAGGAACTGCTTGCCGTTCATGTCGCCCAGCGCTTTTCGAAGTCCCAGACTTCGGGAAAGCCCATCAGCCCATGGATGTCCTGGTATTGCGGCAGCGGATCGCCCACGCTGGTGCCCGTGTCCTTGAGGTGCGCGAAAGACCGCCTCATCGCCTCCGCGGCGACGCTCAGGCCCAGCACCGGATAGATCGCGAGATCGAATCCCCACTTCTTCAGCCGGTCGACCTCGGCGCGCGGCGTCTTGCCGAACTCAACCATGTTGGCGAGCAGCGGCTTGCTGACCTCGCGGCCGATGCGTTCCAACTCCGACTCGCTCTCGGGCGATTCGACGAAGATGATGTCGGCCCCCGCCTCTTCGTAGAGCCGCGCGCGCCGCAGCGCTTCATCGAGCCCGTGCGCCGTGCGGGCGTCCGTACGCGCCACGATCAGCGTCTCGGTGTGCCGGCGCGAATCCACCGCGACCTTGATCTTGAGCGCCATTTCCTCGGCCGGCACCACGCGACGTCCTGGCGTATGGCCGCACTTCTTGGGCATCTCCTGATCTTCGATCTGGATCGCGGCAACACCTGCCGCCTCGTAGCCCCGGATCGTGCGCTGGACGTTCAGCAGCCCGCCATAGCCCGTGTCGGCATCGGCGATGAGCGGCGTCTCGACGACGGAGCAGATCATCTCGGCACGGCCCAACATGTCCGAATAGGTCGCGAGACCGGCATCGGGCAGGCCAAGCATCGAGGCGGTCGCGCCATAGCCCGTCATGTAGAGCGCGGGAAAATTCATGCGGTCCGCGACCCGCGCAGAAATGCCGTCATAGACGCCCGGCGCCAGGATGAACTCGCCCCGCGCCAGAAGGTCCCGCAGTTTCGCTGCCTGTGGATTGCCTGCCATGTCTCTCTCCTCGCTCAGGAAAATGACCGAGTTGTGTCGATCCGGCCAGCCTTCCCCAACGAAAACGGCCGGCGGTTCAGGAACCGCCGGCCGCTCACGAGAATGTCGGTGGATCAAACGGAGACGGGCTTCAGTTCCTGCGAGCCGGCAGACTTGCAGAAGGTCGTGGTCTCGGTCGTGGTCTGTCCGTTCTTGGTGGCCGTGAGCTCGATCGGCCGGCAGGTGCTGCCGTCGGCGCGGCTGGTCGCCGGTGCAACCGGCTTGGCGCTCACGACGGTCGGCGGGGCACTCGACGCGCTCGACGAGGAGGTCTTGGTCGGCTCGACCGTGTAGGTGGTCGGCACGTTGTTCTCGGCGACGAACGCATACTGCGTGGCTTCGGCCAGGCGGCGACGCTCCTGATCGTCGAGCGCGCGGCCGACGAGATTGCCAGCCAAACCGCCCACCAGCGCACCACCGACTGCGCCCCCGACGGACCCGAAGGCCAGGCCGCCGACGACACCGCCGAGCGCCGCGCCCATGACGGTTCCGGTCGTCTGGTTGTTCGGCTGACCGCGATCGTCCGTGCAGGCGGCCACGAGCCCGAGGGCCGCGACCACGCCTACGATCCGGACGACGATCTTCCTGCCGGAGAAGAAGGCCGTGTCAGCAGTCACTGCAGTCATCTGGTGCATCTCCTTTTGTATTCAGGAACGTTCACTCTACTCCAGAGATACTGCTTGCTGCCACGAGCATCGTCCTCCGCGTCCGCATAGGAGCGCGGAGCATCGCACGAGGCCAGCAGCAGGCCGGTCCGGACCAGGACGAGCGCGAGGTCGTCGCGATCCGAGTCCGGAATGTCGGCGAGCGGATCCTTGGAGTTTCGTTTCGTGATCAGGCAGCGATAGAGCGGCGTACCATCGGTCAACCGATCGGTCTGCCGGCAGCGCAGGTTCCGCGGCTGGGCGGCCAGCGCGTCGGCTGCGAGCTTGTGCAGCGCCGGATCATCGACGACGTCGACGCCCTGCAGCCTGAGCTCGCCCGACCGGTCCTTGAGCCCGATCAGCATCAGCGTCTTGCCGAAATGGTCGAAATTGCCGGCGACGAACTCGATCGCCTTGCGCGCGTCCTCGATCGCCTTCTGCCGGGCAGCGGCTTCCTCGGCGGCCTTGCGCTGGGCTTCCTCTTCGGCGCGCTTCTTCTCGGCGATCTCCGCCTCGACCTTGCGGCGCGTATCTTCCTCGAACTGACGCCGGGCCGCGTCGGCCTGCGCCTCCAGGTCGGCCTTGGCCTTGGCGTCCTGCTCGGCCTTCGCTTTCGCTTCCTGGTCGGCTTTTGCCTTGGCTTCCTGCGCGGCCTTCTCGGCGCGCAGCTGCTCGGCCTCCTCCGCCGCCTTGCGGCGTGCCTCCTCGGCCGCTTCGGCCGCGGCACGCGCCTTCACCATCTCCGGATCGGGCCCGCGCGTGGCCATCGCATAGTAGCCGCCGCCACCGACGGCCAGCAGCACGACAGCCGCGATCCCGGCCCACAGGCCGACGCGTGACTTCGGAGTGGGCGGAGGCCCCGTGATGGACGCCGTCGTTGCAGGTCCGAGGACGGACACGCGTTCGGCCGGCGCCTCCTCGGCCTTGCCCATCACCATCGTGGCGCCAGGCTCCGGCGCGGCCGTCATGCCAAGGATCGGCCGCCACCCGGCAATGGATTGCGGGCGGTCGCGCGCCGCCACCGTAAGGCCGGCGTCGACGCCGGCCAGCACGCCCGGCGAGAAACCGGCGGGGGCCAGCTTGCCGAGCGGCTCGTAGCCATCGTCCAGCATGCGGTCGAAGGCGTTGGGCGGCGCCTTACCGGCAATGGCGTGATAGATCGTGGCGGCGAGGCCGTAGATGTCGGTCCACGGTCCCTGCTTGGCCGACGTCATCTGCTCGGCGGCGGCGTAGCCCGGCGTGAAGATCGCCGTCATCGCCGCCGTGCGGCCGACCATCGCCGCGCGCGACGCTCCGAAATCGATCAGGGTCGGATTGCCGGCCGCGTCGAGCAGGATGTTCGCCGGCTTGATGTCGCGATGCAGGAAGCCCGCAGCATGAACCTGCTCCAGCCCGTCGAGCAGCGGCCACAGGATGCGATCGACTTCCTCGGGCTTCAGCCTGCCGCCGGTATTGATGCGGTCCTCGAGCGTCGCGCCGCTTAGCAGCTCCATGACGATATAGGCCGTGCCGTTGGCTTCGAGGAAGTCGAAGACCTGCACGATCGCCGGGACGCGATGGAGGCTGGCGAGCGTCCGGCCCTCGGTTACGAAGCGGTCGCGCCCCCAGCCGAAATCGTCGGCCATCTTGGTCGTGCGCGGCAGCACCGTGGAGCCATCCTGACGCACGGCCAGCGCCGACGGCAGGTACTCCTTGATCGCAACCTCGCGGCCGAGCTGCACGTCGCGGGCACGATAGGTGATGCCGAAGCCACCCTGTCCCAGTACCGACACGATCTCGTAGCGGCCGATCGTCTGGCCGGCTTTCAGCGAGACGTAGTCGACCTCGGGCGGTGGCGTGGCGCCGGAAAGAGTCGTGGGCTCGTTCATGGGCGGAGCACGCCGCTAGGTGTGATGGACGACCAGCTCGACATCGCCGAGCCGCAATTTCGATCCTGCCTGCAGGGAGGTCGGCGCCCCCGCCTTGAGGACCGTGCCGTTGACCGCGGTGCCGTTGGTCGAGCCGAGATCCTCGACCTGCAGCGCCTCGCCGGAGAGGCTTAGCCTCGCATGCCGGCGCGACACAGTCGGGTGGGGCACGACCAGCTCGCACTGGTCGGCGGCACGGCCGATGCACATGCCTTGCGACTGGCCGACCAGTTTCTCCATCGACACTTCGAACGTGTGCTTGCGGCCGGCCGAATCCGGCCCCTCGAAGCGCAAGATGATCTGCGGAACCATACGCGTCGTCGTGCCGGGAGCCATGAGCTTGGCCGGACGCACATGAAACACCTGCACCGAACGACTGACGTTCTTCAGTTGATGCTCGCCGCCGTCGTGGAAAGCGTACTCCGTGCGCAACTCGACGAGGTCCCGGACGGCGCGCGAGACCGCGATACCGCCGGGTTCCGCCAGTGTCTGGATGCGTGCGGCCAGATTGACGCCGTCGCCGAAGATATTCTGGTCCTCGTCGTCGATGATGACTTCGCCGAGATGAACGCCGACGCGGAACAGCATGCGCTGCTCCTCGCTGAGCGATTCATTGAAACGAGCCATCCGCTCCTGGATATCGATCGCCGCCGCGACCGCCGACACGGCCGAGCCGAACTCCGCCAGCATCGCATCACCGGCCGTGCCGACCAGCCGGCCGCGCCCGGCATCGATGGCGGGACGCCAGACCTCGATCTGGGCCGACTTGAGGTGGCGGAACGTTCGCGTCTCGGCGCCTTCCATCATCCGGGTGAACCCGGCGAGGTCGGCATGGACGATGGCAGCTAGGCGGCGTTGCATGGTCTCTTCGTTTCAGCGGCCGTTTCCCGATTTACCGCCTGGCTGGAGGATACCCCGCAATGCGGCCGTCGGCACGACCTCAGATACTGCCGGTATCCTGCATTGAATCGCGGCAATCTTGGGACAACCGGCACGATCAATTTGCCGGCGCCCCTCCGTCATCGCCCCTTGAAGGACGGTGTCCGACGCTCCCCGAGCGCCGCCAGCCCCTCCTTGAGATCGTCGGACGTGGCGCAGGCGCGCTGGGTCTGGCGGATCGAGGCCATGTCGGGGGCTGCCTGGGCGAATTGCTCGATGGCACGCTTCATCCCCGACATGGATAGCGGCGCGAGGCTGGCCAGGCGCGACGCCTTCTCGGCCACCTTGTTCTTGAACTCGGCACGCTCGACCAGCCAGTCGAGATAGCCGACGGCCAGCAGCTCCGTGTCGTGAAAATCCTCCGACAGCAGGAAGGCGCGCTTGGCGAAGCTCGGGCTCACCTTCTGCGTGTAGCGGCGCAGACCGCTCGGATAGTAATGCAGCCCGAAGCGCGCCGCCGGCATGAAGAAGCGCATGCCCTTCACGCCGAGGCGGAAGTCGCAGGCCAGCGCCAAATCGGTGGCGCCGCCATAAACCCCGCCGTTCAGGGCGCACAGGGTCGGCATGCGCATCGCCTCGATGCGATCCATGACGACCTCGAAGGTGTTGTCGCCGCCCTCGTCCTTGCGCTCGCCGGCGGGGATCGACCCGAGGTCGTAGCCGGAGCAGAAGGTCTTGTCGCCGGCGCCGGTGATTACCGTGGCGCGCACGGCGGGATCGGCATCGGCATTCTCGACGGCTTCGCGCAGCAGCTTCAACCCCGTGGGATCGAGGCGATTGTGCTTCGCAGGATCGTTCAGCGTGATAGTGGCGATGGGGCCGTCGATCGACAGCAGGACTGTGTTCGTCATGTTGGTCGCAAAATAGCCGAGCCGGTCGCCAAAAGCGACCGAGCACGGCATATTGCGGCCCGGAGGAATTCACATGACTTACACTGCCCCGCTGGCCGACATGCGTTTCGCCCTGCGCGAAGTCGCCGGCCTCTCCGGCGTCGCCGCCCTGCCGGGTTACGAGCACGCGACGGACGACACGATCGACGCCGTGCTCGAGGAAGCCGGGAAGCTGGCCGGCAACGGCCTCGCCCCGCTCAACCGTGAGGGCGACAAGGTCGGCGCCAAGCTCGAGAACGGCGTGGTCCGCACCGCGCCGGGCTTCGCCGCCATCTATAAGGAGTTCGTCGAAGGCGGCTGGAACTCCCTCCCCTTCGATCCGGAATTCGGCGGTCAGGGCATGCCGTGGCTGCTGGCGACCGCCGTGCAGGAGATGTGGCAGGCCGCCAATATGGGGTTCGGCCTGGTGCTGCTGCTGAACCAGGGCGCGATCGACGCCATCCACCATCACGGGTCGGACGCACAGAAGGCGAGCTACCTGCCCAGGATGATCTCGGGCGAATGGACCGGGACCATGAACCTTACGGAGCCGCAGGCCGGCTCCGACCTCGGCCAGCTCAAGAGCCGCGCGGTGAAGAACGGCGACCATTATCTCGTCACCGGCCAGAAGATTTTCATCACCTACGGCGAGCACGACATGGCCGAGAACATCGTCCATCTCGTGCTGGCGCGTACCCCCGACGCGCCGGCCGGTGTGCGCGGCATCTCGTTGTTCATCGTGCCGAAGTACCTGCCGGACGCCGATGGCAAACCGGGCAAGCGCAACGACCTGCGCTGCGTGTCGCTGGAGCACAAGCTCGGCATCCATGCCAGCCCGACCTGCGTGATGTCGTTCGGCGACGATGGCGGTGCGATCGGCTATCTCGTGGGCGAGGAAGGCCGCGGCCTCTCCTACATGTTCACCATGATGAACAATGCCCGCCTCTCCGTCGGCATCCAGGGCCTCGCCATCGCCGAGCGCGCCTACCAGCAGGCTGCCGCCTTCGCACGCACCCGGGTGCAGTCGAAGGACGACGGCAGCGCCGCCCCCGCCTCCGTGTCGATCGTCCACCATGCCGACGTCCGCCGAATGCTGATGAGCATGCGCGCCCAGATCGAGGCCATGCGGGCGCTGGGCTACTACACCGCCGCCGGCATCGACGGCGCGCTGAAGCAGCCGGACAAGGCGGCCGGCCGCAAGATCCAGGACCGTGTCGACCTCCTGATCCCGATTGTGAAGGCCTGGTTCACCGACCTTGGCAACGAGATCGCCTCGACCGGCGTGCAGATCCACGGCGGCATGGGCTTCATCGAGGAGACGGGCGCGGCCCAGCACCTGCGCGACGCCCGCATCCTGCCGATCTACGAGGGCACCAACGGCATCCAGGCGCGCGACCTGGTCGGTCGCAAGGTCGCCAAGGACGGCGGCGAGACCATGCTGGCGCTGGTCGCCGAGATGCGCGCCACGGCCGAGGAAATGAAGGCCGCGCCCGGAGACGATCTGGAGGCCATCCGCACGGGTCTCTCGGCTGCCGCCGATGCCCTGGAGGACGCTACCAAATGGGTCGCCCAGTCGGTCAAGGCCGAGCTGGTGAACGCCCTGGCAGGCTCGGTGCCGTTCCTGCGGCTGGCCGGCACCGCCCTGGGCGGCTGGCTGCTGGCCCGCAGCGCCCTGGTGGCGCAGACGCGGCTCGGACAGCGCGACGGCGATCCCGCCTTTCTCGAAGCCAAGCTGGTGACGGCACGCTTCTACACCGAGGTGATTCTGCCGCCGGCCTTGGCCCAGCTCGGCCCGCTCAAGGCGGCGGGGCGGACGGTGTTCGCACTCCCGGAAGAGCAGTTCTGAGCGCGCACAGCGCCAGCGCCGCTCCGGCGATCAAAATCGGCGCCCGGATCGACAAGCCGTAAAGCGCGGTGCCCGCCAGGGCACCGACGATCCAGCCAGCGGCCATGCCGGCCTGCAGCCGCCCCGTGACCAGTCCCTGCCGGTGCTCCCCGCCCAACCGGGCGGCATCGATCATCAGGCCCGCCTGCGCCAGCCCGTAGCCGACACCGAGGACGGGGAACGCCGCGATCAGCACGTTCGGGCTTCGCGCCACGAGGGTGCCCGCGATGCCCGCCAGGCAGAGGACAAAGCCCAAGGCCATCATATCCCTCATTTCCAGCGCGAGGGCCCGCACGCCGAAGGCCTGCATCAGGAAGGCTCCGGCGGCAAAGGCGGCAGACGCATACCCCGTCGCCCGGATCTCCGCTTCGGTCTCGAGTCCGAACCGGTCCTGGACATAGAAGGCCGTGGTCGGCTGCATTGCGCCGAAGCCCAGGACCATCACGAAGGCCAGCAGTGCATAGGCGGCGAGGCCGTCAACCGGTGCGCCTTCCGCCTGCGCCATCGCAGCCGGCCGCGGGCCTTCGCGGACGCCGACGATCGCGAGGGCGGCCAGGGCGACCAACAGTCCAAGGAAAGTGTACGGCAGGAGCGCTGCATAGAAGGCCGCGAACAGCGTGAGCGAAAGCGCGGTCGCGGCAAGTCCCGCGGCCATTATCGCCCCTCTGCCGAAGCGATCCGAGAGGCGGCCCCAGGCCGAAGCCGTCAGGAAGAACAGCACGCCGGAGGACGCGAAGACCATACCGACCTCGAACTCCCCGAGGCCAGCCTCGCGACCGAACAGGCCGAGCGTTGCGAACACGGTCCCGTTGGCCATGGTGGCCGTGAAGAGGGTGAAAAGGACGATGGCGACTTGCACGCGCGCAGCGTCAGCCAAACGCGCGCGGCAGGGAAAACACAAATCATTGCCGCGCGTTACCGATCGTTGCGGCAGATTACAACCGCTTCACCATGTGCACACGGATGTGGGCGTCCTTGCCGTGATCCGGCGGTCCGCGATGGATAATCTCGAAGCCGTGGCTGCGGTAGAGCCTGATGAGATGATCCATCATCTCAGCCGTGATGAGCGACACGGTGCAGTCGCCTCGCTCGCGAGCGACTTCGTCGAGTCGCCGGAGCAGCCAGCGTCCGAGGCCTGTGCCCTGATTCGACGGGTCGACGGCCAGCCGATCCAGAAAGAGTTCCGACTCCCGCCGTTCGGTGGCTGCGACGCCGACGACCCGCCCGTCCTCGGCCGCCACGAACACGTCGCCGCGTTCGATCGATGCCGGCAACCACTTGTAGTAGTCAGGTGGCATCTCACGCCCGAGTTTGGCGAGATAGGGCGTGAAGGCCGCGCGCAGGACGCGGTCGGCGTCGGCGCACTCGCTTGGTTGGGCAATCCTGAAGATGAAGCTCATGCCCCCAACCTGATCTTCCGCTGGGGCCGCCCCCAGAAAAAACGCCCGATCTTTCGACCGGGCGTCTTTGAATTCGATATGGAGAAGAGGCTTTACGCCGCTTCCTGCTGCTCGGACTTGTCGGCGGACGGACCGCTGTCCTGGCCCTTGGCCGAGGTGTCGCGCTCGACGAACTCGATCACGGCCATCTCGGCAGCGTCGCCGAAGCGATAGCCGGCCTTCAGCACACGGAGGTAGCCGCCGTTGCGCTTGGAATAGCGCGGCCCCAGCGTCGTGAACAGCTTGTCGGCCACGTAGGGATCGCGCAGGAAGCCGATCGCCTGACGACGCGCGTGCAGACCGCCGCGCTTGCCGAGCGTGACCAGCTTCTCGACGATCGGACGAAGGTCCTTCGCCTTGTGTAGCGTGGTCGTGATCTGCTCGTGCTTGATGAGGGCACCGGCGAGATTCATGAACATCGCCTTGCGATGCTCTGCCGTGCGGTGGAACTTCCGGCCGCGATTGTTGTGACGCATGACTTATTTCCTTCTACCGGCCTAGTACGGCTCTTCCAGCCGCTTGGCCATTTCCTCGATGTTGTCCGGCGGCCAGCCCGGGATTTCCATACCCAGGTGAAGGCCCATGCCGGCCAGCACTTCCTTGATCTCGTTCAGCGACTTGCGGCCGAAGTTCGGCGTACGCAGCATCTCCGCTTCGGTTTTCTGAACCAGATCGCCGATGTAGATGATGTTGTCGTTCTTCAGACAGTTGGCCGAACGCACCGAAAGCTCAAGCTCGTCGACCTTGCGCAGCAGGTTGCGATTGAACGGGAAATCGTCCTGCTGCTCCTCCTTCCGGACTTCGCGCGGCTCCTCGAAGTTGATGAAGAGCTGCAGCTGGTCCTGCAGGATGCGGGCGGCGAGCGCCACGGCATCGGCCGGCATCGTCGTGCCGTTGGTCTCGACCGTCATCGACAGGCGGTCGTAGTCGGTGACCTGGCCGACACGGCTGTTCTCGATCTTGTAGGAGACGCGCTTGACCGGGCTGAACACCGAATCGACCGGGATCAGGCCGATCGGCGCATCTTCGGGACGGTTCGCCGAGGCCGGGATATAGCCCTTGCCTGTCGCGACCATCAGTTCCATCGAGATCGAAGCGCCGTCGTCGAGCGTGCAGATCAGGTGCTTGGGGTCCATGATCTGGACGTCGCCAGGCAGTTCGATCATGCCGGCCGTGACTTCTCCCGGGCCGACGGCGCGCAGATAGAGACGCTGCGGGCGGTCGCCCTGCATCTTCACCGCCATCGCCTTGATGTTCAGCACGATGTCGACCACATCCTCACGGACGCCGGGGATCGACGAGAACTCATGCAGCACGTTGTCGATCTTGATCGACGTGACGGCAGCACCCTGGAGCGACGACAAGAGGACGCGACGCAGCGCGTTGCCGAGAGTGAGACCGAAACCGCGCTCGAGCGGCTCGGCGACGATGGTCGCGACGCGACCGGGATCGACGCCGGCTTCGGTGACAAGCTTCTCCGGCTTGATCAGGTCCTGCCAGTTCTTCTGAAGCACGTGGGCTACCTCTCTAGACCGGTTCATGCAGGCCCCGCAGGACCCGCGACACATTCCTCAAGAGCGGGCGGCGCAACAGCGCCGCCTCAACTCGAAATCAGACGCGACGACGCTTCGGCGGGCGGCAGCCATTGTGCGGGATCGGCGTGACGTCGCGGATCGACGTCACGGCGAGGCCGACGGCCTGCAGCGCGCGCAGCGCCGACTCGCGACCCGAACCCGGACCGCGCACGAGGATCTCGATCGTGCGCATGCCGTGTTCCATCGCCTTGCGGCCGGCGCCTTCGGCGGCCATCTGCGCGGCGAACGGAGTCGACTTGCGCGAGCCCTTGAACCCTTGCTGGCCCGAGGACGACCATGCGATGGCATTGCCCTGCGCATCGGTGATCGTGACGATCGTGTTGTTGAACGAGGCGTTCACGTGGGCGACGCCCGCGATGATGTTCTTGCGTTCCTTGCGACGGGGACGCGCGGCGCCTGAGGCGGCAGCTTTGGCCATGACCCTGATCCCCTCTTACTTCGTCACTTTTTTCTTGCCGGCGATCGGCTTGGCCGGCCCCTTGCGGGTGCGCGCATTGGTATGCGTGCGCTGGCCGTGGACCGGCAGGCCGCGGCGATGGCGCAGGCCGCGATAGCAGGCGAGGTCCATCAGGCGCTTGATATTCATCGCCACTTCACGACGCAGGTCGCCCTCGACCGTGTAGTCGCGGTCGATGGTCTCGCGAATGCGGATGACCTCGTCGTCGCTCAGCGTATTCACGCGGCGCGACTCGTCGATCCCAACTTTTCCACAGATCTCCTTGGCTTTCGCCGCACCGATCCCGTGGATGTATTGAAGCCCGATCACCACACGCTTGGCGGTCGGAATGTTCACACCGGCTATACGAGCCAAAGTCCCAACTCCTTCAAAGACTTATGGCGCGCTCGCGCGCGCCCGTCACATGTTCCGCTGGCCCCGGAAAAGCGCGCGATTATAGGTATCCGCGCCCCCGAGTCAATGGAACTCACCCTTGTCAAGTCCCCGCCAAAACCTCCGAGATCTGGCGGTAAACCTCGTCCATCGCGGCCATCCCGTCGACCTTCCGCAACACCCCGCGGGCGCTGTAGTAGGGCAGCAAGGGCTCAGTCTGAGCCCTGTAGGCGGCCATGCGAGTCTTCATAGTCTCTGCATTATCGTCCTTGCGGCGGGCAAAATCGGTAGAGCCGCATACGTCGCAGACTCCATCGACCTTCGGCCGCTTGAACTTGTCGTGGTAACCCGCGCCGCATTTGGCGCAGGAGAACCGGCCAACGATGCGCTCGGTCAGCGCCTTCTCGTCGACCTCCATCTCGATCACCCGGTCGAGCTTCTTGCTCGCTTCGGCCAGCATCTTGTCCAGCGCCCTGGCCTGGGCCTCGGTGCGCGGGAAACCGTCCAGAATGAACCCCTTGGCGCAGTCCGGCTGGGCGATCCGGTCCTTGATCAGGCCGACCATCAACTCGTCGGGAACCAGCTCGCCCCGCTCCATGATGCCCTTGGCCTTTTGGCCGAGCTCGCTGCCCGAGGCGACCGCTGCGCGCAACATGTCGCCGGTCGAGAGCTGGATCAGCCCCCGCTCCTGCTGCAGCCGCTGCGCTTGAGTCCCCTTGCCGGCGCCCGGCGGTCCCAGAAGGATGATGTTCATCGGCCCTTGCCCCGCAGTCGGGCCTTCTTGATGAGGCCCTCATATTGGTGGGCGAGCAGGTGCGCCTGCACCTGCGTCACCGTATCGAGAGTGACGGAGACAACGATCAGGAGGCTGGTGCCGCCGAAGTAGAAGGGCACGCCGCCGCGGGCGATCAGCAGCTCGGGCAGGATACAGACCGCCGAGAGGTAGAGCGCACCGATCACCGTCAGCCGGTTCAGGATGTACTCGAGGTACTCAGCCGTATTCTTGCCCGGGCGAATGCCCGGAATGAAGCCGCCGTTCTTCTTCAGGTTGTCGGCCGTGTCGGCCGGATTGAAGACGACGGTGGTGTAGAAGAAGCAGAAGAACACGATCAGCGCGATATAGGCGATCAGGTAAGCCGGCTGGCCATGGCCGAGATAGGTCGAGAACCACTGGATCCAGCCCGGCTCGCCGGCGCCCTGGAACGACGCGATGGTAGCCGGGAACAGCAGCAGGGAGGACGCGAAGATCGGCGGGATGACGCCGGCCGTGTTGATCTTCAGCGGCAGGTGCGAAGCTTCGCCGCCATACATGCGGTTGCCGACCTGGCGTTTGGGATACTGAACGACGATCCGCCTCTGCGCGGTCTCGACAAAGACGACGACCGCCACGACCAGCACGATGCCGATCACCAGTGCGATGATGAACAGCGCCGACAGGGCGCCGGTACGGCCGAGTTCGAGGGTCTGCACCAGCGCATCCGGCAGGGCAGCAACGATACCGGCGAAGATGATCAGGGACACGCCGTTGCCGACGCCGCGCGCCGTGATCTGCTCGCCCAGCCACATCAGGAACAGTGTGCCGCCGACCAAGGTCACGATGGTGACGAAGCGGAAGAAGATGCCGGGATCGATCACGACAGGACCGGCCGCGGCGACCTGACTCTCCAGTCCGACCGCGATTCCATACGCCTGGAAGGTCGCAAGGATCACCGTGCCGTAGCGCGTGTACTGGTTGATCTTCTTTCGACCCGCCTCACCTTCCTTCTTCAGCGCCTCGAGCGACGGCACCACCGTCGTCAGGATCTGCATGATGATGGAGGCCGAGATGTACGGCATGATGCTGAGCGCCAGCACCGACATGCGGCCGATCGAGCCGCCCGAGAACACGTCAAGCAAACCGGCGATGCCGCCGGAATTCTGCTTGAAAATCTCGGCCAGAGCCGCCGGATCGACGCCGGGGACCGGAATGTAGGCGCCAATGCGGAAGACGACGAGCGCGGCCACGGTGAACCACAGCCGCTTCTTCAGCTCGGTCGCCCTACCGATCGAACCCCAGTTCAGGTTGGATGCAAGTTGCTCGGCGGCGGATGCCATGAAACCTCACGCGTGAACGACACCAGGGGGAAGCGACGCCCCCGTTGACGCCGTCCGGCTCAGGCCGCTTCGGCCACGGGCTTGGGCGGCAGCTCGACCTTGCCGCCTGCCTTCTCGACTGCGGCGATCGCCGACGCCGAGGCGCCCGCAACCTTCACTTCGATCTTGGCCTTGAGCTCGCCCTTGCCAAGGAGGCGGACACCATCCGCGGCGTTCTTGAACAGGCCAGCCGCCAGCATCGCCTCGGCGTCAATCACCTTGGCCGCGTCGAGCTTCTTGTCGTCGATCGCCTTCTGCAGCGTACCGAGATTGACGACCTGGTAGGTCTTCTGGTGCGGCGGACGGAAACCGCGCTTCGGGATACGGCGGTAGAGCGGCATCTGGCCGCCCTCGAAGCCCTTGATGGCCACGCCGGTACGCGACTTCTGGCCCTTGACGCCGCGGCCCGCGGTCTTGCCCTTGCCGGAGCCGATACCGCGGCCGACGCGCATGCGCCCCTTGCGGGCGCCCGGATTGTCGGAGATCTGGTTCAGTCTCATGGTCTTCTACCTCTGCGCCGCGGCCTACGGGGCCTAGCGGGCTTCCTCTTCGACGCGCACGAGATGGCGCACCTTGTTGATCATGCCGCGAACCTCGGGGCTATCCACGAGTTCGCGGGTGCGATGACGCTTGTTCAGACCCAGGCCGATCAGCGTCGCGCGCTGATCGTCCGTGCGGCCGATATGGCTGCCGGTCTGCGTGATCTTGATGGTCTTGCCCTGGGCCATGGTCCGGTTCCTTAAGCCGCCGCCTCGGCGGTGGTCTCGTCGCGGCGGCCGAGCAGGTCACCGACCTTCTTGCCGCGACGCGTCGCGACCATGCGCGGCGAGTTGAGCTGATCCAGGGCCTTAAAGGTTGCCTTGATCATGTTGTGCGGGTTGGACGTGCCGACCGACTTGGCGACGATGTCCTTGATACCCAACGTCTCGAAGATGGCGCGCATCGGACCGCCGGCGATGATGCCGGTACCGGCCGGGGCGGCGCGCAGCGTCACCTTGCCGGCGCCGAAGCGCCCCTTCACATCGTGATGCAGCGTGCGGCCGTCGCGCAGCGGCACGCGGATCAGGCCGCGCTTGGCCGCTTCCGTCGCCTTGCGGATCGCCTCGGGGACTTCGCGCGCCTTGCCGGCGCCATGACCGACGCGGCCACGCTGGTCGCCAACGACGACGATGGCGGCAAAGGCGAAGCGTCGACCTCCCTTCACGACCTTCGCGACGCGATTGATCGTGACCAGCTTGTCGGTCAGTTCATTTTCCTCGTCGCGGTCGCGGTCACGGGGCCGATCGCGATCGCGCGGGGAACGGCCGGAACCACCGGGTGAACGAGCCATGGTCTAACTCCCGATCAGAACGACAGGCCGCCCTCACGGGCGGCATTGGCCAGCGCAGCAACGCGGCCGTGATACGTGTAGCCACCGCGGTCGAAGATGACTTCCTTGACCCCGGCCGCGACGGCACGGGCGGCGATCAGCTTGCCGACTTCGGCAGCGGCGCCCTTGTCGGCGCCGGTCTTGAGCGAGCCCCGGACATCCTTGTCCAGCGTCGACGCGGCAGCCAGGGTCACGCCCTGGCGGTCGTCGATGACCTGGGCGTAGATGTGCTTGCCCGAGCGGAAGACGCTGAGGCGCGGGCGGCCGTTGCTGGCCTGGCGCAGCGCGTAGCGCGTGCGCCGCTGGCGACGGGCGAAAAGAGCATTGCGGTCGGACATGATTCTCTCGCCTCTACTTCTTCTTGCCTTCCTTGCGCCGGATCGTCTCGGTCGAGTACTTGATGCCCTTGCCCTTGTAGGGCTCGGGCGGACGCAGGCTGCGGATTTCCGCCGCAATCTGGCCGACGCGCTGACGATCGGAGCCCGAAATCTCGATCTCGGTCGGCTTGACCGCCTTGATCTGGATGCCGGCCGGAATGGGGATCTCGACATCGTGGCTGAAGCCGAGCTGCATCTTCAGCATCTTGGCATCGGCCGCGGCGCGGTAACCGACGCCGTTGATCTCGAGGTTGATGGTGAACCCGTCGGACACGCCGCGGACGACGTTGCTCGCCAGGTTGCGCGCCGTGCCCCACTGCATGCGGGCGCGGCGGCTGTCGTTGCGCGGCTTGAAGACGAGACCCTCGGCCTCCTTGGCGACGGTGACGTCGTCATGGACCGTGAGTTCGAGTTCGCCCCGCTTGCCCTTGGCCTTGAGGTGCTGGCCTTTGAGCTCGATGGTGACACCGGCCGGGATGGCGACCGGATTTTTGCCGACGCGCGACATGGTCAGAACACCTTGCAGATGACTTCGCCGCCGACATTGGCGGCCCGCGCCTCGGCGTCGGACATGACACCGCGCGGCGTGGACAGGATCGAGATGCCGAGACCATTGAAGTGGCGCGGCAGCTCGCGGATCTTGGAGTAGACGCGACGGCCCGGGGTGGAGACGCGCTTGATCTCCTTTATGACCGGACGGCCGTTGTCATACTTGAGCTCGATGCGGAGCTCCCTGACGCCGGGGCGCAGTTCTTCCTCGAACCAGCCGCGGATATAACCCTCACGCTGGAGCACATCGAGAACACTCGACCGGAGCCGCGAAGCCGGGGCGGTCACGCTGTCGAGGCGCGCCGACTGGCCGTTGCGGATGCGGGTCAGCAAATCGCCGACGGGATCTGTCATCGCCATGGTCTACGGTCCCCGTTTACCAGCTCGACTTCACGACGCCGGGCAGAGCGCCCAGCGACGCCAGCTGACGCAGCGCAACGCGCGACAGCTTGAACTTGCGGTACACGGCCCGCGGACGGCCCGTGAGTTCGCACCGGTTGCGAATGCGCGTCGGCGAGGAATTGCGCGGCAGGTCGGCCAGCTTGAGGCGGGCCCCGAAGCGCTCTTCCGGCGTCAACTTGTCGTCGACGGCCATCGCCTTCAGCTTGGCGCGCTTGGCAGCGAATTGCTTCGCCATCTTTGCGCGCCGGTTGTTCTTCTCGACCGAACTCGTCTTGGCCATGTGTTTCTCCGGCCTCAGTTCACGAACGGGAAGTTGAAAGCGCGGAGAAGCGACCTGGCTTCCGCGTCCGTCTTCGCCGACGTGCAGATGATGATGTCCATACCGCGCACCTGGTCGACCTTGTCGTAGTCGATCTCGGGGAACACGATCTGCTCCTTCAGGCCCATGGCGTAGTTGCCATTGCCGTCGAACGACTTGCCGTTCAGGCCGCGGAAATCGCGGACGCGCGGCAGGGCGATGTTGATCAGGCGATCGATGAATTCGTACATCCGGTCGCGGCGCAGCGTGACCTTGGCGCCGATCGCCATGCCTTCACGCAACTTGAACGTCGCGATCGACTTGCGCGACCGGGTGATCACCGGCTTCTGGCCGGTGATCGCCGTCAGGTCGGCCACGGCACCGTCGACGGCCTTGCGGTCGTTGACCGCCTCGCCGACGCCCATGTTGATGACGATCTTATCGAGCTTCGGCACCTCGAAGGGGTTCTGGTAGGAGAACTCCTTCGTGAGCGCTTCGCGCACGGTCTTTGTGTAGTGCTCTTGCAGACGCGCGGGCATGGCCCGTTCTCCTAACGGTCGATGGTCTCGCCGGAGGCGCGCGCAACGCGCACCTTGCGGCCGTCTTCCAGGAACCGGAACCCGACCTTCGTCGGCTTGTCCGATTTGGGATCCAGCAGGGCCACGTTGGAGACGTGGATCGTGGCCTCGCGTTCGATGATACCGCCGGCTTCCGCACGGCTCGGCTTGGTGTGGCGCTTGATCATGTTCACGCCGGAAACGACTACCCTGTTCTCCTTGGGAAGAACGCGGAGGACGTCGCCCACCTTGCCCTTGCTGCCACCGGTGATGACCTTCACCCGGTCGCCCTTCTTGATCTTGAGTTTCGTTGCCATGGCTAGAGCACCTCAGGCGCAAGCGAGATGATCTTCATGAACTTCTTGGCGCGCAGCTCGCGCGTCACCGGTCCGAAGATACGAGTGCCGATCGGCTCGTCCTGCTTGCTGATGAGCACGGCGGCGTTGCGGTCGAAACGGATGGCGCTGCCGTCGGGGCGGCGCAGAGCGAACGAAGTGCGGACGACGACGGCGCGATGCACCTCGCCCTTCTTCACCTTGCCGCGCGGAATGGCTTCCTTGATCGAAACGACGATCACGTCGCCGACGCTGGCGTACTTGCGGCGTGAGCCCCCCAGTACCTTGATGCACTGGACTCGACGGGCGCCCGAATTGTCGGCGACCTCGAGGTTGGTTCGCATTTGAATCATGACTTATGCTCCGACCGCTTAAGCCTTGGCGCCTTCGACCAGAACTTCCCAGCTCTTGGTCTTGGACAGCGGGCGGCACTCGCGGATGCGAACGATCTCACCGACCTTGCCCTTGCAGGCATTGCCTTCGTCGTGCGCGTGGTACTTCTTCGACTTGCGAATGAACTTCTTGTAGATCGGGTGCTGAACGCGCCGCTCGACCTTAACGACGATGGTCTTGTCCATCTTGTCGCTGACGATGACGCCTTCCAGGATACGCTTCGGCATTTCGTGCTCCTTAACCGGCGGCCTTTTCGCCCAGCACCGTCTTGATGCGGGCGATGTCGCGACGAACCTGGCGCGCGCGGGAAGTCTTCTGCAGCTGGCCCCCAGCCTTCTGGAAGCGCAGGTTGAACGCCTCCTTGCGAAGGTTGCCGAGCTCGTTCTTCAGCTCGTCCTTGGTCTTGGGGCGCAGATCGGTGGCCTTCATGTCCTTCTCCCTCAGCCTTCGGCGCCGACGCGGGAAACGAAGCGGGTCTTGATGGGCAGCTTGGCCGCGCCAAGCGCCAGGGCTTCCTTGGCGATCGTGCCGGACACGCCCTCGAGCTCGAACAGGATGCGGCCCGGCTTCACGCGCGCCGCCCAGAATTCGGGCGCGCCCTTGCCGGAGCCCATGCGGACTTCCGCCGGCTTCTTCGACACCGGCACGTCCGGAAACACGCGGATCCAGACGCGGCCGGCACGCTTCATGTGACGCGTGATGGCGCGGCGGGCCGCCTCGATCTGGCGCGCCGTCAGGCGGTCCGGCTCCATCGCCTTCAGCCCGTAGGAGCCGAAGTCGAGGTTAAAGCCGCCCTTGGCAGCGCCGCTGATACGGCCCTTGAAGGCCTTGCGGTACTTGGTGCGCTTGGGTTGCAGCATGGTGGATTACGCGTCCCTCTGCTCGGAGCGCTCGACACGCGCCGGCGTCCGTTGCGGCGCGGCCTCCTCGGCGCGCTTGTCGTGCGCCATCGGGTCGTGCGCCATGATTTCGCCCTTGAACACCCAGACCTTCACGCCGCAGGTGCCGAAGGTGGTGAATGCCGTCGCGGTGCCGTAGTCGATGTCGGCGCGCAGCGTGTGCAGCGGCACGCGACCTTCGCGGTACCATTCCATGCGGGCGATTTCCGAACCGCCGAGACGACCCGAGCAGTTGATGCGGATGCCGAGGGCGCCCAGGCGCATCGCCGACTGCACGGCACGCTTCATGGCGCGGCGGAACGCGACGCGACGCTCGAGCTGCTGGGCGATGTTCTCGGCGATCAGCGTCGCATCGACCTCGGGCTTGCGGATCTCGACGATGTTCAGGGCCACTTCGCCCTTCGTCATCTTGGCGAGGTCGCCACGCAGCTTCTCGATGTCGGCGCCCTTCTTGCCGATCACCACGCCCGGGCGGGCGGTGTGGATCGTGACGCGGGCGCGCTTGGCCGGACGCTCGATGATGATCTTTGCGACACCCGCCTGGGCCAGCCGCTCGCGCAGCACCTTGCGGATGTGGATGTCCTCATGGAGCATCTTCGAGTATTCACCGCCCTCGGCGTACCAGCGAGAGTCCCAGGTCCGGTTGATACCGAGCCGCAGGCCGATCGGGTTGACCTTCTGACCCATTACTTGTCCTCCGCCTCGGCGCGCTCACGCACCACGATGGTGAGATGAGCGAACGGCTTGACGATGCCGGCCGCCCGGCCGCGGCCGCGCGTCTGGAAACGCTTCATGACCAGGCCCTTGCCAACCGACGCCTCGGCGACCACGAGACGGTCGACATCGAGGTTGTGGTTGTTCTCGGCATTCGCGATGGCCGAATTCAGCGCCTTCTTCACGTCGCGGGCGATGCGCTTCTTGGAGAAGGTGAGTTCGTTCACCGCGGTCGCGGCCTTCTTGCCACGGATCGTGGCGGCCACGAGGTCGAGCTTACGCGGGCTGATGCGCACGGCGCGCAGGACAGCCTTGGCTTCGTTGTCCGCCTCACGGCGGGGAGCGGATGGCTTGCTCATCGCGCGTTAATCCTTCGACACTTTCTTGTCACCGGCATGGCCGGTGAAGGTGCGGGTCGGCGAGAATTCGCCGAGCTTGTGACCGACCATTTCCTCGGTGACGGCCACCGGGATGAACTTCTTGCCGTTGTAGACGCCGAACGTCAGGCCGACGAACTGCGGCAGGATCGTCGAGCGACGCGACCAAGTCTTGATCACCTCGCTGCGGATGTTGCCGCGCGACTTCTCGGCCTTCTTGATCAGGCTGCCTTCAACGAAGGGGCCCTTCCATACGGAGCGTGCCACTGTCTATCTCCTAGCGCGTCGCATGCCGGCGGCGGATAATCATCTTGTCCGTCGCCTTGTTCTTGCGTGTCTTCTTACCCTTGGTCGGCTTGCCCCACGGCGTCACCGGATGACGGCCACCCGAGGTGCGGCCTTCGCCGCCGCCGTGCGGGTGATCGACCGGGTTCATGACGACGCCGCGGACGGTCGGACGGCGGCCGAGCCAGCGCTGGCGGCCAGCCTTGCCGATGACGATGTTCTGGTTGTCGGGGTTCGACACCGCGCCGACGGTGGCCAGGCACTCGCCCGGCACCAGGCGCAGCTCGCCCGAACTCAGCTTGATCTGGGCATAACCCGCGTCCTTGCCGACGAGCTGGGCGTAGTTGCCGGCCGAACGGGCCAGCTGGCCTCCGCGGCCCTTCTTCAGCTCGACGTTATGCACGATCGTGCCGACCGGCATGTTGGCGAGCGGCATGGCGTTGCCCGGCTTGATGTCGACGCGCTCGCCCGAGACGACCTCGTCGCCCGCCTTCAGGCGCTGCGGCGCAAGGATGTAGGACAGCTCCCCGTCGGCGTACTTGACCAGGGCGATGAAGGCCGACCGATTCGGATCGTACTCCAGGCGCTCCACCGTCGCGACGACGTCGAACTTGCGGCGCTTGAAGTCAACGAGACGCAGGCGACGCTTGTGACCGCCACCCATGTGGTGGCTGGTGATGTGGCCGTGGTTGTTACGGCCGCCGGTGTTGCTCTTGCCGCGCGTCAGTTCCTTTACCGGCTTGCCCTTCCAGAGGCCGGTACGGTCGACGATGACCAGCTGTCGCAGCGACGGCGTGATCGGCTTGTATGTCTTCAAGGCCATTGTTCTGTCTCCCGTCCTACAGGCCCGTGGTCACGTCGATCTTGTGACCCTCGACCAGCGAGACGATCGCCTTCTTCCAGTCGCTCCGCAGGCCGGGGCGGCCGCGGAAAACCTTGCTCTTGCCCTTGACCGTGACGGTGTTGACCGCCTTGACCTTGACCTTGAACAGACCCTCGATGGCCTGCTTGATCTCCGGCTTGGTGGCATCGGCGGCGACCTTGAAGGTCACCTGGCTGTGCTCCGAGCCGTTGGTCGTCTTCTCGGTGATCAGCGGCGCACGAATCACTTCGTACATGCGCGAGCGCGAGACGGTTTGCGGGATGTAGCGCTTGGCGCTCATTGCAGACGCTCCTCGAGGTGCTTCACGGCATCCTTGGTGAGCACCAGCGTGTCGCGGCGCAGGATGTCGTAGACGTTTGCGCCCTGCTGCGGCAGCACATCGACATGGGCAATGTTGGCCGCAGCGCGGGCGAAGTTAGTGTCGATCTCGGCACCGCCAATCACCAGGGCGCTGGTGACGCCCAGGGCACCGAAGTGACCCTTGAGCTGTGCAGTCTTCGGCTCGGCCAACGCAGCCGCATCGACCACGATCAGCTTGCCCTCGGCCGCCTTGGCCGACAGCGCGGTACGCAGCGCGAGCTTGCGGACCTTCTTCGGCAGGTCGCTGGCATGGCTGCGCACGACCGGACCGAAGGCCTTGCCGCCGCCCCGGAATTGCGGGGCCGCCTCGTTGCCATGACGGGCGCGACCCGTGCCCTTCTGGGCGTACATCTTCTTGGCCGTCGCCGTGACTTCGGCGCGCCCCTTGCTCTTGTGCGTGCCCTGCTGGCGGCGCGAGAGCTGCCACACCACGCAGCGCTGCAGGATGTCCTTACGGACGGGGACGGCGAACACGGCGTCGGCGAGATCGATCTCGCCGGCGCTGCCGCCTTCGATGGTCTTGACCGCGATCTTCATGACCTGATCCTTAAGCCTGCGGAGCGGCATCAGCCGCCGGAGCCGCCGCCTCGGCAGCAGCCTTGCGCAGGCCGGCCGGGTACGGAGCGTCCTTGTGACGGGCGCGCTTGGAGGCGTCCTTGACGATGATGTAGCCGTTGGCCGGGCCGGGAACGGCACCGGACACCAGCAGCAGGCCCTTCTCGTCGTCGACGGCGACGACCTTCAGGTTCTGCGTGGTCACGCGCTCGCTGCCGTAGTGGCCGGCCATCTTCTTGCCGGGGAACGTACGGCCGGGATCCTGGCGGTTACCGGTCGAACCATGCGAACGGTGCGAGACCGACACGCCATGGGACGCTTCGAGGCCGTGGAAGTTCCAGCGGACCATCGAGCCGGTGAAGCCGCGGCCGATCGTGGTGCCGACGACGTCGACGAACTGACCCGGCACGAAATGGCTGGGCACCAGCTCGGCGCCGACTTCGAGGACGGCATCCTTGGCCACCCGGAACTCGACGAGCTTCTTCTTCGGCTCGACCTTGGCCTTGGCGAAATGACCCCGCATCGGCTGGGTCACGTTCTTCACCTTGGCCTTGCCATAGCCGAGCTGCACGGCGACGTACTTGTCCTTCTCTTCCGAGCGGACAGCGACAACCTGCAGCTGATCCACCTTCAGAACGGTGACGGGCACATGCTCCCCGGCGTCATTGAAGACGCGGGTCATGCCGACCTTCTGGGTGACGAGACCGCAACGCATGGTCTTCTTCCTTCTTTCCTGGTCCGCTCTAGGCGCCGAGCTTGATCTCGACGTCCACGCCTGAGGCGAGGTCGAGCTTCATCAGCGCGTCCACCGTCTGCGGCGTCGGGTCGACGATATCGAGCACGCGCTTGTGCGTGCGGATCTCGAACTGCTCACGCGACTTCTTGTCGATGTGCGGCGAGCGGTTGACCGTGAACTTCTCGATCCCGGTCGGCAGCGGGATGGGCCCGCGCACCTGCGCGCCCGTCCGCTTGGCCGTGCTCACGATCTCGCTGGTCGACGAATCGAGCACGCGATGATCGAAGGCCTTCAGCCGGATCCGGATGTTTGTGTTGTCCATGGCCATGGTATTCGCCTTGTCGCGACGGTTACGTTTACTTTACGACTTTGGTGACGACGCCGGCGCCGACGGTGCGGCCGCCTTCACGGA